>NZ_JNXT01000018.1 GCF_000716675.1 Streptomyces alboflavus
ATACGGGGGTGACCCACTCCGGGCTGAAGGTGCCGGGCTGTCGGCGAGGCCCGGTGCAAGTTTGGGCGGGCGGGTGGGAGAGAGCCCGTCCGGCGCTTGAGGACGAGCGCGCAGCGCGACCCGACGGCGCCCCGCTCCGGGCTGAGGGCGCCGGGCTGTTGCCCGGCCAGGTGCAAGCTCGGGCGGCCCGGAATTCGCCCGCCGCACAGAGCGGCGAACGCGGCGGGACCCGGCTGGGGGAACGGGACGCCGCCGCGCTCAGCGCACGAGAGCCGCCGCATCACCTCGGATGCGGCGGCTCCCCGAACAGCTCAACGGCCCCTCTGACGCCCGCGAGCGCACCGGTCAGCGCACTGACCGAGCCGATCGAACTCGCGACAAGCAGCAGCGAACGCCGCAGCCTGCGGGCCTCGGGCGCGCCCGTCGCGGCCATGGCGGCGAGGGCCGCTAACTCGTCCTCCGCTATCGCCCGGTCCGGGAACTCGCCCGGGTACGCGGCCAGTTCGCGGCGCAGCCGGGACACGGCCGCCCGCAGTTCCGTCACCCGCGGATCCTCGAAGTTTCCCCTCACGGCTCTCTGCCCCACGCTCCGCAACACAGCTCTCCCCCTCGCACGTCGTTGTGCGCCTGTACGCGCGCGGACCCGGGCGGACCCGCCGCGGCGGCCGGACACCGAAGGGGCGCGGGCGCGGGCCGATGAGGCCACAGCGCGACGCAGGCGTCACTTTCGGCCACGCCCCCGGCCGGAACAGGGTCCCCAGAACCCATGCGGTAAGCAAGAGTCATGACCGAATCACTGTCACCTTCCGCCCCCACCGCCCCCGTCGAGGTCGTCGGCCTGCTGTTGGCCGCGGGCGGCGGCCGGCGCCTCGGCGGGTGCCCGAAGGCCCTGCTGGAGCATCGCGGCGAGCTGTTCGTGGAGCGGGCGGTGCGGGCGCTGCGGGACGGCGGCTGCACCCGCGTGCACGTGGTGCTCGGCGCCACCGCCGATGTCGTACGGGAGCGGGCGGACCTGCCCGGGTGCGTCCTGGTGGACAACCCGGACTGGCGCGAGGGCATGGGGTCCTCGCTGCGGGCGGGGCTCGCCTCGCTGCGGGAGAGCGGGGCGGGGGCGGCCCTTGTGTGCCTGGTGGACCAGCCGGGCATCGGCGCGGCGGCGGTGGCCCGGGTGCGGGCCGCGTACCGCTCGCCGGGGACGCTCGCGGCGGCGACGTACGCGGGCGAGCGCGGCCACCCCGTGCTGTTCGGCGCGGACCACTGGGACGGCATCGCGGCGAGCGCGACGGGCGACCGGGGCGCGCGGGCCTACCTGAAGGAGCACGCCGGGGCCGTCGTGGCCGTCGAGTGCGGGGACGTGGCCGAGCCGTCCGACATCGACACGTTCTCCGACTTGGAGCGGCTGGAGTGAGCTGGTCAACTTGGAGTGACGGGCATGGCACTCAGCGCCATGTTCTGTCGACGGAGAGAATCTCGACGTCAACAAACCATTGAACTTCCACTATGAGGAAACTAGTATCCACTGCTCAGAAGCGCCCGACCCGGTGGACGGCGCCCGCAGCCGTATCTCGGCCCCGCGGCACGGAGTGCCGCGACGACCGGCCCGGCGGCTGTCGGGGCAGCGCACCGCCCGTGAAGCAAGCTCGCTGAAGGAAGTGACAGCTCATGTCCGCACCAGCGCCGTCCCCGCTGGCCATCGTCGACGCCGAGCCCCTGCCCCGGCAGGAAGAGGTCCTCACCCCCGCGGCCCTCGCCTTCGTGGCCGAGCTGCACCGGAGGTTCACGCCCCGGCGTGACGAGCTCCTCGCCCGCCGCGCGGAGCGTCGCGCCGAGATCGCCCGCACCTCGACCCTGGACTTCCTCCCGGAGACCGCCGCGATCCGCGCGGACGACTCCTGGAAGGTGGCCCCCGCCCCGGCCGCCCTGAACGACCGCCGGGTGGAGATCACCGGCCCCACCGACCGCAAGATGACCATCAACGCGCTCAACTCCGGCGCGAAGGTCTGGCTCGCCGACTTCGAGGACGCCTCGGCTCCCACCTGGGAGAACGTGATCCTCGGCCAGCTGAACATGACCGACGCCTACGAGCGCCGCATCGACTTCACGGACGAGCGCACCGGCAAGTCGTACGCCCTGAAGGACGCGGGCGAACTCGCCACCGTCGTGATGCGCCCGCGCGGCTGGCACCTGAACGAGCGGCACCTCACCGACGCGGACGGCGCACCGGTCCCGGGCGCCCTCGTCGACTTCGGCCTGTACTTCTTCCACAACGCCCAGCGCCTGATCGACCTCGGCAAGGGCCCGTACTTCTACCTCCCGAAGACGGAGTCGCACCTGGAGGCCCGCCTCTGGAACGAGATCTTCGTCTTCGCGCAGGACTACGTCGGCGTCCCGCAGGGCACCGTCCGCGCCACCGTCCTCATCGAGACCATCACGGCCGCGTACGAGATGGAGGAGATCCTCTACGAACTGCGCGACCACGCCTCCGGTCTGAACGCCGGACGCTGGGACTACCTCTTCTCCATCGTCAAGAACTTCCGTGACGGCGGCCAGAAGTTCGTCCTGCCGGACCGCAACCTGGTCACGATGACGGCCCCGTTCATGCGCGCCTACACCGAACTCCTCGTCCGCACCTGCCACAAGCGCGGCGCGCACGCCATCGGCGGCATGGCGGCCTTCATCCCGTCCCGCAAGGACGCCGAGGTCAACAAGGTCGCCTTCGAGAAGGTCCGCGCCGACAAGGACCGCGAGGCGGGCGACGGCTTCGACGGCTCCTGGGTCGCCCACCCCGACCTGGTCCCGATCGCCCTGGAGTCCTTCGACAAGGTCCTCGGCGACAGGCCGAACCAGAAGGACCGGCTGCGCGAGGACGTCTCCGTGGCCGCCGGCGACCTGATCGCCATCGACTCCCTCGACGCCAAGCCCACCTACGACGGCCTGGTCAACGCCGTCCAGGTCGGCATCCGCTACATCGAGGCGTGGCTGCGCGGCCTCGGCGCCGTCGCCATCTTCAACCTCATGGAGGACGCGGCCACCGCCGAGATCTCCCGCTCCCAGATCTGGCAGTGGATCAACGCGGGCGTGGTCTTCGCGGACGGCACGCCCGCGACGGCCGAACTGGCCCGTGAGGTCGCCGCCGCCGAACTGGCCGCGATCCGCGCCGAGATCGGCGAGGAGGCCTTCGCGGCCGGAAAGTGGCAGCAGGCCCACGACCTGCTGCTCCAGGTCTCCCTGGACGCCGACTACGCGGACTTCCTCACGCTGCCCGCGTACGAGCAGCTCCGCTGACCCCACGCGCGCACCGCCGCCCCCGGCACTGAGAAGTGCCGGGGGCGGCGGGCCCTAGCGCTCCGAGTGCCCGAGGCTCCGCCCCGGCGCCACGATGTCGCGGACCAGGCGCTTCACGGCGGTCGGCTCGGGGAAGCCCTGTTCGCGGCGGTCCCAGACCACCGTGCCGTCGACGCGTACGACGAACACGCCGCCCGTTCCCGGCTTCAGGGCCAGCTCGGTCAGTTCGGCCTCGAAGGTGGTGAGGAGTTCCTGGGCGAGCCAGGACGCGCGGGGCAGCCAGCGGCACTGGGTGCAGTACTCGATCTGCACGCGGTGGGGCCCGGGCGGGGGCGTCTCGGCGGGGCGGTCGCTCATGGGTACCTCTTCGCGGGGCGCGGGTCGGGCTTGCCGTGCAGGTTCGGGACGCGCTTGAGCCAGGTCGGGCGGGACGCCTCGGTGGCCTGCGCCCGGCGGACGTCCTCGGCGGCGAGTTCGGCGCGGGAGGGGAAGTCGGTGGGGAGCCAGGTCGCGGAGGCGCGGGCGCGGGCGGCGAGGTAGGTGACGTACGCCTCCCGCAGGGCGTCGGTCGTGGCGAAGCCCGGCTCGTCGGCGAGCCAGGCGTCCGGGACCTCGGCCACGATGTCGCGGAGGAGTTCCTCGGTGACGCGTGGGGCCAGCTCCGCGTCGGCGGCCGCGGTGTCCGGGCCGTAGCGGCCGAGCGCGTGCTGGCGGAAGTCGTAGGGCTTCTCGGCGGTGGCGAGGACGGTGGCCGCGTCCCAGCGGTGGTGGAAGACGAGGGCCGCGCCGTGGTCGATGAGCCACAGGCGCGGCTCGCGGGTGCCGAAGGTCGGCCAGACCATCAGGTTCGAGCTGTGCACGGTGCGGTCGACGTTCGCGGTGAGGGCGTCGAGCCACACGACCTTGCCCGCCTCCAGTGGGTCGACGTCCAGGTCGGTGTCGGGGGTCAGGTCGCGGGCTCCCGGCAGGTAGTCCATGCCGAGGTTCAGGCCCGCGCTGGCGCGCAGCAGGTCCCGCACCTCCTGGTGCGGTTCGTGCGCGCCGACGGCCGGGTCGAAGTGGGCGAGGACAAGCTCGGGCACGCGCAGGCCGAGGCGGCGCGCCAGCTCGCCGACGACGATCTCGGCGACCAGCGCCTTGCGGCCCTGCGCGGAGCCGGTGAACTTCAGAACGTAGGTCCCGAGGTCGTCGGCCTCGACGATCCCGGGCACGGAGCCGCCGGCCCGCAGGGGTTCCAGATACCGGACAGCCGTCACTTCTCGCAGCACACCAGCCACCCTAACCGGCGCCCGCAAGCCATTTTTGGAGCGGGCGGTCCTTGATCCATAAGATCCTCCGATGATCACTGGAAAGCGGTTCGCGGCGGGCTTCTGTGCCCTGTTCGCGGCCCTGAGCATGGGGCTCTCGCCCACGTCCGCGGTCGCGGACGACGAACCGGACGACGGCGGGTCGGGGCCCGCCCCGAAGGTCGAGTTGCTGCTCGACGCGAGCGGGTCGATGCGGGCCCGCGACATCGACGGCAAGAGCCGCATGGCCGCGGCGAAGCAGGCCTTCAACGAGGTCCTCGACGCCACCCCCGAGAGCGTCGATCTCGGCATCCGCACCCTCGGCGCCAACTACCGCGGCGACGACCGCAAGACGGGCTGCAAGGACACCGAGCAGCTCTACCCGGTGGGCCCGCTGGACCGCGCGGACGCCAAGGCGGCGGTCGCCACGCTCGCGCCCACCGGCTGGACCCCGATCGGCCCGGCCCTCCTGAAGGCCGCCGACGACCTGAAGGGCGGCGAGGGCTCGCGCCGCATCGTCCTCATCAGCGACGGCGAGGACACCTGCCAGCCCCTGGACCCGTGCGAGGTGGCGCGGGAGATCTCCGCCAAGGGCATCGACCTCACGATCGACACGCTCGGCCTGGTGCCGAACACCAAGATGCGCGCGCAGCTGAGCTGCATCGCGGAGGCCACCGGCGGGACGTACACCTCCATCCGGCACACCGACGAACTCACCGACCGCGTCGGCCAGTTGGTGGATCGGGCGGCCGACCCCGTCGTCAGGCCCGTGGCGGTCGAGGGCGCCGCGAGCTGCGCCGCCGCGCCGGAGCTCAAGCCCGGCGTCTACACCGACCGCACCGGGTTCGGCGAGCACCGCTGGTACCGCGTGGACGTCGAGCCGGGGCAGGAGCTGCGCGCCTCGGTGAGCGTGGCGGCCGACCGGGCCGTGACCAACGACTACGGCGTGCTGATGCGGGCCGTCACCAAGCACGGCCGTGAGATCGTACGCGGCTCGGAGGCGGGCGACGGACGCACGGACGCGATCTCGACGGGCCTGCGCTACCCGAAGCCGGAGCAGGATGACGACGAGGCCGAGACGGAACCGGTCTGCCTCCAGGTGTCCCACTCCTACGCGCCCGCGTCCGGCGATGCGGCGGCCACGAAGGGCAAGCCGGGTCTGCCCGTCGAGTTGGCCGTGGACATCGTGGACGCCCCGGACGACGCCTCCGACGTGGCGGCGTTCGGCCTCGGCCGTGGCTGGTGGCTGCTGGGCGCGCTGGTGCTGACCGGCTTCGTCGGCGGCTTGGTGTGGGGCTGGGTGGCGCGGTGGCGCGTCGCTGTCTGGAGGACGAGCTGATGCGTACGACACGTCTGTTGGCGGCGGCGGGCCTCGCGGCCCTCACCGCACTCCTGGCGTCGGGCGCGGCACTCGCGGCCCCCACCGACAAGGACGACACGTCACGCTCCGACGCGGGCACGTCCTTCCGCACGGCCACGGAGATCGAGCAGGGCCACCGGGCCACGGCGAGCGCGTCGACCGGCGACTACCTGTACTGGTCGTTCCCCGCGGACGCCGGTCAGCGCCCCACGGTCAAGGCCACGGTCAAGCTCCCCGAGTCGGCGGCAGGCCGCCCCGACACCCGGTGGCGCGTCGACGTCTACGACGGCCTGAGGCGCCGCCAGCCCTGCATGTACGGCATGCAGTCGCGGCCCGCCGACGCGGCGAAGGTCGACCTCACCTGCGTCCTGCGCCCGGTCCGCGCCTGGTCGGACCCCTGGTCCAACGACCCGCTCCCGGGCACGTACTACATCCGCCTGACGGCGACGGGCCTGAAGACGGCCGACCTGGGCTCCCCCGTCACCGCCGAGGTCGAGGCGACGTCGAAGGACATCGGCGGCTCGGCAGCGGTCGACGGCACCCTGGCGAAGCCGCTCGTACCGGGCGCCTCGGTGGACACCGACGACACTGCCGACTCCGGCTCCCGGGCGGCCCTGTCGACAGCGGAGCCGGAGGACGGCTGGGCGTCGGGCTGGTGGACGGACCGCTGGCTCTGGACGGGAGCGGGCGGAGTACTCGCGGCGCTGGCGGGGATCGGCGGCTACGCGCTGACGCGCGGCAACGGAAGGCCCCCGTCGGGCGCCTGAAGGACGGGGGCAGATTTCAGCCCGTCCGGCGTTTGAGGACGAGGCCGAAGGCCGATCGGCGGCGGACTGTCCCACCCGAAGGGACCGTCCGCCCCGGGGTCCAGGGGCGAAGCCCATGGTTTCGGGAAGGGGTGGGACTGGGGCGCCCCCCGCGAGAGCCCCACCTCACCCCTCCCGCAACACCTTCGCCAACACCCCTTCCCCCTCCACCACCACACCCCCACTCCGCACAGCGTCCCCCCACCCCAACTCGCCCCGGGCAAGGGCAACACACACCTCCGCCGACAGCACGACCCGCGCGTCAGCGCAGACCTCGGCCTCCCCGCCCCCGTCGGCGTACACGGCCCGCCCCGCGCCCGCGTCCCCGAGCCACAGCAGGAACTCCCCCTCGTCGAGCCGGACATGCACGACCCCGTGCCCGCCGAGCGCCTCCAAGCGCCCCCGCAACGGCAGCGCGAACCAGTGCGCCCGCACGGCGTCGGTGGCGGCACGCTCACCGAGGTCGGCGGCCCCCCACTCCCCGAGCGCCTCAAGAACGGGCAGCAACGCCCGCCCGCGCGGGGTGAGTTCGTAGACGTACGCGGAAACAGGCGCGGCCATCCGACGCCGGGAGGCGATCCCGCCCTGCTCCATGTCCTTGAGCCGCGAGGCGAGCACGTCGGTGCTGACGCCGGGCAGATCGGCGTGCAGATCGGTGTACCGCCGGGGCCCGGCGAGCAGCTCGCGGACGATGAGGAGGGTCCAGCGGTCACCGACGGCGTCGAGAGCGCGGGCGGCGGCGCAGTACTGGTCGTAGCTTCGGCGCGGTCGGGTCGACGATCGAGGTGGCATGCGTCGCAGTCTAGACAAGGTGTTGGACTTTCCAAGCGGCAGCTTGGTAAAACCAAGTAACGCACGCCACGGGAGGCACAGCACATGGAGTTCCGGCAGTCGAGCAAGCTCAGCGAGGTCTGTTACGAGATCCGGGGCCCGGTCATCGAGCACGCCAACACCCTGGAGGAGGCGGGCCACAGCGTCCTGCGCCTCAACACCGGCAACCCCGCGCTCTTCGGCTTCGAGGCACCCGAGGAGATCGTCCAGGACATGATCCGGATGCTGCCGGGCGCGCACGGCTACACGGACTCGCGCGGCGTCCTGTCCGCGCGCCGCGCCGTGGTCCAGCGCTACCAGGCGCTCGGCCTGGACGACATCGACGTGGACGACGTCTTCCTCGGCAACGGCGTGTCCGAGCTGGTGACGATGGCCGTGCAGGCGCTCCTTGAGGACGGCGACGAAGTCCTCATCCCGGCCCCGGACTTCCCGCTGTGGACGGCCGTGACGACCCTGTCCGGCGGCAAGGCCGTGCACTACCTGTGCGACGAGCAGGCCGACTGGTACCCGGACCTCGACGACCTGGCGTCGAAGATCACCGACCGCACCAAGGCCCTGGTGATCATCAACCCGAACAACCCGACGGGCGCGGTCTACCCCCGCGAGGTCCTGGAGGGCATGCTCGACCTGGCCCGCCGCCACGGCCTGATGGTCTTCGCCGACGAGATCTACGACCAGATCCTGTACGACGACGCGGTGCACCACAGCGTCGCGTCCCTTGCCCCGGACCTGGTGGTCCTGACCTTCTGCGGCCTCTCCAAGACGTACCGGGTCGCGGGCTTCCGCTCCGGCTGGCTGGTGGTGACGGGCCCCAAGCAGCACGCGCGGAACTACCTGGAGGGCCTGACGATGCTGGCCTCCATGCGCCTGTGCCCCAACGCCCCCGCCCAGTACGCGATCCAGGCGGCCCTGGGCGGCCGCCAGTCCATCCACGACCTGACCGCGCCGGGCGGCAGGCTGTACGAACAGCGCGACCGGGCCTGGCAGAAGCTGAACGAGATCCCGGGCGTCTCCTGTGTGAAGCCGCGCGGCGCGCTGTACGCCTTCGCGCGCCTCGACCCGAAGGTGCACGCGATCCACGACGACGAGAAGTTCGTCCTCGACCTGCTGCTCCAGGAGAAGATCCAGGTGGTCCAGGGCACCGGCTTCAACTGGCCGCGCCCCGACCACTTCCGCATCCTCACCCTCCCGTACGCTGACGATCTGGACGCGGCGATCAGCCGCATCGGCCGCTTCCTGAGCGGCTATCGCCAGTAGCGAGCAGCCTTCGACAGGAGCGTGCGGTGGCCCTCTGCACCACTTGCCAGACGCCGTCCCTCACGCAGTTCGCCTCGCCGGACCTGGTCGCGAAGATCGTGTACGAGGGTCATGACGCCACGGACGACCCGGCCTGGCGGACGTCGGGCGCCGCCACCCTCGCGGACTACGGACGCTGGTGCAAGCACCTGTGCGGCATCACCTGCCTGCGGATGGCGCTCGGCCCGGACGCGCCGTCGCTGTTCGAGCTGCGCGACGGCGCGCTGAAGTACGGCGCGTACACGCAGGACGCCGAGGGCACGATCCGGGGCCTGGTCTACGCGCCGTTCGCCGAGTACGTACGCGAGGTGCACGGCATGGACGCGACCGTGCACCGCCACCTCGCGCTCGACGAGATCCCCGCCCTCCTGGACGCGGGGCGCACGGTGATCGTGTCCGCGCACTTCGAGATCCGGCGCCCGGAGCGGCCCGCGCCGGGCCGGGGCGGGCACCTGGTCCTCATCACGGGGCGCACGGCGGACGGCGCACTGCACTTCCACAACCCCTCGGGCATCGACGCGCGCACCCGCACGGCCGAACTGCCCCCGTCCCAATTCGAGCCCTTCTTCGCAGGCCGGGGCGTATCGCTCGGCCCGCGTGTGGACGCGTCGACCACGCGCTGACAGGCACTCATGACAGAACGTCACCTGCCCTGCCAGGATGGCGCGATGATGCATTCAGGCAGGGTCGCCGTCGTCGGCGGCAGCGTCGCGGGCTGTGCCATGGCGCTTGCGGCGCACCGTGGCGGAGCGGACGAGATCACGGTGTACGAGCGGGCGGGCGGCCGCCTCGCGGAGCGGGGCGTGGGCCTCGCCGTGCACAACTCCCGGTACGCGGAGCTGGAGTCGGCCGGGTACATGGACGCCGACATGCCGTGGGTGCAGCTGGTCAGACGCCGCTGGTACGTACGGGACGAGCGGGCGTCGGGCCCGCTCGGGCACCCGATCGGCACGATGCCCTTCCCCTTCCGCACCTACAACTGGGGCCCTCTGTGGGGCGAGTTGCGGCGCCGGGTGCCCGAGTCGGTGGAGTTCCGCACCGCCACGTCGGTGGAGGCCGTGCGCACGGGGGCGGTCGGCGCCGAGGTGGACACGGCCGAGGGCACCGAGCGGTTCGACGTCGTGGTGGGCGCGGACGGCTACCGCTCCGTGGTGCGCGCCGCCGCCCACCCGGGCCTGCGCGCCGATTACGCGGGCTATCTGGCCTGGCGCGGCGCCTATCCCGCCGGCCGTCTCGTCGACGCGCACCTGTGGGACGAGGAGGACTGCGTGTACGCGGTCTTCGACGGCGGGCACGTGATCATCTACCGGATCCCGGACGGCGTCGGCGGCCACCGCGTCAACTGGGTCCTGTACACCGCGCCGCCCCCGGACCTGGACGCCGACCTCGGCTTCACCAGCCCCACCAGCCTGCCGCCCGGCGGCCTCACCGACGCGCTCGGCGCCCACCTCGCGCACGTGGCCGACGCGCTCCTGCCGCCGTACTGGGGCGCCGTGGTCCGCGCGACCCGCCCCGAGGAGCTGTTCCTCCAGCCCATGTACGACTTCACGGCCCCCCGCTACGCCCTGGACCGGGTCCTCCTCGCGGGCGACGCGGCGACGGTCGCGCGGCCGCACACCGGCGCGGGCGCGGTGAAGGCGCTGCAGGACGCCACGGTCCTGGAGTCCGCCATCGCCACGGCGACGACCTGGCCGGAGGCCCTGGAGTCCTACGACACCGACCGCACGGTGGCGGGCCGCACAATGGTCGACCTGGGGCGGCGGCTCGGCCGGGCGCTGGTCGAGCGGACCCCGCGCTGGCGGGACCTGGACCAGGCGGGCCTGGAGTCGTGGTGGAAGCAGGCGGACGGCACGGGGGCGTTCGGGGGGCGCGAACTGCGGCCCCGGTGAGGGCGGGCGGGCCGGAGCACCGAGGCCCGTCGGCGCTGCTCCGCTGCTCCGGCCCTGCCCCGCCCCTGTCACCGGGTGCTACGGGCGCCGGGAACTAGCCGCCGTTCCGGTAGTGCAGGATGCCCCAGGTGATGTGCCCGTCGCGGCCGGCCGCGACCCAGCGGGCGAGACCGATCTTCATCTGCGTGAGGTAGTCGTGGCTGACCTGGGCGGCCAGCCCTTCCGCCTCCTGGCGCTCGGTCTCTTCGAGCACCCGCGCGTAGTGCGTGATCAGTTGCTCGCGGTGCTCCTCGAACCCGCCCGGCGAGGCGACGAACCCGAGCCGGGCGAGTTCGCGCGCGTAGAAGCCGGGTGAGCCCATGTCGTCGAGGTGGATGCGGTCGAGGATCGGCTGCAGCACACCGGGGGGACAGTCGTCGACGGCCATCGGGTCGGTGAAGATGAGCTGTCCGCCGGGTTTGAGGACCCGGGCGACCTCCTCCAGGACCCGGACGCGGTTGCCGCTGTGCAGGAAGGCGTCCTGCGACCACACCATGTCGACCTGGTCGTCCGGGTAGGGGATGTCCTCGAAGGACCCGTCGACGACCTCGATCAGGCCGGACAGCGAGCGGGCCGCGTTGAGCTCCTTGTGGCGCTGGTTCTCCACCTCGCTGAGGTTGAGGGCGAGCACGCGGCAGCCGTACGTCGACGCCAGGTACCGCGCGGAGCCGCCGTAGCCGGAGCCCAGGTCGAGGACCACGGAGTCCTCGGTGAGGCCGAGTCTGCCCGCCATCCGTTCGACGGTGCGGCGGCTGGCGTCGGCGATGGGCTCGCCGGAGTGGTCGTACAGACCGATGTGGATGTCCTCGCCGCCCCACACGCGGGCGTAGAAGTTGTCCGCGTCGGTGGAGTTGTAGTAGCTGCGGGCGACGCCGACCGCACCGGTGTACCGCTCGTCCTGCTCGTCGTCCGCGCGGTACTCCTTCTCCGCGACGTGCACGAAGAAGTCGGGCTGCTCGCCGCGGTAGGTGTGCTGGAAGTCGCCGTACGTCTCGATCTTCTGGAAGCCCACCTCCGACATCAGTCTGCGGGTGTAGTCCTTGCGCAGCGGAAACATGTTGAGGTGGTAGACGGAGTCGTCCGGGAAGCTGTACCGCATCCGCACGAGGCCCTCGTCGACGTACTCGGGCTCCACGGAGACGTCTTCGCCGCAGTAGTAGTACGTGTGCTTGCTGGTGTAGCCGTCGTCGAGGATCGCGTCGTAGTTGCGCTGGTCGAGGACGAGGATCCCGTCGTGCTTGAGCATCGCGTAGAACTCGGCGAGCGCCTTGCGGCGGTCGCGCTCCGAGAACAGGTGGGTGAAGGAGTTGCCGAGGCACACGATGGCGTCGTACGCCCCGTGCACGTCGCGGTTGAGCCAGCGCCAGTCCGCCTGGACGACCCGCATCACATGGCCGTGGTCCATGCCGTTGGCGAATGCCGCCGAGAGCATCTCCGCGCTGCCGTCCGCGCTGACCGTCTCGAACCCTGCGGCCAGCAGCCGCACGGAGTGGAAGCCGGTGCCGGTCGCGACGTCGAGGACGTCCTTCACGCCGCGTTTGCGCAGCAGGTCGATGAAGAAGTCCCCTTCGCTCTGTGCCCTCCTCTCCCAATCTATGAGCGAGTCCCATTTCTCCACGAAGCTGGGTACGTACTCCTCGGTGTAGTGGCCGGTTTCCCGTACTTCGACGGGGTTGTCGCCGAACTTCTGAGCCGGATGCACGATGAACACCCTTCGACTTCAATGGGGGATGGCCTGGGCACATCGCTATCCCAAGGCGGGTACCCCCATGCGTCCGCGCTTCGTATACATACGCTGGGCTGACGATTCGCCGACCGGAACAGGACCGCAAAAGCCATGGGTGATCTTCTCCTCGTACGTCACGGCGAGACCGATTGGTCCCTGTCGGGGCAGCACACCAGCTGGTCGGAGATCCCTCTCACGCAAAACGGACGCGCCCAGGCGCGGTCCGTCGCACCCCTCCTCGGCAAGTACCGCGTCGACGCGGCCTTCACGAGCCCGCGCGTGCGCGCGCGTGAGACCGCCGAGCTGGCGGGCTTCGGCGGTGCCCGTGTGGACCCCGACCTCGCCGAGTGGGACTACGGGGCGTACGAGGGCGTCACCACCGTCGAGATCCACCGCACCCGGCCCGACTGGTTCCTCTTCACGGACGGGGTCGCACCCGGCCCCGCCGAGCATCCCGGCGAAACCCCCGAACAGGTCGGGGAGCGCGCCGACCGCATGCTCGCGAAGGTCGACGCCGCCCTCGCCAACACCGAGGGCAGCGTCGTCCTCTTCGCCCACGGCCACTTCCTCCGCGTCCTCACCGCCCGCCGCCTCGGCTTCCCTCCGTCGGCGGGCGCCCACTTCCAGCTGGCCACCGGCACCGTGAGTCGCCTCAGCTACGAACACGGCCGCCCGGTGCTCGCCACGTGGAACGTGCGGCCGTGAGAGGGCTGGCCGGGGGCTCCCCAGTCCCGCCCCTTCCCGAAACCGGGGGCGCTGCCCCCGGGCCCCCGGGGGTGGGTGTCCCGTGCGGGTGGGACTGCCTCCGCCGAATCGCCGCTCCGCGGCTCGTCCTCAATCGCCGGACGGGCTGAGACGTTGCCGGGGCGGGCTGGGAATGTGCCGGTGAGTATCAGCCCGTCCGGCGTTTGAGGACGAGGCGCGGAGCGCCGATAGCGGGGGTCCGGGGGCGCAGCCCCCGGGTTCGGGAAGGGGCGGGGTTGGGGAAGGCCCCGCAGGGCCGATGTCAGTGCCACCGGGCACCATCGGAGGCATGGCCAAGCCCACGACACCCGCACAGCGCCGCGTCATCGCGGGGGCGGACCCGGTCACGGGCCGCCTCAGCGGCACAGAGGCCCAGCTGACCGCCCTCGTACGGCTGCGCCTCGCCTTCCGCCACCCCCGCCCCCCACACGCGTACTTCCTGACCCCGGCGGGCCACCGCGTCCGGGAGGAGCCGGAGTGGGCGGTCCCGGAGACGGCCCCGGTGGAGCCGGTCCCGGGCGTCTTCGCGGCCCGCACGGGCACGGAGGCCGGGAGCACCGCGGCGGAAGGCCCCGCGCGGCGGCGCGAGGTGCGGGACGCCTGGCTCGGCCTCGTCGAGATGCGCCGGATGACGAACGCGGACGCCGACCGGGAGAGACCGTGCGCGTGGGAGCGCGCGCACCTGGTGCAGGCGGCCGCGATAGCCCTGGAGGCGGCGGGCCGCACCCCGGCGGGACCGGGCCGCGAGGGCTATCGCGTGACGGCGACACCGCAGCCGGACGCGGTGGCGGTGCGGGAGCCGACCCCGGGGGGAGTCAGGGCCTGCGCCGAGGCCCTGGAGCGGGCGGGGTGGCAGGTGAGCGAGCACAGCGAGCGGACGGCGCCGGGCACGGCCGGGACGGCGGGAGCGGCGGGCGGGCCGGGGCGGTATGTCCTGGTGTCGCCCCGGAGGGGATGAGATTCGGCGGTGGCCGGAATGCCGCGCGTCGAAAGGCTGTTGGTGTTCAACCTGATGACATCCGTTGCAGTTGAAGGGAAAGCCGTGTCGCAGCACACTCCGCAGACTCCACACTCTCCGTCCGAGCCGTTCTCCGTAGGCATCAGCGTCCGCGGGTACGAAACCGACACGCAGGGACACCTCAACCAGTCCGTGTACTTGCAGTACGCGGAGCACGCGCGCTGGTCGGCGCTGCGGGCGGCCGGCATCGAGCAGCGGGACCTCATAGGGAAGGGCGTCGGCCCGGTCGCCCTGGAGAACACGGTGCGGTATCGGAGCGAGCTGCGGGCGGGGGACGAGGTGGAGGTGACCTGCCGGTTCGTGTGGGGTGAGCGGAAGACGTTCCGGATCGAGCAGACCGTCGTGCGGGCGGACGGCAAGGTGGCCGCGACGGTCTCCGGGCTCGGCGGCCTGCTGGACCTGAAGGAGCGGAAGATGGTGGCGGACCCGAGGGAGTACTTCAGGCTGCTGGCGTCGGACCCGCGCGTGCTCGGCCTCTGACTCAGCCGGTCGGCGGCTGGTCGGCGGTCAGCTCCGCGAGGTCGGCCGCGTCCAGGCGCAGCCCGGCCGCGGCGACGTTCTCCTCCAGGTGGGCGAGGGACGACGTCCCGGGGATGGCGAGCATCGCCGGGGAGACGGAGAGCGACCAGGCGAGGGTGACCTGCGCGGCCGTGGCGCCGTGCCGGTCGGCGACGGCCGCCAGGCCCGCGATGTGCGGGGCGCCCGCGCCGCCGAGAGGGAAGAACGGCACGTAGGCGATGCCCTGCCGGGCGCACAGGGCGATCATCGCGCGTGCGTCGGCGTCGCGGTGGCCGGGGCTGAATCTGTTCTGGACGGTGACGACCGGCGCGACGGCCTGGGCCTCCGCGAGCTGCGCGGGCGTGGCGTTGCTGACGCCGAGGTGGCGGATGAGGCCCTGTTCGCGGAGTTCGGCGAGGGCTTCGAAGCGGCCGTCGCCGGGACCGTCCGCGCCGAGGAACCGCAGGTGGACGAGGTCGAGGTGGTCGCGGCCGAGTTCGCGCAGGTTCCGGTGGACGTCAGCCTTGAGCTTCGCGGGGCCCGCGGCGCCGAGCCAGTTGTGGTCCGGGTCGCGGTCGGGGCCGACCTTGGTGGCGATGACCAGGTCGTCGGGGTAGGGGTGGAGGGCTTCGCGGATGAAGGTGTTGGCGGAGAGGTCCTTGTAGAAGTAGAAGGCGGCCGTGTCGATGTGATTGACGCCGAGTTCGACGGCGCGGCGCAGTACGGCGCGGGCGGCGCGGGGGTCGCCCGCCGGGCCTTCCCAGGTGCGGCCGGGCAGCCGCATCGCGCCGAAGCCCATGCGGTGTACGGGGAGGTCGCCGCCGAGGAGCCAGGTTCCGGCGGCGGAGGCGGGTACGGCGGCGGGCAGGTCGTTCGTGTTCGGCATGGCCACATCCTGGGGGCGCCGGGGCCGGTGAGGGCGCGAGTGGCACGTTGTTGCCAGTTCGGGGAGGCTGTCCCGGTCGGGGCACGGGGAGGGGAACGGGGACATGGGGCACGGGGAAGCGGCTGGCTTCGTCACCTTGCGGGGCGAGGAGGAACTGGTGCGGCGCGCCGGTGACCTCTTCGCTTCGGCCCGCGAGGAGTTCCTGTGCGGGGCCGCCGACCTCGTCACCTGGTCGGGCGGCGTGAACGCCGCCTTCGCCGACGGGAAGCGGCCGCCGCTGCGGCCGGAGCGCGAGGGTGGGCTCGCGATGCGCAAGGTGTACACGCGGCGGGCCCTCGGCGACCCGCACTCGGAGCGGCGGCTCGCGGCCATCGCCGCGTCCGGCGCGCAGGTGCGGATCTCGGCCGCGCCGCTCGCCCGGGAGGCGATCGTCGTCGACCGGCGGGTGGCGATCCTCGCGGGGTCCGAGGCGCGGGGTCCCCGTACGTACACGGTGGTGCGGGCGGCCGATGTCGTCGAGGGCATCCACTCGCTGCTGTACGCGACGTGGGAGGCCGCCGAGGACGTCGCCGACTGTCTGGGGGCGGCCGCGCTGCCCGAGTTGGACGAGGAGGCCCGGTCGGTGCTGGGGGCGCTGTCCGCCGGGCTCACCGACGAGGCCGCCGCTCGGCGGCTCGGGATGTCCTTGCGGACGTATCGGCGGCGGGTGGCCGGGTTGATGGCCGCCGTGGGGGCCACCTCCCGGTTTCAGGCGGGGGTGCGGGTGCGGGGGCGTTAGCCTTCGCGGGGCGCCCCAGTCCCGCCCCTTCTCCGAAACCGGGGCTCCGCCCCTGGACCCCAGGGTGGGTGTCCCCTTCGGGTGGGACGGTCCTCCCCCGAATCGGCGCTCCGCGCCTCGTCCTCAAACGCCGGACGGGCTGAGATGCCGCAGTCGCGCCCACACCGTCTTCCCCGGCGCCCGCTCCGCCACCCCCCACTCCGCCGCCAGCGCCGCCACCAGGACCAGGCCCCGCCCCGACTCGGCCTCCGCACCGGGCAGTTCCGGGTGCTCCGGCACGCGGCGCTCCGTGCACGTGTCCGTGACCTCGACGCGTACGCCGTCCGGTACGAGCAGCAGGCGCAGCTCGAAGTCCCTGCCCGCCACGCGGCCGTGCGTCGCCGCTTTCGCCGCCAGCTCCGCCGCCACCTGCGCCACCGCGTCCGACATTTCACTGTCGTACGGGATGCCCCAGCCGTCGAGGTGGTACCGGGCGAGCCTGCGGGCCAGGCGGGCCCCTCGCGGGGTGGCGCTGATGCGCTGCGTGAACGTATGTACTGGTGTGGGGGTTTGCACCTGGAGTGGCATGGCACCCACCGTGACCTGCACTGTCGTCCAACGGCAGCTCCAGAACTCGTACGCTGCGTAAGTGTACGGGTGCGAAGTGTGGACAGTACGGGTAACTGTCCGTGAGCATGGGCGCGTTGGCGGGGAACGGTACGCAAGCGTCTGGGGAGACCCGTGATGTCGTCAAGCACGCCTGGAACGAACGAGCCCGAGCCGACCGACGGGCTCAAGGCCTTCGGCGCGGCACTGAAGAGCTTTCGCAAGCGGGCCGGGTACACGCAGGAGGCTCTGGCTCCGGAGATCGGTTACTCGACGCATTTCGTGGCGTCGATCGAGCAGGGGCGGAGGTTTCCGCCGCCGCGGTTCGTCGACCAGGTGGAGGTCACGCTGGACGCCTTCGGGACGTTGCGGCTGGTGGCCAACCAGCTGTCGCGTCAGCGGGGGTTGGCGTCCTGGTTCCGCCAGTGGGCCCAGTTGGAGCAGGAGGCGATCACCCTCTACACGTACGAATGCCGGGTGATTCCTGGGCTGTTGCAGACGCCCGCGTACGCGGAGGCCGTGTTCGCCAACCGGTTGCCGTCGCTCGGCGACGAGCAGATCCAGGCCCAACTGGCGGCGCGCATCGAACGCCAGAAGCTCCTCACGGAGCGGCCGAACACGGCCTACGGCTTCATCCTGGAAGAGCATGTGTTCCTGCGGAACGTGGGCGGGCCCGAGGTCACCCGGGAACTCATCGACCACATCGTCGGCCTGGCGGCCCGGCGCAACATCGAGATCCAGATCATGCCTGTGGTCCGCGAGAGTCACGCCGGGCTGGACGGACCCGTCCAGCTTCTTGAGAGCGCGGACAATCGCTGGTTCGCATACTGCGAGGGGCAGCGCGGCGGACAGCTCATCTCCGACCCGAAAGAGATCAGCGTGCTCCAGAAGCGGTATGCCAGGATGCGTTCACAGGCCCTCTCGTTCGAGCACTCGGTGGGCCTGTTGGAGCGGATGCGAGGAGCATGATGGGCACCTCCGAACTGGCATGGTTCAAGAGCAGCTACAGCGGCGGAGACGGCGACGACTGCGTCGAAGTAGCCCTGTCCTGGTGGAAGTCCAGCTACAGCAGCGGCACCGACGGCGACTGCGTCGAAGTAGCCACCTGCCCCGCCGCCGTCCACGTACGCGACTCCAAGAACCGCCAAGGCCCCCAACTCGCCCTGGAACCGAGCGCCTGGGCCGACTTCCTCACGTACGCGCGTACCCGACCCGGAGGCCGTGTGCGTTGAGGATCGGCGGCAGCGGCTGGAAGAACGTCGTGCCGCCGGACGAGCAGTTGCCGCTGCCGCCCACGACGATGCCGAGCGCCGCGTCCCCGGCGAATCCGGGGCCACCCGCGTCGCCGGGCTCGGCGCAGACGTTCGTGCGGATCAGGCCGTACACGGTGCCCTGCGGGAAGGTCACCGTGGCGTTCAGGGACTGGATGGTCCCGCAGTGCATGCCGGTCGTCGGGCCCGTACGGCAGATCTGCTGGCCGACGACGGGCTGCGGCGCGCGGTTGATGCGGATGATCTGGCTTCCGGCCCTGATCTCGCTGGGGTAGGTCAGGTTCGTGTTCGTGTAGCGCACGAGGGCGTAGCTGCTGCGGGGGAAGACGACGGTCTCGGTCACGCCGACCGGGACGGTGAGGCGGGGGTCGGCGAACCACTGGGTGCCGACCGTGCCGCAGTGGCCTCCCATGATTCCGTAGAAGCGCGTGCCGTTGCTGACGTTGAAGGCGACCGTGCAGCGGCCGCTCGCGGAGTAGAGGACGTCGCCGCCGCGGATCGCCGTCTGGGCGGAGGCGGGGGCGGGGGCGGCGGTTGCCGTGGGGGCGGCGAGCAGGCCGAGGGCCGCCAGGGCGGCGCACAGTAACTGGGCGATGATCAGCCGGAGTCTCATGGGGCCTCCTGTGGGGGTGGGGATGCGCGCATGGGCGGGCGTGGGCATTGTTGCGAAGTCCGGCAGGCCCGTCACGGGTCTCGGCGCACCCCTTTCCGCCGGATTCCGGAGGCGGGGATCCGGAAGCGCGCACTCGGGGCCGGGCATACTGACAGCATGGGCACCGACCCGCCGGAAGAACCGTCCCGGACGAGCGACCGCGCACAACCCGAAGAGGCGCACGGGCAAGCCGCCGATGGACGACAACAGGTGCCCGACGAGCGCGAAGCCGCCGCCGACAGCCGTGAGGCCGCCGCGGACAAGCGGGAAGCCGCTGCGGACAAGCGCGAGGCCGCCGCAGACCAGCGCGAAGCCGCCGCAGACCAGCGCGAAGCCGCCGCAGACCAGCGCGAAGCCGCCGCAGACCAGCGCGAAGCCGCCGCAGACGCATGGCAGGACAGGCTCGCCGCTCAAGAGCAGCACCTGGACGCACGGCGTCGCGCGGCGGGTGAGACGACTCCCAGCATCCGGCAGCGCTCGTACGAGCACATCGGGCGCTCCCGAAAACTGCTGACGGCCAGCCAGGAACGCCTGGACCGCAGCGAGGCGGCACTGCGCCGCTCGGACGCGGCGGACCAGCGCGAACAGGACGCCGTCGACCGGGAGACGGACGCCACCACCAAGGAGATGGCGGCGCGCGGCCCGGAGCTGCTCAAGGCCTTGCAGGCCCGGGCCGGCCTGCTTCGGGAACGGGCCGTGGCGGCGACCGAGGCACTGGCCAGAGCCGAGGACGCCCTCGCCCAGAACCACGGAGAACGCCACCGGGCCCGGGAAGCGGCCGCACACCGCCACCGCGCCGCCCGGGCCCGCGCCGCGGCCAAAGCCCTGCGCGCCACCGGCGAACCGCCCAAGGACGCGCGCTAGCAGAGCAAGCACCCCTCCCCGCACGTTCTGAAGCACTCGCTTCAGAACGTGCTAAGGTCCGTCCGGGTTTTGAAGCGACTGATTCAAAACGAGTCGCGCCCCCGTCACGACCACCAGACACCACCAGGGAGGGACCTCCATGCCGCTCGCGGTCTACGTGTTGGCGCTCGGCATCTTCACCCAGGGAACATCGGAGTTCATGCTGTCGGGACTGCTCCCCGGCATGGCCGACGACCTGGGTGTCTCCATACCGGACGCCGGCCTGCTCATCTCGGCGTTCGCGATCGGCATGGTCGTCGGCGCGCCGCTGCTCGCGGTGGCGACGCTGCGCTGGCCGCGCCGCACGGCGCTCGTCCTGCTCCAGGCCGTGTTCATCGCGGGACACGTCGTGGGCGCCCTCGCGCCGGGGTACGGCGTCCTGTTCGCGACCCGGATCGTCAGCGCGCTCGCGTACGCCGGGTTCTGGGGCGTCGCCGTCGCCACCGCCGTGGCACTGGTGCCAAGTGAGGCCAAGAGCAAGGCCGTCGGGCTCGTCGCGGGCGGCCTGACGCTCGCGACCATCGTCGGCGTCCCCGCAGGTACCGTCCTCAGCCAGTCCGCGAGCTGGCGCGCCGCCTTCTGGGCCGTGGCCGCCGCGACCGCCGTCAGCCTCGCCGCGACCGTGCTCGCCGTGCCGGGCGGCCGGGGCGCGCGCGAGGCACCGTCCGTGCGGGCTGAACTGCGCGGCATGAAGCGGCCGCAGCTGTGGCTTTCGTACGCCATCACCGGCTTCGCCTTCGGCGCGGTCATCGTCACCTTCTCCTACCTCGCCTCCCTCCTCACCGACGAGAGCGGCCTCGGCGAGGGCTGGGTGCCCGCCGTGCTCGCGCTGTTCGGGGCGGGCGGCATGCTCGGCCTGCTCATCGGCAGCCGCACCGCGCAGGCGCACGCCGTCGGCACGCTCGGGTGGGGACTCGGCGGGCTCGCCGTGATCTCGGCGGCCCTCGCGCTCACGGCGGACACCGCCATCGCCGTCGTCCTCGTGCTCATCTTCCTGCTCGGCATGGCGGGGTACGTCACCAACCCGCCCCTCCAGTCACGGGTGTTCACCCTCGCCCCCGACGCGCCCACCCTCGTCGGCGCGACCAACACGGCCGCGTTCAACGTCGGCAACACCCTCGCCCCGATGCTCGGCGGGCTCACCATCGACGCCGGGTACGGGTACACGTCGGTGGCCTGGGTGGGGGCGGGGCTCGCGGTGCTCGGGTGCGCGGGGGCGCTGTGGGCGGGACGCCTCGAGCGGGCTACGGCGGCGCGGGGCGGGCAGGGCCGGACGCCTTCGGCTGCCACCACCCCCGCCGCCGACCCCGCCAGTTTTGAAAAGGTATTCCAAAACCGGTAGGCTCCGGCCCATGGCCAGGCCACGACAGTTCGACGAGGACCGCGTCATCACCGCCGCCATGGAGACCTTCTGGCGCCACGGGTACGAGGGCACGTCCACGCGCGACCTGTGCGACAGCACGGGCCTCGGCCCGTCCAGCCTCTACAACACCTTCGGCGGCAAGCGCGAGCTGTATCTGCGCGCCCTCGACCGCTACTACGAGACGGTCACCGGCGCGCAGATCGAGCGGCTCCAGGGTCCCGGCACCGCCAAGGACCGGCTGCGCGCGATGATGCTGACTTCCGTCGACAGCGACCTCGACGCCGACGACGGGCGCGGCTGCTTCGCCATCAACGCGGCCATCGAGCTTGCGGGGCTCGACGCGGACGTCAAGCGGGTCGTGCGGCGCAACTTCACCCGGGTCGAGGACGAGGTGCGCGCGGTCGTCCAGGAGGGCCAGGACGCGGGCGAGATCCCGGCGGACCGGGACGCCCGCGCCGTGGCCCGGCTCGTCCAGAGCACGTACTACGGCCTGCGTGTCCTCGGCCGCGTACAGGACGACCGCGATGTCCTCGTCGCCACCGTCGACGACACCCTGGAGCGGCTGTGACCGACCTGCTCGCCGCCATGGAGGCGAACCTCGCCGCGCACGCCGGCCATCTGCACCGGCACCTGCCCGGCGCCACCGTCACCGAGACCGACGACCTGTTCGTCGCGGACAGCGGCATCGACGACGACACCTTCAACATCGTCGCCGCCGCGCGGTTCACCCCGGAGACGGCGGACGCCCGCATCGCCGCGACGGTCGGGCGTCTCGCCGCCACCGGGCGCACCTTCTCCTGGTGGGTCGGCCCGGCGTCCACGCCCGGCGACCTCGGCGACCGGCTCGCGGCGGCCGGGCTCGACGCGGCCGGGACCGAGACCGGCATGTGGCTCGACCTCGACGCCGCCCCCGCGCCCGCGCGATCCGTCGGCCTGGAGATCCGGCCCGTGACGACGGCCGAAGAACTCGCCGCGTACGCCGCGATCCTCGCCGCGAACTGGGATCCGCCCGCCGCCACGGTCCGCGCGTTCTACGCCGCCGTCGCCGACGCCGCCCTCGCCGCCGACTGCCCGGCCTGCTACCTCGTCGGGTACGCGGACGGGCGGCCCGTGTGCACGGCCGAGGCGTTCCTGCACGCGGGCGTCGCCGGGATCTACAACATCTCGACGCTCGCCGCCGACCGCCGCCGCGGCCACGGCGGCGCGATCACGCTGGCCGCGCTGCACGCGGCCCGCGACGCCGGTGCCACCACGGCGGTCCTCCAGGCCTCGCCCGAGGGCGAGCCGGTCTACCGGAGGCTCGGCTTCGCCGCCCTCGGCAGCTTCACCGAGTACGCAGTTGCGTCGACGGCACGATCTGCTGCGGCTGGTTAGGGCTCGACCACAGCAGCTTCATGTGCGCCTCACCGGTGTTCTCCGCGTAGTCGACGCGGATGCTGTGGCGCTTGCCCGCCGTCAGCGGCACCTGCGCCTTGTCGACCTTCGGCTCGTGCGGGTTCCAGGAGTCGATGACGAGCCTGCCGTCGATCCAGACCCGCACCACGTCGTCGGAGACCGTCGTCAGCGTGTACGTCTCCGTGCGGCGCGGCTCGATCGAACCCGTCCAGCGGATGCCGAAGCGGTCCGAGGAGATCGACGCGTCCGGTGAACCCCCGAACTTCCAGGCGTGGTTGACCGTGGGGTCGGTGCGGGTCACCTTCGGGGCGCCGGAAAGATCCGCGTTGTCGAAGATCTCCTGCTTGAGGCCCGTGCCCTTGCCGGGGCGGGCCGCACGGCCGGGATCCACGGTCAGCTCGATGACGGTGGCCGTCGGGTTCGTGGCGTCGCCGGAGGGCGTCAGGTCGTAGCCGTCGCCCGCCTTGGTGACGGTGACTCGCTGCGAACTGCCTAGCACCCGGGCCGACTTGACGCGGAAGTCGGCGCGCGCGGTGAGGTGCAGGGGCTTGCCCGCCCCGGGCCAGCGCGTGACGGCCGCGTACAGCTTGTTGCCCTTGCGGCTCACCGCGCCCCACTGCGGCTCCTCGACCAGGCCGCCGTAACGCGCCCCGTAGACCGCCTCGCCCTGGCCCGCCGTGCGCAGCCAGGTGCCCATCTCCTTGAGGCGGTCGACGGAGGGCCCCGGGATGCGGCCGCGTGCGTCGGGGCCGACGTTCAGGAGGTAGTTGCCGCTGCGGGACGTGGTGGCGAGCAGGTTGTGGACGAGGGTCGTGCCCGACTTCCAGTTCTGGTCGTAGCGGGCGAAGCCCCAGTTGTCGTTGAGCGTCATGCAGGACTCCCACAGCTGGCCGTCCACCGGGGCGTCGGGGATCTCCTGCTCGGGGGTGCCGTAGTCGCCGTCCGTGACGCGGCGCTTGCCGACCCGGTTGTTGATGACGAGGTCGGGGTTCAGGCCCCGCAGGTAGGACTCCAGGCGCTCGCCGTCCCTCGCGGTCCACGGGTTGTGCGGGTCCTCGGTGTCCCACTCGCCGTCGAACCACAGCAGCGCCGGGTCATAGGTGTCGACCAGCTCCTTGAGCTGGGCGTACATGCGCTTCTCGTACTTCGGGAAGGCCGCCGGGTCGGGGAAGTCCGGGTCGTGCCAGTCCCAGATCGAGTAGTAGAAGCCGAGCTTGATGCCCGCCTCGTCGGATGCCTTCTTCAGCTCCGCGAGGATGTCGCGCCTCTTGTCGAACGACGAATGGTCGCGCAGGTTCCAGGAGTTGACCTTCGTCGGCCACATCGCGTAGCCCTCGTGGTGCTTGGACGTGATGACGATGTACTTCATCCCCGTGTCCTTGGCCGCCTTCACCACCGCCTTCGCGTCGAATTCCGCGGGGTCGAAGGCCTTGGCCTGCTTCTCGTAGGCGTCCTTGGGGATCTTGCACTGGCGCTGGATCCACTCGGCGTTGCGGCAGACCGTGCCGTCGGGTCGCTGGTACTCGCCCTCCAGGTTCGAGTACGCGCCGAAGTGGATGAACATGCCGAAGCGGTCCTGGCGGAACCAGTTGGTGCGGTCGGCGGTGAAGGGGTCGTCCGTGGCGTGGTCGGTTCCGGGGCCCTCGGCGGGACCGGCTGGACCCGGCGGGGCGGGTGCGGGGCGCGCGGGTGCGGCGGCGGCCGTCGGGAGGGCCGTGGCGGCGAGGGTCGCGGTGAGGAGCAGGGCGAGCGTGGGGACTCTTCGACGCATGTGCGGGCTCCTGTTCGTTGTCGGAACGCTGCGGAACGTAGGAGCAGATACATCCGATGTCAATGGGAGGAACGAGACCTTCCTGGGGGCCAGTTTGGGACGTACGGTGCCTGCTGATCCGATGAATCGAGGTGGTCCGGGGTGCAGCCGAACTAATCCCGGGAACATGTTTCGCGGCCCTGGATCTGGCGATCAGGCGTGTGGCAGGCTCCTCCGAGTCCCCCCACCAGAACCGGAATTCAGGACTTCTCCGTGCGCCGAATACCTGCCGTTGCCACCTGCGTCGCCGCCGCGCTCTCCCTCGCGCTGACCGGATGCGGGGGTGACGGCAAGAAGAGGGACAAGGGCTCGTCGGGTTCGACGGCGTCCGTGGAACCGGCGGAGAAGACCCCCGGCAGGGGCGGCGCGAAGGACGGCGCCGAGCAGACCGCGTCGCCCACCCCGGCCCGTACGAAGAAGGCGACCCCCACGCCGACGCGCCCCGCCACCCCCACCGCCGCGGCCACCCCCACCCGGCCCCGCGCGAGCGCCCCCGCCGTCCCCCCGAAGAAGACCGCGCGCCCCGACGCCGCCGGGCCGCAGTCCGTGCAGGGCACCTGGTACCACGTGCGGCGCGGCACCGGCGGGCGGCTGATCGTCCTCACCGTCAACGGCACCTCGATGAGCATGACGTCCGGCGGCAAGTCCTGCCCCGGCACCATCACATCGGCGATGGTGATCCGGGCGACCTGCATGGGCGAGTCGGCGGCGGGAACGGCCCGGCTCAGCGGCGGGCAGCTGACCTTCGCCTGGCCGGACGGCAGCGGCAACGACTACTTCCGGCGAACGCAGCCCGCAGCCTGAGCGAAAGCTACGGCCCGAGGGTTACGCAAGGGTGCGGGGCCGGGCAAGAGTCACCTCGGTACTCGCCGCCCGCCCCGACCCACGGAGCCCCGCATGCCGCATCCGCCCCGCCGCCGTACCGTCCTGACCGCGTTCGCCGGCACGGCCGGTGCGGCCGTGGCCTGTTCGCCCGACTCGTCCCGGGGCGGAGCGGGCGGCCCGGCGCCCGGCACGTCGGTCCGTACGCGCACCGGGACCGGACCCGCCGCGGCGGCCACCGCGGCCGCGCGGCGGCTGCTGCCCGACCACTGGGAGCAGATCGCGTTCAAGACGGTGCCGAGCGACGACGATGTCTTCCGGGTGTCCGGAAAGCGCGGTCACATCGTCGTGTCGGGACCCACTGCGGGCGTCCAACTCACCGGCCTGCGCCACTACTTGCAGCACACCGCGCACGCCTCGATCACCTGGGCGGGCGGCCAGCTCGACCTGCCCGCGACGCTCCCCGCCCCTGCCGCCCCCGTCACCCGGCGCGCCGACGTCCCGCACCGCTTCGTGCTCAACGACACCAACGACGGCTATGTGAACGCCTACGCCGACTGGACCTACTGGGAGCACGAACTCGACGTACTCGCCCTGCACGGCTACAACGAAGTCCTGGTGTACGCCGGGGCGGACGCGGTCTATCACCGGACGTTTCAGGAGTTCGGGTACGACGACGAGGAGCTGCGGGCCTGGATACCGGGCCCCGCGCACCAGCCGTGGTGGCTGCTGCAGAACATGTCGTCCTTCCCGCACCCCGTGTCCGGGCAGTTGCTCACCAAGCGCGCCCGCCTCGGCCGCCGCATCGCCGACCGGGCCCGTGAGCTTGGCATGACGCCCGTGCTCCCCGGCTACTTCGGCACCGTCCCGCCCGGGTTCGCCGACCGCAACCCGGGGGCGCGGACGGTGCCGCAGGGCGACTGGGTGGGGTTCGCGCGGCCGGACTGGCTGGACCCGCGCACCGACGCGTTCGCGCGCGTGGCCGCCGCGTTCTACCGGGTGCAGGACGATCTTTTCGGCCCGTCGACGATGTACAAGATGGATCTGCTGCACGAGGGCGGCAAGCCCGGTGACGTGCCGGTCGGCGAGGCCGCCAAGAGCGTCGAGAAGGCGCTGCGGAAAGCCCACCCGGACGCCCTCTGGGTGATCCTGGGCTGGCAGCACAACCCGTCGAAGGAGATCACGGACGCCGTCGACAAGTCCCGCATGCTCGTCGTCGACGGGCTCAGCGACCGATTCCCGACCGTCACCGACCGCGAGTCCGACTGGGGCTCCACCCCGTACACCTTCGGCTCGATCTGGAACTTCGGCGGGCACACGGTCCTCGGCGCGAACACGCCGGACTGGGCGGAGCTCTACGAGAAGTGGCGCACCAAGGACGGCAGCACCCTGCGCGGCATCGCGCTGATGCCGGAGGCGGCCGACAACAACCCGGCGGCGTTCGCCCTGTTCTCCGAACTGCCTTGGCTGGATGGCGACTTGGACCTCAAGGCGTGGTTCGACACCTGGTCGGTGGCCCGCTACGGAGCGGCCGATCCGCACGCGCGGGCCGCCTGGGACGTGCTGCGCCGCACCGCCTACGGCACCACGCGCGCCGACACGTGGGCCGAGGGCGCCGACGGCCTGTTCGGCGCGCGCCCCGGTCTCACGGTGACGTCGGCGGCCTCCTGGTCGCCCAAGGCGCTGCGGTACGAGGCGGCCGAGTTCGAGCCCGCGCTCGATGAACTGCTCGCCGTGCGACGGGAGTTGCGTGGGTCGTCCGCGTACCGCCGGGATCTGCTCGACGTGGCCCGGCAGGCCCTGTCCAACCGCAGCCGGGTGCTGCTCCCGCGCGTCAAGGACGCGTACGACCGGCGGGACACGGCCCGCTTCGAGAAGCTGACCCGCACCTGGCTCGGCCTGATCGACCTCCTCGACCGCCTGGTCGCCACCGACGCCCGGCACCTGCTCGGCCGTGCGCTCGCCGACGCCCGGGCTTGGGGCGCCGACGCCCGCGAGCGGGACCGGCTCGCCTACGACCAGCTGTCGCTGCTCACCGTGTGGGGAACCCGCGCCGGGGCCGACGCGGGCCTGAAGGACTACGCCAACCGGGAGTGGGCGGGCCTGGTCGGCGGGTTGTACCGGCTGCGCTGGAAGACGTACTTCGGCGAGCTGCGCGCCGCACTCGACGAGGGCCGCACGCCCCAGGACATCGACTGGTTCGACCTGGAGGACCGCTGGACCCGGCAGCCGGGCCGGCTCGCGGTCCGCCCCACCGGGGACACGTACGCGATCGCGAAGCAGGTGCGCGCCGCGCTCGACAGGGCCGACTGACGCGGCCCCGCGGCTCACGACGGCGGGGAGTCGCCGCGCCCACGACGGACGGAAGCAGGATTCCGCCGCGGGCGCGGCACCCTCACCAGGAACTGGTCAGTGCCTCACCCGGGCACGATCAGGGGCACTCCTTCCACTTCACGCGGTAGATGGTGCTGATGTCCCCGTCGGTGGAGTCCATCGTCATGAAGCTGGTCTTGGTGCGGTCCGAGGTGCCGAGGTCGACGCGCAGCTCGGTGTTGATGTTGAAGTTGCGCTGTTTGCCGCAGGGCGCCCAGACCAGCTGGGTGACCTCGGTCTCGTCGGTGGCCTGCCAGTTGTCGGCGACCGGGCCGTTGAAGGAGTGCGACTTGGTTCCCGTGTCCGGGGAGCCCTGGAAGTAGTACGACGCCTTCTCGGTGCCCTTGGCACCCCTCTCCAGTGACGCGAAGCCGCGGTAGTCGGCGCTCGCGATCGCGTAGGTGAAGCCGTGGGGGACGTGAACGACCAGGCTGAGCTGGCAGTTCTTGCGGAACGCCGTGGGGGCGGAGTTGCCGCCCGCTTGGGCGAGGTAGTCGCTGTAGGTGACGGTGAAGGCGGTGTTGTCCTCGGAGACGGCGACGGCGGCCGTCCCTCTCGGGCAACCCGAACCATTCACGGTCGCGACGTCGATCACGATCTTGTCCGGCGGCGGGTCGGTGATACCCGTCGGATCCTGCGCGGGCAGACCCGCGCCGATCAGGGCGGCCAAGGCGCCCCCGGCGAGCAGTGCAACGGACATGGTTCTCCCAATTCTTGCTTCGGCCCACGGCGCGACGCGCGCAGGGCGCGGTTCACCGTGAGGTGGGGGATGTAGCGGTGCTGGGAGGAACTGACTCAGCCCTCGCACGGGGGCCACGAGCGGCCCGCGGGCGATGAGCGGAGGCTGAGGGTGATGGGATAGTACGGACCAGCGTGAGCAGCGACTAGGTCGATGTCCGGCCATGTCTGGGCGATGTCGCGCGGCCCGTGAGGTAGTTGAGCGGTACACATCCGACGACTCTCGTTTGACGGGTATACGTCACCCTCAAACTCTGGTAGGAAACCTTCCTAACAGAACAGCGGAACGCTGAACTCCCCCACCTGGAGGACCCGTTGCACGCTCACCGCTCCCCCCACGGGCGCACCACGCGACGTGCCGTGATCGGCCTGGTCGGCGCCACCCTGGTCGCCGGTTCCCTGGCCCTGACACAGACCGCGGGCGCCGCGCAGGACCCGGCACCCGCGAGCGCCGCCCCCTCGGTCTCCGCCGCCGGGCTCGACGACCCGGCGAAGAAGGAGATCGCGATGAAGCTGGTCTCCAGCGCGGAGAACTCCTCGCTCGACTGGAAGGCGCAGTACGGCTACATCGAGGACATCGACGACGGCCGCGGCTACACGGCGGGCATCATCGGCTTCTGTTCCGGCACCGGCGACATGCTCGACCTCGTCGAGCTGTACACCCAGCGCAAGCCCGGCAACGTCCTGGCGAAGTACCTGCCCGCGCTGCGCGAGGTCGACGGCAGCGACTCGCACGAGGGCCTGGACCCGAACTTCACCAAGGACTGGAAGAAGGCCGCGCGGGACTCGGCGTTCCAGAAGGCCCAGAACGACGAGCGCGACCGCGTGTACTTCAACCCCGCGGTCAAGCGGGGCAAGGCCGACGGCATCGGCACGCTCGGGCAGTTCGCCTACTACGACGCGATCGTCATGCACGGCGACGGCGGCGACAACACCAGCTTCAGCAACATACGCAAGCGCGCCCTCACCAAGGCCAAGCCCCCGGCGCAGGGCGGCGACGAGGTCACGTACCTGCACGCCTTCCTCGACGCCCGCGTCTGGGCGATGAAGCAGGAGGCGGCCCACGAGGACACCAGCCGCGTGGACACCGCGCAGCGCGTGTTCCTCAACAAGAAGAACCTCAACCTGGACCCGCCGCTGGACTGGAAGGTCTACGGGGACTCCTTCCACATCGGCGGTTAGCCGGCACCCGGCGCGGGCGGGGCATCGGGGGGTGCCCCGCCCGCCCCGCCCGGCGCCGCGGCTCGCGTCAGTGCGCCCCGGCGGCGGAAGACCCCGCGGGTGCGGAAGAGGTGCGCTGTTCGGCGATCTCCCCGCCGGGCTCCATCGGCGCCGTGACCTCGTCGTCGTCGCCGCCCCTGCCGGTGTGGTTGAACAGCAGGTTCAGGACGACCGCGGCGACGCAGCCGGTGGAGATGCCGGAGTCCAGGATGATCTTCGCGGTCTCCGGGAACGCGTGGTAGAACTCCGGCGCGGAGATGGGGATCAGGCCCACCGCGAGGGAGACGGCGACGATCAGGACGTTGTTGTCCTTGTCCAGGCCCGCCTTGACGAGGGTCTGGATGCCGCTCGCGGCCACCGAGCCGAACAGGACGACGCCCGCGCCGCCGAGCACCGGGCGCGGCACGACCGCGATGAGCGAGGCGGCCATCGGGCACAGGCCCATCAGGACCAGGAAGCCGCCGCCGGTCGCGACGACGTACCGGCTGCGGATCTTCGTCATCGCGACGAGGCCGATGTTCTGCGCGAAGGCGCTGCACATGAAGCCGTTGAAGAGCGGGCTCACGGCGGAGCCGAGGGTGTCGGCGCGCAGGCCCGCGGCGATCGTCTTCTCGTCGGCGGGGCGGTCCACGATCTCACCGAGGGCGAGCATGTCGGCCGTCGACTCGGTCATGGAGACGACCATGACGACACAGAGCGAGACGATCGCGGCGGCGGCGAACTGCGGGGCGCCGAAGTGGAACGGCGTCGGGAAGCCGACCACGTCCGCGTCGGCGACGGGGCCGAAGTCCGTGACGTCGAAGGGGATCGCGACGAGCGTGCCGATCACGAGGCCGAGCAGCACCGCGATCTGCTTCACGAAGCCGCGCGTGAAGCGGCGCAGGAGCAGCACGATCACGAGCGTGATGCCCGCGAGCGAGAGGTACTTGGTCGAGCCGTAGTCGTCGGCCGCCGGGTTCGGGCCCTGCATCCAGCCGAAGGCCACCGGCATCAGCGAGATGCCGATGAGGGTGATGACCGTGCCGGTCACCACGGGCGGGAAGAAGCGGACCATCTTGGAGAAGAACGGCGCCGCGACGAAGCCCAGCAGGCCCGCCACGATCACCGCGCCGAAGATGATCGGCAGCGCGTCGTCCTTGTCCTTGGTGGAGTCGACGACGGCGAGCATGGGCGCGACACCGGCGAAGGTGACGCCGTTGACGAAGGGCAGCCGGGCGCCGATGTTCCAGATGCCGAGCGTCTGCAGGAAGGTCGCGAGACCGGCGGTGAACAGACAGGCGCCGGTGAGGAAGGTGAGTTCCTTCGCCGACAGGCCGACGGCTGCGCCCACGATGAGGGGCGGCGCGACGACGCCCGCGTACATGGCGGCGACGTGCTGGAGGCCGGTGGTGGCCATCTTCAGGGCGGGGAGCTTCTCGTCGACGGGGTGCGGTCGCCCCTCCGTCTGTGGTGTGCCCTCGGGATGTGGGGTCCCTTCGGGCTGTGGGGTGGTGCCTTGCTTGGTGAACCTGGGCTTGGACGCCACTGCGGCTCCTCCGGTTGTTTTCCTGTGCCGGCTGCGGACCGGCACGCGCTTCTGGGAGGTGGTGCGTGATGCAAGGACTTGCTCGATATGTGGTTGTTGAAGCGCCCAGGTAGTGCTGACCGCCCCGGCGACGTGAAGCTTTGGGCCACGTTCCGGGGCGGCACTCGAGCAGCCCGCTCGGCTGCTCGAGTCCGGTCGGGGGCCGTCCCCCCCGACCGGAGATCCAGGGGTCAGCTCCCCGCGGCGATGCGCGCGAGTCGCTGCGCCTCGTCCCGCGCGGTGCGGGCGATGGCGTCCTCGTCGACGTGCAGCAGGCGGCCGTCCTCGACGACCGGCTCGCCATTGACCAGGGAAAGGGTCACCGGCGCGGCCGCGCCGAAGACGATGGCGGTGACCGGGTCGGCGATCGAGGAGTGCCCGATGCCGTCGATCTTCCAGAGGACCAGGTCGGCGAGCTTGCCCGCCTCCAGGGAGCCGATCTGGCTCGCCCGGCCGAGGACCTGGGCACCGCCGTACGTCCCGAGGCGCAGGGCCTGACGGGCATTCAGGGCGGCTTCCTTGTGGGCGCCCAGGCGGTTGATGAGGAGCGCGTTGCGCAGCTCGGTGTGCAGCTCGCCGGACTCGTTGGACGCGGTGCCGTCCACGCCGAGGCCGACGGGGACGCCCGCGGCGAGCATGTCGGGGACGCGGGCGATGCCGGCAGCGAGCCGGGCGTTGGAGGACGGGCAGTGGGCGACGCCGGTGCCGGTGCGCGCGAACGCCTCGATGTCGGAGTCGTTCATGTGGACGCAGTGCGCCATCCACACGTCCTCACCGAGCCAGCCGGTGGACGCGAAGTAGTCGGTCGGGCCGAGGCCGAACAGCTCGTGGCAGAACTTCTCCTCCTCGACCGTCTCGCTGCCGTGGGTGTGCAGCCGTACGCCGAGGCGGCGCGCCAACTCGGCGCCCTGCTTCATGAGTTCGGTGGAGACGGAGAAGGGCGAGCAGGGGGCGACGGCCACCTGCGTCATGGCGCCGAAGGAGGCGTCGTGGTGCTTGTGCACGGTCTCCTCAGTGGCGGCGAGCGCGCCTTCGAGGGTCTCGACGGCGAAGTCCGGCGGCAGGCCGCCGTCCTTCTCGCTGCGGTCCATGGAGCCGCGCGCCAGGGTGAAGCGCACGCCCATCTCGCGGGCCGCCCCGATGATGGCGCCGGACAGGTCGCCGGAGCCCTTGGGGTAGACGTAGTGGTGGTCCATGGCGGTGGTGACGCCGCCGCGGGCCATCATGCCGAGGGAGCCCTGCGCGGCGGCGCGCACCATGTCCTCGTCGATGCGCGCCCACGTCGGGTACAGCGCCACCAGCCAGTTGAACAGGTTGTGGTCGGTGGCGAGGCCCCGGGTGATCCACTGGTAGAAGTGGTGGTGCGTGTTGACCAGGCCGGGCGTGGCCAGGTGGCCGGTGCCGTCGACGCGGCGTACGACGTTCTCCAGGCCCTCGGGGGCCTTCCCGGCGCCGATCGACTCGATCGTGTTGCCCGCGACGACCACGTACCCCGAGGCGTACTCGGTGTCGTCGGCGTCGACGGTGGCGATGGCGCAGTTCTCGATGACGATGCGCGCGGTGGCGCCGCCGGGGTTTGCCGATGCTGCCATGGTGCTTCCTTCAGGGGTGAGTGGCGAGATGCTGGGCACGGCATGACCCTAGGAAGATTTGAGTGCCGGGGCCGCGTTCTGCGCGCTGCCACGGGTGCCGAGGTGGTGGAAGAACAGGTTGAGCGAGACCGCGGTGAGCGCGCCCGCGCTGATGCCGGAGCCGAGCACGGTCTGGGCCCACGCGGGGAAGTCCGCGTAGAAGGCGGGCGCGGCGAGCGGGATGATGCCCGCCCCGAGCGACACGGCCACCAGGATGATGTTGGAGCTGTCGTCGAGGCCCGCCTCGGAGAGCGTACGGATGCCGCTGACCGCGATGGAGCCGAAGAGGACGATGCCCGCGCCGCCGAGCACCGGCATCGGTACGAGGCTGACGACCGCGCCGAGCGCGGGGAAGGCGCCGAGCACGATGAGCGCCCCGCCCGCGACGGCGACGACGTAGCGGCTGCGGACCCGGGTCAGGGAGACGACGCCGACGTTCTGCGCGAAGGCGGAGGTCGGGAAGCCGCCGAAGACCGGTCCCATGAGGGTGGCGATGCCGTCGGTGCGCAGGCCGCGCGTGATGGTCCTGCCGTCCGTCCTGCGCTCGCAGATCTCGCCGAGGGCGAGCATGCCCGCGCTGGACTCGGTCATCAGGACGAGCATCACGATGCACAGGGACAGGATCGCGGCGGGCTGGAACTCGGGGGCGCCGAACGCGAACGGCTCGGGCACGGCGGCGACGGGCGCGGACCTCAGGGCGGCGAAGTCGGCCATCCCGAACGGGATCGCGGCGAGCGTGCCGATGAACAGGCCCATGAGCAGGGCGACTTGCTTGAGGAAGCCGCGGGCGAAGCGCTGGAAGAGCAGGATCACCACGAGCGTGAAGGCGGCGAGCGCGAGGAAGCGCATGTCGCCGAAGTCGGCGGCTTCCTTGTCGCCACCCTGCGCCCAGGTGACGGGCACGGGCATCAGCGTCACGCCGATGAGCGTGATGACGACACCGGTGACGAGTGGCGGGAAGAAGCGCAGGAGCCGGCCGAAGAAGGGTCCGACGGCCAGGCAGAAGACGCCCGCGACCATCACCGCGCCGTAGATCGCGGGGAGTTGGTGTCCCGTCGCGCTGTTCTCGGCGATGGCGAGGATCGGTGCGATGCCCGCCGATGACGCGGCGTTCACGAACGGCAGGCGGTTGCCCACGACCCCTTTGACGCCGAGGGTCTGGAGCAGGGTGGCGAGCCCGGCGATGAGCAGGCTCGCCGCGATGAGCCGGGTCTGGGCCGCGGTGTCGAGGCCCACGGCCTGGCCGATGATGAGCGGAGGGGTGACGACGCCCGCGTACATGGCGGCGATGTGCTGGAGCGCGGCGGGGACGAGCCGCGAGGGCGTGAGCTTCTCGTCCACGGGGTGACACGCGTCCCCCTGGGGGCTCTCGTCCCCCGGACGACAGACGGGAGTTGACTCACCGTCCGGTATTGCGGGCTGTGCCATGCCTTTCGTTCCCTCCGGTGTGGCGCGCCCCGGCGTCAGGTGCCGGGGCGCGCGTCCCGCGTCAGAGGTTGGTCATGTCGACCGGGATCCTCGCCTCGGTGCCTTCGCGCAGGATGGTGGCCTCGATGAGGCCGTAGGGGCGGTCGGCGGCGTAGTAGACCGCGCCGTCCTTGGCCTCGTTCTCCAGGCCGCAGAAGGACAGGTCCTGGCGGAAGTGGTGCTTGTTGGGCGCGGAGAAGCGGATCTCGTCGATCTCGCCGCGGTTGTTCAGGACCCGCGTGCCCATTTGGTACAGCGTCTGCTGGAGCGAGAGGGAGTAGGTCTCCACGAAGGCCTGCAGGATGTGCTTCTTGGCCTGCTCGTAGGACTTCTCCCAGTTCGGCATGCGCTGCTCGTCACTGGTCCAGTTGTGCCGCCACCACGTCGAGAGGGACGTCGCCAGGATGCGGTCGTAGTCCTCCTTGAGCGTCGTGTACTTGTCCTTGATGTAGCCCCAGAACTCGGAGTTCGTGGAGTTCATCACGGTCAGGTCCTTCAGACCGCTCAGGACCTCGAAGTTCTGGCCGTCGTAGGTGATCTGGGCGACCCGCGTCTCCTGGCCCTTGCGCACGAAGGAGTGCTTGACCTCGTCGGCGCCGATGAACTGCGAGTTGCCGTCGGAGGCGGTGATGCGCTCCCAGGCGTACTCCTCGATGCGGATGCGCGCTCGGTGGATGGAGGGCTGGCTGTCCACGAAGTGCCGTGCGAGGTGGATGCCGTACTGCTCGGCGGACTCGATGCCGTGTTCCTTGGCGAACGCGAAGCAGGTGTTCTTCGTGGTGTCCGTCGGCAGGCAGTTGGCGTTCGAGCCGCTGTAGTGCACGTCGTCCAGGTCGCCGGAGAGGGCGACGGAGACGTTGAGGTCCTTGATGTGGTGCGTGTCGCCGTCGCGCGTGATCTTGACGACGCGGTTCTCGGCCTTGCCGTACTGGTTCTGCCCCAGGACCACCGGACGTGCCCGGCGGGAATCGTTGTTCATGTCTGCTAGCTCCCTCGGTAAACGGAGTAGCCGAACGGGTTGAGCAGCAGCGGTACGTGGTAGTGCTCGCCCGGCACGACGGCGAACGTGATCGCCACCTCGGGGAAGAACACACCGCTCGCACCGCTGTCCCGATTCGCGGGGGCGTCCTGCTGCGCCTCGGCCTTCTTGTCCTGCAGCTTCAGGAAGTACGCCTCGACCGCGAAGTCGAGACGTACATGGGTGGTGCCCTCCGGCAGCGCCGGAAGGTCCTTGCAGCGCCCGTCCGCGTCGGTGGCCGAGCCGCCGAGCGGGGTGAAGTCCGCGCCGTCGCCGCTGCGGGCGGCGAGCGTGACGGCGACGCCCTCGGCGGGGCGGCCGACGCTGGTGTCCAGGATGTGCGTGGACACGGATGCGGTGGTGTCGGTGCTCATGCGCTCTCTTCTTCCAGGATGCGGGCCAGGCGGATGCGGTTGATCTTGCCGAGTTCGGTGCGGACGATCTCCCGCTCCTGCTCGGGCGAGTTGCCGATCCGGTCCCTGACCGCGTCCCGCATCTGCTCGCCGGTCCTGCCGGTGGCGCAGATGAGGAAGACGTGGCCGAACTTGTCCTGGTAGGCCAGGTTGAGTTCGAGCATCTCGGCCTTGAGCTCCGCGGACGCCCCGGCCATGCCCGCCTGCTCGCGGGACGAGGTCGGGTCTCCCGGCTTGGGGCGCCCGATGGGCGGGTGCCCCGCCATCGCCTCGGCCAGGTCGTCGGCGGTCAGCTCGGCCATGACGGCGTCGCTGGCCGCGTAGAGGGCGTCGGCGGTGGTGAAGGGGCGCTGGGCGAGCAACTCGCTCCCCCAGGCCGAGGAGGCGCAGGCCTCGTGGAGCTCGGCGGTGGCCGCCGGCTCCGGCAGGGCGTTGAACCGGGCCAGGCCCGGTGTCGTACGGGAAGTCACGGGGTGCCTCCGTGGCCATGTGCTGGACGGGCTGCGGAACAGCTAAGACCTTCAACAACATCCCGTCAACAGTTTGTTGAAATCATTTGAACAAAGAAGCCGTCACCCCGCGATCCGGGTGACGGCTTGGCCGCGCAGCGTGACGACTGGGTCGCCCCGCGACGGGTGACTACTTGTCCTTCGCGGCGTTTTCCCTGTTCAGGTAGTTGTAGACGGTGAAGCGGCTGACCCCGAGGGCGCCCGCCACGGTCTCCACGCCATGGCGCACGGAGAACGCGCCACGGGCCTCGAGTATCCGTACGACCTCCTGCTTGGCCTTGCGGTCGAGCTCCGCGAGGGGCTTGCCGCGCTTGCGCTCCAGGGCGAGCAGGATGTGGTCGAGGGAGTCGGCGAGCTGCGGCAGACGCACCGCGACCACGTCCTCTCCCTCCCAGGCGAGCACCACGTCGTCGGGGCCCGCCTCACCGGGCGGCAGCATCTCCCCGCCCATGGCGTCCACCAGCGGCTTGACGGCGGTCGCGAAGGGGTCGTCCCCGAAGGCGGTCACCGCGCGACCTCCCCGGGCGCGGTCCGCTCGCCCGGCTCCGCGATCACATTGACCTGGAGCGAGACGCGGGTGGCGCCGGCGCCAAGGGACCGGCGCAGCATCGCGTCGACGGCCGTCAGGACCGCGTCGACGTCGCCCTCGGCGGTGTTGCCGAAGGGGCCGACGTCCACGGCGTCGAGGTCGGCGCCCTGGATGACGTCGCGGGCGGCCAGGGCGTGGGGCGGCGCCTCGTCGAGGTCGAAGGGCTCGGTCGTGAACTCCACTCTCAATCGCACGGCGCCAACCTAACGCGGCCTCTCGTTTTTCCGGCAGCCCCTCTTGACAGCTTCCGCGGATCGGATGCAGTCTTCCATCAAGCAGAAATGAACTTCCGCAATACGGAAGGAGCGCGGAAGCCCCATGGGATACTCCGACCAGCGCTTCAATGTGAACCTGTCGATCCTCTTCACCGAGCTCCCGCTCCTGGAGCGGCCCGCGGCGGCCGCGAAGGCCGGTTTCGGCGCGGTCGAGCTGTGGTGGCCCTGGGTCGACGCCCCCACCCCCGAGCAGTCCGAGCTCGACGCCCTGAAGAAGGCGATCGAGGACGCGGGCGTGCAGCTGGTGGGCCTGAACTTCTACGCCGGACAGCTGCCGGGCCCCGACCGCGGCGCCCTGTCGATCCCGGGCGAGGAGAGCGAGAAGTTCCGCGCGAACCTCGCGGTGGCGGCCGACTTCGCCAAGGCGCTCGGCTGCACGGCGCTGAACGCCCTGTACGGCAACCGCGTCGACGGGGTAGACCCGGCCGTCCAGGACGAACTCGCCCTGGAGAACCTGGTGTTGGCGGCCCGTGAGGCCGACCGCGTGGGCGCGATCCTGCTGATCGAGGCGCTCAACGCCCCCGAGTCGCCCAAGTGCCCCATCGTGAGCGCGCCCAAGGCGATCGAGATCGTCGACAAGGTGAACGCCGCGACGGGACTCGGCAACGCCAAGTTCCTCATGGACCTGTACCACCTCTCCATGAATGGCGAGGACCTGCCGTCGGTGATCGAGCAGTACGCGGCCAAGACCGGCCACGTGCAGATCGCCGACAACCCCGGCCGGGGTGCGCCCGGCACCGGCTCGCTCCCCCTCGAAGGCCTCCTCGACCAGCTCAGGAAGGCCGGTTACGAGGGGTGGGTCGGCCTGGAGTACAAGGCGGGCGACCGCCCCAGCGCCGAGTCGTTCGGCTGGCTGTCCTGACCGCTGACACAGAAACACCGAGCAAGAGAGGTTCCCTCATGAGCACGCTTCCCAAGGTCGCCTGGATCGGACTCGGCATCATGGGATCGCCCATGTCCGAGAACCTGATCAAGGCGGGTTACTCCGTCACCGGCTTCACCCTGGAGCAGGACAAGCTGGACCGCCTCACCGCCGCGGGCGGCACCGCCGCCAAGTCGATCGCCGAGGCCGTCAGGGACGCCGACGTCATCGTGACGATGGTGCCCGCGTCGCCGCAGGTCGAGGCCATCGCGTACGGCCCGGACGGCATCCTGGAGAACGCGCGGTCCGGCGCGCTGCTCGTCGACATGTCGTCGATCACGCCGCAGACCTCCGTCGACCTGGCCAAGGCCGCCAAGGACAAGGGGATCCGCGTCCTGGACGCCCCGGTGTCCGGTGGCGAGGCCGGTGCCATCGAGGCCGTGCTCTCCATCATGGTCGGCGGCGAGCAGGACGACTTCGACGCGGCCAAGCCGCTGCTCGAAGCGCTCGGCAAGACCATCGTGCTGTGCGGCCCGCACGGCTCGGGCCAGACGGTGAAGGCCGCGAACCAGCTGATCGTCGCCGTCAACATCCAGGCGTGCGCCGAGGCCGTGGTCTTCCTGGAGAAGTCGGGCGTGGACCTGACGGCGGCCCTGGACGTCCTGAACGGCGGCCTCGCCGGTTCGACCGTCCTGACCCGCAAGAAGGACAACTTCCTGAACCGCGACTTCAAGCCGGGCTTCCGCATCGACCTGCACCACAAGGACATGGGCATCGTCACGGACGCCGCCCGCAACGTCGGCGCAGCCCTGCCCGTCGGCGCCGTGGTCGCCCAGCTCGTCGCCTCCCTGCGCGCGCAGGGCGACGGCGGCCTCGACCACTCCGCGCTGCTCCGCTCCGTCGAGCGCCTCTCCGGCGCCCAGCTCTGAGCACGGCCCCAGTGCCTCTCCGGCGCCCAGCTCTGAGCACCGGCACAAGGCCGTAGAGCACCCCAGACTTCCGGGCCGCGGTGGCGTTGACACCTGTCCTGTCGCGCCCAGACGCCGCCGCGGCCCGGAACCCTCCCCCTTCTCATCAACTTCAACAAACTGTTGACGTAGCAGCTCAGGGGTCCTTACGCTCCCCATCACGTCAGCAGCCACAGCACGGAAGGCCGACCCACCACCATGTCGCAGCGTGTGCTCACGACCGAGTCCGGCGCTCCTGTCGCCGACAACCAGAACTCCGCCTCCGCCGGTGTCGGCGGCCCGCTGCTCCTCCAGGACCAGCACCTGTTGGAGAAGCTCGCCCGCTTCAACCGCGAGCGGATCCCGGAGCGCGTCGTGCACGCCCGCGGCTCGGGCGCCTACGGCTACTTCGAGGTGACCGACGACGTCACCGCGTACACCTGCGCCGACTTCCTCGGCGCGGTGGGCAAGCGCACGGAGACCTTCCTGCGGTTCTCCACCGTGGCCGACAGCCTCGGCGGCGCGGACGCGGTCCGCGACCCGCGCGGCTTCGCGGTGAAGTTCTACACCGAGGAGGGCAACTACGACCTCGTCGGCAACAACACCCCGGTGTTCTTCATCAAGGACCCGCTGAAGTTCCCCGACTTCATCCACTCGCAGAAGCGCGACCCGTTCACGGGCAAGCAGGAGCCGGACAACGTCTGGGACTTCTGGGCGCACGCCCCCGAGGCCACGCACCAGGTCACCTGGCTGATGGGCGACCGCGGCATCCCGGCGTCGTACCGCCACATGAACGGCTACGGCTCGCACACCTACCAGTGGACGAACGCCCAGGGCGAGGCCTTCTTCGTCAAGTACCACTTCAAGACGAACCAGGGCATCCGCTGCCTCTCCGCCGAGCAGGGCGCCGAGCTCGCGGGCAAGGACGCCAACTCCCACCAGACGGACCTGCTCCAGGCCATCGAGCGGGGCGTGAACCCGTCCTGGACCCTGCACGTGCAGATCATGCCGGCGGCGGACGCGGCGAACTACCGCTTCAACCCCTTCGACCTCACCAAGGTGTGGCCGCACAGCGACTACCCGCTGCAGCGCGTGGGCCGCCTGGTCCTCGACCGCAACCCCGACAACGTCTTCGCCGAGGTCGAGCAGTCCGCGTTCTCGCCGAACAACTTCGTGCCCGGCATCGGCCCTTCGCCCGACAAGATGCTCCAGGGCCGCCTGTTCGCCTACGCCGACGCGCACCGCTACCGCCTGGGCGTCAACCACACGCAGCTCGCGGTGAACGCCCCCAAGGCCGTACCCGGTGGCACCGCGGACAACTACGGCCGCGACGGCCTGATGGCCACCAACGCCTACGGCCGCGACCGCAGGAACTACGAGCCGAACTCCTACGACGGCCCCACCGAGACCGGCAAGCCCCTGTCGGCCCCGCTGGCGATCAACGGCCACACCGGCACGCACGAGGCCCCGGCCCACACCAAGGACGACGACTTCTTCCAGGCGGGCGAGCTGTACCGGCTGATGTCGGCCGACGAGAAGTCCCGGCTCGTGGCGAACATCGCGGGCGGACTCTCGCAGGTCTCCCGCGACGACGTCGTCGAGAAGAACCTCGCCCACTTCCACGCCGCCGACGCCGACTACGGCAAGCGCGTCGAGGAGGCGGTCCGCGCCCTGCGCGACAGCTGAGGTTCGCGAACCCCAAGGCTGCGCAGGGGACTTGACGGGAGGTCGGTCCCCTCGCGCGCAGGCCCGCACCGCCGTGGACCCGGATGAGGGGTGGTCCCACGGCGGGCGGGACGACGAGGACCGTGGCGGCTCGGTGCGAGCCAGTGCGGTGGTGAAGGTCTTCCGGCACGTCTTCGACCTGAGAAGGCGCCGCCCGGAGGCTGTCGCCCGCGCCGCCGCGGTCCCGGCACCTCGCCTGCTGCCTTGGCTTCCCCCTGATTCCGCCCGGCGGCGCGTATGCATGTTCCGCCAGTCGCACGCCGTCGGGCGGCAGCAACTCCCGGTCCCCGGAGCGCACACGTGCTCCGGGGACCTCGGCGTTCCCGGGGGGAGCGGTCAGAGGGGGGCGCTCAGCGCACCTTCTCCCCCGCCGCCAGCTTCGCGACCATCCGTTCCAGGCGCGCGGCCCGGGTGCGCTCCGTCCGCGCTGTCTGCAGCCGCAGGATCACCAGGAACCGGTCCGTCTTGCCGAGCCCTTCGTACGTCCGGGCGGCCCGGGGCTCAGCGGCCAGCGCGGCCGCGAGGTCGTCGGGCACGCTCGCCTCCGCCTGCGGGTCGTACGCGGCGTCCCAGCGGCCGTCCGCCTTCGCCGCCGCGATCTCGGCGAGGCCGCGCTCGCGCACCCGGCCCGCGGCGAGCAGCGCCTCCACGCGGTCGATGTTCCGCTTCGACCAGGTGCCGCGCGGGCGGCGCGGGGTGATCTTCTGCAGGAAGTACGTGTCGTCGTGGCGGCGCCGCTGGCCGTCGATCCACCCGAAGCACAGCTCCAGGTCGATCACCTCGTCGGTCGTCACGGAGGGCACGCCCGACGCCTTCTTGGCCAGCTTCAGCCAGATGCCGGGGCTGTCCTCGTGATGCGCGTCCAGCCACTCCTCCAGCGCGCCCCGGTCGGCGAACGTGCGCACCGGGAGCCCGTCGAGCGTCTCCAACGTCTCCATGCCAGGACTCCTTCGATCCGTACGTACGTGCCTCCCGCCACGGTATACGGCCCCCTCCCCCGCACGGCGGAGACGGTCCGGCGTCCGGGCTGACGAACTCCGCCGACGCGGGCGGAAGAGTAACTGTCATGACGACGACAGCAGTTCACGAGGCCGACATCCGCACTGGTGCGGGCAGCGACACGGGATGGGGCCTCGCCTCGGACACGGGTACGGACACGGGGACTGGGACACGCGCGGCTACGCCTACCGGCACCGAGCGTCCCGTCCCCCGCTGGGCCGAGCGCGTCGCCCACGCCATCCCGCTCGTGCTGCTCGCCCAGTGCGTGTGGCGGCTCCCCTTCGCCTTCGGGTTCGACATGGGCACCGGCACGGGGTCCATCGGCAGCCTGTGGATCTCGGTGCCGTACATCTTCACCCTGAGTCTGCTCACGGAGGCCCTCGCGCTGCTGAGCTTCGGGCTCGTGCGGGGCTGGGGCGAGGTCGTGCCCGCCTGGGTCCCGCGGCTCGGCGGGCGGCGGCTCAACCGCTGGGCCGCGGTGGTGCCCGCGACGCTCGGCGGCCTCGGCGCGACGGCCCTGTTCGGGCCCTTCACGCTGGGCGCCCTCGGCCTCGGTGTCTCCTTCGAGGAGTTCGACAGCGGCTTCTGGGAGTTCCTGTTCCGGGCCTGCGTCCTGCCGGTCGGCCTGTGGGGCCCGCTGGTCCTCGCCCTGACCGTCCACTACTTCGTACGACGCGGCCCGTCCGCCGCGCGGGCCGCGATCCCCGCCGTGAACACGTCCACGGAGAACCCGAACCGCGTGTCGGCGTCGTCCTGAGCCAGCTCCGCGAGCCGCGCGAGGTGCGGCAGCCCGTCGGCGTCGGCCGTACGCAGCCACGGCGGCGGGTGGGCCTGGAGGTCGGCCGGGTCGAGAGCGGCGGGCGGGCGGTCCCGGGGCCCGTCGTCGAACTCCACGAAGCCCACGACCAGGCGGATCGTCTCCATGCAGGCGCGGTAGGCGTCCGCCAGGGTGAGGCCGACCGCCTCGAAGAAGCCGATCAGGGCATCCACGTTGCGGAGCATCACCGGGTGGGTCGCCAGGGTGATGTTCTCGCTCAGGGCCAGGGTGGCCATGCCGGGGTGGCGGCGGTAGTGGGCGCGCAGGTCGGCGCAGAAGGCCCGCAGGTCGGCCCGCCAGGCCTCCGGGGCCGGGTCCAGGGCCGGTGGCCGCCAGGCCGCCTGGAACACCTCGGCGGCGACCGTGATCAGGTCGCGGCGGTCGTCGACGTAGTTGTACAAGGCGCGCGGGGAGACGCCCAGTTCGGCGGCGAGCGACCGCATCGTGAGGGCGGCGGAGCCGTGCCGCCCCAGGAACGCGAGAGCCGCCTCGCCGACGCCCTGCCGGGTCAGGGTCGCCCGGCCCTTGCGATGGGTGGGCCGCTGCCGTGTGGTGCCGCTCATGCCCCGAGGCTAACCGCCCGCCCCCTCCCCCCTTGAACTTCACACACGTTGACTTTAAGGATCGGGCAGGCCAAGGTGGCCCGGGTAAGGCTTGCCTCACTCGACTTGGAGCCGTCGATGCCCCGTCTCTCCGGGCTCGCCATGGACCTCGGCCCGCTGCGCGAAAGCCGCGACTTCCGGCTGCTGTACGCGGGCTTCCTCGGCGCCCTGATCGGCACCCTGATGACCGGGGTCGCGGTGGCGGTGCAGGTGTACGACCTCACCGGCTCGTCCCTGCACATCGGGCTCGTCAGCCTCGCCCGCGCGCTGTCCATGGTCGTGGGCGTCCTCGTCGGCGGCGTCCTCGCCGACCGGATGGACCGCCGCGCCCTGATGATCGTCACACGCCTTCCGCTGACCCTCGTCGCGGGCGCGCTCGCCGCCAACGCCCTCGCCCCGGAGCCCCAGTTGTGGCTGATCTACACGGCCACCGCCACGACGGGCCTGCTGGCGGGCCTCGGTGGGCCCGCCATGCTGGCCGCGATCCCGGCCCTCGCGGGCACAGGACGCCTCGCCGCCGCGGGCGCGCTGCTCTCCGGCTCCACCCAACTCGCCGCCCTCATCGGCCCCGCGGTGGGCGGCGCCCTGATCGCGGGCCCCGGACTCGCCGCGTGCTACGCCGTCGACGCGGCGGGCTTCCTGGTGTTCACGGCGGCGCTGTTCTTCGTCCGGCCGCTGCCGGTGCCCGCGGGCGGCGGCGCGTCCGGCAAGGGGGTGCGGCAGGCGTTCGGCTCGCTCGCGGACGGGTTCCGCTTCGTCCGGCGGCACCGGCTCGTCCTCGGGCTGCTCCTGATCGACGCGGCGGCGATGGTCTTCACGATGCCGCAGGCGCTCTACCCGGCCCTGGCCGACGAGCGGTTCGGGGGCGGCGCGGCCGTCGTCGGCCTGCTCTACGCGGCGCCCGCGTGCGGGGCCCTGGTGGGCGCGGCGACCAGCGGCTGGACGGCCCGCGCGGGCGGGCACGCGCTGATCGGCGCGGTCCTGCTGTGGGGCGCCGCCCTCACCGGCTTCGGCGCCAGTTCCTGGCTGCCGCTGGCCCTGGTGCTCCTCGCCCTCGCGGGCTTCGGCGACCTGATCTCCGAGACGCTGCGCTCGGCGCTGCTCCAGCACGGCACGCCGGACGAACTGCGGGGCCGTGTCAGCGGGTTGTGGATGGCCCAGGCGACGGTGTCGCCCGCGCTCGGCAACGCGGCGGTCGGCTTCCTGGCCGAACTGACCAGCGCGGGCACGGCGGTGACGATCGGCGGCCTCGTCTGTGTCGGGGCCACGGTGACGGTGGCGGTGGCGTTCCCGTCGCTGCGGCGGGCGCGGCTCGGCTCCGACCCGGCCCTGACAGACGGCGGCGTAAGCGAGAAGGCCCCCGCCCCAGAGCCGAACTCCGGTGCAGGGACCTCCTCTTGAGCCGTCCGAAAGTTACGCCTTGAGCGTCTTGATCGAGCTCGGCGCGTGCCACGGCTCCGTGGCGATCTCCTCGAACTCGGTGACATCGCTGATGTCCGCCGTGCGGCTCATGGAGATGTTGGTGATCCGCTCCAGGATCGCCTCGACGACGACCGGCACCCGGTACTCCTGCGCCAGCTTCTTGGCCTCCTCGAAGGCGGCGCCGAGGTCGGCCGGGTCGGTGACGCGGATGGCCTTGCAGCCAAGCCCCTCGGCGACCTTGACGTGGTCGACGCCGTAGACGCCGAGCTCCGGGGCGTTGATGTTCTCGAACTCCAGGTTGACCTGGAAGTTGATGTCCAGACCGAGCTGGGCCTGGCGGATCAGGCCGAGGTAGGAGTTGTTCACCAGGACGTGGACGTAGGGGATGCGGTGCTGGGCGCCCACGGCCAGTTCCTCGATCATGAACTGGAAGTCGTAGTCGCCGGAGAGGGCGACGACCTGGGCGTCCGGGTCGGCCGTGGCGACACCGAGCGCGGCCGGGATGGTCCACCCGAGCGGCCCCGCCTGCCCGCAGTTGATCCAGTGCCGCGGCTTGTAGACGTGCAGCATCTGGGCGCCGGCGATCTGGGAGAGCCCGATCGTGGAGACGTACCGCGTCTCGGGGCCGAAGGCCTTGTTCATCTCCTCGTACACGCGCTGCGGCTTGATCGGGATGTCGTCGAAGTGCGTGCGGCGCAGGAGCGTGGACTTGTGCTCCTGGCCCCGGGCGATCCAGGCGCCCCGGTCGGGCAGCTCACCCGCGGCCTTCAGCTCCTTGGCGACCTCGACGAAGAGTTCGAGGGCGGCCTTGGCGTCGGACGCGATGCCGTAGTCGGGCGCGAAGATCTTGCCGATCTGGGTCGGCTCGACGTCGACGTGCACGAACTTCCGGCCCTCGCGGTACACGTCCAGCTTGTAGCCGGTGTGGCGGTTGGCCCAGCGGTTGCCGATGCCGAGGACGAAGTCGGACTCCAGGAAGGTCGCGTTGCCGTAGCGGTGCGAGGTCTGCAGGCCGACCATGCCGGCGTTCAGCTCGTGGTCGTCGGGGATGATGCCCCAGCCCATCAGGGTGGGGATGACCGGAGTGCCCGTCAGTTCGGCGAACTCCACGAGGAGTTCGCTGGCGTCGGCGTTGATGATGCCGCCGCCAGCGACGATCAGCGGCCGCTCGGAGTTCACGAGCATGCCGATGGCCTTCTCGATCTGGGCGCGGCTCGCGGCGGGCTTGTAGACCGGCAGCGGCTGGTACGTCTCCGGGTCGAACTCGATCTCGGTGAGCTGGACGTCGATGGGCAGGTCGATGAGGACCGGGCCCGGACGGCCGGAGCGCATCAGGTGGAAGGCCTGCTGGAAGACGCCGGGGACCTGCGCGGCCTCCAGGACCGTGACGGCCATCTTGGTGACCGGCTTGGCGATGGAGGCGATGTCGACGGCCTGGAAGTCCTCTTTGTGGATCACGCTCGTGGGCGCCTGGCCCGTGATGCACAGGATCGGGATCGAGTCACCGATCGCGGAGTAGAGGCCGGTGATCATGTCGGTGCCCGCGGGACCCGACGTACCGATGCAGACACCGATGTTGCCCGGGTGGGTGCGGGTGTACCCCTCGGCCATGTGCGAGGCGCCCTCGACGTGGCGGGCGAGCGTGTGATCGACGCCGCCGCCTTCCTTGAGCGCCTTGTAGAAGGGGTTGATCGCGGCCCCCGGCACACCGAACGCGTGGGTGACGCCCTCGCGCTTGAGGATCTCGACTGCCGCGCGGGCAGCGGTCATACGAGCCATTGAGTTCTCCTGCTTCGGCTGACGAAGCCACGGTCACCGTCGCGCCCCGCGATGAGCCGTGCCTTCCGGTGCTGCTTCCGCGCCGTGGCCCGCCTCGCGACGTTTTCCACATTGCGGAAATTATGTTCTGCTATATGGAAGCAATGTAAGGGGGTGCGCCAGGGCCGTCAAGGGATTCCGGGACAAGCGGGGCCCGCGAGGGCGCGCCTGGAGCTCAAAATGGCGTATCGGCGCGGTCACCTTCCGTACGACGATGAGCTCCGTACCATGGGGAGCTTCGTACGGTGGGCGGCTCCGGCGATGGGCAGCTTCGGCGGCCGACGGGCGGCGGAGCGGACGGGCAGCGGTGAGGGTCATGGCGAAGGACGGCGTTCTGGTGCGGTGCCCGGTGTGCCGCCACGAACAGGCCTACGCTCCTCCGGCGTTCCCCTGCGTCTGCGGCAAACCCGTCGTACCCCCCGTCCGGCACGGCGCCGCCGTCCCGCTCACGCACCGGACCGGCGCGGACGCCTGGGTGACGGTGCGGTGTACGGCCTGCGGGCGCTCGGCGGACTGGCCGCGGCCGGAGCTGGGGTGCGCGTGCGGGACGGTGCTGCGGATAGTGGTGGCGTCGGACGAGGCGGGCGAACCTCCGGCGCGCGGCGACAGCGGACCTGCCGGGACCGACACCGAAGCCCCGGCGCACGACGACAGCGACCCCGCCGGGACCGGGGCGGACGGCCACCCCTCCCTCACCCCGTCCCACATCCCGCTGCCACGGACCGCGCCCACGCCCCGGCCCGCCTTCCGCCCCCTGCCCGTCCGCAGCGCCGGGGACGCGGTGGCCACGGCGGCCCTCTATCTGCGCTGGCTCGGCTACGAGGACGTGCGCGAGGCGGGCCCCGACGAGGAGCGCCCGCCGTCCGGCACGCGGCTCGCGGCGCTCGGTGTGCTCGCCCAGGTCGAGCCCGCCGTGCGGGAGACGTCGCTGCGGGACGTCGAGTGCGCGTGGCTGACCGCCATGGCGCTCTCGGTGACCTGCGTGTGCTTCGCGCTGTGCGACTTCACGCCCGCGGCCCGCGACCGCGCGGACGAGCTGGACGTGGCCCTGTTCCGCATCGACCTGTCGGGCACCCCGGAGCCCCTGAACGGCGCGGCGGACGAACTGGCGGCGACGGGCGCCTGACCCGGTGTGCCGGACTCAGCCGAACCGCTCCCGCAGCTCCACCTTCCGCACCTTCCCCGACACCGTCATCGGGAAGCTGTCCAGGAGCCGCAGCCCCGCCGGGACCTTGTAGTGGGCGAGCCTGCCCGCGCAGAAGCCCTGCAGCTCCTCCAGCGTCAGCGTCTCCTCGGGGTCGCGCAGGATGACGCAGGCCAGCGGCACCTCTCCGTACCGCTCGTCCGGCACCCCGACCACCTGTACGTCGGCGATCTTCGGGTGGGCGTACAGGAACTCCTCGATCTCGCGCGGGTAGATGTTCTCGCCGCCACGGATGATCATGTCCTTGATGCGGCCGACGATCTGGACGTACCCGTCCTCGCGCATCACCGCGAGGTCGCCCGTGTGCATCCAGCGCCCGGAGTCGATGACCTCGGCGGTGCGCTCCGGCTCCTGCCAGTAGCCGAGCATGACGCTGTACCCGCGCGTGCACAGCTCGCCGGACTGCCCGCGCGGCAGCGTCACCCCGCTCACCGGGTCGACGACCTTCACCTCGATGTGCGGCAGGACGCGGCCCACCGTGCCGGTGCGGCGCTCCAGGTCGTCGTCCATGCGGGTCTGGAGGGAGACGGGCGAGGTCTCGGTCATGCCGTAACAAATGGACACCTCCGCCATGTGCATCTCGGCGACGACCCGCTTCATGACCTCGACGGGGCACGGCGACCCGGCCATGATGCCGGTGCGCAGCGACGACAGGTCGTACGTGGCGAAGTCGGCGAGGTTCAGCTCGGCGATGAACATCGTCGGCACGCCGTACAGGGAGGTGCAGCGCTCGCGCTCGACGGCGTGCAGGGTCGCCACGGGGTCGAACGACGGCGCCGGGATCACGACGCAGGCGCCATGCGAGGTGGCGCCGAGGTTGCCCATGACCATGCCGAAGCAGTGGTAGAAGGGCACGGGCAGGCACACCCGGTCCTGCTCGCCGTAGCCGATGGTGCGCCCCACCCAGTATCCGTTGTTGAGGATGTTGTGGTGGGAGAGCGTGGCCCCCTTCGGGAAGCCCGTGGTGCCCGAGGTGTACTGGATGTTGACCGGGTCGTCGCAGCTCAACTCCGCCTCGCGGGCGGTGAGTTCGGCCACATCGACAGACCGGCCCGCGGCCAGGAGCGCGTCCCACGACGGGTCGGCGATGTAGTGCGCGGCCCGCAGGTCCGGACACTCGCCCCGGACCTCCTCGACCATCGCCCGGTAGTCGCTGGCCTTGTGCTCCTTGCTGGCGACGAGCAGCGAGACGCCCGACTGCTTGAGCACGTAGGCGAGTTCGTGCGCGCGGTACGCCGGGTTGATGGTCACCATGATGGCGCCGACGCGCGCGGTGGCGTACTGCACGAGCACCCACTCGGCGCAGCTGACCGCCCAGATGCCGACCCGGTCGCCCTTGCCGACCCCGGAGCCGATCAGGCCGAGCGCCAACTCCTCGACAGCAGCGCTGAATTCGGCGTACGTCCAGCGGGCACCTGCCGCGACGTCGACGAGCGCGTCCCGGTCCGGCCAGGCGGCGACGGCGCGGGCGAGGTTCTGCCCGATGGTGTCGCCGAGGAGGGGGGTCTTGCTGGTGCCGTGCGCGTACGAAAGCGGCGTGCCCGAAAGCGGCGTGCTCACCGGAAGTCCTCCTCGCGGTACTCGGCGCCGGACCCCTTGGCCGTCGCCTCGCGCAGCTCGATGCGGCGGATCTTGCCCGACACGGTCTTGGGCAGCGCGCCGAACTCCAGGCGGCGCACCCGCTTGTACGGGGCGAGCACCGACCGGGAGTGCTCGAACAGCAACTTCGCCGTGTCCGGCCCCGGTTGATAGCCCTCGGCGAGCACCACGTACGCCTTCGGCACGGCCAGGCGCACCGGGTCCGGTGCGGGCACGACCGCCGCCTCGGCCACCGCTTCGTGCTCCAGGAGCGCGCTCTCCAGCTCGAACGGCGAGATCTTGTAGTCGGACGCCTTGAAGACGTCGTCGGACCTGCCGACGTAGGTCAGATAGCCGTCGGCGCCGCGCGCGCCGATGTCGCCGGTGCGGTAGTAGCCGTCCGCCATGGCCTCCGCGGTGCGCTCCGGGTCGCCGTGGTAGCCCGTCATCAGGCCGACCGGGCGCGCCGACAGGTCGAGCGCGATCTCGCCCTCGTCGGCGCCCGGCGCCCCGGTGACCGGGTCGAGCAGTTCGACGGCGAAGCCGGGCGTGGGGCGCCCCATGGAGCCGGGGCGCAGTTCCTGGCCGGGGGTGTTGGCGACCTGCACGGCGGTCTCGGTCTGCCCGAAGCCGTCCCGGATGGTCACCCCCCAGTCGCGCCGCACCTGCTCGATGACCTCGGGGTTCAGCGGCTCCCCCGCCGCGACGACCTCACGCGGCGGCGTCCGCAGCTGGGTGAGGTCGGCCTGGATGAGCATCCGCCACACGGTGGGCGGCGCGCAGAAGCTGGTGACGCCCGCCCGGTCCATCTCCCGCATGAGGCGGCCCGCGTCGAAGCGCGTGTAGTTGTGGATGAAGACGGTCGCCTCCGCGTTCCACGGCGCGAACAGGTTCGACCAGGCGTGCTTGGCCCAGCCGGGCGAGGAGATGTTCAGATGCACGTCGCCCGGCTTGAGGCCGATCCAGTACATCGTCGCCAAGTGGCCCACGGGGTACGACACATGGGTGTGCTCGACGAGCTTGGGCCGGGCGGTGGTGCCGGAGGTGAAGTACAGCATCAGGGGGTCGTCGGCGCGGGTGACGCCGTCGGGGGTGAAGTCGGCGGGGGCGGTGTCGACGCCGTCGTAAGGGATCCAGCCCTCGGCGGCCTTGGCTCCCTCCCCTTCCCGGTCCCCGACCACGATCCGGGTGTACTCCCCCGGCACGTCCGTGAACTTCGCGACGTCCTCGGCCCGCACCACCACGTGCCGGGCCCGGCCGCGCTCGATGCGGTCGCTGAGGTCGGCGGCGCCGAGCAGCGGCGTCGCCGGGATCACCACGGCCCGCAGCTTCATCGCGGCGAGCGCGACCTCCCACAGCTCGGCCTGGTTGCCCAGCATCACGACGATGCGGTCCCCGGCGCGGACGCCGAGCCCGCGCAGCCAGTTGGCGGCCCGCGCGGAGCGCCGCGCGAGCTCCGCGAACGAAAGGCGCGTCTCGTCGCCGTCCTCCTCGACGATGTGCAGCGCCGTGCGGTCGTTGCCGTCCGCGATGACGTCGAACCAGTCGATCGCCCAGTTGAAGTGCGCGGGCCGGGGCCAGGCGAAGCCCTCGTACGCGGCCCGGTAGTCCTCCCGGTGACGCAGCAGGAAGTCCCGCGCCGCACGGAACTCCTCCGTGCCGCCACCCGCTCCGGTCGCCGTCATCCGCACCCCTCGCATTCCGCTCGCATTCCGCTGACCGCCGCTCGTCCGTACCATCGTGTAATTCGTGATGCAGGTCTCACTACCCCCGAACGGGGGTGGTGTCCCGCGAGGGCGGCGGACATCACGGCGGACATCAGGTGCACGGGGCCGGAAGCTGAGGGAGCGGGCGCGTGGGTGCTGCGGACGGCGGCGAGGCGGCGGACGTACGGGCCGCGCTCCTTCGGCTGCGTCGCGGGACGGGCCTTCCTGTGGCCTTCGGCGGCCTCGTGACCGGCGCGGACGGCACCGCGCGGGTACGGATCGCCGAACTCAGCGGCACCGCCACGCACTCCCTGAACGGCCTCGCGATCCATGTGGGCACCGGCCTCGGCGGCAAGGCGGTCGCCCTGGCCCGCCCCTGCGCCGTCGCGGACTACGGCGCGTCCCGGCAGATCAGCCACGAGTACGACACCGCCGTCGCCCTGGAGGGCCTGCGGGCGGTGCTCGCCGTGCCGCTGGTGGTACGCCGCCGGGTCCGCGGCCTGCTGTACGGCGCCCTGCGCACCGCGCAGCCCCTCGGCGACCGGGCGCTCGCGGCAGCCGTGGCGGCGGCCCGGGACCTCGAACAGGCCCTCGTCGTACGGGACGAGGCGGCCGCGATGCTGGCGGCGGCCCGGGAGGCGGCCGCCGAGATGCCCGCGCGGGGGTACGGCGCCGGGGACGCGGCGTGGGAGCGGGTGCGGGAGGCGCACGGGGCGCTGCGCGCGCTGGCCGCGCGCATCGGCGATCCCGCGCTGCGGGCGGAACTGCTCGCGGTGTGCGGGACGCTGACGGACGCGGCCGCCGACTCCCCCGGCCCTGACCCCGGCCCCGGCGTGCGGCTCGCCCCGCGCGAGGTGGACGTGCTTGCCTGCGTGGCCGGAGGCGTCACCAACGCGGCGGCCGCCGAACGCCTGGGCCTGCGCCCGGAGACGGTGAAGGGCTATCTGCGGTCGGCGATGCGGAAACTCGGCGCGCACACGCGGTGGGAGGCGGTGGTGGCGGCGCGGCGGGCGGGGGTGCTGCCGTAGCCCCGGGGCGGGGCGGCCGAGGGGGACCGAGTGGGCCGGGGCCGGTCGGTGCACCGTGGCCGGTCGGTGCACCGTGGCCGGTCGGCGCACCGTGGCCGGTCGGCGCCTTCTGTGCTGATTCCGCTGCCGGATCCCGGCACAGCGGGGTTCAATGACGCGTACACGACCCTGTGGGGTCTGACGGCGTCGGCGGCGCGCACCTGGTTCGCCCGGTCGGACCGCAGGCTGGCGATGATCGGCGGGGCGGGCGGCTGCACGATGATCGGCCTCGGGGTGACGGCGGCGCTGACGGGCCGCGCGGACTGAGGCGGCCCCCAGCGGGACCACGGGCTTACTTCGGGGCGACGATCCCGAACCCGATGTCGTACGAAGGCGCCTCTGCCGCGAGGATCCGCGCCGTCGACTCCGCCTCGGCGGCGACCTCCCCGCGCTGCGCCTCGGTGAGCTTCCCGAACGGCTCGACGGTGACCGTCACGGCACCGTCCTTGGCCTCCTCCAGACGCCACAGCCCGGCGAGGTATCCGTCCACCAGGAAGGTGCAGTGGGCCTGGTTGCCCGTCCAGGTGCGGTCCTTGTGCGCGAGCGCCACGACGCGGGTGCGGTCGGCGTGGGACAGCAGGAGGTTGTCGAACTCGGGCAGGAAACGGGGCGGGGCCGGGGTCTCGGGGTCGGGCCGTGGCGCGTCGGGCAGGTCGAACAGCTCGACTCCGTGCTCGTCGCGGAACGTGCGCAGCCCGGGGCGCAGCCGCTCGAAGGCGGCGCGGAGCCGGGTCAGACCGGCCCAGGTCTGCATGTCCTTGACGGAGGCGGGCCCGAAGGCGGCGAGGTAGCGCAGGACGGTGTCGTCGGGCGCGGGCGCTTCGGCGAGGGGGCGGCCGAGCCAGTGCTCGGCGGTGGTGAGGGCGACCTGCCCGCTGCGGCGCCACAGGCCGCGCGGGGTGACCTGGACGAGGGGAAGCCGGGCGCGGGCGGCGATGCCGAGGGACTGCGGGTCGGCGTCCGGCCAGTGGCGCAGCAGTTCGGCGCGGATCTGGGCGAGGGTGCGGGGCTCCTCCTCGACGTACGCGCGGGCGAGCGCGGCGAGCCGGTCCAGGTCCACGCCGGTCAGACCGCCCCGGAACATCCGCAGCTCGCGGTCGATGGCGGCCTGGGTGAGGGGCCGCAGGGTGAGGAGGTCGGCGGCGGTGAGGGTGTGCACGGTGGACCGCATGGTGACGGCGCGGACCGCGGCGCGCTCCGCCATCAGCCCGGAGAGCTCCATCGGGTCGAACTCCGCGAGGCGCGCGGCGAGCGCGAAGTACGGCGGCTTCACGTTCTGCGCCTGCAGCCCGACGAGATGGGCCACGGCCGCGCCGGCGCCCATCGGGGCCCGCTCCAGGAGGAGCTGCCGGGCGAGGGTGGCGCGGTTGAGGGCCTGGCGGGTGAGGACGGGGGCGGCGGCCGGGGTCTTCGTCATGGTCCGCACGCTAGCGGGGGTTGCGGACAGATACGGCCCGCAAGGGGTGGCCCGCCGTTCCCGCCGACATCCGTCGCACCGGCGCCATCTGCCGCATATATCCTGCTCCGGGCATGTCCGGAGCAGATTCCACGCGTGCCGGGCCGACGTCGGACGACCATGGGAAAGGCTGCCGGTGACTCCGGAGCGACGACCACACCGCCCGCAGCAGCCGCGCAAGCACGCGTGGCGGCGGGCGTCCTCCCAGTCCGCGCAGGGCACGCCGCCGCCCGCCGACACCCCGAACCACCACCCGGAACGGGACCCCGCGCCGACGGCACCGGCCGACCCGAGCGTGGTGGAAGCGGCGCTGTACCGCGACGGCGTCCGCGTCTCCTCCCCCGGCTCCCTGGCCGACACCTTCCGCGAGCTGCGCGCGCAGCCCGACGGCATGGCGTGGATCGGCCTGGCCCGCCCGACCGAGCAGGAACTCCTCTCCCTTGCGGCCGAGTTCGACCTGCACGAGCTGGCCGTCGAGGACGCGATGGAGGCCCACCAGCGCCCCAAGCTGGAGCGGTACGGCGAGACGCTGTTCGTGGTCCTGCGGGCGGCCCGCTACCTGGACGCCCCCGAGGAGGTCGACTTCGGCGAGCTGCACGTGTTCGTCGGCGCGGACTTCGTCATCACGGTCCGGCACGGCGCGGCCCCCGACCTGTCGGCCGTACGCCGCCGCATGGAGAAGACCCCGGAGCTGCTGCGCCTCGGCCCGGAGGCGGTCCTCTACGCCATCCTGGACGCGGTCGTCGACGGCTACGCCCCCGTCGTGTCCGGCGTCCAGAACGACATCGACGAGATCGAGACGGAGGTCTTCGGCGGCGACCCGACGGTCTCCCGCCGCATCTACGAACTCTCCCGCGAGGTCGTCGAGTTCCAGCGCGCGACCCGCCCCCTGGTGAGCATGCTGCACGCCCTCATGGCGGGATTCGCGAAGTACGGCACGGACGAGGAACTCCAGCGCTACCTCCGCGACGTAGCCGACCACGTCACCCACACCAGCGAACGCGTCGACGGCTTCCGCCAGGCCCTCACCGACATCCTCACCGTCAACGCCACGCTGGTCACACAGCAACAGAACGCGGAGATGCGGGCGCTGGCGGAGGCGGGCTTCGAGCAGAACGAGGAGATCAAGAAGATCTCCGCCTGGGCCGCCATCCTCTTTGCACCCACACTCGTTGGAACTGTCTACGGCATGAACTTCGAGGCCATGCCTGAGCTGGCTTGGAGCCTCGGATACCCGTTCGCAGTCGGCTTGATGGCGGTGGTTTGCGTAAGTTTGTACGCCGCCTTCAAGCGCCGGGACTGGCTATAGGAGGCGGCTGGCCCCTCATGCGCAGCACACTCGGTTTGCTCCTGCACCTCCCGCGTGAAACGGCCATATGGGGCACTGGGGGGTCCCTGGGGAGAAGTGATGCGAGTGATCTCGTCTACTTACCTCCAGCAAGCCTCTGAGCAGGACTTTTACCCTCCTGCAGCCGCTGGGGAGAATCCGGGGAGAATGGGCTGACGATCAAGGTCCTGCGTCTGCGGCTTCGGGTCTGTCGCGCTTCCCGCTCAGCATCTCGCCGGTCGCCCGAGTCAGACGGACTCGCGTCGCCGGGCCGCTCGCCACGCCGAGGGGCTGGTGCCGAACTCCTCGCGGAACCATCGGGAGAAGACGCTCGGAGCGGTGAAGCCGAGCAGTTCCGCGACCTGGGTGAGCGGGCGGCTCTGGTTGCCGACGTACTGCTGGGCGAGCTGGACGCGCACGGCATTGAGCACGGACGAGAACGTCGCCCCCGACCGGGCCAGTTGCCGGTGCACGGTCTTGCGATCGACTCCGAGGCTGCGAGCGACTCGGTGAAGTGAGCAGCGTCCGGTGGGAAGGAGCGCCTCGATGAGTTCCCGGATGCGGTCGACGTCTGCTTCGGGGCGAGGGGCGGCGATCGCTTCGAGGTACTGCCGCGCGTACGGCCTCAACAGGGGGTCGGACAGTTTGTTGGGGGCATCGAGGTCGGCGGCGTAGAAGACGATTCCGTTGAACTCCTGCCCGAAGCGGATCGCGGGCCCAAGGATGCGGTGGTGGGTGGTCGTGTCGGCGGGTGCGTCGCGGGAGAGCAGGGCCGTGACCGGTTTCCAACCGCTGCCGACGAGGCTCTGGAGGTAGCGGTGGACGGCGCCGACGAGCAGCTCGGTGGTCTGGCGGCCGTGGCCCGCATCGAGGGCGAGGTGGATGGTGGCGAGACCGTTGGCTTCGGTGAGCCTGCTACGGAGCGCCTCGTTGTGCAGGTGCTGGTAGCGCATGATCACTTCCAGCGCGCTGCGGACGTCCGGCTCCTCGCGGGCGGCAAGGCTGATGGGGCCCAGGGTGGCGAGGCGCCGGCTTTCGGCGAGCCTGAGGCCGAAGTCCTCGCAGCCCGTTGCCGCCGCTGATTGTTCGAGCAGTTCGGCCGCCACGTCCGCCGGTATCCAGGAGCTGTGGGTCGCGAGGTCGGAGGCGTCCAGGCCCACCGAGGCCAGCAGCCGCAGTGGATCGGCGCCCAGCGAGCGGACCAGGTCGACGTAGCCGTTGAGCACGGCGTTGCGCACCAGGTATTTCACTCGGCCGAGCTTCGCCACGGTGCCACATATTGTCAAGTGACCTGCCACATCCTGCAAAGCATCTGCCGTCGTCGCGACCTACGCTGCGGACACCCGCGACGGAGCGGGCGTGCGAGTGGAGGTGCGTATGCAGCGCAGAACGCCGTGGCGGAGCAAGCCGCCGTTGGTCCTGGACGCTTCCGGCTCGGCAGCGCATCTCGTCTCCCGGCGGTACGCCTGGTTCGTGCTTCTGATGCTGATCGCACTGGCGGCCACCGACTACATCGACCGGCAGATCATCGTCTCGACCTTCCCCTACCTGAAGAAGGAGTGGGGGCTGTCCGACGCGGAGCTGGGGGCCCTGGTCTCGGTGGTGTCCGTTGCGATGGCCGTCTTCACGCTCCCCGCCGCCCGTCTCGCGGACCGGTGGGGACGGGTGAAGTCGATCGCGGCGATGGGAACCGCGTGGAGCCTGGCGGCACTCGGGTGCGCCGTCGCGGGCAACTACGCGCAGCTTTTCGTGGCCCGGGGACTGCTCGGGGTGGGCGAGGCCGGCTACGGGCCGGCAGGCGGGGCTCTGGTGTCCAGCTACTTCCCCCAGCGGCTGCGGGCGACGGTACTGAGTCTGGTCATGGCGGCCGGCCCGCTCGGAACGGTGCTGGGTGTCGTCCTCGGCGGCGTGATGGCCGAGCGGTGGGGCTGGCGGGTGACGCTGGGCGCCTTCGGCCTGCCCGGGTTGCTGCTGGCCCTGCTCTTCCTGATGATTCGCGACTACCGGATGCCCACTGCGGCGGACCGGAGCGAAGCGGCTCCCGCGGCTTCCCCGGCGGCCGCTGTCCCCGGACTGCGCGCGACCCTCGGCGAGCTGTTCCGGTCCCGGACCGCCGTCTGGTGCTACCTGGGCGGGGCGCTCAACCTGATCGTGCTCTCCGCCCTGTACTCCTGGCTTCCCAGTTACCTGGGCCGCGCCTACGGCCTGTCCTCGGCGGAGTCCGGCGCGAAGGCCGCGCTGGTGATCCTCGCCGGCGTCGTCGGGGCCGTCGCCTTCGGCCACCTGGCGGACCGGTGCGGCAGGACACGTCCACGCCGGCGGCTGATGGTCCCCGCCGTGGCGGCCGTGGCCACCTGCGGCCTGCTGACCGCCGGCTTCGGTGCCCTCCCGCCGGGCGCGGCGCAGTTCGCACTGGTCCTCGCCGCCGGGCTCCCGCTCGCCGCCGCGATCGGTACGACCCCTGGGGCCGTGGTGGACGTGGTGCGTCCCTCCGTGCGGGCCACCGCCCTCGGCATGGTGGTCCTCGTCCAGAACCTGCTCGGGCTGGCCGTGGGGCCTGTGCTCACCGGGTTGCTCTCGGACGCCTTCGGCCTGCAGACGGCGCTGGCCGTGATCCCCCTGTTCTGCCTCGCCGCGGCCGCCGCCTTCTGGCTCGGCTCGCGGACCTACGAGAACGACCTCGCCGCCGTGTCCGGCGGCGACCCGGCAGCGACGCCGGAGACCTCCGACGAGATGGAGCTGAACCGATGACCACATCCACCGAGTCCGCCACGGAGCGGCCGCCGACCCCGGTCGTGGACCAGATGCGAGCCCTGGGCGCCTGGAACCCGCTGTGGGACGGACTGCACGAGATGGATCCGGCCTGGACCGAGCAGTTCATGGCCATGGGCATGCAGCCCTGGCGCAGCGGGGTGCTCGAGCCGAAGTTCATCGAACTGCTGTGCATCGCGATAGACGCCTCGGCCACCCACATGTACGCCCCAGGGGTACGCCGGCACATCCGTACGGCACTGGACCTCGGCGCCACCCGTGAGGAGATCCTCGAAGTCCTCAAGCTGACCACGCTGGTCGGCATCCACGCCTGCAACATCGGCGTCCCGCTCCTCGTCGAGGAGCTCGCGGCGCGCGAGCAGGGCGCTGTGCAGGACTGACGGCACCCCTGCCTCCGAACCACCCACCCACCTGTATTCACTCTTCAAGGAGATGGCACATGCACTTCCTCGACGACTCCCTGCTGCCGGAGAACCAGCAGAAGCTGGTCATCCAGGTTGCCCCCTACGGCCCGGAGTGGCTGCCCGGCGACTCCGACGACATCCCGGTGACCATGGACGAGCAGGTCCAGAAGGCCGTGGACTGCTACAACGCGGGAGCCCAGCTGCTGCACATCCACGTCCGGGAGCTGGACGGCCGCGGCTCCAAGCGGCTGTCGATGTTCAACGAGCTGATCGGACGGGTGCGCGAGGCCGTTCCGGAGATGATCCTGCAGGTCGGCGGGTCCATCTCGTTCGCCCCCGAGAGCGAGGGCGAAGCCGCCAAGTGGCTCGACAACGACACCCGGCACCTGCTGGCCGAGCTCGCCCCCAAGCCGGACCAGGTCACCATCGCGATCGGCACCTCGCAGATGAACGTCGTCGAGGTGTTGCGCGACGAGGACATCGCGGGCACCTCCATGCAGCACCCGCAGATGTACAAGGCATACCGCGACATGGTCCTCGAGGCCGGGCCCGAGTTCTACCTCGAGCACCTCAAGCGGCTGACCGCCAACGACATCCAGCCGCACTTCATGCTCGGCCACATCGCGCAGCTCGAAACCGTCGAACGACTCGTCCGCCGCGGGATCTACACCGGCCCGCTCAACCTGAACTACGTCGCCATCGGCGGCGGCGCCTCCTCCTTCCACCCCGCCGACCTGGTCGAGTTCGCCCGCCGCACCCCGGACGGTGCCGTGCTGACCATCGAGAGCATCATGCGCTCCACCCTGCCGATGAACGCCATCGCGATCGCCCTCGGTATGCACGTCCGCGTCGGCATCGAGGACAACCTGTGGGCGCCGCGCAAGGAACGCATCACCTCCGTCCAGCAGGTCGAGCAGATCGTCCGCATCGCCGGCGAGCTCGGCCGCGACATCGCCACCGCCGAGGAGGCCCGGGAGATCTACAAGATCGGGGAGTACTGGTCCAGCGCGGACGAGACCCTCGACTACCTCGGCCTGCCCCCGAACCGGCGCCCCGGCGAGCGCGGCGTCCCGCTGCGCCACCCGGCCCCGGTCCGGGCAGACGCACTCGTCTGAGGGACACCCGTACGCATCGCGGCGCGGTTCCGCCGACGCGGACCGCTCGCGTCACAGGCCGCCGGACCGTCCCTCACCCCCTGAGGGACGGTCCGGCGCTCCGCCGAACACCTCACCACCAGGACCTGGAGATCTCGATGCTCAACCTCGCTGTCATGCTCGAGGACAGCGCCCGCGCCGTGCCCGACCGCGGCGCGGTCGTCTCGGGCGACCGGACCCTCACCTACGCCCAGCTCGACGCTTCGGCCAACCAGGTCGCCAACCTTCTCGCCTCGCGAGGAATAGGCCCGGGGGACAAGGTCGCCCTGTCATGCCCCAACGTGGCGCAGTTCCCCATCGTCTATTACGGCATCCTCAAGGCCGGCGCCGTCGTCGTACCCCTCAACGTGCTGCTCAAGCGCCAGGAGATCGCGTACCACCTCGCCGACTCCGACGCCCGCGCCTACTTCTGCTTCGAAGGGAGCGCCGAACTCCCCCTCGGGCAGGAAGGATGGACCGGATTCAACGAGGTCGAGGGATGCCGGGACTTCTTCCTCATCACCGCAGCCGCGGCCCCGGACCCCGCCGCGCCCGCGCCCATAGCCGGAGCCGAGACCCTCGCCCGCGCGCTCGACGGCCAGAGCACCGAGTTCACCGCCCGGGTCACCGAGGCGGGCGACACCGCGGTCATCCTCTACACCTCGGGTACCACAGGACAGCCCAAGGGTGCCGAACTCACCCACGCCAACATGACGCTCAACGCGTTGACCTGCCACCGGACGTTCGGCACGGCCGAGCACGACGTACACCTGATCACGCTGCCGCTGTTCCACTCCTTCGGCCAGACCGTGCAGATGAACGCCGGCCTGGCCGCGCGAGCGACCCTGGTTCTCATGCCGCGCTTCGACGCCCCCGGGGCACTGTCCCTGATGAGCCGACACCAGGTCACCTTCTTCGCGGGCGTCCCCACCATGTACTGGGCGCTTCTCGACGCGGAGATCTCCGAAGCCGACGCGACCGCTGCCGCGCAGAACCTGCGCATCGCCGGCTCCGGCGGCGCGGCCCTGCCGGTGGAGATCCACCGCCGTTTCCGCCGCCGCTTCGGAACGTCGGTACGCGAGGGTTACGGCCTGTCCGAGACCAGCCCGCTGGCGACCTTCACGCCCACGGGCGCCGAGGCGCGCCCCGGATCGATCGGCAAGCCGGTCTGGGGCGTGGAGGTGGACCTCATCGCGGACGACTGGACTCCGGTGGCGGCCGGCGAGGTCGGAGAGATCGTCGTCCGCGGCCACAACGTGATGCGCGGGTACTACGGGCGGCCCGAGGCCACCGCCGAGGTGATGCGTGACGGCTGGTTCCGCACCGGCGACCTGGCCAGCCGCGACGAGGACGGCTGGCTCTACATCGTCGACCGCGCCAAGGACATGATCATCCGTGGCGGGTTCAACGTCTACCCGCGCGAACTCGAAGAGGTCCTGCACTCACACCCGGCCGTCAGCACGGCCGCCGTCGTCGGAGTGCCCCACGACAAGCACGGCGAGGAGATCAAGGCTTACGTCGTCCCGGCACCCGGGGTGCGGATCACCGAGGACGACCTGGTCGCGTGGTGCCGGGAGACCATGGCCGGTTACAAGTACCCCCGTCTTGTGGAGTTCCGCGACACACTGCCGATGAACGCCACCGGCAAGATCCTCAAGCGCGAACTCCGCACCGAGACAGCAACGTCCGGCCACTGACCGCTCCTGGTGGCACACCGCTGTCGCAATCCTGAGGACCGGTGTGCCACCGCATCTTCGATAGGGCAACGAGCATGAAACTCAAGGAGAAGGTCGCCCTGGTCACGGGTGCGGCCCAGGGCCTCGGCAAGGCCATCGCCCTGGCCATGGCACGGGAGGGCGCCGACCTCGTCGTGGCCGACATCCAGGACGACCTGCTGGCAGACACGGCCAAGGAGATCGAGGCGCTGGGCAGGCGGTGCCTGCCCATACGCTGCGACGTCTCCTCCAGCGAGCAGGTGGCACGGATGTTCGCCCAGGCCGGCGAGCGGTTCGGTACCGTCCACATCCTGGTGAACAACGCGGCCAGAGTCCCGGCCTCCCCAGCCGAGGAGGAACGACGCAACAGTCACTACGCCTACGCGACCACACCGGTGCCCCGCAAGTCCCTGGGCATCACCAGCAGTCTCAGCGACGACGACTGGCTCAAGTGGTGGGACGTCAACGTCCACGGCACGTTCTACTGCACGCGCGAGGCGTTGCGGTTCATGGAACCGCAGAGGTACGGAAAGATCATCAACATCGCATCCATTGCCGGAATCTCGGCCGCCAGCACGCACAGCCCCGGATACTCCGCCAGCAAGGCAGCAGTCGTCGGCTTCACCAAGACCGTTGCGCTCGACGTCGCGGGCGCCGATATCCATGTGAACGCCATCGCCTGCGGTGTCGTGCTGACTCCACCGTTCGAGGCGTACCTGGCCAACGCCACGGAGGAGCAGACCCGCGCCCTCTACCAGTTGATCCCCCTCGGCCGCCTGGGCACCCCGAAGGAATACGCGTCCCTCGCCGTCTATCTGGCGGGAGACGACCACTATCTCGTCGGCCAGGTCATCAGCCCCAACGGCGGAGCGGTCATCTGACTGACGCAGAACCGCTTCGTCCGGCGGGGCAGGGCCAGTTCCCGCCTCCTTGACGTCCGGCCCGTTCAGGGGATTCCCGGGCGGGTCGCCTGCCGGCAGCTCTCGCGGTGACCCCACAGCCCTGGCCTCGCACGCGAGTACGTGCGCAGCGATCAGCTCGCACGCTGGAAGTCGCCGATGAAGTCGTTGACGCCAGGTCGTGGAAGGCACGCAGACCCTTAGGTCCTCCGCACCAGCCCGGCCGCAGCTGCGCCACGTCCGAGCGGTCGTTCAAGGCGTACGAGGTCGATTGATCTTCCAGCACACTCGGGACTGGCTCACCCGCCACCTGCCCGGCGGCGAGTCGGTCCGGGCTGAGGCGTCGGGGGCAGCGCCTCCACGAGGAGGAGTGCCTCGGATCGTTGGCTGTCCAGTCAAGGCGATCACGCTGAGTCGTACCGCTCGCCGGGCGGCTGGAGCGTGCTCGACAGCACCTGAGCGGGCCGCCGAGCATGCTCGGGGTGGCTCAGCCGGTGATGTCGCGGCCGAAGATCTGGCGGGCTATGACCCACTTCTGGATCTCGTTGGTGCCCTCGTAGATCTCGCCGATCTTGCTGTCGCGATAGATCGCCTCAACCGGGCACGGGCGGTCGTCGGCACCGAGTTCGCGGGCGAATCCCAGGCCGCCGAAAGCCTGGACGGCGTCACGGGCCATGTCGACCGAGAGCCGCGTGGCGTAGAGCTTGGCCATGGCCGCCTCGGGCTCGGGGAAGGGGTTGCCGGCATCCAGACGCAGGGCTGCCTTGGTATAGAGGGTCCGGGCGTTCTCGATCTCGGTGGCACGATCGGCGAGCAGGAACTGCCAGTGCTGGTTGGCCGCGACGGGCTTGCCGAAGGCACGCCGCGTCGAGAGGTGTTCCACCGTGTGGTCGAAGGCCGCCTGGGCCAGACCGACGCCGGCCGCAGCGATGCCGATGCGGCCGTAGGTCAGAGTGCTCAGCGCATGCCGGAGACCCTGGCCCTCGACGCCGCCGAGCAGGTCGTCGTCGGAGAGCCGGACATCGGTGAAATGGACGTCGGCGGTGAGCTGGCCGCGGTTGCCCATCTTGCGGTCTGCCAGGCCCACCTTCACGCCGGGGAGGCTGGTGTCGATGATGAACATGCTCAGCCGCTCACCCGTCCGGGCCAGGGTGACGACGAACCCGGCCACGGGGGAGTTGGAGATCCAGCGCTTGCGTCCGTTGAGCACCCAGCCCGAGTCGGTCCGCGCGGCGACGGTCTGCACCGCCTGCGGGGACAGGTCGCTGGAGGCATCGGGCTCGGTGGTGGCGAAGGCGCCGACGACCGAACCGTCGGTCACCTTGCGCAGCCAGCGCTGCCGCTGGGCGTCGGTGCCCTGGTTGAGGGCGTTCCCGGCAAGGATGCAGTGGACGTCGAAGACGGCCGCGACGCTGCTGGAGCAGTACGCCAGCTCCTCTATGGCGGCCGCGGTCGCGGTCGCGGGGTGCTGAAGCCCGGTGCCGCCCACCTCGGCCGGGAACGGGATGCGGTACACGCCCGCGGCCGCGAGGTCGTCGAAAACCTGCCGGGGGAATCCGTCGGTGCGTTCGTCGCCGTTGGCGATGGTCGCCGCGTGCGGGGCGACGGTCTTCTCGGCGAGGGCGCGCACCTGGGTGCGGATGTCCTGGGCCTCCTGGGGCGCGAGGAGCTCGTGGTAGAGCCGGTCGGCCTGGCGTTGCGGGAAGGAAGTCATGCGTGCAACATATCATTCGCACCACATATGATTTACAGTGCACATCATTGGAGGTTGAGGTCATGACAAGGACGCTGGCAGGCAGGACGATCTTGATGTCCGGCGGAAGCCGGGGGATAGGGCTGGCGATCGCGATCCGCGCGGCGCGGGACGGCGCCAACGTGGTGCTGCTCGCCAAGACGGCGGTGCCGGACCCCCGGTTGGAGGGCACCGTTTTCACCGCCGCCGAGGAGATCGAGCGGGCGGGCGGCAAGGCCGTCGCCGTCGTCGGGGACGTGCGCGACGAGGACGATGTCCACTCGGCGGTCCAGCAGGCCATGGACGCCTTCGGGGGTGTCGACATCGTGGTCAACAACGCCAGTGCCATCGACCTGTCCGGCACCGAGACACTCGGGATGAAGCGCTACGACCTGATGCAGGACATCAACACGCGCGGCACCTTCCTGCTGAGCAAGGCCGCGATCCCGCATCTTCGGACCTCGGCCAACCCGCACATCCTGACGCTGTCACCGCCGCTGAATCTCGCGCCGCACTGGATCGGCCGCCATCTCGGCTACACCCTGTCCAAGTACGGCATGAGCCTGTGCACCATCGGGCTGGCCGAGGAACTCGCCGAGGACGGAATCGCCGCCAACTCCCTGTGGCCGCGCACCCTGATCGACACCGCGGCCGTGCGCAACGTGATCGGCGGCGCCGACCGCGCCCGCACCCCGCAGATCGTTGCCGATGCCGCGCACGCCATCCTCACCCGCGGCTCCCGGGAATGCACCGGCAACCTCTTCGTCGACGACGAGGTCCTCGCCGCGGAGGGCGTGTACGACCTCTCCGCGTACCTCCCCGCCGCCTCGGGCGAGTTGGAACTCGACATCTTCGTCGATCCCGCCTGACCTTCGCGTCGAGCAGGCCGACAGAGCCGGCTCAGCCAGGTCTGTCGGCCTGCTCGCGGCGGTTCTACGACCCCTTCTTGGGCACCGGCTGCTCGCGCACGGCGTCGTAGAGCGCCGGCAAGGTGGAGCCCGACGCCAGTTCACCCAGGGCCCGACGGAGAGCCGCACGGTCGGACGGGGCGAGATCCTCGAGCATCCGCGCGTCGAGCCGGTCGAACCCCTCGTTGGCGCGGTCCAGCACGGCGGCCCCGGCCGCGGTGACCTGCACGAGGTACCTGCGCCGGTCCCGCTGATCACGCGCTCGCGACACGTACCCGGCACTCTCCAGGGTGTCCAAGCTGCTCACCATCGTGGCCGGGTCGATCCGCAGGTACGTACCGAGGCCCAGCTGCGGCTGGGGACCGTTGTCCACGAGCGCCTGCAGGATGCTGTAGTGACGCACCCGCAGACCCAGGTCGTCCAACTGGTCCTCGCTCAGCCGGAACGCCACCTGGCCCAGCTTCAGCAGCAGGCAGACCGTGTGCTCCGCCACCGACCCCGGGACCAAGGACACCTCGGACACCGTTCACCCCACTTACCGTTTGCCGTGCGCATGTTTCCCCCATGGTAGGCGCGTGCGGTGCCTGTCTGTACCGCACCGCGGGCTCACTGGGCGCCCGGCAGGGCCGCGCACGGAGCGAAACAGCGCCAGGGCACCGCAGATTCAGGGTGGTCGAAGTCGATACCGCGACCTGGTACGGGGCCCACGCTTACGCCTCCAGATCCGGCGGTACCGGACCCGGGACGTCGAGGCTCGCGTGCAGTTCAAGAGCCCTTCTTCGCGGCCGGTTCGAGGATCGCGGCACACTCCACGTGGTACGTCACCGGGAACACCTCTGGTCGGGCAGACCGTCCAGACCCCGTGAGCTCGCCTCGCAAGCGGCGCACGGGCCGACAGTCCGCACGAGACCGCGATTCAGTGGCCCTCGATGCGCGTTCGGACATTGCAGCCTCGACCCGATCACACAGCACGCCAGGGCGGGGGCAGGGTTGCCGCGTGGTCGGGCTCACACGGAGCAGAGCGATCTCCGCACCGTGACAGAGGACCTCCTGGCTGACCTGTCCACGAACGGCTCCTCCGGGACGCTGCCGGGCGGGTAGGTGACAGCTACCCTAGACAACCCGTTCCCAGAGAGTGGCCTCTCACCAGCGATGTCGCCCCTGAGAACCGGCGCTCGTTGGGGAGAATCTGGGGAGAATGAAGGCTCGCTGGGGAGCGGCTGGGGAGAATCGACCGCGTAAAACGGCATCACGGTGAAAGCCCCGGAAACATACAAAGCAGCAGGTCAGCGAGCCTTCTCTCGCGATTCGCTCAGGTCAGCGACCTGAGGGCGAGGACTTCAAGAAGATCTCGTCGTGGGCGGCCATCCTCTTCGCACCCACACTGGTGGGAACGATCTACGGCATGAACTTCGACGCGATGCCGGAGCTGGACTGGGCGTTCGGCTACCCCTTCGCGATTCTGCTGATGGCGGTGGTGTGCGTGAGTCTGTACTTCATCTTCAAGAAGCGGGATTGGTTGTAAAGGGGAGCCGAGCGACTCGATCGACTTCGCGTAGAAGCTGACTGACCGCGGCTGACTGCATGAGAGCCCGCCGGAGGCACCGCTGTCGATGGATGGCGAAGAAGTCCATCGGACAGGCCCTAGTCCACGAGTCCCGCATGGTGGGCCAGGATCGCTGCTTGGACGCGGTTGGTGAGGGAGAGCTTCGACAGGATCCGGCTGATGTGGGTCTTCGCGGTGGCCTCGCTCATGCGCAGGGCCGCGGCGATGTCGGTGTTGGAGAGGCCGCCGCTCAGGGCGATCAGGACCTCGCGCTCCTTTTCGGTGAGGGCCTCCAGGCGGCTGCGGGCCGCGGAGCGGCGGCGCTGCCGCTGGGCGGAGGGGCCGTTGTCGTCCTCCGTGAAGCGGCGGATGAGCCGGCGGGTCACCTTCGGGGAGAGCATGGCGTCGCCGCGGGCCGCGCTGCGTACCGCAGCGATCATGTCGTCCGCGGTGGCGTCCTTCAGCAGGAAACCGACCGCCCCGTGACGTAGCGCCGTCTGAACGTATTCGTCCAGGTCGAAGGTGGTCAGCACGACGACGTGCGGCGGGCGGGGTGAGCGGGTGAGGCGCTCGGTGGCGGTCAGGCCGTCGGAGCGGGGCATCCGGATGTCCATCAGGACGACGTCCGGCTCCAGGGTGGCGGCCATCGACACGGCCGTGTTGCCGTCCGACGCCTCGCCCACCACTTCGATGTCGGGGGCGGACGCCATGATGGTGCTGAGCATGGAGCGCACCATCCATTCGTCGTCCACGATCAGAACCCGGGTCGTCGTCTCGCTCATCGTGTGGCCTTCATGCGGGTGGACTGCATCTGGGGTACGTCGTCCAGCGGGATCTCGGCGGTGATCTCGAAGCCGCCGTCGGGGGTCGGACCCGCGGTGAGTTCGCCGCCGACGAGCCGGATCCGTTCGGCGATGCCGAGCAGGCCGTGGCCGCCGCTGGGCAGACCGGCGGGGGTGCCGCCGACACCGTGCTCGTTGGTCACTGTGAGGTGCAGCAGTCGGCGGGTGCAGTGGACTCGGACGTGGGTCTCGGCGTCGGCGGCGTGCTTGTGGACGTTGGTCAGGGCTTCCTGCACCACGCGGTAGACGGCGTGCTCGACCAGGGCGGGCAGCGCGGGTGGGCGGGTGGTGCCGTGCTCGCCGGTCAGCTCCAGGGTGGCCGGCGTCCCGAGGCTGCGGGAATCGGCGATCAGGGTCTCCAGCTCGGCCAGGCCGGGCTGGGGGGCGAGCGGTGCCTCGGATTCTGTGCGCAGGACCTCCACCAGCGAGCGGAGCTCGGTCAGCGCCTCGCGGCCGATGGTGCCGATCTGCCGGCCGATGTCGACGGCGGAGGCACCCTTGGTCGCCTCGAGCGCGGTCGCGTGCAGCACCATCAGGGACACGCGGTGGGTGACGACGTCGTGCATGTCCCGGGCGATCTGGGCGCGTTCGTCGCTGCGCGCCTGCAGCACCCGCTGCCGCTGTTCACGCTCGGCCCGCTCGGCGCGCTCGCGGAGCTCGGCCAGGAGACGGCGGCGGGCACCGATGTACAGGCCGAGCAAGGCCGGGAAGACGCAGATGCCCACGCTCATGATCGCCGCGTCAAAGCCGCCGCCCCGCCATATCGGCGGGGGGACCACCGCGACGGCGACCGTGGAGGCGACGGCGACCGGGCGCCAGGAGGCGGTGCGGTCGGCCAGGGCGTACTGCGCGAACACCACGGCGAACCAGGCCGACAGCACCACATAGGCGCCGAGTGCGGCCAGCAGAAGCAGCACGGGGCGGCGCCGGCGGAACCATGTCGCGAGGCCGACGAGCAGCCCGACCGGGATCGCCACGAAGAGCGGCGGGTGCGCGGGCAGGTAGTCGAACCTCGCGGATATCCCGTCGCTGGCGGCCGTGGTCGCGGCGAGGGCCAGCGCCACGAGGGCGCCCGCCACCGGACGCAGGCGTTCCCTGTGGGCCGTGGATGGGGTGTCCCCTGCTCGAGCGGAGCCGAGAGCTCGGGGAAGGCTGTGCCACGTCATGGCTGCAGGCTAGACGCGGTGCGCGAGGGCACGCGTCGATCGATAGTTGTACGCGGCACTGCCCGGCCTGCACCTTTCCGCCGAAGAAGAGAGCGAGGATCGGCGGATGTCCGGCCGGTGCGGTGATCGCCACGCTGGCGGCATGCCAGAGCACACCGCATCCCGCACAGCAGGGCGCCGCCTCCTCCGGGTCCTCGGCGAGCAGATCGCCCGCGACCTCCGCCGACCGCGCAGACGCCCACCACAGCCGCACGCGACTGCGTCCCGACGCTCGCAGGGCCGGGGGTGACGGCCATGTACGCAGCCGCATCCGGATTCGACCTCGGTCTTGGCATCTTCCTGCTCCCCGCCTGGCTGGTCGCCGCCGTCGCGGTGGGCCTGCAGCCGGGCCGCCGCACCGCCGGGCGCATGCGGCGGATGTCCCGTATCGCGCTGGTGCTGTCGGCCGTGGCCCTGTTGCTCACCGCGGCCAGACTCGTCGCGTACGGGCTGCTTGCCCGCCATGGGTGGGTGCTCGTCGGCGACCGGCGGCTGTTCACCACCTTCGTCATGCTGCTCCCTGGCGTGATCGCCACCGTCGTCTGGACGGTGCCGTGGCTGGCGTCCGCCGCCCGGGTGCCGCTGCCCGACCGGGATGCGCCGGTGCCGCTGGAGGAGCAGGCGCGCGCCCGGTCCCCGCGCCATGTCGTGCCGCCCCGGCTCGCGGCCTTCGGCGGCCTCGGCTGCTGCGCGCAGATGTTCCTGCCGCCGGACCGGTCGTTCTGGATCAGTCTCGGCGCGTACGGGCTGCTCACCGCCGCGGTCGCCGGGCTGCTGGTGTGGCGGGCGGGCGTGCGGCTGCAACGCCTGTCCACCGGCCGTGAGATCCCGCGGCGGCGGGCCTTGGCGGTCCGCCTTGGCACGGCCGTGGTCGTGCTCGGCACTGTGGTGGGGCTGGTCAATTACGGCATCGCCGACAGCCGGCTTCCGCACACCTTCTCGATGATGAAGGGTGAGGCCGACTGGGGCGGTGGTCCCGCCGGGCAGCACCACGACATGGCCGGCGGCCACCACATGGCCTCCGGAACCGGCGGTGCCGACGAGGTCTCCGTCGACACACTGCGCGGTCCCAGGAGTGGAACGCCCGACCGGCGCTTCTCTCTCACCGCACAGGCCAAGAAGGTGAAGCTGGCCTCCGGCAGGACGGTCGACGCCTGGACGTACAACGGTCAGGTCCCCGGGCCCCGACTGCGGGTCACCGAGGGCGATCTGGTCGAGATCGAGCTGCGCAACGAGCTGCCCGGCAAGACCCCCGTCACCATCCACTGGCACGGCGTCGACGTCCCCAACGGCGAGGACGGCGTGGCCGGCGCCACCCAGGACGCGGTGCTGCCCGGGAAGTCCTTCACCTACCGCTTCCGGGTCCAGGAGTCCGGCACCCGCTGGTACCACTCCCACCAGGCCGCCTCCGAGCAGGTCGACCGCGGACTCTTCGGCGCCCTGATCATCGAGCCGAAGAAGCAGACCCGGCCGGTGGACAAGGACGTCAGCGTCCTCGCCCACGACTGGCAGACCGACAAGGGCACAGTGCCCGCGATCGGCGCCCTGGACGAGCTGGAGCGGCGCCGCGCCGAGCCGGGCGAGAAGGTGCGGATCAGGCTCACCAACACCAGCGGCCACACCCGCGAGTTCGCCGTCGATGGCGTCCCGTACAAGGTCACCGCCCTGGACGGCACGGACGTGCACAAGCCGACCGCGCTCAAGGGCAAGAAGCTGGTACTCGGCGGCGGCAACCGGATGGACGTCGAATTCACCATGCCCGACGGCCCGGTGCGGGTGACCGACGGCAGCGCCCCGGACGCGGGCATCGTGTATTCCCCGGACGGCAAGGGGGAGTTGAAGGCGGATCTGAGCGGCCCCGCATTCGATCCGTACAGCTACGGCAGCCCGAAGAGGACGGAACTCGGCCCGGACAGCGACTTCGACCGCGACTACAAGCTCGTCTTCGACGAGTGGCTCGGCTTCTACGACGGCAGCTTCGGGATGAAGCAGACCATCAACGGCCGGGTCTTCCCGGACACCCCGATGCTCATGATCAAGGAAGGCGACGTCGCCCGCGTCACCTTCGTCAACCGCGGGACCGAAGACCATCCGATGCATCTGCACGGCCACCACATGCTGGTGCTCGGCAAGAACGGCAAGCGCGCCTCCGGCAGCCCGATGTGGCAGGACACCGTGCTCGTCCGGCCGGGCGAGGAGATCCAGGTCGCCTTCAAGGCCGACAATCCCGGCATCTGGATGGACCACTGCCACAACTTCTGGCACAGCAAGCTCGGCATGGTCATGCACCTCGCGTACGACAACGTCACCACGCCGTACGAGATCGGCGGCCCCGTCGGCAACAAGCCCGAGTGAGAAGTTCTGATGCGTCAGAAACGAGCCGCGCCCACCATGCCGACCGGGGCGCTGTGCCTCACCACGGCGGCCTGCTTGCGCGCCCGTTGTGAGGCCCGCATCCTCCGCACCCGCGTACAGCGCACCGGCGCCGAAACCTGCGGCGAGGTGATCCCGGCCGACGCCGACCGCTGCGATGGCAAGGCCGTCTGCGCCACCCTCGACGCTCTCGCCGACGCCTGGGAGCGCGGTGACGCGGAGGCATACGGCCGCCAGTTCACCGAGGACGGCACGTACACCACTTACATAGGCAGCCACTACGAGGGCCGCGCCGACATCACCGCGAGCCACCGCGCGCTCTTCAAGGGCTTCCTCAAGGACAGCAAGCTCGCGGCCAGGTACCTCGACATGCGCTTCCTGACCAAGGACGTCGCCGTCCTCACCAGCTGCGGCGCCGATTACACCGGTGACAAGCCGGGCGCGGACGAACTCTCGAAGGTGACGACCTTCGCGCCCTGATCACACCAACGCCCTGACCTGCGTAAGCGCAATCCAAGCCGGTCCCGGCTACGCCGAACCTCATTCGGAAGCTGCGACTGGGGAGGATCTGGGGACTGCGGTGCCGAGGGCGTTGCCGGACTCCCCGGTCCAGGGCCGTCATTCCGGGGCCGCGGCCAGTTCGAAGCGGAGGTAGCGTTCCACGGAGCGGGCCAGGACCTCGTTGCCGTTCGAAGGGACGACCCGGTGCCACCAGGCGCCGTAGATGCGCTCGAAGCGGTAGCCGGCGAGGAGGTCCGCTGCCGCGCGGACCGCGTGCGGGCGCTCCGGGATGTGGTTGGCGTAGCTGTACATGAGGGTCACCCAGCGGTTGTCCGGGCAGACGTTGACCACGTCGCCCGTGAAGAGTGCCCCGTCGCCCGCGCTCCAGTGCAGGACCGCGCTGCCCGGGAAGTGCACGCCCGGGTTGATCAGGGTCACCTCGTCGGTGAGCTGGAGCGTGCGGCCGCTCCAGAACCGCACGGCCGGGTCCGGGCGGCCCACCCACTGCCGGTCGGCCTCGTGCAGGTGGACCGGGGCGTCGAAGGCGTGGGCCCACTCCACCATCGAGGAGTAGAAGTGCGGATGGCTGATCGCGATGTGGTCGATGCCGCCGACCTCCTCGACGGCCCGCACCATCGCGTCGTCGAGGTACGGCACGCAGTCCCACAGCACCTTCCCGGCGGCGGTGCGCAGGAGGAGGGCGCGCTGGCCGATGGCGAACTGCGGGGTGACGCCGATGCCGAGGACGTCGGGCCCCTGCTCCTCGAAGAGGCCGCTGTGGCCCTCCTCGCGCAACCCGGCCAGCGTCGTCCACTGCTGGCCGCCCCGGCCCACGTACTGCCGCTCGTCCAGACAGACCGGGCAGTCCGGGCGGGCGGCGGCGTACTGGGTGCCGCAGGTGCGGCAGATCGGGGGTGCGGGAGCCGGGGCGGAGGTGGGGGTGGGGGTGTCAGTCACGGCTGGCTCCGGTCGGTTCGGGGAGGTCGGTCGGTTCGGTCAGTTCGGTCAGTTCGGTCAGTTCGGTCAGTTCGGTGAGGACGTACGGGCGGCTCGGGCGCCAGCCCAGTTCCTCGACGGCGCGCCGCCCCGATACCACCTGGTCGAGCGCGAGCGCCTCGGCGAACGGCTCCCCGAGCGCCTCCGCGGCCTCGGCGATCGGCCACGGCTCGGCTCGGCCCGTGCCGCCCGCGGCGATGTCGGCCGCCGCCGCGAGCGCGACCGCGGGGACGGACTCCCATGCCACGCCGTGCAGCAGGTGCCCCGCGTGCGCCTTGGTCAGCGCGAGGGCGTACAGCTCGGCGAGGTCGTCGACGTGCACCATCGGCCAGCGGGTCGTGACCGGACCGACGTAGCGGCCCGCGCCGTGCTCCCGGGCCCAGCCGGTCATCAGGGCGGGGATGCCGCCGCCCCGGCCGTACGCGATGCCCGGGCGTATCACCACGGCCCGCACGTCGTCCCCGGCGGTGGCGAGCACCCGCTGCTCGATCCGCGGCCGGTAGCCGACGATCGCGATCGGGTCGGTGGCGGCGTCCTCGGCCAGCGGGGTGTCCCCGGTGGCGCCGAGCACCCACACGCCGCTCGTGTAGACGTACGCGCGGCCCGTGCCACGCAGCGGCGCGACCAGCGCCTCCAGGGCGGCGGTGTCCACCGCCTCGTCGCCGGTCGGCGTGGCCAGGTTCACCACCGCGTCCACGTCGTCCGTCACCGCCGCGCGCAGCGACGACGGGTCGGCCAGATCGCCGACCCGCACCGGTGTGTCCGAGTGCGGCCCGGCCGCGTTCTTGACCAGGGGCACCACGTCGTGCCCCTCCCGCGTCAGTCGCGCCACCACCGCGGAACCGATGTATCCGGTGGCACCGAGGACCAGAACTTTCATCAACTCTCCCTAGTGGACGTGCTCGAACGGCAGGACAGCTCGAACGGGAAGACAGTAGGAACCGCGTCCGGACCTGCGGATCCGTCGAATGACCTGGGTGTCGAATGACCTGGGTGTCGTACCGGCGTTCGTACGGGGCGGGGGCGGGTGGGCGTCAGCCCAGGTCCAGCGCTCCGAGTGCGGCCCGCGAGGCCACACCGAGCTTCGGGTAGGCGTTGGACAGGTGGTAGCCGACCGTGCGCGGGCTCAGGAACAGGCGCGCGCCGATGTCCCGGTTGCTCAGGCCCGTCGCCGCGAGCCGGACCACCCGCAGCTCCTGTGCGGTCAGCCGGCCCACGAGGTCCGTGCCCGTCGCCGACGCGGCGGGGCTGGCACCGGCGGCGCGCAGCTCCGTGCGGGCCCGGTCCGCCCAGGCGGCCGCCGGCATCCGCTCGAACGACGCGAGCGCCGTGGTCAGTTCCTCCCTGGCGGCGGCCCTGCGCTTCGCCCGGCGCAGCCACTCCCCGTAAAGGAGCCGGGTGCGTGCCTCCTCGAACGGGCGGCCGTCCCCCTCGTGGGCGGCGAGCGCCCGCTCGTAGAGCTCCTCGGCCGCCGCGCCGTCGGCGGCGAGCAAGGCGCGGCAGCGCAGCTCCACCGCGCCCGCCCACGCGGTCCCGGTGGCGCGGGCCCAGGGCGTGAACCGGTCGGCGGCCCGCCGGGCTTCGGCGGCCCGGTCGGTCCGGACGGCGGCCTCCACCTGGTCGGGCAGGCTGTGCACGGACACCATGAGGTGCCGCTGCGGGCCGCCGGTGAGGCCGGCGAAACGTCGCAGCGCCCGGTCGTAGCGGCCCAGGCCGAGGTCGAGCAGGCCGTGCGCCCTGGCCAGCCAGATCGGGATCGGGGCGACACCGAGGTACGGGTCCCGCCCCGCGGTCTCCCGCCCGCCGCCCGGCCGGTCCCCGCCCCCCGGTCCGTCGGCACCCGCCAGCCCCTCCGGGCCACCGGGCTCCTCCCCTTGGAGCGCGGCAAGCACCACCAGGACACCGCTGAGCATCGTGGCGAGATGGCGCTGACCGGTGTCGCAGGCGATCTCCAGACCCTCGACCGCCGTCGTGTACGCGTCCCGGTGCCGGCCCAGGAACAGCCGCAGCCGCGCAAGGCGCAGCAGCACCCGCGGCAGCACCCCCACGGCGCCCTCCGCACGGCACTCCCGCTCCAGCGCGACGGCCTCGTCGTGCACGGTGCGGTACTCGCCGAGCAGCATGTCCCAGCCGTGCAGCCGCACCTGTTCGGCCAGGCTGCGTTCCTTCCGTGTCTCCACGACGTACGCGGCGAACTCCCGTACCGCCGCCGCCCCGCCCGCCGCGTCACCCACCAGCGTGTCGAGCACCCCGGCCGCGCCACGGTGCACGGGATCCCCGCCGAAGTCCAGACCGGCCGTCCGCGCCCGGGTGTCCCGGGCCGCCGCGGCCGGGTCCGGGGCGTCCCAGGCCATGACGGCCGACTCGAACAACAGCCACGCCCCCGTGGCGGGATGGCGCGCCGTCACGTCGGACGCCGCGTCGACGAGCAGCAGCCGCGCCGACTCCGCGCGGCCCTGCCCGTGTTCGAGCGCGGCCCGGACGCTGGCGAGCCTGGCGAGGGTCAGCGGGCTGCTCACCTGCCCCACCTCGTCGGCGAGCGCCCCCGCGAGCTCCACCTGTCCGGCCTCGGCCGCGGCGGCCGACGCGGCGGCGAGGCGCAGCGACCGGGCCTCCTGGTCCTCGGTGAGCCGCGCGGCCCGCCGGTAGGCGGCGGCGACCGCCGCCCGGCCGCCCCGCGAGCGGAACTGCTCGGCGCTGCGCTCCAGTTCGGCGGCGACCTCCTCGTCGTAGCCGACGGTCGCCACGGCCAGGTGCCAGGCCCGGCGGCCCATGTCCCCGGCGGCGGGCGCCGCTTCGGCGAGCGCCCGGTGGGCGGCCGCCCGCTCGACGAGGACCGCTCCCTGGTAGGCGGCGGCCCGCGCCAGCGGATGCCGGAAGGCGATGCGGCGCCCGGACACCCGCACCAGGTCGGCCGCCTCCGCCGGGCCGAGGTCCCCGGCGGCGGCGCCCACCCGCTCTCCCGCCGCCAGCACGAGCGCCACGTCACCGGTGTCGTCCGCGGCGGCGACCGTCAGGAGCAGACGGGTCGGCGCGGGCAGCGCCCGGATCCGCTCGTCGAAGATTCGCCGCACCCGCCACGAGGCCGGAAGGACGGCGATCTCCCGTGCGTCCAGCGGCTCGCTCCCGTCCCGCTGGGCCTTCGTCAGCGCCCCCGCCAGCTCCACCAGGGCGAGCGGATTGCCCTGTGCGAGCCCGAGGATCCGGCTGCTCACGTCGGCGCGCAGGTCGGGCGCCCGGCCGACGAGGAGCGCCGCGCCCTCCGCGTCGGTCAACGGCCCGAGGTGCAGCACCGGCAGGCCCGGCGCGGCGTCGAACACCACCGAGTCCTCGTGCGCGGCGAACACCATGGCCACCCGCCCCCTGCCGAGCCGACGGGCCGCGAACAGCAGCGCGTCCACGGTCTCCAGGTCCAGCCACTGCGCGTCGTCGACCAGGACCACGACCGGACGTTCCTCGGACAGCTCGTCGAGCAGGCCGAGCGTCGCGGCCCCGACCAGGAAGCGGTCCCCCGCGGGCACGTCGTCCAGGGCGACCGCCCCGCGCAGCGCCCGCAACTGACGCTCCGGCAACCCTCCGGCCCGGTCCAGGGCGCCCCGCAGGAGCATGTGCAGACCGGCGTACGGCAGCGCCGCCTCCGACTGGACACCCGTGCACCGCAGCAGCCGGGCTCCGTCCGCCGCCGCGGCGCACCGGTCGAGCAGCGCCGTCTTGCCCGACCCCGCCTCGCCGATGAGCACCACGGCACCGCCTCTGCTCTCCCGGGCTCCCGCCAAGAGCCCGTCGAGGACCTGCCGTTCGTGGTCCCGGCCGCTGAGGCCGACGGGCTTCCGGTCGACGGCGCCTGCCCCGACGGCGTCGGTCATCGGCGCTCTCCCGCTCTTCGGTACGCGGCAGGGGCCGACTCGTCCAGAGCCCCTTGTCGTTCGACCGGCTGAACCGGGTCCCGGCCGGCGCCGAGCCTTCTGAGCATGCGATGTCCCCCCGTCCTGCACCGCCCCCTCCTGACCGGTGCCCGCGGCTCCATGATCTCCCTGAGCGGAGGCGTCGCCAACATCGGGTGTTCCCCTCCAGGACGGCCGGAGGCCTCGCTGACCTGCGGGTCTGCGAGCGGCGGGACCGGCTCCGACGGCCTCGCGCGGGGTGGGTGACAGACAACTTCCCCTGTACGTCGGAGCAGTTGGGCGTCCGCACGCCGGAGGGCGGTGTCCCAGATGCCGTCCGCGAGGGCCTCGGCCAGGGCGCAGTGCAGGACGGGGGCGTCCGTGGCGTACCTGCCGTCGAGGGGGTGGACGCCGCCCCTGCGGTCCGGGCCCTGTCCGCTCATGCCGGTGGCGGTCAGGTCGAGCCACGCGTATCGCCCCTGGGCACGGAGCGGTGCCCATTGGTCGCGGGCGGCTTCGAGGCCCCTTCGGCCGGTCGCGCCACCCTCGCGCGCCCGGTACGTCAGTCCGCGTCGAGGAAGTCGCGGGTCAGCTCGACGAGCCCGGTGGGGTCGGCGAACCAGTCCATGTGGCCCTCGCCGTCGAGTTCCACGAGGCGGGCGCCGGGGATCGCGGCGGCCAGTTGCCGTGAACCTTCCATGGGGATCATGTTGTCGCCGCCGAGGCCCACGACCAGGGTGGGCGCCGTGATGCGGGGCAGGAGGTCGCGGATGTCCACGCGCGCGCCGAGGTCGATCTGGCGGCCGATGCCGGGCGGCGGCCACGCGTCCGCGAGCGACTGGGCGAGCCCTTCGTGGCCGAACCGGTCGAGGGTGGCGGCGCTGAAGCCGGTGAGCGCGGAGAACCTCTTGAACAACTCGCGGTCGGTGTCGAGGAGTTTGCGCCAGGTCTCGAAGTAGAAGCCGTCCCGCGGCCCGGTCGAGTGCGCCCAGCCGCCGACCAGGACGAGGCGCCGCACGAGCCCGGGCTCGGTGGCGGCCGCGGCCGCCGCGGCGACCGCCCCCAGGGAGAAGCCGAGCAGGTCGACCGGCCCCGGGACCGCGTCCCGCGTCGCCGCGACGACCTGGTCGGCGATCAGCTCGACGGTCAGGTCCGAGCCGTCGTCGGCGGTCTCTCCGCTGCCGCTGAAGTTGGGGCGCACGACCGTACGGTCCCGGCTGAAGTCCCCCACCACGTTGCCGAAGACCTTCTCGGCGTCGCCGCCGGTGCCGTGGACCAGGACGAGGCCGGGTCCCTGACCGTCGACTTCGTAGTGGACCTGGGTGCGGCGGGTCGCGACGTAAGGCATGAAGATCACCACTCATATGGTCAGTACTAGTTGAATGAGCGCTAAGATAATGAGCGCTTACCTGAACGTCAACTAAGTCAGCGCTCAGGTAAAGTGCCGGGGAACGCCCCACGGGGCGGTCGGTCGGCCTCGGAGGTGCCCATGACGGACGCGGTGGACGCGGTGATCGAACAGTGGGGCAGGGAGCGCCCCGACATCGACTTCTGGCCCGTCGGCATCGTCGGCAGACTCCTGCGCATCTCCCGCATGTGGGACAAGGAGATCAAGGACTTCCTCGCGGGCCACGACCTGGAACCCGGGGAGTTCGACGTGCTCTCCACGTTGCGGCGCTCGGGCGCCCCCTATGAGCTGACCGCCGGCGCGTTCCTCAAGACGTCCCTGGTCACCACCGGCGCCATCACACTGCGCGTCGACCGCATGCAGGGCAAGGGGCTCGTCGTCCGGACCCGCGCCGAAAGCGACCGGCGCTCCGTGAAGATCCGCCTCACCGACCACGGCCTCGACGTCATCGACCGCGTCCTGCCCCTGCACATCGCCAACGAGGCCCGCCTCCTCCAGGCCCTCGACCCCGAGGAGCGCGAGCGGCTGGCCGCGACCATGAGCACCGTCCTCCAGTCCTACGGCGACCTCCCGTCGGCATAGGCTCCCCGGCGCTCGGCGGCATAGGCTCCCCGGCATGCCACTGCGACCCGTGCAGGTGAACTTCAAGGCGCTCGACGACTCGGTGGTCGGGCGGTTCTGGGCCGAGGCACTCGGCTGGGGCGTGTCCAGCGAGGCGCCCGGGGTGACCGATGTCGCGCCCGGCGGAGGCTTCGTGCGGCCGGACGCGACCGCCGTCCGCGTCGACGTCGTGACCGTGCAGGAGGCGAAGACGGCGACGAAGAACCGGCTGCACATCGATCTCGCCAGCACCTCGGCGTCCCATCAGGAGGAGCTGGTCGCGCGCCTGAAGGCGCTCGGCGCGACGCCCGTCGACGTGGGGCAGGGCGAGGTGCCGTGGACAGTCCTCGCCGACCCGGAGGGCAACGAGTTCTGCGTCCTGGAACCCCGGGAGATCTACCGGGACACCGGGCCGATCGCCGCGATCGTGGTGGACTGCGCGGATCCGCGGGCCATGGCCCGGTTCTGGGGCGAGGCGATCGACTGGACCGTGCGCGAGGTGACCGACGAACACGCCTCGCTGCGCTCAGCGCAGGGGGTCGGCCCGTATCTGGAGTTCCTGCGCTCCACCGACGGGCACACCGTGCCGGACCGTCTCTGTCTCGACCTGTTGCCGTACTCCGGCGACGACCAGGAGGCGGAGGCGGCCCGGCTGCGGGCCCTCGGCGCCACCGACATCGACCGCGGCCAGGGCGACGTCCCGTGGCGGTGCATGGCCGACCCGGAGAGCCACGAGTTCCGCGTCCTCGGGACCCGCTGACCGCATCGGGAGGAGCGCGGCATGCCAGGAAGCGTGATCGCCGGGGGCCGGGGCGTCGGCATGACCCGGGTGGGCGGCGGCAGGTGGCGCGTGACCCGGCCCTGGCCGCCCACGCTGCGCCCCTTTCTGCACAGCTACGCCGGGTACTGGGAGGCGACGGTCTCGCCCTTCCGGGTCCGGCTCGTCCCCACGGGCCGCGCCGTCCTGGTGATCAGCCTGGGGGCGCCCTTCGCCCAGGTCCGCCGCCTGGACCAGGCGGGCCCCGCCGAGCACGTGGTGGGCTCGCTGATAGCGGGGCTCGAGGACGGGCCCCGGGTCCTCGACCACCCCGGCGGCCAGGAGGCGATCCGGATCGAGCTGACGCCGCTCGGCGCCTACCGTCTTTTCGCCATGCCGATGCGGGAGTTGACCAACCAGGTGGTCGAGCTCCCCCACGTCCTCGGCCCCCGGTCCGCCGAGCTGGTGGAGCGGCTCGCGGCGACCGGCGACTGGGGAGCCAGGTTCGACCTCCTCGACGCCGCGTTACTGGCCCGCCTCGATCGCGGCCCGGACCCCGCGCCCGAGGTGAGCCACGCCTGGCGCCTCCTCTCCCGCTCGGGCGGGGCCGTGCCGATCGCCCGGATCACCGCCGAAGTGGGCTGGAGCCACAGCTACCTGGTCCGCCGCTTCACCCAGCAGATCGGCCTGACACCGAAGATGTCCGCCCGCGTGCTGCGCTTCCACCGCGCCGCTGGGCTGCTCGCCCGCGCGCAGGGCGACCTCGACGACGTGGCCGCCACCTGCGGTTTCTACGACCAGTCCCATCTGAACCGGGAGTTCCGCGCCCTCGCCGACGTCACCCCCGGCGCGATGGCCGCCGCGCGCCCGGCGGAAGGCGCGGTCCCGCTCTAGCGCCTGCGCCGCTCAGCGCCTGTGCCGCGCAGGTCATATTTGTCCAAGCCAGCGCGCCCGTACGTCACTAAGGTCCTCGACTGTGATCTTCAGGCCACCGGCCTGGGGCAAGCACCGCGCGTACATCGAGCACGTGGAGTACGCCGACGCACCGCACCATCACTTCAGGGGGACACCGATGCCGGATCCGAACCAGCCCGCGCGCCGCGGGCGCTGGGAGCGCTACAAGGTCACGGGCCCGTTCTCGCCCCAGGACCTGGCAGGCCTGTGGGGAGCGATCGCGGGTGTCGTGCTCCTCGCCGTGCTCCTCGGCTGGGCGCTCGACATGAAGGGCGGTGTGGTGATCGTCGCCGCGATCCCGTTCATCTCGTCCTGGTTCGACTCCAAGCGCGTCCTGTTCCAGTTCGACGCCGCCGGAGTGCGGGTCGGCCATGTGCTGCTGCCCTGGAACGACGTCACCCAGTTCGTCGTGGCCACGCCCCCGGGCAGCGAGCACGCCCTGATCGGCGCCCGGCTGCGCGACGGCGCGCGGCTGCCCGCAGGGGCCGAGGTCCCGCCGGCGCACCCGGCCATGCCGGCGCCGATGTACGTGGCCGTGCAGCGGCAGAAGCTCGACCTGGCCAAGATGGTCGCCAAGTCCCGCAAGTACGCCCCGGGCCACATCCAGATCGTGGTCGCCGAGCCGTCGGGGGAACGCGTCGCCTCCTGAAGCCGAGCACCAGGGCTTCCCACACACCATTTCCGGTACGGGGTCCCCGCCCGGACGAGCCGGCCTAGGGCGGCTCGTCCGGGTCGTGGGTGATCAGGTCCCCCGGCTGGCACCGCAGGACCTCGCAGATCCGCGACAGGGTCGAGAAGCGGATGGCCTTGGCCCGGCCGTTCTTGAGCACGGACAGGTTCACGACGGTGATGCCGACCTGCGCGGACAGCTCGGTCAGGGTCATGCCGCGCTCGGCGAGGATCCGGTCCAGGTGGATGCGGATCGCGTGGAGTTCCTCCTCGGGCATCAGATGGTCCCTTCGAGGTCCTCCCGCATGCGTACGCCCTCCCGCATGATCTTGCCCATCACGACCGCGGCGAGACCCGCGAGGACCAGTTCGAGGGTCCCGGACATCTCAAGGCCGGAACCCGCGACCGGCGCCATGCTCCCGACGAGCCAGGAACGCGACGAGCCGACCACGAGACTGGCCAGCGGGACGCCCGCGGTGACGACCCAGCCGAGCGTGGAGAGCCGTCGCGCGACCGTCTCGGTGAACGGCCCCTTGTCCACGACGGCGTCGAGGAGCCGGGAGAAGAGCAGCAGCACGACGGAGCCGAAGAGCAGCCAGGGCAGTTCGCCCCCGAGGTCGGCGGCGCGCTGGCCCACGGAGGGGTCGTCCTGGCAGAGCCGGGTGCCGCTGCCGGTCGCCTCGACGCCCTTCCCGATCGGGAGGGAGTCCGGCGCCACCTCGGTGTTCGCCCAGAAACCCGTCTCCACGCAGACCGCCCCGTCGTCGGCCATGTGCGTGATCGCCGTGCCGATGAAGGCGAGCCCACTCAGCACCGCGAGCAAAAGGGTCACCGAGGCCAGGGTCTTCGTGAGTCGCGTGTTCATCGCATCCCTCCCTATCGATTTTCGATATGGCCACGCTAGCGGGCCATATCGATAATCGACAAGTCGCGGCTGCGCGCCGCCCGTGATCTAGTTCCGGGACCGGGCTCCGGCGGGGCCGGCCGCGGGGGCGAGGTGGTCGTCCGCGAACCGCGGCACCTCGTCGTTCTCGTCCCGGTTGCCGTTCTTCTCGTGGATCCACTTGCCTGCGAGGGCCGGTATCCACGCCGAGTACTCGCTCTGGGTGAGGTCCTTGGCCACCTGAGCGCCGCGCCGGTTGAGGTCGCCGGCGGGGAGGGGGAGGGTCGGGTCGATGCGCTCGGCCGGGGCGTCGGCCATCGTGGCGTCCCACACCTGGAGGGCGAAGGTCGTGCAGTTGCGGGCGGGGGTGCCGGCCCAGCCGCCGGTCAGCAGGTACGTCCAGCTCGGCAGGAGCGTGTACTTCTCGTCGGCCCGCTCGCGCCGCGCGATCTCGCGGTCGAACGCGGCCTGCTGGGTGGCGCTGAGCGTCTTGCAGCGGGCGGCCCGTGGCGCGTACGCGCCGTCGCGGTCCTGCTTGCGGCTGGGCCGGTCCCACTCGACCAGGGGCTTGCCGGGCGCGTTGATGTCGTAGCCGGTGTAGTTGACGGACATGCCGTCGACCGGGCTGCCGTCGCCGTTGCGGCCGTCGGGGTCCTGCGGCTGGAAGGAGTACGTGTCGTAGCGGGCCGTGCCGCCCCCGGCGAGCCGCCGCTGGAACGCGCCGTCGGAGTTGAAGTGCACCAGCCAGCTGTGGCCGAAGACGTGCTGGCTCACGTTGAGTTCGTACAGGAGCTTGTTCGTCTGCTCGCCGTAGGAGAGCTGTCCGTACTTGCTCTGGAAGTCGTCGGACTTCCAGAGCGCGTGGGCGCGGGTGCCCACGTCCCAGACGTAGCCGCCGGTGGTCTTGTCGGTGATCTCTGTGCTGTAGACGCAGAGCGTGTTCTCGGCGGGCGCGGCACCGCGGTCGGCCGCGCGGGGCGCCGGCGCCGACGGCTCCGCCGCGGCGGCCGGGGAGGCGCAGAGCGCCGCGGCCAGGGCGGTCGCGGCGCAGGTCAGGGGGAGGAAATCGCGTAAAGTCACGGCAAAGGTATACATCTGACGAGCCGTTGATGATCAATTCATGATCGTTTTCGAGCCAGTGCCGAGGGCGCTCCCCCGCGCCGCGGGTTCAGCTCGCGCGGCGGGTGAGCGCGCGGCGCACCACCTTGGTGAGGACGGCCGGGTGGAACAGCAGCGTGGGCGGCGCCGACATGTTGAGTACGCGGACGAACCTGGCCCACACGTCCGGGTCGGCCACGGCGAGCGCGAAGACGCGCTCGTTGTACCAGTGGGCGAAGCGGGCGGGAAGTGGCTGGTTGCCGGGGGCCCACATCAGGTCGGAGCTGCTGGCCATGGTCCACGGGACCTTGATGAGGCGGGCCGCGCCGCGCTGGTAGGCGCGACTGAGGCCGTCGAGGCCGGAGGGGCCGCCGCGGCGGCGGCGCAGCAGGCGGCCGAGCAGTTCGGCTTCGAGCGCGCCGACGGTGAGGCCCTGTCCGTACACGGGGTTGAACACGCAGACCGCGTCGCCGAGCGCGATCAGGCGCTCGGGCCAGCGGGGGTTCTTGTGGTGCAGGCGCCACTCGTTGCCGGGGTTGGTGTAGCGGTGGATCTCGCCGCGCCGGGTGCCGCGCTTGATCTGTTCGGCGAGGCGCGGGTTGTCGAGGCTCTGGGCGAAGTCGAGGTAGCCCTCGTCGTCGGTGGGCGGCACGTGCTGGTCGAAGCCGAACAGCGAGCACATCCAGCGGTGGTGCTCCACGGCGAGCACCACCCCGCCGCGCGGGACGCCGGGCGCGAAGGCCATCTGGTACGCGACGTCGAAGTCCGGCCCTTCCCTGCGGTCCTGCGGCGGGCGTTCGTAGCACGCGGACGTGTAGGTGATCTTCGCCTTGATGGTGGTCCTGGCGGAAACCGGCAGCTTCGCGTCGGTGAGCCAGCGGTCGACGGAGGTGGCGCGGCCCGACGCGTCCACGACCAGGTCCGCGGTGAGCTCCACGGACGCGTCGGCGCCCGCCGTGCGGTAGCGCACCCGGTCCAGGCGGCCGGGGGCGCTCCCGGTGACCGTCTCGCAGTGCGTGGCCGCGAGCAGACGCACCGGCGCGAGCGCCGACACCCGCTGGCGCAGGCGCCGTTCGAGCTCGTCGCGGGTGAAGGTCTGGATGGACACCCCGACCGGGTCGCGCGGCGCGAAGCCGGTCGGGAGCAGGAAGCTGATCCGCTCGCCGTAGTCGAAGACGGGCGCCCCGAGGTCCGCGAGCTCCGCCCGCAGCCCGGGGAAGAGCCCCTCAAGGACCTCGCTGCCCTTCGCGAGCATCGCGTGCGCGTGGTAGCCCTGCGGGATGTGCGGGTGCACGCCCGTGTCCGGCTCCACCGGGTCGCGCTCCAGGACGAGCACGTCGGCGAAGTGGTCGGCGAGGACACGTGCGGCGACGAGCCCCGCGTACCCACCACCGACGACGACGGCCCGCTCCCAGCGGGGTCCTGCCTGAGGGCTGCGCTTGTTCGTGGCCATGACCCGTCCCGTTCCTCTCGGCTCAGCTCGGCGCGGTCCGCCCGGCTCAGATCTGATGCCACTTCACCTCGCGCCGCCGGGGCGATCAAGACCGACCGGGGAGCGCACGGGAGCACGGGGCGTGGCGACGCCACCGCCCGACTCCCCTGCCGATCAAGGCCGTTGGGGGAGTCGCGCGGCGGCATCGCACGGCCGACCGTGCGGGTGTCAGGTCACCATCCAGTGGCAGTCGAACACCCAGCGGTGGGAGCTGATCGTGTTGTTGATGATCAGGCCGTTGGGGTAGATGTCCGTGGGCTGGTTCAGGTTGTCGGCGTACTTCTCCCCGCGGGTGAGGCAGGCGTAGCCGCCCTGGTAGTGGGCGTGTTGGTAGAAGGCGACCATGTCGTAGGTGTCGGGGAAGCCGTTGTTCATGACGGAACCGGCACGGTCGTTGGCGTTGTACACGTCACCGTTCTCGTCCCAGTTCACGTCGTTGTCGGTGTCCTCCGCGATCATCTCGCCGTAGCAGTCCTCGTAGTCGAAGGCCCGGACGTTGCCGTCCGTCGGGTTCTCCTTGTAGATGCCGTTGCAGTTCGGTCCCGCGTGGGCGGTGGTCGTCGGGACCATGACGGCCAGGGCCGCGATTCCCACCGCTACCGCGGCTGATCGGATTCCGGTTCGGCGCATGACGGTTCTGCTCCTCTGTGGTGTGGGTTCTTCGTGGTGTGGGTTCTGCGTGGTGTGCGGTGACGCGCCGGGCCGCGCGGTCACGACGTGCCGACGACGTCCCGGGCGCGGTCCAGGGCCGCTCGTTGCAGGCGGCTGTGGGTGCGGAGCTCGCGCTGGATCCGCTGCGGAAGCTCGTCGCGCAGGGCGTCCTCGGCCTGTTGGCCGGTCTGCCGCAGCCGGGTCTCGCGGGCGCACCGGGCCTCCGCCACCGCGAGCCGGACCTCGGCGGCGAACCGCGCGTCGGCCGGCAGCTTCGGGATCCGGGTGCGCAGCCGGTCGCGGGCCGCCGCCGGTGAGGCGAGGGTGTAGCCGTGGGTGCGCACGCAGCGCGACCAGGAGGCGACCGCGGCCCGGTAGGCGGGGACGCGGGCGAGCTTGGAGGCGTACAGGGGTGTCAGGTTGGAGGCGGTCTTCTCGGCCACGAACCACGTCCGGCGATCGCCGTAGAGACGCTTCTCCGCGTACGCCGAACAGCCCCCCAGCTTGTTGGTGATCGTGGCGCCGGTCGGCAGGGTCACCTTCATCTCGGGCGCCCCGGCCCCACCGGTCAGGGCCGTGAGATAGGCGGTGCGGCGCGCGCCCGTCAGGGACTTGAGGTGGGCGAGGTTGGGGTTCGCCCGCTTGGCCTTGGTGAGCTTGGCCTCGATCCTGCTGCCGTAGCCGTGCTCGCGGGCCCAGCGCGGGTCGTCCAGGATCGGCCCGACGGGACGGCCCTCCGCCACCGACAGCGGCAGCCACACCCGGTAGGGCTGGCCGCGCTCGGCCATACAGGCCGCGATGAGGGCCTGCTCCGCGTGGGCAAGACGGTACCGCTCGGTGTCGCTCAGGCGGCGCGGCGCGTCGTCTCGGCCGCCCCTCGCGGCGGGCGCGTCGGCCCCGGAGCCGCACGCGGCCAGGGCCGCGACGAGGAGTACGGCGGTGGCGAGGACCGCCGGGACACGTGGCGGACGGAACGAGGGCCCCCGGCGGCCCCTCCGCGCCGGGGGCCCCGCCGTCAGCCGATCGTGACGAGGCACGCCGGCTTGCTCCCGGTTCCCGAGCAGGAGGCGTCGTCGACGTTCGTGATCTTGGTCCAGACGCCCTTCTTCTTCGTCCCCTTGGACACGATCACCGGCGGAATCGTGGGCAGCGGGAGCATCATGTGCAGGGAGTACGCGTTCCGCTCGAAGGTGAAGCCGTCGACGTCCCCGCCGTCACCCGGACCGCCGGCGTCCTGGCCGGGATCCAGCGGCTGCTGCTTGCACTTGAGGTTCTCGAAGTTCGCGCGGCGCGCGTCGACCGTGTTGTTCCAGACGTCGCACCGGTGCACGCGACCGTTGCCGCTGAACGACGCGAACTCCATCTGCTTGTTGGTGCGGTTCACGAGCTCGCCGTACGCCGCCGCCGGCGAGGCCTCGCTCGGCGCCGACGACGCGCTGCCCGGCGTCAGCACCGCCGCAGTCGTCGCGAGCAGCACCGGCAGAACGACCCCGGTGGCCACTCGGCCCCTTGTCCTAGAAGCCGTAGAAGCCGTAGAAGCCGTAGAAGTCCTTGAGGTCCTTGAAGGCACAGCTGTATCCCCCGAATCCGTGAGTGACCGCCACCGGCCTTCCCGGCGACGACGGGACCGACTGTGCCGCCGGCCGGCACCGACCGGCCAGCGAGACCGCGTCCCCACTCGGCCGGGGACGCCTCCCACCCTCTTGACCTGCCGAGTCGGCCCCGTTCGGGGACGGGCGTGGGATGCTGTGCCCGAGCCGGAAGGCCGTCACGGGGGTGGGGGACTTGGCAGAGGCACGGGATTTCCGCGATCTTGCCGGTGCGCTGACGGGACTGAAACAGCGCAGCGGGCTCAGCTACCAGGAGTTGGGGCGGCGGGTCTTCACGTCCAGCTCCGCCCTGCACCGGTACTGCAGCGGCAAGGCGGTGCCGCGCGACTACGGACTGCTCGTGCGCATCGCCACCGAATGCGGCGCCGGTCCGGACGAGTTGAACGAACTGCTGCGGTACTGGCGGACCGCGACGGACGAGGCGCGGGCGACCGGGTCCGGCGCGGGCCCCGCCCCGGGAACCCGCCCGCCTCCGCACCCACCCACCCGCGCCCCGGAGGACCGGCCCCCGCGCCGCCGCCCACCCGCACGGCGCCTCGCCCTCGCCCTCCTCCTGGCGATCGCCGTCCTCGGCACCGCCGTCGCCAGCACCCCGGACGCGGGCGCGCCCCCGGACGTGCCGGTGCCCGCCGGGGCGACGAGCTGGTCCCAGGCGCCGCTCCCCGTCGATCCGGCGCTGTTCGGCGTGACCATGAACAGCTTCAGCGGGGCCATGCCCGCGTTCCGGGTGGGCGCGGTGCGGCTGTGGGACAGCGAGACACGCTGGGCCCAACTGGAGCCCCGGCGCGGCGAGTTCGACTGGTCCACGCTCGACCGGCTGCTCGGCGGCGCCGAACGCGCGGGCCTGCCCGCCCTGTTCGTCTTCGGCGCCACCCCGGCCTGGGCCGCACCGGACGCCCGCAAGGCCGCTTATGGCGACGGCTCCCGCGCGGCGCCGCCGGACGACCTCGACGACTGGGACGCCTTCGTACGGGCGCTGGTGCGGCACGCGGGCGACCGTATCGACGCGTACGAACTGTGGGTCATGGGCAACCACGAGCACCACTACAACGGCAGCGTCCGGACGCTCGTGGAGATGACCCGCCGCGCGAGCCGCGTCATCCGGGAGCACGACAGGGACGCGACCGTCGTCTGCCCCTCCGTCACCGAGCTGTGGACGGCGTCGGCGCACCGCTTCCTGCTGCGGTTCGCCGAGCTCGGCGGCTATCAGTACTGCGACGCGGCCGGGGTCAAGCTCTACCAGCACCGGGTCACGGATCCGCCGGAGACCATGCTGGAGGCGGTGCGGAACGTCGAGCGGACCTTCCAACGGGCGGGCTACCACCTGCCGTTGTGGAACACGGGCAGCACCCAGACCCTGCCCCTGAACGACCCGCTGCCCGAGGACCGGGCGGCCGAGCACGCGGTCCGCTTCTATCTGACGGGCCTGTACGCGCGCCAGGTGCGGCGCATGTACTTCTACGCCTGGGGCAACAGCAAGATCCCCGTCGTCCTCCAGGCCGAGGGCCAGCCGCCCGCGAAGGCCGGTCTCTACGTCGGCCGCCTCCAGCAGTGGCTGGCCCACGCCCGCGTCCGCGCCTGCGGGCACGGCGTGCAGATCGCCCTGCCCGAGAACGTCTGGCAGTGCGAGTTCCTGATCCCCGACGAGCACGGCACGCCGCGGCGGGCCCGCGTGCGCTGGACGCTGGCGGGCACGGCGGACGTGCCGGTGGGCGGCGGGGCGAAGTCCGTGCGGTACCTGGACGGGCGGGTCCGCGAGGTCGACGGCCGGGACAGCGAGCGGATCACGGAGCGGCCCCTGCTCATCGAGTACGGGTGAGGGCTCGGGCCGTCCGGTACGGGTGCGGGCCGGGGGCATCCCGTACGGGTGAGCGCCGGGGCCCGCCGGACGCCCGGGGTGGGACTTTGAGGCACGCGACTCTGCCCCGCCGTCGTCCCCGGCGCGCGTGCGGCCCGCGCCGGACGGGGAGCACGATCGGTCGCGGGGCGGCGCGGGGCCGGACCCGGCCGGTGGGAGCGGGGAGCACGAGCGTGATTCATGAGGTGGACGAGGTCCTCAGGGGCCTGCTGCGCGGCGGGGCACTGGCCGGTTCCGGCATCGACGTGTCCTTCGACGTCCCCACCCGTGACTGGGCGGCCCGGCGCAACGCCCCGGTGATCAACGCCTACTTGTACGACATCCGCGAGGACTCCTCGCGACGGCAGCGCGGCCACTCTCCCGTGCGCGACGAGCGGGACGTCGTGGTGCGGCGCCGCCGGCCGCCGCGCTGGTTCCGGCTCTCGTACCTGGTGACGGCGTGGACGAAGACACCGCAGGACGAGCACCGGCTGCTGTCCGCCGCCCTCGCGACGCTGCTGCCCCACGAGCTGCTGTCCCCCCGCGAACTCCCGGGCGCGCTCGGCCGCCTCGGTCTGACGGTGCCGGTGACGGTGGGCGGCACGCAGTCGGAGTCCCGCTCCCTCGCCGACATCTGGTCCGCGCTCGGCGGCGAGCTGAAGCCCTCCCTGGACGTCGTGGTGACGGCGCCCGTTCCTTCGGTCCCCGACTACGACGCCGGTCCCCCGGTCACCGAGGGCGCGGCGATCCGGATACGCGGCGTGGACGGCGGCCCGCCCCGGTCGGCCGAACGCGCCCACCGGCCCCACCAGGTGGCGGCGGCCCGTGCCGCGCAGGAGCGGGCGGTGGAAGGCGGGCGGGCGGCCGCCCGGCGTACGGAGGGGTCATGAGCGCCTCGTTCCTGGACGACCCCTCGTCCCTGGAGGGCCCCCTGCTCCCGCCGGAGCCCTCGTCCCCGGAGGACCCGGCACACGCCCTCCTCGCCCGCCTCGCCGACCTGCGCCGCACGGTGACCGCCCTGGTCGAGCACCGCTCCACGGACGACCCCACCGCGCACGACCCGTTGCGCGGCCTCTACGTACCCGATGAGGCCGTGAGCCACCTCCTGAGCACCTGGCGGGACGCCACGGACGACACGGACGACACGGACGCCCCGCCAGGCGCCCTGGACCGGTGGCCGCACGGCGTCGACGACCGGCTGGCCCGGACGGCCGCCCGCACCCGGCTGACCGACCTGGACACGGCCGTCCTGCTCATCGCCGTCGCCCCCGACCTCGACCGCACCTTCGAGCCGCTCTACGGCTACCTCAACGACGACGTGAGCCGCCGCCGCGCCACCGTGGGCCTCGCGCTCGACCTGTGCGGGGTGCCCGCGCACCTCGCGGCGGCCCGCGCCCGCTTCCACCCCTCGGCGCCGCTGCGCGCCCACGGCCTGCTGACCGTCGAGGACGCCGACCGGCCGCTGCTGTCCCGGGCGTTGCGCGTGCCCGACCGCCTGACCGCCCATCTCCTTGGCGACGACGCCCCGGACGCCGCGCTCCTCGGCGGCCTGACCCCGATGCCGAAGCCGCCGCCCGCCGCCGGGCACGACGAGGGCTTCGCCGAGCGGCTCGCCGCCCGGCTCGGCGAAGGACCGCTCACCGTCTATCTGCGGGAGCACCGCGAGGGCGACGCCCTGGCGACCCTCGCGGCGGCCCTGCCCGCGGCGGGACTCGACGCTCTGCGCTGGTCCGGCGCCGCCGAGCACGTTCCCGAGCTGCTGCGCGAGGCACGGCTGAGCGGCCGGGCGGTCGTGGTGTGCGGCCTTCCCGACCGACCGGGCCCGATGGTCGCGGAGTTGACCGCGGCCACCGACGTGACCGTCCTGCTCGCCGACCCCCGCCCCTACGACCCGCAGTGGTCCGCGCACGACCCGCTGGTGCTCCAGGCGCCCCGGCTCCCCGCGGGCGGAACGGCCGTGTGGCGCGCCGCGCTGGGGCCCGGCGCCGACGCCTTCGACCTGGCCGGGACCGTGGCGCCGTACCACCTCGGCGGCGACCGCGTGGGCCGGGCCGCCCGGGCCGCGGCGGCGCTCGCCGCCTTCGACGGGACGCCGCTGAGCGCCGCGCACGTCCGGCTCGCCGCCCGTCGGCAGTCGGCGTCGGGGCTCGAACAGCACGCACGCCGCATCGAGCCCGCGGTGGACTGGCGTGACCTGGTCCTGCCGGCCGGGCCGCTCGCCCAGCTGCGGGAGCTGACCCTGCGCGCCCGGCACCGCGACCGGGTCCTCGGCGACTGGCGCCTCAGCGCGGGCGGCGGTCGCGGGCGCGGTGTCCTCGGCCTGTTCGCGGGCGAGTCCGGGACCGGCAAGACGCTGTCCGCGGAGGTGATCGCCGCCGATCTGGGCGTCGACCTCTATGTGGTCCAGCTGTCCTCGGTCGTGGACAAGTACGTCGGCGAGACCGAGAAGAACCTCGAACGGATCTTCACGGAGGCCGACCGCACGGACGCCGTCCTCCTCTTCGACGAGGCCGACGCGGTCTTCGGCAAGCGCTCGGAGGTCAAGGACGCCCATGACCGGTACGCCAACCTGGAGAGCGCCTACCTGTTGCAGCGCCTGGAGTCCTTCGACGGCATCGCGCTGCTCACCACCAACCTGCGGGCCAACATCGACGACGCGTTCACGCGCCGCCTGGACCTGGTGGTCGACTTCCCCTTCCCGGACGCCGAGCAGCGCCTCGCCCTGTGGCGGCACGGCCTCGCGCATGTGCCGCGCGTGGACGGCCTCGACACCGGGCCGCTCGCCCGGGACTTCGAGCTGTCCGGCGGGGCGATCCGCGGCGCGGTGGTCACCGCCGCGTACCTCGCGGCGGGCCGGGACGAGCCGGTGGGCGCGGGCGATCTCCTTGAGGGCGCGCGCCGCGAGTACCGCAAGGCGGGCCGGCTCGTCCCGGGTGAGGCGAACTGGTGAGGGAGCGCCCGGCGGCGCAACGGTGACGGAGGGCCAGGCGGCTCACCCGTGACGGGTGGGGCGTGACAGCGAAGAGGGGCCGGTGACCCGGTCAACGGTCACCGACCCCTCGTCCCCTGTCACGCCCCACCCGTCACACGGTGAAGCGGACCGCCTCCAGCTGAAGGTTCAGCTCCATGGGGCTGCCGCCGTACGTCCACTTCCCGGGTTCGGTGCAGGACTGTCCCATCCACTGCTTGTCCTTGACGTACGCGTCGTGGCACACCGAGCCGTCGAAGACCTGCATGGTGTACCCCTGCATCGGGTTGACGTCCCCGTCGGTGCTGCCGAGGTACATGTTCCGCTCGTCGTCCGCCGTCTCCCACTCGTCGCCCTTCCGCCAGCCGTCGATGACGAAGGCGCTGGCTCCGGTGACGCCGTCGGTCCTCGACACCGCGACGTTGAGGGCCTTGACGGCCTTGCCCTCGCCGACCGAGCCCGCCTCGGCGCCGTCGCACTCGGGCTTCTGCCAGCCGCCGTCCTCGACGTAGACGCGGTAGCAGATGTGGCGGCCCTCCTCGCGCTCGGCGAGCTTGCGCACGGCGGTGGCCGCCGTCACCTTGCGCGGCTTCTTCTCCTTCTCCGGTTTGTCTTCCCCGCCGCCCCCGCCGCCTCCGCCGCCCTTCTCCTCCTCGTCGCCGCCGCCGGACTTCTCGGGCTTCTCGTCCGCCTTGTCGTCGGGCTTCGGGGGCGGGCTCTTGATCGGGGCGGAGGGTTTCGGCTCGGCGATGGCGCCCGCCTTCTCGGGCTTCTCCAGGGCCGCGCTCTTGACCTGCGGCTTGTACGTCAGCCAGATCATCAGGAACGCGATGGACAGCGCGAGGAGCAGCCCGAGCGTGGTGGCGAGCCAGCCCGGCAGGAATCCGCGCTGCACATAGGTGCCGTCGACCTCCATCGGCTCGGTCCCGGAGCGCCGCACGGTCAGCGCGTACGGCTGTTCCTGCTTGGAGCCGAACCAGATGATCTGTTTGGGCCGCAGCGTCGCCTTCACGAACGCGGCCCGGCCAGGCTCGATCTGGACGTTGCCCGGCTGCAGGTCGTACGACAGCTTGTCGCCGGTGTCGCTGCCGCTGAGCGAGGCGGTGACCTTGGTGTTGCCGAGGTTGTCCACGGCGAAGCGGGGCCGCCCCCGGAACCGGCCCTTCACGGTGGGCGGGACCAGTTCGGCGCGCACCTCGGTGAAGGGGGTGATGGTGAGGTTGCCCTCGGGGACGGTGACGGCGTCCGGGTGTTCCGTCGGGGAGATCCGCACCGCGTACGGGTTCGGCCCTGCGGTCGCGTCCGGGGTGCGCGGCGGGGCGAACGTCAGCTCCACCGTGCCCGTCGTCCCCGGGTAGAGCCGCAGCGACCGTGGCTCCACCGTGGTCCAGGGCGCGAGGGCGCCGACCGGTTCGAAGTGGTACTCGTCGACGATGTCACCGGTGTTGCGCACCCGGAGGCGCACCGTGGTGCTGCTGCCGGGGTCGACGGTCGCGGACGCTGGTTCCAGGGAGGTCCAAAGGCTCACGCCCACGACGCTAGGAGCGGCCGCGGATCATGTCACGAGGCGGCCGGGCAGACCCCGTTGCCCCGACGGGCGGCGGTTCCGGCAGGCCGGGCAGTGCCGGGCGGGCCGTCCTCGGGGGCAACCGGGTCTGCCCCCGTCGCCACCCCCGCGGCCCTGTGCCGCGCGCCGCGGCCCCGGCACCATGACGGCGACTCTCGCCGACGCCGGACGGCGACCCCCGTCGACGTTGGAGGCGCTGATGCGGCAGCGGCAGACCGATTCACGCGGCCACGAGGGACGGGAAGGACGCGCCGACCGGCAGCCCCGGCCGGCGGCCAGGACCTCTTCCCCCGTGCCGCTCACCGCCGAGGGGATGACTCCCGCCGGGCTGCGTGCCATGAACGACGCGGCGGGCAACGGGGCGGTCAACCGGGTGCTCTCCGTGCAGCGTGCGGGCGGCAGCGGGTCGGGCAGGCACTCCCGGCCGGAGGGCAGTGGGTCCGGCAGGCACTCCCGGTCGGAAGGCAGTGGGTCCGGCAGGCACTCCCGGAGGGACGCGCCCGCCCGGCGGGATCCCAAGGACGTCATGAAGGACATCAAGTCCGAGGTGGACGGGCCGCCGCTGGTGAGCTACGGCGCACGTCGGCAGGGCCGGGCTCACGAAGAGTTCTGGATGCGGTTTCCGCGTTTCAAGGACGGTGAGGAGGCCGAGGAGACCACGCACGAGACCAGCGCCCTCCTGTTCGACAGCATGAAGGGCGCCCAGGAGCGGGCCAGGCAGGAGGAGCCGGACGGCGGCGCGGAGGACGCCAACAACCGCGAGGTCCAGGGCATGCTGATCAACGACCGGCTGGTGTTCGCCTCGAACTTCAACTCGTCGGTCGACACCCTCGTGAGCCAGGGACGGCAGGTGTACGGACACGAGCCCTCCCTCCAGGAGCTGCTCGCGTTCCAGCAGAGCCAGGAGGGCCGCCGACGGGGGCTGCACGCCTACGAGGCGGAGAACCTCGAGGCGAAGCTCGCGAGCTACCGCCGCAAGAACGCGGCGATCGTCAGCGGGCAGCGCGGCGCGGGCGAGCAGGGGCGAGGGCCGGACCCCGCCGCCAAGGTGCTCCAGGCGCAGCTCAATTCCCCCGTCATCGTCGTGGACGTCGAGGACAAGAACCTGCACACCATGCTCACCAGCCCCAAGTACGCGGGCCGGGTGTTCCTGCTCCGGTTCGCGCAGCTCGACCCCAGGGCGAAGAAGCAGGGCAAGAACAGGGGGGAGATGAAGCAGGAGGAGTCGGTGCACGCGGAGCAGAAACTGCTCATCGCCCTGAGCCGCGCCGGCGTCACTCCTGGCCAGGCGGCCACGAAGCCCCTCGTCATCATGGGGAAGTACCGCCCCTGCATGGGCTGCGCCGCGGCGTTGACGTACTACCGGGACCAGATGGGGTTCGGCAATCTGAGCTTCGACGAGAACTACGGGCACTACTTCCAGGGCTCCGTGAACTCTCTGCACACGCACCTCGAGCACATCATGGACGACGACTACCTCGCGCACATCAAGCAGATGGTGCACAACGACATCACGAGCACCCCGGCGATGGCGCACGAGGCGGCTCCGGCAGGGGCCGGACACCGCCGTCGCGGCCCCACGCTGCGGGTCCCCGGGCGGCTCGCGGCCCGCCAGGCCGACGTCACTCCGGTCGCCAGCGACGCCGAGTTCGACGAGGACGGGACCTACACCCGTGTCGCGCGGCCGCTGCAGGACACCTGGACGGTGGACACCGCCCCCGCGGGCATCGGGAAGGGCGCCGCGACGCACCAGGTCCCGCGCCGCAGGACCGACAAGCTCTCCGCGGACCAGGCGGACCAGCTGCACGGACTCTGGAACGGCGGGGCCGGCGCCGACGCCACCAACGAGAGCCGCCAACAGGCGATCGAGCTGCTGTTCAACTACCACAGGTCCAGCACGATGTCCCTCAAGCACCTCGGGAGCGCCGTCGACCTGTCCGAGAACCGACTCGGCACCTATCTCACCCGCTACGAGAAGGAGGGCCACTGGACGCACACGCCGCAGCGGTCCAACAAGCCCGCGCGGGGTGCGGCGAGCACCACGACGGCGACGAGCAGGAAGAAGGGCGCGGTCGAGAAGCAGTTCTCCAAGGGGAGACCTCTCGACAGGGCGGGCAAGGACACCATCAAGGCGGCCATCCGTGGCCTGTCGGGCCACGCATGGTGCGCCGACTGGGAGCGGCGCCACTCGGGCAGGTCCAGCAGCGACCTGAACCCCACCAAGGCTCCTCTCGACCTCCTCGCCACGCTCGCCCGGCTGCGCCGCGACGACAACTACAGCGTCTCGGAGATGTCCGCGTACCTGCACACGGGCTCGAACGGGGACAACCTGCGGAAGGCCCTCAACCGCAAGGGCAAGGAACGGCTCGCGCAGATCGAGGGCGACTCGGGTGCGGCCTCCTCTGCGCAGGCGGACCAGTACGCCGCGCCCGCCCCCGCGCAGCCGGACCACTACGCCGCCTCCTCGTCGCAGGCGGACTACTACCAGGCGGGCTCCTCGTCGGGGGCCGACTACTACGCCGCGGACTCCTCGTCACAAGCGGGCCACTACGGCGGCGAGAGCAGCGCGACAGGCGCGGGATACCAGCCCCAGGTGCCCGAGGTCCCGGGATTCACCCTGCATCTCGACCCGTTCGGGCAGGCGATCTACATCGAGGACGACACCGGCCACCACTACATCCTCCTCGGCGGCAGGATGGTCCGGTTCCAGACGAGCGTCGACGCCGGGGACGTCCGGATGAGCGACTACTGAGCGTCAGCCCTCGTCGTCCGTGTCGTGCCCGGCCGGTGCCGGCCGGCCGGGCAGCGACAGGTCGGGCTTCTCGCCGCGGGCGATCTTCTTGCCGTTCGAGTCGGCCTGGAGCTCGAAGGGGTCGCCGGGGCTCGAGACCCTGACGCCCGAGCCGTCGTCGGTGCCCGCGACGGGTCCCATCGCGTTCTGGAAGCGGTGGCCCAGCTCGTGGAACATCACGTCGTCGGGCAGGTTCGGCTCGGCGGCGACGATGTGCGGTCCCACGGTGTAGGCGAGGGCGCCGAACTCCCGGGCGGACTGCTGCGCTTCGGGCCCGTCGTGCTTGCGTACGTCGCCGAAGTTCATGCCGTACGCCTGCTCGGCGCGCTCCCGGATGCGCGGCTCAAGAGGGGCCCCGGGCGAGGCGAGGGCGGCGCTCAGGCCCATCTGCCGTTGCATGACGGGCTGTTCGCCGGACGGTTCCGTCTGGCCGTGGCCGCAGCCGGGGCCGTGGGCGTGCCGCTCCTCCTCGACGGCCCGCGACACGGCGGCGTTGCCCGCGAGGCGCTGGAGGCTCAGGATCCGCCCGGCCGTCGTGGCGGGGCCGGGCGCGCGGTGCGGTCCGGCCGGACCGGGGCGGTGGGCCTTGCCCTGGTCCCCGCCCTCCTTGGCCTGCGTTCCGTGTGCGTGCACGACGCTCCCTTCGGCACGGGACAGAGCTGACCCACCACCTTTGACCGGCCGGGTCCGGTCCGGACAGGTCCGCGGGGGCACCCTCTCGGGCACACCTGCGGCCGTCGCGCCGAGGCGTGCGGACACCCGGCGTCGTGAAGTGCCCCTGCGGGCAAGGACGTTGCCCCGCGCCCGGCACCTGAGGACGTTTCAGTGACGGGAGTGGCCCGCGAGGGTGGGAGGGTCCCGTCCCGTACCCGAGGAGAGCAGAGCATGCCGTCCTACCTGTCACCCGGCGTCTACGTCGAGGAGGTGGCCAGCGGCTCGCGCCCGATCGAGGGGGTGGGCACCTCCGTGGCGGCCTTCGTCGGGCTCGCGCCGGCCGGACCGCTGAACGAGCCGACGCTGGTGACGAATTGGACGCAGTACGTCACGTCCTTCGGCGACTTCACCGAGGGCTACTACCTCGCCCACTCGGTCTACGGCTTCTTCAACAACGGCGGCTCCGCCGCGTACGTGGTCCGCGTCGGCGGCTCCGCCGAGGGTGTGTCCGGCGACGGCGAGGCACCGGCCGCGGTGGCAGGTCCTGCCGCCGCCCCGGCGGCGCTGCCCGCCGCGGAGCCGAAGCAGCTCGGCACGTTCTCGGTGACGGCCACCGGGCAGGGCCGCGACGGCCGGCTGTCCGTGGAGGTCGCCGACCCCGAGGGCGAGGGCGCCGCCGACCGCTTCAAGCTGATCGTCAAGGACGGCGACAAGGCCGTCGAGACGTACGACGTGAGCGCCAAGAAGGGCAGCCGCTCCTACGTCGTCACCCAGGTCAAGGAGCGCTCCAAGCTCATCGCCGTGACCGAGGCCGCCGCGGCGGCGCAGCTCGCCCGGCCGGAGAACCAGACCGTGACCCTGCCCGCGCCGCCCGCCCCGGCGGCCCCGCTGCCCGCGCCGACGGAGCGGGCCACGACCGGGCACGCGGGCCCCGCCGAGTACCTGGGCGACTCCGCGGACCGCACCGGCTTCGGCGGCCTTGAGGCCGTCGACGAGATCTCCATGGTGGCCGTGCCCGACCTGATGGCGGCCTACCAGCGGGGCACGATCGACCTGGAGGCCGTCAAGGCCGTCCAGCTCGGGCTCATCGCGCACTGCGAGCTGATGGGCGACCGGGTCGCGGTCATCGACCCGCCGCCGGGCCTGAATGCCCGTCAGATCCGGGTGTGGCGGCAGGAGACGGCGGGCTACGACTCCAAGTACGCGGCCCTGTACTACCCCTGGCTGAAGTCCTTCGACCCGGCCTCCGGGCAGTCCCGCATGGTCCCGCCGAGCGGCCATGTCGCCGGCATCTGGGCCCGCAACGACTCCGAGCGCGGGGTGCACAAGGCCCCCGCCAACGAGGTCGTGCGCGGCGCCGTCGACCTGGAGCTCCAGATCACCCGCGGCGAGCAGGACCTGCTCAACCCGATCGGCGTCAACTGCATCCGCGCCTTCCCCGGCCGCGGCATCCGCGTCTGGGGTGCCCGCACCCTCTCCTCCGACCCCGAGTGGCGCTACCTCAACATCCGCCGCTACTTCAACTACCTGGAGGAGTCGATTCTGATCGGCACCCAGTGGGTGGTGTTCGAGCCGAACGACCACGCGCTGTGGGCCCGCATCCGCCGCAACGTGTCGGCGTTCCTGGTCAACGAGTGGCGCGGCGGCGCGCTCTTCGGGCAGCGGCCCGAGGAGGCCTTCTACGTCAAGTGCGACGAGGAGACCAACCCGCCGGAGTCGGTCGACCTCGGCCGGGTCATCTGCGAGATCGGCATCGCGCCGGTCAAGCCCGCCGAGTTCGTGATCTTCCGGCTCTCCCAGTTCTCCAGCGGGAGCGGGGAGTTGGAGGAGTAGGCGGCCCCCGGGTCCCCGCACACCACCGTCAACAAGCCCAGCGGCTTAGAAGGACAGCGAACTCATGAGTCTGATGCAGGGTGACTCCCTCACTTCACACAACTTCGGTCTGCAGATCGACGGTGTGATGGTCGAGTACCTCGCGGAGGTCAGCGGCCTCACTCTCGAACAGGACGTCATCGTCCACCAGCAGAACTCCGCGCAGGGCAAGCCCGAGGTGAATCTGCTGCCGGGCGTGCAGAAGAACGGCCAGTGCACCGTGGTGCGCGGCATGACCCAGTCGTCGTCGTTCACGACCTGGATCAACGACTCGATCAACGGTCAGATGAGCACGGCCCGCAAGAACGCCTCCATCATCATGATGGACTACCAGGACAATCCGGTGAAGCGGTACAACCTGCGCAACGCCTGGTGCAGCAAGGTCGACGCCAGCACCCTCAAGGCGGGCGAGGCCGCGGCCCTCACCGAGACCGTGACCATCGTCTTCGAAGAACTGGTCATCGAGTAATGCGGCGCACGGCAGCCGGTGCGCCGGGCGCGGGCACGGCCGCCGCGCCGCCGCAGCACCCTCAGTCCGCGGCGGCGGGAGCGGATGCCCCCGTCCCGTCTCCCGCCGCCGCACCACTCGACCCGGCTCCCCGGGAGCTGCGCACCGAGTTCCCCTTCCAACTGCCGCGCGGCTACGTCGACGAGTCGGGCACCGTGCACCGGGACGGCGTGATGCGCCTGTCCACGGCGCGGGACGAACTGGTCCCGCTGCGCGACGTGCGGGTCCAGGAGAACCCCGCGTACCTGTCGGTGGTGCTGCTCGGCCGCGTCATCACGCGCCTCGGCACGCTGCCGATGGTGCACGACGGGACCGTGGAGAGCATGTTCGCCTCCGACCTGGCGTTCCTCCAGGACTTCTACCGGCAGATCAACGCCGAGGGCCACACCCGCGCCGCGGTGGAGTGCCCGCACTGCTCCGAGCCGTTCGAGGTGGAACTCGGCGGGAGCCGCCTGGGGGAATCGTGACGTACGCGACCGACCGGCTGCATGAGGAGATCGCGTACGTCGCCTACCACTTCCACTGGAGTCTGGCGGCAATCCTGGACCTGGAGCACCACGACCGCCGCCGTTACGCGGACCAGATCGCGTCCTTCGTGACGCGCGCCGGGGCGGAGGGCTGAGCTGTGGGGTTCTTGGAACGGCTGCGGGGGCGGCTCGCGGGCGACTCGTGGGGGGAGGGGCGGGGTGCCGCCGCTCCCGGCGGGGCCGCGTCCGGGGCCGAGCCCGGTGGTTCCGGGGCCGGTAGTTCTGCGTCCGGAGACTCCGGGTCCGGCGGCGCTGTGTCCAGTGGCCCTGTGCCCGGCCCGGCGCCCGTGGCCGCCTGGCCGGGGCTCGCGCCGATTCAGCGTGCTGTGGCCGACGGGCGGGCCGGGGTCTCCGACACCGCGTTCGGCACGCGGCTGCCGACGTGGCAGAACCCGTCCTTCGCCGGGGCGTCGTCCCTCACCACGGTCCTCGGCACCGGCCCCGGCTCCGGTCTCGGCAGCTTGCTCTCGGGCGCGCCGGCCGAGTCGGCGCGCCCGGTGACGGGGCTCGAACGGCCCGCGGAATCACTGCCGTTGGGGAGTGCGGGGGACGCGGCCGGGGCCGGAGCGGGGGTGGCGGGTCGGCGGGTGCCCGTGGTGCCGTTGCGGGCGGTCTCGGGGGCGGGAGTGGGTTCCTACGCGGGCGGGGCGGGGCCCGGTCCGGCTTCGGCGGGGGCTTCGCCGGGAGCGGCTTCGGTCTCGTCGAGTGCTTCGGCGCGTGCCTCCACGGGGACGGCTGCGCGCGGGGCGATGGGTGCGCGTGGGGCGGCCTCTGTGGGCGGGGCGGCATCGGTGCAGCGTGCCGTTTCCGGTGGAGTGGCCGTGCCGGAGGCGTCCGGCACGGTGGAGGTGCCGGGGCCGTCGGGTGCGGTGCCGGTCGTGGCTCCTGCGGGCGCGGCGGCGGGTGCGCCCGCCTCGGTGCCGGTCGTACGGGCGGGTCTCACGAGCCCGGCCTCCTCGCCTACCCCGGCCCCGGCTCGCGGCGTCCGCGTGTCCCCCGTACCGGCTACTCCGCGCCCCGCCACCGGGCCCCGGCCCCTGACGAAGGCGCCGACCGCGTCGACGGCCGTGCAGCGCCGCGCCCTGCCTGTCGCGCGGCGCGGATCCACGCCTGCGCGGACCCAGGGCGGCACGTCGGCCGAAGTGTCGGCGTCTCCGTCGGCCTATCCGTCGGTGTCGGCATCTCCGTCGGCGTCGGCGCGGGTGTCGGCGTCGGCGTCGGCGTCGGCCGGAGCTTCGGCCGAGCCCGATACTCCGGGACAACACGCACACCCGTCCACCCCCGCCACCCCCACCACGACGACCGACCGGCAGCCCATACAGCGGGCCGTGGACCAGAGCACGGGCACGGGTACGGGCCCCGGCCCCGGCCCCCGGAGCAGCCCCCGACCGCCGTCGACTCAAGCTCCCCTCGGCGAGCGCAGCACCAAGTCGCCCTCCGCAGCCGTACGTTCAACATCACCCAGCAGTACGACACGGCGGCCCGCCACCCCGCCGCGCCCCGCCGACACCCCACCCGCACAGCCGAAGTCCCTTCAGGCGCACCCGAACCCGAAGCAGCCGCCGCCCGCCCCGAACCGGCCCCTGCCCTCTGGCAGTTCGCCTGTGCCCGAGCCCCCGCGCGGGCAAGCACCCACCCCTGCCCGCAGGCCGGACCCGGCGTCCACCCCGACCTCACCCGCAGCCCCGACACCGGCCAAGGAAGCGGACACGGTACCGGGCGCATCACCGGCACCAGGCGCATCACCGACAGCGGCCACGGCACCGGACGCGGCACCGTCATCGAACCCGGGCAAGCCCTCGCCCCCGCGCACCCCGAGCACCGCGCCGCGCTCGGCCCCGGACGCGCCGAGCACCCCGCTCCCCTCCACCACGCCGCCCGCACGTCCACAGGTCCAGCGAGCCCCGGCACGCCCCGTCCCCGGAGCCGCGCCCACTGCCACGCCCGCGTCCTCCCCCGCAGCCGCCGGACCCACAAGGCCGCGCGTCACGGGCGACCACTCCGGCGAGCCCGCCACACCCCGCCCGTCGGCCCCGGCGCCCACCCGACCCCACCGGCCGACCACCGCGCCCACCACGCCCACCTCGCCCTCCAGCCCACCGGACACCGCCGCGCCGAACACCGCCCTTCCCGTACAGCGCGCCTCCCGCACCACACCAGGGCCGACCACGCCCGCGTCCCACGGCGCCACCAGCCCTGCCCTCGCCTCCCCCGCGGACGGCACGGCCCCCTCCAGCACGCCTCCGAAGACGCCCGACTCCCGTATCGACGAGGCAAGTTCACCCTCCGCAGGGCCCACCGCCGCCACCAGCGAGCGCCCGGCAGTGCAGCGCGCCGCCACCCGCAAGCCCCCGCGCCCCGGCCTCGGCGCCCCGATCACCTCCACCGCGGCCGCCGCGCCGACCTCCACACCCAGCGCCTCCCCGGCCCCCGTACAGCCCTCCGCACCGAGCCCGGCACCGGCCTCCGCACCGGAGGCATCGGCATCGGCTTCAGCAGCCCCGACCCCACGCCCCGACTCCACCGCGCCAACGCGCCCTCCCCACGCCCGTGTTCCGGCTCCCGCGCCGACCCCCGCGCAGCCCCACGTCGAACCGGCCGCCCCGCCCACGCAGCAGGTCCAGCGCGCCGCGGCGCCTCTCACCACCCCCCTGCGACGCCGGACCCACCTCGGTGCGCCCCTCCCCAGCGCCCCCGTGGAGACCGCGCCCCTCACCCTTTCCGCGAAGCCGCCCCGCGACGCCTCGCACCCCGCCGGTGGCTCACGCGCGCCGGTCCAGCGCAGCACCGCCGCCGCGCCCCCCGACGGCTCCGGCGACCTCAGCGGCCCGAGCGGCGCACCCTTCACGGCGCTCCCGCCGACACCACCCGGACGTACAGCCGCACCTGCCGCATCCGGTGCGCCCTCCGCACCCCCCGCCGTCCAGCGCGCCACCACCCCCGCGAAACCCGTCCATCTGCGCGTCCTGCCCGCGCCCACCGGCACCTCGCTCCCCCTCCCCGTGACGCCCCTCGCGCCGCCTCCGTCCGCCTCGCGGCAGCCCGCGCACCCGCGCCCCGTCGCGCCGGTGGGGCCCAGGGCACCCGCCGGGACCGGCACCGACGGGCCCGCCGTCCAGCGGCTGCCGTTCCGGTCGCCGCTCAGGTCCAGCGCGACGGCCGCGCTCGCCGCCAGAGCCGCCGCGACGGTGTCCTCCACCCTCGGGCACCTCACCTCGCGCCGGGACGACGCCGACGTCCCGCCGCCGCCCTACTCCCCTCCGACCGGTCCCCCGCCGCCGTACTCGCCGCCGGGCAACGGGACCTCGCCGCCGCCGTCCGGCCAGGTGGCCGCGGCAGCGGCGCCGCCGCCCGCGTACAGCCGGGTCCCGGACGGCACGTTCGACCCGAAGGACCTCACGGAGTTCCAGCTCGACGAGCTGACGCACCGCATGATCGGCCGCATCACGCGGCTGCTGCGGGCCGAACTCCGCATGGACCGCGAGCGGATCGGCAGGCTCCGCGACGACCGGCGGTGACGGCCCAGGCCACACAGACGCACGTACCCGCACGGCTGGACGAACGGCCCAGCAGTCACGACAGAAAGGCGCTCCCCGATGCCCCGCCAGGACCCGGGCTCCACCATCTGGTTCTCCCTCTCCATCGACGGCGAGAGCCTCGGCCGATTCAACGGCTGTGACGGTCTCTCGTCCCAGGTCGAGGTCGAGCACCACCAGGAGGGCGGGAACAACGGCTTCGTGTGGCAACTGCCCTCCCGGGTCACCTTCTCCACGATCCGGCTGACCCGTCCGCTCACCCCGGACACCACGAAGGTCGCCAAGTGGATCTCGTCCGTGCAGACCGGGATCAAGCGGCCCACCGCCGAGATCACGGCGCTGCGCGCGGACGGGTCCGAGGTCGCCCGCTGGGGGCTCATCGACGTGCTGCCCGTCAGCTGGCAGGGCCCCACCCTCGACCCCGGCAGCCCGGCCGTCGCCACGGAGGTCCTGGAGATCGCCCACCACGGGTTCACGGACTAGGGCGCCGAGGAAGCAGCAGAGGAGCAGGGGACAAGCACATGCCCAAGAGCAAAGGCGCAGGCAAGAGCCTCGTGCGCGCCAGTCTCGCCATCCATGAGCCGCCCGTCGGCACCAGCACCACTCCGGGGGCGCTCATGAAGACGTTCGACTTCGAGTTCAACCCGGCGCAGCTGACCATCGGCCGCCGCGCCCAGTGGACGGTGACGCCGACGGCGGCCGAACGGGACGGCGCCATACCGGAGTTCATGGGCGCCGAGCCGCGCGAGATGAGCGTGGAGGTGTTCCTCGACTCCTCCGCCAAGCCCACCGGCAAGACGGTCCTGAAGAAGGTGGAGGCGCTGCTCAACTGCTGCACCGTGACGGCGAAGAGCAAGGACGCCGACCAGCCGTCGCCGCCGTGGGTGGTCCTCCAGTGGGGGTCGTTCGCCACGGCTCGGTTCACCGCGTACGTCAGCTCCGTGCAGGCCTCGTACACCCTGTTCAGCACCACGGGCGTCCCCATCCGGGCCACCTGCCAGCTCCAGCTGCACGAGATCCCCGGCGAGCCCATGGGGCAGAACCCGACGTCGGGCGCGCTCACCGCGCAGCGCGTGCACCGGGTCGTCGCGGGCGACTCGCTGCAGTCCCTGGCCTGGCGCGAGTACGGCGACGCCACGGCGTGGCGGACCATCGCCGACGCCAACGGGATCGACGATCCGTCCCGACTGACGACGGGCACCGAACTGGTGCTTCCCGCACCGCAGGAGGTGCGGCTCTGATGGCACACATCGCCTTCTCCAGCGTCCTCGACGTGCGGATCGGCAGCGCGGGACTGCCCCTGCCCCGGAAGGTCGCCCCGATGCTCGTCGACGGCTGGGTCGACCAGGGCGCGGGGGTGCCGGCCGCGTTCCGCCTCACCTTCCGCGACCCCCACCACAAGGTCCTCGGCCTGCTCGGCGTCACGTTCGGCACGAAGGTGGTGCTCACGCCGGTCGCGGACGGCAAGGGCACCGGCGATCCGCTGTTCACCGGCGAGGTCACCGCACTGGAGGCCGACTACGACGGCACCGGCTCCTACACCGTCGTCCGCGGCTACGACTACGGGCACCGCTTCCTGCGCCAGCGCCGCGTGGCCGCGTACACGAACGAGACCGCGTCCTCGATCGCCCGGCGCCTCGCCGGTCTCGCTGGGGTGCCGGTCGGCAGGATCGACTCGTCCGGCGGGCGCTACGAGTTCATCAGCCAGGCCAACGTCACCGACTGGGACTTCATCGCGCGGCTCGCGGACGAGAACAAGATGGTCATGTCCCTGGACGCGGACGGCAAGTTCAACTTCGTGAAGCCCAAGCCGTCGTCGGGCGCGCCCTCGCCGAAGACGGACAGCAAGAAGAGCACCTTCGTCCTGAAGGCGGGCGCCGACATCCTGCGGCTGCGGACCGCGGTGACCGCCGCCGACCAGGTCTCCACGGTGCAGGCGCGTGGCTGGGACGTCGCCAACGCACGGGAGGTCGTGGGCACTTCGCGCTCCGCGCGGAACCCGAACTTCGCCATCGGCGCCACCCCGGGCGAGGCGGCGGGCGCGTTCAAGAAGGCCACGCTCGTGCAGACCTCGACGCCCTACGACAAGCCCGCCGAGGTCGACCACGCCGCCGACGCCCTCTTCGACGACGTGTCCTCGTCGTTCTCCGAGCTGGAGGTCGTCGTGCACGGCAACCCCAAGCTGCGCCCCGGCGTGCCCGTCGCGCTCGGTGACGTCGGCAAGCCCTTCGAGGGCAAGTACACGACGACGTCCGTGCGGCACGTGTTCGGCAACGGGCAGCGCTACGAGTCGTGGGTCACCGTCAGCGGCCGCCAGTGGCGTTCCCTGTACGGGCTCACCTCGGGCGGCAACGACAGCGCGCCGCGGCTGCCCGGCGTGGCCAACGCCGTCGTCACCGACGTCGACGTGAAGGACGAGCAGGCCCGCGTGAAGCTGAAGTTCCCGTGGCTCGACGACAGTTATGTGAGCGACTGGACGCGCTGTGTGCAGCTCGGCGGGAAGCGCGGCGGCGGGATCTTCCCGCTGGACGTGGGCGACGAGGTCCTCGTCGGCTTCGACCGGGGCGCGCTCGACCACCCCTTCGTGATCGGCGGGCTCTACAACGGCAGGAACAAGCCGACCCGGGGCAGCGCCCCGCTGTACTCCGGTGCGCGCAACCAGGCCAGCCGCCACACCATCGCCGACCGCACCGGCAACCGCGTCGACCTGCTCAGCCAGCGTGTGGGCAGTCACCGGGGCGTGCGGATCAGCACGGGGGACGGCAAGTTGAAGGTCAATCTGGACCGCGCCAAGACCGAGATCACGGTGGACAGCAAGGGGTCGGTCACCATCAAGGGCAGCCGCTCGGTGTCCGTCCAGGCGGGCACGGACCTGACGCTGAGCGCCAAGCGCAACGTGTCCATCAAGAGCGGCGGGATCCTCAGCCTGCGTGCCGGGAGCGCCGTCAACGTGAACGCGGGCGGCGGCGGCTTCAGCGTCAACACCTCGTTCCTGAACGTGCGGGCGACCGGCCTCGCGACCGTCAGCGCGGCCGGGCCCCTGGCGCTCACCTCCGCCGCGAGCGTGGCGCTGACCTCGTCCAACATCAATCTGACCGGTGCGGTCCTGGTCAACCGCAAGCCACTGCCCTTCTGATGCCGATGAGGACCGGTGATTTCTGATGGCCGAACAGTTCGTTGGCTCCGGCTGGGCGTTCCCGCTGCGCATCGGCCCCACCGGGGGCATCGCCCTGGTCAGCGGGGAGCGCGAGATCGAGGAGGCCATCCGGCTCGTCCTCGCCACCGCGCCGGGCGAGCGGCCGATGCGCCCCGAGTTCGGCTGCGCCATCCACGACCTGGTGTTCTCCCCCGTCAACGAGCAGACCGCGGGCCGCATCCAGCACGAGGTGTATCTGAGCCTGGACCGCTGGGAGCCGCGCATCGAGGTCCTGGAGGTGGAGGTCACCGCGGGCGAGGACCAGAGCGTGCTCTTCATCGACGTCCGCTACGCGATCCGCGGCACCAACAACCCGCGCAGCCTCGTCTTCCCCTTCTACGTCATCCCCTCCCACGAGGACCCGGAGGCCCCGGGGACGTCCGGCGGCCCCGGCAACTCCCCGGAAAGCGACCACTGATGCCCCTGCACTCCCCCAACCTCGACGACCGCCGCTTCCAGCAGTTCGTCGACGACGCCAAGCGCTACATCCAGGAGCGGGCGCCGGAGTGGACCGACCACAACGTCTCCGACCCCGGCGTCACCCTGGTCGAGACGGTCGCCCACATGGCCGACCAGATCGTCTACCGCCTCAACCGGGTCCCGGAGAAGAACCACCTGGCCTTCCTCGACCTCGTCGGCATCACGCTGTTCCCGCCGGTGGCCGCGCGCACCGACGTGACGTTCTGGCTGTCCGCGCCGCGCGACGAGACCGTGGCGGTGCCGGTCGGCACCGAGGTGACGACGCTGCGTACGGAGTCCGAGGACGCGGTGGTCTTCGCCACCGAGCGCGATCTGCGCATCGTGTCCTGCGCCCTGCGGCACCTGATGGCGCAGCCGCGGGGCGAGCCCGTCGCGGACCGCACCACCGAACTCGCCGAGGGCGGCGACGTGCTGTGCTTCACGGCGGCCCCGCGCCCCGGCGACTGCCTGCTGTTCGGCCTGACCTCGGCCGTCCCCGACTGCGCGGTCGCCCTCGAACTGGACAGCCGCGTCGACGGCGTCGGCGTCGACCCCCGGCAGCCGCCGCTGGTGTGGGAGGCCTGGACGGCGGACGGCTGGCGGAGTTGCGAGGTCCACCGCGACGGCACCGGCGGCCTCAACCGGCCCGGCGAGGTCGTCCTGCACGTGCCCGGCGGCCACGTCCTGTCCCGCAGCGGCGGCCACGAGGGCGGCTGGCTGCGCTGCCGCGTCACCGACCCACTGCCCGACCAGCCCTTCTACACGACCTCGCCGACGGTGCGCGCCGCCGACGTCTGCACGGTCGGCGGCACCACACGCGTCGTGCACGCCGAGACGGTGTACGACGAGGCGCTCGGCGAGTCCAGCGGGCTGCCCGGGCAGCGGCTGCGGCTCGCCCACGCGCCGGTGGTCGGCGACGATCCGCCGTTGCTCCTGCAGACCGCCGAGCGGGACGGCTGGGAGGACTGGCGGGTCGTCCCGCACTTCTCCGAGTCCCGCCCCGACGACCGGCACATCACCCTCGACGCGGCCACCGGCGACCTCGCCTTCGGCCCCGCCGTCCGCGAACCCGACGGCTCCCTGCGCCAGTACGGGATGGTCGCCCCCAAGGGTGCCGTCATCCGCGCCCGCCGCTACCGCACCGGCGGCGGCAGGTCCGGCAACGTGGCCCGCGGCGCGATCAGTGTCCTGCGCACCTCCATCCCGTTCATCACGGAGGTCGTCAACCGCGAGGCCGCGCACGGCGGGGTCGACGGCGAGACCGTCGAGGAGGCGAAGGTCCGGGCCCCGATCACGCTGCGCGCCCAGGAGCGTGCCGTGACCCTGCGCGACTACGAGGAACTGGCCCGCCGCGCCGCCCCCGAGACCGCCCGCATCACCTGTCTGGAGGGCGCCACCGACGAGGTCGGCGCGTACGCGGTGCGGGTCCTCGTGGTGCCGCAGGCCGTGCCCGACCCCGGCGGCCGGCTGCGCTTCGAGCAGCTGGTGCCCGGGGACGCGCTGCTCGACCGCGTCACCCGGCATCTCGACGAGCGCCGCCTCATCGGCACCCGGCTCGCCGTCGGCCCGCCCTACTACCAGGGCGTCACCGTGGTGGCCACGGTGCACGCCTTCCGCGGCGTGGAGACCGACCGGGTACGCCGCGCTGCCCACGACGCCCTCTACCGCCACCTCGACCCGCTCACCGGGGGTGCCGACGGCCACGGCTGGCCCTTCGGGCGCCCGGTCCAGGCGGGCGAGGTCTTCGCCGTGCTCCAGCGGGTGCCCGGCGTGGAACTCGTCGACGAGGTCGTCCTGCATCCGGCCGACCCGCTGACCGGCAAGCGCGGCGACCCGACCGACCGCATCGACCTGGAGCCGACCGCGCTCGTCTTCTCCTTCGACCACCGCGTCCGTGTGATCGGGGACGCCGCATGACGACTCCGCCTCGCAGGGGAGGCACGCGATGAGAGGTTCCGTCGACGGCCTCGGCTCCTCGGCGCCCATCGGCATGATGCTGCCCGCCGTCTTCGCCGACGACGATCTCGCGCAGCGCTTCGTCGGCGGGCTCGACGACGTCCTGGCGCCGATCCTGAACGTACTCGACTGCCTGGACGCCTACTTCGACCCGGCGCTCACACCGATCGACTTCGCCCAGTGGCTGAGCACCTGGGTGGGTGCGGAGACCGACGGCACCGAACCCGAGCGGCGGCTGCGGGCCGCCGTGGCCGCGGCGGCCACGCTGCACCGCGTCCGCGGCACCCGGCGCGGCCTGTCCGAAGCGGTACGGCTCGCGTTCGGCGTCGAGCCGGAGATCACGGAGAGCGGGGGCGCCGCCTGGAGCGCGCGCCCCCGCGGCCCGGTCCCCGGCACGCCACGCCCCCACCTCCACGTCACCCTGCGGCTGCCCGAGCCGACCCCGGCGGACATCCACCGCCTGGACACCCTCGTGGCCGCCGCCCGCCCCGCGCACATGCCCTACACCGTCACCGTGACGGCCACCGAAAGGACCCAGCAGAGATGACCACGCAGAACTGCGCCGAGTGCGACACCCGCGCGGAACCCGGTCAGTCGTTCTGCGACTCCTGCGGGGCCGTGCTCCGCTGGGACGCGGCGGGGGCGCGGAGCGGGGCTTCGGGGGGCGGGGCCTATCCGGGGGGCGCGTCCGGGGCCGCGTCCGGGTCTGTCTCCGGGTCCGCTTCCGGGGCGGGCTCGGGGGCCGGGTCCGGCACGGTGTCGGGGTCCGGCACGGTGTCGGGGTCCGGCACGGTGTCGGGGTCCGGTGCCGCTTCGGCGGCCGGTTCGGTGCCGGGGTCCGGTTCGGTGCCGGGGTCCGGCGTGGCCCCCGGGGCCGGTGCGGCCTCGGGCTCCGCCTCGGGCGCGGGCGCCGACGCGGCTCCCGGCTCCAGGGCCGACGCAGGCTGGGACGCCTTCTCCCGCCCCGAAGGCACCGGCCTCGGCCCGTCGGGCGCGATGAGGACGGCCGCCGCACCCCACCCCGCCCCCGGTTCCCCGGACCTGACGGACACGGTCCCCAACCCCCCGGCGCAACCCGCGCCGCACGGCTACCCCCCGGCGGCCCCCGTACAGCCCACGCCACCCGGCGCGTACGGCTCGCCCGACGCGTACGGCTCCCCCGACGCGCACCACTCGCCCGACGCGCCGAACGCCTACCACGCACCGGGCGCCCCGAGCACACCCCCCGCACCCGGCGCACCCCTCTCCCCCGCCCCGCCCGCGCCCGACGACCGGGCCCGTTCCCTCCTCGTCCCCGTCTCGGACCCGGAGCCCGCCCGGCCCGCGCCGACCCCGGCCGTGGCCCCCGTCCTGCCCGGCCGCCCGGACGCGGCCCGCCCCCAGGTGCGTGCTCCCGGCCCGCACCCGCAGGAGCCGTACGGCCCGCCCTGTCCGTGGTGCGCCACCCCGAACCGCCCCGACCGCCACTTCTGCGGCCGGTGCGCGATGCCCCTCGCGGACAACGGGGCGCGCACCACCCCGCCCGGACATCTCCCGTGGTGGCGCCGTCTGTTCGGGCCGGGCCGCGACGAGGCGCCCTGGGCGGGCGAGCGGCCCCGGCTGCGCCGCGTGTTCGACCGGGTCGGCACCTGGGTCACCGCCGTCGTGGTCGTGACGCTGCTCATCCTCGGCGCGGTGTACATCCCCGACGGCTACCACGCCACGCGTGACCACTTCGCCAAGCGCGCCCCGGTCGAGCCGGACCAGATCAAGGCGTCCCGGGCGTACACGGGCCACCCCGCGAAGCTGGCGTTCGACAAGCTGAACAACACCTGGTGGGGGCCGGGGGTGGTGCAGTCGGGCCAGGGCGAGTGGATCGAGGTGGGGTTCGCGCGGCCGACGCGGCTGCTCGACCTCATCATCACGCCGGGGGTCTCGACCCGCGCCGACAAACTCGACGAGTCGGCGCTGCCGCACCGCGTCAAGGCGACGATCACCAAGAAGGACGGCAGCACGACGACCCGCGACCTCACCCTGGACCCGGGCGCGGGCGGCCAGCGCCGCGCCTTCCGGGTCGGCGAGGTCACCAAGGTCCGGTTCACGATCGAGTCGGCCCACGCCGCGTCCGCGAAGAAGCAGGTGGCCATCGCCGAGATCGAGATGTTCGGGCGCTCCGACGGCAGCAGGACCTGACCCCTCACCCGGCTCCGGGGGCGTCTGACGTGGGAGTCCGCCCACGTCAGCCCCCTGGGCACCACAGCTATACACTCTGTGTATAGTTCCCGCATGCCTGCCATACACAAGATGCGGAAGCCCGCGACCAGGTTGCGCCCGCGCGCCGTCCTTCTCGGGCTGGCCACGCTCGCCGTGAGCGTGGCCCTGTCCGGCTGCACGAAGCTGGACACCGTGTCCCCGAGCACCGTCCGCAAGGACGCGGCGGACGCGAAGCCCGCCGATCAGGGCAAGTTCGGGACCGTGGACTGCCGCAAGGCGAAGTGCATCGCGCTGACCTTCGACGCGGGGCCCAGCGAGAACACGCCACGGCTGCTGAAGATCCTCAAGGAGAAGGCCGTGCCCGCGACCTTCTTCACGCTCGGCAAGAACCACATCGTGAAGTACCCCGAGCTGGTCAAGCAGATGGACGCCGAGGGGCACGAGGTCGCGAGCCACACGTGGTCGCACAAGATCCTCACCAAGATCGACGCCAAGGAGGCGCGAGCCGAGCTGGAGCGCCCCAACAAGGCAATAGAGAAGCTCATAGGCAAGAAGCCGACGCTCATGCGCCCGCCGCAGGGCCGCACCAACGACACCGTCAACAAGATCTCCCGCGAGCTCGGGCTCTCCGAGATCCTCTGGACGGTGACGGCCAAGGACTACACCACGAACGACTCCGCCCTCATCGAGAAGCGGGTCCTTGAGCAGTCCAGCCGCGACGGGATCATCCTGCTGCACGACATCTACAAGGGCACCGTGCCCGCCGTGCCCGGCATCATCGACGCGCTGAAGCAGCGCGGGTACGTGTTCGTGACCGTCCCGCAGCTGCTCGCGCCGGGCAAGGCGGAGCCGGGGAAGGTCTACCGCTAGGCGGCAGGCGCGGGGGAGGGCGGGGCGCGGTCACCGCTGCGCGTACGCGCCGACCGCTCCACGTACGCCGTCACCACTGCACGTACAGCGCCTCCGGTGCCCGGTGTATCAGCGTCGGCCGCATCCGCACCGGCGGCCCGTCCGCGGCGAGCCTGAGGCCCGGGAAGCGCCGTGTGAACAGCTCCAGGGTCACGCGCAGCTGCTCGCGGGCGAGCTGGGCGCCGGGGCAGCCGTGCGCGCCGAGGCCGAAGGCGACGTGCCGGGCGACCGGGGTGCGGGTGATGTCGAAGACGTCGGGCCGTTCGTAGCGTCCCGCGTCGCGCCCCGCCGAGCCGAAGCCGACCAGGACCTCGGCGCCCGCGGGGAGTTCGGTGCCCGCGAGGGTGACGGCGCGGGTGGTGACGCGGCGGAAGCCCTGGAGCGCGGTGTCGTAGCGGGCCGCCTCCTCGATGGCGGCCGGGATCCGCTCGGGCTCCTCGCACACCAGCTTCCACTGCGCGGGGTGGCGAAGGAGGTGCAGCAGGGTCGTGCCGATCAGCGCCGTGGTGGTCAGGTGCCCGGCGAGCAGGAAGTTGTGCAGGTGCGCGACCAGCTCGGCGCGCTGTCCGAGGGTCAGCGCGGGGCCCGTGTCGTCGGCCTCGGGGTCGGCCTCGTCCGGTTCCCCGTCGTCGGGGACGAGCGAGGTGACCATCTCGCTGCACAGGTCGTCGCGGGGCGCGGCGTGCCGGTCCTGTACGTAGCCCTCCAGGAGCCGTCGCAGCGCCACCGTGTCGTGGGCCGCCGCGATCTGCTCGTCCTCCGGGAGCGGCCGGAACAGCAGCTGTTCGGAGCTGTGGCCGCCGCGCACGACGACCGGCACGTCCTCGGGGTCGAAGCCGAGGACCCGCCCGATGACCTGCCCCGGCAGCCGCAGGGCGTACGCCTCCATCACGTCCACGCGCGGCCCGCCCCGCACGCCCGGCCCCGCCGCCGCGAGCGCGTCGACCAGGGCCGTCGCCCGCTCGGTCACGTACGGCAGGACGGCGGCCACCCGGGCCGGCGAGAGGCCGCGGACGAGGGGCGCGCGCAGGCGTTGGTGCGCCGGGCCGTCGGCGGTGACGACGACGCGGCGGCGGGGGCCGCCGCTCTGGTCCTGGCCCTGGCTGAGGACGGCGAGGGCCGCGGGCGCGGGGACGGTGTCCGGGCGCACCGCGTTGGCCGACGAGAACACGTCCGGCCTGCGCAGCACCTCACGGACGTCGGCGTCCCTGGCGACCAGCCAGGCCTGCAGCTCGGGCACGTAGGTGAGCCCTTCGGCACGCCGGGCGCGCGCGTACAGCGGGTAGGGGTCGCGCATCAACTCGTCGAGCCTGGCGTGCTGTTGCCGCTCCATCCTCCTCATGGTGCCCGAGCCGCCGAGCCCCACGGAAGGGCGCGGGCACCCTCGCACGGGGCTCGCGCACCCCCGCGCACCGGCCCCGCGGGACCAGGGCTCCCACGGCCCCCGTCAGCCCCGCGGGACCCCCGCGTCCAGGGCGGGGGCGATGACGGCGAAGGCCCCGTCCGTCAGGCCCGCCGGGTCCTCCTCGCCCTCGCTGCCGCTCCACCGGTGGAGCACGGCGTCGAAGGCGTTCAGGGCCATCCCGGCGGCCAGGCGCGGGTACAGCTCGGTCGCGTCGTCGAGGCCCTCGCGGCGGGCCAGTTCCGCCGCCAGATCGTCGCGCCACTGCGCCTGCCGCTCCAAGAAGCGGGCGAGCAGCGCGGGCGTCCCGAGGATCAGCCGGACCACGCGCAGCGCCCGTTCGGAGTGGTCGGCGCACTCGCCGAGGGGGACCCAGACGGCGTGCCGCAGCGCCTCGGAGGGCCGCTCCCCGGCGGGCCGGGCGGCCAGCTCGGCGCACATGCCGGTGCCCATGTCCGCGAGGAACTGGACGACGACGTCCTCCTTGGACGCGAAGTACCGGAAGAACGTCCGCTTGGAGACGCCGGCCGCGCCCACGATCTCGTCGACGGTGACGGCGTCGAACCCCTTCAGGGCGAGCAACTGCAGCGCCGCTTCGGTCAATTCGTCCGCGACGAGCTGACGCTTGCGCTCGGCCAGGCTGATTTCACGGCGAGAACTCACGCCGCCATGCTACATGCGATGCCTCGCATGGCACTCGGTAGCGCATTGACACTTGGTGTCATGCAAGGCAGCATGTGCCGCATGACGCAGCAGAGCCAGCAGGACGGGCAGCGTGGGCAGCGGCCGACGGGGAGGGGCGGCTGGGACGCCGCCTCGATACCGGACCTGACCGGCCGGACGTACGTCGTCACCGGCGCCAACAGCGGCCTCGGCCTCGCGACCACCCGCGCCCTCGCCCACCGGGGCGCGCACGTGGTCCTCGCGGTGCGGGACGAGGCGAAGGGCCACCGCGCCGCCGCCGACATCACCGCCGGGCGGCCGGACGTGAGCCTGGACGTACGCCCCCTCGACCTGGCCGACCTCGACTCGGTGCGCGCCTTCGCCGCCGCCCTGCACGCCGACCGCACCGGCCTGGACGGCCTCATCAACAACGCGGGCGTGATGGCCCCGCCCCGGACGCTCAGCGCCCAGGGCCACGAGCTCCAGTTCGCCGCCAACCACCTGGGCCACTTCGCCCTCACGGGGCTGCTGCTCGACCTGCTCGCGGCGGGCGACAACTCCCGCGTGGTCACGGTGACTTCGACGAACCACCGGCAGGGCAGCCTCTTCTTCGACGACCTCTCCGGCGAGCGCGGGTACGCCCCCATGGCGTACTACAACCAGTCGAAGCTCGCGACCGCCGTCTTCGGCCACGAGCTGCACCGCCGCCTGACCGAGTCGGCCACCCCCGTCAGCAGCGTCCTCGCCCACCCCGGCTACACGGCCACCAACCTCCAGACGACCGCCCCGACCGGCCTGGTCAAACTCCTCTTCGGCCACCTCCTCAAGCCCCTGGCCCAGTCCCCCACGCGGGGCGCGCTCCCCCAGCTCTACGCGGCGACGGCCCCCGAGGCGCGCAGCGGCGACTTCATCGGCCCCGACGGCATGGCGGAACTACGCGGCGCCCCGAAGCACGTACGACTCTCGCCAAGGGCGACAAACCCAGAGACGGCAGCCCGCCTCTGGACACTCTCGGAGGACCTGACAGACGTGCACTTCACGTTCCGCGAAGAAATTTGAGCCCGTCCGGCGCCTGAGGACAAACGCGCAGCGCGACGCTCTTCAGCCCGTCCGGCGCTTGAGGACGAGCGCGCAGCGCGATGCATTTAAGCCCGTCCGGCGATTGAGGACGAGCGCGCAGCGCGACAGACGGCCACCCCGCCCGGGGGCACCGCCGGGGGACAACCTCAGGCGACCGACCCGATCCGCCCACCCGACCTCCGCGTTCCATCATGGTGGATGGGCGTGTGCGCCCCGGTGAGCGAGACCCCGCTCCCACCCCGCCGGGAGGCAACAATCTCCGCCGCGATGGACAACGCCGTCTCCTCCGGCGTACGCGCCCCGAGGTCGAGCCCGATGGGCGAGCGAAGGCGGGCCAACTCCAGCTCGGTGACGCCGACTTCCCGCAGGCGGCGGTTGCGGTCCTGGTGGGTGCGGCGCGAGCCCATCGCGCCGACGTAGGCCACCGGAAGCCGCAGTGCGAGCCGCAGCAGCGGCACGTCGAACTTGGCGTCGTGCGTGAGGACGCACAGGACGGTGCGGCCGTCGACGTCGGTGCGCTCCAGGTACTCGTGCGGCCACGCGACGACGATCTCGTCGGCGTCGGGGAAGCGGGCGGGCGTGGCGAAGACGGACCGGGCGTCGCAGACGGTGACGTGGTAGCCGAGAAACCTGCCGACGCGGACGAGGGCGGAGGCGAAGTCGATGGCCCCGAAGACGATCATCCGGGGCGGTGGTACGGAGGACTCGACGAGGACGGTCAGGGGCTGCCCGCAACGCGAACCGTCCGCGCCGATCGCGACGGTCCCGGTGCGGCCCGCGTCCAGCAGGGCACGCGCCTCGCCCGCCACGGTCCGGTCCAGCTCGGGGTGCCCGCCGAGGCCGCCCTCGTAGCGGACGGCGGCATCCGGCGCGACCTCGTCCGGGGGCCCGTCGCCGTGCGCGGCCCCCTCGGCCCCGGTCCCGCCGTCCGCGCGGACGAGCAGGACCTGCCCCATCAGCTCGGCGGGGCCTTCGGTGATCCGGGCGACGGCGGCCGCCTCGCCCCGGGCCGCGGCGGCGAGAGCCGCGGCGTACACCGGCCGCGCGGGAGAGTCCGCGCGGACCGGCGCCACCATGATGTCGATGACTCCGCCGCAGGTCAGGCCCACGGCGAAGGCGTCGTCGTCGCTGTAGCCGAAGCGTTCGACGACGGTTTCGCCGTCGTCGAGCGCCTGTCGGCACAGCTCGTACACCGCTCCCTCCACACAGCCCCCGGAGACCGACCCGATCGCCGTGCCGTCGCTGTCGACGGCGAGGGCGGCACCGGGCTGCCGGGGCGCGCTGCCGCCGACGGCCACGACAGTGGCGACGGCGAAGTCACGTCCCTGCTCGACCCACCGGTTCAGCTCTTCGGCGATGTCCAGCATGTCGGTCTCCTCAAGGGCTCTGCGGAGCCTCCCCGAGAGGCTCCCCAAGGTCGTGTGCGGGGCGGGCGGCGCCTCAGTGGACGCCCATCCAGCTTTCGATGGGGCTGAGGGCGAAGTACACGATGAAGATCAGGGTCAGGCCCCACATGAAGGCCCCGATCTCCCGTGCCTTGCCCTGCGCGATCTTGATGGCGACCCAGGAGATGACACCCGCCGCGACACCGGTGGTGATGGTGTACGTGAAGGGCATCAGGACCACGGTCAGGAACACCGGGATCGCGGTGGCGCGGTCGGCCCAGTCGACGTGCCGTGCGTTCATCATCATCATCGCTCCGATGACGACGAGCGCGGCGGACGCGACCTCCTGCGGGACGATCGCGGTGACGGGCGTGAAGAACAGGCAGGCCGCGAAGAACAGGCCGGTCACGACGGAGGCGAGGCCCGTACGGGCACCTTCGCCGACGCCGGTCGCGGACTCGACGAAGACGGTCTGGCCGGAGCCGCCCGCCACGCCGCCGATGGCGCCGCCCGCACCGTCGATGAACAGCGCCTTGGACAGGCCGGGCATGCGGCCCTTGTCGTCGGCCAGGTTGGCCTCCGTACCGACGCCGATGATCGTCGCCATGGCGTCGAAGAAGCCCGCGAGCACCAGGGTGAAGACGATCATGCCGACCGTCATCGCGCCGACCTCGCCCCAGCCGCCGAACTCGACGTCCCCGAAGAGCGAGAAGTCGGGCGAGGAGACCGCGCTGCCGTGCAGCTCGGGGGCACCGTTGGCCCACTGCTTGGGGTTGATGACGTCCATCGCGTTCAGGGCGACGGCGACGACGGTGCCGGTGATGATGCCGATCAGGATGGCGCCGGGGGTGTTGCGGGCCTGCAGCATGAAGATCAGGAGCAGGGTGCCCGCGAAGAGCAGGACGGGCCAGCCCTGGAGCTCGCCGGCCGGGCCGAGGGTCAGCGGGGTGGCCTTGCCCTGGTGGACGAAGCCGCCCTTGACCAGGCCGATGATGGCGATGAACAGGCCGATGCCCATGGTGATGCCGTGCTTGAGCGCGAGCGGTATCGCGTTCATGATCATCTCGCGCAGGCCGGTGACGACCAGGAGCATGATCACCACGCCGTACATCACACACATGCCCATGGCCTGCGGCCAGGTCATCTCGGGCGCGACCTGGGAGGCGATGACGCCGGACACGGAGAGCCCGGCGGCCAGGGCCAGCGGCACCTTGCCGACGAAGCCCATGAGCAGGGTGGTGACGGCCGCGGCGAAGGCCGTGGCGGTGATGAGGGCCTTCTGCCCCATCGTGTCGCCCGCCGCGTCCTTGCCGGACAGGATCAGCGGGTTGAGCAGGACGATGTACGCCATCGCCATGAAGGTGGTGATGCCGCCGCGCACCTCACGCGCGACCGTCGATCCTCTGCGGGATATGTGAAAGTACCGGTCGAGCCAAGACCGTCCGGCCGGGACGCGTGAGCCGGAGCCCGCGTCCTCCGCGGTGGTCTTGGGCTCCACTGACTGCTGGGTCATGGTGCCTACTCCCAAGGTTCAAAGGGGCACCCGCATCAGACGCGTGCTGACGGGCCTGTGATGACTGCGGGATTTGGGATGGTGCGTTGGCTGCACGACCCGGGGGACGGCCCGAGACGAACTTGGAGGAGAGGGGGTCCGGGGGACTCTCGTCCCCCGGTTCCCCTTTTTCTGCTGACCCCGGAGGGCTTAGGTGCCGGTGAGGTGTTCGGGACGTACCGGCGTCTTGTTGAGCTCCAGGCCCGTGGCCGCGCGGATCGCCGCGAGGACCGCCGGGGTCGAGGAGAGGGTGGGGGCCTCGCCGATGCCGCGGACGCCGTAGGGCGCGTGCGGGTCGGCGAGCTCCAGGTAGTCGACCGGGATCGTCGGGGTGTCGAGGATGGTCGGGAGCAGGTAGTCCGTGAAGGAGGGGTTCTTCACCTTCGCGGTCTTCGGGTCGACGATGATCTCCTCCATCACCGCGACGCCCAGGCCCTGCGTGGTGCCGCCCTGGATCTGGCCGATGACGGAGAGCGGGTTGACCGCCTTGCCGACGTCCTGGGCGCAGGCCAGTTCGATGACCTTGACCAGGCCCAGCTCGGTGTCGACCTCGACGACCGCGCGGTGCGCGGCGAAGGCGTACTGGACGTGGCCGTTGCCCTGTCCGGTGCGCAGGTCGAAGGCCTCGGTGGGGCGGTGGCGGAACTCCTCCTCCACCTCCACGGCCTCGTCCTCAAGGACGTCCACGAGGCTGGCGAGGGCCTCGCCGCCGTCGGTGACGACCTTGCCGCCCTCCAGGAGGAGTTCGGCACTCGCCCAGGCCGGGTGGTACGAGCCGAACTTGCGCCGGCCGATCTCCAGGACCTTCTCACGGACGATCTCGCAGGAGTTCTTGATGGCGCCGCCGGTCATGTACGTCTGGCGGCCCGCGGAGGTCGAACCGGCCGAGCCCACCTGGGTGTCGGCGGGGGCGATGGTGACCTGCTGGACGCCGAGTTCGGTGCGGGCGATCTGCGCGTGGATGGTGACGCCGCCCTGGCCGACCTCGGCCGCGGCGGTGTGGACCGTGGCGACGGCCTCGCCGTTGATGACCTCGATGCGGATCTTCGCGGTCGAGTAGTCGTCGAAGCCCTCGGAGAAGCCGACGTTCTTGATGCCGACCGCGTAGCCGACGCCGCGGACGACGCCCTCGCCGTGCGTGGTGTTGGACAGACCGCCGGGCAGCGCGCGGACGTCGGCGCCCTCGCTGGACTCCCACTGGCGCTCGGGCGGCATGGGGCGGGCCTTGACCCGGCGCAGGAGTTCGGCGACGGGAGCGGGCGAGTCGACCGGCTGCCCGGTCGGCATGATGGTGCCCTGCTCCATCGCGTTCTTCTGCCGGAACTCCACCGGGTCCATGCCCAGCTTCGCGGCCAGCTTGTCCATCTGGGCCTCGTAGGCGAAGCACGCCTGGACCGCGCCGAAGCCGCGCATGGCGCCGCAGGGCGGGTTGTTGGTGTAGAGGCCGATCGCCTCGATGTCCACGTCGTCGATGACGTACGGGCCGACCGAGAGGGACGAGGCGTTGCCGACGACCGAGGGGGTCGAGGACATGTAGGCGCCGCCGTCCAGGACGATCTTGCACTTCATGTGCGTGATCTTGCCGTCCTTGGTGGCGCCGTGCTCGTAGTACAGCTTCGCGGGGTGCCGGTGGACGTGGCCGAAGAAGGACTCGTACCGGTTGTAGACCATCTTCACCGGCTTGCCGGTGCGCAGCGCGAGCACGGAGGCGAGGATCTGCATCGAGATGTCCTCGCGGCCGCCGAACGCGCCGCCGACGCCCGCCATCGTCATGCGGACCTTCTCCTCGGGCAGGCCGAGGCAGGGGGCGATCTGCTTGAGGTCGGAGTGCAGCCACTGGGTGGCGACGTACAGGTCGACGCCGCCGTCCTCGGCGGGCACCGCGAGGCCGGACTCCGGGCCGAGGAAGGCCTGGTCCTGCATGCCGAAGGTGTACTCGCCCTTGACGATCACGTCGGCCCTCTTGGCGGCCTCGGCGGCGTTGCCGCGGATGATCGGCTGGCGGTGCACGATGTTCGGGTGCGGGACGTGTCCGGCGTGGTGGTCGCCGCGGTTCTCGTGGACCAGGACCGCGTCGGGGGCGGTCGCGGACGCCTCGTCCGTGATGACCGGCAGCTCGCGGTACTCGATCTTGATCTTCGCGGCGGCGCGGCGCGCGGTCTCCGGGTGGTCCGCGGCCACCAGGGCGATCGGCTCGCCGTGGTGGCGGACCTTGCCGTAGGCGAGGACGGGGGTGTCCTGGTACTCCATGCCGTAGTTCTTCGCGGCCGGCAGGTCGTCGGCCGTCAGGACGGCGTAGACCCCCGAGAGGGCCAGGGCCTCGGACGTGTCGATGGACACGATCTCGGCGTGGGCGACCGTGGAGCGCAGGGCCTGGCCCCAGAGCATCTCCTCGTGCCACATGTCCGAGGAGTAGGCGAACTCGCCGGTGACCTTCAGGGTGCCGTCGGGGCGCAGCATCGACTCGCCGACGCCGCCCTTGGTCTGGGAGCCCTGGGTGACGTTCGCGGGGATTCCCGTGGTGGTGCCAGCCATGATCAGACCGCCTCTCCCTGGCGGGCCGCGGCCAGGCGGACCGCGTCGAGGATCTTCTCGTAACCGGTGCAGCGGCAGAGGTTGCCCGACAGCGCCTCGCGGATGTCCGCGTCCGACGGGGTGTCGTTGCGCTCCAGGAGCTCGTCGGCCGCGACCAGCAGACCGGGGGTGCAGAAGCCGCACTGGACGGCGCCCGCGTCGATGAACGCCTGCTGGATGGGCGAGAGTTCGGCGCCCTCGCCGGTCTGCGAGTCCTGGCCCTTCGCTCGCCACTGCTGGGCGTCCTGGAGGGAGGTGCCGCAGGCGCCGGTGGCGCAGCCGCCGCCGGGGTGGGCGCTCTCGCGGTGCTTGGCGTAGTCGGCGAGGCCCTCGACGGTGGTGACCTCGCGGCCCTCCACCTGTCCGGCCGCGACCAGGCACGAACACACCGGCACGCCGTCGAGGCGGACCGTGCAGGAACCGCACTCGCCCTGCTCGCAGGCGTTCTTGGAGCCCGGCAGGCCCATGCGCTCGCGCAGCACGTAGAGGAGGGACTCGCCCTCCCAGACGTCGTCGGCTTCCTGGGGACGGCCGTTGACCGTGAAGTTGACACGCATTACGCGACTCCCTCCGTGCTGCGGCCCGCGCCGCGGTAGGACTCCCACGTCCAGCCGAGCGTGCGGCGGGCCATGATGCCGACGGCGTGGCGGCGGTAGTTCGCCGTGCCGCGGACGTCGTCGATGGGGTTGGCGGCGCCGGAGGCGAGCTCCGCGAACTGCTTGGCGACCGACGGGGTGATGATCTTCTTGCTGTCCCAGAAGCCGCCCTCTTCGAGCGCCGCGTTCAGGAACTCCTCAGCGGCCTTCGCCCGGATGGGCGTGGGGGCGGCCGAGCCGATGCCGGTGCGCACCGTGCGGGTCTCGGGGTGCAGTGCGATGCCGAAGGCGCACACGGCGATGACCATGGCGTTGCGCGTACCCACCTTGGAGTACTGCTGCGGCCCGTCGGCCTTCTTGATGTGCACGGCCCGGATCAGCTCGTCCGGGGCCAGGGCGTTGCGCTTCACGCCGGTGTAGAACTCGTCGATCGGGATCAGCCGGGAGCCGCGCACGGACTCCGCCTCGACCTCGCAGTCGGCGGCGAGCAGCGCCGGGTGGGCGTCCCCGGCCGGGGACGCGGTGCCGAGGTTGCCGCCGACGCCGCCGCGGTTGCGGATCTGCGGCGAGGCGACCGTGTGCGAGGCGAGCGCGAGGCCGGGCAGCTCGGCGCGCAGGTTCTCCATGATGTCCGTGTACGGGACCGAAGCGCCGAGCCGGACGGTGTCCGCACCGACCTCCCACTCCCGCAGCTCACCGATGCGGTTGAGGTCCAGCAGGTACTCCGGACGACGGTGGTCGAAGTTGATCTCGACCATGACATCGGTGCCACCCGCAATCGGCACAGCGGTGGGGTGCTCGGCCTTCGCGGCGAGCGCCTCCTCCCAGCTGGCGGGGCGAAGGAAGTCCATGAGTGGCTCTCTCTTCGTGATCGTGCCTGGCGGCCGGGTCCCGCTGGGGATCCGACCGGGGCTTTACTGGCTGACGAGTCGGGGCGATCGTTCCGGCCAACGTTCTGGCCTGGCGGTCTTTCGCCTCTCGACTACTCGTTCATGTGCTGTTAACGCGGAGTGGGGCAAGTACACCGCCCGGTGCTCCGATGGGGTCAGTCACCGAAACCATGAAGGAGTTGGCTGGCCAAGCCGCGAGTCTTGTAGATTCGTATGAAGAACGGTCCCCAGTAACCTCGCGGATTCCCTCTAGAAACCGCGGAGCCTTCGGGACTCACCGGCCCCGGGTTCGTCCGGGACTCCGGCCACACGTGAAATCGAGACAGATCGGCGGCGACGACACCATGCGGCTGCGCGCACTCCTTGACACCGACGCGCTGGGCCTCAGGCTGCTCGGCGGCGAGGACGAGCTGGACCGCACCGTGCGTGGCGTGATGACCACGGACCTGCGCGACCCCAGCCGCTACCTCGCGGGCGGCGAGCTGGTGCTCACCGGTCTCGCCTGGCGCAGGGACGCCTCGGACACCGAGCCTTTTGTACGTATTCTCGCAGCCGCCGGGGTCGCCGCCCTGGCCGCGGGCGAGGCGGAGCTCGGCGCCGTCCCCGAGGACCTGGTCGAGGCCTGCGCCCGCCACCGCCTGCCGCTGTTCGCGGTCAACGAGTCGGTGGCGTTCGCGACGATCACCGAGCACGTCGTACGCCAGGTGTCCGGCGAGCGCGCCGGTGACCTGGCGGCCGTGGTGGACCGCCACCGCCGCCTGATGACCTCGGGCCCCGCGGGCGGCGGCCCCGACGTGGTCCTCGACCTGCTCGGCACCGACCTGGACCTGCGGGCCTGGGTGCTCTCCCCCGCCGGACGGCCCATCGCGGGGGCGGGCACGGCGGGCCCGGCCCTGCCCGCGGCGGTCTGCGCGCGGCTCGCCGGGGAGCAGCTGGCCGCCGCCAGGACGGGGCGCAGGGGCCCGCACCGGGTGAGCGTGGACGGGGTCACGTACTCGCTGTTCCCCATTCGGTCCAGTGGCCGGGGTGCGGTCAGCGCGTCCCGGGACGTGCGCGAGACGGTCCTGTCGGACTGGCTGCTCGCCGTGGAGGCGGACGCGGGCGACTGGCCCGAGGAGCGGCTCGATCTGCTCCAGGGCGTCACCCAGCTGATCGCCGTGGAGCGGGACCGCAGGGACGCGGCGCGCACGGTGCGCCGCCGCCTCGCCCAGGAGGTCCTCGAACTGGTCCAGACGGGCGCGGCGCCCGCCGAGATCGCGGCGCGCCTGCGGGTCGCGGCGCCGGTGCTGCTGCCCGGCCTCGGGGCGGCGCCGCACTGGCAGGTCGTGGTGGCGCGGGTGGAGTGGGAAGCGGCGGTCGGCGCCGAAGGGCCGGGTATCGAGGGCGGCCCGGTCGCCCAGTCCCTCCTGGAGGAGATCCTGGTCGACCCGACGGCGGCCGGACCCGACCCGTCCGACCGGATCGCGGTGGCCCACACCGGCGACGAGGCCATCGCCCTTGTGCCGCTGCCCGCGCTGTCCGCCGATGTGGACGGCGCCGAGCCGGGGCTGCTCGCGGACGCGCTGCTCACGGCCGTGCGGGAGCCGCTCTCCGCGGGCCTCGCGGACGACGGGCGGCTCACGATCGGCGTCAGCGCGTCCGTGCACTCGGCGGAGGGGCTGCGGGGCGCCCTGGAGGAGGCCCGGCACGCCCGCAGGGTCGCCGCGGCGCGGCCGGGCCGGGTGTGCGCGGCGGGCCACCAGGAGCTGGCCTCGCACGTGCTGCTTCTGCCCTTCGTGCCCGACGACGTGCGCCGCGCGTTCACCGCGCGCCTGCTCGACCCGCTGCGCGAGTACGACCGCAGGCACCGCGCCGAGCTGATCCCGACCCTGGAGGCGTTCCTCGACTGCGACGGCTCCTGGACGCGCTGCGCGACCCGGCTGCACCTGCACGTCAACACGCTGCGCTACCGGGTCGGGCGTATCGAGCAGTTGACGGGCCGTGACCTTTCCCGACTTGAGGACAAGCTGGACTTCTTCCTGGCCCTGCGCATGAGTTGAGGCCCTGGGGCGGATTCTCAGGGGCCGCGGGCGTCTCCGCGGCCCCGCGGCCTCCGCCCGTCCCGCTGCTCTCGTTCCCCCTCGTTTGTGAAATCTTTCACCCATCCCCTTGGCCGAGCGCGCCGATCCGTGCTGAGATTCGCCCACGACTCAACAGCTCAATGGCGCGCTAGGGGAGGGCAACGTGGCGCATACCGCCATGTCTGGTACCGGAACGAACGCTCAGAACGATCCACTCCAGACCGCGGTATGGCGGCTGCGCTCGCGCGGCTGCTGGACCGACGCGGCGGCGCTGCTCGCCACCCGAGAGGGCGCGGACGTCGCCGTCCAGAGAACCTCGCTCCTCATCGAGCGCTGCCTGTTCACCGGCGAGGGCTGGGACGAGGCCGAGGACAGCCTGAGGACGGCGGAGGCGGTCGCCGACGATGACGACGCCCGCGGCGCCGCGGCCTGCGAGCGCGGCCAACTCGCGTACGCGGCCACGGTGTTGAACGTACGGGACCGGGCCGACGAGGCCCGCACCGCGCTCGGCAGGGCGGCCGCGCTGCTGGCCCCCGGGTCCTCCGGGCGCCCCCTGCTCGACTTCCGCCGCGGCCTGATCGCCGAGCACATCGCGGACTCCCCACAGGCGGCTCGCGCCGCCTACCGCCGCGCCCACGCCGGGGCCACCGCCCACGACGACCCGCTCCTGCTCTCCTTCACCTGGCGCCATCTGGCCGGACTCGCCCTGCGCGAGGGCGAGTTGGCCGACGCCCGGCACGGCTTCGCGGAGTCCCTGCGGCTCCGCGAGGAGCTGGGATTCCTCGTCGGCACGGCCCCGGCGCTCGCCGCCCTCGCGGACGCGGAGCCCGAACCGGAGGCGTCCCGCCTTCGCGCCGAGGCGACCCGGCTGTTCCGGCTCCTCGGCGGGGTGCCGTCGTGGCTTGCGGCACAGCTGACGCCGCCCGCGCCGGCGGCCTGAGGCAGGGGCCACGCGGCGGCCGACGCGGACGGTGTTCCCGTCCGGCGGGCCGCCGCCTGGTCAGACGTCGCCGCCCGTGAAGTGTTCGCGCACCAGCGACTGGACCACCGGCAGGTCGCGGGCGACCAGGGCGTCAAGGAGGGCGATGTGTTCGGCCGCGTCGGCCACGAGGTCGGCGCGGCGGCCCGCGACGGGGCCCGACACCAGGGGCCACTGGGAGCGGCGGTGCAGGTCGTCGGCGACCTGGACGAGCTGCTGGTTGCCGGAGAGGCCGAGCAGGGCGCCGTGGAAGGCCCGGTCCGCCTCGGCGTAGCGGGCCAGGTCGGCGCAGGCCGCGGCGGCCACGGTCGCCTCCGCCAGGGGGCGCAGCCGCGCCCAGGCCTCCGCGGGCACGCTGCGGGCGAGCCGCAGCATCACGGGCACCTCGATCAGCGCCCGCACCTCCGCCAGCTCCCCCAGCTCACGCGCCCCGCGCCGGGTGACCCGGAAGCCACGGTTGGGGACCACCTCCACCGCGCCTTCGAGCGCGAGCTGCTGCATGGCCTCGCGCACGGGCGTCGCCGAGACCCCGAAGCGCTCACCGAGGGCAGGGGCGGAGTACACCTCGCCCGGCGCGAGCTCGCCGCCGACCAGCGCGGCACGCAGGGCGTCGAGCACCTGGCCGCGCACGGAGGTGCGCTGCATGGGCTTGCGCGGGGGCGGTACGCCGAGGCGGCGGGCCGGTATGTCCGGGACGGCGTCGTCCTGCCCGTCGAGGGCACCGCCGCCAGGGCCGCCGTCGGGGCCGCCGTGCGTGTGCTCGCCCCGCGCCGCCGCGTGCGCCTGCCCCGACCCCGACTGCCCCGACTGCCCCGACTGCTCCGGCACGCGCCCGGCGGCGCGCATGGCGGTCACATCCGCCGTCCGCGCTCCCGCCCGCTCCACGCTCGCCTCCCGCACTTCCGCGCCCCGTCCGTCCGAAACGTACGAGAAGCACCATAGGCGGACACGACCGCAGTTGAAACCTCGATCATGTTGGGTAAGGTTAGGCTTACCTGTAATCGATCGTGATTCGGTGGTCCCCGCGCATGTCCGTTCCCACCCTGGAAAGCGGCGCTCGACGTACGGAGCGCGCTCAGAGCCCCGTCACCGCCGCCTACGCCCGCCTCACCGAGGTGTTCCCCGGGCTGCGCATCCAGGAGCTGGCCGAGGACGAACAGCCGCCGCGGGGCGGTGGCTGGGTGGGCGCGGCCGGGCTCGCGGAGGCCGGGGCCGCGTTCGAGGAGTTCCTCGCCTGGGACGACGCGCAGGTCGTGAAGGACTACGGCCAGCAGGCCCGCCCGGACGTCGTCGCCAGCTTCGGCCTGCACCGCTACGCCTGGCCCGCCACCCTGCTGTTCACGGTGCCGTGGTTCCTCCAGCGCCGGGTGCCGAGCTATCCGGTGGAGAACGTCTTCTTCCAGCGCGCCCTCGGCAAGTTCGCCGTGCGCCCGGGCGGCTTCGTCTGCCTGCCGGACGACCCGGCGGCCACGCTGCCCGGCGCCCGCGTCGTGGCGGACGAGGAGGCGCTGCGTGCCGCGCTGCGGGCGGCGGTGGCGGAGCACATGGGGCCGCTGCTCGACGGCTTCGGCCCGCGGATGCGGCGCCGGGGCCGGGCGCTGTGGGCCGTCGCCACGGACGAGATCGTCGAGGGCCTCTGGTACGTGGCCCACCTGCTCGGTGAGGAGCAGCGCGCCACGACCGAGCTGGAGCAGCTGCTCCCGGGCGCCACCAAGCCGTACGTCGGCACCGCCGCGTTCCGCGAACTGACCGGGCCGAACGGCGAGAAGCTGCCCACCCGGGACCGCGCAAGCTGCTGCATGTTCTACACGCTGCGGCCCGCCGACACCTGCGTCACCTGCCCCCGTATGTGCGACGCCGACCGCGTCGCGCGGCTGACGGCCGACGCCGCGAGCTGACGCCTCCCGCGGCCCGCCGGGCCGCCCGGACGGCACCCCCTCCCCGAACCACCCCTTCGTGCGCGTTTAATCGAACCCAATTCCAGCGTCTCCGGCGTGAGTTCGACGTATTCGGCGCTCGGTACGGCCCTCACCACCCCCTTGGCGTCCTCTTGCCGGAAAACCGCCTTGAGCGCCGTGCGGGGTGGGTCAGTATGGCGCCCGAACTCGCCCTACGCGACGCAAGGGACGCCAGATGAGACTGACCGACATATCGCTGGACTGGCTGCTGCCCGGCGGGATCCTGCTCCTGGGCATGGCAGTCGCGGTGGCGGTACTCGCGCGGGGCAGGAAGGCCCAGGCGAAGGTGACCACCAGCGACGACTCGTGGGAGCGCAACGAGGAGCGCCGCAGGCGCAAGGAAGCCGTCTACGGCACCGCCTCCTACGTCCTCCTCTTCTGCTGCGCGGCGGTCGCCGCCGCCCTCTCCTTCCACGGCCTGGTCGGCTTCGGCCGGCAGAACCTGAACCTCTCCGACGGCTGGGAGTACCTGGTCCCCTTCGGCCTCGACGGCGCCGCCATGTTCTGCTCCGTCCTCGCGGTGCGCGAGGCGAGCCACGGTGACGCGGCGCTCGGCTCGCGGCTCCTGGTGTGGACGTTCGCGGGGGCCGCCGCCTGGTTCAACTGGGTGCACGCGCCGCGCGGCATCGGGCACGCGGGTGCCCCGCAGTTCTTCGCCGGGATGTCCCTGTCCGCGGCCGTGCTCTTCGACCGGGCCCTGAAGCAGACCCGCAGGGCCGCGCTGCGCGAGCAGGGGCTCGTGCCACGGCCGCTGCCGCAGATCCGCATCGTGCGGTGGCTGCGGGCGCCGCGGGAGACCTTCGGCGCGTGGTCGCTGATGCTGCTCGAAGGCGTACGCACCCTCGACGAGGCCGTCGAGGAGGTGCGCGAGGACCGGCGCGAGAAGGAGCAGGCGCGGACGCGGCGGCGGGACCAGGAGAAGCTGGAGCGGGCGCAGCTCAAGGCCATCAGCCGGGGGCATCGCGGGTACCACGGGCGCGGGGCGCGGCAGGTGGACGTCCAGGTCGGCTCCTCGGGCGGGTCCGCGCAGGTCGGCGCGGACCCTGCCATAGGTGCGCCGCCGCCATCGCCGCCGCCCCAGGACGAGCTTCCCGTACGGCACCGGCCCTCCCTTCAGGCCGTACCGAATGACCGGTCCGCTCCCGTCACCGTCGACCTCACCGCCGAGGACGACACCCAGACGCTGCCCCGGCTCGACTCCCTGGAGCAGAAGCTGAAGGACCTGGAACAGCAGTTCGGCTGAACCCCGGCCGGGGCGCACCCCGATCGGCGCTCCGCGCCTCGTCCTCAAGCGCCGGACGGGCTCTCTCCCACCCGCCCGCCCGTACTTGCACCCTCTGGCCAACAGCACGGCACATTTCAGCCCGTCCGGCGATTGAGGACGAGGCGCGGAGCGCCGATGCGAGGGCGCGCCGTCCCACGGCACCGGGGCGCCCCGCGAAGGATCAGCCCGGCCCCGCGTCCAGCTCGAACCACACCACCTTGCCCACCCCGTGCACCCGCACCCCCCACGCGTCGGCGAGGGACTGGACGAGGAGCAGCCCACGCCCGTGGGTGTCCTCGGCGTCCTCGGGCACACGTGGCCGTGGCCGACGCGCCACGAAGTCCCGGACCTCGACCCGCAGCCGCCCCGGCCCCACCGTGGCGGTGAGAACCGCGTCCCGGTCGGTGTGCACGAGCGCGTTGGTGACCAGCTCACTGGCAAGCAGCTCCGCCGTCTCGGCCAGCCCGGGCCGCCCCCAGTGCCGCAACAGCTCCCGCAACGCACCCCGCGCCTCGGGCACCGCCCGCAGATCGGCGCGCCCGAGCCGCCGCCGCAGCTGCGCCCTCCCGGCCCCCGGCGCACCCCCGGCCGTATCGCCCCCGCGCTGCGGAGCGGACGCCTCCACACCGACGGAACCGACGGAACCGACCGATCCCACTGAACCGGCCGACCCGACGGAACCGGCCGACCCGACGGAGCCGGTGGCAGCTCCTCCTCTTAGGTGTCTCGTCATGACCCCCGCCCACCCGTTGCCCACCATGACCAAGCCCCCCGACCGGTCTCCATCTCGAACACGCTCACGGAATGCATTCCCGTCCCGTCAGGCCGCACTCATGTCCATTCGTCAATCAAAGGGACGGATGCGCCGATGGGTTGGGGGGAAGTGAAGCCGAGTACGCCCCGACCGTCCCCCGGTCGACCCCCGTGAGCGAGAACGCGAAGGAGCCGCTGTGCACGACGACCGACCGCTGGTGGAGGAGCGCCTGGAACGCGCGCTGCGGCAGTTCATCAGGCCCGCCCAGTACGCGGCGCGGGTGCCCCTCGCCCTGTCCGTGTGGCACGCGCCGGGCGAGCCGGTGCCCGTGGCCGAGGCCCTCGCGGAGACGTATGAGCCGTTCAAGGCCGGATCCGACTGGGGAAAACCATGGTCGACGAGCTGGTTCCGGCTCGAAGGCCAGGTGCCGCGGGAGTGGGAGGGGCGGCACGTCGAGGCGGTGATCGACCCCGGGTTCACCGGGGAGGGCCCGGGCTTCCAGGCGGAGGGCCTGGTGTACGACGCCTCGGGGGTGCCCCTGAAGGGCATTCACCCGCGCAACCGTCATGTGCCGGTGGCGTCCCGCGCGCGGGGCGGCGAGCCGGTGCGGCTGCTGCTCGAAGCGGCGGCCAATCCGACCGTGCTGCACGACTTCGTACCGACCCCGCTCGGCGACATCCTGACGGCCGGCGATCGGCCCATCTACCGATTCGCGGCTGCCGACCTCGCCGTACTCGACGAGGACGTCTGGCAGCTGATTCTGGACATCGAGGTCCTCGACGAGCTGATGCGGGAGCTGGACCCGGCCAGGCCGCGGCGGCACGAGATCCTGCGGGCCGTCGAGGACATGCTCGACGCGCTCGACCTGCACGACGTGGCGGGGACCGCGGCCGCGGGCCGGGCCGCGCTGGCCGACGTGCTCTCGCGGCCCGCCGCCGCGAGCGCCCACCGCGTATCGGCTGCCGGGCACGCGCATATCGACTCGGCGTGGCTGTGGCCGCTGCGCGAGACGGTGCGCAAGGCGTCCCGCACGTTCGCCAATGTGACGGCGCTCGCGCGTGACTATCCGGAGCTGGTGTTCGCGTGCTCGCAGGCGCAGCAGTACGCGTGGGTGAAGGAGCACCAGCCGCACATCTGGGAACGCATCAAGAAGGCCGTCACGGACGGCACTTGGGCCCCGGTGGGGTCGATGTGGGTGGAGTCGGACGCCAACATGCCGGGCGGCGAGGCGCTCGCGCGGCAGATCGTGCACGGCAAGCGGTTCTTCCAGGAGGAGTTCGGCGTCGACACGGAGGAGATCTGGCTGCCGGACTCCTTCGGGTACACGGCCGCGTTCCCGCAGCTGGCGAAGCTCGCGGGCGTACGGTGGTTCCTCACGCAGAAGTTGAGCTGGAACCAGTCCAACAAGATGCCGCACCACACCTTCTGGTGGGAGGGCATCGACGGGACCCGGGTCTTCACGCACTTCCCGCCGGTGGACACCTACAACTCCCAGCTGCACGGCACCGAACTCGCCCACGCGGAGCGGAACTTCGCCGACAAGGGCCGTGCGACCCGCTCCCTGGTGCCGTTCGGCTGGGGCGACGGCGGCGGCGGTCCGACCCGGGAGATGATGGAGCGGGCGCGCCGCCTGCGCTCCCTGGAGGGCTCGCCGCGCGTCGAGGTCGAGCGGCCATCGGCGTTCTTCGCGGCGGCCGAGGAGGAGTACGGCGAGCGGGCACCGGTGTGGTCCGGGGAGCTGTATCTGGAGCTGCACCGGGCGACGTACACCTCGCAGGCGGCCACCAAGCGCGGCAACCGGCGCACCGAACACGCCCTGCGGGAGGCCGAGTTGTGGTGCGCGGCGGCCGCCGTGAAGGACGCGGCGTACGCCTATCCGTACGACGACCTGGACCGGCTGTGGAAGACGGTCCTGCTGCACCAGTTCCACGACATCCTGCCCGGCTCCTCCATCGCCTGGGTGCACCGCGAGGCCCGCGACACCTACGCGCGCGTCCTCGCCGAGCTGGACTCCCTCACCGCTGAGGCGGTGCGCCACCTCGGCGGCGGCGAGGCCTCTGTGCTCAACTCATCGCCGTACGAACGCAGCGAGGTCGTCGAGCACGAGGGGCGGCTCGTGCACGTGAACGTCGGCGGGCTCGGCACCCGCGGGCTCGCGGAGGCGGCCGGGCAGGAGCGGGAGGCGGGGGCGGTGACCTCGGCGACCCGCACCGGGCAGGAGATCGTGCTGTCCAACGAGCACCTGCGGGTGACCATCGACTCCGACGGGCTGCTCGCTTCCGTCCTCGACCGGGCCGCCGACCGCGAGGTCCTCGCCCCCGGCAGCCGCGGCAACCTCCTCCAGCTGCACCCCGACCACCCCACCCACTACGACGCGTGGGACCTCGACAAGCACTACCGCCACCGGCACACCGACCTCACCCGGGCCGAGTCCGTGGAGCTGGTCGAGGACGGGCCGCTGCGGGCCTCCGTGCGGGTCGTGCGGGTCTTCGGCGCCGGGTCGCGGATCACGCAGGAGCTGCGGCTCGCCGCGGGCAGCCGCCGCCTCGACGTCGTCACCGAGGTCGAGTGGCGCGAGTCGGAGAAGGTGCTCAAGGCCGCGTTCCCGCTGGACGTGCAGGCCGAACGGTCCGCCGCAGAGATCCAGTTCGGGCATGTGCAGCGGCCCACCCACGCCAACACCTCCTGGGACGCGGCGCGCTTCGAGATCTGCGCGCACCGGTGGCTGCGGGTGGCCGAGGAGGACTACGGCGTCGCCGTCCTCAACGACTCCACCTACGGGCACGACGTCACCCGTACCCCGCACGCCGAAGGGCTCGGCACCACCGTCCGGCTCACCCTCCTGCGGGCGCCGCACAGCCCCGACCCGGACACCGACGTCGGCACCCACCACTTCACTTACTCGCTGCTGCCCGGGGCCGATACGGGGGACGCCGTCGCCGAGGGGCTCGCCCTCAATCTGCCCCTGCGGGTCGCCTCCGCGCCCGCTGTCGCGCCCCTCGTGCGGGTCGATCATCCCGGGGTGACCGTCGAGTCGGTCAAGCTTGCCGAGGATCGCAGTGGGGATGTGGTGGTGCGGCTGTACGAGTCCCGGGGTGGGCGGGCCCGGGCCGTCCTCACGACCTCGTTCCCCGTCTCCCGGGCCGACGTCACCGACCTCCTGGAACGCCCCCTCCACCCCGCCGACACCTCCGGCCCAGGCCTCTCCCTGGCCCTCCGCCCCTTCCAGATCCTCACCCTGCGCCTCACCCCGGCGTAGTCCTCGCAGGGCGCCCCAGTCCCGCCCCTTCCCGAAACTGGGGGCGCTGCCCCCAGACCCCCGCTCCTCAATCGCCGGAGGGGCTATAGATGTCGCCGGTGCGGCGAGAAGGTTTTAGCCCGTCCGGCGTTTGAGGACGAGGCGCGGAGCGCCGATAAAGCGGGGTCCAGGGGGCGCAGCCCCCGGTTTCGGAGAAGGGGCGGGACTCGGTGACCATCTCGGAGCTGATCTTGGGCGGGATCGACAGCGCGTTGGGGTCGGTGACGATGTCGACGAGGGCGGGCCCCTTGTGGGCGAAGGCGTCCTTGAGGGCACCCGCGAGCTGCTTGGGCTTCTCCACGCGGACGCCGTACGCCCCGGCGGCCCGAGCCACCGCGGCGAAGTCGGGGTTGTGGTTGGTGGTGCCGTACGAGGGCAGCCCGGCGACCAGCATCTCCAACTCCACCATCCCGAGGGAGGAGTTGTTGAAGAGGACGACCTTCACCGGCAGGTCGTACTGGACGAGGGTGAGGAAGTCCCCCATCAGCATGGAGAACCCGCCGTCGCCGGACATGGAGACGACCTGCCGCTTGCGGTCGACGAACTGGGCGCCGATGGCCTGCGGCAGCGCGTTGGCCATGGAGCCGTGGCTGAAGGAGCCGATGATGCGCCGCTTGCCGTTCGGGGAGAGGTAGCGGGCGGCCCAGACGTTGCACATGCCGGTGTCGACGGTGAAGACGGCGTCGTCTGCGGCGAGGTCGTCGAGGACGGAGGCGACGTACTCGGGATGGATCGGGATGTGCTTCTCGACCTTGCGGGTGTACGCCTTCACCACGCCTTCGAGCGCGTCCGCGTGCTTCTTCAGCATCTTGTCGAGGAACTTGCGGTTCGACTTCGGCGAGACGCGCGGCGTGAGACAGCGCAGCGTCTCGCGCACGTCACCCCAGACGGCGAGGTCCAGCTTCGAGCGGCGGCCCAGGTTCTCGGGGCGCACGTCGACCTGGGCGATCTTCACGTCGTCGGGCAGGAAGGCGTTGTACGGGAAGTCGGTGCCGAGCAGGATGAGGAGGTCGCACTCGTGGGTGGCCTCGTACGCGGCGCCGTAGCCGAGCAGTCCGCTCATGCCGACGTCGTACGGGTTGTCGTACTGGATCCACTCCTTGCCGCGCAGCGCGTGCCCCACCGGTGACTTGATCTTCTCGGCGAACGCCATCACCTCGGCGTGCGCGCCCGCCGTGCCACTGCCGCAGAACAGGGTCACCCGGTCGGCCTCGTCGATCATCGCGGCGAGCTTGTCGATCTCGGTGTCGCCGGGGCGCACGGAGGGCCGGGACGTCACGAGGGCGGTCTCGGCGGCCTTCTCCGGGGCGGGCTCGGAGGCGACGTCGCCGGGCAGCGACACCACGCTGACGCCGGACCGGCCGACGGCGTGCTGGATGGCCGTCTGCACCAGGCGGGGCATCTGCTTGGGGCTGGAGATCAGTTCGCTGTAGTGACTGCACTCGCGGAACAGCTGGTCGGGGTGGGTCTCCTGGAAGTAGCCGAGGCCGATCTCGGAGGACGGGATGTGGGAGGCCAGGGCGAGGACCGGGGCCATGGAGCGGTGCGCGTCGTAGAGGCCGTTGATGAGGTGCAGGTTGCCGGGGCCGCAGGAGCCCGCGCAGGCGGCGAGGGAGCCGGTGATCTGGGCCTCCGCGCCGGCCGCGAACGCCGCGGTCTCCTCGTGCCGGACCTGGATCCAGTCGATCGCCTTGGTGCGGCGGATCGCGTCGACGACGGGGTTCAGGCTGTCCCCGACGACTCCGTAGAGGCGTTTGACTCCGGCGCGGACGAGGATGTCGACGAACTGTTCGGCGACGTTCTGCTTGGCCATCTCTTCATGCACCCCTTCGCTCTCGTTGGGTCCATGAATTCACAGCGGCGCCGCTCACGCCTCCCAAACGGCGGCAGCGGTGCGATCGTCCGCGTATCCCTTCACCCGCACCTGGGTGTCGGCGAGGAACGCGGCGAGGCCGGGCGGGCCGCCCTCGGCCCAGCGGCGGGTGAGGTGGCGGGCCAGCTCCGGCTCGCCCCGCAGCGGCTCGGCGAGGCCGCCGCTGCACAGCAGCAGCGTGTCACCCGGGCGGGCGACGGAGGCCCGGAACCGGAACGGGTCGCGCGGCGGCGCGGGCGCGGGCTCGTACGGGCTCGGGGGCGTCGTGATGCCCAGGTCCATGGTGAGCCGGTCGCCGTCGGGGGTCTCGGCGGGCGGTGAGCCGAAGCCGACGACGGGCTCGCCCGCCGTGTCCGCCGTGCGGGGCTCTATGTCCTGCCACTCGCCGCCGCGCAGCCGGAACAGGCCGCCCGCGCCGACGCCGAAGAACACGCGGGTGCGGCACTCGGGGTCGGCGGGCAGCAGCAGGCAGCGCAGCGTCGCCGTGTACTCGTCCGGTTCCAGGCCGAGTTCGGCGGCGCGGGCGCGGAGCTTGCCGAGGCTGCGGTCGGTGAGGCGGTGCAGGCCCGACTTGAGGTCGCCGCGGCGCGCGGCGCGGATGTCCTGGGCGAGGCGGCTGTGGCTGCGGCCCACCGCGCGGCCGATCCAGGCGCAGGCGTCGGCCGCGGCCCGGTGCGCGCCCGGCGTCGCGCGGGCGCCGGTGGCCATGGCGACCAGGACGAGGGCGTCCTCGCCGGTGCCGAAGCGGGCGGTGAGCAGCGCATCACGGCGCGGCTCGCCCCGGAACCGGGCCGAGTCGCCGCGCACGGACGCGGCGCGCAGGGTGCTCGTGCCGTACCGGGCGCCGTCGAGCACGGTGTCCGCGACCAGCTCGCCGAGGGCGTCCGGGTCGGCCACGGGCAACCCCGTCGGCTCCGCCTCGTACGTGGGCGGCCCGTCCCCGACGTACGCGGGCACCCCGACCGGCACCTCCGTGTCACCCCGCGCCGCCCCGTCACCGGCATCGGTCCCGCTCGTCGGACTCCCCTCGCTCGACGCCCGCCCCTCGGCCGTCGAGGCCTCCGCGGGCTCGGCCCGCCGCCCCGAGGGGAACGTGACGGGCCCGGCAGCGGCGGTGGCCGCCCAGGGGGCGGGGGCGCGGTAGGCGGGCGGGTGGTGGGGGCGGTCCGGGGGCGGGCCTGACGGCGGGGAGGCGGGTGGTGAGGGAGGCGTTGAGCGAGGTGTTGAGCGAGGTGTTGAGGAAAGTGGTGAGGCGGGGCGCTCAGGGGGTGCGGTGCGCCCGGAGGGTGACGGGGGCTCGGCGGGCGCAGCGGGGGCGGGGGGG
>NZ_JNXT01000019.1 GCF_000716675.1 Streptomyces alboflavus
CTTCGGGGGTGGGTTCTAGGTCTTCTTCGGTGGGTCGGCGCGGGGGTGCGGGGGCGGGCCTCGGCGGTGGGTCCGGCGTGGCGGCGCGGGCCTCTTCGGTGGGTCGGCGCGGTGGCGCGACGCCGACTCGTCGGACTTGCCTAGGCCGCCACCGCGTCCGTCGCGTCCGTCGCATCCTTCGCGCCCGCCGCGACGAGCAGTGCCGCCGTCTCGGGGTGGGGCCCCTGGCGCGCCCAGCGCAGCGGGGACCAGCCCGTGCCGTGGCCCTCGCGGAGGTTCGGGTCGGCGCCGTGTGCGAGCAGCGCCCGTACGGTCTCGGTGTGCCCCCAGCAGGCGGCCGCGCAGAGCGGCGTGCCGTCCGCGCCGAGGTGGGCGCCGAGGCTCTCGGTGTCGGGGGCGGCCCCGGCGGCCAGGAGCAGCCGGACGATCCCGGCCCGGCCGTTCACGGACGCCTCGTACAGCGGGGTGATCCCGTCGCTGTCGGGGCGCCGCGGATCGGCTCCGGCCCGCAGCAGGGTCCGTACGACGGTGGGGGTGTCCTGCCAGATGGCCTCGAAGAGCCGCCGGGAGAGCTTCTTCTGCTGTCGCTGTTTCATCGGGGCCGAGGCTAACGGCCGGGTACGTGGCACAACCACTCATTTCCGCCGTGGGCGGTGTCAGTGCCCGGGCCTACGGTGGGCCCATGTCGAAGCTGAGTCACGGCCGCCTCGGCCACCCCCGCACCTGCGACCAGATCACCGTGCAGGCCGACCAGTTGGCCACCCACCTCAAGGACGCCGACCTGTCGACACCCGTCCCCTCCTGCCCGGGCTGGACGGTGAACCAACTGGTCCGGCACCTGGGCCACGGCTACCGCTGGGCGGAGACGACGATCCGCACCCGCGCCGCGGGACCGCCCCCGGACACCGAGATGCGCGACCTCTCGGCGTACGCCGGCGAGGACCCCGCCGTCCTCGCCCCCTGGCTGCGCGAGAGCGCCGCGGGCCTCACCGACGCCCTGCGCGCCGCGGGCCCGGACGCCCCGGTGTGGACCCCGGTGCCGGGCGAGACGTCCGGCTTCTTCGCCCGCCGCTTCGCGCACGAGTCCCTGGTGCACCGGGCCGACGCGGCGCTCGCCCTCGGCATCGACTTCACCGTCCTGGACGAGGCCGTGGCCGTGGACGCCGTAGACGAGTGGATGGAGCTCGGCACGCATCCGCTGCAGCTCCAGTTCTTCCCGGAGAAGCGCGAGCTGCTCGGGCGGGGGAGCACCCTGCGCTTCCGGGCGACGGACGCCGCCCCCGCGGCCGGGGCGGACTGGCTGGTCGACCTCAGGGGCGACGCGCTCGCCTGGCGCCGCACGGACGACGAGCCCGGCGCGCCCGACGTCACCGTCAGCGGCCCCCTCACCGAACTGATCCTGACCCTCTACCGCCGCCGCCCGCCCGGCACCCCCGCGACCGAGGTCACGGGCGACGCCGCCCTCCTCGCCTTCTGGCTGGACCGCAACGGCTTCGGCTGACCGCGCGTTCACGACGTCGACGACCGGGACGCCCGAGCTGGCGGGCCCTTCCGGCTTGACGTGCGAACGATTGAACGAGACGATACGTATCGTCATGTGATGGTCGGCGCGACGGCCCCCTGCGCCCGCCGACCCCGCACCACCCTTCCGGGAGGCCCCGATGTACCACCCCGCCACCGAGCAGTACATCGACGCGGCCCCCGGAGTGCGCCTGTGGACCGAGCGCCGCGGCGCGCCCGACGCCCCGCCCCTGCTCCTGGTCATGGGCGCCGCGGCCGCCGGCGTCGGCTGGCCGGAGGAGATGGTGGACGCCCTGGCCGAGCACCACCACGTGATCCGCTACGACCACCGCGACACGGGCCGCTCGACGACGGCGTACGACGAACAGCCGTACCGGGTCGTGGACTTGGCGCGGGACGCGGTCGCCGTCCTGGACGCCCTGGAGATCCCCCGGGCGCACATGGCCGGGCTCTCCCTCGGTGGCATGCTGACCCAGCTGGTCCTCGCCGACCACCCCGACCGCGTCCTGAGCGCGACGCTCATGGGCACGTGCGCGCTGAGCACGCGTCCGTACGTCGCCCCGGACGGCACGTCCACGCCCGCGGCCGAGCTGCCGCCGATCTTCCCCGCGGTCCTGGAGATGTGGGCGCGCCCGGTCGAGGACGAGGGTCTCGAGGCCGAGCTGGACCGCCGCGTGGAGCACTGGCGGGTGCTCGGGGGCGATCAACTGCCGTTCGACGAGGGGTACTTCCGCGACCTGGAGCGGCGCGTCGTCGTGCACGCGGGCACGTACAAGGCGTCGACGGCGCACGGCCGCGCGGACGACTCGGGGATGCTACGCACGGCGCAGCTCGCGCGGAACGAGGTCCCGGTCCTGGTGACCGTGGCCCCCGCCGAGCCGGTCTTCCCGCCGCCGCACCCGCAGCACCTCGCGCAGGTCGTGGGAGGCGCCCGCCTGGTGGAGATCCCCGGCATGGGGCACGCGCTGCCCCCGGCCGTGCAGGGCCCGCTGGTGGCGGCGATCCTGGAGCACACGTCGGCCGCGGCGGCGCGCCGGGCCGGGTGAGGGCGGCGGGGGCGCGCCGAGGCGTGGGCGGGCTCAGGCGGTCGGCGGTCTGAGTCCGGGCAGTTCCCAGCGGCCGGAGTGGCCGGGCGGCAGCCCCAAGTCCTCCCGCACGGCGGCGTAGTAGCCCTCGCGGGCCGTGCGCTGGCGGGTGAGGAGGTCCTGCCAGGCCTCCGGGTCGTCGTGGGCGCCCGTGCGCAGGAACCGCTCCATCTCGATCACGACGATCACCCACACCCGGGCCCGCTCCACCACCCGCGGCGCGCCGAGCAGCAGCAGGGCCTCGCCCGCCGGGTCACGGGCGTCCGCGGCCTCGGCGAGCTGCGGCTCGGCCTCCTCGGCGGGCAGCGGGTGCGGATGCGGGTCGTTGCCCTGGTGGGCGGCGATCCGGTAGGTGAGCGTCACGGTCTGCTTCAGCACGCGCGCGTACTCGGTGTAGACCGCGAGGCGCCGCTCTTCCCAGCGGGCCTCGCGCTCGCGCCGGAAGCGGACGCGCTCACCGCGCATCACGGCGACGTACGACCCCATGGCACCGATGACCACGCCTATGAGGGCGGGCAGTTGGGACAGGAACTCGGACACCGCCGAACGGTACCGTGCCGTCCCGTCCGGCGGTCCGGTGTCACGCGGCGTTCTTGATCGCCGAGATGTCGAAGTTGAGCTTGATCTTGTCGGAGACGAGCACACCGCCGGTCTCCAGGGCCGCGTTCCAGGTCAGGCCCCACTCGGAGCGCAGGATCTCGGCCTTGCCCTCGAAGCCGACGCGCTCGTTGCCGAACGGGTCCTTCGCGGCGCCGTTGAACTCCAGGTCGATGCTCAGCGGCCTGGTGGTACCGAGGATCGTGAGGTCGCCGGTGATGCGGTAGTCGTCGCCGCCGAGGGCCTCGGCCTTGGTGGAGCGGAAGGTCATCTGCGGGAACTCGTCGGTCTTGAAGAAGTCGGCGCTCTTCAGATGGCCGTCGCGGTCCGCGTTGCCGGTGTCGATGCTCTCCATCGTGACGTCGAGGGACGCCGTCGACGCGGCCGGGTCGGCGCCGTCCAGGTGCAGCGCACCGCTGAACTCCTTGAAGGAGCCCTTGACGTTGGTGACCATCGCGTGCCGGGCGACGAAGCCGATCGACGAGTGCGCAGGGTCGAGCGTGTAGTCACCCGTCAGCGCGCCCAGATCCGGGGCGGCCCCGGCGGTCGCGGGGGTGGCGCTGTCGTCCTTGCGGCTGAAGATTCCCATGACGTGCTCCTCGGGGGACGGGCCGGGCCCCGGGCCTTCGGGGGGTGCTGAGCCACGGCCGTGAGTAGTTGAGTGTTCAACGAGATTGACTGTAACGCTACTCGGTTCAATATTCAACATCAAGCGGAGCGTGTCGAGACGATTACGCGTCGAGTGTGAAGAGGCGGGGCCGAATGGCGGAGCTCGGACATAAGGGACGTCGATGGCAGTCTGCGTGGCGCCATGGCGGGCCGGGGAAGATGGCAGTTCTGGGGCGTCAAGAACTTGTCATGGCGCCATTGTGGTGCCAGACTGATGCCATGAATCTCACGCCGTATGTCGACCAACTCCGGCAGGAGCTCGCGGTCGCCGCAGAGGCCGGTGGTGAGGACGCTCGCGCGATCGCCGAGCGTCTGATCGCGCCGCTGGAGTCGGCCACCCGGCTCACCATGCTGAATGTGCTGTCCGCGGCCATGGACGAGATTACCCGAGACCTGGCCCCGGGCTCGGTCGACGTGCGTCTGCGTGGCGGCGACCCGGACTTCGTGGTGACGCCCGCCCCGGCGGGCGAGGGCTTCGACGCGATGCCCATGGACCTGCGCGCGGCCCGGTCCGGCACCGCCCCCGCCCCCGTGCCCGAGCCGGAGGAGGGCGGCACGGCCCGCATCAACCTCCGGCTGCCGATGCACCTCAAGGCCCAGGCCGAGGAGGCCGCCACCGCCGAGAGCCTGTCGGTCAACGCCTGGCTGGTCCGCACCGTCGCCGACGCGCTCAAGCAGGGCGCCCCGGCCCAGCGGTCCACACCCCGCGACCACCTGGGCGCGGGCAACAGCTATACGGGATGGGCGCGTTAGCGGCTCCGCCCCGCCAGCCGTCCGGCCCGGCCGGGACCGCATCACGGGACCGAGCGCGGACCGGACGACCCGTCAGGATCAGGATGAGGACAGCCCCATGCCAACCTTCGACACCGCCAAGCCCGTCTACGCCTCGGTGATCCTGGAGGTCGGGGCGGTGCGGATCACCGCCTCGGACCGCGCCGACACCGTCGTCGACGTGCGGCCGAGCACCGAGTCGCGCCCGGCCGACGTGCGCGCCGCCGAGCGCACCCTGGTCGAGTACGCGAACGGACGGCTCCTGGTGAAGGGCCCCAAGGAGCGCTCGCTGTTCGGCCGGGGCTCGTCCGTCGACGTGGAGATCGCGCTCCCGGAGGGCTCGCACATCGACGTCACCACGTCCGTGGCCGACTTCGGCGCGGCCGGGCGCGTCGGGGAGTGCGAGGTGAAGACCTCGGCCGGGGACGTCCGGGTCGAGTGGGCGGGCTCGGCGCGGCTGCACACCGGGCACGGCCAGGTCGTGGTCGACCGCGCGGAGGGTCCCGTCGACGTCACCACCGCGTCCGGCGGGGTCCAGCTCGGCGAGATCGGCGGCGCCGCCGTCATCAAGAACTCCAATGGCCCGACCGAGGTCGGCGAGGCCGTCGGCGACCTGCGCGTGAAGGCCTCGAACGGCACCATCACCGTCGGCCGCGCGCTCTCCGACGTCAGCATCAGGACGGCCAACGGCGCCGTCGAGGTCGGCGAGGTCGTGCGCGGCGGCGTCGTCCTGGAGACCGGCATCGGCCGCATCGACATCGGCGTCCGCGAGGGCACCGCCGCCTGGCTCGATGTCCGCACCAAGGTGGGCACCGTGCGGCAGGCGCTCGGCACCTCCGAGGGCCCCGGCGACTCCGGCGAGACGGTCCAGGTGCGTGCGCGCACGGGGGCCGGCGACATCGTGATCCACCGGGTCTGAGCGGGGCGCGGCCGAGGGGTGCGGGGCCCTCCGGGGCGCCTCGCGCCGGGTGCCGGCGGTCGCCCGCCGGTTGTCGGGCCCCGCCAACTCGGCGAGCTGTCGGTCCGGGCCGTTGTCCTCTGTCGGCCGCGCGGGTGGCGCGCACCCGTGCGGGCCTTTCCGTCGGCGTCCTGCGGCGACCGTCACGGGTGGTGACCCGCGACTGCGCGGCGCGTCCGGAGCGGCCCGCCCCGGCCCTGGGTGTGACTTGAGTCTCACTGGCGTCGGTTGTGGAATCCCTACAGCCCAATGGGCCTCTGAGCAGTCACTTCGGCTGCACCCCCGGGCGCTTCTGTTCGGGGGTGCCAGGAAAACGGTCCGGAGACTGTGCAGAGTCGACGGTCCGTTTTCCCCCGTGTCCTTCGTAAGGTCGAGAGCATGACCGTTTTGGACGAAGCTGGATCTTCCGCGGGGGAGCCCACCGACGCGCGGGGCCGAGTGGCCGAGTTGGCCGAGATCCGTGCGCAGGCGCTGGCGGGGCCCAGTGAGAAGGCGACCGAGGCGCAGCACGCCAAGGGCAAGCTGACGGCGCGGGAGCGGATCGGGCTCCTCCTCGACGAGGGGTCGTTCCAGGAGGTCGAGCAGCTGCGGCGGCACCGGGCCCAGGGCTTCGGCCTGGAGGCCAAGAAGCCGTACACCGACGGTGTCATCACCGGCTGGGGCACGGTCGAGGGCCGCACGGTCTTCGTGTACGCCCACGACTTCCGGATCTTCGGCGGTGCCCTCGGCGAGGCGCACGCCACCAAGATCCACAAGATCATGGACATGGCCATCGCGGCCGGCGCGCCCCTGGTCTCCCTGAACGACGGCGCGGGCGCCCGCATCCAGGAGGGCGTCTCCGCCCTCGCCGGGTACGGCGGCATCTTCCAGCGCAACACCAAGGCCTCGGGTGTCATCCCGCAGATCTCGGTGATGCTCGGCCCGTGCGCGGGCGGCGCGGCCTACAGCCCCGCCCTGACCGACTTCGTGTTCATGGTCCGCGACACCTCGCAGATGTTCATCACCGGCCCGGACGTGGTCCGCGCGGTGACCGGCGAGGAGATCTCCCAGAACGGCCTGGGCGGCGCGGACGTGCACGCCGAGACCTCGGGCGTCTGCCACTTCGCGTACGACGACGAGGAGACCTGCCTCGCCGAGGTCCGCTACCTGCTCGCGATGCTCCCGCAGAACAACCGCGAGAACCCGCCGGTGGCGCCCTCCGACGACCCCGTCGAGCGCCGCAGCGACGTGCTGCTCGACCTGGTCCCCGCCGACGGCAACCGGCCGTACGACATGGCGAAGGTCATCGAGGAACTCGTCGACGACGGCGACTACTTGGAGGTCCACGAGCGCTGGGCCCGCAACATCATCTGTGCCCTGGCCCGTCTCGACGGCCAGGTCGTCGGCATCGTCGCCAACCAGCCGCAGTCCCTCGCGGGCGTCCTGGACATCGAGGCCTCCGAGAAGGCGGCCCGCTTCGTCCAGATGTGCGACGCCTTCAACATCCCGATCGTCACGCTCCTCGACGTCCCCGGCTTCCTGCCCGGCGTCGACCAGGAGCACGGCGGCATCATCCGCCACGGCGCCAAGCTGCTCTACGCCTACTGCAACGCGACCGTGCCCCGGATCTCCCTGATCCTTCGCAAGGCCTACGGCGGCGCGTACATCGTCATGGACAGCCAGTCCATCGGCGCCGACCTGACCTACGCCTGGCCCACCAACGAGATCGCCGTCATGGGCGCCGAGGGCGCGGCCAACGTCATCTTCCGCCGTCAGATCGCCGCCGCCGAGGACCCCGAGGCCATGCGCGCCCGCATGGTCAAGGAGTACAAGGCCGAGCTGATGCACCCGTACTACGCCGCCGAGCGCGGACTCGTCGACGACGTGATCGACCCGGCCGAGACCCGCGCCGTGCTGATCAACTCCCTCGCGATGCTCCGCAACAAGCACGCCGACCTGCCCTCGCGCAAGCACGGCAACCCGCCGCAGTAGCGGCGCACCCCAGACCTTTTCCGTCCGCCGCAGTTCCCACAAGGAGCACACTGCAATGAGCACTCCCGACATCCGCGTCGAGAAGGGCCACGCCGAGCCCGAGGAGGTCGCGGCCCTCACCGCGATCCTGATCGCCCGCGCCGCCGCGCAGCCCGACGTGGCCCCCGCCCACCGCGGCCGCGACAAGGCCGGCTGGCGCCGCCTGGAGCGCACGCCGGGCTTCCGCGCCCCGCACAGCTGGCAGGGCTGAGCGCCCCTGACGTGAGCGACGGGCCCCGTCCCCGCCCCGGAATCCCCGGGGCGGGGACGGGGCCCGTCCTTGTCTGCGGGCCGCGCCGTCTCCCTAGGGCTCGTTCAGGGGGTGCGGTCGCCCGGCCTGGGTCACGCACCGCCAGGCCTCCAGACCCGGGCGGGGTTCAAGACCGGGCGGAAGGACGCACTCCACGACGGTCAGGGAGAGGTCCGCGACGCCCGCCCGCAGGGGCGCCCAGTCGCGGAGGTCGTAGCCGGTGAGCTCCAGCTCCCGCAGCTGGGCGAGGAGGGCGCCGTCGTCCAGACCGCGCGGGCTTCCCCTGCCCGCGAGGGTGAGGCGCCGGAGCCGGTCGTAGCCGGAGAGCGGCCCCACGTCGTAGTCGGCGGGCAGCTCGCCGAGGCGCAGATGCCGGAGCTTCGACGGCAGCGGCACGGCGGCGAGCGGGGGCAGGTCCCGGAAGCGCAGCGTCAGGATGCTGAGCCGGGCGAACTCCCGCAGCACCTCGATGCGGTGCAGCCGGCCACGCCCCGACAGGGACAGGATCGCCAGGTCGGGGTGGATGCCGAGCAGGGACAGATCGGCCTCGCCGCGCACGGCCGCGAGCCACAGGGCACGCAGCGGGGGCAGCTCGGCCATCCGGGTCAGGTCCGCGATCGGATACTCCACGGCGACCCAGCGGATCTGGTCGAGCCCGGTCGCGTACGCCCACTGCCCGGGATGGCTGAGATGCATGATCAGCTCGCCGAGGGGCAGCTTCGGCAGCACCGTGCGCGCGTACGCGGCCACGTCGAAGTACTCCCAGGAGTCGAGCAGATGCTGCCCCACTCCGACCTCCGCGGCCCCCGCGTACCGCTCCAGATGGGCCAGCGCCCCGTCCCCGCCGATCTGCGCCACCGTCGCCACGGTCGCCGCCGCGGCCGTGGCGCTCAGGCCCGCAAGCGTCTCGGGCAGCAGCCGCAACAACGGCGGCCCCACCGCCGCCAGGGACGCCACCTCCGACTGCCGCCGCGGCGGCACCAGCCGCGCCACGGCCTCGTCGAGCCGCGCCGCGAGGGCGTCGGGGACCGACGGCATCGTCTCCTGACAGGAGGCCGCGACCAGCCGCAGCGCCCGCGAATGCCGGGGCTCGCGCTCGGCCCGCTCCAGGACACCGCCGAGCAACTCCTCCTGCTGGGTGCGGTTGGCGTGGCCCGCCGCCATCACCACCGTCTCCCGCCACAGGTCCAGGTGCGCCCGCCCCACCAGATTCCCGATCCGGTCCTCCACGGCCGCCTCGTACGCCGCCAGATACTCCTGGAACGTCCGGTGCACGAAGTCCAGACGGCCCTCGGCGGGGGAGCGGAGCACCCCGGAGCGGTGCAGCAGATGGTCCAGGACGGCCGGTCCTTCGAGGCCGTCCAGGTGCCGCATCGCGGCGAGCTTCGCGGTGACGTGGCCCGCGGCCCGCTCCACCGCGATCTCCGTGCGGCTGTTGTCGGACAGACGCCAGGCCAGGTCGCGCAGCAGGCACAGCTTGTCGGTCAGCGTCAGCGGCACCGGCAGCTCGCTGAGCACGCCCCGGTCGCTGTCCCGCTGCTGCACCAGGACTTCGAGGGTCATGCGGTACAGCTCCATGCGGTTGCGGGGGAGCTGGCCCCTGCGCGCCAGGTGCAGCGCGCACAGCAGCGCCGCGAGCAGCGGGTTCGTCGCCAGGGACTGCAGGTGGGGGCGGTCCTGGAGGTTGGTCACCAGAGAGCGTTCGTAGCGCGGCAGGTCCTCCTCCGCGCACGACAGGCCGGAGCCGTCCCGCACCGCCTGGTGCCACTGGCGGATGAAGGAGGTCAGGTCGGCCGGGGTCATCCGCGCCAGGTGCAGGGCGGTGAACTCCTCGGCGCGCAGCCAGTCGCTCCGGGCCGCTGCGGGCCGGGACGTCACGACGACCCGGGAGTCCGGGTACTGGTGCAGCAGCCCGCGCAGCCACTCCCGCACGCCCCGCCGCTCACCCGCGAGCAGTTCGTCGACGCCGTCCACCAGGAGCAGCACCCGCCCGTCCGCGAACGCCCGGTGCATCCACCCGGCGGGCATCAGCCCCGTCAGCGGCCCCGCCACCCGGTCCAGCATCGCCTCCGGCGCGGGCGGCCTGCTCCCCGCGTACTGCCGCAGCTTGACCAGGACCGGGATCAGGCCGTTCCACTCGGCGAGGTCCCCGGTGAAGGCGCCGCGCGCCGCCGTCACCGCGAGCCACTGCAGGAGCGTCGTCTTTCCGGAACCGGCCTCGCCGCGCAGGAGCACCCGGGGCGCGTCCCGCAGCGCCGCCTCCACCCGCATGCTGGAGGACCGCTCGGCCTCGCGCGGCTCCCAGTCCTGGGCGCCGGACCGCAGCGCGGGCCGCGGCCGGTCCCGGCGACGGGCCCCGCCGTCCTCCGATGTGCGCAGGCTGACGTACGCCACGGACAGCTTGGTGCGCGGCGCGCGGTCGGACGGGCCGAGGCCGAACAGCTCGATCTCGTCCAGGGACTTGCTCACCAGGCTCAGATACTGGTTGCGGAACGCCTCGTCCTCGCCGGTGCCCTGCGGCGCGTACAGGGAGCGGGCCGGGAGGCGTTCCAGGACCTTCTGGAGCTCGTCCGCGAGCGAGGTCGACCGGGCCAGGAGGTCGGTGACGGCGCGCTCGGTGAACACCGGCAGCCTGCGCAGGACCCGGACGTAGCAGTCGCAGCACTCGGCGAGGACGATCTCGTGGAAGCGTGCCTCCACCTCCGAGAAGCCCTCCGGCACCGGCACCGCCGCGCGCACCCGTCGGGTCAGCTCGGCCGGGTCCGCGTCCGAGCCGAGCACGGCCTCGTCGGAGAGATCAGCGCGTACGAAGGCGTCGGTGACCGCCGCGAGGACCGCCTCGCGGCCGTTCTCCGTCAGCCCGCGGAACTCGTGTTCCAGGAGGGGTTGTACACGTCCGGCGACGGCGTCCGCGATCTGCTCGAACTGCCGCTCCACGCCCCGCCGCGCCCGCAGCCCCGGCACCCGCACCCGGATCAGCTCGCTCATGGACGCGTGGGCCTGCTGTTCGCGCTCCTTGGGGGCGAGCCACAGTCGCACCGCCCTCGTCGCCACCGTGCCGCCCAGCCGTAACGCCGCCGCCTCCGCACTCATGCACAGAATTGTGGGCGAACGGACACACCGGCGGGGCCCGTTCCGGCGAGTTCCGGCAACCGGGCCCCGCCTGGCGAGGTTTCGGCGGTGCTACCGCAGGCGGGCCATCAGCGCGTGCTCGACCAGAGTGATCAGCGCGCTCTTCGCGTCCGCGCGGTGGCGGGCGTCGGTGGTGATGATCGGGGTGTCCGGGCCGATCTGCAGGGCCTCGCGGACCTCGTCGGGGGTGTACGGCTGGTGGCCGTCGAAGCCGTTGAGGGCGATGACGAAGGGCAGACCGGAGTTCTCGAAGTAGTCGACGGCGGGGAAGCAGTCGGCGAGCCGCCTCGTGTCGACCAGGACGACCGCGCCGATGGCGCCACGGACCAAGTCGTCCCACATGAACCAGAAACGGTCCTGTCCGGGCGTGCCGAACAGGTACAGGATCAGGTCCTGGTCCAGGGTGATGCGACCGAAGTCCATGGCGACGGTGGTCGTCGTCTTGTCCCCGGTGTGGGTGAGGTCGTCGATGCCCGCGGACGCGGACGTCATGACGGCCTCGGTGCGCAGCGGGTTGATCTCAGAGACCGCCCCGACGAACGTGGTCTTGCCCACGCCGAAGCCGCCCGCCACCACGATTTTCGCGCTGGTGGTGGAGCGGGCTGTTGCTCCGCCGCTAGAGCTTGCGAAGTCCACTGAGCACCCTTTCGAGCAGTGTCACGTCTGGCTGGCCGCCGGCGGTCTCGTCGCCGCCGGGCTGATGGATGGCGACAAGTCCGGCCTCCGCCAGGTCGGCGACGAGGATCCGGGCAACGCCGAGGGGGATGGAGAGCAGGGCCGAGATCTCGGCCACCGATTTGATCTCGCGGCACAGGTTGCAGATGCGCTGGTGTTCAGGCAACTGTCCCTGCAGCTGATGCGGTTGTGCGGTGGTGTGCACCAGCGCCTCGATGGCGAGCTGGTAGCGGGGCCTGGTGCGGCCGCCCGTCATGGCGTACGGGCGCACCAGGGGGTTGGACGCGGCCGGTGCGGGCGCCGGCTCCGGGGAGCGGCGTTGCGGCTGCACCGGCTGGATCCGGGGTGCGTAGGGCTGGTCGTACGGGCTGGGTCCGGGCGCCTGGGGGCCCGGCTGCCGGTACGGCGGCTGACGGCGGTGGCTGGGCGCGGAGGGGAAGTTGTACCGGTTCTGCGAACCGTCACCCTGGCCCTGGCCGTGGCCGGAAGGCCAGTTGGCCGAAGACGAACCGTCTGGGGGTGTTGCAGCCACGTACTCCTCCTCCGAAACTGTGCCCGGCACCATCACTGTGGAGCCGCGTCCCGAAACCTTACGACCCCGGGACGCGAATACGCACCGTCTGTCTGTCAGTTGAGCAGGCTCCCCTGAAGCTCCGCGCGCAGGTCCGGAGTGAGGACCGTGCCCGCTCGGTCGACGAGAAGTGCCATCTCGTACCCAATGAGACCGATGTCCGCCTCTGGGTGGGCGAGTACGGCGAGGGACGATCCGTCGGAGATGGACATGATGAAGAGAAATCCTCGCTCCATCTCCACAACGGTCTGGGTCACAGAGCCGCCCTCGAAGATCCGGGAGGCCCCGGCCGTGAGGGAGGTCAGGCCCGACGCGACGGCCGCGAGCTGATCGGCTCGGTCGCGCGGGAAGCCTTCGGACATCGCCAGAAGGAGTCCGTCGGCGGAGACCACCACGGTGTGGGACACCCCGGGGGTGTTGTCCACGAAGTTGGTGATCAACCAGTTCAGGTTCTGCGCCGCCTGGCTCATCGGGCTCACACTAACGCTCCTGGTTGTAGGTGCTATCAGGGCTGAAGCCCTGGCCATTCGTGTCACTGCCCGCGCTGCGGCCTCGCTGGACGCCGCGGCGCAGGTTGCTCAGCCTGCCCCGTACTTCCTCGGGGTCGCGGGAGACCTGGGGGCCGCCCTGCGGGGTCTGCTCCGCGGTGCCCTCGACCAGGTTGGCCTTGGGCACCCGCCGCGGGAGTCCGGACGAGGTGACCCCGCCCGCCTTGGGCTCCCGCAGCTGCTCGGCGCGCTGCCAGCGGTCGTCGTTGGACGAACGCAAGGCGGAGCTCTGCTGCTCGTCCTGCTGGGCGTCGCCCCGCAGGACGCCGTCGTGGCTGTCGCCGCTGTGGCTCTCCGGGCGCTGCGCGGCGGGGGCGGCGCCGTTGCCGTTCGCCGTCGCGCTGCCGCGGCGCGGAAGGCCCGCGTCGGTGAGCTCGTGGGCGGCGGACGGAGCCGGCGGCATGGACGCGGCAGGTCCCGGACGGTCGAAGCCTACGCGCTCCCGCTCACCCGCGTCAGTCGCCGGTGCGGGTTCCGCTTCGGGAGCGTAGCCGTCCTGGTACTCGCCCTGGTATCCGTCCCGCAACGGCCAGTCATCCTGGTGGGAACGCTCCGGGTACGTGGCGAACGGCTCCTGGACACCGCCCGTACGAGCGTCGTGACCGCCCTGGCCGGACTCCGTATAGGCGGCTTCCTGATAGCCGTCCTGGGTCGTGTAGTACGACTCGTCGTACGCCTGCGCGCCCTGGTCGTAGCTCTGTCCCGCGTCGTAGCCGGACTGGTCCTGGTCGTATCCGGGCGTCTGCTGCCCGTCGTAGGAGGCCCCCGCGGGGTCGTACGCGGCGTGCTGGCCGTCGTACGCCGGGTGCGGCACCGCCCCGTCCGTCCCGCTTTCGTACCCGCCCCGCTGGTCCGGGTAGTCGTAGCCGGACGGCTGCTCGTACGCCTCCTGGCCGCCCTGGACCTCGTCGCGGAACAGCGGACGCTCGGCGCCGGTCTGGGCGCCCTGGCCCGAGTGGGCCTGCGCCTCGAGTGCGGCGCGGCGCTCCTCACGCATCAACGAGCGGCCCACGGGGTCGAGTTGATCCCCCGCACCGGCCGGGTCGGTGCCGTCGGCGTGGTAGCGGCTGTCGTCGAAGCCCAGCTCGGCGGCCGTGCGCAGCGGCTCGACCTCGGGGACCTGCTGCTCCGGAATGATCGAGGAGACGGTGAACTCGGAGTCCTGCCCCTGCAGTTCGCCACCGCCACCGTGGGTGATGTTGTCCGGCAGCATGACCAGGGAGGTGGTGCCGGCCTGCTCGCCCGAGGGGCGCAGCTGGACCCGGATGCCGTGCCGGTCGGAGAGGCGGCCGACCACGAACAGGCCCATGCGCTGGGAGATCGCGGCGTCCACGGTCGGCGGGTTCGCCAGGCGGTGGTTGATGTCCGCGAAGTCCTCGGCGGTCAGGCCGATGCCCTTGTCGTGGATCTCGACCATCACACGGCCGTCGGGGAGACGGGTCGCGGTGACCTTGACCTTGGTCTGCGGCGAGGAGAACGCCGTGGCGTTCTCAAGGAGCTCGGCGAGCAGGTGCACGAGGTCGGTCACGGCCAGGCCGTGGATCTCGGCCTCGGGGACGCCCGACAGCTCGATGCGCTCGTACTGCTCCACCTCGGAGGAGGCGGCGCGCAGCACGTCCACCAGCGGCACCGGCTGGTCCCAGCGGCGGCCGGGCTCCTCGCCGGAGAGCACCAGGAGGTTCTCGCCGTTGCGGCGCATACGGGTCGCGAGGTGGTCCAGGCGGAAGAGGGACTCCAGCTGGTCCGGGTCGGCCTCGTTGTTCTCCAGGTCCGTGATGAGGGTCAGCTGGCCCTCGATCAGGGACTGGTTGCGGCGCGACAGGTTGGTGAAGATCGCGTTGATGTTGCCGCGCAGCAGGGCCTGCTCGGCGGCGAGCCGGACGGCCTCGCGGTGCACCTGGTCGAAGGCGCGGGCGACCTCGCCGATCTCGTCGGTGGACGTGATCGGGATGGGCTGCACGCGGGTGTCGACCCGGCCCGGGTCGGTGCGCGAGAGCTGGTCGACGAGCATCGGCAGGCGCTGCTCGGCGATGCCGAAGGCGGCGGTGCGCAGGCTGCGCATCGAGCGGCTCATCTGGCGGGCCATGAGGCCGGCCAGGATGAAGGCGGCGAGCAGCGCGACCACGACGACGGCGCCGGTGATGAAGGCGTCGGTCTTGGCGTTGTCGGCGATGTCGGACGCCTCGTTCACGGCCTTGTCCGCGAGGTCCGCCTCGATGGTGCGGTACGCGTCGAACTTGGCGGTGTTGGTGGCCCACAGGGCGGGGGCGGTGATGCCCTTGCCCGCCAGCTCCACGCGGGCGCTCGGCTGGGTGGAGGGCAGGCCCGCGATGAGGGCGATGACCTTCTCACCGGGGAGCGGGACGTACTTCTCGCCCTTGGCGCGGGCGGCGGCCGCGGCCTCCGCGGCCCGCTTCTCGCCCTGGGCGGTGAGCTTCTTCCGTGCGTCCTCGAGCTTGCGGACGTCCTGAGGCGTGCCGCCGCCCGTGTACTCCTGGATGGCGATGCCTTCGAGGTACGCGTACGAGGAGAAGGCGACGCGCTGCTTGGACAGGTCGGACTGGGTCGGACCCGGCTTCGTCAGGAGGTGGGTGCCGATGGAGCGCTGCAGTGAGAGCGCGGCCTTGGCGAGCGACACCGCGTAGACGGTGCGGCCGTAGGAGGTGATGTTTCCGGTGCCGAGGCCCAGCTCGTTGGCGAACTCCATCAGCGGGTGCTGGATGCCGACGTAGGCCTCTTCGGTCTGCACGCCGGGGAGCTTGCTGGTGTACGCGGCCTCGCGCAGGCCCGCCAGCTTCGGTTCCACCTTGCGGAAGCCGTCCAGGCGGCGCTTGAGGCCCTCCTTGTCCGGCATGTCCTTCGCGGCGTCGTTGAACGCGGCGGCCGCGGCGTCGGTGGCCTTGCGGGCCTTGACGACGGCCGGGCTGTTCTTCTTGCCCTTGAGCAGCGGCGCGGCGGAGACGTCGCGCTCGTCGATGAGGCGGTTGCCGTAGTCCAGGGAAGCGCGCACCAGGCGGGCGGTGGCCTCGGCGTCGCGGGCCTCGTCCCAGGTGTCGATGGCGCCCTTCACCTGGAAGCCGCCCATGACCAGGCCGACGAGCACGGGTATGAGGAGGATCGCGTTCAGGCGGGTCGGCACGCGCCAGTTCCTGGGCGACATCCGACCGCCGGAGGCGGCCCCAGGCTCGTTGCCGGGCGCGTCCGCGGCGGGTGCCGCGGCGCGCGGCGGCGGGGTGAAGTTGCCCCGCGTGTCCCGGTCCGGGGATGCGGGGCTCGTCTTGCTTCGCCTCACTCGACCAACAACCTCTCGGCGGCGGCTCCCGCGCTGGTGTGCCGCTGTCGTCTCCAAAGGCCCGTGCTACTGGGCAGTTCAGCGCATTCCAGCACGTCAGGCAGTGCTCTTCCAAACAGTAGGAAAGAACAGTTCCGAGTGGTGTAAGCCTCAGATAAATCGGTCATAAAGAGCGAGCCCCGCCAAAAGGCGGGGCCCATGTGAGCACAGCGAGACCAGCCGACCGCGATGTGTGGCGGGGTCGGCACAATTCTCTGTCGAAACGTTATGAACACGGCAGCCGTCCGTGTCAAAGGACACAGATCGTTCCGTGTGCTCTACGGCAACTTCCGTATGCCCTCGCCTACTTGAGGCGTGCCATCAATGCGTGCTCAACCAGTGTGATCAGGCCACTCTTTGCGTCCGCACGGTGCCGGGCATCGGTGGTGATGATGGGCGTACCCGGTCCGATCTGCAGTGCTTCGCGCACTTCGTCGGGGGTGTACGGCTGGTGGCCGTCGAAGCCGTTGAGGGCGATGACGAAGGGCAGGCCCGAGTTCTCGAAGTAGTCCACGGCCGGGAAACAGTCGGCCAGACGCCGGGTGTCGACGAGCACGACGGCGCCGATCGCGCCGCGCACCAGGTCGTCCCACATGAACCAGAAGCGGTCCTGCCCGGGCGTGCCGAACAGGTACAGGATCAGATCCTGGTCGAGCGTGATGCGGCCGAAATCCATCGCCACCGTCGTGGTGGTCTTGTCACCGGTGTGCGTGAGGTCGTCGATGCCCGCGGACGCGGACGTCATCACGGCCTCGGTCCGCAGCGGGTTGATCTCCGAGACAGCGCCGACGAACGTGGTCTTGCCGACGCCGAAGCCGCCGGCCACCACGATCTTGGCGGACGTGGTGGACCGGCCACCGCCGGCGTCGGAGCCCGCGAAGCCGCCCCCGTTAGAGCTTGCGAAGTCCACTGAGCACCCTTTCGAGCAGTGTCACGTCGGGCTGGCCGCCGGCGTTCTCGTCGCCGCCGGGCTGGTGGATGGCGACGAGCCCGGCCTCGGCCAGGTCGGCGACGAGGATGCGGGCCACACCGAGCGGCATCGAGAGCAGCGCGGAGACCTCGGCCACCGACTTGACCTCACGGCACAGGTGGCAGATCCGCTGGTGCTCGGGGAGCAGCCCCATCAGCTGGGCCGGGTCGGCCGTGGTGCTGACCAGCGCCTCTATCGCGAGCTGGTAGCGGGGCCGGGTCCGGCCGCCGGTCATCGCGTACGGACGCACCAGCGGCTGGTCGCCCTCAACTCCGTACCCGGCATGGGCTGCGCCGTACGGGTCGTGAGAGGCGGTGGGCGGGTTCATGGATCCTCCGGGCGGGACAGCAGTTGTCTGCGTTCCGTCTGACAGAGCCGGGTGGGGGCATGACTGGCGGCCGGACGGTGAGTCGGTACGTTCGGTCGGCTCGCTCGGACGGTGGGGCGGCCGGGCGAGGGCGGGCGGTGCGGGCCGTGGGGGATGCCTAGTGGAGCAGGCTGCCCTGGAGTTCGGCGCGCAGGTCCGGGGTGAGGACGGTGCCCGCACGGTCGACGAGGAGGGCCATCTCGTAGCCGACGAGGCCGATGTCGCACTCGGGGTGTGCGAGGACGGCGAGGGAGGAACCGTCGGAGACGGACATGATGAACAGGAAGCCGCGCTCCATCTCCACCACGGTCTGCGTGACCGCGCCGCCCTCGAAGATCCGGGACGCCCCGGCGGTGAGGGAGGTCAGGCCGGAGGCGACGGCCGCGAGCTGGTCGGCGCGGTCGCGCGGAAAGCCCTCGGACATCGCGAGAAGCAGGCCGTCGGCGGAGACCACGACCGTGTGGGACACCCCGGGGGTGTTGTCCACGAAGTTGGTGATCAACCAGTTCAGGTTCTGTGCCGCCTGGCTCATCGGACTCAACTAACGCTCCTGCTGGTGAGTGGGGAAACTGCCGGTCTGGCCGGTACCGGCCTGGCGACCCTGCTGGATGCCCCGACGGAGATTGGTCAGCCGGCCGCGCACGTCGTCGGGCGCACGGGAGACCTGCGGTCCCGCGCTCTCCTGAGCCTGCTGTGCGGTGCCCGCCACGAGGTTCGCCCGTGGCACCCGGCGCGGCAGCCCGGAAGTGGTGACGCCGCCCGCGGAGGGCTGCCGGACGCGCTCGGCCTGGCGACCGAGCTCGTCGTTCGGCGATGTACGCCAAGCGGTGTTGCTGGTGTTGCCGGTGGTGCTGCTCGTGTTGCCGTTGCCCGCGGTCGGTGCCGCGGCCGGAGCCGGGGAGCCGCCGGGACGCTGGGGCAGCGGGGGCGTGCCGAGGCCGCCCGCGCGGCCCTGGTCGGGCGCCGGGCGCTGCGGCAGCTGCTGCTCGCGCTGCGGAAGCGGCTGCTGGGCCGGACCGGCCTCCGGACGGCGGACCGGCTCCGGGCGGTGCCCGGGCTCGGCGCCGTTGCCGCGCTGCGGGGCCTGCGGCTGCTGGTTGCGGCGCGGCTGCGGGCGCTGCGGAAGGCCCGGGTGGCGCTGCTCGGACTGCCGGTCGCGCTCGGCCTGCTGCTGTGCCTGCTGGGCCTGGGCCTGCGCCTGACGCTCTTCCTGCGCCTGACGCTCCTGCTCGGCCTGGTCCTGGGCCTGCTGCGAGAACCAGTTGGTCTCCAGCGTGTCGTACAGCGGCGTGCGGCCGTCCAGCGGTCCGGACGCGGGCGGCAGGGCCTCCGGCTCGGACTGCTGCGGCGCCTGCGGGGCCTCGGGCAACTGGGCCTGCGGGCGCTGCGGGGCGCCCTGACCGTCGCCGCGCTGGCCCTGGGGCTGCTGCGGGGCGCCCTGGCGGTCGCCCTGACCCTGGCCGCGGCGCGGCGCGGGCGGACGCGGCACGGAGAACTCGCCGGTGCTGTGCGGGGCCTGGCCGCCCTGACCACTCTGGCCGCCCTGCGGGGCACCCTGGGCGGGGCCGCCGAAGACGTCGGAGCGCACGAACTCGCCGGTGTTCTGCCCGCCGGGAGCCTGGACGGCGCCGTTCTGCCCCGACGTGCCCGGGGGCGGGCCGTCGAAGTCGGGGCGGTCGAACTGCGCGGTGGAGCCGGGGCCCTGGCGGTCGTCGAGGCCCGCGGGGACCGCGAACTGACCGGTGGACTCGGGCTCCTCGTGGCCGCGGGGGGTGTCGAACGGCTCGCGGGAGACCTGCGGCTGCGCGTTCTCGTCGCTCCAACTGGGCGTACGGGGCTGGGGGTTGCCGCCCGGCAGCTCGGCGCGCGGGGCGTTGCCGCGCTGGCCGGAGCCCGGCCGCGGCGGCAGCTGCGGCCGCCGGCCCTGCTCGCCGCCCGCGTCGTTCGTACGCTGCTGGGGCACCGGAGGCTGCGCCATGCCGGCACCGGGGCGGCTGCCCTGGGAGAAGCCGCTCCGGCCGCCCTGCGGGGCCTGGGGGCTCTGCGGCAGCTGCGGCGCCTGCGGACGCTGGGCGCCGCCGGGGCCGTTCGGCGCCGGAGGACCGGCGAGACCAGCGGGCCCGTTCGCACCGGCACCCCCGCCGGGCCCGGACGCACCGGCCCCCGCGAGACCGCCCGGCGCCACCGGGGACCCGGCCGACGGGCCCTGGTTGCCGCCGCGTGCGGGCAGTGCCGCGCGCGGTCCGGGACCGGAGGGCACCTGGCCGCGCTGCGCACTCGCGCCGGGGCCGACCTGGCCACGGGCGCGTGCGGCACCGCCGAGACCGGCCGCCACGCCACCGCCGCGCCGGGCGGCGGCGGCACCCGCGGCCGCCTGGGCCGCGGCGGGACCGCCGGTCGGTGCGGGCGCGCCCGCCTTGCTCGGGACCTTCTTGCCGCCCTGGGCGACGTCGACGGGCAGCATGACCAGCGCGGTCGTACCACCGGAGTCGGAGGGGCGCAGCTGGATGCGGATGCCGTGGCGCTGCGAGAGGCGGCCGACCACGAACAGACCCATGCGGCGGGAGACGGAGACGTCCACGGTGGGCGGCGACGCGAGCCGCTCGTTGATCGCGGCGAGGTCCTCGGGGGAGAGGCCGATGCCGGTGTCGTGGATCTCGATGAGCACGCGGCCGTCGGGCAGCGCGTGACCGGTCACCTTGACCTTGGTCTGCGGCGAGGAGAACGAGGTCGCGTTCTCGAGCAGCTCGGCGAGGAGGTGCACGAGGTCGTTGACGACGCGTCCGGCGACCTCGGTCGAGGGCACCGCGGACAGCTCGATGCGCTCGTACTGCTCCACCTCGGACGCGGCGGCGCGCAGCACGTCGACGAGGGGGACCGGGCGGGTCCAGCGGCGGCCCGGCTCCTCACCGGCGAGGACGAGGAGGTTCTCGCCGTTACGGCGCATGCGGGTCGCGAGGTGGTCGAGCTTGAACAGCGAGGACAGCTGGTCGGGGTCGGCCTCGCGGGACTCCAGCTCGGAGATGAGCGAGAGCTGGCGCTGGATGAGGCCCTGGGAGCGGCGCGAGAGGTTGGTGAACATCGCGTTGACGTTGCCCCGCAGGAGGGCCTGCTCGGCGGCGAGGCGGACGGCCTCGCGGTGCACGTCGTCGAAGGCCGCGGCCACCTGGCCGATCTCGTCCCGGGAGTGCACACCGACCGACTCCACGGACGTGTCGACGTCCTGCGGGTCGGACTCGGAGAGCTGCTTGACCAGCTCGGGCAGGCGGTCCTGGGCGACCTTGGTGGCGGTGTCCTGGAGCCGGCGAAGGGAGCGGATCATGGACCGGGCCACGACGAAGGCGCCGACGAGCGAGACGCCGAGGACGAGCAGGATGAGCGCACCGTTGAGGATCGCCTGCTGCTCGGACTCGTTCCTGAGCGAACGGGCCTTCTGCTCCATCTCGTCGAGCAGCGTCAGCTCGATCTTGGACATCTCCGAGATCTTGGTGGAGTCGGCGTCCACCCAGTCCTTGTAGGAGCGCTTGCCGCGGAGCTTGATGCCGCCCTCCTGCTCCAGGACGCGCTTGGCGTAGGAGTTGGCGGCCTGGATGGCGGAGTTGCCCTCGCTGATGGGCTTGAGGAGCTTCTCGCGGTCACCGGTGTAGATCCGGTTGAAGGACTGGAGCTCCGAGCCCTCCTTGTCCAGGGCGGAGAAGGCGTAGCGGCGGTCGGTCTCGGAGAGCTTGCCGAACTCGCGGTTGTTCGCGGGCAGGGCGGCCGCGATGATGGCGCGCTGCACGGACGCGTACTCCTTGGCGGAGGAGAACGCGGACAGCGCGCGGGTGCGCTGGATCATGTCCGGGTTGCTGGTCGCCTGCGCCATGTCCTGGGAGAGCTTCAGGAGCTGCTCGATGAGCTGGCTGTAGGCGTCGACCGTCTGCGAGAAGGACTTGTCGTCGGCGTACGCGTTGCGGCGCACCTCGTTGATCTTCTGCAGCTGCCGGGTGATCTGGATCGTGCTCTGGCGGACGCCGAGCAGACCCTTGTCGTTGTCGCTGTCCTCCAGCTGCTGGGTGCCGCGCAGGAAGGTGCGGTACGCGCGGTCCGTCTTGACCCGGGTGCCCTTGACGGCGAAGTCCGAGTCCTTCGCGCCGTGCGCGAGGGGGCCTGCCGACTGGTCGCGCTCCTCCTGGAGCGCGGCGGCCAGATCGGTGGCCTGCTTCGTCATGTCGGTCAGCAGCTTCATGTTGTCGAGCTGCTCGATCTCGTCGAGGGACGAGTTGATACGCAGCGCGCCCAGCGAGGTCGCGGCGATGACGGGGAGCGCGAGAAGCGAGACCAGACGGGTGGAGATGCGCCAGTTGCGCAGGGCTATTCGCGGGCCGGGACCCGGGGGTGTCTTGGATCCCTTCGGCAGGGCTCCGCCCGCGGCGGGCCCGGAAGCGCCCGTGCCGCCGTCACCGGACTGCACCTGTCCGGGGTTCTGGGCGTGCTGGGCCGAGGAGCCGCGGTCACTTCCGCCGCGCTCCGGCTCCGCCGAAGCATCCCCTCGGCCGCGACCGGCCTGGGGAGACCCCTTGCCATCCCTCTTGAAACGTCCCTGCACTAGCGTCGCAACCTCTGGACCAGGCGTCCTGCCGCGTGGACGGCGGGACGGTGTCGGCGTCTCGGGGCGCCAGGCACCCCTTGGTGGTCGTGAGACCGGCGCTGCTCTCCCCCTTCCCGCCGCCACTCGGCGCTGCGTTGCGCCCCTGTGCGCCGGTTCGATCCCGCGGCGGTCCCGGGAATTCCAGCACAGTGCAGGATCTCCAACAAGGCCCGTGGGTCAGCCCATGAACTCCGTGACACCACGTGATTGGCGCGTTACGAGACGTAGAAAGTGAAGTCTCCCATAACGGACTTTTCCATACGAGAACGCCGGGCGTAGCGGGTGTCCCAGTCTTCATGATCAGGAGCGGAATGAGCGCTTCAGGCGGGCAATGTCCGTTTTCAATGGTTGGACCGCGAGCCGGAATTGACCCTTTTGCCCACTACTAAGTGAGCAAACTCACATGAAGATCATGGCCTCTTCTGGACTTTGGTTGGGAATTGCATGTTTAGCCTGACGCTTTACAGGGATGGCGAAACCGACAACCGGCGTCCACCGAGCGACGCCCCAACCGACAGGGTCGAAACGGCAGATGAAGTCCACGTTGATGTTCCGCAACATAGCCAACCCGCGCCGCACCACCCTCGCGCACCTCAAGGACGCAGACGACGTGCAGCCCGTGGCCGAGCAGCCGGAGCACCCCGTAGAACTGCCGACCCAGACGGCGAACCCCCGCCGCACGGTCCTGATGGAAGCACCGTAGGACGAAGAGCGACGCCCGGCAGGGAAAGAGCCCGTCCGGCGATTGAGGGCGAGCCGCGAAGCGGCGATCAGGGGGAGAGGGGCGAAGCCCCATAGACTGGAGCGCACACCTCCACCACGAACGCAAGGGGCCCCGTTGCGCATCGCCAGATTCTCCATCGACGGCAATGTCGCCTTCGGCGCGGTCGAGGGCGAAGCTCCCCCCGGGAGCACCGAGGGGCTCGTCCTCGACATCATCAAAGGCATCCCGTTCGCCGACTTCGAGCTCTCCGGCACGAAGGTCCCGCTGAGCAAGGTGCGCCTGCTCCCGCCGGTGCTGCCCAACAAGATCGTGGGCATCGGCCGCAACTACGCGGACCACGCCCGGGAGCTCGGCAACGAGATCCCCGACACCCCGGTCGCCTTCTTCAAGCCGTCCACCTCCGTGTGCGGCCCCGGCGACCCCGTCGAGTACCCCTCGTTCTCAAGGGAAGTGCACTACGAGGCCGAGCTGGCCGTGGTCATCGGCCGGATGTGCCGCGAGGTGCCGCGCGAGCGCGTCGCCGACGTCATCCTCGGCTACACCTGTGCCAACGACGTCACCGCGCGGGACATCCAGCGCAGCGAGAACCAGTGGTCGCGCGCCAAGGGCTTCGACACCTCCTGCCCGCTCGGTCCCTGGGTGGAGACCGACATCGACCTGGCCCGCGCCGCCGACCTCACGCTCCAGTGCACGGTCAACGGCGAACAGCGCCAGCTGGGCCGCACCTCGGACATGATCCATCCCATCGAGGATCTCATCGTCCACATCACCGAGGCCATGACGCTGCTCCCCGGCGACGTCATCCTCACGGGCACCCCGGCAGGGGTCGGCCCCCTCAACGTCGGCGACGAGGTCGCCGTCACCATCGAAGGCATCGGCACTCTCACCAACAAGGTGATCAAGCGTGGCTAACGCGGTACGCGTACGTTTCTGTCCCTCCCCGACCGGCAACCCCCACGTGGGCCTGGTCCGCACCGCCCTGTTCAACTGGGCCTACGCCCGGCACAACGAGGGCACCCTGGTCTTCCGCATCGAGGACACCGACGCGGCCCGTGACTCCGAGGAGTCCTACGAGCAGCTGCTCGACTCGATGCGCTGGCTGGGCTTCGACTGGGACGAGGGCCCTGAGATCGGCGGCCCGCACGCGCCGTACCGGCAGTCGCAGCGCATGGACATCTACCGCGACATCGCGGCCAAGCTCCTCGACGGCGGCTACGCCTACCCCTGCTACTGCACCACCGAGGAGCTGGACGCCCGCCGCGAGGCGGCCCGCGCCGCCGGCAAGCCGTCGGGCTACGACGGCCACTGCCGCGACCTGACCGCCGAGCAGAAGCAGGCGTACGAGGCCGAGGGCCGCAGCCACATCGTGCGCTTCCGGATGCCCGACGAGGCCACCACCTTCACCGATCTGGTGCGCGGCGAGATCACCGTCCAGGCCGAGAACGTCACCGATTACGGCATCGTGCGTGCCAACGGCGCCCCGCTGTACACGCTGGTCAACCCGGTCGACGACGCCCTGATGGAGATCACCCACGTCCTTCGCGGCGAGGACCTGCTGTCCTCGACGCCGCGCCAGATCGCCCTCTACAAGGCGCTGATCGACCTGGGCGTCGCCAAGGCGATCCCCGAGTTCGGCCACCTCCCGTACGTGATGGGCGAGGGCAACAAGAAGCTGAGCAAGCGCGACCCCCAGGCGTCGCTCAACCTCTACCGCGAGCGCGGCTTCCTGCCCGAGGGACTGCTGAACTACCTGTCCCTCCTCGGCTGGTCGTTCTCCGCCGACCAGGACGTCTTCTCGATCCCCGACATGGTCGCGAAGTTCGACCTCGCGGACGTGAACGCCAACCCGGCCCGCTTCGACCTGAAGAAGGCCGAGGCGATCAACGCCGACCACATCCGGATGCTGGACGTGAAGGCCTTCGCCGAGGCCTGCGCCCCCTGGCTCAAGGCCCCGCACGCCCCCTGGGCGCCGGACGCCTTCGACCAGGAGAAGTGGGACGCGATCGCCCCGCACGCCCAGACCCGCATCAAGGTCCTCTCCGAGATCACGGACAACGTCGACTTCCTGTTCCTGCCGGAGCCGGTCTTCGACGAGGCGTCCTGGACGAAGGCGATGAAGGAGGGCAGCGACGCCCTGCTCCGCACGGCCCGCGAGAAGCTGGACGCGGCCGACTGGACCTCGGCGGAGTCCCTCAAGGAGGCCGTCCTCGCCGCCGGTGAGGCGCACGGCCTGAAGCTCGGCAAGGCGCAGGCCCCGGTCCGCGTCGCCGTCACCGGCCGCACGATCGGCCTGCCGCTCTTCGAGTCCCTGGAGATCCTGGGCAAGGAGAAGGCGCTGGCCCGCGTCGACGCGGCCCTGGCGAAGCTCGCCGGATAACCGCGCGGGTACGTCACGCGGGTACGCCGTACGGGAAGGGCCCGGAAGCCGACACGGCTTCCGGGCCCTTCCCGTACGTTCACAGCATGACGATCAAGCGCGGCACGACCATCAAGGCCGTCGTCTGGGACATCGACGACACGATCTTCGACTACGCCCACGCCGACACCGAGGGCATCCGCGCCCACCTCGTCGCCGAGGACCTCCTGGCCGGGTACGGGACCGCCGAGGACGCCCTCGCGCTGTGGAAGCGGACCACCGAGCGCCACTGGGCCCGCTTCGGCGCGGGTGAGGTGGACTTCGAGACGCAGCGCCGCGACCGCGTGCGCGACTTCGTGGGCGCTGCGCTCGACGACATCGAGGCCGACGCCTGGTTCGCCCGCTACCGCGCGCACTACGAGGCCGCCTGGACCCTCTTCCCGGACACCCTGCCGACCCTGGACGCCCTCGCCGACCGCTACCGGCACGCGGTCCTGTCCAACTCCGCCCACGCCGTGCAGGACCACAAGCTCCGCACCCTCGGCGTGCGCGACCGCTTCGAGGCCGTCCTGTGCGCCGCCGACCTGGGCGTCTCCAAGCCCGCGGCGGAGGCGTTCCACGCCGTGTGCGCGGAGCTCGGCCTCGCGCCCGCGGAGATCGCCTACGTCGGCGACCAGCCGGAGATCGACGCCCGCGGCGCCCGTGACGCGGGGCTGCTCGGCATCTGGCTCGACCGCAACGGCTCGGCCCAGGAAGGCCCGTCGGGCGTCCACCGCATCGCCGGCCTCGCCGAGCTGCCCGCGCTGTTGCTGGCCGATACCCGTTTTGGAGCGCCGTCCACCTTCGGGTAATGTTCTTCCTGCGCCGCCCGAGAGGGCCGAAAGGTCCGGCCCGGGAAGCGCAAGTCAAACAAAGCCCCCGTAGGGGGTTGCGCTTTGATGGCCTATGGTGTAATTGGCAGCACGACGGTTTCTGGTTCCGTTAGTCTAGGTTCGAGTCCTGGTAGGCCAGCTCGCAGAGCTCATCTGCAACCGCGGATCACGATCCGCAAAGCCCCCGTTGTGTAGCGGCCTAGCACGCTGCCCTCTCAAGGCAGTAGCGCCGGTTCGAATCCGGTCGGGGGTACAGATCCTTCCCGTGAGGACAGTTCGGGTCGCACCCACTGACCTCAATGCAGGATCGCTAGGGCCCCCGTTGTGTAGCGGCCTAGCACGCCGCCCTCTCAAGGCGGTAGCGCCGGTTCGAATCCGGTCGGGGGTACTGTGGTCTGGTATAGACCACCTGTGGGCTATGGTGTAATTGGCAACACGAAGGTTTCTGGTTCCTTTGTTCTAGGTTCGAGTCCTGGTAGCCCAGCGCAGTAACAGCAACACCAGCAAGCCCCCGTTGTGTAGCGGCCTAGCACGCCGCCCTCTCAAGGCGGTAGCGCCGGTTCGAATCCGGTCGGGGGTACGCGAAGAAGAAGCCCTTCCCGGTCGGGAAGGGCTTCTTTCGTGTGCGGACGTACGACACCCCTCATCTCCCGCCCGCCGCTGCGGCGTTGGAGCCGCGGGCCGGAGATGAGGGGTGGGGCGTCTCAGCTGGTGCGGCGCAGCGCCTCGGAGAGACGGCCGGCCGCGTCGATGACGGCCTGGGCGTGCATCCGGCCCGGGTGCCGCGTAAGACGCTCGATCGGCCCGGAGACCGAGACGGCCGCCACCACCCGGTTCGAAGGACCGCGCACCGGCGCCGACACCGACGCCACTCCCGGCTCCCGCTCGCCGATCGACTGCGCCCAGCCCCGGCGGCGCACACCCGACAGGGCCGTCGCCGTGAACCGCGCGCCCTGCAGGCCCCGGTGCAGCCGCTCCGGCTCCTCCCAGGCCATCAGGATCTGCGCCGACGAACCCGCCTTCATCGTGAGCGTCGAACCGACCGGGACCGTGTCCCGAAGGCCCGAGAGGCGCTCCGCCGCGGCCACGCAGATCCGCATGTCGCCCTGGCGTCGATACAGCTGCGCGCTCTCGCCCGTCACGTCCCGCAGATGCGTGAGCACCGGACCGGCCGTCGCGAGCAGCCGGTCCTCGCCAGCCGCCGCGGCCAGCTCGGCCAGGCGCGGGCCCAGGATGAAACGGCCCTGCATGTCCCGCGCCACCATCCGGTGGTGTTCCAAGGCCACGGCCAGACGATGGGCCGTGGGTCGTGCGAGCCCGGTGGCCGCGACCAACCCGGCAAGGGTGGCGGGACCGGACTCCAGGGCGCTCAGGACAAGGGCTGCCTTGTCGAGAACGCCTACGCCGCTAGAGTTGTCCATGCAACGATACTCGCGTCTCACTCTGTGAAACGCAAGTTCAAAAAATCCGGGAACCCGCCACTCTGTAGGAGCGGTCCGGCGACCAACGGATTCGCGGCCGGCGTCCAGCGCGCAGTCACGAGGGGTACGGCGTCGGCGAACTGATTCTCTAGTTGGGCCGGCGCACGACGCCGGTCGGAGGGAAAGCGATGGGTAGGACTCTCGCGGAGAAGGTCTGGGACGACCACGTCGTCCGGCGCGCCGAAGGCGAGCCCGACCTCCTCTTCATCGATCTGCACCTGCTGCACGAGGTGACCAGCCCGCAGGCGTTCGACGGCCTCCGGCAGGCCGGGCGCCAGGTGCGGCGCCTCGATCTCACCATCGCCACCGAGGACCACAACACCCCGACCCTCGACATCGACAAGCCGATCGCGGACCCCGTGTCCCGCGCCCAGCTGGAGACGCTGCGCAAGAACTGCGCCGAGTTCGGCGTCCGGCTGCACCCGCTCGGCGACGTCGAGCAGGGCGTCGTCCACGTAGTGGGACCGCAGCTGGGACTGACCCAGCCCGGCACCACGGTGGTCTGTGGCGACTCCCACACCTCCACGCACGGCGCCTTCGGCGCGCTGGCCTTCGGCATCGGCACCTCCCAGGTCGAGCACGTCCTCGCGACCCAGACGCTGCCGCTGGCCCGCCCGAAGACCATGGCCATCACCATCGACGGCGAACTGCCCGACGGTGTCACCGCCAAGGACCTGATCCTCGCCATCATCGCCCGGATCGGCACCGGCGGCGGCCAGGGCTACGTCCTGGAGTACCGCGGCCCGGCCATCGAGAAGCTCTCGATGGAGGCCCGCATGACCATCTGCAACATGTCCATCGAGGCCGGCGCCCGCGCGGGCATGATCGCCCCCGACGAGACGACCTTCGCGTACATCAAGGACCGCGCCCACGCCCCGCAGGGCGCCGACTGGGACGAGGCCGTCGCGTACTGGAAGACGCTGCGCACCGACGACGACGCCGTCTTCGACGCCGAGGTCTACATCGACGCCGCCGATCTCTCGCCGTTCGTCACCTGGGGCACCAACCCGGGCCAGGGCCTGCCCCTGTCGGGACACGTCCCCGACCCGGCTTCGTACGAAGACGCTTCGGAGCGGCTCGCCGCCGAAAAGGCCCTGGAGTACATGGGGTTGAGCGCCGGACAGCGGCTGCGGGACATCAAGGTGGACACCGTCTTCGTAGGCTCCTGCACCAACGGCCGTATCGAAGACCTCCGATCGGCCGCCGCCGTCCTCGACGGGCGCAAAGTCGCCGACGGCGTACGGATGCTGGTCGTGCCGGGCTCGGTGCGGGTCGCCCTGCAGGCGGTCGAGGAGGGCCTGGACAAGGTGTTCACCGCGGCCGGCGCCGAATGGCGGCACGCGGGCTGCTCGATGTGCCTGGGCATGAACCCCGACCAACTCGCCCCCGGCGAGCGCTCCGCGTCCACGTCCAACCGCAACTTCGAGGGCCGTCAGGGCAAGGGCGGACGCACCCACCTGGTGTCGCCGCAGGTCGCCGCCGCCACCGCGGTCACCGGCCACCTGGCATCGCCCGCCGACCTCGCCGACGCCCCCACGACCGCCGGAGTCTGATCAGCCATGGAAGCCTTCACCACCCACACCGGCCGGGCCGTGCCGCTGCGCCGCAGCAACGTCGACACCGACCAGATCATCCCCGCCCACTGGCTGAAGAAGGTCACCAGGGACGGGTTCGAGGACGGACTCTTCGAGGCCTGGCGCAAGGACGCCGACTTCGTGCTCAACAAGCAGGAGCGACAGGGCGCCACGGTCCTGGTCGCCGGGCCCGACTTCGGCACCGGATCCTCCCGCGAGCACGCCGTCTGGGCGCTGCAGAACTACGGCTTCAAGGCCGTCATCTCGTCCCGCTTCGCCGACATCTTCCGTGGGAACTCGCTCAAGAACGGCCTGCTCACGGTGGTTCTGGAGCAGTCGACCGTGGATGAGCTGTGGGCCCTGACGGAGGCCGACCCGACCGTCGAGATCACCGTCGACCTGCACGAACGCCAGGTCCGCGCCCCCGGCGTCACCGCCTCCTTCGAGCTGGACGAGAACGCCCGCTGGCGGCTCCTGAACGGCCTGGACGACATCAGCATCACCCTCCAGAACGAGCAGGACATCGCCGTCTACGAGTCCCGGCGCCCCGCGCACAAGCCGCGCACCGTGCAGGCCGCCTGACCCGCTTCCCCCGGGCGGCCCAGCGCGCCTTCGCGAGTTGCCCGGGAGTGCCCCGGCACCCGATGTACCCCCAATCGTGGACGGTTGGGGGTACATCTGTGTCCGGCCCCCGTATGCCCCCCGATGACCTGAACGGGTGGTCTCAACTGCCTTGATCTGAGGGGCAGAAGAGGCCGGAAATCCACTTGCACCCCGAGGTTGCGGTTATCCTCAGATGGGCGCCGGAGGAGGGTAGTTACCCCCTGCGGAGGCGACAACTCGCCCCAGATGGCACAATCGGTGCATGGGACGCGACGACCAACTCGAGCTCTACGGACTCGTGGCGGACCAGTTGAAGGAAGCGCACTCCCGAGTGCGCGCACTGCAAGTCCCGGAGGGCGTACGGATGGCGCTGACCCGGAAGCTGCTGGTCATTACGGCCGCGGCCAAACACGATCTCGCCGATGCGGCAAGGCGTCTGGAGCGGTTGATGGCGTACCTCGACGACGGCGACGAGGGCCGAATCCCTGAAGACGACTGAGTGGCAGGCCTGAACGGGCCTGCTGGGTCCCGACGGGCCTCAACGGACCTTCGAGGAACTCCTCGAGAGCCCAGGTCGTTGCGGCACAAGGGTGATTAGCCCGTTTCGTGTTTGATTTGCGGTATATATCTGCCTAACGTGCGAAAAAGCCTGGCACATTCGCTCAGGCAATGTCTCCGAAGGGGAAGACGTGAACAAGGCGCAGCTCGTAGAAGCGATTGCCGACAAGGTCGGTGGCCGTCAGCAGGCCGCCGACGCCGTGGACGCGGTTCTGGACGCCATCGTCCGTGCCGTCGTCAGTGGAGACCGTGTTTCGGTCACCGGCTTCGGCTCGTTCGAGAAGGTCGACCGCCCGGCTCGGTACGCCCGCAACCCGCAGACCGGGGAGCGCGTTCGGGTCAAGAAGACCTCGGTGCCGCGCTTCCGCGCGGGCCAGGGCTTCAAGGACCTGGTGAGCGGCTCGAAGAAGCTCCCGAAGAACGACGTTGCGGTCAAGAAGGCGCCCAAGGGCAGCCTTTCGGGCGGCACCAAGACCACCGCCAAGGCGGCCACCAAGAAGGCCACCGCCAAGAAGGCCACCGCCAAGAAGACGACGGCGAAGAAGACCACCGCCGCCAAGAAGGCCACCACCGCCAAGAAGGCGACGACGGCCAAGAAGGCCACCACCGCCAAGAAGGCGGCGAAGACGGCCACGGCCAAGAAGACCACGGCCAAGAAGACGGCCAAGGCGGCCACGGCGAAGAAGACCACCGCCAAGAAGGCCGCCGCCAAGAAGGCGCCCGCCAAGAAGGCCACGGCCAAGAAGGCGCCCGCCAAGAAGTCCACGGCGCGCAAGACCACCGCCAAGAAGGCCACCGCCCGCAAGAAGTAAGGGCTGAGGGCACTCACGCGCCGGGCCGGGCTCCCTTGGGGGAGCCCGGCCCGCGGCGTGTTCGGGGGCTGTTCGCGGGCCAGGGGGGCCAGGGGGACCAGAGGGGACCAGCCCGTCCGGAAACGGCTGCGGCGTCCTCAGAACGTCTGCAGCGTCACCAGCGTGATCCGGCGGCCCTCGCCCTCCCCGGTCACCTCGATGCGCACCCGCTGGCCGGGCCTGAGCAGCCGCAGGCCGCCGGCGTCGAACGCGGGGGCGTCGAAGGGCACCGGGGTGCCGTCGTCGAGGAGCACGCTGCCGGTGCGGGTGTCGGAGTCGTAGGTGTACGCGGTGGCCTGCATGGGGGAAGCGTACTCAGTCCGGGATCAGCAGCCCCGCCGCGGCCGCCGCCGTGTGCGGGCCCACGCCGAGGGCGAGCGCGGCCCGCAGGTCGTCGCCGGTGTCCACGTCCTGGCGCACGGAACCGGCGTACCCGATGCCGTCGGCGGCTCCGGCGGTCGCGTCGGCGTCGGCGGGCCCGGTCGTCCCGGCCCGTCCGCCGCCGAGTTCCACCGCTCCCGAGTCCCGGTGCCGGGCCCGGGACGGCCCGCCGAATCGAGGGCGCAATTCCGTGCCGGGCCCCGCGGTGAGCAGCGTCGTGCCGATTCCCGCCGCGTCCGGCAGGAAAGCGCGCGGGAATGGCACCGCGGCATCGAGGACGCGGGCCAATTCGCCGGGGCGCAGCGCGGGCAGATCGGCGTTGAGGGCCGCCACGGGTGCCTCGGGGTGCCGGGAGCGCACCTGCCGGGCCGCGTGCGCCAGCGCGGCGTTGAGGCCGTCCCCCGGGGTGTCGGGGACGACGTGGGCGCCGAGCGCGGCCAGTTCGCGGCCCGCGCGGACGTCGTCCGTGACGACCACCACATCCCGCACCGACGGGCAGGCCACCGTCGCGGCCACGGTGTCCTGCGCGAACGCGAGGGCGAGTGCGGGCCGCAGACCGTCCCCGGCGGCGGGCGCGAGACGGCTCTTGGCCCGCTCCAGGGGCTTGAGCGGTATCACCACGGTCCACTGCACGCCCGGCTCCGTCCTTCGCGTGAGCCCATTGTGACCTGGGGGAAGGGGGCGGAAGGGAGGTGGGGTGCGGGGGTGGCCGCCGGTGCGGCGGGCCGGTGCCCGGCGCGCGCGGGCCAGGCGGGGCGTGACGGGGAGGTGGCGGACGGGTGGGCGTACGGTGTTCTCGACAGGACGGCAGCCTGGGGCGACACTTGTGCGGCCGACCAGGCTCATGGAGGAAGGTGTCCGAGTGTCCCGCCGCAGAATCGGCTTCTGGTACCGCTTGGCGGCGGTCATCGCTAAACCGCCGCTGTTGGTTCTGATCAAGCGGGACTGGCGGGGAATGGAGAACATTCCGGCCGACGGCGGTTTTATCACCGCCGTGAACCACAATTCCCATCTCGACCCGTTCGCGTACGCCCACTTTCAGTACAACACCGGGCGGGTCCCGCGTTTCCTCGCCAAGCACGGGCTCTTCAAGAAGGGCTTCGTCGGGGCGTTCATGCGGGGCACGGGACAGATCCCGGTCTACCGCGAGACCACCAACGCGCTGAGCGCCTTCCGGGCCGCCATCGAGGCCGTCGAGCGCGGCGAATGCGTGGCGTTCTACCCCGAGGGCACCCTCACCCGCGACCCCGACCTGTGGCCCATGACGGCCAAGACGGGCGTCGCGCGCGTGGCCCTGCAGACCAAGTGCCCGGTCATTCCGGTGGCCCAGTGGGGCGCCAACCACGTCCTGCCGCCGTACGCGAAGAAGCCCGACGTGCTGCCCCGCAAGACGCACCACGTGCTCGCCGGTGAGCCGGTCGACCTGGCGCGCTTCTACGACAAGGAGATGACCCCGGACCTCCTGAAGGAGGCCACCGAGGCCATCATGGCGGCCATCACCGAGCTGCTTCAGGAGCTGCGCGGCGAGCAGGCCCCGCAGAAGCGCTACGACCCGCGTGAGGTTCGTCTCGCGCAGCGCCGCAAGGCCAAGGAGATCTCCGCCGACGCGGACTCCGCCGCCAGCGGCCGTACAGAGCAAGGCAGTTCGGAGGAGAGCAAGTGACCCGATCCCTGAAGGCCGCCGTCTTCGGAACCGGCTCGTGGGGGACGGCCTTCGGGATGGTCCTCGCCGACGCCGGCTGCGACGTCACCCTGTGGGCCCGCCGCGAAGAACTCGCCGACGCGGTCAACTCCACCCACACCAACCCCGACTACCTGCCGGGCGTCGAGCTGCCGCGGAACCTGACCGCCACCACCGACCCGGCCGCCGCCGCGGCCGACGCCGACTTCACCGTGCTCGCCGTGCCCTCGCAGACCCTGCGCGGCAACCTCGCCGCCTGGACCCCGCTGCTCGCCCCCGACACGGTGCTCGTCTCGCTGATGAAGGGCGTCGAGCTGGGCTCCGCCATGCGCATGAGCGAGGTCATCGAGGACGTCACCAAGGCCCCCGCCGAGCGGATCGCCGTCGTCACCGGACCCAACCTGGCCCGGGAGATCGCCGCCCGCCAGCCCGCCGCGTCCGTGGTCGCCTGCACCGACGAGACGGTCGCCCAGCGCCTCCAGGCCGCCTGCCACACCCCGTACTTCCGGCCGTACACCAACACCGACGTGGTCGGCTGCGAGCTGGGCGGCGCCGTGAAGAACGTCATCGGGCTCGCCGTCGGCATCGCGGACGGCATGGGGCTCGGCGACAACACCAAGGGCTCGCTCATCACCCGCGGGCTCGCCGAGACCACCCGGCTCGGCCTCGCCATGGGCGCCGACCCGCTGACGTTCTCAGGGCTCGCGGGCCTCGGCGACCTGGTGGCCACCTGCTCCTCGCCGCTCTCGCGCAACCACACCTTCGGCACCAACCTCGGCAAGGGCATGACCCTGCAGGAGACCATCGCGGTCACCAAGCAGACCGCGGAGGGCGTCAAGTCCTGCGAGTCCGTCCTCGACCTGGCCCGCAGGCACGGCGTCGACATGCCGATCACCGAGACGGTCGTCGGCATCGTGCACGAGGGCACACCGCCGCTGGTGGCGCTCAAGGAGCTGATGTCCCGCAGCGCCAAGCCGGAACGCCGCTGACCCCAGGTCACGGGCGGCACACAGACTCCGCCGGGGGCAAAGGGTACGCTCGACGCGATATGAGCAGCGAGAACCTCCCCCAGAGCCCCCGCAAGCCGCGTGTGGCCGTCGTGTTCGGCGGCCGCAGCTCGGAGCACGGCATCTCCGTCGTCACCGCCGGTGCCGTACTGCGCGCCATCGACCGGACCAAGTACGACGTGCTGCCGATCGGCATCACCACGGACGGGCGCTGGGCGCTGACCGCGGACGACCCCGACCGGATGGCCATCGCCGACCGCAAGGTGCCGAGCGTCGCCGAGCTCGCCGACTCCGACGGCGGCGGCGTCGTCCTGCCCGTCGACCCGGGCAACCGCGAGGTCGTCTACAGCGAGCCCGGCGCGGTGCCCAAGGCGCTCGGCGAGGTCGACGTGGTCTTCCCGATGCTGCACGGCCCCTACGGCGAGGACGGCACCCTCCAGGGCCTCCTGGAGCTGTCCGGCGTGCCGTACGTGGGCGCGGGCGTGCTCGCCTCGGCCGTCGGCCAGGACAAGGAGTACATGAAGCGGGTCTTCACCTCCTTCGGGCTGCCCGTCGGCCCGTACCTGGTGATCCGGCCCCGCGAGTGGCAGCGCGAGGAGAAGAAGGCCCGGCAGCGCGTCGCGGACTTCGCGGGCGAGCACGGCTGGCCGCTGTTCATCAAGCCCGCGCGCGCGGGCTCCTCGATCGGCATCACCAAGGTCGACTCCTTCGACGGCCTCGACGAGGCCATCGCGGAGGCACAGCGCCACGACCCGAAGATCATCGTGGAAGCGCTGCTCCGCGGCCGCGAGATCGAGTGCGGCGTCCTGGAGTTCGAGGACGGCCCGCGCGCCAGCGTGCCCGCCGAGATCCCGCCGGTGCAGGCGCACGACTACTACGACTTCGAGGCGAAGTACATCGACTCGACGCCCGGCCTGGTCCCCGCCCCGCTGACGCCGGAGGAGACCGCCGAGGTGCAGCGGCTCGCCGTCGAGGCCTTCGAGGCGGCGTCCTGCGAGGGCCTGGTGCGCGCGGACTTCTTCCTCACCGAGGACGGCCGGTTCGTCATCAACGAGATCAACACGATGCCGGGCTTCACGCCGATCTCCATGTATCCGCAGATGTGGGAGAAGAGCGGCGTCGGGTACGCGGAGCTGGTGGACCGCCTCATCCAGGCGGCGCTCTCCCGGTCCACGGGCCTGCGGTAGGCCGCGGGCCCCGGAGGCTGTGTTCCGTTGCCGGGCGGGGGCTTTTGGGTGCGGCGGCTCTGTGGCTGGGCGCGCAGTTCCCGGCGCCCCTTACGGGGCGCGGCGTTCCCTGTGCCCCTTTCGGGGCGTGCTGTTCCCTGTGCCCCTTTCGGGGCGTGGCTAGGCCACTCCCTTGGGGATTGTCTTCTTGATGGGGGTGGCGAAGTCCGTGAGCGGGCCGAGGCCGTTCCCCGTCCGCTCCTTCGGCAGCGTCACCTCGACGTAGGCGAGACGCAGCGCGGTGGTGAAGACGTAGCTGCCGTCGTCGCGCTTCTGCAGCAGCCAGGCGACGCCGTTCACCGTCACCCCGTCCGACTTGGCGATCTTGGGATCGAGCATCTCCGGGGGCCGCTCCACACCGCAGCGCAGTATGATCGCCGGGTCTCCCCACCCGGCGGTCAACTCCGACTTCGGTCCGGGGTCGGTGCGCTCGAGACCGTCGACCTTCTTCGGGAGCCGCGCGTGCAGATCCCGACAGAGCCCCGCGGCCTTCGCGGCCGGGGACGGAACCACCACCGACGCTGTGTCGTCCGTTGATGAGCAGGCCGTTGACGCGATCAGCGTCGCGCAAGCGGCCGCACTTATGAGGCAGCGGCGCCGGAGACGGGGGATGTTCACCGGGCCAGGGTAGACGGGGGCTACAAGTGCACGACCGGGCAGGTCAGCGTTCTGGTGATGCCGTCCACCTGCTGGACCTTGGCAACCACCATGCGGCCGAGTTCGTCGACCGTGTCCGCTTGCGCGCGCACGATGACATCGTAGGGACCGGTCACGTCCTCGGCCTGGATCACTCCCGGGATCTTGCCGATCAGCTCGGCGACGGTCGACGCCTTGCCGACCTCGGTCTGGATCAGGATGTACGCCTGTACCACGGAACCTCCAGGGCGGCCACGAGGATCATGTGGGGAGAAGGGACGCCACGGTACCGCGTCGCCGCTCGCCACGGGGAGACCCGGGGGAGCTGTGGCGCGCACATCGCGGCGGACGGACAACACAGGTTGACGGCTCCGTCGACCGTACCGACGACAGGGACGGCTCGCGACCGCAAGCGGACCGCGGCGACCGTGGCAGAAGGAGCAGCACGCGCATGAAGGGCACCGTCGGCGAGTTGGGCGAGTTCGGGCTCATCAAGGAGCTCACCTCGCGGCTCACCTCCACCCCGGCCGTACGCCTCGGCCCCGGCGACGACGCCGCCGTCGTGGCCGCCCCGGACCGCAGGGTCGTGGCCAGCACCGACATCCTCCTGGAGGGCAGGCACTTCCGCCGCGACTGGTCCACCGCCTACGACGTCGGCCGCAAGGCCGCCGCCCAGAACCTCGCCGACATCGCCGCCATGGGCGCCGTGCCCACCGCGATCCTGCTCGGCCTCGTGGTGCCCGCCGAGCTGCCCGCGAGCTGGCCCATCGAGCTGATGGACGGACTGCGCGACGAGTGCCAGGTCGCGGGCGCGGCCGTGGTCGGCGGCGATGTCGTACGCGGTGACACGATCACCGTCTCGATCACCGCGCTCGGCGACCTGCGCAACCACGAACCCGTCACGCGCGCGGGCGCCCAGCCCGGCGACGCCGTCGCCGTCACCGGCTGGCTCGGCTGGTCCGCCGCCGGGCACGCGGTGCTCTCCCGCGGCTTCCGCTCGCCGCGCGCCTTCGTGGAGGCCCACCGCAGGCCCGAGCCGCCCTACCACGCGGGCCCCGCGGCCGCCGGGCTCGGCGCGACCGCCATGACGGACGTGAGCGACGGCCTGATCGCCGACCTCGGCCACATCGCCGAGGCCAGCAAGGTGCGCATCGACATCCGCTCCGGAGACGTCGACGTCCCCTCGCAGATGAACGACATCGGGCAGGCCGTCGGCGTCGACCCGCTGCAGTGGGTGCTCAACGGCGGCGAGGACCACGCGATCGTGGCGACGTTCCCGTCGGACGTGAAGCTGCCCGCCCGCTGGAAGGTCATCGGCGAGGTCCTCAACCCCTCGGCGCAGCCGCAGGTCACGGTCGACGGCGCGCCCTGGACCAGCAAGGGCTGGGACCACTTCGGGGAGAACGGCGGCGACGCGTGAGCGCGGCGGGCACGGCCCGGGCGGCCGGGACGGCGCCGCCGCGAGTGCTCACCGTCGCGGGCTCCGACTCCGGGGGCGGGGCCGGGATCCAGGCCGACCTGAAGACGATGCTCGCCCTCGGCACCCACGGCATGAGCGTCGTCACGGCCGTCACCGCGCAGAACTCCCTCGGCGTGCAGGGCGCTTGGGAGCTGCCGGTGGCGGCGGTGCGGGCGCAGTACCGCAGCGTCGTCGACGACATCGGCGTCCAGGCCGTCAAGACGGGGATGCTGGCCTCCGCCGAACTGGTCGAGGCGGTCGCGGAGTTGATCGCAGCCACGGACGCCCCCGCCGTCGTCGACCCGGTCGGCGTCTCCAAGCACGGGGACGCCCTGCTCGCGGCGTCCGCCCTGGACTCGGTGCGTACGAGGCTGCTTCCGGTCGCCACGGTCGCGACGCCCAACCTCGACGAGGTCGCCCAACTCACCGGCGTCGAGGTCGCATCGGAGGACGACATGCGGCGCGCGGCGGCCGCCGTCCTCGGGTACGGGCCGCGGTGGGCGCTCATCAAGGGCGGCCACCTCAGCGGCGACGCCGTGGACCTGCTCACCGACGGCTCCGAGGAGCACTGGCTGCGCGCCCCGCGCCACGACAACCGCCATACGCACGGCACGGGCTGCACCCTCGCCAGTGCCGTCGCGGCGCAGCTCGCCAAGGGGCAGCCCGTCCCGGAGGCCGTGGCGGCCGCCAAGGAGTACGTCACCGGGGCCATCGCCGCCGGGTTCGCACTCGGCGGCGGGATCGGGCCTGTGGATCACGGCTGGCGGTTCGGGGAGGCGTAGTCCTTGAGCGTGAGGTCGCTCGCGGCCCGCTCCGTCAGCCTCTTGAAGAAGCCCGCCAGGAAGCGGGAGCTGAGCATGCGGTACGCCCGGTCGCGGCTGCGGATCTTCCTCTCGGACGGCGGCGCGAGGAAGGGCCCCGCGTTGCCCGACGTCTTCTGGCACCCCTTGGCGTAGTCACGGATCTCCGCTTCGTACGCGGCGAAGCCGACCCGGTGATCGCCCCGCGCGGCCGCGAGTTCACCGGCCAGGACGTACGCGGACACCAGCGCGGTGCCCGTCCCGATGCCGCCCATCGTGGCGCCGTACCCGGCATCCCCGAGCAGGACCACACGCCCCTGTGAGAGCCGGTCGACGTGGATCTGCGCGATGGCGTCGAAGTACAGGTCCTCGGCCCGCTCCAGGCCTTCCAGCGCCTTCGGGGCGTGCTTCCAGCCCAGGCCCGCGAACCGCTCGGCGAGGATCTTCTTCTGCTGTGCGAGGTCGTGCCGGTCGAAGTCGAGCCGCTCGGAGCGGAAGACCAGGCCGACGCCCGCTGCCTCCGGGGCTCCGTCATAGTTGCTGATCATGACGGTGCGGCCGGGTTCGCTGTAGATGCGGGCGGTGCGGTCGAGGCCGAGGTGGTTGGGGACGTCGAAGCCCGCCACGTAGTAGCCGAGGAACCGCAGGTAGCGCGACTCGTCGCCGAAGACCAGACGGCGGGTGTGGGAGTGCAGTCCGTCGGCGCCGACCACGAGGTCGAAGCAGCGAGGAGCGCCGTGGTCGAAGGTCACGTCGACGCCTTCGGAGTCCTCGGTCAGCGTGGCGACGGAGTCCCCGAAGACGTACTCCACCCGGTCCCGGGTGCGCTCGTGGAGGATCCTGGAGAGGTCGCCGCGGAAGATCTCCACGTCGCCGCTCATCAGGAACGCGGGCAGGTCCACCCGCTCCGTGTCGTCGGCCTCGACGATGGTCTGGCGCCCCATGTGCGTCTGGTGCCGGTGGACCTCGTCCCAGATGCCCATGCGCCGCAGCACGGTGCGGTGCACCTTGCCCCGGAAGTCGACCGCGAAGCCGCCCTCGCGCAGGGCGGGCGCCTTCTCCACGACGGTGACCCGGGCGCCGTACCGGGACAGCCACAGGGCGAGCGAGGGCCCGGCGACGCTGGCGCCGGAGATGAGGACGTCGAGGTGGGCGAGCGGGCCCGCGGGCCACGGGGTGTGCGTCGTGTTCGTCATGCCCCCGAGACTCGGTGGGGGCGCTTACCGGGGGCGTACCGTCGGCTGACGGGGGCTGACAGCGGCGCCACTCAGCCGCGTCCGACCGCCCTCGCCCCCTCCCCGCGGCCCGCCGCGAACGCCTCCCCGTACGCCGCCGGGCCGAGGCGCGTGCGAGCCGCCTCCTGGACCGGTACGACGTCGGGGTGGCCCTCGATCAACGTGCCCCGGATGCCGGCGGCGGCGCCCAGGAGCCGGGCGGCGTCCCGGGGGAGTGACGCGGCCGCCGCCAACGCCTCCGCCACCTCGGCGAGTTCGCCCACCCCGGGGGCGTCGACGGCCAGCACGCGGGCCTGCTCGAACCAGTCGGCGGCCTCCTCCGGGCGGGACTCGGCGAGCGCGACGCGGCCGAGACCGGTGAAGACCCGCGCGGTCTCCGCCACGCTGAACCAGTTGGCGGCGCACGCCTGGAGGGCGTCTTCGTAGTACGCACGCGCGCGTGCCGTGTCGCCGCGCAGCCGGGCCACGTCCCCCAGGCCGCGCCGCGCCGTCGCCACCTTGTCGCGTACGCCGACGGTGCGGGCCCGCTCCTCCGCCCGCCGGAAGTGGTCCGCCGCGTCCTCCAGGGCGCCGCCGTGCAGCAGGACCGTGGCGCGCTGGTGCAACAGGTCGCCGGTCTCCTCGGGGGCGCCGAGCTCGACGACGTGGGCGAGGCCCTCGTCCAGGAGCTCCAGGGCGCGCGCCCGCTCCCCGCGCCAGTCGGCGAACATCGCGAGCGGGTCCAGGCAGTTGGCCATGCCCCAGCGGTCGCCGTTCTCGCGGAAGGCCGCGAGCGCCCGCGCGAAGGCTGCCTCGGAGTCCCGCGGCCGCCCCGCGAACAGCTCCTGGAAGCCTCGCCCGAGGTCCAGCAGGGCGCGCCCCCAGGGGTGGTCGCCGACCTGGTCGCGCACGCGCTCCTCCATGGCCCGCCCCGGCCCGCCCACCAGCGACCAGAGCACGATCAGGAACGGCAGCCGCAACGGCCCCTCCAGGGACGTCAGGAGGGCGTCGGCGCGTGCGAGGCGCCCCGGCTCGGCGGGGTCGTCTCCGTCGCCCACGATCGTGTTGACCAGACACAGGACGTACTCCTCGGCGAGCCCCTCCGGAGGGCGTGGCCCGACGGCCGACAGGAGGCCCGAGGCGAGCGAGGCGCGCTCTCCGTAGTGGCCGCGCAGCCGCCAGTACCAGGACAGCGCGGCCAGCATGCGCAGGCCCGCGTGCGGGTCGGTGCGCGCCAGGTGGCGCAGGGCGGCCTCCAGGTTGCCGTGGTCGGCGGCGAGCCGGTCCAGCCAGGGGAGCTGCCCGGCGCCGTGCAGCAGCGGCGCGCCCCGCTCGGCGAGGCGCAGGAAGTACGCGGCGTGCGCGGCGCGCAGCCTGTCCTCGTCGCCCGCCTCGGCGAGCCGAAGGGCACAGAAGGCGCGAATGGTCTCCAGCATCCGGTAGCGGCCGCCCACCGCCTCGACGAACGACTTCTCCACGAGCGAGGCAAGGAGGTCCTCGGGGCAGGGGAGCTCACAGACCGCCTCGACGGCGTCCAGCGTGGCCCCGGCGGGGAACACGGTGAGCCGCGCGGCCAGCTCCCGCTCCTCCTCGTCGAGCAGGTCCCAGCTCCACTCGACGACGGCGCGCAGGGTGCGGTGGCGCGGCGCCTTCGTGCGGTCGCCGCGCGACAGGAGCCGGAACCGGTCGTCGAGGCGCGCGGCCAGCTCGTCGAGAGTGAGGGTGCGAAGGCGTGCGGCGGCCAGCTCGATGGCCAGCGGAAGCCCGTCGAGCGCGGCGCACAGGGAGCGCACGAGGTCGGCCCGCCCCTCCGCTGTGCCCGCTCGGCCCGCGAGGTCCGGGCGCACGGCCGCCGCGCGCTCCAGGAAGAGCCGGTCGGCGGGCCCTGCGGCCAGCGGCGGCACCGGGCACAGCGCCTCCCCGGTGATGCCGAGCGCCTCCCGGCTGGTGGCGAGGACACGGACACCGGGGCAGGCGCCGAGCAGCAGCCCCGCGACCCGTGCCGCGTCGTCGACCACGTGCTCGCAGTTGTCGAGCACGAGCAGCAGCTCACGCCCCTCAAGGGCGGCGAGCAGCCGCTCGGTGGCGTCACCCCCGCGCGCGTGGAACCCGTCACGCACACCGAGGGCGCCGAGGACCGCGTACGTCACCCGCTCCCCGTCGGCCAGCGGCGCGAGCTCCACGAAGCACACGCTCCCCGGCCCGCCTCCCCGCGCCCCCTCGGTCCCGCTCTCCCGCTCCCGCGCGGCCTCCAGAGCGAGCCGGGTCTTGCCGGTGCCGCCCGGTCCTGTGACCGTCACGAGGCGGGTGTCGTCGAGGAGGGCGTGGACGCGTGCCAGCTCCGCCGTGCGGCCGACGAGCGGGGTGAGCGGCGCGGGCACCGCCGGCGCGCGGGCCGGCTCGGCGCCGCGCAGCAGCTCCAGGTGGAGCGCGGCGAGCTCCGCCGACGGGTCGGCGCCCAGCTGCCGCGCGAGGACGCCACGCGCCTCGTCGAACACCGCGAGGGCCTCCGCGGACCGCCCGGTGGCGTGCAGCGCCCGCATGAGCTGCCCGTAGAGCCGCTCGCTCAGCGGATGGGCGGCGACCAGCTCCCGCAGTTCCGGTACGAGGCCGGGGGCGCCGCCGGTCGCCAGATCCGCGTCCACCCGGTCCTGTACGGCGGCGAGCCTGAGCTCGTCGAGGCGGGTGCGGGGGGCGTGCGCCCCGGGCAGGTCGGCGAGCGCGGGCCCGCGCCACAGGCCGAGCGCCTCGGTGAGGAGGGCGGCGGCCCGGGGGTGGTCTCCCGAGGACAGGGCTCGGCGTCCTTCGCGGGCCAGGCGTTCGAAGAGGTGGGCGTCGACGTCGTCGGGGGAGATGGCCAGGCGGTAGCCCGTGGCGGTGGACTCGATGCCGACGCCGAGGCGCCCCCGCAGCCGGGACACCTGGGACTGGAGCGCGTTCGCGGCACCGGCGGGCGGCCGCTCCCCGTAGAGCCCGTCGGTCAGGCGCTCGGCGGACACGCTTCGGCCGGCGTCGAGCAGGAGCAGGGTGAGCAGGGCCCGGGGGCGGGGGCCGCCGGGGGCGACGGGGGAGCCGTCGGGGGTGCGGATGTCGAGGGGCCCGAGGATGCCGAAGCGCATCCGCCAGATTCTGGCAGGCGGCCGCGCGGGCAAACGAAAGTGCCCGGGCACACGAAAGCGCCCGGGCATACGAAAAACCGGCCCTCCCGAAGGAGGACCGGCCCTTCAGCAACCGGCTAGGTGGCCGCGCAATGGGATGTCCCTTGCTCAAAGAGCGTGGGAAAGCGTCAGCGCGAGACCTTGCCGGCCTTGATGCACGAGGTGCAGGCGTTGAGGCGCTTCGGCGTCCCGCCGACCACGGCACGCACGCGCTGGATGTTCGGGTTCCAGCGACGGGGCGTACGGCGGTGCGAGTGCGAGATGTTGTTGCCGAAGCCCGGCCCCTTGCCGCAGACGTCGCAGTTGGCAGCCACGGGTCACTCCAAAGACTTCAGATGCACTTACGGTTAAACCCGGCATGCCGGGATCAGTGCAATGATCGGAGTGGCGTTGCCAGGAGGAATGGCCCGATGCGTATCGGGCAACCGGAGCAGCATACAACGACTGCTTCGGTACAACGAAACTACCATGTCTCGCCCCGGCCCCGCCCCGGCCTCCCCTCCGTCCCAGGTCTACGCTGCGTCCCAGCCGAGACGCACGACGGAGGCGTCCCGCACGCAGGACGAGGCGTTCCGTACGCGAGACACACGCGTCGCGTGACGCTCCTAGGAGGCGACAGTTGCCGCAGAACCTCGACGCTGTCGCAGTCCGCGCCTGGAGCGCACTCGCTCTGGACGCGCTGGGGCAGGCCCGCGAGGAGATCGACGCGATCAACGTCTATCCGGTCGCGGACGGGGACACCGGGACCAACCTCTATCTGACGATGGAGTCGGCCTCCCAGGCGGTCGACGCGGTCTTCACCGGCCTGGAGCCGGCCAGGCCCGCGCTCGCGGAGGCGGTGCGCGCGATGGCGCACGGCGCGCTGATCGGGGCCCGCGGCAACTCCGGGACGATTCTGGCGCAGTTGCTGCGGGGGATGGCGCAGGTGCTCGCGGAGGACGGCGCCGGGGCCGGCGAGCCCGACAAGGACAGTGACGCGCATCACGCGGACGCGGACGCGGACGCCGACGCTGGTGCCGATGCCGATGCCGATGCCGATGCCGTGCGCCTCGCGCTCGCGCTGGGCCGCGCGTCCCGGTCCGCGTACCGTGCCGTCGCGCACCCCGTGGAGGGCACGGTCCTGACCGTCGCCAAGGCCGCGGCCGAGGCGGCCGACGCCGCCGCGACGGACTCGCGGGACTGCGCCGCGGTGGCACGAGCGGCGTACGAAGGGGCCTGTGCGGCCCTGGACGCGACTCCGGGACAGCTCGCGGTGCTGGGGCGCGCGGGCGTGGTGGACGCGGGCGGACGGGGCCTCGTCGCGGTTCTCGGCGCGCTGGTGGGGGCGCTGTCGGGGGAGACCGTGCGGCCGCGGGCGGCGGCTGGCGGCCACGCGCGCGTGGGCATGGAGGCCGCCGAGCCCGCCCCGGCCGCCGAGCCCGCCACGTGCGTCGACGCCGCCGCCGACGGGGCCGGCCCCGCTTTCGAGGTGATCTACCTCCTGGAAGCCGACGACGCGGCGGTCGACCGGCTGCGGGTCAGGCTGGACGCGCTCGGCGACTCGCTCGTGGTCGTCGGCGGCGACGGCCTGTGGAACGTCCACGTCCATGTCGACGACGCGGGCGCGGCTGTCGAGGCGGGCGTGGAGGCGGGCCGTCCGTACCGCATCCGGATCACGCACTTCGGTGCCGGTGACGCCCACACCGTACGGACGCAGCCGCCCAGGGAGCGCGTCCAGCGGGGCATCGTCGCCGTCGTCCCGGGCGACGGCCTCGCCGCCCTGTACGCCGAGGCCGGGGCGACCACGGTGCCGGCGCGCGCGGGGGAGCCGCCCGGCAGCGGCGAGCTGGTCGAGGCGATCCGGCGCGCCCACGCGCGCGAGGTGGTGCTGCTGCCCAACGACGCCGGGCTGCGCCACACCGCGGCGGCGGCCGCCGAACAGGCCCGCTCCGAAGGCGTACGCGTCGCCCTGATCCCCACCCGCTCCGCCGTGCAGGGCATCGCGGCGCTCGCCGTGCACGAGCCGGACCGCCGGTTCGATGAGGACGTCGTCGCGATGACCTCGGCGGCCGGGGCGACCCGGTACGCCGAACTGGCCGTCGCTGAGCGGCAGTCCTGGACGACGGCGGGCATCTGCCAGGCCGGGGACGTGCTCGGCCTCATCGACGGCGACGTGGCGGTGATCGGCCCGGAGGTCGCGCGGACCGCGGCGGCCGTGCTCGACCGGATGCTGGCGGCGGGCGGCGAGATGGTGACGCTCGTCCTCGGGGACGCGGTGTCCGACGCGGTCGCCGAGTTCCTGGAGAAGCACGTACGCGACGGCCACCTGGCCGTGGACACGGTGCTGTACCGGGGCGGGCCCCAGTCGGCCCTGCTCCTCATCGGCGTGGAGTGACCCCTCGGCCGGGGGCACCCCCGATCGCGCTGCGCGCTCGTCCTCAATCGCCGGACGGGCTCTCTCCCACCCACCCGCCCCCACTCGCACGACCGCGCGCGGTCGGCACTGCCAGCCCGTCCGGCGTTTGAGGACGAGGCGCGAAGCGCCGATACGGGGTCCGGGGCGGAGCCCCGGTTTCGGGAAGGGGTGGGGTTGGGGAGCCCCCGGCAAGGCCCCCTGCCCCCCAATTGTCAGTCCCGTGGTGTGCAATGGATCTCGTGCACGCGCTCCAGGAACCATTGAAGAACGCGCTCGGCCAGGCCACCGCGAAGGTGATGGCCGAGCACCTCGGCCTGCACACGGTCGGCGACCTCCTGCACCACTACCCACGGAGGTACGCGGAGCGGGGCGAGCTGACCCGCCTCTCCGACCTCCCGCTGGACGAGCACGTCACGGTCGTGGCCCAAGTGGCGACGGCCCGCGTGCTGCGGTTCAACGGCGGCAGCGGCCAGCGCCTGGAAGTGACCATCACGGACGGCAGCGGCCAGCTCCAGCTGGTCTTCTTCGGCCGCGGCATCCACAAGCCGCACAAGGACCTCCTCCCGGGCACACGCGCGATGTTCGCGGGCAAGGTCTCCGTCTTCAACCGCAAGATGCAGCTGGCCCACCCGGCGTACGAACTGCTGCGGGGCGACGGCGAATCGGCCGCGGACGCGGTGGACTCCTGGGCCGGGGCGCTCATCCCGATCTACCCGGCCACCGCCAAGCTGGAGTCCTGGAAGATCGCCAAGTCCGTGGACGCGGTGCTGCCCAGCGCCCAGGAGGCCCTGGACCCGCTGCCGCCCGCCCTGCGCGAGGGCCGGGGCCTGATCCCGCTCCCCGAAGCCCTCCTGAAGATCCACCGCCCGCACGCGAAGGCGGACATCGCCACCGCCAGGGACCGGCTGAAGTGGGACGAGGCGTTCGTGCTCCAGGTAGCCCTGGCCCGCCGCCGCTTCGCCGACGCCCAGCTCCCCGCGGTGGCCCGCAGACCGCGCCCGGACGGCCTCCTCGACGCCTTCGACGCCAAGCTCCCCTTCACCCTCACGGACGGCCAGCGCGCGGTCTCCAAGGAGATCTTCGACGACCTCGCCACCGAACACCCGATGCACCGCCTCCTCCAGGGGGAAGTCGGTTCCGGTAAGACGATGGTGGCCCTGCGCGCCATGCTCGCCGTCGTCGACGCGGGCGGGCAGGCCGCGATGCTCGCGCCCACCGAGGTCCTGGCCCAGCAGCACCACCGCTCGATCACCGAGATGATGGGCGAGCTCGCGGAAGGCGGCATGCTCGGGGGCGCCGAGCACGCGACGAAGGTCACGCTGCTCACCGGCTCCATGGGCACGGCCGCCCGCCGTCAGGCCCTGCTCGACCTGGTCACGGGCGAGGCGGGCATCGTCATCGGGACGCACGCCCTGATCGAGGACAAGGTGCAGTTCCACGACCTCGGCCTGGTCGTGGTCGACGAGCAGCACCGCTTCGGCGTGGAGCAGCGCGACGCCCTGCGCGGCAAGGGCAAGCAGCCGCCCCACCTCCTCGTGATGACGGCGACCCCCATCCCGCGCACGGTCGCGATGACGGTCTTCGGCGACCTGGAGACCTCCGTCCTCGACCAGCTCCCGGCCGGCCGCTCGCCGATCTCCACGCACGTCGTCCCGTCCCAGGACAAGCCGCACTTCCTCGCCCGCGCGTGGGAGCGCGTGCGCGAGGAGGTGGAGAACGGCCACCAGGCGTACGTGGTCTGCCCCCGCATCGGTGACCTGGACGACGAAGGCGCGGAGGAGCCCAAGAAGACCAAGAAGGGCAAGAAGGCCCAGGGAGCCAAGGGGGCCGGCGAGAACGCGGAGGAGCCCCCGGCGGACGACGCCGACAAGCGCCCCCCGCTCGCCGTCCTCGACGTCGCCGAGGAGCTCGCCCATGGCCCCCTGCGCGGCCTCGGCGTCGAGGTCCTGCACGGCCGCATGCAGCCCGACGACAAGGACGCCGTGATGCGCCGCTTCGCCGCGGGCGAGACGCACGTCCTGGTCGCCACGACGGTGATCGAGGTCGGGGTGAACGTCCCGAACGCCACCGCCATGGTGATCATGGACGCCGACCGCTTCGGCGTCTCGCAGCTGCACCAGCTCCGCGGCCGCGTCGGCCGCGGCTCCGCGCCCGGCCTGTGCCTCCTGGTCACCGACATGCCCGAGGCGAGCCCCGCCCGCGCCCGCCTGAACGCCGTCGCGGCCACCCTCGACGGCTTCGAGCTCTCCCGCGTCGACCTGGAGCAGCGCCGCGAGGGCGACGTCCTCGGCCAGGCCCAGTCCGGGGTCCGCTCCTCGCTGCGCATGCTCGCCGTCATCGACGACGAGGAGATCATCGCCGCGGCCCGCGAGGAGGCGACCGCCGTGGTCTCCCGCGACCCCGACCTGGAGCACCTGCCGGAGCTGCGCACCGCCCTGGACGCCCTCCTGGACGCGGAACGCGAGCAGTACCTCGACAAGGGCTGACAAGGCCTGACAACGGCTGAAGCGCCCGCACGGCATATCGTGAGGACAAGCCCCACCCCCGAGGGCGAGCCCCACCCCCAGCCGAAGGACGCAGAGACCCCATGACCCGCGTGATCGCCGGTGTGGCCGGCGGACGCCGCCTCGCCGTCCCGCCGGGGAACGGCACCCGGCCCACATCGGACCGCGCCCGCGAGGGCCTGTTCTCCACCTGGCAGGCCTTCCAGGGCACCCTCGACGGCGCCCGCGTCCTCGACCTGTACGCGGGCTCCGGCGCCGTCGGCCTGGAGGCCCTGTCCCGCGGCGCCGCGCACGCCCTGCTCGTCGAGGCCGACGCCCGCGCCGCGCGCACCATCCGCGAGAACATCAAGGCGCTCGGGCTGCCCGGCGCCGAGGCCAGGGCGGGCAAAGCGGCCCAGGTCATCCGCGAGTCAACCCCTGCCACCCCCTATGACCTGGTGTTTCTCGACCCCCCTTATGCCGTCGGTGACGACGATCTTCGGGAGATCCTGCTCACACTCCGCTCGGGAGGGTGGCTCACGGACGACGCGCTCGTCACCGTTGAACGCAGTACGAGAGGCGGAGAATTCGCCTGGCCGGACGGCTTCGAGGCCTTGAGGTCCCGTCGCTACGGCGAGGGAACGTTTTGGTACGGTCGCGCCGCCTCTTCGTTCGAAGAGTCTGAGATCGCGCCATGACCCGACCGGAGAGCGAGGGACTTCCGTTGCGCCGCGCCGTCTGTCCGGGGTCGTTCGACCCCATCACCAATGGCCACCTCGACATCATCGCCCGCGCCTCCAAGCTGTACGACGTGGTGCACGTCGCGGTGATGATCAACAAGTCCAAGAAGGGCCTGTTCGAGATCGACGAGCGGATCGAGCTGATCCGCCAGGTCACCGCCGAGTTCGGCAACGTGGAAGTCGAGTCGTTCCAGGGCCTGTTGGTCGACTTCTGCAAGGAACGCGATATTCCGGCCATCGTCAAGGGCCTGCGCGCGGTCAGCGACTTCGACTACGAACTCCAGATGGCCCAGATGAACAACGGCCTCACGGGTGTCGAGACGCTGTTCGTGCCCACCAACCCCGCCTACAGCTTCCTGTCCTCCTCGCTGGTCAAGGAGGTCGCGTCCTGGGGTGGCGACATCGCGCACCTGGTTCCCCCGGTCGTGCTCGAAGGCCTCAACAAGCGCCTCGCCAAGGGCTGATCAGGGGCTACAGTCGTCCCGTCCGTCTCCCAACCAGCTGTAGAGAGTGGCGAGCCCGCGGTGGACGTGCAGAAGAAGATCGACCAGATCGTCGAGACGGTCGGCAGCGCCAAGTCCATGCCGATGTCCGCCTCGTGCGTGGTCAACCGCGCCGAGCTCCTGGCGCTGCTCGAAGAAGTGCGCCAGGCCCTGCCCGGCTCCCTCGCCCAGGCCCAGGAGCTGATCGGTGGCCGGGAGCAGCTGGTCGAGCAGGCCCGCCAGGAGGCCGAGCGGATCATCGAGGGCGCGCACGCCGAGCGCGGCTCGCTGATCTCCGACACGGAGGTCGCGCGCCGCTCCCAGGCGGAGGCCGACCGCATCCTGGCCGAGGCCCGCCAGGAGGCCACCGAGGTCCGCCAGGAGGCGGACGACTACGTGGACAGCAAGCTCGCCAACTTCGAGGTCGTCCTCACCAAGACCCTCGGCTCCGTGGGCCGCGGCCGCGAGAAGCTCCTCGGCACCGGACCCGGCGTCGACGAGCAGGGCTACGAGGACGAGGACGCCCCCGAGCGCAGCCACGACCCGGACACCCTGCGCCGCAACGCCGACGTGTACGTGGACGTGAAGCTCGGCGCCTTCGAGGCGGTCCTCGCCAAGACCCTGGAGGCCGTCGGCCGCGGCCGCCAGACCCTGCACGGCCGCGCCCCGGCGGACGAGCTCAGCGAGCTCGGCGAGGCCGGCGCCAAGAAGCACAGCTCCGACGCGGACTACCTGGCGGACCTGGCCGAGACCCCCGACGGCCCCGCCCGCCCGGCCGCCCCGCAGACCCCGCCCCAGAGCCCGCCGCCGATCCCGGCACAGCAGCCCTACGCGCCCGCCCCGCCCCAGCACGAGCCGGACCCGTACGCGTACCGGCAGGACCAGTACGGACAGCCGGTCCAGGCCCCGTACGCACAGGCCGCCCAGGACCCCTACGCCCAGGGCGGGGACCAGTACGGCGGCCAGGCCCCGTACGCGGGCCAGGATCCGTACGCCTACCAGCAGGGGTACGGCCAGCCGGATCCGTACGTGTACCAGCAGGACCCCTACGCGTACCAGCAGCAGGGGTACGACCAGAACCAGCAGCAGGCCCCGCAGCAGCAGGACTACGGGCAGCAGAGCCCCGCGCCCGCCGTGCTCGACGAGACCAGCCTCTTCGACACCACCATGATCAGCGCGGAGCAGCTGCGCCAGTACGAGCAGGGGCGCTAGGCGCGGCAGGGCGCGGGCACCGGGGCCGGGCGCCGGCCGATTGGGCCGAGAGCGAAAGGTCCAGTATCCTGGCTCTTCGGTCGCGCGTATGTCCGCGGTCCGAGCTGCCCGCTCACACCGCGTTCTCGCGGCCTCGGCGCGGTGGCCTCCTTGCCAAGCCCCCAGGATTCGAAAGCAGGAAACCCCCTGAGCACGCGCCTCGACCACCGAAACCCGCTTGTGTTCGACACACACGAGCTGGGTCGGCGTCCCGGTGCCATGCAGCGGGTGACCCGCACCATCGAAGCCCCCGGTTCACCGGCTCCGTTCGGTGTCGAAGGGGTCATCGGAGTGCCGGACGGCGCCCCGGTGGAGCTGGACATCCGCCTGGAGTCGGTCATGGAAGGGGTGCTTGTCACAGGCACCGCCCGTGCATCGGCCAAGGGGGAGTGCGTAAGGTGTCTGGAGCCGGTCGAGCTCGCGCTCGACGCGGACTTCCAGGAGATGTTCTCGTACCCTGACGCCGACGACCGGGGCCGCACCGCGGAACCGGCCGACGACGCCGAGGACGACGAGGACAGGCTTTTCCTCGAGGACGGCATGTTCGACCTCGAGCCCGTGCTGCGGGACGCGGTGGTGCTCGCACTGCCGATGCAGCCGGTGTGCCAGGACGACTGTGAGGGCCTGTGCTCCGAGTGCGGAGTGCGGCTCGCGGACGACCCGGACCACCACCACGACGCCGTCGACATCCGTTGGGCGGCTTTGCAAGGACTCGCTGGCACCATCCAGGACGGCGAGAAGGACGAGATGAGCGGCGACGCGCCTCGAACGGCGCACGTCGACGAGAAGCAGGAGAAGTAGCCGTGGCTGTTCCGAAGCGGAAGATGTCGCGCAGCAACACGCGCCACCGCCGGTCGCAGTGGAAGGCTGCGGTCCCCACCCTGGTTTCGTGTGAGCGTTGCCAGGAGCCCAAGCTGCAGCACATCGCGTGCCCCGCTTGCGGCACCTACAACAAGCGCCAGGTCCTCGAGGTCTGAGCGGCTGGTGAGAGGCGCTGTGTCTAGCCCGAAGAAGGCGGAAGACGCCAAGATGGCAGACAGCAACAACGCGGCCTCGTCCCACACGCTTCTGGAAGGGCGGCTCGGGTATCAGCTCGAGTCCGCCCTTCTGGTGCGTGCGCTCACCCACCGTTCGTACGCGTACGAGAACGGCGGTCTGCCCACCAACGAGCGTCTGGAGTTCCTCGGGGACTCCGTGCTCGGCCTCGTGGTCACGGACACGCTGTATCGCACCCACCCCGACCTGCCCGAAGGCCAGCTGGCCAAGTTGCGGGCCGCGGTGGTCAACTCGCGTGCGCTGGCGGAGGTGGGTCGCGGGCTCGAACTCGGCTCCTTCATCCGGCTCGGCCGGGGCGAAGAGGGCACGGGCGGCCGGGACAAGGCCTCCATCCTCGCCGACACCCTGGAAGCGGTGATCGGCGCGGTCTATCTGGACCGGGGTCTGGAAGCGGCGAGCGAGCTGGTGCACCGGCTCTTCGACCCGCTGATCGAGAAGTCCTCGAACCTCGGCGCGGGCCTGGACTGGAAGACCAGCCTCCAGGAGCTCACCGCGACGGAGAACCTCGGCGTGCCCGAGTACCTCGTCTCGGAGAGCGGCCCGGACCACGAGAAGACCTTTACTGCTGCCGCCCGCGTCGGAGGCGTCTCGTACGGCACCGGCACCGGCCGCAGCAAAAAGGAAGCGGAGCAGCAGGCCGCGGAATCCGCCTGGCGCGCCATTCGCGCGGCGGCGGACGAGCGAGCCAAGGCGGCGGAAGCGGCACAAGCCGAATCGACGCCACCGGATTCGCCGTTCGGCGAAGCCGAATCCGCTTGATCCCCCCAGCAAGTCGAACGCCCGCCCGTAACCGGCCCTCCGGCCGACGGGCGGGCGTTCTGCTGTCGGGGCGGCTCTGGGGTCGAGGGGCTGTCCATAGCCCGTCCGGCGCTTGAGGACGAGGCGCGGAGCGCCGACAGGACCTCAACCCCGGCGGACGCCGAGCGATAAGCTACCGGCGCCCCCACCCCGCACCCGTCCGGAGGACCCCCGTGCCTGAACTGCCCGAGGTAGAGGTGGTCCGACGCGGCCTCGAACGCTGGGTAGGCGGCCGGACCGTCTCCGACGTGGAGGTCCTGCACCCGCGCGCCGTCCGACGGCACCTCGCGGGCGCCGAGGACTTCGCGCTCGGCCTCAAGGGCCACCGCTTCGGCGCCCCCATGCGCCGCGGCAAGTACCTGTGGCTGCCCCTCGCGGACAGCGGCACCTCCGTCCTCGCGCACCTGGGCATGAGCGGCCAGCTCCTGGTCAAGACCGAACAGACCCCGGACGAGAAGCACTTGCGGATCCGGGTGCGCTTCACGGACGAGCTGGGCGCCGCCGCCCCGGACGCGGCAGGCACCGAGCTGCGCTTCGTCGACCAGCGGACCTTCGGCGGCCTCTCCCTGCACGAGAACACCCCGGACGGCCTGCCGGACGTCATCGCGCACATCGCCCGCGACCCGCTCGACCCGCTCTTCGACGACGAGGCCTTCCACCAGGCCCTGCGCCGCAGCCGCAGCACGATCAAGCGCGCCCTGCTCAACCAGTCCCTGATCAGCGGCGTCGGCAACATCTACGCCGACGAGGCGCTGTGGCGCACCCGGCTGCACTACGAACGCCCGACGGCCACCTTCACCCGGCCCCGCACCGCCGAACTCCTCGGCCACGTACGGGACGTGATGAACGAGGCCCTCGCCGTCGGCGGCACCAGCTTCGACAGTCTCTACGTCAACGTGAACGGCGAGTCGGGCTACTTCGACCGCTCCCTGGACGCGTACGGCCGCGAGGACGAGCCCTGCCGGCGCTGCGGGACGCCGATGCGGCGGCGGCCCTGGATGAACAGGTCCAGCTACTTCTGCCCGCGCTGCCAGCGCCCGCCGAGGCTCCCGTAGCGTTCACGCCCGCCGAGACTCCCGTAGTGTTCACGCCCGCCGAGGCCGCGGGCACGGCTCAGCGCCCGGCCTGGCTCTCGTCGTAGCGCCGCTGGGCCGCCAGTACGTCGTCCTGGTTGCCCTCCACGAAGTGGATCAAGGTCAGCAGGCGCTCGGCGATCTGCTCGCCCAGCGGGGTGAGGCGGTAGTCCACGCGCGGCGGGTTCGTCGGCTGCGCGTCGCGGTGCACCAGACCATCGCGCTCCAGGGCGTGCAGCGTCTGCGACAGCATCTTCTCGCTCACGCCGTCGACCCGGCGGCGCAGCTCGTTGAACCGGAACGTCCCGTCGTGCAGCGCGCCCAGCGTGAGCGCGCCCCAGCGACCCGTGACGTGCTCCAGCGTGGTCCGCGACGGGCAGGCACGCGCGAACACGTTGTAGGCGAGGTCCGCGTCGGCGTCGGAGGCGCTCTCGGGGCGTACGAGGGGGTCCATACCGGCAGCATACTCTCCCGCAGCGCTAACCATGAGGTTGCGCTAACGAAAAGTTAGTGCTTTCCTTTCGTTTGTCGGCCGGTCCACGGGCCGCCGCCTCCCCACCCCCGTCCCCGTCGAGGAGTACTCCGCCATGTCAAGCCCCGTTGTCGCCATCGCCTACCACTCCGGATTCGGGCACACCGCCGTCGTCGCGGAGGCCGTCCGCGCCGGTGCCGAGGACGCCGGTGCCGACACGCACCTGATCAAGGTCGACGAGATCACCGAGGCCGAGTGGGAGCTCCTGGACGCGGCGGACGCCATCGTCTTCGGCTCGCCCACCTACATGGGCACCGCCTCGGGCGCCTTCCACGTCTTCGCGGAGGCCTCGTCGAAGCGCTGGTTCACCCGTGCCTGGCAGGACAAGATCGCCGCGGGCTTCACCAACTCCGCGTCCAAGAGCGGCGACAAGCTGCACACCCTGCAGTACTTCCAGACGCTCGCCGCCCAGCAGGGCATGCACTGGGTGAGCCTCGGCCTGCTCCCCGGCTGGAACTCCACCGAGGGCTCCGAGACCGACCTCAACCGCCTCGGCTTCTTCTCCGGCGCCGCCGCCCAGACCAACTCCGACGAGGGCCCGGAGGCCGTGCACAAGGCGGACATCGCCACGGCCGAGCACCTCGGCCGCCGCGTCACCGAGACCGCGCGGATCGTCCTCGCGGGCCGCGCGGCCGTGGCGGCCTGACGCGGCCCGGGGCGCCCGGGCTGTCGGGGCGCCGCGCGCGCAGCGGTCCGCGCGCGGCGGAGCCGTGGCTCAGAAGCCGAAGTCCTGCGTCCACCACGGGCCGCCCGGCGCGAAGTGCGCGCCGACGCCCAGGGTCTTGTAGTCGCAGTTGAGGATGTTGGCGCGGTGGCCGGGGCTGTTCATCCAGGCGTCCATGACGGACTGGGCGTTGGCCTGGCCCCGGGCGATGTTCTCGCCGCCCAGGTCCTGGATGCCGGCCTTCTCGGCGCGGTCCCACGGGGTCGCGCCGTCCGGGTCGGTGTGGGCGAAGAAGTCCCGCTCGGCCATGTCGGCACTGAAGTCCCCGGCCAGCGTGGCGAGCCCGGGGTCGGCGGTCACCGGTCGGCAGCCCACGTTGGCCCGCTCCTGGTTGACCAGGGCGAGCACCTCGGCCTCGGCCGCGGTCTCGTCGGCCGACGGCTTCGCGGGCGCGGGCGGGGCGGTGGGCTTCTGGGGCGTCGTGCGGCTCGGGGCGGGCGTCCGGTCCGGCTTGTCCGCGCCGATGTCCTTGCCCGGGTCCTCGCGGTCCTTGTCCGCGCCCTTGCCCTTCTCGGCCTTGCCGCCCTCGCCGGGCTTGTCGGCCTCGTCGCGTCCGGCGCCCTTGTCGCCGCTGTCGTGCTGCGGCTTGGACGGCGTGGTCGAGGGCTTGCCGGACGGCTTCTGCGAGGGCTCGGCGCTCGACTCCGACGGGGGTGGGGTGTCGGAGGCGGGGCCCGGGGTGGTGCGGTTGCCCTCGGCGGTGCCGTTGGCGCCGCCCTGGGGGTCGATTCCGGAGGGGGAGCCCGCGGTCCTGACCGCGCCGGGGGTGTCGCCACCGCCCAGCGAGTAGGTGTCGCCGCCGGGCACCAGGCCGGAGGCGACCGCTACGGCGCCCATCGCGACCGCGGCGGAGACGCCGAGCAGTCCGGTGCGCACGGGTGTGGAGGCGCGGCGCCTGCGCCGGTGCTGCGACGGACCGCGCCGACGGCCCTCCCCGCCGGGCAGGGCGCTCGCGGCCGTCTCGGCGGTCGAGGTGCCGAAGAGATAGGCGTCGGAGGAGGACGCGTCGAATCCCCCGTTTCCCCCGCGTGCCGCGTATCCCTCGTATCCCTCGTATTCCGCGTGCCCCCGGTAAAAGCCGTACGCGCCGGAAGCGTTCTCATAAGAGCCCGCACCGGCGGTGCCCGAAGCGTCCCCGGAACCCGTGAGGTCAGCGGATCCGGCGGAATGATCGGGAAGTTCGGAGTGATCGGAACGGGGGGAATGATCGGCGCGGCCGGTGGCGGCGCGGCCGGCGGCGGAGCGTCGGTGGCGTCCCATCTCCTGGCCTTTCGTCCTGACGCCCGGCACGTGCCCGGGGCGTCGTTCTGACCGTCGACGTGACTCACCCATACGGGTGAGGCTCGTCGAGTCGCGACTGTACGCGATGGCGCAAGGGGGCGAAGTGCTCCCTGAGCAATTGGCCGGTTAGCGTGCACCTTATGAACGAAGAAGTCCGGCTCACCGCCTGGGTGCGCGGCCGTGTACAGGGAGTGGGTTTCCGCTGGTTCACGCGGGCCAAGGCGCTCGAGATCGGAGCCGTGAGTGGTTTTGCTCTCAATCTCGACGACGGCCGCGTGCAAGTGGTCGCCGAAGGTTCACGCGAGCGTTGCCAACGGCTCCTCGACTGGCTCCGCGCGGGCGACACTCCCGGCCGCGTCGACGGTGTGACTGAGATCTGGGACACGCCACGGGGCGGCTACGAGTCGTTCGCCATTCGCTGACGCGGGTCCGCTCGGCGCGCTCCGGCGTGCCCCGGCGGATGTGGCCGTGGCACCTGTCTGGGGCAGGAAAGACCTGGTGATTGCCAAGAGGGGCTTGCCGTGGCAGGCTCCGAGGGTAAGGATGATCTCGACGCCCCCAGGGCCCCGCCGCAGAGGCAGCGCCGTAGTTCCACGGCCGCGCGCCCCCGGGTCGCCCGTCAATACGGGGCGTGATCGTGTTGACCGTCAAACTTTTTGGTGAGACTCTGGAAGCCCCGCGCACCTTAGCTGTTTGGCATGTGAGAACGGCCAAGTAACACCCAGCAAGAACAGAAGAGTGCCAGGCACCGCGGGTGCGATTCCCTCACGACCCACACCGATTCGGTCGGTCACTCAGTGTGGAGGACCATCCATCATGGCAAAGGCGCTTCTCGGTTACGTCGGCGGCAGCGACCCGCGACTCCTCGCCGAGATGCGACGGCTTCAGCAGCGCGTCCAGGACCTGGAATCCGAGCTCGTCAGGATCCAGGCGGAGAACGACACGCTGGCGGCTGCCGCTTCTCACGACGCGCTCCTGGAGAGCATCGACGTACCCCAGGCGGAGCCTGCGCTCACCTGACCCACGCCACTTCGAGCCCACGGCAACGGACTTTCCTGCCACGCGTGGTCGGGCCGCCCGTCATAAGCCGCTGAACAAGAGAGATCTGCTTGATCGAATAGATCCAGGAGATCCGCGATAGATCCGAGAGATCTGCAAGGGACGCTTCGGCGTCCCTTCTTTCTTTGTGGCTCCCGTCCCCGGGCTTTGCGTCCCCCGGGCTTTGCCGCTCCCGCTGCCCCGGGCCCTGCCCGTCGCCGTGCCCCGTGGGGCCTTACACCTGATGTGCCCTGCACCTTCCGCCGTGAAACTGCTCGCACGTTCCTCGGTGAACTCACGGAGAAAGGTAGAGTCACGCGGCGTGCACCTCAAGGCCATGACACTGCGCGGTTTCAAGTCCTTCGCGTCGGCGACGACGCTGAAATTCGAACCGGGCATCACCTGCGTCGTCGGACCGAACGGATCCGGCAAGTCCAACGTCGTGGACGCGCTGAGCTGGGTCATGGGCGAACAGGGCGCCAAATCGCTGCGCGGCGGCAAGATGGAGGACGTCATCTTCGCCGGGACGACCGGCAGGCCCCCGCTCGGCCGCGCCGAGGTGTCCCTCACCATCGACAATTCCGACGGCGCCCTGCCGATCGAGTACGCCGAGGTCACCATCACGCGGATCATGTTCCGCAACGGCGGCAGCGAGTACCAGATCAACGGCGACACCTGCCGTCTGCTCGACATCCAGGAACTGCTCTCCGACTCCGGCATCGGCCGCGAGATGCACGTCATCGTCGGCCAGGGCCAGCTCGACTCCGTCCTGCACGCCGACCCCATGGGCCGCCGCGCCTTCATCGAGGAGGCCGCAGGCGTCCTCAAGCACCGCAAGCGCAAGGAGAAGGCGCTGCGGAAGCTGGACGCGATGCAGGCCAACCTCGCGCGCGTGCAGGACCTCACCGACGAACTGCGGCGCCAGCTCAAGCCCCTGGGACGCCAGGCCGCCGTCGCCCGGCGCGCCGCCGTCATCCAGGCCGACCTGCGCGACGCCCGCCTGCGCCTGCTCGCCGACGACCTCGTGGGCATGCGGCAGGCCCTGAACGCCGAGGTCGCCGACGAGGCCGCGCTCAAGGCCCGCAAGGACGCCGCCGAGGCCGAACTGAAGACGGCCCTCCAGCGCGAGGCGGTCCTTGAGGACGAGGTGCGTCGGCTCAGCCCGCGCCTTCAGCGGGCCCAGCAGACCTGGTACGAACTGTCGCAACTGGCGGAGCGGGTGCGCGGGACGATCTCCCTCGCCGACGCCCGGATCAAGAGCGCCCGCTCGGCGCCCGCCGAGGAGCGGCGCGGACGCGAGCCCGAGGACATGGAGCGTGAGGCCGCCCGCATCCGCGAACAGGAGGCGGAGCTCGAAGCGGCCCTCGAAGCCGCGCAGTACGCCCTCGACGACACCGTCACCCACCGCGCGGAGCTGGAGCGCGACCTTGCCGCCGAGGAGCGGCGCCTGAAGGACGTGGCGCGCGCCATCGCCGACCGGCGCGAGGGCCTGGCGCGGCTCGGCGGCCAGGTCAACGCGGCCCGGTCGCGGGCGGCGTCCGCGCAGGCCGAGATCGACCGGCTCGCGCTCGCCCGCGACGAGGCACGGGAGCGGGCGGTCACCGCGCAGGAGGAGTACGAACAGCTCAAGGCGGAGGTCGACGGCCTGGACGCGGGCGACGCCGAGTTGGGGGAGCGGCACGAGGAGGCCCGCCGCGCCCTCGCCGCCGCCGAGGCCGAGGCGAGCGCGGCCCGCGAGGCGGTCACCGCGGCCGAGCGGAAGCGTGCCGCCGTCGCCGCCCGGCACGACGCCCTCGCCCTGGGCCTGCGCCGCAAGGACGGCTCGGGCGCGCTGCTCGCCGCCCGCGAGCGGCTCACCGGGCTGCTCGGCCCCGCAGCCGAACTCCTCAGCGTGGCACCGGGCTTCGAGGTGCCGGTGGCGGCGGCGTTCGGCGCGGCCGCCGACGCGATCGCCGTGTCGACGCCCGCATCGGCAGCAGAAGCGATCCGCCTGCTGCGCAAGCAGGACGGGGGGCGGGCCGCGCTGTTGCTGGCGGGGGCGCCTGACGGCGGCGACGGTGACGGGGGCGCCGGTGCCGCCGCTGGTCGGGCCGACGGGACCCCCGTCGACGTACCGCCGGACACGCGCCGCGACGGCCCCCCGCGCGCCGCCGAACTCGTGCGCGGACCCGCCGAGTTGATGCCCGCCGTGCGGCGGCTGCTGCGGGATGTCGTCGTGGTCGGGACCCTGGAGGACGCCGAGGACCTGGTCTACGCGCACCCGGAGCTGACGGCCGTCACCGCCGACGGGGATCTGCTCGGGGCGCACTTCGCGCAGGGCGGGTCCGCGGGTGCGCCGAGCCTCCTTGAGGTGCAGGCGTCCGTCGACGAGGCGGCGGCCGAGCTCGCCGACCTTGACGTGCGGTGCGAGGAGTTGGCCGGGGCGCAGCAGCGGGCGGGGGAGTCGCGCGCGGAGTGTGCCGCGCTGGTCGAGGAGCTGGGGGAGCGGCGGCGCGCCGCCGACCGGGAGAAGTCGGCCGTCGCCCAGCGGCTCGGGTCCCTCGCCGGGCAGGCGCGCGGCGCCGCCGGGGAGGCGGAGCGGTCGGCCGCCGCGGCCGCCAAGGCCCAGGAGGCACTGGAGCGGGCCGCGGCGGAGGTCGAGGAGCTGGCCGAGCGGCTCGCCGTCGCCGAGGAGGCGCCGGCCGACGAGGAGCCCGACACCGCCGTGCGCGACCGGCTCGCTGCCGACGGCGCCAACGCACGCCAGACGGAGATGGAGGCCCGGCTCCAGGTGCGCACGCACGAAGAGCGGGTCAAGGGTCTCGCCGGGCGCGCCGACGGCCTCGACCGCGCCGCCCGCGCCGAACGCGAGGCCCGCGCGCGTGCCGAGCAGCGCAGGGCGCGGCTGCGCCACGAGGCCGCCGTCGCCGAGGCCGTCGCCTCCGGCGCCCGCCAGCTGCTCGCCCACGTCGAGGTCTCCCTGGTCCGCGCCGAGCAGGAGCGGGCCGCCGCCGAGCGCGCCAAGGAGGTGCGGGAGCGGGACCTGGTCGCCGAGCGGAACCAGGGGCGCGAGCTGAAGGACGAGCTGGACAAGTTGACGGATTCAGTCCACCGGGGCGAGGTACTCGGCGCGGAGAAGCGGCTGCGGATCGAGCAGCTGGAGACCAAGGCGCTGGAGGAACTCGGTGTGGAACCCGCGGGGCTCGTCTCCGAGTACGGGCCCGACCAGCTCGTGCCGCCCTCGCCCGCCGCCGAGGGCGAGGAGCTGCCCGAGGATCCGGAGCACCCGCGCAACAAGCCGGTGGCCTATGTGCGCGCCGAGCAGGAGAAGCGCCTCAGGTCAGCCGAGCGGGCGTACCAGCAGCTCGGGAAGGTCAATCCGCTGGCCCTTGAGGAGTTCGCGGCCCTGGAGGAACGCCACAAGTTCCTCAGCGAGCAGCTGGAGGACCTCAAGAAGACCCGGGCCGACCTCCTCCAGGTGGTCAAGGAGGTCGACGAGCGCGTCGAGCAGGTCTTCACCGAGGCCTACCGGGACACGGCCCGGGAGTTCGAGGGGGTCTTCAGCAGGCTCTTCCCGGGCGGTGAGGGACGGCTGATCCTGACCGATCCCGACAACATGCTCACCACCGGTGTCGACGTCGAGGCCAGGCCGCCCGGCAAGAAGGTCAAGCGGCTCTCGCTGCTCTCCGGCGGCGAACGGTCCCTGACCGCCGTGGCGCTGCTCGTGTCGATCTTCAAGGCGCGGCCCAGCCCGTTCTATGTGATGGACGAGGTCGAGGCGGCGCTCGACGACACCAACCTGCAGCGGCTCATCCGGATCATGCAGGAGCTGCAGGAGGCCTCGCAGCTCATCGTGATCACGCACCAGAAGCGGACGATGGAGGTCGCGGACGCGCTCTATGGCGTGTCCATGCAGGGCGACGGCGTCTCGAAGGTGATCAGCCAGCGGCTGCGCTAGCCCTCGCCCGGTTCACCCCTCCAGCCCACCCCGCGTTCAGAGCTTGAACGCGGGGTGTGGTCTTGTGTGGCTCAGATTCACAGTTAACGAACTATTGACTTCGCAACTTGAAGGAATAGTCTCTGCAACGTTGCTTTTACCTTCAGGTGGTGGGCGGCGTGAAGTTGTGCGCCACTTGAAGGGCTCTCACCCCCACCCCCGGCAACGCAGCCGGTGGCCCGAGGAGTACACGTGACCAGCACAGCGCAGCCGCCGCAGCCCGGGGCCAGGGAGGCCCATCCGGACCATCTCGGCCATGTCATCTTCATCACGGCAGCCGCCGCGATGGGCGGGTTCCTCTTCGGCTACGACAGTTCCGTGATCAACGGCGCGACCGTCGCGATCCAGGACCGGTTCGACGTCAACGCGGACATGCTGGGCTGGATCATCGCCACCGCGCTGCTCGGCTGCGCCGTCGGTGCCGCCGTCGCGGGCCGCATCGCCGACCGCATCGGCCGCATCCGCTGCATGCAGATCGCCTCGGTCCTCTTCGCGGCCAGCGCCGTCGGCTCCGCGCTGCCGTTCGCCGCGTGGGACCTCACCGTGTGGCGCTTCATCGGCGGCATCGGCATCGGCATGGCCTCCGTGATCGGCCCGGCCTACATCGCCGAGGTCGCGCCGCCCGCCTACCGCGGCCGCCTCGCCTCCTTCCAGCAGGCCGCGATCGTGGTCGGCATCGCCGTCTCCCAGCTCGTCAACTGGGGCATCCTGAACATGGCGGACGGCGACCAGCGCGGCAACCTGGCCGGCCTGGAGGCCTGGCAGTGGATGCTCGGCGTCATGGTCGTCCCGGCCGTCCTCTACGGCCTGCTGTCCTTCGTGATCCCCGAGTCCCCGCGCTTCCTGCTCTCCGTCGGCCGTCAGGCCGAGGCCAAGAAGGTGCTCGCCGAGGTCGAGGGCACTTCCGTCGACGTCGAGGCGCGCGCTGCCGAGATCGAGCTGGCCATGCACCGCGAGCACAAGTCGACGTTCAAGGACCTGCTCGGCGGCAAGTTCGGCTTCCTGCCGATCGTCTGGATCGGCATCTTCCTGTCGATCTTCCAGCAGCTCGTCGGCATCAACGTGATCTTCTACTACTCGAACCAGCTCTGGCAGTCGATCGGCCACGACCCGAGCAGCTCGTTCCTGTACTCCTTCGAGACGTCGATCGTGAACATCGTCGGCACGGTCATCGCGATGATCTTCGTCGACCGGATCGGCCGCAAGCCGCTCGCCCTCATCGGCTCCGCCGGCATGGCCATCGCCCTGTTCACCATGGCCTGGGCGTTCTCCTACCGGACCGGCTCCGGTGACGACGTCTCGCTGCCGCAGGGCCAGGGTCTGACCGCGATCATCGCCGCCAACGCCTTCGTGCTCTTCTTCGCCCTCTCCTGGGGCGTGGTGGTCTGGGTGCTGCTCGGCGAGATCTTCCCGAACAAGATCCGCGCCGCCGCGCTCGGCGTGGCCGCCTCCGCGCAGTGGCTCGCCAACTTCGCGATCACCAAGACCTTCCCGAGCATGTCGGAGTGGAGCCTGACCGGCTCGTACATCATCTACGGCGCGTTCGCCGCGCTCTCGATCCCCTTCGTCGCCAAGTTCGTCAAGGAGACGAAGGGCAAGACCCTGGAGGAGATGGGCTAAACCCCGCTGCCCCGCTCCTCTTGAGGAAGCTGCCCCGGCCCGAGGACCGCAAGGTCAGTCCTTGAGCCGGGGCAGTACGTTTTCGCCGAACAGATGCAGGCTCCGCCACCCCTCGTCCACCGGCATCCCGCCGGCGAGCGGATGCAGGACGAGGTTCGCCCCCGACTCCGCGAGCGCCACGCACGCGTCGGGCGTGAGGATCCGGTATACGCGCTCGGCCCGCAGTTCGCCGACCGTCGTGGCCGCCGAGCGCACCGCGGAGCGGATGTCGTCGGACTGCCAGGAGGCATAGGTGCGGGCCTCGTGCAGGAAGTGCTCGCCGTACGCGGCCCAGGTGCGGTCGGGGTCCTCGCTGAGGTGCAGCAGGGGGGTCTCGGCGGCGGGCATCATCGTCCAGCCCTCGGTGCCGTACTCGGCGCGCTTCTCGTCGTAGTACGCCTGCAGCTCCGGCAGATGGGCGCTCGGGAAGAACGGCAGGCCGAACCGGGCGGCGCGGCGGGCCGCCGCCCGGGACGAGCCGCCGACCAGGAGCATCGGGTGCGGCCTGGTGTACGGGCGCGGGGTGACGCGCACGGTGCGGCCGCGGTGGCTGAACTCCTCGCCGGTCCAGGCCTTGAGCAGGGTCTCGAGCAGCTCGTCCTGGAGCTTGCCGCGCCGGGTCCACTCGACGCCGAACGCCGCGTACTCCTCGGGCCGGTAGCCGATCCCCGCGACCGTGACGAGACGGCCGCCGCTCAGCAGGTCGAGCACGGCGATGTCCTCGGCCAGGCGCAGCGGATCGTGCAGCGGCCCGATGACCGCCGAGACGGTCACCGCGATGCGCCGCGTGGCCCCGAACACCGCGCCCGCGAAGGCGAACGGTGAGGGCAGCCAGTTGTTGGCGACGCCGTGGTGCTCCTCGGTCTGGATCGTGGACACGCCGCGGTCGTCGGCGTACGCGGCCATCTCCAAGGCCGCGCGGTAGCGGGCGCTGAGGGTGTCGGGGGTGGCCTCGGGATCGACGAGGTTGACACGTACGACTGTGACGGGCATGCGGAACGTCCCCCTTCACCGGGACGGCGAGCCGCGGGCAGCGGGCCGGGTGCGGCGAAGGGGGACGTTAGCTGACGCTGTGTCAGATGGCCAGGGGTGGGCGGGGGTCGGGGATGTTCACGCCTTGGCCGCGGCCGGCTTGGCCACGGCGACGGGAGCGGGCTCGGCCGCCGCCGTCTCGGGGAGCGGCCGGCGCGGAAGCAGGGCGTACATCGCGCCCGCGACCACGATCGTGACGAGCCAGCCGAGGCCGTTGCGCCCGATCCAGGAGGTGGCGAGCGGGCCGCTGAACCAGTCGACCTTGGTGAAGAGCAGGCCCACGACGAGCGCGAGGGCCCAGGCCGTCATGGCCTGCCAGGCGAAGCCAGCCTTGTACCAGTACGCGCTGGTGCGCTTGGTGTCCATCAGCGCTTCGCCGTCGTAGGTCTTCCTGCGGAACATGTCGACGCCGAAGACACCGATCCAGGCGGAGAACGCGACCGCGAGCAGCGTCAGGAAGGAGATGAACGAACCCATGAAGCTGGTGGCGACGTTCATCAGGAGGTAGCCGAAGATCAGGCTGATGATCGCGTTCACGCTGACCGCCCAGGCGCGCGGGACCTTGATGCCGAGCGTCATGGCGGTGAAGCCCGCGGAGTACATCGACATCGAGTTGATCAGCAGCATGCCGATCAGGGCCATGATCAGGTACGGCACCGCGATCCATGTCGGCAGCAGGTCGCCGAGGAAGGCCACCGGGTCCTGCGCCGAGGACAGCTTCGGCTGCGAGACGGCCATGACCGCGCCCATCAGGACCATGGGCACCACGACGATGGCGGCGCCGCCGACGGCGTGCCCGACCAGCGGCCTGTTCGGGGCCGTGCGCGGCAGATAGCGGGTGAAGTCCGGGCCCGTGGGCACCCAGCTGATGCCGCCGGCCGCGATCGTGCCGATGCCCGCGATCATCATCGCCGTCGAGCCCGCGGGCTTGTCGAAGACCTGGCCCCAGTCGGTGTCCGTGAGGAGGTAGACGAGCACCAGGACGCTGAACGCGCCGAAGAGGTACGTCGACCAGGTGCTGCACACGTGCAGGACCTTGCGGCCGAGGCCCGAGATGAGGAACGTCGCGGCGACGAAGCCGAGCAGCGTGATGACCTTCAGCGCGGTGTTCTGCTTCACCCCGAAGCAGATGTCGAGCACCGTGAGGATCGCGTACGCGCCCGTGACCGCGTTGATCGTCTCCCAGCCCCAGCGCGCGACCCAGATCAGCGAGCCGGGGAAGAGGTTGCCGCGCTGGCCGAAGACCGCGCGCGAGAGCGTCATGCCCGGGGAGCCGCCGCGCTTGCCCGCGATGGAGACGAGGCCCACCAGGCCGTAGCTCAGGACGGGGGAGACCAGGGCGACGACCAGGACCTGCCAGAAGTTCAGGCCGTTCGAGACGATCAGGCCCGCGCCCATCGTCAGGAGCAGAACGCTGATGTTGGCGGCGACCCAGGTGGGGAACAGCTCGCGGGTCCTGCCGTGGCGCTCGGAGTCCGGGACGGGCTCAAGGCCTCGGGTCTCCAGGGCGCCTTCGTGTTCGGCCGTTTCGGCGGTGGTGCTCATGAGGGGTGGTTCCGTGCCTCTCGCTCGGCTTGCGTCGACGTCGTCGCCGGCCGGTGGGGGTGAGCTGGGTGAATCAGCAGATGGGACTCTACGCGCGTTGACGCAGCCTCTTCCATCGTACTTTAGTCCGAGTAATGGCGGCTAGTGGCATATGTACTTTGGAGGAAGACACAAGGAGGCTGCCCGGAGGGCCCATGACTGATACTGGGTGAGTTATGGAAATCGTCATCCTTGCTGTAGTCATCGCCGTGGTCGTGGTCGGTGCGATCGGCGGGCTCGTCGTCGGCAGCCGCAAGAAGAAGCAGCTGCCCGAGGCGAAGGCCCCCTCCGCGACGCCCACCATCACCGCCCCTCCGGCCGAGCCGCACGTCGGCGACGAGGCCGAGACGCCGCGCGACGAAGCGCGCCGCACGATCGAGGAGGTGGACCTGCCGGTCGCCGAACCCTCGGCGTCCGCACCCGTCACGACCGAGGAGCCCGCGGCCCCGCCGGCTCCCGAGATCGAGACGCCCGAGCCCACCGCGGGCCGCCTGGTGCGCCTGCGCACGCGCCTGTCGCGCTCCCAGAACGCGCTCGGCAAGGGCCTGCTCACGCTCCTCTCGCGCGAGCACCTGGACGAGGACACCTGGGAGGAGATCGAGGACACCCTCCTGACCGCCGACGTCGGCGTCGCCCCCACCCAGGAGCTCGTCGAGCGGCTGCGTGAGCGCGTTCGTGTGCTCGGCACGCGCACCCCCGAGGACCTGCGCGCCCTGCTCCGCGAGGAACTCCTCACGCTGGTCGGCACGGACCTCGACCGCACCGTGAAGACCGACTCGGGCCTGGAGACCCCCGCCATCGTGATGGTCGTCGGCGTCAACGGCACCGGCAAGACCACCACCACCGGCAAGCTCGCCCGCGTCCTGGTCGCCGACGGCCGCTCCGTCGTCCTCGGCGCCGCCGACACCTTCCGCGCCGCCGCCGCCGACCAGCTCCAGACGTGGGGCGAGCGCGTCGGCGCCCGCACGGTCCGCGGGCCCGAGGGCGGCGACCCGGCGTCGATCGCCTTCGACGCGGTCAAGGAGGGCATCGCCGAGGGTGCCGACGTCGTCCTCGTCGACACCGCGGGCCGACTGCACACCAAGACCGGCCTCATGGACGAGCTCGGCAAGGTCAAGCGCGTCGTCGAGAAGCACGCGCCGCTGGACGAGGTGCTGCTCGTCCTCGACGCCACCACCGGTCAGAACGGTCTGGTGCAGGCGCGCGTCTTCGCCGAGGTCGTCGACATCACCGGCATCGTCCTCACCAAGCTCGACGGCACCGCCAAGGGCGGCATCGTGGTCGCGGTCCAGCGCGAGCTGGGTGTGCCCGTGAAGCTCATCGGCCTCGGCGAGGGCGCGGACGACCTGGCGCCGTTCGAGCCGGAAGCCTTCGTGGACGCGCTGATCGGGGACTGAGGCGGCGGGCGTCGTGGTGCGCCGGGGGCGGGTGCCCTTACGTATCGCGCGCTCCCGCGCACGTCGTACGGCGTGCGCGTGCGTGGCGCGCCCCGTCGGCGAAGAAGTGCTCCACGAGAAAGTGCCTCACGAAGAAGTGCCCCACCCCCGGGTGCAGCCGGGAGCGGGGCACTTCGTCATGTGGTCGCCGCGCGCGGACGCGCGCTACGCGGGGGACCGATGGGCGACGTAGGCCAGCGTGCCGAGGAGGAGACGGGCGTGCGGCGGGCCCGTGACGGACTCGGGGTCGGGGGAGCGCAGCCAGCGGACCGGGCCGAGGCCCGCGCGGTCGGACGGCGGGGCGGTGATGTGCGCGCCGGGGCCCAGGCCGTGCAGGTCGAGGCCGGTGTCGTCCCAGCCCATGCGGTAGAGCAGCTGCGGCAGTTCGGCGGCGGCGCCGGGGGCCACGAAGAAGTGCGTGCGGCCGTCCGGGGTGGCCGTCACCGGGCCGAGCGGCAGACCCATCCGCTCCAGGCGCACCAGGGCGCGGCGCCCCGCGGCCTCGGCCACCTCGATCACGTCGAACGCGCGGCCCACGGGCAGCATCACCGACGCGCCCGGGACCTGCGACCAGGCCTCGGTCACCTCGTCGAGGGTGGCACCGGCGGCGATCTCCGGGGCGAAGTCCAGCGGGTGGGCGCCGGGGGCGGCGCAGTCGGCACGGCCGCAGGAGCAGTGGCCGTCCTGGGCGCGCGCGCCGGGCACCACGGCCCAGCCCCACAGGCCCGTGTACTCGGCGACGGCCGTGCACTCCTCGGCGGTCGAGCGACAGCGCCGACGGGACCCGGAGCGCGGCTCCTTCGCCTCTTTGACGGCGCGCGCGTCCTTGGTGGCGCGCGGCTCCCTCGTCGCGCGCGCCTCCTTGGCCGCGCGCGGCACCCGCGCCTCCGCGCCCGCCTCTGTCGCGCCCGTCGCGCCGGTCGTACCCGTCTCGTCAGGCGCGCCTGTCCGCTTGGTCCCCCGGACGTCCTTCGTTCCCCGGACACCGGACCGGGGCTCTTTGGTCCCCCGGATGCCGCCGATCGTGAAGCCCATGCCCCCTCCAACGGGTCGCGTGTGCGGTGGTTACGTGTGCGCGGTCGCCGCGTGACGGATCCCGACCGTGACTCGCCGCGCCTGGGCGCGTTGTGCACGTCTCAAGCCGACTCTCGCCGACTTTCGCCGCGTTCCGCCGTCAGGTGGTGCCCGCGCTCGGAGGCATTACCGGTGGTGCACTCCGTGGCCCGCGCCCCTGCGTGCTCCGCTCCGCCCACTTCTGGTTGGTTGCGGTTGTCTGGTGTCAAGTGAATCGTGTGCGGCGGGCATGGAGTTCATTCGAAGGGGTGGCGAATGGTGGCGTTTCCGCGTTCGCCCTCGCCGGAGCGGTGATCGTAGGATTACTTTCGGTACATGACTCGGGGACTTGCGCACTCGTGGGTATGCCGGAGGCAAGTCGGTTTCCCGTTCGAAGGGTGACATTCTCCGGACGGACCGCCGCAACACGCGGCATTCTGTTAGGGCTTGACGTGGACCTCGGACAAGTGGCTTGAGGGATGGGGGCGTTCCAGTGGGCGGCAATGGCGGTAGCGGTGCGAACGCTGAGAAGCGCCCCAACGAGATGCTCGGTTCCTGGTTCGTGCGCAGCGGCTGGTCGAAGGGCGAGCTGGCCCGCCAAGTGAACCGCAGAGCACGCCAGTTGGGCGCGCACCACATCTCCACGGACACCTCACGGGTGCGCCGCTGGCTCGACGGCGAGAACCCCCGCGAGCCCATCCCGCGCATCCTCTCCGAGCTGTTCTCCGAGCGCTTCGGCTGCGTCGTCGCCGTCGAGGACCTCGGCCTGCGCGCCGCCCACAAGGCCCCGTCCGTGTCCGGCATCGACCTGCCCCGGACCGGCCCCCAGACCGTCGCCCTGATCAGCGAGTTCAGCCGCAGCGACCTGATGCTGGCGCGGCGCGGCTTCCTCGGCACCTCGCTCGCCCTGTCCGCGGGCCCCGCCCTGATCGAGCCCATGCAGCGCTGGCTCGTGCCAGGCCCCTCCGCCCCGGTCGCCGCCCCCGAGCCGCAGCAGCTCACCCCGCGCCGCCCCGGCCGCCTCTCCCGCCCCGAGCTCGACCTCCTGGAGTCCACCACGGTGATGTTCCGCCAGTGGGACGCCCAGTGCGGCGGCGGCCTGCGCCGAAAAGCCGTCGTCGGTCAGCTGCACGAGGTGACCGACCTGCTCCAGGAGCCCCAGCCCGAGGACACCTCCAAGCGCCTGTTCAAGGTCGCCGGCGAACTGGCCGAACTGGCGGGCTGGATGAGCTACGACGTAGGGCTCCAGCCCACCGCCCAGAAGTACTTCGTGCTCGCCCTGCACGCCGCCAAGGAAGCCGGCGAGAAGTCCCTCGGGTCGTACATCCTCTCCAGCATGAGCCGCCAGATGATCCACCTCGGCCGGCCCGACGACGCCCTCGAACTGATCCACCTCGCGCAGTACGGCAGCCGCGACTGCGCGAGCCCGCGCACCCAGTCGATGCTGTATGCGATGGAGGCCCGCGCCTACGCCGGAATGGGCCAGCCCGGCCGCTGCAAACGGGCGGTCCGGATGGCCGAGGACACCTTCGCCGACGCGGACGACTGGGACGAGCCCGAGCCCGACTGGATCCGCTTCTTCTCCGAGGCCGAGCTCAACGGCGAGAACGCCCACTCCTTCCGCGACCTGGCTTACGTGGCCGGGCGCAGCCCCACGTACGCCTCCCTGGCCGAGCCCGTCATGGCGCGCGCGGTCGAGCTCTTCGGCAGCGACCCCGAGCACCAGCGGTCGTACGCACTGAACCTGATCGGCATGGCCACCGTGCACCTCCTCCAGAAGGAGCCCGAGCAGAGCACGGTGCTCGCGGGCGAGGCCCTGGCCATCGCCAAGAAGGTGCGCTCCGAGCGGGTCAACACCCGGCTGCGCAAGACCGTCGACAACGCCCTGCGCGACTTCGGGGACGTGGCGGACGTGGTCCGGCTCACCGACCAGCTCGCCGTCGACATGCCGGAATCCGCGGAGGCGGTCTGACATGCCCGCGCACCAGGCCGCCTGACCGGCGCGCCCCGCACACTCCGGCCGCGGCCGGCCCATCCCGACAGCCCGACTCGGCTCCCCCATGCCAGGTCATCCGGATGGGCCGCCGCGGCCGGTTCTGTGAGGGCGGGACCACCCGCCTCGCACGCTCCGCTGTTCATCCATGCGTAACACGCACGACCTCTTCGTCACTGGCGCGAAACATCGAGCGGCACTGACCGAAACCGCGCTGCGCCAACCTCATGCGGCATAACCGGCCCACCGTCCTCGCACCGCAGAGGGTGAAGCCCGCACGGGCCGTATCCGACGACGAGGAGACGCCGATGCCCCCAGGCATCACGCTTGCCGCAGACGCCCCGCAGCTGTCTGCCGCCAACACCGGGTTCATGTTGATCTGCTCCGCCCTGGTGATGCTCATGACGCCGGGGCTCGCCTTCTTCTACGGAGGCATGGTCCGCGTCAAGAGCACCCTGAACATGCTGATGATGAGCTTCATCAGCCTCGGGATCGTCACCGTCCTGTGGGTGCTCTACGGCTTCTCCGTCGCCTTCGGCACCGACCACGGCAGCCTCTTCGGCTGGAACGGCGACTACGTGGGCCTCGGCGGGATCGGCCTCAACGAACTGTGGGACGGGTACACCATCCCGGTCTACGTCTTCGCCGTGTTCCAGCTGATGTTCGCCGTCATCACGCCCGCCCTGATCAGCGGCGCGCTCGCGGACCGCGTGAAGTTCACCGCGTGGGCGCTGTTCGTGGCGCTGTGGGCGACGATCGTGTACTTCCCGGTCGCGCACTGGGTGTGGGGCACCGGCGGCTGGGCCTTCGAGATGGGCGTCATCGACTTCGCCGGCGGCACGGCCGTGCACATCAACGCCGGAGCCGCCGCCCTCGGCGTGATCCTCGTCATCGGCAAGCGCGTCGGCTTCAAGAAGGACCCGATGCGCCCGCACAGCCTGCCCCTGGTGATGCTCGGCGCCGGACTCCTCTGGTTTGGTTGGTTCGGGTTCAACGCCGGGTCCTGGCTCGGCAACGACGACGGCGTCGGCGCGCTGATGTTCATCAACACCCAGATCGCCACGGCCGCCGCCATGCTCGCCTGGCTCGCCTACGAGAAGATCCGCCACGGCGCGTTCACCACCCTCGGCGCCGCCTCCGGCGCGGTCGCGGGACTCGTCGCCATCACCCCCTCCGGCGGCTCCTGCTCGCCGCTCGGCGCCATCGCCATCGGCGCGATCGCCGGTCTGCTCTGCGCCCTCGCCGTCGGCCTGAAGTTCAAGTTCGGCTACGACGACTCCCTCGACGTCGTCGGCGTCCACCTGGTCGGCGGCATCGCGGGCTCGCTCCTCGTCGGCCTCTTCGCCACCGGCGGCGGCCAGTCCGAGGCGCAGGGCCTCTTCTACGGTGGGGGCCTCGAACAGCTCGGCAAGCAGGCCGCCGGTGTCGGCGCCGTCCTCGGCTACTCCCTCGTCGCCTCCGCCGTCCTCGCCTTCCTCATCGACAAGACGATCGGCATGCGGGTCGACGAGGACGAGGAGGTCGGCGGCATCGACCAGGTCCAGCACGCCGAGACCGCGTACGACTTCAGCGGCGCGGGCGGCGGCTCCGCGCCCCGCACGACCGCCGTGCCGGGCCCGGTCCAGGGGGCCGCGCAGTCCGCGGCCCAGAAGAACAAGAAGGTGGACGCATGAAGCTCATCACCGCGGTCGTCAAGCCGCACCGCCTCGACGAGATCAAGGAGGCCCTGCAGGCCTTCGGGGTCCAGGGCCTGACCGTCACCGAGGCCAGCGGCTACGGACGGCAGCGCGGCCACACCGAGGTCTACCGCGGCGCCGAGTACACCGTCGACCTCGTACCGAAGATCCGCATCGAGGTGCTCGTCGAGGACGAGGACGCCGAACAGCTCGTCGAGGTCGTCGTCAAGGCGGCCCGCACCGGCAAGATCGGCGACGGCAAGGTGTGGAGCGTCCCCGTCGACACGGCGGTCCGGGTGCGGACCGGCGAGCGCGGGCCCGACGCGCTGTGACGCGCGTGCCGCGGGCGGCGTGCGCGCGGTAGTCCCACAGAGAACAGGAGCCGCTGGGTGACGAGCGTGGAAGTACCGAAGGAATCAGCAGACTCGCAAGACTCCGGACCCAGCGGCTACGCGGCGGCCCGGCTGCGCCTCCTCCACGAGGAGGCGCGGTCCGGGCCGCCGCGCCGTTCCGCGCTCGCCGAGCTGACGGACGGCTGGCTGAACGGCCTCTTCGCCGCGGGCACCGCCGACGCCGGACCCGGCGCGGCACGGGGCATCGCCCTGGTCGCCGTCGGCGGCTACGGCCGCGGCGAACTGTCGCCCCGCAGCGACCTCGACCTGCTGCTCCTCCACGACGGCGGCGCCGACCCGGGCGCCGTCGCCGCCCTCGCCGACCGCATCTGGTACCCCGTCTGGGACCTCGGCCTCGCCCTCGACCACTCCGTGCGCACCCCGGCCGAGGCCCGCAAGACCGCCGCCGACGACCTGAAGGTCCACCTCGGCCTGCTCGACGCCCGCCACATCGCCGGTGACCTGGGGCTCACCACCGGCACGCGCAGCGCCGTCCTCGCCGACTGGCGCAACCAGGCGCCCAGACGACTGCCCGAGCTGCGCGAGCTGTGCGCGGAACGCGCCGCGCGCCACGGCGAACTCAGCCACCTCCTCGAACCCGACCTGAAGGAGGCCCGCGGCGGACTCCGCGACGCCACCGCGCTGCGGGCCGTCGCCGCCTCCTGGCTCGCCGACGCGCCCCGCGAGGGCCTCGCCGAGGCCCGCCGCACCCTCCTCGACGTACGCGACGCCCTGCACCTGACGACCGGGCGCGCCACCGACCGCCTCACCCTCCAGGAACAGGACCAGGTCGCCGCCGAACTCGGCCTGCTCGACGCCGACACCCTGCTGCGGCAGGTGTACGAGGCCGCGCGCACCGTCGCCTACGCCGGCGACGTGACCTGGCGCGAGGTCGGCCGCGTGCTGCGGTCCCGGAAGGCCAGGCCGCGGCTGCGCGGGCTGCTCGGCGGCCAGAAGGCGGCCGTCGCCGAGCGGTCGCCGCTGGCCGAGGGCGTCGTGGAGCACGACGGCGAGGTCGTGCTCGCGCGCGCCGCCCGGCCCGAGCGGGACCCCGTCCTTCCGCTGCGCGCCGCCGCGGCCGCCGCGCAGGCGGGGCTGCCCCTGTCCCTGCACGCCGTGCGCCGGATCGCGGCCGCCGCCAAGCCGCTGCCGACCCCGTGGCCCGCCGAGGCCCGCGAGCAACTGGTGACGCTGCTCGGCGCCGGGCGGCCGACCGTCCAGGTCTGGGAGGCCCTGGAGGCCGAGGGCCTGATCACCCGGCTGCTGCCCGACTGGGAGCGGGTCTGGTGCCGCCCCCAGCGCAACGCCGTGCACACCTGGACCGTCGACCGGCACCTCGTCGAGACCGCCGTCCGCGCCGCCGACCTCACCCGCCGCGTCGGACGGCCCGACCTGCTGCTCGTCGCCGCCCTGCTGCACGACATCGGCAAGGGCTGGCCCGGCGACCACTCCGTCGCCGGGGAGATCATCGCCCGCGACGTCGCCGCCCGGATCGGCTTCGACCGCGCCGACGTCGCCGTACTCGCCTGTCTCGTACGCCACCACCTCCTCCTCGTCGAGACCGCGACCCGGCGCGACCTCGACGACCCCGCGACCGTGCGCTCCGTCGCCGAGGCCGTCGGCTCGCCCGGCACCCTGGAGCTGCTGCACGCCCTCACGGAGGCGGACGCGCTCGCCACCGGGCCCGCGGCGTGGTCGTCGTGGCGGGGCTCGCTGGTCGCGGACCTGGTGAAGCGGGTCGCCGCGGTGCTCGCCGGGGACGAGGTCGAGGACCCGTACGCGGTCGGCGATGCCGCGCCCGCCTCGGCGGAGGAGGAACGGCTCGCGGTGGAGGCGGTGCGGACGGGGGCGCCGGTGGTGGCGTTGCGGGCGGATTCTGGCGGGGGCGCCTTGGGGGGTGTGGGGGGCGAGGGGGTCGTGGGCGCTGTGGGCTCTGCGGGCCCTGCGGGTGCTGTGGGTTCTGCGGGCTTTGGGGGCTCTGCGGGCTCTGGGGGTTCTGCGGGTGCCGTTGGTTCGGCGGGGGATTCGGCCGGGGAGCAGGCCGAGCCCCTGGGCGTGGAGCTGCTGGTCGCCGTGCCCGAGCAGGGCGGGGTGCTGCCCGCCGTCGCCGGGGTGCTCGCCATGCACCGGCTGACCGTGCGCACGGCGGAGCTGCGGGCGGTCGGGCTGCCCGAGGAGATGCCCGGCTCGGTGCTGATGCTCCAGTGGCGGGTGGCGGCCGAGTACGGCTCACTGCCCCAGGCCGCGCGGCTGCGGGCCGACCTGGTGCGGGCGCTCGACGGGTCCCTCGACATCGCGGCCCGGCTCGCCGAGCGCGACGCCGCGTATCCGCGCCGCCGGGGCACGGTGGCGCCGCCGCCCCGGGTCACCGTCGCGTCGGCGGGGTCGCGCCGGGCCACGGTGATCGAGGTCCGGGCCCAGGACGCCCCGGGGCTGCTGCACCGGATCGGGCGGGCCCTGGAGGCGGCGGAGGTGCGGGTGCGCTCCGCGCATGTGTCGACGCTGGGGGCGAACGCGGTGGACGCCTTCTATGTGACGGGGGCGGACGGGGCGCCGCTGGCGGGGGAGCGGGCGGCGGGGGTGGCTCGGGGGGTGGAGGAGGCTTTGCGGGGGTAGGGGGGCGGTCGCTCGCGGGTGCTGTCGTACGGGGCCTGCGAGCGTCGTCGGGCCGGGCCTGGGGGCGGTGCCCGGGGCCCGGCCGAGGTCAGGTGGGGACGGAGGGCACCCGCCCCGGCGAGAGGCAGATACCCTGGAGGGCGACTCGCCCGCCCGCCCCCGATCCCGAGGATTCGCGACCGCCGTGTTCGACACTCTTTCCGATCGCCTCGCAGCGACATTCAAGAACCTCCGCGGCAAAGGCAGGCTCTCCGAGGCGGACATCGACGCCACGGCGCGCGAGATCCGTATCGCCCTGCTCGAAGCGGATGTCGCGCTGCCGGTGGTCCGCGCGTTCATCAAGCAGGTCAAGGAGCGGGCGACCGGCGTCGAGGTCTCCGCGGCGCTCAACCCCGCCCAGCAGGTCATCAAGATCGTCAACGAGGAGCTCATCGGCATCCTCGGCGGCGAGACCCGGCGCCTGCGCTTCGCCAAGCAGCCGCCGACGGTCATCATGCTCGCGGGCCTCCAGGGTGCCGGTAAGACCACGCTAGCCGGAAAGCTCGGCCGCTGGCTGAAGGCCCAGGGCCACTCCCCGCTGCTCGTGGCCTGCGACCTCCAGCGCCCGAACGCCGTGAACCAGCTGTCGGTCGTCGCCGAGCGCGCGGGCGTCGGGGTCTACGCCCCGCAGCCGGGCAACGGCGTCGGCGACCCGGTCCAGGTCGCCAAGGACTCGATCGAGCACGCGCGCACGAAGCAGTACGACGTGGTCGTCGTCGACACCGCGGGCCGCCTCGGCATCGACCAGGAGCTGATGCAGCAGGCCGCGGACATCCGCGACGCCGTCAGCCCGGACGAGGTCCTGTTCGTCGTCGACGCGATGATCGGTCAGGACGCCGTGAACACGGCGGAGGCCTTCCGGGACGGCGTCGGCTTCGACGGCGTCGTGCTCTCGAAGCTCGACGGCGACGCCCGCGGCGGTGCCGCGCTCTCCATCGCGCACGTCACCGGCCGCCAGATCATGTTCGCCTCCAACGGCGAGAAGCTGGACGACTTCGACGCGTTCCACCCGGACCGGATGGCGTCCCGCATCCTCGGCATGGGCGACATGCTCACGCTCATCGAGAAGGCCGAGCAGACCTTCTCGCAGCAAGAGGCCGAGAAGATGGCCTCCAAGCTGGCGAGCAGCAAGGGCGGCAAGGACTTCACGCTCGACGACTTCCTGGCCCAGATGGAGCAGGTCAGGAAGATGGGCAGCATCAGCAAGCTGCTCGGGATGCTGCCGGGCATGGGGCAGATCAAGGACCAGATCAACAACCTCGACGAGCGCGACGTCGACCGCACCGCGGCCATCATCAAGTCGATGACCCCCGGGGAGCGGCAGGAGCCGACGATCATCAACGGCTCGCGGCGGGCCCGTATCGCCAAGGGTTCCGGCGTCGAGGTCAGCGCCGTGAAGAACCTGGTCGAGCGGTTCTTCGAGGCCCGCAAGATGATGTCCCGCATGGCGCAGGGCGGCGGCATGCCGGGGATGCCCGGGATGCCGGGCATGGGCGGCGGTCCCGGCAAGCAGAAGAAGAAGCAGAAGCAGGCCAAGGGCAAGCAGCGCTCCGGCAACCCGATGAAGCGCAAGCAGCAGGAGGACGAGGCGGCCGCCCGGCGAGCCGCCGCCGAGGAGGCCGCCGCGAGTGGCGCCTTCGGGCTCCCGGCCGGGGGCCAGGGCGGCAAGGACTTCGAGCTGCCGGACGAGTTCAAGAAGTTCATGGGCTGAGCGAGGCTCTTCTCGGTACGCCGTCCAGGGGCGCCCCACCACGCGGTGGGGCGCCCCTGGCGTGTCCGATGGCGGGTGCCGGGCGGTGCCGGGCGGTGCCGGGCGGTGCCGGGCGGTGCCTGGCGGTGCCGGGGTGGCGTCCGCGGGCGGGTCCCCTGGCGGGCGCGGAGCGGGTGCCGGTGGGGATTTTGTGTCGTAGCGTCCGCATATGAGCAACCCGGTGCCGCCGCGTCAGAAGCCCGAGCAGCCGTGGCGCTCCGAGGGTGCTCCGGAGCCCGCGCCCACGCCGCCGCCGAAGCGGAAGCTGCCCGGCGGCTGGGGCGGCCTCGTCCTCACGGCCCTGGTCGTCTACCTCATCGCCAACCTCGTGCTCTCCTTCTTCGGCGACGGCGACGAGCCGACCATCTCGTACACGGAGTTCAGCAAGCAGGTCGACTCCGGCAACGTCTCCAAGATCTACTCCAAGGGCGACGCGATCCAGGGGCAGCTCAAGAAGGAGCAGAAGGATCCGGACGGGGGCGACGAATACACCAAGTTCAAGACGCAGCGGCCCGAGTTCGCGGACGACAAGCTGTGGGGCGACCTGACGAAGAACAAGGTCACGGTCACCGCGGAGCCGGTGGTGCAGGAGCGCAGCTTCCTGTCCAACCTGCTGATCTCGCTCGCCCCGATGCTGCTGCTCGTGGTGCTGTGGATCTTCATCGCGCGGCGGATGGCGTCCGGGATGGGCGGCGCGGGCGGGATGCTCGGGCGCAAGCAGCCGCCGAAGCCCGTCGAGCTGGAGCCCGGAAGGAAGCGGACCACCTTCGAGGACGTCGCGGGCATCGACGAGGTCGAGGGCGAGCTGAACGACGTCGTCGACTTCCTGAAGAATCCCGACGCCTACCGGAAGATGGGCGCGCGGATGCCCGGCGGTGTGCTGCTCGCCGGGCCGCCCGGGACCGGCAAGACCCTGTTGGCGCGGGCCGTCGCCGGTGAGGCCGGGGTGCCGTTCTTCTCGGCCTCGGCCTCGGAGTTCATCGAGATGATCGTGGGCGTGGGGGCCTCGCGCGTACGCGAGCTCTTCGCCGAGGCCCGCAAGGTCGCCCCCGCCATCATCTTCATCGACGAGATCGACACCATCGGGCGGGCCCGCGGCGGCGGCAGCGGCATGGGCGGGCACGACGAGCGCGAGCAGACGCTCAACCAGATCCTCACCGAGATGGATGGTTTCTCCGGCTCCGAGGGCGTCATCGTCATCGCCGCCACCAACCGCGCCGACATCCTCGACCCGGCCCTGACCCGCCCCGGCCGCTTCGACCGCGTCGTCAACGTGTCCCCGCCCGACCGCGGCGGCCGCGAGGCCATCCTCGGCATCCACACCCGCGCGATCCCCCTCGCCGATGACGTGGACCTGGCCCAGATCGCCCGCACGACCCCGGGCATGACGGGCGCGGACCTGGCCAACCTCGCGAACGAGGCAGCCCTGCTCGCCGTGAAGCGGGGGCAGGAGCTGGTCACGCAGTCCGACCTCTCCGAAGCCCTGGAGAAGGTACAACTGGGCGCCGAGCGGCCCCTGGTGATGCCCGACGAGGAGCGCCGCCGCACCGCGTACCACGAGAGCGGGCACGCCCTCCTCGGGATGCTGCAACCGGGCGCCGACCCCGTCCGCAAGATCACCATCGTGCCGCGCGGACGCGCCCTCGGCGTCACCCTGTCCACGCCGGACGCCGACAAGTACGCGTACACGGAGGAGTATCTGCGCGGCCGCATCATCGGCGCTCTCGGCGGCATGGCGGCCGAACACGTCGTCTACGGAGTCATCACGACCGGCGCCGAGAACGACCTGGAACAGGTCACCAACATCGCCCGCGGCATGGTCGCCCGCTGGGGCATGAGCGAGCGCGTGGGCCGCCTCTCGGCCCTCCCGAACGACGCCCAGCAGGCCTACGGCCTGGCAGCCGCCCCGGCGACCCTCGACACCATCGACGGCGAGATGCACCGCATCGTCGACGAGTGCTACGAGAGCGCCTGCCGCCAACTGCGCGACCACCGCGACCAACTGGACGCCCTGGCCACGTCCCTCCTGGAGAACGAGACCCTGGAGGAAGCCGACGCCTACAGGGTGGCCGGGATCACGCGGCTCACCAAGGAAACCTGAGGCGGGCGCGGAAGCGTGCTGACTAGCGTGCCGCCATGGACAGCAGCGACGTCAGGGAAGCCACCACCGAACTCCTGCGGGTGCTCGGCCCGCACACCGACCGCGACTGGGCGGCCGTCCCCGCGGGCTCCCTGGAGTGGAGCTGCCGGACCACGGCGACGCACATCGCGCACGACCTGCTGGCCTACGCGGGCCAAGTGGCCGCCCGCCCGGACACCGCGTACCTGCCGTTCGACCTGACCGTCCGCCCGTCCGCCACCCCCGCTGACATCCTGCGCGTCGTCACCGCGGCGGCGGGGCTCCTCGCCACCGCCCTCGACGCATCCCCGGCCGACGCCCGCGCCTGGCACTGGGGGCCGTGCGACCCCACCGGCTTCGCGGCGATGGGGACCGCCGAGATCCTGCTGCACACGCACGACATCACCCAGGGCCTCGCGGTGGAGTGGCCGCCGCCCGGGCCGCTGTGCGAGCGCGTCCTTGCCCGGCTCTTCCCCGACGCCCCGGACGGCGACCCCGCCGCCGTCCTGCTCTGGTGCACGGGGCGCGGCGACCTCGACGGGCGTGAGCGCCGGACGTCCTGGGTATGGCAGGCGGCGCTCACCGCATGAGACGCGTCGGTGCCGTGTGGTGGGCGGGGTCTACGGAGAGGGCGATTTCCGGTGCCCCGCCTCCTGTAGTGCGTGCTCGGCCGTGCGTACGAAGCAGTGGGCGTCAAGGCGTGCGTGCGATCAGGTAGCGGAATACGTTCGGCATCCACACCGTGCCGTCGCGGCGCTGATGCGGATGCAGTGCCTCAGTCAGCTCCTTGTCGACCTGCACCTCGTCCGTCGCGCCGACCGCCGCGTCGAACAGCCCCGTGGACAGGAGGCCGCGGACGGCGCTGTCCATGTCCGCGTAGCCGAAGGGGCAGGCCACCCGGCCCGAGCCGTCCGGCTTGAGGCCCGCGCGGTGCGCCACCTCCTCCAGGTCGTCCCGGCACGCCGGGCGCCAGCTGTGCGCGCTGCGCAGCGGGTCGGCGAGCTTCGTGGCCACCCGGAGCACGGAGGACGTGGTGCAGCGCTCCGGAGGGCCCCAGCCCGCGAGGACCACGGGGGTGCCCCGCCCGGCGAGCGGGGAGGCCGACTCCAGGAGTGCCGACAGGCCCTCGGAGTCGCCGGCCACGCACCCGATCGGCTGGAACGCGGTCACCAGGGTGTACGGCGGGACCTCCGGGGCCGCGACATCCTCCGGGGAGCCCTCCACCAGGCGGGTTCCGGCCCGTGGGGGTGCGCCCGCGGACGCGTCCGGCGCGAGGCGTTCGCGCGCGAGCGCCAGGCGTTCGGGCGCCGACGGCTCCACGCCGGTCACGGCCGCGCCTCGCGCGGCCGCCATCAGCAGGGCGAGCCCGGACCCGCAGCCCAGGCCGAGAAGGCGCGTGCCGCGGCCCACTTCCAGTCGTTCGTACACCGCTTCATAGAGCGGGACCAGCATCCTCTCCTGGATCTCCGCCCAGTCACGCGCGCGTGCGCACCGGTCCGCACGTGGGGTCGCACCCGCGCGCGGGCGGTGGGAGTGCACGAGCGTAGGTGTCATCGAAAGCGCCCCAATCCGCCGAGAGTTGTCGTGCCGATTTCTACGGTTCGTCCGCCCCCACGACGTGCGTTCACGCTCCCCCCGTATGCCAGGGAACTCCGCATCCGTCGTGGCGTCCAGGGGTTGTGGGGCAATGCTTGTGTGCCACCGTCGTGCGCCCCCTTGGACCGTAAATTTCCGGCCCTTCAGACGGCTCGGACGTACCATGCGCGCCATGGCAAAGGCACCCGTACTCACGCCCCGCGCGGACGACTTCCCCCGCTGGTACCAGGAGCTGATCACCAAGGCCGAGCTGGCCGACAACGGGCCGGTGCGCGGCACCATGGTGATCCGACCGTACGGCTACGGGCTGTGGGAGCGGATGCAGCACGACATGGACGCGCGCATCAAGGAGACGGGTACCCAGAACGCGTACTTCCCTCTCCTGATCCCGCAGTCGTACCTCACGCGCGAGGCGGAGCACGTCGAGGGCTTCGCCCCGGAGCTTGCCGTCGTCACACACGGCGGCGGCAAGGAGCTGGAGGAGCCGGTCGTCATCCGGCCCACTTCGGAGACCATCGTCAACGAGTACTTCTCCAAGTGGGTGCAGAGCTACCGCGATCTGCCGCTGCTCATCAACCAGTGGGCGAACGTGGTCCGCTGGGAACTGCGGCCGCGCCTGTTCCTGCGCACGTCGGAGTTCCTGTGGCAGGAGGGCCACACGGCCCACGCGACGTACGAGGAGGCGCGCGACTTCGCCGCCCGTGTCCACCGGCACGTCTACGGAGCCTTCCTGCGGGACCTCCTCGCCATGGACTTCGTGCTCGGCCGTAAGACGGCCGCCGAGCGCTTCGCGGGCGCCGTCAACACCCTCACCCTCGAAGGCATGATGGGCGACGGCAAGGCCCTCCAGCTCGGCACCAGCCATGAACTCGGCCAGAACTTCGCCAAGGCCTTCGGCACCCGGTACCTGTCGAGGGACGGCGAGCAGGAACTGGTCTGGCAGACCTCCTGGGGCTCCACGACCCGCATGATCGGCGCCCTGGCGATGATGCACGGCGACGACGACGGTCTGCGCCTGCCGCCGCGCCTCGCCCCCGTCCAGGCCGTCGTCCTCGCCGTGAAGGACGACGCCGCCGTGCTCGCCGAGGTGCGCGAGATCGGCGAGCGGCTCACCGCGGCGGGCGTGCGCGTCCAGGTCGACGACCGCACGGAGACCCCCTTCGGGCGGCGTGCCGTGGACTGGGAGCTCAAGGGCGTGCCGGTGCGCGTCGAGATCGGGCCGCGCGACCTGGAGAACGGCACCGCGATGCTCGTACGCCGGATCGCGGGCGGCAAGCAGCCCGTGGCCCTCGACGCCCTCATGACGCTCCTGCCCACCGTCCTCGAAGAGGACCAGGAACTGCTGCTCACCCAGGCCCGCGCCCGCCGTGAGTCCCGTACGAGCGAGGTCGCCGACGTCGGCGAGGCCGTCGAGGCCGCCACGGCGGGTGGCTGGGCGCGCCTGCCGTGGGCGGCGCTCGGCCCCGAGGGCGAGGCGCGGCTCGCCGAGCACGGCGTGACCGTACGGTGTCTGGTCGCGGAGGACGGGGCGGTGCCGGACGCCGATGACGCACCCGGTAACGTCGCCGTCGTGGCACGCGCGTACTGAGACCCGGGATTCCGGCTCGGGTGCCTTCACGAGGCGTCGGCCGGTCCTCTTCGCAACAGGGGCCCCGGCGCACGGAGTTGACCTACGCGCCGGGGCGTACGCGCCACTACGTACCGGCTTGATGCGAGCTGCGAGGCTTCTCCGCAGATCAGCGCACCCGCCCTCGTCCGGACGCATCAACGGCAACTGACGGGTAAGTGCAAATTATTTGAGATGCCCCGGAATGGAACCCGGAGGCATCCCGGCTCGTTGTCACGACGTGAGCACGACACCACCTGTTCTCGCCGCAGAGCTGGCACAGGCGTGGGCCGACATTCAGCGGCACCACTCCGAGCTGCCGGACCTAGCCGCGCCCGAATCCCTGATCGGAGAGTCGTCGTCCGCCTGTGGCGCCGAGCTCTCCTTCGAACGACTGCTGCACGAGGCAGTCCACGGCATCGCCGCGGCCCGCGGCGTACGCGACACCTCACGCGCGGGCCGCTACCACAACCGCAGATTCCTCTCGATCGCCGAGGAGCTGGGCCTGGACCACCCGGAGGAGCCGCATCCGAGCAGCGGCTTCTCCCTGGTCACGCTCAACCCCGAGGCCAAGAAGCGCTATCGCCCGACCATCGAGCGGCTGCAGCGCGCCCTGCGGGCGCACACGGTCGCCACCACCGCCGACACCTCACGCACCTTCCGCGGCCCGGCCGCCCGGCACGGGTCCTCCGGAGGCGGCGTGCGCGTGAAGGCGGTCTGCGACTGCGGGCGCAACGTCCGCGTCGTGCCGTCCGTCCTCGCCCAGGCGCCCATCATGTGCGGCGGCTGCGGCAAGCCCTTCCGGATCCCGGAGGTGGTGGGCGTAGGCGCGGGAGCGGGGTGAGCCGGGCACACCCGCGATGAGCTGGTGCGGGGCGGTCGGCCGGATGCGGCCGCCCCTCCTGGAAAGGAGCAGTGGTCCGAAGGGCCTCGGCCGAGGGCGGCGGCGGGAGACGGCCCGGCATGTGGCACAATGGCTAGCTGTACTCGACAGTCGCACAGGACCCCTCTCTCCTCCGGCTGACGCGTCCATCGGGCACCTCGAGTACCGCAACCCCACGCGGCATCCCGTTGTGCCCAACCACGTCAAGACCAGGAGACACCACTCCCGTGGCAGTCAAGATCAAGCTGAAGCGTCTGGGCAAGATCCGTTCGCCTCACTACCGCATCGTCGTCGCCGACTCCCGTACCCGCCGTGACGGCCGGGCCATCGAGGAGATCGGCCTGTACCACCCGGTGCAGAACCCCTCGCGCATCGAGGTCAACTCGGAGCGTGCGCAGTACTGGCTGTCCGTCGGCGCCCAGCCGACCGAGCCGGTCCTCGCGATCCTGAAGCTCACCGGCGACTGGCAGAAGCACAAGGGCCTGCCGGCCCCCGCGCCGCTGCTGCAGCCGGAGCCCAAGGCCGACCACCGCGCCCTCTTCGAGGCCGTGGCCAAGGACGCCGACGGCGAGCCCAAGGGTGACGCCATCACCCAGAAGAAGAAGGCCGAGAAGAAGGACGAGGCCCCGGCCGAGTCCGCGGCCGAGTCGACCGAGGCCTGAGCATGCTCGAGGAGGCTCTCGAGCACCTCGTGAAGGGCATCGTCGACAACCCCGACGACGTGCAGGTCGCCTCGCGCAACCTGCGCCGCGGACGCGTCCTGGAAGTCCGGGTCCACCCGGACGACCTGGGCAAGGTGATCGGCCGCAACGGCCGCACCGCACGCGCTCTGCGTACCGTCGTGGGCGCCATCGGCGGCCGCGGTGTCCGCGTCGACCTCGTCGACGTGGACCAGGTTCACTGAACCACACGTAGCACCGGCTCGGGCCGGGGAGGGCTCCAGGGCCGTCCCCGGCCCGCAGTCGTATGTCAGCAAGGGAGAGACAGCACAGTGCAGCTCGTAGTCGCGCGGATCGGCCGCGCCCACGGCATCAAGGGCGAGGTCACCGTCGAGGTGCGCACCGACGAGCCGGAGCTGCGGCTCGGCCCCGGCGCCGTGCTCGCCACCGACCCCGCAGGAGTGGGGCCGCTGACCATCGAGACCGGCCGGGTGCACAGCGGCAGGCTGCTCCTTCGCTTCGCGGGCGTACGCGACCGCTCGGGCGCCGAGGCCCTGCGCAACACCCTGCTGATCGCCGAGGTCGACCCGGAGGAGCTCCCGGAGGACCCCGAGGAGTTCTACGACCACCAGCTGATGGACCTCGACGTGGTCACCAAGGACGGCGTCGAGATCGGCCGGATCACGGAGATCTCCCACCTGCCCTCGCAGGACCTCTTCATCGTGGAGCGGCCCGACGGCAGCGAGGTGATGATCCCGTTCGTCGAGCAGATCGTCGTCGAGATCGACCTGGAGGAGCAGCGGGCCGTCATCGACCCGCCGCCCGGTCTCGTCGACGACCGCGCGGAGGTCGCGTCCGCGCGTGACGCCGAGGCGGCCCCGGCGGACCAGGCGGCTCCGGAGGACCAGGCGTAATGCGGCTCGACGTCGTCACGATCTTTCCCGAGTACCTGGAACCCCTGAACGTCTCCCTCGTGGGCAAGGCCCGCGCGCGCGGGCAGCTCGACGTCAACGTGCACGACCTCAGGGAGTGGACGTACGACCGGCACAACACGGTCGACGACACCCCCTACGGCGGCGGCCCGGGCATGGTCATGAAGACCGACCCCTGGGGCGCGGCCCTCGACGACGTGCTCGCCGAGGGGTACGAGGCGGGGGCCCACGGGCCCGTCCTCGTCGTCCCCACGCCCAGCGGGCGGCCCTTCACCCAGGAACTCGCCGTCGAGCTCTCCGAGCGGCCCTGGCTGGTCTTCACGCCCGCGCGCTACGAGGGCATCGACCGCCGCGTCATCGACGAGTACGCGACCCGGATGCCCGTCTACGAGGTCTCCATCGGCGACTACGTCCTCGCGGGCGGAGAGGCCGCCGTCCTGGTCGTCACGGAGGCCGTGGCCCGGCTCCTGCCCGGTGTCCTCGGCAACGCCGAGTCCCACCGCGACGACTCCTTCGCTCCCGGAGCCATGGCCAATCTCCTCGAGGGCCCCGTCTACACCAAGCCCCCCGAGTGGCGCGGGCACGGCATCCCGGACGTCCTGCTCAGCGGCCACCACGGCAAGATCGCCCGCTGGCGGCGGGACGAGGCGCTGCGGCGCACCACCCGCAACAGGCCCGATCTCATCGAGCGCTGCGACCCCGCGGCCTTCGACAAGAAGGACCGCGAGATGCTCTCGATCCTGGGGTGGCGCCCGGGGCCGGACGGCCGATTTGGGCGAGACCCCGAGGCCGTGGAAGAATAGGCCGCTGCTGTACGTCCAGCCTGCGCCCCTGCCACAGGGGGAACGACGCAGGACCGACGAGATCAGCTACCGAATCCTCATCACCACATACCGCTGATGACCTGTGGCATCAGCGAAGAAAGCAGACGATCATGTCTCACCTGCTCGACTCCGTCGACTCCGCGTCGCTGCGCAGCGACATCCCGGCCTTCCGCCCGGGTGACACCGTCAACGTCCACGTCCGCGTCATCGAGGGCAACCGCTCCCGTGTGCAGCAGTTCAAGGGCGTAGTCATCCGCCGCCAGGGCGCCGGTGTCCGCGAGACCTTCACGGTCCGCAAGGTCTCGTTCTCCGTCGGCGTCGAGCGCACCTTCCCGGTGCACACCCCGATCGTCGAGAAGATCGAGCTCGTCACGAAGGGCGACGTCCGGCGCGCCAAGCTGTACTACCTGCGTGACCTGCGCGGCAAGGCCGCGAAGATCAAGGAGAAGCGCGAGAACTGATCTCGCGCCCGGTCTCCGCGCGTGCGGGGGCCGAGCTCTTACGCGGGTCCGAAGCCGGGCCGGATAACATCTGGCCCCGATGGACACCGAAGCACAGCACACGGAGCGCGACCGCTCCTCCCCCTCCTCCGATTCCGACTCCGCACCCGCGGACGCACCGGACTCCGAGGACACGGAGGAGCGGTCGCGTTCCGTTTTCGCGTCCGTCATGGACTGGCTCCCGGGCGGCAGGATCACTCTGACCGCCCTCCTCACCCTGGCCGTCCTGCTCGTCCTCAGCACCTTCGTGGTGCAGCCGTTCGCGATCCCCAGCGGCTCCATGCAGCCCGCGTTCCAGCCTGGTGACCGCGTACTCGTCAACAAGTTGGCGTACCGTTTCGGTTCCGGCCCCCAGCGCGGAGACGCCGTCGTCTTCGACGGCAGCGGGTACTTCGGAGACTCCAACTACGTCAAGCGGGTCGCGGGAGTCGGCGGGGACCGCGTGGTCTGCTGCGACAAGCGGGGGAGGATCAAGGTGAACGGCGAGCCCGTCAACGAGCCCTACCTCTTCCCCGGGGACGCCCCCTCCAAGGTGCCCTTCGACGTCGTCGTGCCGGACGGCACCCTCTTCCTCCTCGGTGACCACCGCGGCGACTCCAGCGACTCCCGCGACCACCTGGGCTCTCCCGGCGGCGGCATGATCCCCGTCGACGCGGTCATCGGCAGGGCCGACTGGATCGCCTGGCCGATCAGCCGCTGGACCTCCCTGAAGCGTCCCGACGCCTACGCGCGCGTGCCCGCACCAGGCGGCGCGCATGGGTAACCGCGGCCGCGCGAAGGCCACCCACGCGGCCGACACCCGGCTGCCCACCGGCACGCGCCCGACCAGCGGCCCCGTGCTGCCCGGCCGCGCCGAGCGGCGCAAGCTGGCGAAGAAGGTCAAGCGCCGCAGGCGCCGCTCCGCGATCAAGGAGATACCGCTCCTCATAGTCGTCGCCCTGCTGATAGCCCTGGTCCTGAAGACCTTCCTGGTGCAGGCCTTCGTGATCCCCTCGGGCTCCATGGAGCAGACGATCCGCATCGGCGACCGCGTCCTGGTCGACAAGTTCACCCCGTGGTTCGGCGGCAAGCCCGCGCGCGGGGACGTCGTCGTCTTCAAGGATCCCGGCAACTGGCTGGAGGAGGAGCGCGGCAAGAAGAAGGACGACCCCGTCGTCATCAAGCAGATCAAACAGGGCCTGACCTTCATCGGGCTGCTCCCGTCCGACGGCGAGCGCGACCTGATCAAGCGGGTCGTCGGCGTCGGCGGCGACACCGTGCAGTGCTGTGACAAGAACGACAAAGTCACCGTCAACGGCATCGCGATCAACGAGCCGTACCTCTTCCCCGGGGACAAGCCCTCGCTCTTCGAGTTCAAGGTGAAGGTGCCGAAGGGGCGGCTGTTCATGATGGGCGACCACCGGTCGGACTCCGCCGACTCGCGCTTCCACCGGAACGAGAAGTTCAGCGGGACCGTCTCGGAGGATGAGGTCGTGGGCCGGGCGCTCGTCATCGCCTGGCCGTTCGGTCACTGGCGTGAGCTGGATGAACCCGACGCGTTCGCGTCCGTGCCCGACGCGCCCTCCGGGTCGGCCACGGCCACAGGAGCGTCGCATAGGGTGGCCCCCGGCGATCGCAACGGAATTACCGGCCTCCCGACCCCTGCGGAACTCCCGCTCGTTATGGGAGTGGTGGGCCTGCATCGCGTACGGGGCAGGCGGCGGTACGGACTGAGGAGTGGATGTGGGGGATGTGGCGGTCGGCGCACGATCCGGACACGAGGGGCCCGAGGAGCAGCCTGGGCACTCCGCAGAGCCGGTACCCGCACCCGCGGGGGACGGAATGAGCACCGGCCCTGACACCGCGGCCCCCGGCTCCCCGGCTCCCGGCGAGACCGGCGTCCCCGGCCCCGAGGGCACGGAGCCGCCGAAGCCGGCGAAGGGCAAGAAGCCCAAGTCCTTCTGGAAGGAGCTGCCGCTCCTCATCGGCATCGCGCTGATCCTCGCCCTTGTCATCAAGACCTTCCTGGTCCAGGCGTTCTCGATTCCGTCGGACTCCATGCAGAACACGCTGCAGCAGGGCGACCGGGTGCTCGTCGACAAGCTGACGCCGTGGTTCGGCTCCGAGCCCGAGCGCGGCGAGGTCGTGGTCTTCAGGGACCCGGGCCACTGGCTGGACGGCGAGCCCACCCCCGACCCGAACGCGGTGCAGAAGGTCCTCGGCTGGATCGGCCTGATGCCGTCCGCCGACGAGAAGGACCTGATCAAGCGCGTCATCGCGGTCGGCGGCGACACCGTCGAGTGCAAGGGCACCGGCCCGGTGAAGGTCAACGGCAAGGCGTTGAACGAGAAGAACTACGTCTTCGAGGGCAACACCCCCTGCACGGTCGACGACCAGGGCGGCCAGTTCAAGGTCACGGTTCCCAAGGGCAAAATCTGGGTCATGGGTGACCACCGGCAGAACTCCCTGGACTCCCGCTACCACCAGAACCAGCCCGGCGGCGGCGCCGTCCCCGTCGACAACGTCGTGGGCCGCGCCTTCGTGATCGCCTGGCCCCCCACCCGCTGGGGAACGCTGCCAGTCCCGGACACCTTCGACCAGCCCGGCATCAGCCAGGCGATGAGCGCCGCCCCGGCCGCCCTCGGCCTCGCGGGCGCCCTGCCGATCGTGCTCTGGCGCCGTCGGCGGGTGGCCGCGCGGCTGGATTCCGTGCCCGCCACCAGGGTTTCTGGCGGGGGTACCGCCGGGTAGTCTGCCGTCCCAGATCGCCGATCTTCCACGGCCCTCGTCCGCCGCAGCACGTCGTTGTCGTACGTCGCTCGCATACTCGGTACGAGGGCCGCGGGGTCGTCTCCGAGCCGGGGGAGCACTGGGATGAGCACGACACGTCGTACGGACGAGGGCCACGGACGGCTCGGCAGCACGCTGTCGGGAGTCGCCGTGGCCCTCGGCTGTGTCCTCTTCCTCGGCGGCTTCGTCTGGGGCGCCTTCGTCTACCAGCCCTACACGGTCCCCACGGGCTCGATGACCCCGACCATCGGCGCGGGCGACCGCGTCCTCGCCGAGCGCGTCGACGGCGACGACGTGCGCCGTGGTGACGTCGTCGTCTTCCGACAGCAGGCGTGGGGCGACCTGCCCATGGTCAAGCGGGTCGTCGGCGTCGGCGGCGACCGGATCGCCTGCTGCACGGACGGCAGGCTGACGGTCAACGGCAAGCAGATCGAGGAACCGTATCTCCCCAAGGGAATGGGCGCCGCAGCGACCGGAATTCCCGCGACCACCGTGCCCAAGGGCCATCTGTTCCTGCTCGGCGACGAGCGCAGCGGCTCGCTGGACTCCACCGCGCACCTGGAGGACGCCGCCAAGGGCTCCGTGCCGCGCAGCGCGGTCAAGGCCCGTGTCGACGCCGTGGCCTGGCCCCTGGACGGCATGCTCGACCGCGCCACCGGCTTCGACGACCTGCCGGGCGGCGGTACGTCCGAGCCGGGGCCGCTGCGGCTGATCCTCGCCTCGGTGGTGGTGGGCGCGGCGCTGGTCCTCGGCGGGGCGGCGTACGGGCCGATCGCCAAGCGGGCGCGGCGGGGCGGCCGCGAGCGGGGCGGGGCGGGTGGCTCCGGCGGGGCCGGTGGTTCTGGCGGGTCTGGTGGGCCTGGTGGGGCCGGTGGGACCGCGGAGGCCGCTGGTGTCGGCTGAGGACGTGACGGGGACGGCCGGGGCCGCGGACGGCACGGTGGCGGCGGGCGCCGACGCGGTGGCGGGACGGCCGCTGCGCAAGGTGGCGCGGGTCGTGCTCCTGGACCCCGAGGACCGGATCCTGCTGCTGCACGGGTACGAGCCGGGCGGACAGGGCCGACGACTGGTGGTTCACGCCGGGCGGCGGCCTGGAGGGCGACGAGACGCACGCCGAGGCCGCGCTGCGCGAGCTCGCCGAGGAGACCGGAATCACAGACGTCGAACTGGGGCCCGTGCTGTGGCGCCGGGTGTGCTCCTTCCCCTTCGCCGGACGGCGCTGGGACCAGGACGAGTGGTACTACCTGGCGCGAACCGCGCAGACGGTGACGCGCGCGGAGGGCCTGACCGACCTTGAGCGGCGCAGCGTCGCCGGAGCGCGCTGGTGGACGTGCCAGGAACTGGCCCGGGCCCATGAGACGGTGTATCCGACCAGGCTCGCCGAGTTGCTGCGCAAGCTGCTCGACGAGGGTCCTCCGAGCACGCCCGAGACCTTGGACACGGAAATCGTGTAGGGCCTCCCGGGGCTGGCGCACAATAGGGGGACGCACGGCTGAAGGGGAACATGCCATGAGCGCCGAGGACCTCGAGAAGTACGAGACCGAGATGGAGCTGAAGCTCTACCGGGAGTACCGAGACGTCGTCGGACTGTTCAAATACGTGATCGAGACCGAGCGGCGCTTCTACCTCACGAACGACTACGAGATGCAGGTGCACTCGGTCCAGGGCGAGGTGTTCTTCGAGGTGTCGATGGCGGACGCCTGGGTGTGGGACATGTACCGACCGGCGCGGTTCGTCAAGCAGGTCCGAGTGCTCACGTTCAAGGACGTGAACATCGAGGAGCTGAACAAGAGTGACCTCGAGTTGCCGGGAGGCTGAGCCCCCGCCTCCGGCTGGGTCGAGTTCCGGCACGGGCGAGTTCCGACACGGCCGGGTGACGGAGCTTTCCACAACCCGTCAGTAACGCACCAAGATCCAATAGTGCGGGCCCGCCACGTGACCGTGGGTGTCGGAGGTGGTGCCGACATGAACGCACGAGGCGCACTCGGCAAGTACGGCGAAGAGCTGGCCGCGCGGCGGCTGGCCGAGGCCGGGATGACGGTCCTTGACCGCAATTGGCGCGGCGGCAGGACGGGCGAGATCGACATCGTGGCCCGCGACGGCGACGCCCTGGTCGTCTGCGAGGTGAAGACCCGCAGGGAGCCGTCCTTCCAGCACCCGATGGCGGCGGTGACCCCCGCCAAGGCCCAGCGTCTGCGCGGCCTGGCCGAGCGCTGGCTCCAGGAACACGGCGGGGCACCACCGGGCGGTGTGCGCATCGACCTGGTGGGCGTCGTCGTGCCCGAGCGCGGCGCGCCCGTGGTCGAGCACGCGCGGGGAGTGGCCTGATGGGATTCGCGCGCACATGTTCGGTGGCCCTGGTCGGCGTCGAGGGCGTCGTCGTCGAGGTGCAGGCCGACCTGGAGCCGGGCGTCGCCGCGTTCACGCTGGTGGGTCTGCCCGACAAGAGCCTCACGGAGAGCCGGGACCGGGTCAGGGCGGCGGTCGTCAACTCCGGGGGCGAGTGGCCGCAGAAGAAGCTCACGGTCGGCCTGAGCCCCGCGTCCGTGCCCAAGGGCGGCAGCGGCTTCGACCTGGCCGTCGCCTGCGCCGTCCTCGGCGCGTCGGAGCGGATCGACCCCCGCGTGCTCGCCGACATCGTGATGATCGGCGAGCTGGGGCTCGACGGCCGGGTGCGCCCGGTGCGCGGGGTGCTGCCCGCCGTCCTCGCGGCGGCGGACGCGGGCTATGAGCAAGTGGTCGTGCCGGAGTGCACGGTGGCGGAGGCCGCACTGGTGCCCGGCGTGTCCGTCCTCGGGGTGCGCAGCCTGCGGCAGCTCATCGCGGTGCTCACCGACGAGCCCGTCCCGGAGGAGGACCCCGCCGAGACGGGGCGCCCGGACCCGCTGATGGCGGGCCTGACCCTGCCCGGGGCGGGCCTGGGGACCGGGGTGAGCGGCGTCGGCACCTCGGAGCACGACCAGCGGCACGACCTCGCGGACGTGGTCGGCCAGCTGTCGGCGCGGACGGCGATCGAGGTGGCCGCGGCCGGCGGGCACCACACGTTCCTGCAGGGGCCGCCGGGTGCGGGCAAGACCATGCTCGCCGAGCGGATGCCGACGATCATGCCCAGGCTGTCCAGGGCCGAGTCCTTGGAGGTGACGGCCGTCCACTCGATCGCGGGCATGCTGCCGCCCGGCAAGCCGCTGGTGGACATCCCGCCGTTCTGCGCGCCCCACCACTCCGCGACCATGCAGTCGCTCGTGGGCGGCGGCAAGGGCCTCGCCCGGCCCGGAGCGGTCTCGCTCGCCCACCGCGGAGTGCTGTTCCTCGACGAGGCACCCGAGTTCAGCGGCCACGCCCTGGACGCGCTCCGCCAACCCCTGGAGTCCGGGTACGTCGTGATCGCCCGCAGCGCCGGCGTGGTGCGGCTGCCCTCGCGCTTCCTCCTGCTCCTCGCCGCGAACCCCTGTCCGTGCGGCCGCTTCAGCCTGACCGGCGACAGCTGCGACTGCTCTCCGAACAGCATCCGGCGCTACCAGGCCAGGCTCTCAGGGCCCCTCCTCGACCGCGTCGACCTGCGCGTCGTCGTGGAGCCCGTCACCCGCTCCGAGCTCACCGCGCAGGGGGCGCGAGGCGAGTCCACCCAGGTCGTGGCCGACCGCGTGCGCGCCGCCCGGGAGCGCACGGTCGCCCGCCTGGAGGGCACGCCTTGGCGCACCAACGCCGACGTCCCCGGCCACGAACTGCGCAGCCGCTGGCACGCGGTCCCCGGCGCCATGGCCGAGGCCGAGCACGGCCTGGAGCGCGGCTTCCTCACGGCCCGCGGCCTCGACCGCGTCCTCCGGGTGGCCTGGACGGTGGCCGACCTCGCGGGCCACGACCGCCCCGACGCATCCGATGTGGCCCTGGCGCTGCAACTGCGTACGGGGGTGCCACGGGGGGTGCCGATGGTGGTTGGGGCGCGGCCGTGAGGGGGGTGCCGGACGAGGCACCGCTGGAACACCCGGGGGAGGGGCCTTCGTCCGAACCGGACCCAGGCTCGTCGCACGAGGCACGCCCTGCCCTCCCCGACGACGAACGTCTGGCCCGTGTCGCCCTGACCCGGGTGCTTGAGCCCGGGGACGCCGTGGGCGGACGGTGGCTGCGGGAGTGGGGAGCCGTCGCGGTGCTGCGGTGCTTGGTCGACGGGCCTGACGGGGCTGACGGGATCGGCAGGGTCGACAGGGCCGACAGGGCCGACGGGGGCGGCGGGGGTGACAGGAACGGTGGTGTTCCTGGGACCGACAGTGTTGCTGAGGTCGACGGTGTGGCTGGGTCCGACGGTGTTGCCGGGGCCGACGGCCGAGGCGGGACGGAGGGCAGGGGGGTCCTCCAAGGCCTCGAGGGGGTTGGGCCGGAGGCGCGGTTGCCGGGGGTGACGGCCAAGCGGTGGGAGGGGTTGCGGGCGCGGGCCCGGCGGGTGCGGGCGGTGCGGGATCTGGAGACGGCCGCCGCGGCCGGGGCGCGGTTCGTGATGCCGGGGGATGCCGAGTGGCCCGCTCAGTTGGACGACCTGGGGGACGCGCGGCCGGTCGGGCTGTGGGTGCGGGGGCATCCGTCCCTGCGGATCTGGGCGCTCAGGTCGGTGGCGGTCGTGGGGGCGCGCGCCTGCACGGAGTACGGGGCGCACGTGGCGGCAGGTCTCGGCGCGGGCCTGGCCGAGCGCGGGTGGGTTGTGGTGTCCGGTGGTGCGTACGGCGTGGATGGCGCCGCGCACCGGGGTGCTCTGGGCGCGGGCGGCGCCACCGTGGCGGTGCTCGCGTGCGGGGTCGACAGGCCCTATCCCCGGGGGCACGCGCAGTTGATCGGGCGGATCGCGGAACAGGGGCTCGTCGTGGGGGAGTTGCCGCCCGGCGACCACCCGACGCCGAGCAGGTTCATCCTCAGGAACAGGGTGATCGCGGCCCTCACCCGGGGCACGGTCGTCGTGGAGGCCGCCTACCGCAGCGGCGCGCTGGTCACGGCACGCTGCGCGCGGGACCTCGGGAGACACACGATGGGCGTGCCCGGGCCCGTCACCAGCGGCCTCTCGGCGGGGGTGCACGAACTCCTGCGCGGGGACGCCGTGCTGGTCGGGGATGCCGCCGAAGTCGTGGAGCTGGTCGGGGACATGGGAGACCTCGCGCCCAGGCGGCGGGGTCCTGTGGTGCCGCGCGATCTGCTCGACCCCGGGGCGGCGCGGGTCCTTGCCGCGCTGCCGGCCCGGGGGAGCGCCGGGGTCCGGGAGGTCGCGCGAGAGGCGGGCACCAGTGCGGACGATGCGGTCGTCCGGCTGTACGAACTTCGCTCGCTCGGGTTCGTCGAACGACACGGCGATGGCTGGCAGTTGACACGCCAGGCGTTTCTGTCGGTCTTTCCGGAAGGGGGTGATGCGTGACGGTGCGTGTTGCGCCGGACGGATGAACCCTCGACGACCTTGGGAAATCACGCAGTTGGCGGGTCGGTTCGGTCACGGAGCGCGACGGGTGTGATCCCTTAGGGAGTCAAGCGGAACGTATCTGCGTACGTGCGATCCCATACTCTTCGCTCACTGCGACACTTCAGTCACGCTACGCTCACGACGAATCCGGTGCAGACAGGCAATCAGACGGACAACCTCATTCACTTCACGCAAAACCACAACCTCACAAAATCCGGCAACTTTTCCAGTTCACGGCAGAACGGCTCAAGGCGACGCATGCCCCAGCACACGTCAGGGTCCGACCGGGCGGCAGTTCCCCCAGCCGCCCGAAGCGGCGAGCGGGAGCGGCCACCCGCTCCCACGTCGCTGGACGAGCTGTGGCGGTCGTACAAGACGACGGGTGACGGGCGGCTGCGCGAGCAGCTGATCCTGCACTACTCACCCCTCGTGAAGTACGTCGCGGGCCGCGTGAGCGTCGGCCTGCCGCCCAATGTCGAGCAGGCGGACTTCGTGTCGTCGGGGGTCTTCGGGCTCATCGACGCGATCGAGAAGTTCGACATCGACCGGTCGATCAAGTTCGAGACATACGCGATCACGCGGATCCGGGGCGCGATGATCGACGAGCTGCGGGCGCTCGACTGGATCCCCCGGTCCGTGCGGCAGAAGGCGCGCAACGTGGAGCGGGCCTACGCCACCCTGGAGGCGCGGCTGCGGCGCACCCCGTCCGAGGGCGAGGTCGCCGCCGAGATGGGCATCCAGGTGGAGGAACTGCACGCGGTCTTCAGCCAGTTGTCGCTGGCGAACGTCGTCGCCCTGGAGGAGCTGCTTCACGTCGGCGGCGAGGGCGACCGGCTGAGCCTGATGGACACGCTGGAGGACACGGCCGCCGACAACCCCGTCGAGGTCGCCGAGGACCGTGAGCTGCGACGGCTTCTGGCGCGGGCGATCAACACGCTGCCCGAGCGGGAGAAGACCGTCGTGACGCTGTACTACTACGAAGGGCTCACGCTCGCCGAGATCGGCAATGTGCTCGGTGTGACGGAGAGCAGGGTCAGCCAGATCCACACGAAGTCGGTGCTCCAGCTCCGCGCGAAGCTGGCCAGTTTTGGTCGGTGAGGGCGGCGGTGAGCGCGCTGAATCGTCCCTGCCCGCGCCCCGTCCGCGTCCCCCTCGCGCCCGGCCTGCACCCCCGCCCGCACTGCGTCCGCGCCCTGCCCCTGCGGCCGCGCCGTCGCTGCCAGGAGGAATGGCTGCCTGGCGGGCTCCCATGGCGGGCGTCGCGTCCGTAAAGTGGGGGCGTGCCAAGGATTCGAGCGGCCTCTGTGGCCGAGCACCGGTCGATGCAGCGAGGCGCCCTGCTGGACGCCGCGCGATCCCTGCTGTCCGAGGGCGGTACGGAGGTGCTGACGTTCCCGGCGCTCGCCGAGCGCACGGGCCTCGCGCGCTCGTCCGTCTACGAGTACTTCCGCTCACGCGCCGCCGTCGTCGAAGAGCTCTGCGAGGTCGACTTCCCCGTCTGGGCGGCGGAGGTCTCGGCGGCCATGGAGGCGGCCGAGACGCCCGAGGCACAGGTCGAGGCCTATGTGCGGCGGCAGCTCGCGCTGGTCGGGGACCGGCGGCACCGGGCCGTGGTGGCGATCTCGGCGAGTGAGCTGGACGCCGGGGCACGCGAGAAGATCCGGGCCGCGCACGGGGGGCTCGTGGCGATGATCGTGGAGGCGTTGGCGGCGCTGGGGCACAAGGAGCCGAGGATGGCCGCGATGCTGCTGCAGGGAATCGTGGATGCCGCAGTGCGGCGGATCGAGCTCGGCGTGGCCGAGGAGCCCGGTGCCATCACGGAGGCTGCCGTGGCCATGGCGTTGCGAGGGGTTCGGGGCTAGGTCCGGCCGGGGGCCTTGTGGGACTTCCGGGGCTCTTGGCGAGGCGGGCCGGAGGGCGACTTCGGTCCGTGTGGGGTTTCAAGGCGCCCGGAACCGTGGGCTGTGCCCACCCGTGCCGCCCTGCGGCACGATTGCCCACAGCGCAACTGCCGGTGCTCCCGACAACGGCAGCAGGCGGGCGGGGCGGTGGCCCAGGAGCCACGGGGGAAGCAGGACCAAGGGGTTCAGGTAGGCGTCCGCTCTGAGCAGGCCCCAGTGGACGCAGGACGTGGCGCAGTGGGAGCGAGGGGCGGGCTCGACCGTGCCCAGGATCTCGCCCGCGGCCACCCTGGCGCCCTTGCGCACCGCGGCCCGCACCGGCTCGTAGGTCGCCCGCAGGGGAGGGGTCCCCGTGCCCGACAGCTCCACGGAGACCACCCCGCGACCGCCCACCCGCCCCGCGAAGAACACCCGCCCCGGGGCCACCGCCCGGACCGCGGAGCCGGGCGCCGCCGCCAGGTCCACGCCCCGGTGCCCCGGCCCGTACTCCGTCGCCGGCGGCTCCCACCCCCGTACCACCAACGGACGCACCCCCACCGGCCACACGCGGCCCACGACCGGAACCCGCCCCCGGCCAGCCCCCGGCGGCGGCTCGGGCTCCACGGCCAGGGGAGCGGCCCGGCGCACCGGCGGCCCCGGCCCTGCCCCCGCCGCCCCCACGGACGAGCAGGCAAGGGCCAGGAGCGCCGTCACCCACACCGCCGCACTCATCACGCCCCGCAGCCGGGGCAGTCGCTCACACGTCATACGAGAACGGTCCCGTCCCGGACGGATCCGCAGGGATCATGGCCGGGAACTGTGGACTACCAGCCGGTTGTGGACAGCGGCGTCACCCGCGGCCTCGCGGGTCCCGTACACTTCATGTGGCGATCCGGGTCACCGGGTCGACTTCGCACGCCCCGACATCAGGCTCTCAGCCGACGGTGTCAGCGCCTTTCGGTCCCGTACGACGAGTACGTGGCACGGCGCGCGCCGGGCGTCAGGACATAACCGAGAACACCAAGGAGTACGGCCATGGCCGTCGTCACGATGCGGGAGCTGCTGGAAAGCGGCGTCCACTTCGGTCACCAGACCCGCCGTTGGAACCCGAAGATGAAGCGCTTCATCTTCACGGAGCGCAACGGCATCTACATCATCGACCTTCTCCAGTCGCTGTCGTACATCGACCGCGCCTACGAGTTCGTCAAGGAGACCGTCGCCCACGGCGGCACGGTCATGTTCGTCGGCACGAAGAAGCAGGCGCAGGAGGCCATCGCCGAGCAGGCCACCCGCGTCGGCATGCCCTACGTCAACCAGCGCTGGCTGGGCGGCATGCTCACCAACTTCTCGACCGTCTACAAGCGTCTGCAGCGCCTCAAGGAGCTCGAGCAGATCGACTTCGAGGATGTGGCCGCCTCCGGCCTCACCAAGAAGGAGCTGCTCGTCCTCTCCCGCGAGAAGGCCAAGCTGGAGAAGACCCTCGGCGGTATCCGCGAGATGCAGAAGGTGCCCAGCGCCGTCTGGATCGTGGACACCAAGAAGGAGCACATCGCGGTCGGCGAGGCCCGGAAGCTCAACATCCCGGTCGTCGCCATCCTCGACACCAACTGCGACCCCGACGAGGTCGACTACAAGATCCCGGGCAACGACGACGCGATCCGCTCCGTCACCCTGCTCACCCGCGTGATCGCCGACGCCGTCGCCGAGGGCCTCATCGCCCGCTCCGGCGTCGCCACCGGTGACTCCAAGCCGGGCGAGAAGGCCGCGGGCGAGCCGCTCGCCGAGTGGGAGCGCGACCTGCTCGAGGGCGAGAAGAAGGCCGACGACGCCGAGGCCCCCAAGGCCGACGAGGCGCCGAAGGCCGACGCCGCCGAGGCCGTCGAGGCCCCGAAGGCCGACGAGAAGCCGGCCGAGGCCGTCGAGGCCCCGGCCGCGGACGCCGAGCAGGCCTGACTTCGGCGCCGGCCGCTCGACCGCGCGGCCACACCGGCCGCGAGCAGCGGCGGCTGCTGAAGCATCGGCTGCTGACGGCGGGGGTCCGTGCCACGAGCGCGGCCCCCGCCGTTCACCCGTAGATCTTCGACTTCGAGAAAGACTTCCGAGAATCATGGCGAACTACACCGCCGCTGACGTCAAGAAGCTCCGTGAGCTCACGGGCGCCGGCATGATGGACTGCAAGAAGGCGCTCGACGAGGCCGACGGCAACGTCGACAAGGCCGTCGAGGCCCTGCGCATCAAGGGCCAGAAGGGCGTCGCCAAGCGCGAGGGCCGCTCCGCCGAGAACGGCGCCGTGGTCTCCCTCATCGCCGACGACAACTCCACCGGCGTCATCGTCGAGCTCAAGTGCGAGACCGACTTCGTCGCCAAGGGCGAGAAGTTCCAGTCCGTCGCCAACGCCCTCGCCGCGCACGTCGCCAAGACCACCCCGGCCGACCTCGAGGCGCTGCTCGCGTCCGAGATCGAGCCCGGCAAGACGGTCCAGGCGTACGTCGACGAGGCCAACGCCAACCTCGGCGAGAAGATCGTCCTGGACCGCTTCGCGCAGTTCAACGACGGCTTCGTCTTCGCGTACATGCACCGCACCATGCCCGACCTGCCCCCGCAGATCGGTGTTCTGGTCGAGCTGGACAAGGCCGACGCCGAGACCGCCAAGGGCATCGCCCAGCACATCGCCGCCTTCGCGCCGAAGTACCTCTCCCGTGAGGACGTCCCGGCCGAGGTCGTCGAGGCCGAGCGTCGTGTCGCCGAGGAGACCACCCGCGCCGAGGGCAAGCCGGAGGCCGCGCTCCCGAAGATCGTCGAGGGTCGCGTCAACGGCTTCTTCAAGGAGGCCACCCTCCTGGGTCAGCCCTACGCCCTCGACAACAAGAAGTCGGTCGAGAAGGTCCTGGCCGAGGCCGGTGTCACCCTGAAGCGCTTCTCGCGCATCAAGGTCGGCATCTGAGTCCGAACCACGATCGGCGGTGGACCCCGCTAGGGTCTACCGCGGTCGCCCGCGTGCGCGGCGGCGTACGCGACGGGAGTGACGCCGTACGCGAAGGCACCGGGAGCAACCGGCCTTCGCACGCGACGGACGACCGCAAGATCTGACGAGGAGGCCATTGCCGCAGATGGGATGTACACCACCCCACCGGCAATGGCCTCTTCGTATGTGCACCACAAGGAGAACTCCATGACCAAGGCCGACACCAAGAGTGACGACGGCAAAGTAGCCGGGCGCTTCCTGCTGAAGCTGTCCGGCGAGGCGTTCGCCGGAGGCGGCGGACTCGGCGTCGACCCCGATGTGGTGCACAAGATCGCCCGTGAGATCGCGGCCGTCGTCCGGGACGGCGCGGAGATCGCCATCGTCATCGGCGGTGGCAACTTCTTCCGCGGCGCCGAACTCCAGCAGCGCGGCATGGACCGCGCCCGGTCCGACTACATGGGCATGCTCGGCACGGTCATGAACTGCCTGGCCCTCCAGGACTTCCTGGAGAAGGAGGGCATCGACTGCCGCGTGCAGACCGCCATCACCATGGGGCAGGTCGCCGAGCCGTACATCCCGCTGCGCGCCGTGCGCCACCTGGAGAAGGGCCGCGTCGTCATCTTCGGCGCGGGCATGGGCATGCCCTACTTCTCCACCGACACCACGGCCGCCCAGCGCGCCCTGGAGATCGACGCCGAGGCCCTGCTCATGGGCAAGAACGGTGTCGACGGCGTCTACGACTCCGACCCCAAGACCAACCCGGACGCGGTGAAGTTCGACGCCCTCGGGTACGGCGAGGTCATCACCCGTGACCTGAAGGTCGCCGACGCCACCGCGGTCACGCTGTGCCGGGACAACAAGCTGCCCATCCTGGTCTTCGAACTGCTCGCCGAGGGCAATATCGCGCGAGCCGTCAAGGGTGAGAAGATCGGCACTCTCGTGGGCGAGCAGGACTCCCGGGCCTGAGCCACGCCCGTCCCCCCAGGGGATGGACGACCCCCTCGAGGGGATGGACAAAGCCCTGCCGGTCGGACACCGTGCAGGAAAGAGACGCGACGCAGCCGGCCGATCCTTGGAAGCCGGGCCTACTCAAGACACGCAGGAGCAAGTGGTGATCGAAGAGACCCTCCTCGAGGCCGAGGAGAAGATGGAGAAGGCCGTCGTGGTCGCCAAGGAGGACTTCGCCGCGATCCGTACGGGCCGTGCCCACCCGGCGATGTTCAACAAGATCGTGGCCGACTACTACGGCGCGCTGACGCCGATCAACCAGCTGGCCTCGTTCTCGGTGCCCGAGCCGCGCATGGCCGTGGTGACCCCGTTCGACAAGACCGCGCTGCGCAACATCGAGCAGGCGATCCGCGACTCGGACCTCGGCGTCAACCCGAGCAACGACGGAAACATCATCCGGGTGACCTTCCCGGAGCTCACCCAGGACCGTCGCAAGGAGTACATCAAGGTCGCCAAGACCAAGGCCGAGGACTCCAAGATCTCGATCCGGTCGATCCGTCGCAAGGCCAAGGAGGCCTTCGACAAGGCGATCAAGGACGGCGACATCGGCGAGGACGAGGGCCGTCGCGCCGAGAAGGAGCTCGACGACACCACCTCCAAGTACGTCGCCCAGGTGGACGAGCTGCTCAAGCACAAGGAATCCGAGCTGCTCGAGGTCTGATCGAGTCCGACTCGACGTCCGATCTAGGTCTGAGGAATCCGAACTCCGTGAACGACACTTCCTGGGGGGCGCCGTCCAGAGCCGGGTACTGGGGGGCGCCCGACCAGGGACCGGTCCAGGGTGCTGCCCCGGCGGGTCCCGCATACGATGCGCAGGATGCACTGACTCCTTCGGAGACTCAGCCCATGCCCATCGTTCCCGACGTAGCCGCGAGCGGCGGACACCAGGACGACGACCGGGGGGCTGCTCAGCCGAGCGGCCCCCTGTTCCGTGACGGGATGCCGCCCGCGCCCTCAGCGCACCCCGCGCAGAAGCCGCAGGAGCCCATGACCGGCGCAGCACAGCCCGCCCCAGCCCCGCCGAAGAAGAAGAGCGCGGGCCGTGACCTCGGGGCGGCCATAGGTGTCGGCGTGGGTCTCGGCGCGGTCATCGTGGCCTCGCTGTTCATCGTGAAGGCCGTCTTCGTCGGCGTCATAGCGGTCGCCGTGGTGGTCGGCCTCTGGGAGCTGACGTCACGCCTGGAGGAGCGCAAGGGCATCAAGGCGCCGCTCGTACCGCTCGCGGTCGGCGGCGCCGCGATGGTTGTCGCCGGGTACGTCCGCGGGGCCGAGGGCGCCTGGGTGGCGATGGCGCTGACCGCCCTCGCGGTACTCGTCTGGCGTATGACCGAGCCGCCCGAGGGCTATCTGAAGGACGTCACGGCCGGTGTCTTCGCGGCCTTCTACGTCCCGTTCCTCGCGACGTTCGTCGCGCTGATGCTCACCGCGGACGACGGTCCGCAGCGGGTGCTGACCTTCCTGGTCCTCACGGTGGTCAGCGACACCGGGGCGTACGCGATCGGCTGGCGCTTCGGCAGGCACAAGCTCGCTCCCCGCATCAGCCCCGGCAAGACCCGCGAGGGCCTGCTCGGCGCGGTGACCTTCGCGATGGTGGCGGGCGCGCTGTGCATGCACTTCCTGATCGACGACGGGACCTGGTGGCAGGGCCTGCTCATCGGCCTCGCGGTGGCGGCGAGCGCGACGCTCGGCGACCTCGGCGAGTCGATGATCAAGCGGGACCTCGGCATCAAGGACATGGGCACACTGCTGCCCGGCCACGGCGGGATCATGGACCGGCTCGACTCCCTGCTGCCGACGGCGCCGGTGGTGTGGCTGCTGCTCGTGGCATTCGTCGGCTCCGGCTGAGCGGCGCCGCGCATCCGTTCTGACCTGCTGTTCTGCGCGTAGGGGCTCGTTATCCACAGGGTGCGGGCCCCTCTTCGTATCTCTGGGACAATGGGTTCACCATGCCTAAGCCCGGAGAACTCACCTTTGTCGCCCCCCGCGGAGCCAAGAAGCCGCCGCGGCACCTCGCCGACCTCACGCCCGCCGAGCGGAAGGAAGCCGTCGCCGCCATCGGTGAGAAGCCGTTCCGCGCCAAGCAGCTCTCGCAGCACTACTTCGCCCGGTACGCCCACGACCCCGAGCAGTGGACGGACATCCCTGCCGGAGCGCGCGGCAAGCTCCAGGAGGCGCTGCTTCCTGAGCTGATGTCGGTCGTGCGGCACATCAGCTGCGACGAGGACACCACCCGCAAGACGCTGTGGCGGCTCTTCGACGGCACGCTGGTGGAGTCGGTGCTCATGCGCTACCCCGACCGGGTCACCATGTGCATCAGCTCCCAGGCGGGCTGCGGGATGAACTGCCCGTTCTGCGCCACGGGCCAGGCCGGTCTCGACCGGAACCTGTCGACCGCCGAGATCGTGCACCAGATCGTCGACGGCATGCGGGCCCTGCGCGACGGCGAGATCCCGGGCGGCCCGGCCCGCCTGTCGAACATCGTCTTCATGGGCATGGGCGAGCCGCTGGCGAACTACAACCGCGTGACGGGAGCGATCCGCCGCCTCACCGACCCCGAGCCGGACGGCGTGGGCCTCTCGCAGCGCGGCATCACGGTGTCCACGGTCGGCCTGGTGCCCGCCATCCACCGGTTCGCGGACGAGGGCTTCAAGTGCCGCCTCGCCATCTCGCTGCACGCCCCCGACGACGAGCTGCGCGACACCCTGGTCCCGGTCAACACGCGCTGGAAGGTGCGCGAGGTCCTGGACGCCGGCTGGGAGTACGCGGCCAAGTCGGGCCGCCGCCTGTCCATCGAGTACGCGCTCATCCGGGACATCAACGACCAGGCATGGCGTGGCGACCGGCTCGGGCGGCTGCTCAGAGGCAAGCCGGTGCACGTCAACCTGATCCCGCTGAACCCCACGCCAGGATCGAAGTGGACGGCGTCGCGGCCCGAGGACGAGAAGGCCTTCGTCGAGGCCATCGCGGCCCATGGGGTGCCGGTCACCGTCCGTGACACCCGCGGCCAGGAGATCGACGGGGCGTGCGGGCAGCTCGCGGCGGCCGAGAGGTAGTCTGGCGGCGTCAGTACATCTTCATATTCCGACAGGGGAGCGCCACAGCGCTGAGAGTGCGGTAATCGGCCGCAGACCCTCTGAACCTCGCCCAGGTCATTCTGGGTAGGAAGTTCGGTCGCTACTCAAGCTGTTGCGCCCTGCCCGGGACGCCGATCCGTCGGTCCCGGGCGGGGCCGCGTCTCTTCCTGGTCAACTCCAGGAGGAATGTTTTCGTGAGCACCATCAAGAAGGCCTCGGTCACGGCCGCCGCCGTGGGCCTCGGGCTCGTCGCGGTCACCGCGTGCAGCTCGGACAGCGGCTCCAAGGCCTCGGACTCCAAGTCCGTGACCCTCGTGACACACGACTCCTTCAACGTCTCCAAGAGCGTCCTGAAGGACTTCGAGAAGACCTCCGGCTACAAGGTCCGCGTCCTGGAGGACGGCGACGCCGGGCAGGCCGTGAACAAGGCGATCCTGTCCAAGGGCAACCCGCAGGGCGACGTCTTCTTCGGCGTCGACAACACCCTGCTCTCGCGGGCCCTCGACAACGACGTCTTCGCGTCGTACGAGGCCAAGGGCGCGGACCTGATCCTGCCGCAGTACCGGCTCGCCGGGGGCGAGAAGCGCGTCACGCCCATCGACTCCGGCGACATCTGCGTGAACTACGACAAGAAGTACTTCGCCGACAAGAAGCTGGCGCCGCCGAAGACGCTCGACGACCTGATCAAGCCGCAGTACAAGAACCTCCTCGTCACCGAGAACGCCTCGACGTCCTCGCCCGGCCTCGGCTTCGTGCTCGGCACCGCGGCGAAGTACGGCGACGACGGCTGGGAGTCGTACTGGAAGAAGCTGAAGGCCAACGGCGTCAAGGTCGTCGACGGCTGGGAGCAGGCCTACAACGAGGAGTTCTCCGGCTCGGCCGGCGGCAAGAAGGTCAAGGGCGACCGGCCGCTCGTCGTGTCGTACGCCTCGTCGCCGCCCGTCGAGGTCCTCTACGCCAAGCCGCAGCCCAAGGAGGCCCCGACGGGCGTCGCCACCGGCACCTGCTTCCGCCAGGTCGAGTACGCGGGCCTGCTCGAGGGCGCGAAGAACGAGAAGGGCGGCAAGGCGCTCCTCGACTTCATGATCAGCAAGAAGTTCCAGGACGACATGCCGCTCCAGATGTTCGTGAACCCGGTGCGGGAGGCCGCGCAGACGCCCGAGCTGTTCCGCAAGTTCGGCGTGACGGTCGACAAGCCGCAGACCATGGCCCCCAAGAAGATCGCCGACAACCGTGAGCAGTGGGTCAAGTCGTGGACCTCGCTCGTTCTGAAGTAGCCGAGTCCCGTTCCGGGAAGGCCCGCAAGGGTCTTTCCGGCGGGTGGCGCGGAAGCGCGGCGCGGCTCGGTCTCATGGCCCTGCCCGTCGCGTTCTTCGGCGTCTTCTTCGCCTACCCCGTCGCCGCGATCGTCGCGCGTGGCCTGAAGCCGGACGGGAGCTGGCGGTTCGGGCGGATCACCGAGGTCCTCGGGCAGTCCGACATCCAGCAGGTGCTGTGGTTCACCACCTGGCAGGCGCTCGCGTCGACCGCGCTCACGCTCCTCGTCGCGCTCCCCGGCGCGTATGTCTTCGCGCGCTTCGAATTCAGGGGCAAGCAGGTGCTGCGGGCGGTCGTCACGGTGCCCTTCGTGCTGCCGACCGTCGTCGTGGGCACGGCCTTCCTCGCCCTCATCGGACGCGGCGGCCTCTTCGACGAGCTGTGGGGGATGCGCCTGGACACCACGGTGTGGGCGATCCTGCTCGCGCACGTCTTCTTCAACTACGCCGTCGTCGTGCGCACCGTCGGCGGGCTCTGGGCGCAGCTCGACCCGCGTCAGGAGGAGGCCGCGCGGATGCTCGGCGCGTCCCGCGCGCGGGCCTGGCGGACGGTGACGCTGCCCGCGCTCGCGCCCGCCGTCGCGGCGGCCGCGCTGATGGTCTTCCTGTTCACGTTCACGTCGTTCGGTGTCGTCCAGATCCTCGGCGGACCGGCGTACTCGACCCTCGAAGTCGAGATCTACCGGCAGACGGCGCAGCTCCTGGACCTGCCGACCGCCGCCGTCCTCACGCTCGTGCAGTTCGCGGCCGTCGGCGCGGTCCTCGCCGTGCACGCCTGGACCGTGCGCAGGCGCGAGAGCGCGCTGAAGCTGGTGGACGCGTCCGCGACGGTCCGGCGGCCGCGCGGCGCCGGACAGTGGAGCCTGCTCGGCTTCGTGCTCCTGACCGTCGCCCTGCTGATCCTGCTGCCGCTCGGTGTCCTGGTGCAGCGGTCGTTCGACGGACCCGACGGATTCGGGTTCCTGTACTACGAGACGCTGCGGTCGGCCGACGGCGGGGCGTTCCTCGTCCCGGCCATCGACGCCATCGGGAACTCCCTCCGGTACGCGGTCGTGGCCACGGCCATCGCGGTCGTCATCGGCGGACTCGCGGCGGCCGCGCTCACCCGGCGTGCGGGGCGGCTCGTGCGCGGGTTCGACGCGCTCCTGATGCTGCCGCTCGGCGTGTCCGCGGTGACCGTCGGCTTCGGCTTCCTGATCACGCTGGACGAGCCGCCCCTCGACCTGCGGGCGTCCTGGTTCCTGGTGCCGCTCGCGCAGGCGCTGGTGGGCGTGCCGTTCGTCGTCCGCACCATGCTGCCCGTCCTGCGCGCGGTGGACGGGCGGCTGCGCGAGGCCGCGGCCGTGCTCGGGGCGTCGCCGCTGCGGGCCTGGCGAGAGGTCGACTTCCCGCTGGTCAGGCGGGCGCTGCTGATCGCGGCGGGCTTCGCCTTCGCGGTGTCGCTCGGCGAGTTCGGCGCCACGGTGTTCATCGCCCGTCCTGACAACCCGACGCTGCCGGTCGCCGTGGCACGGCTGCTCGGGCGCGCCGGTGACCTCAACTACGGGCAGGCGATGGCCCTGTCGACGATTCTGATGCTGGTGTGTGCGGTGTCGCTGCTGCTCCTGGAGCGGCTGCGTACGGAACGTACGACGGGAGAGTTCTGATGACGGCCACGCGGGCGAAGTCCGGGGCGGCCGGGGCCGCCGCCGAGGCGCTGCTGCGCCTGGAGGACGTGACGGTGCGGTTCGGGGCTGGCGCGGCCCTGGACGGCGTCGGCCTCGACGTCGCCGAGCACGAGATCGTGTGCGTGCTCGGGCCGAGCGGCAGCGGCAAGTCGACGCTGCTGCGGGTCGTGGCCGGGCTCCAGGGCATGGACAGCGGGCGGGTCGTACTCGGCGGGCGCGACCAGAGCGGGGTGCCCGCGCACAAGCGGGGCGTCGGCCTGATGTTCCAGGACCACCAGCTCTTCCCGCAGCGGGACGTGGCGGGGAACGTCGCCTTCGGCCTGCGCATGCACGGCGTCCCACGCGCCGAACAAGCCCAGCGGGTCGCCGAGCTGCTCGACCTGGTGGGGCTGCCCGGCGCGCAGAAGCGGGCCGTGTCCGCGCTGTCCGGCGGCGAGCAACAGCGCGTCGCGCTCGCCCGCGCGCTCGCGCCGCGCCCCCGCCTCCTGATGCTCGACGAACCGCTCGGCCAGCTCGACCGCTCCCTGCGCGAACGCCTCGTCGTAGAGCTCCGCGAACTCTTCGACGAGCTGGGCACCACCGTGCTCGCCGTCACGCACGACCAGGGCGAGGCGTTCGCGCTCGCCGACCGGGTCGTGGTGATGCGGGACGGGCGGATCGCCCAGTCCGGCACGCCCCTTGAGGTGTGGCGGAACCCCGCCGACGAGTTCGTGGCCCGCTTCCTCGGCTTCGACAACGTGGTCGACGCGACCGTCACCGGCGAGGCGGCGGACACGGTGTGGGGGAAGGTCCCGGTGCCCGAAGGAACCCGGGAGGGCACGTGCCGGCTGCTCGTACGGCCCGCCGGGGTGCGGCTCGTGGGGGCGCGGGACGGGCTCGCGTGCGTGGTCGCCGCGCGTACGTTCCGCGGCACACACGTCGCCCTCCAGTTGGAGCCCCTGGGCGGGCCGAGGCTCGAAGCGGCGTGCGCGCTGCGGCACGCGCCCGCTGTGGGGGAGACGGTGGGGGTCGCCTTCGACTCCGGTGACGTGGTGGTCCTCGGCTGACGGGCGGCCGGGGCGGGCCCGGCGGGGGTGCGCCGAGGGTGCGCCCGGGGGCGGGCCCGCGATGCCGGAAATGAGGCTGCCATCAGCGCGGACGCCGATCTATGGTTCGGCCATGACGAGACTTGGTTACGACCGCTACCGCGCAGAAGTCGGCCGCCAACTGGCCCTGCTCAGGGAGACGCTGGCCGGTGCCGACCTGTCGGCCACCGTGCCGACCTGCCCCGAGTGGACCCTCGGGCAGCTGGCCCGGCACACCGGCGGCGCCGTGCGGTGGGTCGAGGCCCATGTGCGGACCCGGGCCGAGAAGAACGTCCCCGAGTCGGACGTCCCGGACTTCAGGGGCCCCGAGGGCGACGACCCCGCCGCCCTCGACGCGTGGCTCGCCGAGACGGCGGAGCTGATCGACACGGCCTTCGCGGGTGCCACGGCGGAGACCTCCGTCTGGACGTGGGCGGCGGAGCACACCGCCGGGTTCTGGGCGCGCCGGATGACCCACGAGGTGGCCGTGCACCGGGCCGACGCGGCGATCGCCGCGGGCGTCGAGTACGTCGTCGCGCCCGAGGTCGCCGCCGACGCGATCGACGAGTGGCTGGAGATCGTGCAGTACGTCCAGCGGACCGATCTGTCCGACAACGCGGCGGAGTTGCGCGGGGGTGGGCGGACCATTCATCTCCACGCGGTGGACACGGAGGCTTCGCTGGAGGCGGAGTGGGTGGTGGAGTTGGCCGAGGAGGGGGTCGTGTGGCGGCGGGCCCATGAGAAGGCCGACGTCGCCGTTCGGGGGCCGCTCACGGAGGTTCTGCTCGCCTTCTACCGGCGGCGGGGGTTGGACTCCGGGCGCGTCGAGGTGCTGGGGGACCGGGAGTTGCTGGAGTTCTGGCTGGAGCGGGCCTCGTTCGGGTGAACGCTGGGACCGAGGCCGCGGGTGGGGCCACCAGCGGGACCGGCTGAGCTACGCAGGACCCCCGAGGTCGGCCAGCGCTGTCGCCGCCGCTGCCACATCCCCCACCAACGCGATCCGCGACTCCATCTCACGGCCCGCCGCCAGGGACTTGAGGAGGGGCCAGGCCGGGAGGTGGTGGGTCCAGTGGTGGGTGTCGACCAGGACCATGGGGGTGGGGCCGCCGCGGGACTCGTAGTAGTTGGGCGTCGCGTTGTCGAAGATCTCCTGGACGGTGCCCGCGGCGCCCGGCAGGAAGACGACGCCCGCGTTGGACCGGGCGAGCAGACCGTCCTCGCGGGTGGCGTTGGCGAAGTACTTGGCCAGGTGCGAGGCGAAGGCGTTCGGGGGCTCGTGGCCGTAGAACCACGTGGGGATGCCGACGGAGGCGCCGCCGGACGGCCACAGCTCGCGCACCTGGAAGGCGGCCCGCGCCCAGTGCGTGACCGACGGGGTGAACGACGGCTCCTTGGCGAGGATCGCGAGCGCCTCGTCGAGCATCGCGTCGTCGTGCGGCGCCGCGTACGCCCCGAGGTTGGCCGCCTCCATGGCCCCGGGTCCGCCCCCGGTGGCCACCGTGAACCCGTCGCGCGTGAGCTGCCGCCCGAGCCGCGCGGCCCCCGCGTATTCGTCCGTGCCCCGGGCCATCGCGTGCCCGCCCATGACGCCCACCACCCGCTGCCCGTGCAGGAGTTCGTCGAGGGCGTCGGAGAGGGAGTCGTCGTGCACGGCGCGCAGCATCGAGGCGAAGACGTCCCCGTCGGCCTTGGTCCGCTGGAACCAGGCGTACGCGCGGGCGTCCGGCGTCGCCTCGTACCCCCCGTCGGCGAGCCCCGCGAACAGCTCGTCCGGTGTGTACAGGAGCCCTCGGTAGGGGTCGAAGGGCAGTCCGGGGGCGGGCGGGAAGACCAGTGCCCCAGAGGCCCGGACGCGCGCGGCGGCGTCCTCCTCCATGGGGCAGCCGAGGAAGACGGCACCCGTGGTGTCCGCGGTGAGCAACGCGGCCGTACGGCCCGTCAGGTCGACGGCCTGGACGCGGTGTCCGGCGAGCGAACCGCCCGCCGCGACGACCTCGTCGAACTTGGTGAGTGTCTCGATCTCACGGTCGCCGGGGTGCGGGGCGGATGCTTCGGAGGGCAGCATCCGCCCATGCTAAGCACCCCTGGGAGGCGGCTTCGGGTCAGCCCTCGGCCTGCGTCGGGTCCATCCACATGACCTCCCAGGTGTGACCGTCCAGGTCGTCGAACGCCCGGCCGTACATGAAGCCGTAGTCCTGGGTCTTGCCCTCCGTGGCGCCCGCGGCGACCGCCTTGTCGACGAGCGTGTCCACGGCCTCGCGGCTCTCGGCGCTCAGGCCCACGAGGACCTCGCTGGTCTTCGTGGCGTCGGCGATCTCCTTCGTCGTGAACTGCGCGTAGTGCGACTTGCTGAGCATCATCGCGACGATCGTCTCGCTGATCTTCACGCAGGCGGTGTCGTCCGTCGAGAACTCGGGGTTGAGCTCGTAACCGAGGCTGGTGAAGAACTTCTTGGAGGCCTCGACGTCGTTCACGGCCAGGTTCACGAAGATCATCTGCTGGTACATGTGCGTCTCCCGTGGGGTGTGTGCCTCTTGTAAGCGCCTGTGTGCGTCTTACGGAGGATTAGACGGCCCCGGGGAGCGGAACTCATCGCCCTTCGCAAAAATTCTTGTACGAGTTTTCGAGAGCGCCCGATCCGTGGTCGCCCCGGAGCGTCCGAGCGGCACCGCTCAGCGCACGAGCGGCATCGCCGACACCTCCGCCACCAGCCACGTCACCGGCCCGAACACCGCGAGCAGCGCCCCGGCCCGCAGTGCCGCGCACCCCCGGAGCAGCGCCGCGGGCGCCCCGAGCCGCAGCAGCGCCGCCGTCGTGTCGGCCCGGGCGTGCCGCGCCTCGATCGCGGCCGTGGCCAGGGTCAGGACGGCGCAGCCCGCGACGACCACGGCGCCGAGCGTGGTGAGCGGGCCGATGTCCGAGCCGCCGCCCGCCGTGTCGGCGTACAGGGTGCGGGCCGCGTACGCGCCCGACGCCACCGCGCACACCACGCCGAGCGGCCGTCCGATCCGCCGCGCCTCCTGCTGGAGCACGCGCCCCGCGAGCAGCCGCAGCGCCCCGGGCCGCACGGCCTGGAGGATCCGCCCGCACAGATGGGTCAACGCGGGCCCGGCGAGGGCGAGGCCGAGGGCGGTGAGCCCCCATCCCGCGAGCGCGCCGACGGGGCTGCCCGCGAGCCCGCCGGGCAGGCGCGGGCCCGAGCCGTCGTCGGCGCTGCTCGCGTACGTCTCGGCGGCGAGCCCGGCGGCGAACAGCGCGACGCCCCAGGGCAGGCCGCCGGGCGCGGCGGCGGGGGGCGCCAGGGCGGACGGGTCGGTGTCGGGGGCGGGTTCGGCGTCGGGTGCCGCGTCGGATCCGGGCCGCGCCCGGCGCGGGCGCAGCGCGACGGCGCTGGCCACGGACGCGGCGAGCGGCGCGAGCGCGAGCAGGGTCAGGGCGGCGGCGAGCGGCAACGGCCGGTCGGCGGCGAGGAGTTCGGCCGCGGCGCCGTCGAACGGCAGGCCCGTCAGGTCGCCGCGCAGATGCAGGAAGAACAGCAGCGCGAGCATGGAGCCGAGCGTGCAGGCCACGGCCGTGGTCATGGCGGAGATGACCATGAGGCGGCCGGGCCCGAGCCCGATGGAGGCGAGGCCGGGGCGCGGCCTGGTGCCGGGGTCGGTGCGGGCCACGGCGACGGCGAAGTAGACAGTGGCGGCGAGCGGGGCGGCGCACCAGGCGAGCCGGAGCAGGGCGCCGGTGGACCCGGCGTGACTCATCGCGTACCCGAGGGCGCACAGGAGCAGGAAGCCGGTTCCGGCCGCCGCGGCGGCGACCAGGAGCCTGCGCAGCTGGACCAGGGGGTGGGAGCCGCGGGCTAGGCGGAGAGCGAGCACGCGGCCCGGCCTTCCGTGTCGGAGTCGGTGGGGGTGGCCGTGTCGGTGGGAGCGGCGGCGACGCGGGAACTCGCCGCTCCGGTGCGTCCGGCGGTTCTCGCCTCGTCGCCCGGCAGGTGCACCGTGTGCACGCGCCGCCCGTCGAGCAGCGTCACCGTGCGGTCGGCGAGGGACGCGACCTCGGCGTCATGGGTGGCGAGGACGACGGTGATGCCGTGCGAGCGGGCCGCCGTCGTCAGGGTGCGCAGGACGTGTGCGCGGTCGGCGCGGTGCAGCGGCGCGGTGGGTTCGTCGGCGAAGAGCACGGACGGCGCGCAGGCCAGGGCGCGGGCCACACAGACGCGTTGGCGTTCCGCCTGGGTGAGGTCGTGCGGGCGTTTGCGGGCGCAGTCGCCGATGTCGAGGCGTTCCAGCCACTCGTGGGCGGCGGTGCGGGCGCCGCGCCGGGCGCCGCCGCGCAGCATCAGGCCGAGGGCGGCGTTCTCCCAGGCGTTGAGTTCGGGGACGAGCCGGGGCTCGGGGTCGATCCAGCCGAACTTGTCGCGGCGCAGCCGTTCGCGGGCGAGCGGGCCCATGGTGTGCACGGGCGCGGAGTTGAACCACACCTCGCCCCGGTGGGCCAGGAGTTGCCCGGACAGGCAGCGCAGGAGCGTGGTCTTGCCGCTGCCGCGCGGGCCGCCGACGGCCAGGATCTCGCCCTCGCGGACACCGAGCGAGACGCCGGTGAGTGCGGGGGATCCGTTGAGTGTGACGTGCAGGGCGCGTGCCCACAGCACGTCGTTGTCCGGCGGGGCCACCATGGCGTACACCTCGGTTCAGATCAGATTGCCTCCCCCGTACGGGGGAACGAAGGCTGGGCCGATCGGTCACTGGGCACGCTAAGGATTCGGCGCCGGGGGCCGGACAAGGACGCGGCCCGGGTGCGCCCATCTCACTCGGATGGGTGCACCCGGGCCGGTCACGGGGCGGGGCGTGGCGGACCCGAAAGGTCCGCGGCGGCTCAGATCTTGCTCCAGGCCTCCGTCAGGACCTGCCGCACGATGCCCTCGATCTCGTCGAACGTCGACTGGTCGGAGATCAGCGGCGGCGACAGCTGGATGACCGGGTCACCGCGGTCGTCGGCGCGGCAGTACAGGCCGTACTCGAAGAGCTTCTTGGAGACGAAGCCGTAGAGCACGCGCTCCGACTCCTCGTCCGTGAAGGACTCCTTGGTGGCCTTGTCCTTGACCAGCTCGATGCCGTAGAAGAAGCCGTTGCCGCGGACGTCGCCGACGATCGGCAGGTCGTGCAGCTTCTGGAGGGTGCTCAGGAAGGCGCCCTCGTTGTCGAGCACGTGCTGGTTGAGGCCCTCGCGCTCGAACAGGTCGAGGTTGGCGAGGCCGACGGCTGCGGAGACCGGGTGGCCGCCGAAGGTGTAGCCGTGCAGGAAGGTGTTGTCGCCCTTGTAGAACGGCTCGGCGATGCGGTCCGAGACGATCGCGGCGCCGATCGGGGAGTAGCCCGAGGTCATGCCCTTGGCGCAGGTGATGATGTCGGGGACGTAGCCGAACTTGTCGCAGGCGAACATCGTGCCGAGGCGGCCGAAGGCGCAGATGACCTCGTCCGAGACGAGCAGCACGTCGTACTGGTCGCAGATCTCGCGGACCCGCTGGAAGTACCCGGGGGGCGGCGGGAAGCAGCCGCCCGCGTTCTGCACCGGCTCCAGGAAGACGGCGGCGACCGTCTCGGGGCCCTCGAACAGGATCTCCTGCTCGATCTGGTCGGCGGCCCAGCGGCCGAAGGCCTCGGGGTCGTCGCCGTGGATCGGGGCGCGGTAGATGTTGGTGTTCGGGACCTTGTGGGCGCCCGGGACCAGCGGCTCGAACGGAGCCTTCAGGGCGGGGAGTCCGGTGATGGACAGGGCGCCCTGCGGGGTGCCGTGGTAGGCGACCGCGCGCGAGATGACCTTGTACTTCGTGTGGTTGCCGGTGAGCTTGTGGTACTGCTTCGCCAGCTTCCACGCGGTCTCGACGGCCTCGCCGCCGCCGGTGGTGAAGAAGACCTTGTTCAGGTCGCCGGGGGCGTGGTGGGCGAGGCGCTCCGCCAGCTCGACGGCCTTGGGGTGGGCGTACGACCAGATGGGGAAGAAGGCGAGGTCGGCGGCCTGCTTGGCGGCGACCTCGGCCAGCTCGCGGCGGCCGTGTCCTGCCTGGACCACGAACAGGCCGGCGAGGCCGTCGAGGTACTTCTTGCCCTTGTCGTCGTAGATGTAGGTCCCTTCGCCACGCACGATGGTGGGAACGGGCGCGTTCTCGTACGACGACATGCGGGTGAAGTGCATCCACAGGTGGTCGTAGGCGGTCCGGCTGAGGTCCTTGGTGCTCACGGCTATCGGGTTCCCCACATGTAGGTCTGCTTCTTGAGCTTGAGGTAGACGAAGCTCTCGGTGGAGCGCACGCCGGGGAGCGCGCGGATCCGCTTGTTGATGACTTCGAGCAGGTGGTCGTCGTCCTCGCAGACGATCTCGACCAGGAGGTCGTGCGAGCCCGCGGTCATCACCACGTACTCCGCCTCCGGCATGGCGGCCAGGGCGTCCGCGACCGGGTCCACGTCGCCCTCGACGTCGATCCCGACCATCGCTTGGCGCCGGAAGCCCACGGTGAGCGGGTCCGTCACGGCCACGATCTGCATCACACCCTGGTCGAGCAACTTCTGCACCCGCTGGCGCACGGCCGCCTCGGAGAGGCCGACGGCCTTGCCGATGGCGGCGTACGGACGGCGGCCGTCCTCCTGGAGCTGCTCGATGATCGCCAGGGAGACGGCGTCGATCGACGGGCCGCCGCCACCGCGGGAGCTGCTGGGGTCTGCGCTTCGACTTGCCACGACTTCACTGTGCACGACGTCTCGTCTGTTCCGCAAGCCCGGAGCGATGAAATTCGTTGTCCGACAACTCCATGGACACGGATTTCGCAGATATGGGCGGCTGGGTATGTTGAAAGCGTCGGTACAACGACTAGGGTGGGTGTCTCATCCACTGGACAGGAGGGCTTGGCAGTGACCACCGAGCTGCGCCGTCTGCGCAACTACATCAACGGCGAATTCCGGGACGCGGCCGACGGGCGGACCACCGAGGTGATCAACCCGGCGACCGGCGAGGCGTATGCGGTGGCCCCGCTGTCGGGCCAGGCCGACGTCGACGCCGCCATGAAGGCCGCCGCCGACGCGTTCCCGGCCTGGCGCGACCTGGTGCCCGCCGAGCGCCAGAAGGCCCTGCTGAAGATCGCCGACGCGTTCGAGGAGCGCGCCGAGGAGCTGATCGCGGCCGAGGTGGAGAACACGGGCAAGCCGATCGGACTCACGCGGTCCGAGGAGATCCCGCCCATGGTCGACCAGATCCGCTTCTTCGCGGGCGCGGCCCGGATGCTCGAAGGGCGCGCCGCCGGCGAGTACATGGAGGGTCTGACCTCCATCATCCGCCGCGAGCCCATCGGCGTCTGCGCGCAGGTCGCGCCGTGGAACTACCCCATGATGATGGGCGTGTGGAAGTTCGCCCCGGCGCTCGCCGCGGGCAACACCGTCGTCCTCAAGCCGTCCGACACGACCCCCGCGTCGACGGTCCTGATGGCCGAGATCATCGGCTCGATCGTGCCGCCCGGCGTCTTCAACGTCATCTGCGGCGACCGTGACACCGGCCGCGCGATGGTCGAGCACCGGACCCCCGCCATGGCCTCCATCACCGGCTCCGTGCGCGCCGGCATGCAGGTCGCCGAGTCCGCCTCCAAGGACCTCAAGCGGGTCCACCTGGAGCTCGGCGGCAAGGCGCCCGTCGTGGTCTTCGAGGACACCGACATCGCCAAGGCCGTCGAGGACATCTCGGTCGCGGGCTTCTTCAACGCGGGCCAGGACTGTACGGCCGCCACGCGTGTGCTCGTCCACGAGTCCATCCACGACGAGTTCGTGACCGCCCTCGCCAAGGCCGCCGCCGACACCAAGACCGGCCAGCCGGACGACGAGGACGTGCTCTACGGCCCCCTCAACAACGCCAACCAGCTGAAGCAGGTCACCGGCTTCATCGACCGGCTGCCCGCGCACGCCAAGGTCGAGGCGGGCGGCCAGCGGGTCGGCGAGAAGGGCTACTTCTTCGCGCCGACCGTCGTCTCCGGCCTCAAGCAGGACGACGAGATCATCCAGAACGAGGTCTTCGGCCCCGTCATCACCGTCCAGTCCTTCACGGACGAGGCCCAGGCCATCAGTTACGCGAACGGAGTCGACTACGCCCTCGCCTCCTCGGTGTGGACCAAGGACCACGCCCGCGCGATGCGCCTGTCCAAGGCCCTCGACTTCGGCTGCGTGTGGATCAACACCCACATCCCGCTGGTCGCGGAGATGCCGCACGGCGGCTTCAAGAAGTCCGGCTACGGCAAGGACCTCTCGGCGTACGGCTTCGACGACTACACGCGCATCAAGCACGTGATGACGTCCATCGAGGGTTAATTCGGGTGCCTTCGGGAGCCGCCCCCGCGTACCGTTGCGTACGCGGGGGCGGCTCCCGTTGTGTGCTTCCTTCTCCCTTTCTTCTGCAAAAAGATCCGTAGCGCACACACTCTCCGCCCCCGCTTCTGCTTGTACTACGGGGGTGTGACCTGATGACGACGACCGACGACCTCGCCGCGCTGCTGCTGCGCCGCCGGCAGAGTGTGTACGTGCCTTCCGGCGCCGGAAGGTCCGCGGTGACCGAGGCCGCCGTGGTCGTCCTCGAAGCCGAACTCGCCGACCGCGGACATCTGTTGACCGCCCCGCTGCGGCGCGCTCTCACGGATCTGTCCGCCGCCGAACTCGCCGTGACCGGCATGCGGCTGCTCGCGGACGTCGACGCCCAGATGGGCTCCGACCGCCACCACGCCCCGCTGTTCGCGCGGTTCCCCGAGGAGATCCCCTACCAGCACGCGTACGACCGCTACACCAGCCTCGTCGTCGCCCACCTCGCCGCCCAGCCGCACCAGCCCTGCATGAACTGCGCGGGCACCAAGGCGCGGGTGCGCGCCCTCGCGCCCTGCGCGCATCTGGTGTGCGACAACTGCCACGGCGTGGCCCAGGACTGGGGCTGCTGCGACGACTGCTGCGTCTGGTACGCCTGCCCGATCTGCGAGAAGCGCTACGAGACCGACGGACCCACCGACCCCTGGATCGACACCGGGGACACCCCCGCGGGCGACGGCGGCGACATCCTGCGCGCCCTGCGCCTGGGCGCGCCCGGCGACGAGACGGCGGAGCTCGCCGCGCTGCTCGCCCGCCGGACTCCGCTGAACCCGCAGGACCACGACGACCTGGTGCTGCTGCTTGCGCGGGCCCACACGGGCGGGGTCCATGCGGGCGGGGTCCGCGCGGATGGGGTCCGCGCGGCCGGCGGGGCGAGCGGTGACCTCGGCTGGCTGCCGGACGAGATACCCCTGCGGGAGAGCAAGGCCCTCGCCCTCGCGCCGCTCCTGGACGACCCGGCCACGCGGCCGCTCGTCGCCCGGTACGCGAACACGGCCACCGACGTGCTGCGCCTGCTCGTGGTCCGCTCCGGCGGCGACCCCGACCTGCTCGAACTGCCGCGCCTGCGGCGGGTGTCCCGCCCGCTGCGGCGCGAACTGCTCGCCCTGCTCGACACGTTCGGGCTCGACAGCCTCTGTGAGGACTTCGCCCGGTACCCCGGCGCCTGGAAGCGCGTCGGTGAGGTCCTGCATCCCTTCGAGGGGGGCGCGCGGGCCGGACGGCACCCCCGTGCCGCGCTCGCCTTCGCCGTCCTGCGCGGCACCCGGCTCGACGACCCCGCGCTCACCGAGGTGCTGCTCGCCGAGGCCGCCCGGCACGACGGCATACGTCTGGACGGGGATCGGCTGCGCCACGTCGGCTGGCAGGGGCGCGTCGAGGCGGCCCTCGCCCGCTGGGACACCACGGCCGCCACCGCGCTGCTGCGCGGTCGGCCCGGTGAACTCCTCCGTCGGCTCGACGTGTTGCTGGCACGGTCGGGCGAGACGACGCTGCCCGAGGAGGTCGGCGACGCGCTGGCGCACGCTCTGCCGCGGGCCGGTGTGGGGCCGCTGCTCGGGGCGTACGGGCGGATGAAGGTGCGCGCGGAGCCCGGGGGGCGGCGAGTGTTCTTTCCGCGCGGGCGCGTGACCAAGGGGTACGCCGTCGACGATCACCGGCCGCCGCTGCCCGCCCGGGTGGCGGCGCGGGCCGCGGAGCTCATCGAGGCGGAGGCGGTGCGGCGGCTCGCGGCGGGTGGCCCTGCCGGGGGCTTCCCCAGTCCCGCCCCTTCCCGTGACCAGGGGCTGCCGCCCCTGGACCCTGCTGATCGCCGCTCCGCGGCTCGTCCTCGAACGCCGGACGGGCTGAAATCGTCCGGCACCGGCAAGGGGCCGGTGCGTTCGGACGAGCCGTACGACATCGCCGTGCTCGACGCCGCCCTCGTCGATCTGCCCGTGCCGTTCGCCGAGCGCGCCTCCGCGGTGTCGCTCGTGTCCGTGCCGCGCGGCAGCTCGCTGCCCATGCCCGCGGCCGGTGAGCGGGTGCGGCTGTTTCTGCACTGGCAGCAGCCCAAGGGTGTGCGGGTCGACCTCGACCTGTCCGTGGCGCTGTTCGACGACGCCTGGCGGTTCGTCGGGCTGTGCGACTACACGCAGCTGGAGTACGCGGGTGGTGCCGCGGTGCACTCGGGGGACCTGACGTCGGCGCCCGCGCCGCACGGCGCCACCGAGTACCTGGACCTGGACCTGCCGCGGCTCACCAAGGCCGGGGTGCGGTTCGTCGTGCCCGCCGTCCTGTCGTACAACAACGTGCCCTTCGACGAACTCCCGGACGCCTTCGCCGGGTTCATGGCCGTCGACCCGGCGCGGCAGGAGCGCGTCCGCTACGACCCGCGCACCGTGCGACAGCGGTTCGACCTCGCGGGCGAGGCGGCGCTGCGCGTCCCGATGATCGTCGACCTGCGCTCGCGCCGAGCCTGGTGGGCCGACCTCACGCTGGCCACGGGCGACGGCAACCACAGCGTCTGGCGGCACCGCGCGGCGCTCGCCCGCGCCGGGCACGACCTGGTCGACACGTTCGAGGCCGGAGGCCGGGCCACGCTGTGGGACCTGGCCTGCTGGACGGCGGCGGCCCGCACCGACGGCGACGTCCTGGTGCGCGGACGCGGCCATGTCCTGTGGGGCTACCGCCGGGAGGAGGACGAGCCGCGCGCCGACTTCGCGGTGCGCGTCCGGGACGCGTGGGAGCCCGATGTGCTCTGCGCGGAGCCGGAGTTGGCGGGCAGTCGCGCGCTGGTCGCCCTCGTGCACGGCGACCTGGCCGGGGCGGAGCGAGCGGCGTCCGGCACGGCGTACCGGCTCTTCCCCGGGCCGCTCGACGAGGCGCCCCTGACCCGGGTGACGGCGTCGGACCTGGCGGGGTGGCTCGCCCCGGGCCGCTGACGGACCCCGCGCGGCCCGACAGCCTGTCGGGCCGCGCCGCCCCCGCCCCGACGCACCGTCCATTGCCCGGCCCCCGCGCGCCCGTGCATGCTGCCGAGGTGCGAGCGAACCCGAAAGCCTCCGTAGCCTCCGTGTCCCGCCGGTCCCTGCTGCGCGCCCTGGGCGGCGGTGCGACCGCCGCCGGGGTGGCGGCGCTCGCCACCGGCTGCGGGGTCCCGGCCGCGTACATCGCGCCCGACGAGCGCGGCGCCGCCGACCGCTCGCGCACGGACCGGAAGGTGACCTTCGCCAACTGGCCGCTCTACATCGACACCGACGACCAGGACAAGTCGAAGCGGCCCACGCTGGAGGCCTTCGAGAAGCGCACCGGGATCGACGTGCGCTACACGGAGGAGATCAACGACAACGACGAGTTCTTCGGCAAGATCAGCCCGTCCCTGATGAACCACCAGGAGACCGGCCGCGACCTCATCGTCATCAGCGACTGGATGTGCGCCCGCTTCGTGCGCCTCGGCTGGGTGCAGGAGATGGACCGGGCCCGGCAGCCCCACGTCACCAAGTACCTCGACCCGCTGCTGCGCTCGCCCAGCTTCGACCGGGGCCGCAAGTTCACGGTGCCGTGGCAGTCGGGGATCACCGGCATCGCGTACAACAAGAAGCGGCTCGGCCGGGAGATCCGGCACGTGTCCGACCTGTGGGCGGGCGACCTCAAGGGGCGGGTCACGCTGCTCTCCGGCCTCGACGAGGCGTTCGCGCTGCTCATGCAGGGGGACGGGGTCGACGTCACGCGGTGGACCGCGGACGACTTCCACCGGATGTGCGACCGGGTCGAGAAGCTCGTCGACAGCCACCACATCCGCCGCTTCACCGGCAACGACTACATCAAGGACCTCTCCAGCGGCGACGTCCTCGCCTGCCAGGCCTACAGCGGTGATGTCATCCAGCTCCGCGCCGACGACCCGGACATCGAGTTCGTCGTCCCCGAGGAGGGCGCGGAGCTGTGGGCCGAGTCCCTGATGGTCCCGAACCTCGCCCGCCACAAGTCCAACGCCGAGCGGCTGATCGACCACTACTACGAGCCCGAGGTCGCCGCCGAGCTGGCCGCCTGGGTCAATTACGTCTGCCCCGTGCCCGCGGCCCGCGACGTCCTCGCCTCGTCCAAGGACAAGGAACTCGCGGCGCTCGCCGACGACCCGCTGATCTTCCCGGACGACGGCATGCGCAAGCGGCTCGCGATCGCGCGGGACATCACCTCGGGGGAGCGCACCGAGTTCGCGAAGCGGTGGAACTCCCTGGCGGGGCTGTAGGGCGGACCCGCCCCGACATCGGGACGGCCCCGGCCCTCCGGGTGTCAGCCGAGCGAGTCCCGGCCGCAACTGCCGTGCGCGGTACCGAGGATCCGCGAAGCCTGCTTCCCGTCGAGCTTCAGTTCCCGCTTGGTCTTCTTGACCTGGTCGACGAGGGCCTGCCCGTGGGCGGCGCAGAGCGCGCTGCCGTGGGCGACGAGTTCGTCGTCGCTGACGCGGTCCAGGTCCGGGTAGTTCTCCCGGATGGTCTTCAGGTAGAACGCGGCCGACACCTCCGTGAGGCCGCGCGCTCCGTCCGGGGACGCGGACGGGCTCCCGGACGGGGCGGCCGAGGGGGATGTGGCGGACGTGGCGGTCGGTGTCGCCGAGGCCTTCGCCTCGCGGTCCCCGGACGAGCCGCATGCCGAGGCGCCGAAGACGGCGAGCGTGAGGCAGACGGCGAGCAGGGGCAGACGCTTGTGCATGAATCTCCTGGTACAGAGGTGAACCGAGGGATTCTCCCCCATACCCGGCACCGGCCTCCGCACCGGCCCCCGCACCGGCCCCCGAAGAGGCCCCGCGCAGGCCCGTCTTGGCCCGGCCCCGGCCCCCGCCTCGGCCGGCGATGCCCCGCATGACGTGGGTCAGGGCGGCGGAGCGGCCACCACGTCCCAGGCCGCCATCGCCCGGTCCACCGTCTTGTCCAGGTCGGCGCTCGTCGCCCCGTCGCGGGCCTGGACCGACATGCCCTGGATGACCGTGGTGTAGAAGGCGGCCATGGCCTCGGTGTCGGTGCCTGCGGGGAGTTCGCCCTCGCGGACGCCCCGGTCCAGGCGGCGGGCCACCGTCTCCGCGCCCGCCTTCCGCCAGCCCGACAGGTGCTCCCACACGGGGGCGTTCGCCGCCGAGCAGTTGGTGGCGGCGAGCACGATCATGCAGCCGCTGGGGCTGCTGCCGTCGGCGTACGCGCGCGCGTTCTCGCGCAGCACGGACTCCACCGCCGCCCGGGCCGAGGGGAGTTCGTCCATCTGGGCCATGGCGGAGCCCTCGGTGTCGTTGTACAGCGAGACCGCCTCCCGGAACAGCGCCTCCTTGGAGCCGAAGGCGGCGTACAGGCTGGGCGAGGCGATGCCCATGGCGGAGGTGAGGTCTGTCATCGACGTGGCCTCGTACCCCTGGCTCCAGAACACCTCCATGGCCCGGCGCAGGGCCGTCTCCCGGTCGAACGCCCGGGGCCGTCCGCGTCCCGCCACGACTACCGCCTCCCTGGTCCCCGTGCCCGTCGAATTTCTGTGTCGACTGACAAATATAGGCCTTGACGTGCCGGTGAGCCCGTGTGAAAGTTTTCTGTGTCGATCGGCACAGAAATGCGGCCGAGGTCGGCACACCTGTACGTACAAGATCGAGAGTCGGGGTCGGGGATGACTGAGCTGCTGGGCAAGGCCGCGCTGGTGACGGGCGGCAGCCGGGGGATCGGGGCGGCGATCGTGCGGCGGCTCGCGCGGGACGGGGCCGATGTGGCGTTCACCTATGTGAGCCCGGCCGGGAAGGCGAAGGCCGAGGCCGTCGTGGCCGACGTGGAGGCGGCGGGGCGGCGGGCCTTCGCCATCCAGGCCGACGCGGCGGACGCGGACGCGGTGCGGGAGTCCGTGGAGCGGGCGGCGCGGGAGCTGGGCCGCCTGGACATCCTGGTCAACAACGCGGGCGTGTACCCGTACGGGCCGTTCGAGGACGTCACCCCGGAGGAGCTCGACCGCACCCTCGCGATCCACGCCCGCGCGGCCTTCGTCGCCGGTCAGGCCGCCGTCGCGCATCTGCCGCGGGGCGGGCGCATCGTGAGCATCGGCACGAACCTCGTGCACCGGGTGCCGTTCGGCGGCATCGTCCTGTACTCCATGAGCAAGTCCGCCCTCAGCGGCTTCACCAGGGCCCTCGCCCGTGAACTCGGCCCCCGCGGCATCACGGTCAACGCCGTGCACCCCGGCTCGACGGACACCGACATGAACCCGGCCGACGGCGACACCGCCGACTTCCAGCGCGGCATGTCCGCCCTCGGCCACTACTCGAACGCCGACGACATCGCGGCGACGGTGGCCCACCTGGTGGGTCCCGGCGGGCGCACCATCACCGGCACGGAGGTCACGGTCGACGGCGGGACGAACGCCTAGGGCCTGTCCGATGGGTCGGCGCGGGTCAGCCGCGAGGGTCCCCGATCGCCGCCCCCACGATGCGCTGGGCGACCGGGTTCATGTCCTGGCCCTTGGCGTCGGTGGAGTTGACCGAGTAGACGAGGACGGTGTCCAGGTTCCGGGTGGCGGCGAGGATCGAGTTGTAGCCGTGCCGCCCCCCGGTCTTCAGCCAGACGACCCGCCCGTCGGGCGCCTCGAAGCGCGTCAGGCCCGCGCTCATCGTGGCGCCCTCGATGCCCTTCGGCACCGTGAACATCTCCTCCAACTGCGGCTTCGGCACGATCCTGCCGCGGAACAGCGCGACGGTCAGCCGCTCCAGGTCGGCCGTCGTGGAGATCATGTCGCCGCCCGCCATCCGGTCCCGCTGGTTCCACTCGGTGACGTCGACGAGGCGCGTCCCGCCGCCGGGCTCCTCCACGGCCTGGTAGCCGCGGTTGTGCGGGCCGTGGATGCGCGGGTCCGTGCCGGGGAAGGAGGAGTGCCGCATGCCCGCCCGCTTGAGTACGCGCCGGGTGGCCTCCTGCTCGTACGAGTGCCCTGTGACCTTCTCGATGAGCAGCCCGAGCAGCGTGTAGTTGATGCCCAGGTACTCCTGCTTGACCCCCGGGTCGTGAGCGGGCCCCTTCGCGATCGACGTGACGGCGACCTCCTGCGGGGTGAGCGTCTCGAAGCGGTTCGCGTACAGCGCCTCGAAGGTGTTGCCGAGCGAGCGCCCCGGCTGCAACCCGCTGCTGTGGTTCAGGAGTTGGCGTACGGAGACGGGCTTGCGGAAGGCGTCGGCGTTCGCGGCGAACAGGTCGGGCAGATAGCGCTGCACCGGCGCGTTCAGGTCGACTCTGCCCTCGGCGGCGAGCTGCAGCACCACGGCCGCCGTCACCACCTTCGTGGTGGACCCGGCCCGGAATCGCCCCTCAGGGTTCGCCTCTCGCCCCGACTTCAGATCCCTGACCCCCGAACTCCCGTGCCACGACGTCTTCTTCCCCCGCACCCGCACCAGCGCGGCCGTCGCGTCGGCGTCGGGAAGACCGTCGATGGCCGCACGCAGCGCCGCGCCGTCGGGCTCCGACCGACTGTCCGCGGCGACGGCGGCGGGCGCCGAGACTCCACCACTCGCGAGGGCGGGCGCCGCGGCCGCCGTGAGGCCGAGAACGACGGCAGTGGCGACCGTGGCGGAGAGACCGGCACGTACACGCATGAGCTGCTCCAGGTGAGATGAGTGACGGTGGGATCCCTCTCATCCTGCGCGGCGGGCGGGTGGGGGCGGATCGTCATTGGGGAGGGGTGGGGACCCTGAGGTGGTTCCGGGGCAACTGGTGCGCGTCTAGGGGTAGTTGTAGGGGTGTTCCCCTCGGGGGGCCTCGGCTCTGTCCTGCGCCGCCAGGACCTCGTCGCCGTGTTCGTGGGCCCATGCGCCGAACGCCTCGATCGGGGCGATGAGGGTGCGGCCGAGGTCGGTCAGGGCGTACTCGACGCGGGGTGGGGACTCGGCGTAGGCGCTGCGGGTGAGGAGGCCGTTGTACTCCAGGCGGCGGAGGGTCTCCGTGAGGATCTTGGGGCTGATGCCGCCGATGTGGTCGCGCAGTTCGCGGGGGCGCAGGGGGCCGTGCCGCAGGGCCCAGAGCGTCACCGCGTTCCAGGTGTTGGCGAGCAGGTCGAAGGCGAGGCGGGCGCGGCAGTCGGCGAGGAGGCCGGTGGGTTCGCGGGGTGCGGTCCGGGGCGGGTCGTGGGGCGTCACGCTTCGCATGGTGCCCGAGGGGGCGTGCGGCGGTGAAGGCGGGCCGAGACTTACCGATCGGTGCCCGAGCGGCTTTCTAGTGTCGTTCTCGTACTGCCGGTCAACGGGCCGGTGCAGGGGATGTACGAGGGAGAGCGACGCGTATGCGGATAGGGATTCTCGGGGCCGGGAACATGGCCGGCGCGCTGGGTGCGCAGTGGGTCCGGGCCGGGCACGAGGTGTTCGTCGGCGGGCGTGACGAGGGGCGGGCGGCCGCGCTCGCGGGGCGGATCGGTGCGGTGGGGCACGGTCCGCTGCGGGCGGCCGTCGAGTTCGGGGACGGCGCCGTGCTGCACGCGCTGCCGTACGCGGTCGGGGCCGACGTCGCCGCCGGGCTCGCCGACGTCCTGCGCGGCCGGGTCCTGATCGACTGCTCCAACCCCGTGGGCGAGGGCTTCGCTCTGCTCACGCGGGGCGCGGAGTCCGCCGCCGAACGGCTGGCCGTGGCGGCGCCCGGGGCTCGCGTGGTGAAGGCGTTCAACCTGTGCCACGACAGCGTGTGGCGGCTCGCGCCGCCCGTGTTCGACGGGCGGCGCCTCGCGGTGCCGGTGTGCGGTGACGACGAGGACGCGCTCGGTGTCGTACGCGCACTGGTGCGGGACATCGGCTGCGTGCCCTACGAAGCGGGCGGCCTCGGCCGGGCCGGGCTCATGGAGGCCACGGCCGCGCTCCTGATCGGCCTCTGGGTCGGCGAGGGCGTGGACGCGCAGGCCATCGTGCCGCCGGTCGGCCTGGTGGTGGCGGGGGAGGCCGGGGTGGCGGGGGAGCCGGGCTAGCCTCCGGCGCTACGGCTTGCGGCCCACCGCGCCGAGCTGCGGCACCGGCTCGGCCTCCGGGAACCGCCAGCGCGCGCACGAGTCGACGCCCGGTTCGAGGAGGTCGAGGCCCTCCATGAACGACAGGAACTCCGCACGCGTGCGGCCCGTGATCGGCGGCGTCGCGTTGGCGTTCCAGAAGTCCATGGCCGGCTGGTTGTCGGCGCCGCCGACGTCGGCGTCGAGCGTGGGGTGGGTCAGGACCAGGTAACTGCCGGACGGCACCGCGTCCATGAGGGTCCGCACGATGCCGCGGGCCACGTCCGTGTCGGGGATGAAGTTGAGGATGCCGAGCAGCATCACGGCCACCGGCTGCCCGAGGTCGAGGGTCTCGGCGGCGGCCCGCAGGATGCGCTCCGTGTCCCGGGCGTCCGCGTCGATGTACGCGGTCGCGCCCTCGGGGGAGCTGGTGAGCAGGGCGCTCGCGTGGGCCAGGACGATCGGGTCGTTGTCCACGTACACGATGCGGGCGTCCGGCGCGATGCGCTGGGCGACCTCGTGGGTGTTGTCACCCGTGGGCAGGCCCGTGCCGATGTCCAGCAGCTGGCGGATGCCCCGCTCGCCCACCAGGTGCGCCACCGCGCGGCCGAGGAACGCCCGGTCCGCGCGGGCCACTTCGCCGATGCCGGGGAACATCTCGACGACCTGCTCGCCCACCGCGCGGTCCACCGAGTAGTTGTCCTTGCCGCCCAGCCAGTAGTTCCAGACGCGGGCGTTGTGCGCCATGTCGGTGCGGATGCGGCCGGTGCCGTCCGGGTTCTCCGTGCGTTCCGGGTGTTCCGGGTTCTGTGCGGGCCGCGGGTGTTCCGGGTTCTGTGTGGGCTGCGGGTGCTCCGGCTTCGGTAAGTCGGCTGCGTGCTCTGCGCTCACTCGTGAGGTTCCTTCCCCGTCTCCTGGCGGTGCCGCCGGGGCCCTCGGGACAGCTCGGCGGCGAGTGCGTCCACGCGGTTGGTGGTGATCGAGTCCACCCCGTGGGAGATGAGCTTACGCATGGACCGCCGGGTGTCGGGAGTCCACGCGGAGACCAGCAGGCCACTCGCGTGCACATGGTCGACCAGGTCCCGACTCACAAGCCCGAAGCGGTAGTTGAGCCAGCGCGGGGCGATCGCGGCGAGCACGGCGGGCCGGGGCGGGGCGAGCGACTTCCAGGTGAGGGCGATCTCCGCGGCCGGGTCCGCGGCCCGCACGGCGAGCATCGCGTCGGGGCCCGCGCAGTAGTACGCCCGGTCCGCGGCGCCGCAGTCGCCGATGACGCCGACGACGGCGCGCGCCGACTCGTGGGTCGCGCCGGGCAGGTCGACGAGGACGCGGTGGCCGTCCGTCTCCTTCAGGGCCTCTTCGAGGGTGGGCACGCCGCCGCCGGTCAGCCCGCGCACCTCGTCGGCGGACAGCGCGGACAGCGGCCGGTCGTGGCCCCAGAGCCGGGCGAGGTCCGCGTCGTGCAGCAGGACGGGGACGCCGTTGCGGGTCAGGCGGACGTCGATCTCCACGGCGTCCGCGCCCTGTTCGAGCGCCGAGCGCAAGGAGAGGAGGGTGTTCTCGCGGACGCGGTAGGGGTCGCCTCGGTGGGCCACGGCAGTCACGGTGCGCATGGCACCCATTGTGGCGGGGGGCGGGCCCCGGGGCTTGTCGGCCCGGGGCCCGCCCGCGTCGCGCTCGGGGTGGGTCAGGAGGACTGCGAGTCTCCGTGGGTCAAGAGGACTGCGAGTCCGTGCGTCAAGAGGACTGCGAGTCTCCGTGCGTCAGGAGGACTCGGCGTCTTTGTGCGTCAGGACGCCAGCCAGTTCTCCGTGTACGCGTCGATCTCGGCGGTGATCCTGTCCTTGCCCGCCCGGTCCAGGAACGACGCCTCGACGCCGTTCTTCGCGAGGTCGGCGATGCCGCGCTCGTCGAGGCCGAGGAGGCGGGCGGCGACCGCGTACTCGTTGTTGAGGTCGGTGCCGAACATCGGCGGGTCGTCGGAGTTGATGGTGACGACGACGCCCGCGTCCACGAACTGCTTGAGCGGGTGCTCGTCGAGGGTGGTGACGGCGCGCGTGGCGATGTTCGAGGTCGGGCAGACCTCCAGCGGGACGCGGTGCTCGGCGAGGTGCGCGAGGAGCTTCGGGTCCTTGGCGGAGCTGGTGCCGTGGCCGATGCGCTCGGCGCGCAGGTGCGTGAGCGCGTCCCAGACGGTCTCCGGGCCCGTGGTCTCGCCCGCGTGCGGCACGGAGTGCAGGCCGGCGGCGATGGCACGGTCGAAGTACGGCTTGAACTGCGGGCGCGGTACGCCGATCTCGGGGCCGCCGAGGCCGAAGGAGACCAGGCCCTCGGGGCGGATGCCGTCGGTGGTGGCGAGCCGCGTGGTCTCCACCGCCGACTCCAGGCCCGCCTCGCCCGGGATGTCGAAGCACCAGCGCAGGACGACGCCGAGATCGGCCTCGGCTGTCTTGCGGGCGTCCTCGATGGCGGCCATGAAGGCGCGCTCCTCGATGCCGCGGCGGGTGGAGGAGAAGGGGGTGATGGTCAGCTCGGCGTACCGCACGTTCTGCCGGGAGAGCTCGCGGGCCACCTCGAAGGTGAGGAGGTGGACGTCGTCGGGGGTGCGGATCAGGTCGACGACGGACAGGTAGACCTGGATGAAGTGGGCGAAGTCCGTGAACGTGAAGTAGTCCGCGAGGGCCTCGATGTCCGTGGGCACCTTGGAGTCGGGGTGCCGGGCGGCGAGGGCGGAGACGATCCGGGGGGAGGCGGAGCCGACGTGGTGGACGTGGAGTTCGGCCTTGGGCAGTCCGGCGATGAACGTGTGCGCCTGCGCCTGCGCGGCGTGGTTGTGCTGGTCGGTCATGGGTTCCTCCCCGGGAACACGGTGTGATCGGCTGATCGGATGACCCCCGCGGGGGTCGGGGATCATCGTAGGACGCGGGTCCTGGCCGGAGCCGAGCGGCCACCGGCGCCGAGGCCCGGGCGCGACAAGGCGGTCACCGGCGCCGAGCCCCGGGCGTGGCCGGGCGGCCACCGCCACCGCTTCCCGGGCCGGCCGGCGCCGCTACCGCAGCCGCTCCCGCGCCTCCATCAGCGCGAACCCGAGGAGATTCAGCCCCCGCCACCCCGCCGGGTCCCCGATCCGCGGATCGTCGGCGGCGAGCCCGACCCCCCACACCCGGTCCACGGGACTCGCCTCGACGAGCACCCGCTCCCCGGTGCCCACGAGATACCCCCGCAGCGCCTCGTCCGACGAGAACTTCCGCGCCGACCCCTCGACCACGATCCCGAAGCGCTCCCGCTCCCAGACCTGGTCGTCGAACCCCCGCACAAGCCGCCCGGCCCGCTTGGCCTCGGCGGGCGTCCGTGCCGTGAGCGCCGCCCGCTCGGCGTCGGTGTCGCCGAAGAGGCGGGCCTTCGCCGCCATCATCCAGTGCTCCGCCGTCGCGTACTCCACGCCGTCGGCCGTGAAGGGCGAGGGCCACCACTGGCTGAAACAGCTGTGCCCCAGCGCGCCGTCACGGCGCGGGGCGTGCCCCCAGAAGTACAGGTACTCGACCTTGTCCTTCTCCCTGCCTTTCCCCGCGTCCACTCCCGTGTCCTCCCCCGAGAAATCGCTGATGCACGCCACTCTGGCAGGCACCACTGACACTCCGTCCCACAATTTCCAAGCCGACTCGACACCTGGTCGACAGATTCCGTCGCGTAACCAAAAGGCAACAACGGAATCACTTGCTGGACCATCGACCCCCTGTCAGGATCGGCACTCAAATCGATCTGGAACTACGCCGACCCTCTCGGGACGGGGCGGCCGGCGGAGGAGAGCGTCATGCACACATTCCAGGCGCGGGACCGGTTCGCGGACGGCGCCCAGTACATCGCGGGACGCCTCACCCAGGGCACCTCGGGCCGCACCCACGCGGTGGTCGATCCGGCCACGGGCGACGAGGTCCTCAGCTACGAGCTCGCGGGCGCCAAGGACGTGGACGACGCCGTCGCCGCCGCCGCGGACGCGTACACCGGCTGGTCGGCCGCGAGCCCCGGCGAGCGCTCCGACGCCATGCACCGCTTCGCCGCCGAGCTGTCCGCCCGGGCCGAGGACCTCGCGCAGGCCGAGTCCCTCCAGTGCGGCAAGCCGATCAAGCTGAGCCGCGAGTTCGACGTACCGGGCACGATCGACAACACCGCCTTCTTCGCGGGCGCGGCCCGCCACCTGGCGGGCCAGTCGGCGGGGGAGTACGACGGTGGCGACCACACCTCGTACGTCCGCAGGGAGCCGATCGGTGTCGTCGGCTCCATCGCGCCCTGGAACTACCCGCTCCAGATGGCCGCCTGGAAGGTCCTCCCGGCCATCGCGGCAGGCAACACCATCGTCCTGAAGCCGTCCGAGCTGACGCCGTTCACCTCGCTGATGTTCGCGCAGGCCGCCACCGCCGCCGGGATCCCCGACGGTGTCGTCAACATCGTCACGGGGGCGGGCCGAGACGCCGGTGAGCACCTCGTCGGCCACCCCGACGTCGTCATGACGTCCTTCACCGGCTCGACCGGCGTCGGCAAGCGCGTCGCGGAGGTCGCCACCGCCACCGTCAAGCGGCTCCACCTGGAGCTCGGCGGCAAGGCGCCCTTCGTCGTGTTCGACGACGCCGACCTGGAGGCCGCCGTGCACGGCGCCGTCGCGGGCGCCCTCATCAACAGCGGCCAGGACTGCACGGCCGCCACGCGCGCGTACGTACAGCGGCCGCTCTACGACGCCTTCGTCGCGGGCGTCGCCGACCTGATGGCGACCGTGCGGCTCGGCGACCCCTTCGACCCGGCCACCGACCTCGGCCCGCTCATCTCGCACACGCACCGGGACCGCGTCGCCGGCTTCGTCGACCGGGCCCGCTCCTACGCGCGCGTGGTGACGGGAGGAGAAGCCCTCGACCACCCGGGCGCGTACTACAAGCCCACCCTCATCGCCGACGCCGCGCAGGACAGCGAGGCGGTGCAGGCGGAGATCTTCGGCCCGGTGCTCGTCGTGCTGCCCTTCGACTCCGACGCCGACGGCATCCGCCTCGCCAACGACACCCCCTACGGCCTCGCCGCCTCCGCCTGGACCCGGGACGTCTTCCGCGCGAACCGTGCCACCCGCGAGATCAAGGCGGGCTGCGTGTGGGTCAACGACCACATCCCGATCCTCAGCGAGATGCCGCACGGCGGTTACAAGGCGTCCGGCTACGGCAAGGACATGTCCGCGTACTCCTTCGAGGAGTACACGCAGATCAAGCACGTCATGTTCGACAACACCGCGGTGGCCAGGAAGGACTGGCACCGCACGATCTTCGGGGACCGATAGCCAGGAACGCGGGAGCGGGCGCCGCGTGACCGGCGGGGGCCGCCCCCCCCCCCCCCCCCCCCCCGGCCCCACGAGCACAGAGAGAAGGACAAGCGCGTCAACTTCTCCAACTGGACCGAGTACATGGACGTCGACAAGGACGAGCGGCGCCCCACCCTCGACGCGTTCACGAAACGCACCGGCATCAGGGTCAAGTACACCGAGGACATCAACGACAACAACGAGTTCTTCGGGAAGATCAAGCCGCAGCTCGCCGCCGGGCAGGACACCGGGCGCGACCTGATCTGCGTCACGGACTGGCTCGCCGCCCGCCTGATCCGCTTCGGCTGGGTGCAGAAGCTCGACCCGGCCCAGCTGCCGCACGCCTACGCCAACCTGTCCGCCCAGTTCCGCTCGCCCGACTGGGACCCCGGGCGCGCCTACTCGTACCCCTGGACCGGCATCTCCACCGTCATCGCGTACAACAAGAAGGCCACCGACGGGGAGAAGATCACCTCGGTGTCGCAGCTGCTTGACGAGCCCAAACTCAAGGGGCGCGTGGGCTTCCTGTCCGAGATGCGCGACTCCATGGGGATGGTGCTGCTCGACCTCGGCAAGGATCCGGCGAAGTTCACCGACGACGACTTCGACGCGGCCGTCGCGCGCCTCCAGAAGGCCGTCGACAGGAAGCAGATCCGCCGCTTCACCGGCAACGACTACACCGCCGACCTCGACAAGGGCGACCTCGCCGCGTGCGTGGCCTGGGCCGGGGACGTCGTCCAGCTCAAGCTCTCCAACCCCGACATCGAGTTCGCCATCCCCGACAGCGGCTACCTGACCTCGACGGACAACCTCCTGGTCCCCAACAAGGCGCGCCACAAGCGCAACGCCGAGCGGCTCATCGACTACTACTACGAGCCAGGACCCGCCGCCCGCCTCGCCGCCTACATCAACTACGTGTGCCCCGTGGACGGCGTCCGCGACGAGCTCGCGAAGATCGACCCCAAGGCCGCGGCGAACCCGCTGATCATCCCCGACAAGGCCATGGCCGCGAAGTCGCACGCCTTCCGGTCCCTCACGCCCAAGGAAGAGGCCGCGTACGAGGGGAAGTTCGCCAAGCTCACCGGTTCTTGACGCAACCCTCTGGAACCTCCTCCGGAAATTCCCTCTGGAACCTCCTCGACCTCCTCTGGACGCCAACATGACGACTGCCAACGAAGCCACAGAGCACAGCGGCGACGTCCGCCTCAGCGGCATCAGCAAGACCTACGGCTCCTTCACGGCCGTGCACCCGCTCGACCTCACCGTGCCCCAGGGCTCCTTCTTCGCGCTGCTCGGCGCCTCCGGCTGCGGCAAGACCACCACCCTGCGCATGATCGCCGGCCTGGAGGAGCCCAGCAGCGGCACCGTCCGCCTCGGCGAGCAGGACGTCACCGCGCTGCCGCCCTACAAGCGGCCCGTGAACACGGTCTTCCAGTCGTACGCCCTCTTCCCGCACCTCGACATCTTCGAGAACGTCGCCTTCGGCCTGCGCCGACGCGGCATCAAGTCGGTGAAGAAGCAGGTCGGCGAGATGCTCGACCTGGTCCAGCTCGGCGAGCAGGCCCGCAAGAAGCCGCACCAGCTCTCCGGCGGCCAGCAGCAGCGCGTCGCCGTCGCCCGCGCGCTCATCAACCACCCGAAGGTGCTGCTCCTCGACGAGCCCCTCGGCGCCCTCGACCTGAAGCTGCGCCGCCAGATGCAGCTCGAACTCAAGCGCATCCAGACCGAGGTCGGCATCACCTTCGTGCACGTCACGCACGACCAGGAGGAGGCCATGACGATGGCCGACACCGTCGCCGTGATGAACGGCGGCCGCGTCGAGCAGCAGGGCGCCCCCGCCGACCTGTACGAGAACCCGCGCACCACCTTCGTCGCCAACTTCCTCGGCACGTCCAACTTCATCGAGGCCGAGGTGGCCGAGGTCAGCGGCGACGACGTGTTCCTCAAGGCGGGCGGCGGGAAGCTGATCCTGCCCAAGGCGCGATGTACGGCGGCCGCCACCACCGGCGGCACGGTCCTGGTGGGCGTACGCCCGGAGAAGATCTCGATCGCGCACGCCGACGACGCGGGCGAGATCCCCGACGGCCGCAACCGCATCACCGGCCGCATCGCCGACTCCAGCTTCATCGGCGTCTCCACGCAGTACGTCGTCGACAGCCCCGTCTGCGACGCCTTCGAGGTGTACGCGCAGAACATCGAGCGCGACACCCGGCTCGTCCCGGGCGCCGAGGTGGTCCTGCACTGGAACCCGGCGCACACCTTCGGGCTCGACGCCGACCAGGACGCCGACGCGGGCGTGGAGAAGGTCGAGGAGGACGCGTGAGCACCCTCACCAAGCCACCGGCCCCCGCCGAGGAGGCCCCGCCCCCGGCGAAGCCCCGCAAACGCGGCCGTCTCGTCCCCTACTGGCTGCTGCTCCCCGGCATCCTCTGGCTGCTCGTCTTCTTCGCGCTGCCGCTGATCTACCAGGCGTCGACGTCCGTGCAGACCGGCTCCCTCGAAGAGGGCTACAAGGTCACCTGGCACTTCGCCACCTACTGGGACGCGCTCGGCGACTACTGGCCGCAGTTCCTGCGCTCGGTGATCTACGCGGGCGCCGCGACGATCCTGTGCCTGCTGCTCGGCTACCCGCTGGCCTACCTCATCGCGTTCCGCGCGGGCCGCTGGCGCAATCTGATCCTGGTCCTGGTGATAGCGCCGTTCTTCACCAGCTTCCTCATCCGCACCCTGGCGTGGAAGACGATCCTGGCTGACGGCGGCCCGGTCGTCGGCGCCCTGAACAACCTGCACCTCCTCGACGTCACCAACTGGCTCGGTGCCACCGACGGCGACCGCGTCCTCGCCACCCCGCTCGCGGTGGTCTGCGGACTGACGTACAACTTCCTGCCGTTCATGATCCTGCCGCTGTACACCTCCCTGGAGCGCATCGACGGCAGGCTGCACGAGGCCGCGGGCGACCTCTACGCCCGGCCGTCCACCACCTTCCGCAAGGTGACCTTCCCGCTGTCCATGCCGGGCGTCGTCTCCGGCACCCTGCTCACCTTCATCCCGGCGGCGGGCGACTACGTGAACGCCGATCTGCTCGGGTCCACCGACACCCGCATGGTCGGCAACGTCATCCAGACGCAGTTCCTGCGCATCCTGGACTACCCGACGGCCGCGGCGCTCTCCTTCATCCTGATGGCCGCGATCCTGTTCATGGTGACGTTCTACATCCGCAAGTCGGGGACGGAGGATCTCGTCTGATGTCTTTCTTCTCCGCCTTCTTCCGCTGGCTGCGCCGGAATCTCGTCGTCATCGCCGGACTCGTCACACTCGGCTATCTGCTGCTCCCGAATGTCGTCGTCACGGTCTTCTCCTTCAACAAACCGAAGGGCCGCTTCAACTACTCCTGGCAGGAGTTCTCGACGGACGCCTGGAAGGACCCCTGCGGCGTCGCCGACATGTGCGGTTCGCTCTCGCTGAGCCTGCAGATCGCCTTCTGGGCCACGCTCGGCGCGACCGTGCTCGGCACGATGATCGCCTTCGCGCTCGTCCGCTACCGCTTCCGGGCGCGCGGCGCCGTGAACTCGCTGATCTTCCTGCCGATGGCGATGCCCGAGGTCGTCATGGCCGCCTCGCTGCTCACCCTGTTCCTCAACATGGGCGCCCAGCTGGGCTTCTGGACCGTCCTCATCGCGCACATCATGTTCTGCCTGAGCTTCGTCGTGACGGCGGTGAAGGCACGCGTGATGTCCATGGACCCGCGCCTGGAACAGGCCGCCCAGGACCTCTACGCGGGGCCCGTGCAGACCTTCCTGCGGGTCACCCTGCCGATCGCCGCGCCCGGCATCGCCGCGGGCGCGCTGCTCGCCTTCGCGCTCTCCTTCGACGACTTCATCATCACGAACTTCAACGCCGGATCGACTGTGACCTTCCCCATGTTCGTCTGGGGATCGGCGCAGCGGGGCACGCCCGTTCAGATCAATGTGATCGGTACGGCGATGTTCCTGATTGCCGTCCTTCTCGTGGTGGCAGGAATGCTCGTCGGAAAGCGCCGCGCCAAGAAATCCCTGTAAGAGTCCCAAAAGGAGTTGGAAATCATGGCCCCTGGCGCCATGACCCGCCGCTGGACCACGTCTCTCGCCGAGGCCAAGCCGGTCTCGTTCTGGCTGGACGACCCGAAGAAGCCCGACCCCGAACCGGCCCTCGTCGGCGACGAGCGCTGCGACCTGCTCGTCGTCGGCGGCGGCTACAGCGGCCTGTGGACGGCCCTGATCGCCAAGGAGCGCGACCCCGGCCGTGACGTCGTCCTCGTCGAGGGCCGCGAGATCGGCTGGGCCGCCTCAGGACGCAACGGCGGCTTCTGCGCCGCCTCCCTCACCCACGGCCTCCCCAACGGCCTCGCCCGCTGGCCGGACGAGATCGGGCAGTTGGAGGAGCTGGGCGCCCGCAACCTCGACGAGATCGAGGCCGCCGTCGCCCGCTACGGCATCGACTGCGACTTCGAGCGCACCGGTGAGATCGACGTGGCGACCCAGCCGCACCAGCTCGCCGAACTGCACGAGGTGTACGAGGAGATGGCCGGGCTCGGCCTCGCGGGGAGCGCCGAGATGCTCGACGCGGACGCGCTGCGCGCGCAGGTCGACTCGCCCACGTTCCTCGGCGGCCTCTGGGACCGCGACGGCGTCGCCATGCTGCACCCGGCGAAGCTCGCCTGGGGCCTCAAGCGCGCCTGCGCCGACCTCGGCGTGCGGATCTACGAACACACTCCGGCCCTCGACCTCGCCTCGCCCGGCGCGGGCATGGCGATCCGCACGCCCTACGGCCGGGTGTACGCCCGCCAGGTCGCGCTCGGCACGAACGTCTTCCCGTCCCTGGTCAAGCGCGTCCGCCCGTACACGGTCCCGGTGTACGACTACGCCCTCATGACCGAGCCCCTGACCCCCGACCAGCTCGCCGCGATCGGCTGGCGGGGGCGCCAGGGCCTCGGCGACGCCGCCAACCAGTTCCACTACTTCCGGCTCTCCGCCGACAACCGCATCCTGTGGGGCGGGTACGACGCCATCTACCCCTACGGCGGCAAGGTCCGCGCCGAGTACGACCACCGCCCCGAGACGTACGCGAAGCTCGCCGGGCACTTCTTCACCTGCTTCCCGCAGCTGGAGGGGGTGCGCTTCACGCACGCGTGGGGCGGCGCGATCGACACGTGCTCGCGCTTCTCGGCGTTCTTCGGCACGGCGTACGGGGAGCGGGTCGCGTACGCCGCCGGATACACCGGACTCGGGGTCGGGGCCACGCGGTTCGGCGCCGAGGTGATGCTCGACCTGCTCGCGGGGGAGCGCACGGAGCGCACCCGCCTGGAGATGGTCCGCTCCAAGCCGCTGCCGTTCCCGCCGGAGCCGTTCGCCTGGACCGGCGTGGCGCTCACCAAGTGGTCCCTCGCCCGGGCCGACGAGAACGGCGGGCGCCGCAATGTGTGGCTGCGCGCGATGGACAAGATGGGACTCGGCTTCGACAGCTGACCCGGAGATCCACCGGCGTACGCCGCTCCGCTCCGTGACGCGCTTCACTACCACTCAGTAGCGGAAGCGGCGTAATGCCCGCGCCCCGGGCCGCTCTTCCTCGTGACACGCGTATGCGTGACCGACGAGAGGAAGGTTCGCCATGACGGGCTCGGGCAGTAAATCGGCGGTCGAGTGGCTGGTGTCGGTGGCGCCGGATCCGGACGCCTGCCGCTGGGAGTGGGAACGCAACCCCCTGGGGGTCGTCCTGCTCCCGGCCGGGAGGCTCTGGGACGTGCTCATCCTGCCCAGTGACCTGGGCTATCCCACGCTGGACGTGCTGGCCCGGGTCGTGGATCAACCCGGCCCGGTGCTGGCCGACTTCGGCGACGCCCGCATGGGCTTCTTCGTGCCCGCGGGCACGGTCGCGCGCTGGCTGGGCACGGGGGTGCGGGGCGCGGGGCGCGGCACCTGGATCGTCGTGCCCTACCCAGGCAGGTCCACCGGCGGAGTGCGCTGGCTGATCCCACCGGACGGCTCCGGCACGCTGGTGGACCCGGCACTCCTGGAACTCGCGATGCACGAGGCGGCGGCGTCGCTGGCGCGGGGCGGTGGAGCCGGTGAGGTGGGGGAGGGCGCCGAGAGCGCCGAAGACGGCGAGGGGTGAGCGGCCCTTCGCCGCGGTCGTAGCCACGGTCTGAGACTCCGTCGGCGCCGCCAACACCACACCAGCACCGCTGGACACCCCCTGCACACGGCAGGGGCGGTGCTGCGCGAAGCCCCGGCGACGGCCCCGAGGCAGTCCCGAGGCAGTTCTGACAACAACCTTGACAACGGCATTGGTCTGGACCATCTTGAGCGCGTCCTGCTCTCCAATCCCCCCACCCGCGGAGGCAGTTGTGGACCGCTCACGCTCCCGCTCACCCCTGCGCAGACCTCGACTCCTCACCGCGGCGGCAGCACTCGCGCTCGCGGCTTCCGGCCTGCTCGCCGTGCCGAGCGCCGCGGACTCGGCGCCCCCGACGACACCGGCGCGCGCCGACACCAGGGCCACGCCCGCCGACGCCGAGGCCCTCCCCGCGCACGCCCTGGTCGGCTATCTGCACACCAGCTTCGCCAACGGCTCCGGCTACACGCGCCTCGCGGACACCCCGGCCAGCTGGGACATCATCGACCTGGCCTTCGGCGAGCCCACGTCGGCCACGTCCGGCGACATCCGCTTCAGCCTCTGCCCGAAGACGGAGTGCCCGAACGTCGAGACGGAGGACGAGTTCAAGGCCGCCATCAAGGCCAAGCAGGCCCAGGGCAAGAAGGTGCAGATCTCCATCGGCGGCCAGAACGGCCAGGTGCAGCTGACCACCACCCAGGCCCGTGACACGTTCGTCTCGTCCGTCTCCGCGATCATCGACGAGTACGGCCTCGACGGCCTGGACATCGACTTCGAGGGCCACTCGCTGTCGCTGAACGCCAACGACACGGACTTCAAGAACCCCACGACCCCGGTGATCGTGAACCTGATCTCGGCGGTGAAGACCCTCAAGGCCAAGTACGGCCCCGGCTTCACGCTCACGATGGCCCCGGAGACGTTCTTCGTGCAGCTGGGCTACCAGCACTACGGCCCCGGCCAGTGGGGCGCCGACCCGCGCGCGGGCGCCTACCTCCCGGTCATCCACGCCCTGCGCGACGACCTCACCCTGCTGCACGTCCAGGACTACAACTCGGGCCCGATCATGGGCCTCGACAACCAGTACCACCAGATGGGCGGCGCGGACTTCCACATCGCCATGACCGACATGCTCCTCACCGGCTTCCCGGTCAAGGGCAACACGGCCAACGTCTTCCCGCCGCTGCCCCCGGAGAAGATAGCCATCGGAATGCCCGCCTCGGTGAACGCGGGCAACGGCCACGTCTCCACGACCGAGGTCAACAAGGCCCTGGACTGCCTGACGAAGAACACCAACTGCGGCTCCTACCGCCCCCACGGCAAGTGGCCCACCCTGCGCGGCCTGATGACCTGGTCCATCAACTGGGACCGCTTCAACAACTGGGAGTTCTCCAGGAACTTCGACAGCTACTTCGGCTGAGGGGCGCCGGTGTCGGCCGGCCCCCGGCCGTACCGTGCCGTGCTCACCGCCATCACGAGCAGGAGGATGCCGCTCAGGCACCAGCTCGCGAGGACGTCGAGGGGCCAGTGGTAGCCGCGGTGGATCAGGCCGTAGCCGACGCCGAGGTTGAGGAGGGCGCAGGTGAGGATCAGGGTGCGGCGGGTGGTGGGGCGGGTGAGGTGGGGGAGCAGGAGGAGGGTGGCCGCGCCGTAGGCGACGGCGGCTGTGGCGGTGTGGCCCGAGGGGTAGTAGCCGTTGCCCTCCATGCCGGGTGGGCCGGTGCGGTTGACCGCCAGCTTCAGGGGGATCACGAGGACGGGGACGGCCATCATCGTGACGACGGCGGTGAGTGGGGGTGGCCACCAGGGGGCGGGGTCGGTTCGGGGGGCCCGCCCGCCGGCGGCGTTGGTTCGGGAGGTCCGCCAGGCCGTGTACGCGGCTGCGAGGGCGAGGACCGGCACGGCGACCGCCATGTTGCCCAGGTCCGCGAGGAGTTCGGCGAGGCCTCTGGGCCGCGGGCCGTCGGCCAGGGCGCGGCCCGCGCGCTCGTCGAGGCGGCGCAGTGGGCCGCCGGTGGCGACCTGCCAGGTGAACAGGGCGAAGAGCACGCCGAGGGCGAGGCCGAGGAGGAGACAAGTGGTCGGCCGCCCCGGAACAGGGGGGGTAGTTCCGAGGCGGCCGAGCTGACCGGGCTGCCGCACGCCCCGGGGGGTTTGGGGCGGGCGGCCATCCGATCGGTGAGGAGTTCCGGAGCCGTAGGCTCCAGGTGTGCGCGCGAAGGCACGCCCAGGGCGGGGCTGGGGAGGCTCCGACCCGGTGTCGCCCCCGGTTACCCGTGGGCGGGGTGTTTCTCTCATCTGCAGAAACCGTACGTCAGGAGGAAGAGGGCCGACAGGCGGAACGGTATCCCGACATGGGCCTCCCACACGTTCTTCACAGGCCCTGACCGTCACCCCTGGTCACAGCTTCCACACGGCGTGAGGTCGGCACATGTCAGGGGTGGTGACGCGCCGTGCGGCGCCGTTCCGGGAGGGGGTGCGGGGTGGTGTCCGGGGATGCGTCCGGCCGGGCACGTCATGACGTACCCGGCCGAAACGGATCAGTCCGGAGCGGGCGATCCCCGTGGATCAGATCTCGCCGAACGCGGCCTCGATGATGTCCATGCCCTCGTTCAGGAGCTCCTCGCCGATCACCAGCGGCGGCAGGAAGCGCAGCACGTTGCCGTAGGTGCCGCAGGTCAGGACCAGCAGGCCCTGGGCGTGGCAGGCCTTGGCGAGCGCGCCGGCGGCCTCCGGGTTGGGCTCCTTGGTCGCGCGGTCCTTGACCAGCTCGATCGCGATCATGGCGCCGCGGCCGCGGATGTCACCGACGATGTCGTACTTCTCGGCGATCGCGGCGAGCCGCGCCTTCATCGTCGACTCGATCTTCTTCGCCTTGGCGTTGAGGTCGAGCTCCTTCATCGTCTCGATGGCGCCGAGCGCGGCGGCGCAGGCCACCGGGTTGCCGCCGTAGGTGCCGCCGAGGCCGCCCGCGTGCGCGGCGTCCATGATCTCGGCGCGGCCGGTGACGGCGGCGAGCGGCAGGCCGCCCGCGATGCCCTTGGCCGTCGTGATCAGGTCGGGGACGACGCCCTCGTGCTCGCACGCGAACCACTGGCCGGTGCGGCAGAAGCCCGACTGGATCTCGTCCGCGACGAACACGATGCCGTTGTCGGTGGCGAACTTGCTGATGGCGGGCAGGAAGCCGGCCGCGGGCTCGATGAAGCCGCCCTCGCCGAGCACCGGCTCGATGATGATCGCGGCGACGTTCTCCGCACCGACCTGCTTGGAGATCTGGTCGATGGCCTGGGCGGCGGCCTCCGGCCCGGCGTTCTCGGCGCCGGTCGGCCAGCGGTAGCCGTACGCCACCGGGACGCGGTAGACCTCGGGCGCGAACGGGCCGAAGCCGTTCTTGTACGGCATGTTCTTCGCCGTCAGCGCCATCGTGAGGTTGGTGCGGCCGTGGTAGCCGTGGTCGAAGACGACGACGGCCTGCCGCTTGGTGTACGCACGGGCGATCTTGACCGCGTTCTCGACGGCCTCGGCGCCCGAGTTGAACAGGGCGGACTTCTTGGCGTGGTCACCCGGCGTCAGCTCGGCCAGGGCCTCGGCCACGGCGACGTAGCTCTCGTACGGCGTGACCATGAAACAGGTGTGGGTGAAGTCCTGCAGCTGGGCGGAGGCGCGGCGCACGACGGCCTCGGCGGAGGCGCCGACGCTCGTCACGGCGATGCCGGAACCGAAGTCGATCAGGCGGTTGCCGTCGACGTCCTCGATGATGCCGCCGCCGGCGCGGGCCGCGAAGACGGGCAGCACGGAGCCCACGCCGCCGGCGACCGCGGCGGTACGGCGGGCCTGCAGCTCCTGGGACTTCGGCCCGGGGATGGCGGTGACGACGCGGCGCTCCTGGGGAAGGTCGGTCATGAGGGGCTCCTGGGGGTGGGTCGTGCGGACGCGTGCGACGCGCGCCTTCGGGCGGCGCTCGTCTTTCGGACGCTTCTGGCTTTTCTCCGCAGGTTAGGGGCGGGCAAGGGGGTCGGGCATGCTCCACGGGGGAGATGTTGGGCGTGGCGGTTGTCCGTGGTGGACATACCGGTGAACAGGGGTACGTCGCAGGAACAGGGGCACGCCGCGGTCGGCGGCACCGATATGTCCGCCGCGTGCCCCCGGCGGACACCCGGACCCGATGGCGTGTTCGGCGCGCACGCCGCCTAACTGCGGGGCGCGGGCACTAGATTGAGCCGCGAACCACCGTGAACCACTGGACAGGGCAGGTCAGGGGGCAAGGGCCATGACTTCCGACGGCACGCACGACGCTCGCGGTACGCACGCCACGCCGGTGCCGCGTCCGGCGCCGCGACCCGTGTCGCCGCAAGGCGGCGCGAGCGACGTCGAGCGCGCCATCAGCGAGGCCGGTCGGCCCGCGGGCGAGGCGGGGCGCGCCGGGAACGGCGTGGCGCCGCGTGCGGGGCAGGGGGGTGGACGGGCCGGGAGCGGTGGCGCGTCGCACGCCGGGAACGGTGGGCACGCTGGGACCGGTGGTGGACACGCCGGGACCGGCGGTGGGCACGCTGGGACCGGCGGTGGGCACGCCGCGAACGGCGGTGCGCGTTCCGGGACCGGCGGCGGCCACCCCGGACGCAGCGCCGCGCCCGCCGGTACAGGCGCCGCCGCGCACGCCCTCCCGCCCCGCCCCACCCGCGCCCCGGGCGCACCGGCCCGCACCGAGGGCGAGGAGTTCCTCGCCTGGCTGCGCACGCCCCGCCCCGCGGCGTTCCCCGGCGTCTGGCGGTTCGACCACCGGCCGCGGCCCGAGCAGGAGCCGGAGGTCGTCCCCACCCGGCAGCTCCTCAGCGGCGCGGTCATCGCCTTCCTGGTGGGCTGGCTCGTCTGGTCGCTGCTGTGGAACGGCTACCTGGGCGGCTGGTGGGTCGTCCCGCTGGAGCTGTTCCTGCCCGACGCCTGGATCTACACCGGCGACAGCGTCGGCAACGCCATCGTCTGGAACGCGTACTACACCGTCATCGCCCTCGGCATCATGATCGCCGTCGGCCGCGTCGGCCGCTGGGGCGAGGTGTGGCGCCGCTTCGTCGTCCCCCGCCTCAAGCGCCCCGAGCCCCCCGCCCCGCCGCCCCCGCCGGGCGAGGACCCCGCCGAGTGGCCGAAGCTCCGCGCGGGCGGCGCCGGGGCCGCCGCCGACCGGCTCGCCGCCGACGCCCGCGCGGGCCGCATGCGGGACATCGACGTCGCCCGCATCGCCCGCGCCTGGCGCTCCGTGCGCTCCGGCAACAGCCCGCTCGCGACCTTCACCGACGCCGTCGTCCGCGACGGCGCCGCCGCCTGCCCGCACCCCTCCGGCGACCGCGACCTGCCCGCACGGGCCGCCCGCCACGACCTCGCCACCGCGCAGGTCCGCATCGGCACGACGGTGGACGACCCCCGCAACCCGTACGCCTACCGGGGCGCGGGCCTCGCGCTCGGCCCCGACCTGATCGGCACCTCCCTGCTCGCCGTCGGTCCCGCCGGGTCCGGCAAGACCGGCACCGTCGTGTGGCCGCTCGCCGAGGCGCTGTGCCTGCAGGCCCTCGCCGGGCGCGCCGCCGTCGTCGTCGTGGGCGCGGCGGGCGCGGGGCTCGGACCCGGTGACGACTACGACGTGGTGGTGCGCGTCGGCCACCCGGACTCCGTGTACGACCTCGACCTCTACGGCGGTACGACCGACCCCGACGAGGCCGCCGCCGTGCTCGCCGAGGCCCTCGTCGGCGACCTCGTCGACCCGCACCCCGGGGCCGACAGCCGCCGCTCGACCACCGTCCTCGCCCAGCTCCTCGGCCCGTTCCACGCGGTCCACGGCCGGTTCCCCGGCGTACCGGAGCTGCGGGCCCTGCTCGACGGCGTGCCCGGCCACCTGGACGCGCTCCGCAAGGCCCTCCAGGACGCCGGGCAGGAGGTCATGCTGCGGGAACTCGACGCCCGCGAGCGGCAGCTGGGGCACCCCGGCGACCCCGGCGCGATCCTCGCCGACCGCATCGCGCTGCTCGACCGGCCCGCGTTCGCCGCGTTCTTCGACACCTCCGGGCAGACCACGCCCTTCTCGCTGCGCGCCCTCGACCATCCGGTGCGGGTCCGCATCGACCTGCCCGAGCGCGGGCACGCGGACGCCTCACGGATCCTGGCGCGGCTCGTGCTCGCGCAGTTCACCGCGTCCGCAGCGGTACGCGACGACCGCTCCCTGTTCGCCTGCCTGGTCCTCGACGACGCCACCGGCACGGTGACGCCCGAGGCGGTGCGCCGCATCCAGCGGCTGCGGTCCGCGAACGCGGGGGTCGTCATGACGCTCCGTACGCTCGACGACGCGCCGCGGCCGCTGCGCACGCCCCTGCTCGGCGCCGTCGGCTGCCGCATGGCCCTGTCCGGGCTCACCCCCTGGGACGGGCAGGACTTCGCGGAGGTCTGGGGCAAGGAGTGGACGGAGGCGCGGGACGTCACCGACCGTCAGATCATCGCCGAGACGCCCGCGGGGAAGGCCGTCCACGTCCTGCGCCGCGTGATCACCGGCCAGGCTCCCACCGCCCGTGCGGTCACCGTCCGGCAGGTCGAGCGCGAGCGCTGGTCGGCGTCGGAGCTGGCCCACGCGGTGCCGCCGGGGCACGCGGTGCTGTCGCTGACGGATGTACGGGGGGAGCACGCGCCGCCGTTGCTGGTGGATCTGCGGGGGTGAATGGCTTGCGCCCGCAGGGTCTGGGGGCTGCCTCCGCCGTCCCCCAAGCTCTCGGCTCCGCTTGAGCAGGGGACCCCCCATCCCGAGACTGTTGGACCAGGGTGACCCCGGGCCCGGGGGGCGTTGCCGCTGCGGGCTGCGGGCTGTCGTGCCGACGCTTTTGGCGGTCCTCGGCGCCGCCCCCTTCTGGGGAACCGACGGGGGCGCCCACCCCGGCGCGGACGCGGCGCGACGCGGGGGCGTGCGGAGGTGCGTGCACTCCTGCGGCGTGCGCGAAAGGGCGCCGTCTATAGCCCGCAAGCTGCCCGGGGCGACCGTACGGTGAGGCAGAATCGACAGCAGCCGTCATACGCGACGGCCAAAAGATCAACTGGTGAGCCCCCGGCGGCCCGGCCCGCCGTACGGCTCACCGGCACCCGCCCGCACAACACCCCCAGCCGCAGTCGCACCCGACCGCAGCGCTAGCCCCCACCGCGCCCGACCCGCAGCATCCCCCTCCGCTCCGCACCGCACCGACCGCAGCACCCGCCTCCGCACCGCACCCGACCCCAGCACCCGCACCGCACCCGCCCCCGGTCCCGCCGACCGGACTCCGCCGCCGTACGACCTGAAGGTCCCATGCCGCCCACGCTCGCCTCGCTCGTCCACCACTCCGCGCTCAAGCTCACCGTGCGCGCGGGCGAGGACCGCCTGGACACCCCCGTGCGCTGGGCGCACGTCAGCGAGCTCGCCGACCCCGTGCCGTACATGGAAGGCGGCGAGCTGCTCCTGATCACCGCGCTCCAACTGGACGCGGAGGACCCGGACACCATGCGGCGCTACGTGAAGCGGCTCGTCGGCGCGGGCGTCGTCGGTCTCGGCTTCGCGGTCGGCGTGAACTACCCCGACATCCCCGAGGCGCTGGTCGAGGCGGCGCGGGCGGAGGACCTGCCCCTCATCGAGGTGCCGCGCCGCACCCCGTTCCTCGCCATCAGCAAGGCCGTCTCCGCCGCCATCGCCGCCGACCAGTACCGCGCCGTCACCGCGGGCTTCGCCGCCCAGCGCGAGCTGACCAAGCAGGCGCTCGGCGACGGCGCGCAGGGCCTGCTCGGCGCGCTCGCCGGACAGGTCGACGGCTGGGCCGCGCTGTACGACGCCTCGGGCGCCGTCGTCGCCACCGCGCCCGAGTGGGCCGCCCGGCGCGCCGCCCGGCTCACCCCCGACGTCGAGCGGCTCCGGGAGCGGCCCGCGCCCGCCAGCCTCGTCGTGGCCGGCGCCGACGACCGGGTCGAGCTGCACACCCTCGGCACCGGGCGGCGGCCGCGGGCCGCGCTCGCCGTCGGCACGGCCTCCACCCTCGGGACCGCCGAGCGGTACGCCGTGCACTCCGCGATCGCCCTCCTCACCCTCACCACCGAGCGGTCCCGCTCCCTCCAGGCCGCTGAGGCCAGGATCGGCTCCGCCGTGCTGCGGATGCTGCTCGCCGGGGAGCCCGACCACGCCCGCGCGGTCGCCGGTGACCTGTACGGCGGGCTGCTCGACGCGCCCTTCCGGCTGGTCGTCGCCGAGGTGGCCGGGCCCGCGGAGGCCGCGGGCGAAGGAGCCGGGGCGGCCGAGGGCGCCTGGTCGACGGAGCTGGTCGACGCCGTCGAGTCGGCCGCGGCGCGCTTCGGCGAGGCGCTGCTCGTCGTGCCGTACGGGGAGCGGCTCGTCCTCCTCGTCGCCGACGGCGGGGCCGCGCATCTCGCCACCGTCGAGTACGCGGCGCTCCTCGACGCCGACCGGGCCGAGGGGCGCGAGTCTGCCGAGGAGCCCGGGCCGCTCATGGGACTCTCGGCGCCCGCCGGGCCCATCGCCGCCGCGCCCGCCTACAAGCAGGCCGAGCAGGCGCTGTCCGTCGCCCGGCGGCGTGGGCGGTGCCTCGTGGAGCACGAGGAGCTGGCCGCGGGGTCGGTGCTTCCGTTGCTCGCGGACGACGCGGTGCGGGCGTTCGCGGACGGGCTGCTGCGGGCGCTGCGCGAGCATGACGCCACCGGGCGGGGGGATCTGGTCGCCTCACTGCGGGCGTGGTTGTCGCGGCACGGGCAGTGGGATGCCGCTGCCGCTGACCTCGGGGTGCATCGGCACACGCTGCGGTACCGGATGCGGCGGGTCGAGGAGATCCTCGGGCGCTCCCTGGACGACCCGGACGTCCGGATGGAGCTGTGGCTGTCACTGAAGGCGACGTCGGCGGCGGGGGAGTAGGCCGGGGGCCCTGGCGGACGTCCCGTGCGGGTGGGACAGCCGCCGCCGATCGGCCTCCGGCCTCGTCCTCAGACGCCGGACGGGCTTCTCCCACCCGCCCGCCCCTCCTGGGGCTCCGCCCCAGACCCCGCTCGGGCGGAGCCCCAGCTGGAGCCCTGCCAGAACGGTGCGCCGAGGAACCCCACTACGCCGACTCGGACAACCCCCCACAGAAACCTCCACCCCTACGGTGGACCCCGTACACCCGAAGACGAACGAACCTCCGCGGAAGGGCCGGGATTCTCATGACTTCCATCCACGCCTTCTGGCTCGCCGGTCGCCAGACCACCGGTGAGACCACCCTCGACGTCACCTCGCCCTGGGACGGGCGCCTCGTCGGCAAGGCGGCCGTGCCCACCGACGCGCAGGTGGAGGAGGCCGTCGCGGCCGCCTACGCCGTGCGCGACGAGTTCGCCGCGACCCCGGCGCACGTCCGCGCCGCCGCCCTCGACCACGTGAGCCGCCGCCTCGTCGAGCGCACCGAGGAGATCGCGCAGCTCATCTCCGCCGAGAACGGCAAGCCGATCAAGTGGGCGCGCGGCGAGGTCGGCCGCGCCGTCTCCGTGTTCCGCTTCGCCGCCGAGGAGGCCCGCCGCTTCAACGGCGGCGAGGCCCAGCGCCTGGACACCGACGCCGGCGGCCAGGGCCGGCTCGCCTTCACGCGCCGCTTCTCCAAGGGCGTCGTCCTCGGCATCGCGCCGTTCAACTTCCCGCTGAACCTGTGCGCCCACAAGGTCGCCCCGGCGATCGCCGTCGGCACGCCGATCATCCTGAAGCCCGCCCCGGCGACCCCGCTCAGCGGACTCCTCATCGGCGAGCTGCTCGCCGAGACCGAGCTGCCCGCGGGCTCGTGGTCGGTGCTCCCGGTCGCGAACGACAAGATGCCCGCGCTCGTGCAGGACGAGCGGCTCCCGGTCGTCTCCTTCACCGGCTCCGAGAAGGTCGGCTACGCGATCATGGACTCGGTGCCGCGCAAGCACTGCACCCTGGAGCTCGGCGGCAACGGCGCGGCCGTCGTCCTCGGCGACTTCTCCTCCGAGGCCGACCTGGACTGGGTCGCCGCGCGCGTCGCGACCTTCTCCAACTACCAGGGCGGCCAGTCCTGCATCTCCGTGCAGCGGGTGATCGCGGACGCGTCCGTGTACGACCGGCTGCTCCCGAAGATCGTCGAGGCGGTCGAGGGCCAGGTCACCGGCGACCCGTCCGACCCGAAGACCGACGTCGGCCCGCTGGTCAACGAGGACGCGGCCAAGCGCGTGGAGTCCTGGGTCGACGAGGCCGTGGAGGCCGGCGCCCAGCTCCTGACCGGCGGCAAGCGCGACGGCGCCACGTACGCGCCGACCGTCCTCGCCGACGTGCCGGCCGACGTCACGATCGCCTGCGAGGAGGTCTTCGGCCCCGTCATGACGGTGACGAAGGTCGATGGCGAGCAGGCCGCGTACGACGCCGTCAACGACTCCAAGTACGGCCTCCAGGCGGGCGTGTTCACCCACGACCTGCAGACCGCCTTCCGCGCCCACCGCGCCCTCGAGGTCGGCGGCGTCGTCATCGGCGACGCGCCCTCCTACCGCGCCGACCAGATGCCCTACGGCGGCGTGAAGCAGTCCGGCGTCGGCCGCGAGGGCGTCCGCTTCGCCATGGACGACTACACGTACGAGCGCGTGATGGTCCTGACGGGGATCGAGCTGTAGGCACCCGTCCCACCCGTCCCACCCGGAGAACGGCCGGAGCCCGCTGTGCGGGGGCTCCGGCCGTTCTCGCGCGTTCGCTGCGCGAGGGCTGGTGGGAATGCCGGGAATCGGGTACGAACGATCGAGTAGCACCGGTGAGTAACCATGATCCGTTTCTGATCCGTTTCTGATCCAGTTCTGATCCGGTTCTGCCCGGTCCAAGATCGGTCCCGACCCCGACCCCGACTCGCGGCGAGGTGAGCCTCTTGTCCGCACCACACTCCACAGAGCCCAAGGTTTCCGAACGTGAGGCAAGGCAGGTCGCCGAGGCCGCCCGCGAGCAGGACTGGCGCAAGCCCAGCTTCGCCAAGGAACTGTTCCTGGGCCGCTTCCGCCTCGACCTGATCCACCCGCACCCGCTGCCCGCCGACGAGGCGGTCCAGCGCGGCGAGGAGTTCCTCGCCAAGCTGCGCGACTTCTGCGAGACGAAGATCGACTCGGCCCGCATCGAGCGCGAGGCGCAGATCCCGGACGAGGTCGTCAACGGCCTCAAGGAACTCGGCGCGCTCGGCATGAAGATCGACACCAAGTACGGCGGCCTCGGCCTCACGCAGGTGTACTACAACAAGGCGCTCGCGCTCGTCGGCTCCGCCAACCCCGCGATCGGCGCGCTGCTCTCCGCCCATCAGTCGATCGGCGTACCGCAGCCCCTGAAGCTGTTCGGCACGCAGGAGCAGCGGGACGCGTTCCTGCCGCGCTGCGCCCGCACGGACATCTCCGCGTTCCTGCTCACCGAGCCGGACGTGGGCTCCGACCCGGCCCGGCTCGCCACCTCCGCCGTCCCCGACGGCGATAGCTACGTCCTGGACGGCGTGAAGCTGTGGACCACCAACGGCGTGGTCGCCGATCTGCTCGTGGTGATGGCGCGGGTGCCGAAGTCCGAGGGGCACAAGGGCGGGATCACGGCCTTCGTCGTCGAGGCCGCGTCCGAGGGCGTGACCGTCGAGAACCGCAACGCGTTCATGGGCCTGCGCGGCCTGGAGAACGGCGTCACCCGCTTCCACCAGGTGCGCGTCCCCGCCGCCAACCGCATCGGCCCCGAGGGCGCGGGCCTGAAGATCGCCCTCACCACCCTCAACACCGGCCGCCTCTCGCTGCCCGCGATGTGCGTCGGCGCGGGCAAGTGGTGCCTGAAGATCGCCCGCGAGTGGTCGGCCGCGCGAGAGCAGTGGGGCAAGCCCGTCGCGTACCACGAGGCCGTCGGCTCGAAGATCTCCTTCATCGCCGCGACCACCTTCGCCCTGGAGGCCGTCCTCGACCTGTCCTCGCAGATGGCCGACGAGGACCGCAACGACATCCGCATCGAGGCCGCCCTCGCCAAGCTGTACGGCTCCGAGATGGCCTGTCTGATGGCCGACGAGCTGGTGCAGATCCGCGGCGGCCGCGGCTTCGAGACCGCCGAGTCCCTCGCCGCCCGCGGCGAACGGGCCGTACCCGCCGAGCAGATCCTGCGCGACCTGCGCATCAACCGCATCTTCGAGGGCTCCACGGAGATCATGCACCTGCTGATCGCCCGCGAGGCCGTCGACGCCCATCTGAAGGTCGCCGGGGATCTCATCGACCCCGAGAAGACCCTCTCCGACAAGGCCCGCGCGGGAGCCGCCGCCGGTGCCTTCTACGCCCGCTGGCTGCCCAAGCTCGTCGCGGGGCCCGGTCAACTCCCGCGTACGTACGCCGACTTCCATCCGGCGGGGCACGCGGACCTCGCGGCTCATCTGCGCTACGTCGAGCGCTCGGCCCGCAAGCTGGCCCGCTCCACGTTCTACGCCATGTCCCGGTGGCAGGGGCGGATGGAGACCAAGCAGGGCTTCCTCGGGCGGATCGTCGACATCGGCGCGGAGCTGTTCGCGATGAGCGCGGCCTGTGTGCGGGCCGAACTCCTGCGCACCACCGAGGGGCACGGCCGTGAGGCCTACCAGCTCGCCGACACCTTCTGCCGCCAGGCCCGCATCCGCGTCGACGAACTCTTCGGCCGGCTGTGGACCAACACGGACGACCAGGACCGTCGGGTGGTCAAGGGCGTCCTCTCCGGTACGTACACCTGGCTGGAACAGGGTGTCATCGACCCCAGCGGCGACGGCCCGTGGATCGCGGACGCGACCCCGGGGGCGAGCACGAGGGAGAACGTCCACCGTCCGATCCGCTGAGGCCGAGGGGCTGATTTCAGCCCGTCCGGCGTTTGAGGACGAGGCGCGGAGCGCCGATCAGCGGGGTCCAGGGGGCGCAGCCCCCGGTTTCGGAGAAGGGGCGGGACTGGGGCGCCCCGCGAGGCCCACCCACCCCGCCCCCGCCCGGCGCGAGCCGAGAGGCGCTGTCGGATCCGGGGCCGGGTGCGGCCACAATGGGGGCATGAGCGAAAGCCCTGCCCCCCTCGCCGACCCGCACCTCGTCTTCGACCCCGTAGGGACCGACGGACCGCGGGACATCGTCATCCTCGGCTCCACGGGTTCGATCGGCACCCAGGCCATCGACCTGGTGCTGCGCAACCCCGACCGCTTCCGCGTGACGGCCCTGTCCGCGGCGGGCGGTCGCGTGGCCCTCCTCGCCGAGCAGGCCAGGCAGCTGCGGGTGCGCACCGTCGCGGTCGCCCGCGAGGACGTCGTACCGGCCCTGCGCGAGGCCCTGCGCGAGGAGTACGGCACCGGGGAGCCGCTGCCCGAGATCGTCGCGGGCCCGGACGCGGCCACACAGGTCGCGGCCACGGACTCGGCGCACTGCCACACGGTCCTCAACGGCATCACCGGATCGATCGGCCTCGCCCCCACCCTCGCCGCCCTGGAGGCGGGCCACACGCTGGCGCTCGCCAACAAGGAGTCGCTGATCGTCGGCGGCCCGCTGGTGAAGGCGCTCGCCAAGCCCGGCCAGATCATCCCGGTCGACTCCGAGCACGCCGCGCTCTTCCAGGCCCTGGCCGCAGGCACCCGCGCCGACGTCCGCAAGCTCGTCGTGACCGCGTCCGGCGGCCCCTTCCGGGGACGCACGAAGGCCGACCTGGCGAACGTCACGCCCGCCGACGCGCTCGCGCACCCGACCTGGGCGATGGGCCCCGTCATCACGGTGAACTCCGCGACCCTGGTCAACAAGGGCCTGGAGGTCATCGAGGCGCACCTCCTGTACGACATCCCCTTCGACCGCATCGAGGTCGTCGTGCACCCCCAGTCGTACGTGCACTCCATGGTCGAGTTCACCGACGGCTCCACCATCGCCCAGGCCACCCCGCCCGACATGCGCGGCCCCATCGCCATCGGCCTCGGCTGGCCCGAAAGGGTCCCGGACGCGGCCCCCGCTTTCGACTGGTCGAAGGCCTCGACCTGGGAGTTCTTCCCGCTCGACACCGAGGCGTTCCCCTCCGTCGGGCTCGCCCGGCACGTCGGGGAGCTCGCGGGCACGGCCCCGGCGGTGTTCAATGCCGCCAACGAGGAGTGCGTGGACGCCTTCCTGGCGGGCGCGCTGCCCTTCAACGGCATCATGGAGACCGTGACCCAGGTCGTCGCCGAACACGGCACACCGCGCGCGGGAACCTCGCTTACCGTGGCGGACGTCCTCGAAGCGGAGACCTGGGCGCGCGCCCGGGCCCGTGAACTGACGGCCACGACCACCTCGTCGGCGACGACGGGGAACCAGACGACCGCGGAGGCTCGTGCATGACGACCTTGATGATGATCCTCGGCATAGTCGTCTTCGTGATCGGGCTGCTGTTCTCGATCGCCTGGCACGAGCTGGGCCACCTGTCGACCGCGAAGATGTTCGGCATCCGGGTGCCCCAGTACATGGTCGGCTTCGGCCCGACGCTGTTCTCGCGCAAGAAGGGCGACACCGAGTACGGCATCAAGGCCATCCCGCTCGGCGGCTACATCCGCATGATCGGCATGTTCCCGCCCGGTCCTGACGGGAAGATAGAGGCACGCTCCACCTCGCCCTGGCGCGGCATGATCGAGGACGCCCGCTCCGCGGCCTTCGAGGAGCTGAGGCCCGGCGACGAGAGCCGCCTGTTCTACACGCGCAAGCCCTGGAAGCGCGTGATCGTGATGTTCGCCGGGCCCTTCATGAACCTGATCCTGGCCGTCGTGATCTTCCTCGGCGTGATGATGACCTTCGGCATCAGTACGCAGACGACGTCGGTCGGCAAGGTCTCCGACTGCGTCATCGAGGCCAGCCAGAACCGCAACACCTGCGCGAAGGGCGACAAGCCCGCCCCCGCCAAGGCCGCAGGCCTCAAGGCCGGTGACAAGATCGTCGCCTTCCAGGGCAAGGACGTCGGCGACTGGTCCGCGCTCCAGTCGAAGATCCGCGAGACCGTCGGCCCCGCGACGCTCACCGTCGAGCGCGACGGCAAGCGCCTCGATCTGCACGCCAACCTGATCAAGAACCAGGTCAGCAAGACCGACGGCGACGGCGGGTACGTCGAGGGCAAGTACGTCTACGCCGGGTTCCTCGGCTTCACGCCCGCCTCCGGCATCGTCCAGCAGTCCTTCGGCCAGTCCGTGGACCGCATGGGCAACATGATGGAGAACGGCGTCGAGTCCATCGTGGCGCTGCCCTCGAAGATCCCCGACCTGTGGGACGCGGCTTTCGGTGACGGCGACCGCAAGCAGGACTCGCCCATGGGCGTCGTCGGCGCGGCCCGCGTCGGCGGTGAGGTGTTCACCCTGGACATCCCGCCGGAGAACCAGATCGCGATGATGCTGTTCCTGCTCGCGGGCTTCAACCTCTCCCTGTTCCTGTTCAACATGCTGCCGCTGCTGCCGCTGGACGGCGGGCACATCGCGGGTGCACTGTGGGAGTCGCTGCGCCGCAACGTGGCGAAGGTGTTCCGGCGGCCCGACCCCGGTCCCTTCGACGTGGCGAAGCTGATGCCCGTCGCCTATGTCGTCGCCGGGATCTTCATCTGCTTCACCATTCTGGTGCTCATCGCGGATGTGGTTAACCCGGTGAGAATTTCCTAGACACGCGATGTTTGCGGCGGTCGGGCACCATGTGTGGCCGACCGCCGCAGTGTGTGCGAGACGGCCCGCCAATGGGTGGACCTCGGGGCGGGATGTGCCCCCGCCCTGTGGGTTGCCGTAACCTCGAACCCGCGAATGAGCGATGTAGTTGCGAAGCCGCGATTGTGTGGCGGAGCCGCTAAGCCCGGTGCCCGCCGAACTCGGGACCTTGATCCACACCTTGGGGATGCACGCCAGATGACTGCCGTTTCTCTCGGAATCCCGTCCGTACCGACCAAGCTCGCCGACCGCCGGGTCAGCCGCAAGATCCAGGTCGGTTCGGTGGCTGTCGGCGGGGACGCGCCGGTGTCGGTGCAGTCGATGACGACGACGCGTACGTCGGACATCGGCGCGACGCTGCAGCAGATCGCCGAGCTGACGGCGTCGGGATGCCAGATCGTACGAGTGGCGTGTCCCACGCAGGACGACGCCGACGCGCTCGCCACGATCGCCCGCAAGTCGCAGATCCCGGTGATCGCCGACATCCACTTCCAGCCGAAGTACGTGTTCGCGGCGATCGACGCCGGGTGCGCTGCGGTGCGGGTGAACCCCGGCAACATCAAGCAGTTCGACGACAAGGTCAAGGAGATCGCGCGGGCCGCGGGCGACGCGGGCACGCCGATCCGCATCGGCGTCAACGCCGGGTCGCTGGACGCCCGCCTCCTGAAGAAGTACGGCAAGGCCACTCCCGAGGCGCTCGTCGAGTCGGCCCTCTGGGAGGCGTCCCTCTTCGAGGAGCACGGCTTCCGGGACATCAAGATCTCGGTCAAGCACAACGACCCCGTGGTCATGGTCAACGCCTACCGTCAGCTCGCCGCCGCCTGCGACTACCCCCTGCACCTCGGCGTGACCGAGGCCGGTCCCGCCTTCCAGGGCACGATCAAGTCGGCCGTCGCCTTCGGCGCGCTGCTCTCCGAAGGCATCGGCGACACGATCCGCGTCTCCCTCTCCGCGCCCCCCGCGGAGGAGGTCAAGGTCGGCATGCAGATCCTGGAGTCCCTGAACCTCAAGCAGCGCCGCCTGGAGATCGTCTCCTGCCCGTCCTGCGGCCGCGCCCAGGTCGACGTCTACAAGCTCGCCGAAGAGGTCACCGCCGGCCTGGACGGCATGGAGGTCCCGCTCCGCGTCGCCGTCATGGGCTGCGTCGTGAACGGCCCTGGCGAGGCCCGCGAGGCCGACCTCGGCGTCGCCTCCGGCAACGGCAAGGGCCAGATCTTCGTCAAGGGCGAGGTCATCAAGACCGTCCCCGAGTCGAAGATCGTCGAGACCCTCATCGAAGAGGCCCTCAAGATCGCCGAACAGATGGAGAAGGACGGCGTGACGTCGGGCGAGCCTTCGGTCACGATCAGCTAGTTCTGGCCCCTGGGCCTTGTGCGGGGTGCCCTCCCGGGCGGGGGCGGGGCGGGGTGCGTCGGTGGCTTTCCCGCCGTGCGTGGGGGTTCCCACCCGCCCACCCGTGACTCTGGGACGTGCGGTGACCGGGGTGGGGTGGGGCGCCCCGAGGCGGTGGTTCGGGGCGGTTCGGGTGCGGCGGATGGTCTCTGGGGCCGTCGGCGGCTCTCCCGCCGTGGGCGTGCCGCCGCTGGCGCGGCGGGATTGTCCCCGCCCGCCCACCCGTGGCTGCGGGGCGCGGGGCGCGCGAAGCCGGACTCTGCGACCCGGCGACAGTGGTTCGGGTCGGTTGGGTGCGGCGGGTGCCTTGCGGTGACTTGGCGCCCGCCCCGCCCTAGCGATGCCCGCCGCCGACGCACCGGGACGCCCGTACCCGTCCGCCCGTGGCGCCCGCCCGGATCCCACAGCATCTGGTCTCGGTCGGTTGTGGTCCTCGGGTCTGTGGCTTGTCCTGGTGTTTCCCGGGCCTCCCCGGCCGGCCGTGCCCCACCCACCCTGGTCCGCCCCGGCGCCCCCGCCCGCCGCGCCAGTGCCCGCGCGCTACCCACCCCGGGGTTTCGGGGTTCCCCAGGGTCCCACCCGTGCGGGTGGGAGGGAGCCGCCGCGCAGCGGCGGGGAGAGGTGCCGTGGGGGGGGCGAGCAGGCGGAGCGGCGCGGGCGAGGATCTTCGCGAGGGTGGGCGCGCCACCATGGGGGACGTGGTCCGGGAGGGCGACGCCTCCGTGACGACCGTGTCGCGGGTGCTCACATCGTCTTGACAGCTCCGATGTATGGCAGGACCTTGTTCGAGCACCTGGATCGAGGGAACGCCCCCTCAGGGCGGCCTCGTCCTCGCCGATGTCCGAGGGAGCCCCCGTGTTCCGTACGACTCGCAAGGTTCGCCCCCGTCAGGGCTGTGCTCCGTGGCCGACTGGCACGGTTCGGGCATCCGGTGATGCCGTCTTCGTACGGCATGCGCCCCGCGATGATTCATCCGATGACGTGGGAGCAGGTGCGCGCGTAGAGAGCATGGGCCACGACGGCGCCCCCCAGCTCACGCTCCGCAAGGTCTTCGTCAACGGAACCGAGGTCCACCACCCATGACGCCCGCCCCGAAGCGCCGCACCCGCACCAGATCCCTGCCCCTGTGGGCCGCCGCCCTCGCCCTCCTCGGCGGGCTCCTCCTCGCCGGCACCGGCACCTCCACGGCCCGCGCTCCCGCGCCCGCCGCCGACCCGCCGCGCCAGTCCATGCTCAGGAACGCCACCGCCGGGCTCTTCCTGCACTGGGGCATGTTCACCAGCCCCAAGCACTACGACTGCCGGGAGTGGGAGAAGGCCGTCACCGACGGCGGCTGGACGCCCGACTACTGGGTCGACGAGGCCAGGAAGCTCGACGCGAGCTACATCGTCCTCGCCACCTTCCACTCCCGCCTCGGCTACGCCCGCCCCTGGCCGTCGAAGATCCCCGGCACCTGCTCCACACAGCGGGACTTCCTCGGCGAGCTGATCAAGGCGGGCGAGGCCAAGGGCGTCAAGACGATCCTCTACATGACCGACGACCCCAAATGGCACGACGAGCAGGGCATCGAGACCCTCGACTCGGCCGCCTACTCCGCCCACAAGGGCCGCGACATCGACCTCACCGGCCGACCCGGATTCGGCGAGTTCTCGTACGAGAACTTCTTCGAGGTCATGGACAACTACCCCGAGCTGTCCGGCTTCTGGATCGACAACGACAACGAGTACTGGGAACAGCACAAGCTCTACGAGCAGATCCGCGAGCAGCGCCCCGACATGACGCTGAGCAACAACAACGAGGACACCGCGGCCATGGACATGGTGTCCCACGAACAGAAGACCGGCATGACCCCGGCCTACGACCAGCCCTCGGCGATCTGGACGCCCATGCCGCGCCTGACCGAGTCCTGCTACAAGGTGCCGAGCACCGGCGCCTGGTGGTACGACGGCCAGGACCGCCCGGTCGACACCGGCCTCAACGTCGGCCGCTACGTGGCCAACTCGGGCACCTCCATCAAGTCCCTGATGGACCTCCAGGCCATGGTCGACGGCAGGTTCCCGCCCCAGCAGCAGAAGTTCACCGACTTCATGAAGGACTACCTGCCGCCCGTCCGGGAGTCCCTGCACGGCGTCGACGGCGGCGGCTACCGCTACGGCGGCATGCAGCCCGGCGCGTGGAACGACGGCGCGTACGGCTACGTCACCGTCAGCCGCGCCAAGCCCACCACGCAGTACGTCCACGTCACCACCCGCCCCACCACCGGCGACCGGATCCGCCTGCGCGACAACGGCCACCGCGTCCAGCGCGTCACCGACCTGCGCACCGGCGAGCGCCTGCCCTTCGCCCAGAGCGACGGCAGCCTCACCGTCCGGTCGATCGAGGACTGGGACGCGTACGACACCGTCCTCAAGGTCGAGACCGAACGCGGCCGCGAGGGCTACTACCCGACCGGCTCCGTCAAGGCCGACGACCCCGCCCTGACCGACGGCGACTTCTCCACGTACGCGGACAACAAGGGCACCCTGCCCGTCTCCGTCACACTCGACCTCGGGAAGCGCAGGAAGGCCGCGTTCCTCGGCATCAACCAGCGCGAGTGGTCACCCACCCACAACCGCTCGACGTTCGGCAGGCCCGAGGACTCCGCCCGCATCAAGGACTACACCGTGTCCGTCAGCGACGACGGCAGACGGTGGCGGCAGATCAGAACGGGCGTCCTGGAGAGCGCCCGCGGCATCCGCTTCATCGACCTCGGCGACGACGTCCGCACCCGGCTGCTCAAGCTCGACGTGAGCACCACCTGGGCCGCCGCCACCGCCCCCAACTTCCACCGGCAACTCAAGATCGACGAGATCCAGGTCGGCCACGGGCACGTGCGGCGCCGCTGATCCCGCAGGTCGCCGCCCGGCCACCGCACCGTGACCGGGCGGCGACCGGGCGGCGCCCGAGAACCTCGCCAGGTACAGTGCGGAGATCAGCAGACCGTATGGTGAGGCCCCCGCACGTGTTGACCCAGACCACCACCAGGGTCCTCGATCCGAGTGACCTGGACGCCGCGCTCGCCGTGCTCGACCGCGAGCCGGTCGCGAACGCCTTCGTCACAGCCAGGGTGCGCGTCGCGGGCCTCGACCCGTGGCGCCTCGGCGGCGAGATGTGGGGCTGGTACGAGGACGGCATGCTGGAGTCCCTGTGCTACGCGGGCGCCAACCTCGTCCCGATCTGCGCCACCCCCCGCGCCGTCCGCGGCTTCGCCGACCGCGCCCGCAGGGCCGGACGCCGCTGCTCCTCCATCGTCGGCCCCGCCGAGCCCACCGCCCTCCTGTGGCGCCTGCTCGAACCGTCCTGGGGGCCCGCCCGCGAGGTCCGCTCCCAGCAGCCCCTGATGGTCACCGACCGGCTGCCCGACGACATCACGCCCGATCCGTACGTCCGCCGCGTCCGCAAGGACGAGATGGAGACGATCATGCCGGCGTGCGTGGCGATGTTCACCGAGGAGGTGGGCATCTCGCCACTGGCCGGGGACGGGGGCCTGCTCTACCAGGCCAGGGTCGCCGAACTCGTCGGCTCCGGCCGCTCCTTCGCCCGCATCGACGCCGAAGGACGCGTCGTCTTCAAGGCCGAGATCGGCGCGGCGACGGACCGCGCCTGCCAGGTGCAGGGCGTCTGGGTCGCGCCCGAGTACCGGGGGCAGGGGATCGCCGCCCCCGGCATGGCGGCCGTCCTGAAGTACGCCCTCGCGGACGTCTCGCCCGTCGTCAGCCTCTACGTCAACGACTTCAACACGGCGGCGCGTGCCGCGTATCGCCGGGTCGGTTTTCGGGAGGTCGGCGCGTTCATGAGCGTCCTGTTCTGAGCGCCCCGTGAGGGGCGCGGGGAACTGCGCGCTCCGCGCGCGACAAGCCGCAGACGCGTCTGCCGAGTACTGAGGCAGACGCGTCTGCGGCTTTTGCGTGGCTGGTCGCGCAGTTCGCCGCGCCCCTCACGGGGCATCCGGCGAAGTAGGGTGCCCGCATGACGGACGAAGTCGTGATCGGGCCCCTGGACCTCGCCGCGCGCGTGGACGACGCGCTGCGCGTACAGGCCCTCGCCTTCGGGCTCAGCGACGACGAGATCGCCGTGCGCCGCCAGATCGTCCTGCGGCACCTCACCCACCCCGGCGCGCGGGCGCTCGGCGCCACCACCCGCGACGGACGGCTCGTCGGCTTCGTCTACGGCATGCCCAACGACCGCGCGCACTGGTGGTCCACCGTCGTCGAGCCCTATCTGCGCGGCTGGGACCTGGACGGCTGGCTCGACGACTCCTTCGTCATCACCGAGCTGCACGTACGCCCCGGCTACCAGAACCGGGGCCTCGGCCGCGCCCTCATCACCACCGTCACCGACGCCGCCGCCGAACCCCGCTCCATCCTCTCCGCCATCGACACCGAGAGCCCCGCCCGCGCCCTGTACCGCTCCCTCGGCTACACCGACCTGGCCCGCAACGTGCTCTTCCCGAGCGCCCCCAAGCCGTACGCGGTCATGGGCGCGCCCCTGCCGCTCCGGCGCCCCGGCGGCTGAATCGATTTCCACGTGCGTACGTGCCCCGGCTAACCTGCGGCCATCACCCTTACGCAGCAGGAGATCACCATGGCCCAGGTCCAGCGCATGTCCCGTTTGATGGTCAAGACACTGCGCGACGACCCGGCGGACGCGGAGACGCTCAACCACAAGTTGCTCGTGCGCGCCGGTTACGTCCGCCGGACCGCCGCGGGCATCTGGACCTGGCTGCCGCTCGGCAAGAAGGTCTACGAGAACGTCGCCCGCGTCGTCCGCGAGGAGATGGACGCCATCGGCGGCCAGGAGGTCCTGCTCCCCGCCCTGCTGCCCAAGGAGCCCTACGAGGCAAGCGGGCGCTACGAGGAGTACGGCGACCTGCTGTTCCGCCTCAAGGACCGCAAGGGCTCCGACTACCTCCTCGGCCCCACCCACGAGGAGATCTTCACCCAGGTCGTCAAGGACCAGTGCTCGTCCTACAAGGACCTGCCGGTGATCCTCTACCAGATCCAGACCAAGTACCGCGACGAGGCCCGTCCGCGCGCGGGCGTCCTGCGCGGCCGCGAGTTCCAGATGAAGGACTCGTACTCCTTCGACGCCTCCGACGAGGGCCTCGCCGAGGCGTACGCGCTGCACCGCGCCGCCTACCAGCGCATCTTCGAGCGCCTCGGCCTGGACTACCGCATCGTGTCCGCCGTGTCCGGCGCCATGGGCGGCTCGGCGTCCGAGGAGTTCCTGGCGCCCGCGCCCGCCGGTGAGGACACCTTCGTGGACTGCCCCGAGTGCGACTACGCCGCCAACACGGAGGCCGTGACCTTCGCCCTCAAGCCGGTGCCGGCCGACGGCCACGCGGCCGTCGAGGAGCTGGACACCCCCGACACCCCCACCATCGAGACCCTCGCCGAGCACCTGGGCGTCCCGGCCTCCGCCACCCTCAAGAACCTCCTCGTCAAGGTCGACGGCGAGATCGTCGCCGTCGGCGTGCCCGGCGACCGCGAGGTCGACCTCGGCAAGCTCGGCGAGCACCTGGCGCCCGCCGAGGTCGAGCTGGTCACCGCCGAGGACTTCGTGGGCCGCGACGACCTCGTCCGCGGCTACGTCGGCCCCCAGGGCCTGGAGAAGGTCCGCTACATCGCCGACCCGCGCGTCGCGCCCGGCACCTCCTGGATCACCGGCGCCAACAAGGCCGACAAGCACGCCCGCAACGTCGTCTGCGGCCGTGACTTCGAGGTCGACGACTACGTCGACGTCGTCGTGGTCGAGGCCGGGGACCCCTGCCCCGCCTGCGGCGCCGGTCTGAAGCTGGACCGGGCCATCGAGATCGGCCACATCTTCCAGCTCGGCCGCAAGTACGCCGACACCTTCCAGCTGGACGTCCTCGGCCAGAACGGCAAGCCCGTCCGCGTCACCATGGGCTCGTACGGCATCGGCGTCTCCCGCGCCGTCGCCGCCCTCGTCGAGCAGACCGCCGACGAGCAGGGGCTCTGCTGGTCCAAGGAGATCGCCCCTGCCGACGTCCACATCGTCGCCGCCGGCAAGGCCGTCCAGACCGAGCTGGCCCTCGACGTCGCCGAGCAGCTCAACGCCGCGGGCGTCCGTGTCCTCGTCGACGACCGCGCCGGCGTCTCGCCCGGCGTCAAGTTCACCGACGCCGAGCTGATCGGCGTCCCCACGATCCTGGTCGCGGGCCGCCGGTCCGCCGACGGTGTGGTGGAGCTGAAGGACCGCCGGTCGGGGGAGCGGGAAGAGCTGTCGGTGGCCGACGCGATTGCTCGCCTCACGGCGTAAGGGGGGCGGGGGCTCCCGGCGCCGAGGGCTCCCCACACCCCCCTCCGCGGGTGGGCCGCCGCACCCTCGATCGCGCTGCGCGCTCGTCCTCAAACGCCGGACAGGCTCTCTCCCACCCGCCCGCCCATGCTTCTGCCGGGGCTGACCGACAGCCCGGCACCCTCAGGCCCGCATCGGCGAGATTTCAGCCCGTCCGGCGTTTGAGGACGAGGCGCGGAGCGCCGATCAGCCGGGGGTCTGGGGGCGCAGCCCCCGGTTTCGGGAAGGGGTGGGGTTGGGGAGCCCCCGGCAGGGCTACACCCACCCCGCGAACTCCAGCAGCAACTCCGCGTCCTGGTCCCGGCCCACTCGTAGGGCCCGGACACCGGACTCGACGGCCCGGAACAGCGTCCACCCGCGCAGCCGCTCGGGATCCACGTCCAACGACTCGGCCAACCGCTTCACCCGCCGCCGCGTCACCGCCGCCCCCGACGGCGACGCGATCAGATCCTCCACCCGGTCCCGCACCAGCCGAGCCAGGTCGAACGCGGCCTCCCCGACCACCGGATCGGGCCCCACGGCCAGCCACGGCACCCGCTCGGCCGCGAGCACCTTGCTCTGCCGGAACGTCCCGTGCAGCAGCAGCCCGCCCCCCTCCGAGGGCACGGACCCGAGCAGCTCGTCGCGCGCGGCGAGAGCGGCGTCCACGAGCGGCCGGGCGTCCGGATCGGAGCACGCGGCCATCGCCTCGGCCTGCCGCCCCGTCCGCTCGGCGACGGTCTCGAACCGGTGCCCGGCCGGCGGCGCCACCCACAGCCGGCGCAAGGTCCCGGCCGCCTCCAGCATGGACTTGGCCTCGGGCAGGGACCGCACGGACACGTCCCGCTGCAACCGTTCGACGAGCAGCGCCCCGTCGGCGGCGTCCAGGAGCCGCGCGGCCCCCATCCCGCCCCAGTGGGCGAGCGCCGCCCGCTCGCTGTCGGGCCGGGACCGGGGCGGCACCAGCTTGAGCACGGCGGGCGTACCTTCGCGCGTCCGGACGAGTACGACGAGGCTGCTGCGGCCACCGGGCACCTGCACCCGCTCCACGGTCAGCCCGTGCCGTGCGACGGCCTCCTCGGCCAGTTCGGGCAGGCGGTGCAGCCAGTCGTCGGTGGCGGCGTCGCGCGTCGCCTCGCCGAGCGCACGGACGAGGCGCGGCGGCGGTTCGAAAGCCATGCGCGAGATGTTCCCTTCCCGGTCGCCCGAAGGCGTTCGTGTTCCGACTGCCCGAGGGCGGACGTACGTGGCGGCGCACCCGCGCCAGAGCTGAGCCCATGCCGTCGGCGTGCTCACACCGAAGGCCTGCTCACGCCGACGGCGCCCGCACGCCCCAAGGCCGCTCACGCCGACAGCGCACCCGCGCCCCAGCCTCACTCACCCCGACAGCGCCCGCACGCCCCAGCAGCACTCACCCCGACAGTGGCTCCCCCCTGCCCCAAGTGCCCTCACGCCCCCGGTGACGCGCCCGCGGCGCCGTCTGCCGACGCCCGGGAGCGCTCCGCGAGCCCAGGGAAGGCTACGCTCCCTCCGCGCCAGCGCGCCGCCCGCACCGCCGCCTCCCGCAGGGACTCGGCCGCGGCGCCGCGGCGGGCGCCCTCGGTCGCGCGGACCAGATCGGAGTAGACCGCGGCGACCCGCTCCTCCAGCTCGGCCGCCAGGCGGACGGCCGCCGCCGAGTCGGGCACCGGGAACGGCAGGGCGTACGCCGCGGCGGAGGGCTCGGGCTCGCCGCCGAGGCCGCGTACCGTCCGCCGGAGCTCGTCCCGGCGCGCGCGGTGCGCGTCGTACGCCGTGCGTGCGTCCGCCCGCCGCTCGTCGCCGATCCGGCCGCCCACGACGCCGTAGCCGTAGACAGCCGCGTGCTCGGCCCGCAGGGCCGCCTGCAGGGCCTTCAGCTCGGGTTCTCTGTCGGTCTTGCTGTCCGCTTCTCCGTCCGCGTCCGCGCGGATCTCTCGGCTCACTTGTCGTCCTCCGTCAGCAGGTACGCGTGCGCGGCGCCCGCCGCCGCGACCGACGCGAGCAGTCGGGCCAGTTCGGCGGGGGCGTCCAGGAGCTGCTTGCCGCGCCGCCGGGCCAGTTCCCGCTCCGCCCCGGCCAGGAACCGCAGGGCGTCCCGCTCGCCGTCCGGGACGGACACCGGGGCGGGGGAGGGAGCCTTGGCGGACTTGGGCGACTTGGCGGGCGTGGGCTCGGGGTCCGCGTCGAACGCCTTCTCGTGCCGCGCCACCTCCGCCCGCAGCGGCCGCAGCAGCCCCGCCAGGGGAGCGTGCGCCGCGAGCACGGCGTCGTACCGCCGCAGCAGCTCGGCACTGTCCCGCGCCGCACGCGCGCGCAGCCGGTCGTCGGCGGAAGGGCGGCCGTCGCCGGAGGAGTCGCCGGAGCCGGAGCACCCGGCGAGCAGCGTGGTGCCGGCCGCGGCGGCGGCCCCGGTCAGCAGGCTCCTTCGGCGCGGGCCCGGACGGGTCCACGAAGGGGTGAGATACGACGGCACGGCAGACGTCCTCGGAAAGGTTGGCCGCTAGGGCAGGGAGGGCAGGGGCGAGGGGGGTGCGGAGAGGAGTGCGGGAGTGCGGGGGAGGGGGGAGCCCTCGGGTGACGGGAGGTCCGGGCGCGGGCCCGGTGATCACCGTACCTGCGCCCTGTCCTCGTACGCGCGATCGGCTCGTACCGGGGTGTGCGGAGCCCCGGCGGTGGACGGCAACACCCTCCGCGACCGGATACCCTTTGACCTGACACGCGACGATCCCACAACAGCACACGCGGCCGAGGAGTCACCCGGATGAGCACCACCCAGAGCGAGAGGCTGCGAGAACTGCTGGAACCGCTCGTCAGCTCGAAGGACCTGGATCTCGAAGAGATCGAAGTGGCCTCGGTCGGACGCAAGCGGGTGCTGCGGGTCGTCGTCGACTCCGACGACGGCGTGGATCTGGACCGCATCGCCGAGCTGAGCCGCGAGTTCTCCGCGAAGCTCGACGAGTCGGACGCGATGGGCGACGGCGAGTACACGCTCGAGGTCGGCTCCCCGGGCGCCGAGCGCCCCCTCAAGGAACGGCGCCACTACGTACGCGCCATCGGACGCCTCGCGAAGTTCCAGCTCACCGAGGGCGGCGAGCTGACCGCGCGGATCCTGAAGGTCGACGACGAGGGCGTGGACCTCGAAGTGCCCGGAGTGAAGGGCCGCAAGCCCACCGCCCGCAGGCTCGCCTTCACGGAGATCGCCAAGGCGCGCGTCGAGGTGGAGTTCAGCCGCAAGCCCGCAGGCGACAACGACGACAACGACGAGAAGAACGTGAAGGAAGAGGAGGAGGCGTAGCCGTGGACATCGACATGAGTGCCCTGCGAGGTCTGGTGCGGGAGAAGGAGATCTCCTTCGACCTGCTGGTCGAGGCGATCGAGTCGGCCCTCCTCATCGCCTACCACCGCACCGAGGGAAGCCGCCGCCACGCGCGCGTGAAGCTCGACCGCGAGAGCGGTCACGTGACGGTCTGGGCGAAGGAGGACCCCGAAGACCTCGAGGAGGGCCAGGAGCCCCGCGAGTTCGACGACACCCCGTCCGACTTCGGCCGCATCGCCGCCACCACCGCCAAGCAGGTCATCCTGCAGCGGCTGCGCGACGCGGAGGACGACGCGACCCTCGGCGAGTACGCGGGCCGTGAGGGCGACATCGTCACCGGTGTCGTCCAGCAGGGCCGCGACCCGAAGAACGTGCTTGTCGACATCGGCAAGCTGGAGGCCATCCTGCCCGTGCAGGAGCAGGTGCCGGGCGAGGAGTACCCGCACGGCATGCGCCTGCGCAGCTATGTGGTGCGGGTCGCCAAGGGCGTGCGCGGCCCGTCCGTGACGCTCTCGCGCACCCACCCGAACCTGGTCAAGAAGCTGTTCGCGCTCGAGGTACCGGAGATCGCCGACGGGTCCGTGGAGATCGCCGCCATCGCGCGCGAGGCCGGGCACCGCACCAAGATCGCGGTCCGTTCGACCCGCTCGGGCCTGAACGCCAAGGGCGCCTGCATCGGCCCGATGGGCAGCCGGGTGCGCAACGTGATGGCCGAGCTCAACGGCGAGAAGATCGACATCGTGGACTGGTCGGACGACCCGGGCGACATGGTGGCCCACGCCCTGTCCCCGGCCCGCGTCAGCAAGGTCGAGATCGTCGACCTGGCCGGCCGTTCCGCCCGCGTGACGGTGCCGGACTACCAGCTCTCGCTGGCGATCGGCAAGGAGGGCCAGAACGCCCGCCTCGCCGCCCGCCTCACCGGCTGGCGCATCGACATCCGGCCGGACACCGAGCTGCCCGAGCACGCGGCGCGGGACTCCGAGGGCTGATCGGACCGGTCGCTCCGGGTTCCCCGGCCCCCACGGGGTCCCGGGGCTCCCGGGTTCCTGAACTGATCAAGACAACATCCGTTCGATTCTTGCCCCAAAGGGGTGAGGTCGGTGCGGGGAGGTAGACTTAAGCGTGTCTGGCCGGACGCATGCCCGAGCATGCCCTGAGCGCACCTGTGTGGGGTGCCGGGAGCGAGCGGCCAAGAGTGAGCTGCTGCGCATCGTGGCGATCGAGGGCATCTGCGCCCCCGACCCAAGCGGTACGCTGCCCGGCCGGGGTGCGTATGTACACCCCGCCCTGGTCTGTCTCGACCTGGCGCTCCGCCGCCGGGCGTTCCCGCGGGCCCTTCGGGTCCAGGGACCGCTCGACACCGCGGAACTGCGCCGGAATGTCGAGGCTGCCGAGACCGTTGCCCAGCAGGCAACACCGTAGGAAGTGCCGCACGGAACCCCATGCGGCCCTGGTACCCCGCGAGTTGGAAGTAGGTCGAGATTGCGATGAGCACTCGATGAGCACGCGATGAGTACGCCCATGAAGTAGCGACGGTCCGGCGTAACCCGGACCTAAAAGGAGCGAAGTGGCTAAGGTCCGGGTATACGAGCTCGCCAAGGAGTTCGGCGTGGAGAGCAAGGTCGTCATGGCCAAGCTCCAGGAACTCGGTGAATTCGTACGTTCGGCGTCCTCGACGATCGAGGCGCCCGTAGTACGCAAACTGACTGACGCATTGCAGCAGGGCGGCGGCAACGGCAAGTCCGCCGCCAAGCCCGGGGCGCCCCGCAAGGCGGCCGCCCCCAAGCCGGGGACCCCGTCGGCCCCCTCTCCCGCGCAGGCCGCCAAGCCGGCCGCGCCCAAGCCGCCGGCGCCCAAGCCGGCCGCTGCCGACAAGCCCGCCGCGGCGCCCGCTCCGGGCCCCCGCCCGGGTCCGGTCGCGCCCAAGCCCGTGACGCCGAAGCCCGCTCCGGCGGCTCCGGCTCCGGCCGCGCCCGAGTTCACCGCACCCCCGGCCGCCCCGGCGCCCCAGGCTCCGGCAGCGTCGTCGGGGACCTCGGCCCCGGCGGGCCCGCGTCCCGGCGCCCGCCCCGGTGCCCCCAAGCCCGGAGGCCGTCCGGCCCCCGGCCAGGGCCAGGGTCAGGGCCAGCGCGGCGGCGACCGCGGCGACCGTCAGGGTGCCCCGCGCCCCGGCGGCCAGGGTGGCGCCCCGCGTCCGGGCGGCCGTCCGGCAGGACCGCGCCCGGGCAACAACCCCTTCACCTCTGGTGGCTCCACCGGCATGGCGCGCCCGCAGGCGCCCCGTCCGGGCGGCGCCCCGCGCCCCGGCGGCCAGGGTGCCCCCGGCGGCCCGCGCCCGCAGGGCCAGGGCCAGGGCGGCGGCCAGGGTGGTCCCCGTCCGCAGGGTCAGGGCGGCGCTCGTCCGTCCCCGGCCGGAATGCCGCGCCCGCAGGCGCCGCGTCCGGGCGGTGCCCCCGGCGGTAACCGTCCGAACCCGGGCATGATGCCGCAGCGTCCCGCCGCGGGCCCGCGTCCCGGTGGTGGCCCCGGCGGTGGCCGCGGCCCTGGTGGCGGCGGTCGTCCCGGTGGCGGTGGCGGCGGTCGTCCCGGCTTCGCCGGTCGTCCCGGTGGTCCCGGTGGCGGCGGCGGTGGCTTCGCCGGTCGTCCGGGTGGTCCCGGTGGCGGCGGCGGTGCCGGTCGTCCCGGTGGTGGCGGCGGCTTCGGCGGTCGTCCCGGCTTCGGTGGCCGTCCCGGTGGTCCCGGTGGCCGCGGTGGCACGCAGGGCGCCTTCGGCCGTCCCGGCGGTCCCGCGCGTCGCGGTCGCAAGTCGAAGCGGCAGAGGCGCCAGGAGTACGAGGCCATGCAGGCCCCGTCGGTCGGCGGCGTGATGCTGCCGCGCGGCAACGGCGAGACCGTTCGCCTGTCGCGTGGTGCCTCCCTCACCGACTTCGCCGAGAAGATCAACGCCAACCCGGCGTCGCTCGTCGCGGTGATGATGAACCTCGGCGAGATGGTCACGGCCACGCAGTCCGTCTCCGACGAGACGCTGCAGCTCCTCGGCGACGAGATGAACTACACCGTTCAGATCGTCAGCCCCGAGGAGGAGGACCGCGAGCTGCTCGAGTCGTTCTCCATCGAGTTCGGCGAGGACGAGGGCGGCGAAGAGGCCCTCATGTCCCGTCCGCCGGTCGTGACCGTCATGGGTCACGTCGACCACGGAAAGACCCGACTGCTCGACGCCATCCGCAAGACGAACGTCATCGCGGGCGAGGCCGGCGGCATCACGCAGCACATCGGTGCGTACCAGGTCGCCACCGAGGTCAACGGCGAGGACCGCGCGATCACCTTCATCGACACCCCGGGTCACGAGGCGTTCACCGCCATGCGTGCCCGTGGTGCGAAGTCGACCGACATCGCGATCCTCGTGGTGGCGGCCAACGACGGTGTGATGCCCCAGACGATCGAGGCGCTGAACCACGCCAAGGCGGCCGACGTGCCGATCGTGGTCGCGGTCAACAAGATCGACGTCGAGGGCGCGGACCCGACCAAGGTGCGCGGTCAGCTCACCGAGTTCGGTCTGGTGGCCGAGGAGTACGGCGGCGACACGATGTTCGTCGACATCTCCGCCAAGCAGGGCCTCAACATCGACTCCCTGCTCGAGGCCGTCGTCCTCACCGCCGACGCCTCGCTCGACCTGCGGGCCAACCCGGAGCAGGACGCGCAGGGCATCGCGATCGAGGCGCACCTGGACAAGGGCCGCGGCGCCGTCGCGACCGTCCTGGTCCAGCGCGGCACGCTGCGCGTCGGAGACACGATGGTCGCCGGCGACGCGTACGGCCGAGTCCGCGCGATGCTCGACGACAAGGGCGAGACCGTGGAAGAGGCGGGTCCCTCGACCCCGGTCCTCGTCCTCGGCCTCACCAACGTCCCGGGCGCGGGCGACAACTTCCTGGTCGTCGACGAGGACCGTACGGCCCGTCAGATCGCCGAGAAGCGTGCCGCCCGTGAGCGCAACGCCGCGTTCGCCAAGCGCGTCCGCCGTGTCTCGCTCGAGGACCTGGACAAGGTGCTCAAGGCCGGCGAGATCCAGCAGCTCAACCTCATCATCAAGGGTGACGCTTCTGGTTCCGTCGAGGCCCTGGAGTCCTCCCTGCTCCAGCTGGACGTCGGCGAGGAGGTCGACATCCGCGTGCTGCACCGCGGCGTGGGTGCGGTCACCGAGTCGGACATCGACCTGGCCATGGGCTCCGACGCCATCGTCATCGGCTTCAACGTCCGCGCGGCAGGCCGTGCCGCGCAGATGGCGGAGCGCGAGGGCGTCGACGTCCGCTACTACTCGGTGATCTACCAGGCCATCGAGGAGATCGAGGCGGCCCTCAAGGGCATGCTCAAGCCGGAGTACGAAGAGGTCGAGCTCGGCACGGCGGAGATCCGCGAGGTCTTCCGCTCGTCCAAGCTGGGCAACATCGCGGGTGTGCTCATCCGCTCCGGCGAGGTCAAGCGCAACACCAAGGCCCGGCTCCTGCGCGATGGCAAGGTCATCGCCGAGAGCCTCAACATCGAGGGCCTGCGTCGTTTCAAGGACGACGTCACCGAGATCCGCGAAGGGTTCGAGGGCGGTATCAACCTCGGCAACTTCAACGACATCAAGGTGGACGACGTCATCGCGACGTACGAGATGCGCGAGAAGCCGCGGGCTTAGCGTTCTCGGTCGGGGGTCGCCCGGGGGTTCCCCCCTGGGCGGCCCCCGGCTTCATATGGGGCTGCGCCCCTGTCCCCGCCTTTCGGCGCTTCGCGCCTCGTCCTCAAGCGCCGGACGGGCTAGAACTCACCGGCACAATTTCCAGCCCCTCCGGCGATTGAGGAGCGGGGTCTGGGGCGGAGCCCCAGGTACGGGACGGGTAGGGGCGGCGGGGGCGAAACTCCGTCGAGTGAACGCGTCCCGCGTTGTACGGTTCTGGTGACCCTGCCAACCGTGCGCAGGGCGCGATCCCGCACCGGCGGGTTATCCGGGACACACATGTATGTGGGGACTCTGTCCTTCGACCTGCTCCTCGGCGACGTACATTCGCTGAAGGAGAAGCGCTCCCTCGTCCGCCCGATCGTGGCGGAACTCCAGCGGAAGTACGCGGTGAGCGTGGCGGAGGTCGGCCACCAGGAACTGCACCGCAGGAGCGAGATCGGCCTCGCGCTGGTCTCCGGGGACGCGGGGCACATCACGGACGTACTGGACCGGTGCGAACGGCTCGTCGCCGCCCGGCCCGAAGTGGAGCTGCTGTCCGTACGGCGGCGCTTCCACGGTGACGATGACGACTGAACGACTTGATCGACCTGAACGACCAGCGACGAGCACAGCACAGAAGGAGACGGAGCAGTGGCCGACAACGCGCGGGCGAAGAGGCTGGCGGACCTCATCCGAGAGGTGGTGGCCCAGAAGCTGCAGCGCGGGATCAAGGACCCGCGGCTCGGCTCGCATGTCACCATCACGGACACCCGGGTCACCGGTGACCTGCGGGAGGCGACCGTCTTCTACACGGTCTACGGGGACGACGAGGAGCGCGCGGCCGCGGCCGCGGGCCTGGAGAGCGCCAAGGGCGTGCTCCGCTCCGAGGTCGGCCGGGCGGCGGGTGTGAAGTTCACGCCGACGCTCACCTTCGTGGCGGACGCCCTCCCGGACAACGCCCGGGCCATCGAGGACCTCCTCGACCGGGCGCGCGCCTCGGACGCGAAGGTCCGTGAGGCGTCCGCGGGCGCCGATTTCGCGGGCGGCGCCGACCCGTACCGCAAGCCGGAGACCGAAGATGACGCGGCAGATGCCGCAGACGCCGCCGACGGCACCGCCGGCAAGGACGGCGACGCCTCGTCATGACCAAGCGCAGCACCACGCCGGACGGCCTTGTCATCGTCGACAAGCCGTCCGGCTTCACTTCGCACGACGTGGTCGCCAAGATGCGGGGCATCGCCAAGACCCGCCGCGTCGGGCACGCGGGCACGCTCGACCCGATGGCGACGGGCGTCCTCGTGCTCGGCGTCGAGCGGGCCACGAAGCTGCTCGGCCACCTGGCGCTCACCGAGAAGGAGTACCTCGGCACGATCCGCCTCGGCCAGGCCACCGTCACGGACGACGCGGAGGGTGAGATCACCTCGTCCGCGGACGCCTCCGGCGTCAAGCGCGACGCCGTCGACGCGGGCATCGCCAAGCTGTCCGGCGCCATCATGCAGGTCCCGTCGAAGGTCAGCGCCATCAAGATCGACGGCAAGCGGTCCTACGCGCGCGCCCGCCAGGGCGAGGACTTCGAGATCCCGGCCCGGCCCGTCACGGTCTCCTCCTTCCAGGTGTACGACATCCGGGACGCGGTCGCCGAGGACGGCACCCCCGTCCTGGACCTGGTCGTGTCCGTCGTCTGCTCCTCCGGTACGTACATCCGCGCCCTCGCCCGTGACCTCGGCGCCGACCTGGGCGTCGGCGGCCACCTCACGGCGCTGCGCCGCACCCGCGTCGGGCCGTACAAGCTGGACTCGGCGAAGACCCTCGACCAGCTCCAGGAGGAGCTGACGGTGATGCCGGTCGCCGACGCGGCCACCGCGGCGTTCCCCCGCTGGGACGTCGACGAGAAGCGGGCGCGGCTGCTCGCCAACGGCGTGCGGATCGACATGCCGGACGAGTACACGGGCGCCGGGCCCGTCGCCGTCTTCGGACCCGAGGGCCGCTTCCTGGTGCTCGCGGAGGAGTCGAAGGGCAAGGCGAAGAGCCTCGCCGTCTTCTCCTGACCCGCAGTCCGTCTTCTCCTGACCTACGGTCAGTTCGCTGGCGCGGAGCGGGAGTTGTGGCGCGGAAGCTGCGCCCGCTCGGCGGTCCGTGCGGCGTGGGACCTGTTGTGGAGCGGCGGACGGTGGTCCGCCGCTCCACAGTCCCCCCTCCAGAAGGTCTATCCATCCCCACCCGCCGATTCACCCCAACGGGCAGGCGCTCGGAGTGAACCGAGGGAGCGGAAGGGGGCGCGTTCGGCTCGCGTTCTGTCCGGCTGATCATCGCCGACCTACGGTCGGAGGTACGGGGTGCGGCTGGGAGGTTCGAGCATGGCGGGACGGGGCCCGCGAGCCCGGGGCGGCGCGGAGCGGGACCGGGGCCGGAGCGATCGGAGCAACCGGAGCGACCGGAGCGTCCCGAGTGCATGGACGGTGGGTCGGGACGCGTGGCGCGAGCCCGAGCGGTCCCTGGTGCGGATCTGCGACCTGGCCGGGCGGCCGCGCGGCCACGGCTTCGCCGCCGACGACCACGGCACCGTCGTCACCAGCCACGAGGCGGTCGACGGCCTCGCCCGGATAGTGCTGCACGCGCCCGGCGAGCGCACCTGCGTCGTCACCGCCGACGCCGTCACCGCGCTCCCCGAGACCGACCTCGCCCTCGTCCGCACCGACGGCCTCGACCTGCGCCCGCTGCCCGTCACCGCGCGCGACGGCGTGGAGGTCGGCTCGTACGTCCGCATCGCCACCGGTGGCTGGCGCCAGGCCCGGGTCCTCGACTCGGCCGCCGTCACCTACACCGCCACGGACCGCTTCCACCTCCTCGACGCCGCCATGGAGCTGGCCATCGGCACCGACGGGGCGGACGCGCTGCGCCTCGGCGGCGGCGCCGCGGGCGGGCCCGTCGTCGACGCCGCGTCCGGCGCTGTCCTCGCTGTCCTCGCCACCGCGCTGCAGGCCCCGCACCGCGCCGCCGGGTTCGCCGTGCCGCTGCGGGCCGCCGCCGCAGCCGACCCCGGCGGGCCGCTCGCCGGCCTGCTCGCCCGCAACGCGGCGACCGTGCCCGGCTTCGGCCGCGACCTGAACCTCGCGGGCGCGCTGCACCTCACGGCCACCTCGCTCGGCTCCGACGGGCCGCGCGCACTCGACCCCGAACCGGTCGAACGCCCCGACACCTGCCGGGAGTTCACCCGCTTCACCGCCGGACCCGCGCGCGTGCTCGGCCTCGTCGGCGACCCCGGCACCGGCCGCACCACCGAACTCGCCGCCCTCGCCCGCCGCCGCGCCCGGGGCGCCGAACCCGCCCCCACCCTGTGGCTGCGCGGCGCCGACCTCAGGGACGAGGACACCTCCGTGGCCGACGCGGCGGCCCGCGCCCTGGAGCGGGCCGGGCGCATCCTCGCCGCGTCCGACGCGACGGTCGGCGGCGACGAGGGGCTCGGCGACATCTCCCCGGGGCGGGTCGCCCGCCTCGCCCGGGACGCCGGACGGCCGCTGCTGCTCCTGCTCGACGGGCCCGAGGAGATGCCGCCCGTGCTCGCCCACCGGCTCGCCGGGTGGAGCGCGGGGACGGCCGGATGGCTGCGGGACACCGGGGCGCGGCTCGTCGTGGCCTGCCGCGCGGAGTACTGGGAGCAGGCCGGGGCCCACTTCCCGCCCGAGCTGCTGCACCTCCCGGACGGCGCCGCGGCGGCCGACCGCGCACGGGCCGCGCTGCCCGGGTGCGTACGCCTCGGCGAACTGCCGGAGCCGCAGGCGCGCTCGGCCCGCGAGCGGTACGGCATCGCGGACGGCGCGCTCGCCGACGCCGACTCCGGGCATCCCCTGACGCTGCGGCTCCTGTCCGAGGTCACGGCGGCCCTGCCGGACGCCGCGCCCGCGGGGCGGCCCTGCCGCGAGGAGGTGTTCGCCGCCCACCTCGACCTCCTCTGCCTGCGCGTCGCCGTGCGCCTCGCCGCCGACAGCGGGCTGCGCGGCACGGCCGTACGGCGCCTCGCGGCGAAGGTGTCCGGCCAGGTCAACGAGGCCGCCCGGCGCTGCCTCGGCCCCGGTCAGGGGCAGCTCGACCGTCCCGCCTTCGAGCGGGTCTTCCCCTGGGGCGTGCTGCCCGGCAAGGGTGCCGACACCTGCACGGGCTGGGCCTCGGCGGTCCTCACCGAAGGCCTCCTCGTCCCCGCGGGCCCCGGCTACCGCTTCGCCCACGAGGAGCTGGGCGACTGGCTCCAGGGCCTCCACCTCGACGTCGACGCGGCCCTGACCTCCCTGACCCTGCGCCACGCCCACCCCTCCACCCCGCCCCCACCC
>NZ_JNXT01000020.1 GCF_000716675.1 Streptomyces alboflavus
CAGTAGACGGGTCGGGGGGTGGGGTGCGCGGGGGGTGGGGGACGGGGGTGGCCGGCCGGGCCCGGTCGGCCACGGGCCGGGGATCAGGCCGACGTCAGCTGTCGGTGGGGCACGGGGGCGGCCGACCTTGCCTGGTCGTAGCGGTGCAGCAGCAGGGCGGCGAGGGCCGGGTGCGCGCCGAGCGGGGCGGCGGCGAGCCACGGCGCGGCGTCGGCGACCTGGGTGGCGAAGCGGCCGGGCGCGGTGAAGTACGAGGCGACGGCGGCGCGGCGGACGCCTCGGGCGGCGAGGGTGCGCAGGGCCGCGGGCACCGTTGTCGGGGTCTGCTCGGTCGGCGCGGCGTACGCGGGTACGACGGGGACGCCGAGGCGGCGGGAGAGGAGGCCGGCGGCGCGGCGGGTGTCGACGGCGGCGTCCGGGTCACGGGAGCCCGCGGCGGCGAGAACGACGCCGTGCCCCTCCGCCGCGGCCCCGGCGGGCCAGCCCCCTTCGACCAGCCGGGTGTGCAGGGCCTCGACGAGGAGGGGGTGGGGGCCCAGGGGGGCGGCCAGGCGGAGGGGGCGGGTGGCTCCGCCAGGGTGGGCGGCCGCGGTCGCGGGGATGTCGTGCTTGACGTGGTAGCCGCGGCTGAGGAGCAGCGGTACGAGGACGGCGCCGGGGCTGTCGGCGGGCAGGCCGCGCAGCGCCTCGTCGAGCCCGGGCTCGTTCAGCTCGATGTGCCCGAGCCGCACGTCCAGGCCCGGACGCTGGGCACGGACGACGTCGAGCAGCGCGGTCACGGTGCGGCGGGCGCGGGGGTCGCGACTGCCGTGGGCCACGAGGAGGAGGGTGGGGGCGGGGGTGCGGGCCGGGGCGGGGGTGCGGACGGGGTCCGTGCCGCGGGCCCCGTTGAGAGTGACGTGCCCGAGGCGGGTGCTCAGTTCGCTGGTGATGCGGCTGATGAGCTGGTCGGTGGTGTCGAAGAGGGTCGTGGGGTCGAGGGGGGTTATGGGATCCCGTGAGGCGGAGGCCAGGTCCTGCGAGGCCGTGAGGTCCGGCAGGGCCGTGGGGTCCGGGTGCGGGTTCGACGGCGTCATGGACCGAGGATGGCCGGGCCAGATTGCGGTCCCGTTGCGTCACCGTGACGAGTGTTTTCGGGAGGGCTCACGGGCGGGCCGCGAGGGCTGTCAGGACCCGAGGAGTGGACGTTCCAGGAGCCGGACCCGCGCGGGGTGGCTCGGACCTGAAGGAACTCCAGGGCGTCGCTCCCGGGACCACCGGCTATGTGTCGGGCGGCCAGGGCGTTCACCTCATCTGAGCGCCGCCCCGGCCTCACAGCCGGGCCCGCCCCGGCCGGAGGTCGCCGTACCGCTCGCGTAACCCAGAGGCCCGTGGCGTGAAACACGCGCGTCGGAGGGTGGGGTTATGCACACCACAGCCGCAGCCGGACGGATCTCTGCCGCGACCGCGTCGTCGGATCACGTCGCGACCGGCGTCCCCACGCCCACCCACTGCCCCTACTGCGCCCTCCAGTGCGGCATGGGGCTCGTCCGGGGAGCGGGCGGGGTGGAAGTTGTCGAGCGGCCCGCGTTTCCCGTCAATGGGGGCGCGTTGTGCGGGAAGGGGCGCACGGCGCCTGCTGTGCTGTCTTCGCGGGTGCGGTTGACCGAGCCGCTGGTGCGGTCCCGGGTCAGTGGGGAGCTTGAGCCCGCCGGGTGGGACGAGGCGCTGGATCGGGTCGCGGAGGGGTTCGCGCGGGTTCGGGGGGAGCACGGGGCCGATGCCTGTGGGGTGTTCGGTGGGGGTGGGCTCACCAATGAGAAGGCTTATGCGTTGGGGAAGTTCGCGCGGGTCGTGTTGGGGACCTCGCAGATCGACTACAACGGGCGGTTCTGCATGTCCTCCGCCGCCGCCGCGGGGACACGTGCCTTCGGGCTCGACCGCGGGCTGCCGTTTCCGCTCGCCGACGTCGCCCGTACCGGGTGCGTGATCCTCGTCGGTTCCAATCTCGCCGAGACCATGCCGCCCGCCCTGCGGTATCTCACCGAGCTGAAGGAGAACGGGGGCACGTTGATCGTCATCGATCCGCGGCGCACCCGTACCGCCGAGCACGCCGACCTCCACCTCTCCCCCCGCCCCGGCACCGACCTCGCCCTCGCCCTCGGGCTGCTGCACCTCGTGGTGGCCGAGGGGCGCGTCGACGAGGCGTACATCCGGGAGCGTACGACCGGATGGGAGGAGGCCAGGGCCGCCGCCATGGCGCACTGGCCCGAGTATGTGGAGCGGGTGACGGGCGTGCCTGTTCCTCAGCTGCGTGAGGTCGTACGGATCTTCTGTGACGCCGAGAACGCCATGGTGCTCACCGCCCGCGGGCCCGAGCAGCAGGCCAAGGGGACGGACACCGTCGGCGCGTGGATCAATCTGTGTCTGGCCACCGGGCGGGCCGGGCGGCCGCTGTCCGGGTACGGGTGTCTCACCGGGCAGGGGAACGGGCAGGGCGGGCGCGAACACGGGCAGAAGGCCGATCAGTTGCCCGGGTACCGGAAGCTGACCGATCCTGCGGCTCGGGCCCATGTCGCCGGGGTGTGGGGAGTCGATCCTGACTCCTTGCCCGGGCCCGGGCGGTCCGCTTACGAGCTTCTCGACGCGCTGGGGCGGGATGTCAAGTCCCTGCTGCTCATGGGGTCCAACCCCGTTGTCTCCGCACCGCGCGCCGCCCATGTGGAGGAGCGCATACGGTCGTTGGACTTCCTGGTCGTCGCTGATGTGGTGCTTTCCGAGACCGCGCGGCTCGCCGATGTCGTCCTGCCCGTCACCCAGTGGGCCGAGGAGACCGGGACCGTCACCAACCTGGAGGGGCGGGTGCTGCTGCGGCGGCGCGCCGTCGATCCGCCCCACGGGGTGCGCAGTGATCTCGAGGTGCTGCACGGGCTCGCCTCGCGGCTCGGGCACGGGGAGAAGTTTCCCGTCGTGGCCGAGGAAGTGTTCGAGGAGTTGCGGCGGGCCAGTGCGGGTGGGGTCGCCGACTACTCGGGGATCTCGTACGGGCGGTTGCGGGAGGGGGACGGGGAAGGGGTCTTCTGGCCCTGCCCTCAGGAGGGGGAGGGCATTCAGGAGGAGGGCATTCAGGGGGAGGGCACTCATAGGGGTACGCCTCGGTTGTTTCTGGAGCGGTTCGCCACCGAGGACGGGCGGGCCCGGTTCGTGGCCGTCGCGCATCGGGACTCCGCCGAGGAGACCGACGCCGAGTATCCCGTCGTGCTGACCACCGGGCGGGTGCTTTCGCAGTACCAGTCCGGGGCGCAGACCCGGCGCGTGGAGGAGCTGAACGCCGCCGCGCCGGGGGCGTTCGTCGAGGTGCATCCCCGGCTTGCCGCGCGGTTGCGGGTCGCCGACGGGGAGGCTGTGGCCGTGGTGTCGCGGCGGGGGCGGGTGGTGGTGCCGGTGCGGGTCACCTCCAGGATCCGGGCCGACACGGTGTTCATGCCGTTCCACTGGCCGGGGGAAGGGCGGGCCAACACGCTCACGCATCCCGCGTTGGATCCGGTGTCGAGGATGCCGGAGTTCAAGGTGTGCGCGGTGCGGGTGGAGCGGGTGGAGCGGGTGGAGCGGGTTTGAGGGTTTCCCCGACACCGCCGTCGGAAGCGTCTGCGGCCGGTGGCCAACTGCCCTCCGGCAGGAGTGTCCCGGTCGCCCGCAGCCCCTCCGCCAGCCTCTCCCCCGCCACATACACCCACGCCCTCCTCCACACCCCGTCCGCGCACCGCACCTCGCGGGCCACGCGTTCGTAGAGGTTGTGGGGGTCGCCGGGGGCGTAGTCCTCCAGGCGGTCCAGGGCCGCGCGGACCGCCGCGTACGCCGTGGGCAGCGGGGTGACCAGGTCGCCGTGGACGGGGCCCGCGGCCGGGGTCTCGACCGCGTAGGGGTAGCCGGGGCCGTCGTACAGGGCCGTGTCGGGCAGGTGGGCGGGGGTGTGGGACGTGATGCGTCCCGCGAGGTGGGCGGCGTGGTTGCGTTCGCCGGGGCGGAGGGTGCCGTAGACGAAGAACGGCAGGTGTTCGGCGTGCGGCTCGGGGGCGGTCACTCCGGGGTCCCGTCCGAGGTCTCCGCCGCCACCCAGGACAGGTAGGCCGCGCTGCCGCCGGTCACGGGGGTCGCGATGATCTCCGGGGTGTCGTAGTCGTGGGCCGCCAGGAGCCAGGACTCCAGGGCGGGGTAGCGGGACTCCGTCGTCTTCAGGAGCACCTGCCACTCCCGGGCCGTCTCCACCGCACCCTCCCAGCGGTACACCGACGTCACCGGGCCGCTGATCTGCGCGCAGGCCGCGACCCGCGCCTCCACGGCACCGCGCGCCAGCGCGTCCGCCTTGTCCGGGGTGTCGGTCGTCGTCAGGACGGTCAGGACGGTCAGGGCGGTGGGGGTGGTCGGGTCCGGCACGGGCGCGCTTCCTCTCCTCGGGCTCACGTACGGGGAGGCTACCGGCCAGGCCGAAGGTCCCGATATCAGACGTTCAGGAATTTTGGGCGCCGCTGTTACACAACCTCCCGGTTTCCGTGATGCGCCCTTCCTACCGTCGTCAGCGGTGACCGGTCACCCCACACCCGCCCCCCACTCCCCGGCCCTCACATGAACCCGCGCTTCCGCATCCCGTCCGGCGTGCCCCTGGCCGCCCTGGCCGTCGCCGTGCTGTCCGCGTGCGGCGCCGGCAGCGGCCTCGGCGACAGCGATCCCGCGCCGCCGGTGTCGGTGCAGCCGCGCCCCGAGCCGCTGTGGTCCGCCTGGTCGGGTTCGTCGCCGTCGGCGCCCGGCGAGGATCCGACGTCGCGGCAGCCGCCGCCCGAGCCGCTGGCCGGGCTCGGCCCGCTCGGGCCCGGCGGGCTCGCCGAGGCCGACGTGCGGGAGCTGCTGCGCGCGGACACCCGGCTGCGTACCCTCGCCGACCGGCCCATGGTCAAGAAGCCGGGGCGGCCGGGCATCCGGCCGCCGGTGCGCACGGACCTCACCGGGGACGGCAGGCCCGAGATGCTGGTCGCCGTCGACGTGGAGAGCGGGCGCAGCGTGCTCGTCGTCTACTACGAGAAGCGCGGCAAGGTCTATCCCGTCCTGTTCACCGCCGGGCGGCGCCTCGCCGTCGAGACGCTCGGCACCGATCTGCTGGTCCGCAGTCCGTGCGCCGAGGGCGGCGAACAGGCCGTGCGTTTCCACTGGGACGGCACCCGGATGTCCACCGTCAGCGACGTCAAGAGTTACGGCAACGGCGGCGAGGACGACAAGGGTGACAAGGGTGACGACGGCGGCAAGAGCGGCAAGGGGGCTGAGGGCGGCGCGGACGGCACGGGCGGCACGGACGGCTCCGGGCATCCGGGCTCCCCCGGGGCCCGCCCATGACCCTCCGCTTCCCGCGCGCCCGCCTCATGGTCGCCGCACCCCGCCGCATCCTCGCCCTCCTCGCCGCCCTCGGCCCACGCCGACGCACCCTCGGCCCCCGTCGGCGCACCCTCGGCCCCCGCTGGCACGCCCTCGGCCTGCGCTGGAAGATCGCCGCGCTGCTCGCCGGCGGGTGCGCGGTCGTCGCCCTCGCCATCGGGCTGCTCATCCACAACGCGCGTCTGGACCAGGTCTGCGAGGGCGCGCGCTCCGCGGCCACGGCGCAGCTCGTCCGCGTACGGCAGGTGTACGAGCTGACCGGGCAGGTCCCGCGGGACGACACGGACGCGGCGATCGACGCACGCGGCCTTCCGGAGCCGCTGCGGGCCGCCGCGCTCGACGGGCAGCGCAGCACGTATCTGGACATGGACGCGGACCAGCCGTCGGTGTGGGCGGCGCGGCCGGTCGGCGACCACGTCCTGTCCGTACGCCTCCCGCTGCGCGAACAGGCCGACGAGATGGCCGAGTTCGACCAGCAGCTGATCGTGTCCGGCGCCGTCGTCGTGGCCCTGGCCGCGCTCGGCGGCGCCGGGCTCGCCAGCAGGCTCAGCCGCGACCTGCGCACCGCGGCCGCGACCGCGCGCCGCATCAGCCAGGGCGAGCTGGACGCCCGCATCGGGCATCCGCTGCCGCCGGGCTTCCGGCACGGCAGGAACGAGGTCGCCGACCTCGCCACCGCCGTCGACACCATGGCTGCGACGCTGCAGCGGCGCCTGGAGGCCGAGCAGCGGTTCACCGCTGACGTCGCCCACGAACTGCGCACGCCGCTGACCGGGCTGCACACCGCCGCCGAACTCCTGCCGCCGAGCCGCCCCACCGAGCTGGTGCGCGACCGCGTCGGGGCGCTGCGCGCCCTCACCGAGGACCTCCTTGAAGTCGCCCGGCTCGACGCCGACGTGGAGCGGCCCGACCTGGACGTGCGTCCGCTCGGCACGCTCGTCGCGGGCATGGTCCAACGGGCGGGCCGCACCGAGCGGTTCAGCGGGTGCGGGGTGCGGTTCAGCTCCGTCGACGAGCGGCTCGTACGGACCGACGCGCGCCGCCTGGAGCGGATCCTGACCAACCTCGTCAGCAACGCCCACCGGCACGGCGCCGGCCCCGTCGACCTGCGCGTCGACGGGGCCGCCGTGACGGTCCGCGACCACGGCCCCGGCTTCCCGCCGCACCTGCTGCGCGAGGGCCCGCAGCGGTTCCAGACGGGCGCCCGCGAACGCGGCCAGGGCACCGGGCTCGGCCTGACCATCGCCCTCGGCCAGGCCGCCGTCATCGGTGCGCGGGTGGACCTCGCCAACGCGGACGACGGGGGCGCGGTGGCGGTGGTGCGGCTGCCGGAGGCGTGAGGTGCGGCTGCCGGAGGCGTGAGGGGACACCCACGTGCCGCTCAACTCCCGTACGGACGCGCCTCCTTGGCCGCCCGCAGCGCCCACGCCCACCAGTGCAGCTGGTCCAGCATCCCCTTCGCGGCGGCCTCCGCGACCGACGGGTCCCGGTGGGCGCCCTCGTCGTCGAAGAGCGCGCCCGCGTTGTGGAAGGAGACGGTGTCGCGGACGGTGACCATGTGCAGCTCGGCGAAGACCTGGCGCAGGTGCTCCACGGCGCGCAGGCCGCCGGAGATGCCGCCGTAGGAGACCAGGGCGACGGGCTTGGCCTCCCACTCGTCGCGGTGCCAGTCGATGACGTTCTTCAACGACGCGGGGTAGGAGTGGTTGTACTCGGGCGTGAGGACGACGAACGCGTCGGCCTCCGCCAACTTCGGTGTGACCTTGTCGAGTTCGGCGACGACCTCGGCGGACGGGCGGAAGGAGAGGGAGGTGGGCAGGTCGACATCGGCCAGGTCGATGAGGTCCGCCTCGAACCCCTCGTGGGCCCGCACCCGGGCGAGCAGCCACTCGGCGACGACGGGGCCGAAGCGGCCCTCGCGGTTGCTGCCGACGATCACGGCGACCTTCACCGGCGTGGCGGCCGAGGACGCGAAGGCGGGGTCGAGGGACGGAGCAGGGGAGGAAGGGGAGGAAGGGGAGGAAGGAGCGGACGGGGAAGCTGTCTGCGAAGCGGCCTTGGCCGTCGTGGTGTTCATGCGGAGAGCTTCTTAGTTAAACCTTGGTTCAGGTCAAGCCGCGCACGCGACTAATCTGGCGGCATGACGACGCATCTCGCACCGGACGCCAAGGAAGCCACCGTCGGCGAACTCGCCGAGCGCAGCGGAGTCGCGCCCTCCGCCTTGCGTTTCTACGAGCGCGAAGGGCTCATCTCCAGCCGTCGCACCACCGGCAACCAGCGCCGCTACAGCCGTGACACGCTGCGCCGCGTCGCCTTCATCCGCACCTCGCAGCGGCTCGGCATCCCGCTGGCCACCATCCGCGAGGTCCTGAAGCTGCTCCCCGAGGACCGGACGCCCACCCGCGAGGACTGGGCCCGGATCTCCGAGTGCTGGCGCGCGGACCTGGACGACCGCATCCGCACCCTGGAGCGGCTGCGCGACAACCTGAGCGACTGCATCGGCTGCGGCTGCCTCTCCCTGGACCGCTGCGCCCTGTCGAACCCGTGGGACGAACTGGCCGCGCACGGCCCGGGCCCGCGCCGCCTGCTGGAGGACTGAGCCGCCCGCAGGGCCCCCGGCCCCCGCACGGCCGGACCGCCCGAGCCACCTGGCCCGGTGAACCCCGAGCCACCCGGCCCGGTGAACTCCGAACGTACGGTGGCCCCATGACCACACCACCGCCCATCACCGCCATCACCGCCACCACCGCCGACGTCACCCGACTGGAGATCGACGGCGTCCCCGGCACCGTCGAGACGCTGCGGGCGCGCGCCCTCGACAGCTTCGGGCACTTCACCGCCATGCAGGTCAGGGGCGGCAGGGTGCGCGGACTCGGGCCGCACCTCGACCGCCTGGACGCCGCGACGCGGGAACTCTTCGACCAGGAGCTCGACGGGGAGCGGGTCCGCGAGCTGATCCGGCACGTGCTCGCCGGTGACGGCGGCGCCGACGGCGCGACGGGCGTCATCGCCGACGCCTCCGTCCGCGTGTACGTGCACGCCCCCGGCGGCACCCCGTCCCTGATGGTCACCGTGCGGCCGCCCATCGAGCTGCCCGCCGCGATGGCCGAGCGGGCGCAGGCCCTGAAGTCCGTGCCGTACGTACGGCCGGTCGCGCACATCAAGCACCTCGGTGGCTTCGGGCAGGCCTACCACGGCCGCCAGGCGCGCCGCGCGGGCTACGACGAGGCGCTGCTCACCGGCCCCGACGGCCTGATCAGCGAGGGCGCGATCACCAATGTGGCCTTCTTCGACGGGCGCGATCTCGTGTGGCCGGACGCCCCGCACCTGACCGGGATCACCATGCGGCTGCTGCTCGACCGGCTCGCGGACGCGGGCCTGCCCACGCGCCTCGGGCCGGTACGGCTGCGGGACCTGCCCTCGTACCGGGCGGCCCTCGTCACGAACTCCTGGGGCGTCAGCCCGGTGCGCCGCGTCGACGGCCTGGACCTGCCCGTCGACGACAAGCTGATGGCGGCCGTCTCGGAGGTGTACGAGGCCGTGCCCTGGGACCTGATCTGAGCCGGGCTCAGCTGTCGGCGGGGCCCCGGGTCACCCATTCACAGGCGCCGCGGCGCGGCTTCGGATCCTTTCCGCGACACGCGTGGTGACCTGCTGGAACGTTCCCGTCGATGAGTCAGGGGCCGGGTCCTCGCAGGGTTTCTGACAGGGCTTCAGCAGGCGTACACGGCCGAGTGCCACTTACCTCGGAGGTGCGTCCCGCACGAAGGCCTCGACAGGAGCAAGCCCCATGCGCACAGCCCGCCAGCTGACGACCGCCGCCGCACTCGCCGTCACCTCGGCGGGCCTGTGCGCCGCCCCCGCGTCCGCCGGACCCGCGGGCGGCCTCCAGGTGACCCCGGCCACCGTCACGCCCGGCACCACCGTCACGGTGAACACCACGGCGTGCGGCAGGGACGCCACCGCGACGGGCGACGCGAGCGCGGTCGGCGCGGGCACGTTCGCGCTGGCCTCGAAGACGCGGGCCGAGGTGGCGTCCGGGCGGTTCAAGGTGCCGCCGTCGGCGCAGCCCGGGACGTACGAGATCGTGGCGCGCTGCGCGGGATCCGGCGGCCGCGAGGTGGCGGGCGACCTGTCGGTGACGCTCACGTCCACGGCGTCCGCCCGCGAGGAGCAGCCGGTGCCGGTGCCGGTGCATCCCAAGGGGCACGTGAAGACGGGGGTCGGTGGCGCGCTCGGCCCCGACCCCGTGAAGACCGCGGCGGGCGTGGCGGTACTCGCCCTCGCCGCCGCGGGCGGTACCTGGCTCCTGCATCGCCGGGCGAGAGGCGACAGGATCTGACGGGCCCCCTCCGCGGCCCGCGGGTACCGCCGCTCCCCCTCCCCCTGCCGGCCGCACGTCCCTCGTGTCCGGCGGGGGAGGCGGGAACGCCACCACCCGCACCGATACGTTTCCCTACCCTTCCCCGAGGGGGCGAGCCATGCGGCGGACACAGCGGCGAGGCAGGTTCGGCACCTGGGTCATAGCGGTGGCCACCGCGCTCGCCCTGTGCGGTGGCGCCTGGCTCGTGCGCGAGGGCACCGCGGGGCACCCGCCCCCGCAGCCGTCCGCCGCGCAGGCGGCGGCGCCGGGCACCACCCGCGCGGGCCCCGCGCCCGCCCCGCTGCCCCCGTCACCGCCCGACCGGATCCGGATCCCGGCGATCGACGTGGACGCCCCCCTGATGGGCCTCGGCCTGAACCGCCAGGGCAGCCTCGACGTACCGCCGCCCCGGCACAAGAACCTCGCGGGCTGGTACGAGGCGGGCACCACGCCGGGCGAGCGCGGCACGGCGGTGGTGGCCGGACACGTCGACAACGCGGAGGGCCCGGCGGTCTTCTACCGCCTGGGCGGCCTCGCGAAGGGCCGGGTCATCGAGGTGGAGCGGCGGGACGGCGGGGTGGCGCTGTTCACGGTGTACGCCGTGGAGGTGTACGACGCGAAGGGCTTCCCCGACGAGAAGGTGTACGGGGCGGCGGGGCGGCCGGAGCTGCGGGTGATCACGTGTGGCGGGGCGTACTCGAAGAAGACGGGTTACCAGGGCAATGTGGTGGTGTTCGCGCACCTGACGGGCGCGCGCTGAGGCTTCTGGCCGGGGGCCTCGGCCGCGCTTCCCCTGTTCCCACCACTTCCCCTGTTCCCACCACTTCCCCTACGCCGCCCCCTTTCTCCTACGCCACCCACTGCTCGTACGCCATCTTCGCCACGAGGCCGACCACGGTCGTCAGGAGCACGATCCGTACGAACCCGCTTCCCTTCTTCAGGGCGGTGCGGGCGCCGAGGGTGCCGCCCGCGAGGTTGAAGACGGCGAGGACGGCGGCGAGCTGCCAGAGGACGGCGCCCTGCCAGGCGAACATGGCGAGGGCGCCCGCGTTGGTGCAGCAGTTGACGATCTTCGCGTTGGCGGAGGCGGTGACCAGGTCGAACCGGAGCACGGCGGTCAGGGCGAGCACGAGGAAGGTGCCCGTGCCGGGGCCGATGAGGCCGTCGTAGAAGCCGATGCCGACGCCCGCGAGGCCGATGGCGGCGAGGATGCGGCGGGGCGGCAGCGGGCCGGTCGCGGGGGCGGTGCCGAAGTCGGGGCGGAAGATGACGAAGGCGCCGACGCCGACGAGGACGGCCATGATCACGGGCTTGAGCACCTCGGTGCTCATCCCGGCGGCGAAGAAGGCTCCGCCCATGGAACCGGCGAGTGCGGCGAGCCCGATCCTCACGGCGGTGCCGACGTCGACGGGCGCCTTGCGGACGTACGTCACGGCGGCGCCCGTGGTCCCGACGATCGCCACCGCCTTGTTCGTGCCGAGCGCGGTCGCCGCCGGGGTGGACCCCGGCAGGCCGAGCAGCAGCGCGGGCAGCAGCAGGAGCCCCCCACCGCCCACCACGGCGTCGATCCAACCGGCCGCGAACGCGGCAAGGCACAGGACGACGACCGCGGTCGTCGGTATGTCGGGCATGATCGCGACCCTATGGAGGGGGTAGGTGGTGCGTCCACGGAAATCCGGGTGACTTGAGGGACTTCAGAGGTTGGCGCCTCGGGCGGCGTGGGCGGGGCTGCAACCGTTCTCCGCCGCTGCGCGGCGAAGCCCGTCCCACCCGCCCACCCGCACTGTGGTCCCAGCGTGACCGCAGAGATCGCGATGGGGCGCGGGGAGGGGGCGAGGCAGGGGGCCGGGCACCGACACCGGCACGGGCACCGACACCGACACCGACACCGACACCGACCAGCGCTGCGCCAACGGCTAACGCTCCGCCACCGGCCCGAGGACGCGATCCCGCCCCGCCACGAACACCCCCGGGGGCCCACCCCGCGTCCCACAGCGAACGGGTGGGCGGGCGGGAGAGAAACCCACCGCGGTAGCGGTGGGCACCCCCACCGACCCGAGGCCGCCACCCAACCCCACACCAAACCACCCCCCAGGGCCCACCCCACGTCCCACAGCAAACGGGTGGGCGGGTGGGAGAAAACCCGCCGCGGTAGCGGTGGGCACCCACCACGGGCCCGAGGCCGGACTCGTCCTCACAAGCGGCCGCCGCCCCCGCTGAGCCCACCGTTCCCCCGCCGAAACACCCCGGCCCCCGCCGGGAAACCCCAGCCCAGCAGGCTGCGAGCCATGACCACCAGGGACCCGCAGCCGCGCACCGTCGTCCTGGGTGCCGGCCTCGCCGGAGCCCGGCTCGCCGCCAGGCTCGGCGGCGCCGCGCTGCTGATCGGCGAGGAGGCGTACGCCCCGTACAACCGGGTGCTCCTCACCGAGGTGCTCGCGGGCCGGTACGGGCCGGAGGTGATCGCGCTGCCGGAGCCCGCGCCGGAGCGGTACCTGCGGACGCGGGCGGTCCGGATCGACCGGGCGGAGCGGGTGGTGCTGTGCGAGGACGGCTCCCGGGTGGCGTACGAGAGCCTGGTGCTCGCCACCGGCGCGAACCCCGTGCTGCCCCCGCTGCGCGGACTGTTCGAGCCGGGGGCCCGCGACCTGCCGGGCGGCGTGCACGCGTTCCGGACGATGGCGGACTGCCTGGCGCTTTCGGAGGCGGCCCGGCCGGAGTCGAGGGCGGTCGTCGTCGGGGGCGGTCTGCTCGGCGTGTGCGCGGCACGGGCCCTCGCGGACCGGGGCGTGCGGGTGGTCCTGGCCCAGCAGGGCGACCGCCTGATGGAGCGGCAGCTCGACCCGGACGCGTCCGAGCTGGTGCGCCGCCACCTCACCGCGCTCGGCGTGGAGGTGCACACCGAGTGCCGGGTGCGTGGCGTACGGCAGTCGGACGGCGCCGTACGGTCGGTGGAACTGGCCGACGGCTACGTACTCGGCACCGACCTGACGGTCCTGGCCTGCGGGGTGCGCCCCCGCACCGGCCTGGCCCGGGCGGCGGGCCTGGACGTGCGGCGCGGCATCGTCGTGGACGACGGCCTGCGCACCAGCGACCCGCACGTGTACGCCATCGGCGACTGCGCCGAGTACGCGGGCGCGGCCCCGTGCCTCGCGGCCCCCGCCCTCGACCAGGCCGACGCCCTCGCCGCCGCCCTGACCGCCCCGGAGTCGGCCCGCCCGTACGCAGGCACCCGCTCCCTGACCCGCCTGACCCTGCCGCACCACGAACACCCCCTGGACATCGCGGCGTTCGGCGATCCGGAGACCCGTCCGGACGACGACGTGGTGCGCCTGACGGACGCCACCCGGGGCACGTACCGCAAGGTCGTCGTGCGCGGCGACCGCCTCGTCGGCGGCGTGCTCCTCGGCGAGCTGACGGCCGTGGGCGCGCTCGCCCGGGCCTGGGAGGCCGACGAGGCCCTGCCCGACGACGGCAGCCCGCTGCTGCACCTGCTCACTCACGACGGAGGCCACTGAACCCATGGACGCGACCTCGACCCCGCATCCGGCACCGCAGAAGAACCTTGTCCTGGTCGGGCACGGCATGGTCGGCCAGCGCTTCCTCGAAGCCCTCGCCGAGCACGGCCTGACCCGGACGCACCACGTCGTCGTCCTGTGCGAGGAACCGCGCCCGGCCTACGACCGCGTCCAGCTCACCTCGTACTTCTCGGGCACGACCCCGGACGAACTCTCCGTCACCGAGGCCGGGTTCATGGAGCGGCACGGCATCGAGCTGTGCCTCGGCGACCCGGCCGAGCACATCGACCGCGCGGCACGGACCGTCACCGCGCGCTCGGGGCACGTGTTCGGCTACGACACCCTGGTCCTGGCCACGGGCTCGGTGCCGTTCGTGCCGCCGGTGCCGGGCAAGGACGCGGACGGCTGCTTCGTCTACCGCACCATCGAGGACGTCCTCGCCATCGAGGCGTACGCGAAGGCGGGCGCCACGACGGGCGCGGTGGTCGGCGGCGGGCTGCTCGGCCTGGAGGCGGCGGGCGCGCTACAGGGGCTCGGACTCGCCACGCACATCGTGGAGTTCGCCCCGCGCCTGATGCCCGCTCAGGTCGACGACGGCGGCGGCGCGGCGCTCCTGCGCACGCTGACGGGCCGGGGGCTCGCCGTGCACACGGGCACGGGCACGCAGGAGATCGTGACCGACGAGGCGGGCGCGGTGCGCGCGATGCGCCTGTCGGACGGCTCCGAACTGGACGTCGGCCTGGTGGTGTTCTCGGCGGGCGTGCGCCCCCGCGACCAGCTGGCCCGGGACTGCGGCCTCGCGGTCGGCGAGCGCGGCGGCGTCACCGTGGACGAGCGGTGCCGCACGAGCGACCCGCACGTGTACGCGATCGGCGAGTGCGCGCAGGCCGTGGACGGCAGGGTGTACGGCCTGGTCGCGCCGGGCTACGAGATGGCCCAGACGGCCGCGGCCGCGCTCGCGTCCGAGGCCGCCGAGAACTCCGAGGGCACGGACGCCTCGTTCACCGGGGCCGACATGTCCACGAAGCTGAAGCTGCTCGGCGTGGACGTGGCGTCGTTCGGCGACGCGCACGGCGCGGCGGACGGCTGCCTGGACGTCGCGTACGCGGACTCGCGTGCGGGCACGTACAAGAAGCTCGTCGTCGGCACGGACGGCACGCTCCTCGGCGGTGTCCTGGTCGGCGACACGGAGGCGTACGGGACGCTGCGGGCGCTGACCGGGTCGGTGCCGCCGGTGCCCGCCGAGCAGCTGGTCCTTCCGGCGGGCGCGGGCGCCGCCCCGGCCCTCGGCCCGGAGGCGCTGCCGGACGACGCCGTGGTGTGCAACTGCCACAACGTCACGAAGGCGGCCGTGCAGGCGTGCGCGACGCTGCCCGAGGTCAAGAAGTGCACCAAGGCCGGTACGGGCTGCGGGAGTTGCGTCAAGCTCATCGGCCAGCTCCTGCCGCAGTCCGGCGACCAGGGCCTGTGCGGGTGCTTCGCGCAGACCCGCCAGGAGCTGTACGAGATCGTCCGCACCCTGCGTGTCACCTCCTTCCGGGACCTGCTGGACCGGCACGGCCGCGAGTCGGCGCGCGGCGGCGAGGGCTGCGAGACGTGCAAGCCCGCCGTCGCCTCGGTGATCGCCTCCCTCGCACCCGCGATCGGCGCCGACGGCTACGTCCTGGACGGCGAACAGGCGGCCCTCCAGGACACCAACGACCACTTTCTCGCCAACCTCCAGAAGAACGGCTCCTATTCGGTGGTGCCGCGCATCCCTGGCGGCGAGATCACCCCGGACAAGCTCATCGTGATCGGCGAGGTGGCGCGGGAGTTCGGCCTCTACACGAAGATCACCGGCGGTCAGCGGATCGACCTCTTCGGCGCCCGGGTCGAGCAGTTGCCGGTGATCTGGGCGCGCCTTGTCGACGCGGGCTTCGAGTCGGGGCACGCGTACGGCAAGGCGCTGCGCACGGTGAAGTCGTGCGTCGGGCAGACCTGGTGCCGGTACGGCGTGCAGGACTCGGTGCGCATGGCGATCGACCTGGAGCTGCGCTACCGGGGGCTGCGCGCGCCGCACAAGCTGAAGTCGGCGGTGTCGGGGTGCGCCCGCGAGTGCGCGGAGGCCCGCTCCAAGGACTTCGGCGTGATCGCCACGGCGAGCGGCTGGAACCTGTACGTCGGCGGCAACGGCGGCGCCACCCCGCGCCACGCGGACCTGCTCGCCCAGGACCTGGACGACGCCGGTCTGGTCCGGCTCATCGACCGGTTCCTGATGTTCTACATCCGCACCGCCGACCGCCTGGAGCGCACCTCGGCGTGGCTGGAGCGGATCGACGGGGGCCTGGACCACGTACGGGACGTGGTGGTGGACGACTCGCTCGGCATCTGCGCCGAATTGGAGGCCCTGATGGCGGACCACGTCACGCACTACCGCGACGAGTGGGCCGAGACGCTGGCCGACCCGGACCGCCTGGCCCGCTTCGTGTCGTTCGTGAACGCGCCCGAGGCGCCGGACCCGCTGGTGGCGTTCGTCCCCGAGCGCGACCAGATCAAGCCCGACCTGCCGCTGCTGACCCTGCGGCCCCTGGAAGGAAGCTCCGCGCGATGACCACGATGACCGAGACGGCGCCCGCCACGACCGCCACCGCCGCCGACGCGAGCGTCCAACTCCGCCTGGACGGGTCCTGGTTGACCGTGTGCGCCGCGGCCCGGCTCACCCCGGGCCGGGGCGTGGCCGTGCTGCTCCCCGACGGCCGGCGGCAGGCGGCCCTCTTCCTGGACCGGGCCGGACGCCTGTACGCCATCGACAACCGGGACCCGTTCTCCGGCGCGGCCGTGCTCTCCCGGGGCCTGGTCGGCTCGGCGGACGGCCGCCCGTTCGTGGCCTCGCCGCTCCTGAAGCAGCGCTTCGACCTGGAGACGGGCCGCTGCCTGGACGACGACGAGGCGGGGGTCGGGGTGTACGAGGCGCGGGTCTGCGCCTAGTATTAGATCGTCCGGTCCAATACTAGGCGGACCGGACGCTCTCCCCACCGAGGAGAGCCCCGCCCCCGTACGCCGAGGAGCCCTCCATGCCCGCCGCCGCCCGCACCCGCTTCACCGGCCGCACCGCCCTCGTCACCGGCGGCGGCTCCGGCCTCGGCCGTGCCATCGCGCTGGCCCTCGCCGCCGAGGGCGCGAACGTCGTCGTCACGGGCCGTTCCGAGGCCCCGCTGAAGGAGACGGTGACACTGATCGAGGAGGCGGGCGGCACGGCCCTCGCGCACCCCGCCGACGTGACGCGCGCCGCGGACGTCGAAGCCGCGGTGCGCGCGGCCGTGGACCGCTTCGGCTCCCTCGACGTGGCCGTGAACAACGCGGGCGTCTTCCGCGGCGGCGCCCCGATCGCCGAACTGCCCGAGGAGGACTGGCAGACCCTGCTCGACACCAACGTCACCGGCGTCTTCCTCGCCCTGCGCGCCGAGGTCCGCCAGATGCGCACCCAGGACGGCGGCGGCGCGATCGTGAACATCGCCTCCAACCTGGGCGCCCACAAGCGCCGCCCCGGCATCGCCGGCTACGTCGCCGCGAAGGCCGCCGTCTCCGCCCTCACCCGCGCCGCCGCCCTCGACCACATCCAGGACGGCGTCCGCATCAACGCGGTCAGCCCCGGCCCGTCGGCCACCACGATGTCCCTGCGCCCCGGCGAGACCCCCACCGACCGCACCACCCGCATGCGGGCCGAGTCCCCTCTCGGCCGCGTCTCCGACTCCGCGGAGATCGCGGCGGCCGTCCTCTACCTGGCGTCGGACGACGCGGCGTCGGTGGTGGGCACGGACCTGGTGGTGGACGGGGGCGCGTCGGCCTGACCGGACCCCACCACGCCCCCGCACTCCTCACCACCCCCGCACAGTCACCCCCCTGACCGTCGACCCATACAGGCGTACGCTCAGCGGCATGACGGGCAGTGGGCGTACGAGGGGCTGGGCCGCGCGTGACATTCCTGACCAGGAAGGGCGTGTCGCCGTCGTCACCGGGGCCAACAGCGGGATCGGGTTCGTCACGGCGCGGGAGCTGGCCCGGCGGGGCGCGCGGGTGGTGCTCGCCTGCCGCAGCGCGGAGCGCGGCGGGGACGCCGTGCGGCTGCTCTCGGACGAAGTGCCGGACGCGGACGTGGAGTTCCGGCGTCTGGATCTCGGGGACCTGGCCTCCGTGCGGGAGTTCGCCGAAGGGTTCGAGCGGGATCTGGGCGGGCGGCTCGATCTGCTCGTCAACAACGCGGGCGTGATGGCGTTGCCGTACCGGCGCACCACGGACGGCTTCGAGACCCAGTTCGGTGTGAACCACCTCGGGCACTTCGCGCTGACCGGGCTGCTCCTGCCGCAGCTGCTCGCGACGCCCGGCGCCCGTGTCGTCACGGTCTCCAGCATGGCCCACGCGCTCGCCAACATCGACATCGGCGACCTCAACAGCGAGCTGCGCTACCGCCGTTGGCCAGCCTACGCCCGCTCCAAGTCGGCCAACCTGCTGTTCGTCCACGAACTCGCCCGGCGCCTCGCCGATTCGGGCGCCGACGTGGTCGCGGCGGCCGCGCACCCCGGCTACGCCGCGACGAACCTCCAGTCGACCGGCCCCCGGATGGCGGGCCGCCGGGCCACGGAGGCCTTCATGGCGGTGGGCAACCGCGTCGTCGGCCAGTCCGCGGACACCGGCGCCCTGCCGACGCTGTACGCGGCCACGGCACCGGGAGTCCGTCCCGACTCCTTCACGGGCCCCCGCTTCCTCGCCTGGCGCGGCACCCCCGCCCCGTCCCCCCGAGCCCCCTGGACCCGCAACGACGTGGCGGGCGAACGCCTTTGGGCGGCATCGGAGGTGCTGACGGGGGTGACGTACGCAGCACTGAAGGGCTGAGACAGCACGGCAAAGGGTAGAGCCCCGTAAGGGGCGCGGGGCACCGAGCCCCGCAAGGGCGCAAGGGGCGCACGGCACCGAGCCCCGTAAGGGGCGCGGGGAACTGCGCGACCAGCCCCCACCCGCCCGCAGAAGAAGCAACCGCCCCGCAACCGCCCAGCAAGCGCAGCGCTACTGCAGGCCCGAAGCCGCGAACACCCCCTTCGCCTCCCGCCCGTCCAGCCGCGCCAACAGCCGCGAAAGCTCCACCGACCCGGTCCGCAGCAGCCCCGCCTCCCGCGCGGCCCGAGCGCCCGCGTCGAGGCGGTGCAGCATCAGCGGATTCTCGGCGAGGACCTTCGGGTCGAACTCGACGCGATGGCCGAGCGAGTCGCACAGGACGAGCCGCGCGGCGACGGTCTCGCTGACCCGGACGCTGGTGAGCAGGTCGACGCACACATGCCGCCGCCGCACCGGCCCCCGCACGGCGAGCCACCCCGGCCCCGCGCTGACCCGCACCGGATGCAGGATGACGTACAGCAGGACGGCGAGCCCCGCCCACAACCCGGTCCGCACAGCGCTCAGCGTCCCGCCCGCGAAGTCGACCAGCATGATCAGGGCGAACAGGGCGGCCGAGCAGAAGACGGCGGCCCGCAGGTCGGACGCCCAGCGCCGGTCGGTCACCACGGCGTCCGCGTCCGGCGCGCGGGTCGCGTCCAGTGCGTGCGCCGTGTTCCTGCCCCGAGTCGTCCAGTCATGTCCCATGTGCCGCACCGTAGGGCGGCGCCCGCGCCCCGTCCGCGCCGTTGACGTGGCACATACACGGACGCGGCACACCTTGACGCGTCGCTGACGATCCCCCTCAACAAGGCGTCAAGAGGCGGACCGGCCCCGTCAAAGTCGCGCCAAGGAGGGCGGCGAGCCGCCCGCACACGCCGACGCTGGGATGGCCCGCCGACTCGACCACAGCAGCTGACCTGCACGAAAGGCACCAGCATGACGACCGTTTCCGAGCGCCCCGACGCTCCGGCGATCGAGGAACCTCCCGATACCGGCGCGGCGGACCCTGGTGACCGGCATCGGCTCACCGCCCTCCAGGGCCTGGCCGCGCTGTCGCTCGACGCCATGGCGTCGGTCGCGTACGGGCCGGAGGCCATCGTGCTCGTCCTGGCCACGGCCGGCGGGTACGGGCTCGGCTTCACGCTGCCGGTGACCCTCGCCATCGCCGCGCTGCTCGCCGTCCTCGTCGCCTCCTACCGCCAGGTCATCGCCGCCTTCCCCGACGGCGGCGGCAGCTACGCCGCCGCGAAGACCCACCTGGGCCGCCGCTCCGGCCTGGTCGCCGCCGCGTCCCTCGTCCTCGACTACGTCCTGAACGTCGCCGTCGCCGTGACGGCGGGCGTCGCGGCCCTCACCTCCGCGTTCCCCGAGCTGTACGGCGACCGCGTCGCCCTGTGCCTCGGCGTCCTCGTCGTCATCACGGCCGTCAACCTGCGCGGCATCGTCGACTCGGCGCGCGTGTTCATCGCCCCGACCGCGGTGTTCGTCGGCGCGATCCTCACGATGGTCACCGTCGGCCTGTTCCGGGACGGCCCGGTCTCCACCGAGGCCGCCCAGGGCCACGCCTCCGTCCTCTCCGACAACGCCACCACGGTCGGCGCCCTGCTTCTGCTGAAAGCTTTCGCCTCGGGCTGTTCCGCGCTCACCGGCGTGGAGGCCATCGCCAACGCCGTGCCGTCCTTCCGCACCCCGCGCGTCAAGCGCGCCCAGCACGCGGAGGTGGCGCTCGGCGCGCTGCTCGGCGTGATGCTGATCGGCCTGTCCGTCCTGATCTCGCGCTTCGGCCTCCAGCCGGTCGAGGGCGTCACCGTCCTCGCCCAGCTCACGGACGCGTCCCTCGGCCACAACTGGGCTTTCTACGTCGTCCAGTTCGCCACGATGATCCTGCTGGCCCTCTCCGCCAACACCTCCTTCGGCGGCCTGCCCGTCCTGATGAGCCTGCTCGCCCGGGACAACTACCTGCCGCACGTCTTCGCCCTCAAGGCCGACCGGCAGGTCCACCGCCACGGCGTGATCGCGCTCGCCGTCGCGGGCGCGGGGCTCCTCGTGTTCTCCGGCGGCGACACCAACACCCTCGTACCGCTGTTCGCCATCGGTGTCTTCGTCGGCTTCACGCTCTGCCAGACCGGCATGGTCATCCACTGGCGCAAGGCGGGCAAACCCGCGAAGGCGTTCCTCAACGGCTTCGGCGCGGTCCTCACCGGCATCTCCGCCGTCGTCGTGACAGCCACGAAGTTCACCGAGGGCGCCTGGCTGATCGTGCTCGCGCTGCCCGCGATCGTCGCCGTCTTCGAGGTCGTGCACCGGGCGTACGGCCGCATCGGCGCGGACCTCGGCCTCGGCCGCGTCCCCGAGCCGCCGCACCGCGACCACTCCCTTGTCATCGTCCCCGTGTCCGGCCTGTCCCGGCTGACCTGCGAGGCCCTGAACGCGGCGGTGTCGCTCGGCGACGAGGTGCGGGCCGTGACGGTCACGTACGACGACGTCGAGGACCGGGCCGCGGCGCAGTCCCTTCGCCGGGACTGGGAGCTGTGGGGGCCGGGGGTGGATCTGGTCGAGCTGCCGTCCACGGCCCGGACGGTCGGGCGGCCGGTCGCCGAGTACGTGCGGAAGGTGTACCAGTACCACCCGGGGACCCGGGTCACCGTCCTGATCCCGGAGGTGGAGCCCGCCCATCTGTGGCAGCGGCTGCTCCAGAACCAGCGGGGGGCCGTGCTGGCGCACGCGGTGCGGCGGGACACGGATGCGGTGATCTGCCGGTTGCGGTTCCGGCTCGCCCGGCGGCGCTGACAGGTCCCGCCTCTGGGGCTGCGCCCCTCTCCCCCCTTTCGGCCCTTCGGGCCTCGTCCTCAATCGCCGGACGGGCTATTTCTAGCCCGGGACCCGGGCGCACCGCTAGGGCTACACGCGGCTGCAATCCGTCTGTCGTAATCCTCCCGCATGGTTGATCGTTGGGCCCGACACGTACCCGACCAACCGGCTCAGGGGGACACGTCATGACCATCAGCCGCAGAACACTGCTCGGCACCGGCACGGGAACCGCCCTCGGGTTGCTCACCGCGTGCGGTTCCAACACCGGCCGCGACGGCGGCGACTCGGACGGCAAGGGGCCGAAGCTGTCCCAGTGGTACCACCAGTACGGGGAGGCGGGGACCGAGAAGGCCGTGAAGCGGTATGCCGACGCGTACGACAAGGCCGACGTGTCCGTGCAGTGGCGTCCCGGCAACTACGACGAGCAGACCGCCGCCGCCCTCCTCACCAAGTCCGGGCCCGACGTCTTCGAGGTCAACGGCCCCACCCTGGACCAGATCCAGGGCGGCCAGGTCGTGGACCTCACCGACCTCTTCGACGGTGTGAAGGACGACTTCAACGCGGCGGTGCTCGCGCCGAAGACGTACGACGGCCGCATCTGGGCCGTCCCCCAGGTCGTCGACATGCAGCTCCTCTACTACCGCAAGAGCCTGCTCGCCGACGCGGGCCGCACCCCGCCGAAGTCGCTCGACGAACTCGTGGACACCGCCCGCGAGTTGACGACGAAGAAGGTCAAGGGGCTGTTCCTCGGCAACGACGGCGGCGCGGGCGCCCTCGGCGGCACCCCCCTGTACGCGGCGGGCCTGAGCCTGGTCACCGACGACGGCGAGGTCGGCTTCGACGACCCCGCCGCCGCCCGCGCCCTGAGCCACCTGCGCGCGCTGTACGAGGACAAGTCGCTGCTGCTCGGCGCGCCCTCCGACTGGTCGGACCCGTCGGCGTTCGTCCAGGGGCTCACGGCCATGCAGTGGTCGGGCCTGTGGGCGCTGCCCGCGGTCCAGAAGGCGCTGGGCGACGACTTCGGCGTGGCCGCTTTCCCCGCCGCCGCGTCCGGAGCGGAGCCCGCGGTGCCGGTGGGGGCGTACGGCTCGGCGGTCAGCGCCCGCAGCGCGCACAAGCAGGAGGCCAAGGACTTCGTGAAGTGGCTGTGGATCGAACGCACCCACTATCAAAGGGACTTCGCGCTCTCCTACGGCTTCCACATCCCCGCCCGCCTGTCGCTCGCGAAGAAGGCCGACGTCCTCACCAAGGGCCCGGCGGCCGACGCGGTGCGCTTCGCCACCGACAACGGGTACGCGGAGCCGCTGCGCTGGACCCCGGCGAGCCGGGTCGCGTACCAGGACGCGCTCAGCCGGATCATCAAGTCCGGGGCGAACCCGGAGAGCGAACTGCGGTCCGTCGTGCGGAAGGTGTCGGCGGAGCTGGACCGGGTGCGGAAGAAGTCGTCGTGAGCGCGGGCGCCGCGCGGCGCGAGCGGCTGTGGCGGCGCCTGGCGGGACCGCAGAACCGCAACCTCTGGTTCTGGGTGTTCGTCGGCCCCTTCGCGCTCGGCCTGATCGTCTTCACGTACGTACCCCTGGGCTGGAGCGTCTACCTCAGCTTCTTCGACGCCCACAACACCGTCTCGCCGAGCGACTTCGTCGGCTTCGACAACTACACGTCGATGCTGCGGAACGACGCGTTCACCGACAGCCTGTGGACGTTCGTGGTCTTCACGGCCTTCATCGTGCCGACGACGTTCGTCCTGTCGCTCTCGCTCGCGCTGATGGTGAACCGGATGCGGCGCGCGCAGGCGTTCCTGCGGTCGGTGTTCTTCCTCCCGGCGGCGTGCAGCTATGTCGTGGCGGCCCTGATCTGGAAGATGTCGATCTTCAACGGGGTGCGGTTCGGCCTGGCGAACACCGTGCTCGGCTGGTTCGGCGCGGATCAGACGGCGTGGCTGTCGACGACGGACCCGCCCTGGTACTGGCTGGTCATCGTCACCGTACGGCTCTGGCTGCAGGCGGGCTTCTACATGATCCTTTTCCTGGCGGGCCTGCAGCGCATCTCCCCCACCCTCTACGAGGCGGCGGCCGTCGACGGCGCCCGCCCCGGCTGGCAGGTTCTGCGCCACATCACGCTCCCCCAGCTGCGGACGACGTCCGTGGCGGTGACCCTGCTCCTCGTCATCAACGCCTTCCAGGCCTTCGACGAGTTCTACAACCTGCTCTCGGACGCCCGCGGCTATCCCCCGTACGCCCGCCCGCCCCTCGTCTACCTCTACTACACGGCCCTCGGACAGGGCCAGAACCTCGGCCTCGGCAGCGCGGGCGCCGTGCTGCTCGCCCTCGTCATCGCCGTGGTGACGATCGGTCAGGCGCGCTGGTTCGGCCTCGGCAGGAAGGCGGACTGACGCATGGCGGGAGTCACGAAACGAGGCGGGTCGCCGCTGTACGACGCGTGGGTGCGGGTGGGCCGCGCCCTGCGGGTGGTCCTCCTGATCGCCCTGGCGCTCCTCTTCCTGATCCCCTTCTACCTCCTGGTGCGCAACGGGCTCGCGTCGGAGCAGGACATCACGTCCCCCGACTGGACGTTCTTCCCGTCCACCCTGCACTGGTCGAACATCCGGGAGCTGTTCGAGGACTCGACCGTCCCGATGGCCCGCTCCCTGTACAACTCGGCCCTGATCGCGGTCCTCACGACCGCGGGGACCCTGCTCCTCGCCTCCCTCGCGGGCTACGGCCTGGCCCGCATCCCCTACCGCCACGCCGACCGCGTCTTCTACTTCGTCCTCGCCACGATGATGGTCCCGGCCGCCGTCACCTTCGTCCCCAGCTTCGTCCTGGTCTCGTCGCTGGGCTGGGTCTCGACGATGCGGGGCCTGATCGTCCCCACTCTCTTCTCGGCCTTCGCCTGCTTCATCTTCCGCCAGTACTTCCTGGGCTTCCCGAAGGAGTTGGAGGACGCTGCCCGGGTGGACGGCCTCGGCCACTGGCGTACGTACTGGCTGATCGTCGTCCCGAACGCCCGCCCCGTGTTCGCGGCCGTCGGCACGATCGTCTTCATCGGCGCCTGGAACTCCTTCCTGTGGCCCCTGGTGATCGGCCAGGACCGGGACGCGTGGACCGTCCAGGTGGCCCTGGCCTCCTTCACCACCTCTCAAGTCATCCGCCTGCACGAGCTGTTCATCGCGGCGGCCGTGTCGATCGTGCCGCTGCTCGTGGTGTTCCTGTTCTTCCAGCGGTGGATCGTGGCGGGGGTGGAGCGGTCGGGGATCGAGGACTGAGGCCCGTGCGCGGGGCGTTCCGCGCACGGGCGCGTCGGCCTAGCGCAGGCCGAAGGGTGAGGGTGCGGTCTCGGCGGACCCGGCGCGCCGCTGGCCGCCGGAGGTCGCCTTGCAGGTGAGGTCCTTCGCCGGGAGCTTGCCGGTGACCAGGTAGCCCATGGTGGCCTTCTCCGCGCAGGCGTTGCGGGAGTCGCCGAAGACGACGCCGTGGCCCTCGCCGCCGGAGACGGTCACCATGCGGGAGCCCTTCAGGGCGCGGTGCATGGCCTTGCCGGTGACCAGCGGGGTCTGCGAGTCCCACTCGTTCTGCACGACCAGCGACTTGACCTTGTTGTCGACCGTGGTGGCGGGTTCGGCGCCCTTGTCCCAGTAGGCGCAGGGGGCGATCGTGGAGGCGAAGTCGCCGTACAGCGGGTAGCGGGCGGCGCCGCGGATCGCGTCGCGGCGGTACGTCTCCGGGTCGCGCGGCCAGGAGGAGTCGGAGCACACGACGGCGAGCTGGCTGGAGGCCATGTTGTCCATCGACTGCTCCTGCGCGCCGGGCAGTTCGCGCACCTGCCGACCCTCGGCCGCCTTCTTCAGGTCCGCCACGACCTTGGCGCCGCTGCGGACGGTGAAGAACTCGGCGCGCGTGATGTCGCGCACCTCGGCGCCGTCGAGCTTCTGGCCGTCGATGACGATGGGGTCGACGTCGGCCCGCGCGACCAGCTTGCGGAAGGTCCGGGCGACCTTCGCCGGGGAGTCACCGAGGTGGTACGTGGCGTCGCGCGCGGCCGTCCACTTGGTCCACCGCTTGAAGGCCCGCTCGGTCTCCGGCGCCCAGACCTGGAACATGCCGCGCCACATCCGCTTCGGGTCGACGGCGCTGTCCAGGACGAAGCGGTCGGCGCGCTGCGGGAACAGCTGCATGTAGACGGCGCCGAGCGCGGTGCCGTAGGAGACGCCGAAGTAGTTCAGCTTCTTCTCGCCGAGGGCGGCGCGCATGACGTCCATGTCGCGGGCGGTGTTGCGGGTGCTGATGTGGGGCAGCAGCTTCCCGTACTTGTCGCGGCACTTGTCGGCCACCCGCTTGGCCAACTTGCTGTTCCGCGCGTGCTCGGCGGCGTCGCGGGTGGGCCGCGGGTAGACCTGCTCGGCGTCGGTGAGCCCGCACGCGACGGGCGTGCTCTCCCCGACCCCGCGCGGGTCGAACCCGACCATGTCGTACTGCTCGCGCACGTTCTTCGGCAGTCCCTCGGCGAACATCAGCGACAGGTCGAGCCCCGCGCCGCCGGGCCCGCCCGGGTTGAACGTCAGCACTCCGCGCCGCTTGCCCGGCACGCCGGTCTTGACTCGGGATATCGCGACGTCGATCCGCTTCCCCTCGGGCTTGGTGTAGTCGAGCGGCACCTTCAGCGTGGCGCACTGGTACGTGGCGGGCTGGTCGGCGGCGCACCGCTTCCAGGTGAGCTGCTGCCGGGTGTACGGGGCGAGGCGCTCGGCGTCGACTGCGGCGGCGGCTCTTGCGCCCTCGGATGACGCGGCGGACACGGCGGACGCGGCGCCCGCGGGGGCCGCCGACGCCGACCCGGCGACGAGCCCCGGCGCGAGCCCGGCCACGACTCCCAGCGCGAGCACCGGCACGAGGCGCCGCCGATATGCGGGATGTTGCACGTGACGCTCCTTCTGATCGGTTTTGGGTACCGATCAGTTGGACGCAGAAGAGGCCGTGTACACCTCCACCGGATCGCCCTCTGCTCTGAGCCGGGTCGGCCGGGGCGCGTGCCCGGGACCGGGCGGCGAGGCGGCGAGGCGAGCAAGTGCCTCTGAAGTGGGCTCGGTTGGGCTGAAAGCAATCTCCTTGCGTGCCCCTGTCAGGCAGGATGAGGCTCATGACGGAGGAGGGCGCGGGCAGAGCCAGGACCATCAGGAACCAGGCCAGGGACGTCTACGGCACCCTGGTCCAGGTCGGTGAGCTCCACGGCGACCTGCACGTCCACGTCACCCCCGACCCCACCGGGGTCGTGGTGCCCCTGGTCGGCCTCGACCAGGCCACTCCCGAGTTCTTCGTCGGCCGCGACCGCGAGGTGGCCGAGCTGCTCGCGGTCCTGGCCCCCGACAAGGCGGCCCCCGAGGCGCTGATCGTGTGCGCCGGCATGGGCGGGATCGGCAAGACGGCGCTCGCCCGGCACGCCTGCGACACGGCCGTGCAGCGCGGCTGGTTCACCGGCGGGGCCCTGATGGTGGACCTGCGCGGCTATGCCTCGGACGGCCACGTGGTCGCCGCTGCCCGGGTGTTCGGTCCGCTCCTGCGCGGGCTCGGCGTGGCGCAGGAGAAGATCCCGGGCGATCCCGGTGAGCAGGCGGCGGTCTACCACCAGATCCTGGACACCCTCGCGCGGGAGGGCAAGCCGGTGCTCCTTGTCCTCGACAACGTGTCCGCCGGCGCACAGGTGCGGGACCTGCTGCCCCGGCAGAAGGTCCACCGGGCCGTCCTGACCACCCGTGAGACCCTCGCCCTGCCGGGCGCCCGGCCGTTCGAACTGGACGTCTTCCCCGTGCCGGAGGCCCTCGACATGCTCGGCCGGGCCTTGCTGCGGGCCGACTCCGAAGACCCCCGCGTGGGCCGCGACCCCGAGGCCGCCCACCACCTGGTCGACCTGTGCGGCCGGCTGCCGCTCGCCCTGGAGATCACCGCGGCCCTGCTCGCCGAGGACCCCGACCTGTCGTTCGCCGACCTCGCCGACGAACTGGACCGAGCCGCGTCGAAGGCCACCGTGCTGCGGCACGGAGACCGGGCGGTCGCGGCGGCGTTCGACCTGTCCTGGCGCCGATTACAGAGCCGGGCGCCCACGGCCGCGCGGCTGCTCGGCCTGCTCAGCCTCCCGGCCGGGATCGGCCTGAGCACCGACGCGGCAGCCGCGCTCGCGGGCGTGGAACCCGCCACGGCCCGCCCCGACCTGCGACGGCTGCGCCACGTCCACCTGCTCTCGCTGACCGACGGTCACTGGCGCATGCACGACCTCGTCAACGCCTACGTCCGCGAACGGTTCGACACCGGACAGCTCGCAGGGCCCGGCGAATCCGCCGACGAGACCGGCCTCGCGGCACTGAGACGGCTCCTGGAGTTCTACGCACGCACCGCGGCCGACGCCGACACGTCCCTGACCGAGGACGGTCCCGTGGGCCGGTTCCGCGATCGGGAGGGCGCCGTCGCGTGGTTCGAGCGCGAACGCCTCTCCCTGATCGGGGCGATCGAGTTCGGCGGGACACTGTCGCGGCCCCGGCTGCGGTACGACCTCGCCGACGCGCTCTGCCCCTTCCTCGCCCGGCGCCATTACGTCAGCGACCGGATCGCCGTCGCCCGCCACCGGGTGGACGCGGCGGCCCGGCTCTCCACGGACCGCCGCGTCCTGGCCCACCGTCACCTCGGCTGGGCGCTGAAGGCGGCCGGCCGCTTCGACGAGGCCGTGGCGGCGCACCGGAAGGCCGTCGAGGTGAGCGACCCCGGGCAGACCGGCGACGACGCGCTCAACGAACTCGGCCTGGCCCTGCGCAACGCGCTCAGGTACGAGGAGGCGATCGAGGTCTTCCGGCGACTCGTCGACCGCGGCCGCGCGACCGGCAGACGGCGGACCGTGGCCATGGCCCGGTCGAACCTGGCCTCGGTCCTCTCGGCGACGGCGCGGCACGAGGAGGCACTCACCGAGCGGCAGGCGGCGGTCGGGCTCTGGCGGGAGCTCGACGACAAGGCCGAACTCGGCGCGCAGCTGAACGGCCTGGGCATGGCCCTGCTCGCACTCGGCCGCCCGGAAGGAGTGGGCCTGCTGAGAGAGGCGGTCGAGACGAGCGCCGAAGCCGGCGACCGGAACGCGGAGTCGACCGCCCAGGAGAACTACTGCATGGTCCTCGCCCACACCGGGCAGCCCCGGCTCGCGATCGCCGAAGCCCGTCGTTCGCTGGCCCGGTTCCGCGCCGTCGGGGAGCCGCACTGGATCAGTGAGGCCCACCTCGTCCTGGGACAGACCCTGACGTGGACCGGGAAACTCGCCGCCGCCTTCCGCGCGTACCAGCAGGCGATCGACACCAGCCGCGCCGCGGGGGACCGATTCGCCGAGGGCGAGTACCTGATCGTGCTGAGCGACGCGCTGTCGTCGGCCGGACGCCGAAGCGAGGCACAGGCCGCGCGGGCCAAGGCCGTGGAGATCTTCCGCGAACTCGGCGACCCGTTCCGGGGCGGCCTCGCCGAGGGCCCACCCCACACGCCCTCTCCCGCGGAGAGCCCGCCCACGCTGCACAGCGTGCACGGCGGCCCGGGTTGCTGCCTGCTCGGCCTCCTGGCCGTGGGCACGGGCGGCGGCTACTTCACCGTGCGCGAGGTCGGCTGGTGGTGGCTGCTCGCCGGACTCTCCGCGCTGCTCCTGCTCGCCCCCGCGGCCACATCCGCCCTGCGGGCGCTGCAAGAGGGGCCGAGAGCATGGCTCCAGCAGGCCATGACCAACCCGATACCGCCCGAGGTCGCGCAGAGTCCCGCCCGCTATCCGGCGTTCACGTCGGACGGGGCGCACGCGCGTGCCGGAGGCATGAGCTGCCTGCCGGTCCTCCTCGCCACCGCGCTGTCCTGGTACCTCGGTGAGCGCTGGCGGGGCCCCGAGGCGGGCGCGGCGACCGCGCTGGCCGCTTTCACCGTCCTGACGACCGTGCGGCTCCGTCTTTTCGCACACCGCGCCCGCACCACGCGACGGCCGCCTCGGCCGTGACCGGGACCGAGGAAGGGGCGGCACCTCCGCACAAGGTGCCGCCCCAGGTGAATCCGGGACCGCCGCCGCATCGGTCTTGGTCGGGGACACGGCGGCGGTCCCGGGGTCTGTGCGGGCCGGTGGCCCGCCGGGGTCAGCGGTGGTCGCTGCCCGCCGAGGTGGAGGCCGCGCGGCCCGCTTCGAGGCGTGCGACCGGGATGCGGAACGGGGAGCAGGAGACGTAGTCCAGGCCGACCTCGTGGAAGAAGTGGACGGACTCCGGGTCGCCGCCGTGTTCGCCGCAGACGCCGAGCTTCAGGTCGGGGCGGGTGGCGCGGCCTGCCGCGGCGGCGTCGCGGACGAGCTTGCCGACGCCGTCCTTGTCGATGGTCTCGAAGGGGGAGACGCCGAAGATGCCCTTTTCGAGGTAGGCGGTGAAGAAGGACGCCTCGACGTCGTCGCGGGAGAAGCCCCACACCGTCTGGGTGAGGTCGTTGGTGCCGAAGGAGAAGAACTCGGCGGCCTCCGCGATCTGTCCGGCGGTGAGCGCGGCGCGCGGCAGCTCGATCATCGTGCCGAGCGCCAGCTTCAGGGCCACGCCGGTGGTCCGCTCGACGTCGGCGATGACCTGCTCGGCCTCCTCGCGGACGATCTCCAGCTCCTGGACGGTGCCGACGAGCGGGATCATGATCTCCGCGCGCGGGTCGCCCTTGGCGTTCTTGCGCTCGGCGGCGGCTTCGGCGATGGCGCGGACCTGCATGGTGAACAGGCCGGGGATGACGAGGCCGAGGCGTACGCCGCGCAGGCCCAGCATCGGGTTCTGCTCGTGCAGGCGGTGCACGGCCTGGAGCAGGCGCAGGTCGTTCTCGTTGTGGTCCTTGCGGGACTCGGCGAGGGCGACGCGGACCGAGAGTTCCGTGATGTCGGGCAGGAACTCGTGCAGCGGCGGGTCGAGGAGGCGGACGGTGACCGGCAGGCCGTCCATCGCCTCGAACAGCTCGATGAAGTCCCGCTTCTGGAGCGGAAGGAGCTCCTTCAGGGCGTTCTCGCGCTCCTCGTCGGTGTCCGCGAGGATCAGGTGCTCGACCATCTCGCGGCGCTCGCCGAGGAACATGTGCTCGGTGCGGCACAGGCCGATGCCCTGGGCGCCGAAGCGGCGGGCGCGCAGCGCGTCCTCGGCGTTGTCCGCGTTGGCGCGCACGCGCAGACGGCGGACGCGGTCCGCGTACGCCATGACCCGGTGCACGGCCTTGACCAGCTCGTCGGCGTCGTCGGCGCCCGCGTGCATGCGGCCCTCGAAGTACTCCACGACCGGGGACGGCACGACCGGGACCTCGCCCAGGTAGACCTTGCCGGTGGAGCCGTCGATGGAGACGACGTCGCCCTCCTCGACGACGTGGCCGTTGACCGTCAGGCGGCGGCGCTTGGTGTCGACCTCCAGGTCCTCGGCGCCGCAGACACAGGTCTTGCCCATGCCGCGCGCCACGACGGCCGCGTGGGACGTCTTGCCGCCACGGGAGGTCAGGATGCCCTCGGCGGCGATCATGCCGTCGAGGTCGTCGGGGTTGGTCTCGCGGCGGATCAGGATGACCTTCTCGCCGGACCGCGACCACTTGATGGCGGTGTACGAGTCGAAGACGGCCTTGCCGACGGCGGCACCCGGCGACGCGGCGATGCCCCGGCCCAGCTGCTCGACCTTGGCGTCCTCGTCGAAGCGCGGGAACATCAGCTGCGCGAGCTGCGCGCCGTTGACGCGCTGGAGAGCCTCGGCCTCGTCGATCAGGCCCTGGTCGACGAGCTGGGTCGCGATGCGGAAGGCGGCACCGGCGGTGCGCTTACCGACGCGGGTCTGGAGCATCCACAGCTGGCCGCGCTCGATGGTGAACTCGATGTCGCACAGGTCCTTGTAGTGCGTCTCGAGCGTTTCCATGATCTGCATGAGCTGGTCGTACGACTTCTTGTCGATCTGCTCCAGATCGGCGAGCGGGACCGTGTTGCGGATGCCCGCGACGACGTCCTCGCCCTGCGCGTTCTGCAGGTAGTCGCCGTACACGCCCTGCTGGCCCGAGGCCGGGTCGCGGGTGAAGGCGACGCCGGTGCCGGAGTCGGGGCCGAGGTTGCCGAAGACCATCGAGCAGACGTTGACGGCCGTGCCGAGGTCGCCGGGGATGCGCTCCTGGCGGCGGTAGAGCTTGGCGCGGTCGGTGTTCCAGGAGTCGAAGACCGCGTGGATGGCGAGGTCCATCTGCTCGCGCGCGTCCTGCGGGAAGTCGCGCCCGGCCTCGGACTTGACGATCTTCTTGAACTTGGTGACGAGCTTCTTCAGCTCGGCCGCGTCCAGGTCGGTGTCGACCGTGACCTTCTTGGCCTGCTTGGCCTTGTCCAGGGCGTCCTCGAAGAGTTCGCCGTCGACGCCGAGCACGGTCTTGCCGAACATCTGGATGAGGCGGCGGTAGGAGTCCCACGCGAAGCGGTCGTCGCCGGACTGCTTGGCGAGGCCCTGCACGGACTTGTCGGAGAGCCCGATGTTCAGGACGGTGTCCATCATGCCGGGCATGGAGAACTTGGCGCCGGAGCGGACGGAGACGAGGAGCGGGTCGTCGGCCTGGCCGAGCTTCTTGCCCATCGCCGCTTCGAGGGCGGAGAGGTGCGCACTCACCTCGTCACGCAGTGCCGCGGGCTCGTCGCCACTGTCGAGGTAGACCTTGCAGGCCTCGGTGGTGATCGTGAAGCCGGGCGGCACGGGAAGGCCCAGGTTGGTCATCTCGGCGAGGTTCGCACCCTTGCCGCCGAGGAGGTCCTTGAGCTCCTTGTTGCCCTCGGTGAAGTCGTAGACGAACTTCACGCCCTGAGTTCCCTGAGGTACGTGGGGATCTTTGTTTTCCGACACGGGTCTCGACTCCTCGAGGACGCGGTGGCTGCCCTGACGGCGAGGAACATACCCAGATCGAAGGCGTCTGGGTACGTCCACTTGTGGGTCGCCCGGGCGTAACCACCCGTCCGCCACTAGATCGAAAGTGACTCGGGAGTAGCGCAGATGGCGCAATTGAGTTCAAGAGTTGAACGCACAGCCTTCGATGCCCCGCCATTTTGCTCAGATGAGCGGGTTGAACTCAGATGTGAGTTCAGGTCATAAATGATCGAGCGATGGCACTGAGTGCCACCCTTTGGAGAAGTGCAGTCACCCATTTCCCGCTCATCTGAGCGCAAGCCCCATCAAGGGTGGCGAGAATCACGCCGTTTGAAGCGGCCGGATCCGGGCCCGATCTCGGCATCCGGGCACCTCGGCGCCCACCCGCCGACCGCCCCGCGGGCCTCCTCACACCCCGAGCGCCGCGAGCCGCTCCTCCACCCGCTCCGGCGCGTACAGGTGCTCCACCACCAGCGCGCCCGCCCCGACGAGCCCCGCGCGGCCGCCGAGCCGCGAGGTGACGATCTCCAGGTGAGCCGTGGAGCGCGGCAGGGCCCGCTGGTAGAGCAGCTCGCGGACGCCGGTGAGGAAGGGGGTTCCGGCCAGATCTCCGGCGATCATGAGAACGCCGGGGTTGAGGAGCGTCACGACGGTGGCCAGGACCTCGCCGACCTGCCGTCCGGCCTCCCGCGCGAGCCCCACCGCCTCCGGGTGCCCCGCGGCGAGCAGCTCCCGCACGTCCGAGCCCGACGCGGCGGGCACCCCCGCCGCCGCGAGCCGGGCCGCCACCGCACGCCCGCTGGCCACGGCGGCCAGACAGCCGTACGAGCCGCACTTGCAGAGCGCGGCGGCGCTCCCCGGCACCCCGGGCACCCGGATGTGCCCGATGTCGCCCGCGCCGCCGTCGATGCCCCGGTACAGCGAGCCGTCCACGACGACGCCCGCGCCGATCCCGGTGGAGACCTTGACCAGCGCGAACGCCGAGCAGTCCGGGTAGTGGGCGCGCTGCTCCGCGTACGCCATGAGGTTCGCGTCGTTGTCGACGAGGACCGGGACCGGGGCGGCGGTGCCCGCGTGCGCGAGGGGCCCGGCGTGCCCTGCATGATCGGCGTGTCCGGCGTGCTCCATGAACGCGCGGCGGAGTCTGCCTCTTATGTCGTAGCCGTCCCAGCCCGGCATGATCGGCGGCTGCACCACCCGGCCGGTGGCGGAGTCGACCGGGCCCGGCACGGCCAGGCCGATGCCGCACACCGCGGCCGCGTCCCTGCCGCTCTCGCGCAGCAGCTCGCCGAAGACCGCGCCGAGCCGGTCCAGGACCCGCTCCGGGCCGTCCTCCACGCGCAGCGCGCCGCCGCGCTCGGCGACGACCTCACCGGTGAGGGTCAGCAGGGCCGTGCGGGCGTGCCGGGTCTCCAGGTCGGCGGCGAGGACGACGGCGTGCGCGTCGTCGAACTCCAGGCGCACCGAGGGGCGGCCGCCGAGCGGCGAGCTGACCGGGGTGCCCGCGCCCTCGCGCAGCCAGCCCGCGCGGAACAGCCGGTCGAGGCGCTGGCCGACGGTGGCCCGGGACAGGCCGGTGACGCGTTGCAGCGCGCCGCGCGTGGTCGCGCGGCCGCTGCGGACCAGGTGCAGCAGGTCGCCCGCGCTCGCCTGGGCGGCGGCCGGACGTGCCGGAGTCCCGTTCGTCATGCCCACTCCCTGCCCGCGCGCCCGGCCAGACAGCCTCTTGCGCTCGTCAACTCGGCGTTACATATTGAGTTTTGCGTGTTGCGCAGACGTAACTCTATGGTGGATGGATCCGAACTGACAGGCTGTCGGACGCGGCTCCGGTGCGCGGTCCCCCAGCCCCCGGGAGTGCCGCGTGGACCGTACGACCACGACAAGGGCCGCGATCCGGCCCCCTGCCGCCACCACCGCCGGGCCCTCGGCGCGGCGCGGCGCGGGCCCCGCGCCGCCACCGCCCCCACCGCACCCCCCTCGGACACCGGCGGCCCCACCGGCCGCCCCCGCCGCGCTCCGCGAGCGCGCCGCCCGGGTCCTGCGCGCCAACTGGACCGGGGCCTCCACCGTCCCCTCCCGCGCGCTGTATCCCCACCAGTGGTCCTGGGACTCCGCGTTCATCGCCATCGGGTTACGTCATCTCTCGCCGCTGCGCGCCCAGTTGGAACTGGAGACGCTTCTGGCCGCGCAGTGGGCCGACGGCCGTGTGCCGCACATCGTGTTCAACCCCGCCGTCCCCCTCGACGCGTACTTCCCGAGCCCCGACTTCTGGCGCTCCACCACCGCCGGGCGCGCGGCGGGCGCGCCGCAGGGCGCCCAGACCTCCGGCATCGTGCAGCCCCCGGTGCACGCCCTTGCCGCCTGGCTGGTGCACCTGGCCGACCCCGGCCTCTCCCGGGCCCGCTCCTTCCTGCCCCGCCTGCACCCGCGCCTCGCCGCCTGGCACCGCTATCTGCTGCACCACCGCGACCTCGGCGGCGCGGGCCTCGCGGCGGTCGTCCACCCCTGGGAGCAGGGCATGGACAACAGCCCCTGCTGGGACGGCCCGCTGAGCCGCGTCCCACCCGCGCGCCCGCACTGCTACCGCCGCGCCGACCTCGACCACGGCTCGCCCCAGGACCGGCCGACGGACCTCGACTACGGGCGGTATGTGCGGCTGGCCGCGGGGTATCGGGACGGGGGGTACGGAGGCAGCGGGGACGGTGGCGACAACGGGGACAGCGGGGACAACGGGTTCCGTTTCGCCGTCGAGGACCCCGCGTTCAACGCCCTCCTCATCGCCTCCGAGCACGCGCTCGCCCGCATCACCCGCGAGCTGGGCGCGACCGCGACGGCCCGCCACGACCGCGCGGAGCGGCTGACCCGGGTGCTCGTGGAGCGGCTGTGGGACGGGGCGGGCGGGATCTTCCGGTGCCGGGATCTGCTGGCCGCGGACGAGCGTCTCGTGGGCGGGATGCCGGTGGACGGCGCTCTCGTGCCCGAGCGTGGGGTCACCGGCCTTGTCCCCCTCGTCGTACCGGGGCTGCCCCGGGGCGTCGTCGACGCCCTGGTGCGTACGGCCCGCGGGCCGCACTTCGAGCTCGGCGGGCGGGCCCGCCTGGTGCCGAGCCACGATCTGCTCAGCCCCGCGTTCGACCCGCGGCGCTACTGGCGCGGGCCCGCCTGGTTCAACACCAACTGGCTCCTGGAGCGCGGGCTGCGGCTGCACGGCGCGCGGGAGCACGCGGACGCGCTGCGCGCCGCCTTCCTCGACACCGCGGTGGCGTCGGACTTCGCCGAGTACGTGGATCCGTACACCGGAGACGGCTGCGGCGCCCGCGGCTTCAGCTGGAGCGCGGCGCTCGCCCTCGACCTGGGCGTGACCGCGGCGGGCGACCCGGACATGGGCGGGGACGTGAGCGAGAGCCTGGGCACAGGCGTGAGCAAGACCTTGAGCAGGGACTTGAGCAGGGATACGACAGCGGGGCCTGGTTCGGACGAAGGGGCTCGGAATGACTGACCGGGAGCATCGCCTCCTTGTGCGGGGCGCGACGTTCGCAGCCGTCGGCGCGGGCGGCGACATCCGGGGCGTGCCCGGCGGCACCACCCCCGACGGGCTGTTCGTGCGCGACGCCCGCCATCTGAGCCGCTGGCAGCTGACGGTGGACGGCGCCGTGCCCGAAGTGCTCACGCCCGCCACCGCGTACGGCCGTGCCGACGACGCCGACGCCGACGTGGCGCGCTGTGTGCTCGTGCCGCGCGGCGGACGCCAGGAGCCGCCCGCGTACACCCTCTTCCGTGAACAGGCCGTCGTGGACGGCTCGTTGGTGGAGGCCCTGCGGATCACCAGCAACCGGCCCGTGCCGACGACGCTGCTGCTCGGGCTGACCGTCGACGCCGACTTCACCGACCAGTTCGAACTGCGCTCGGACCACCGTACGTACACGAAGACGGGGGCCGTGCGGTCGCGGCGGGTCCTGACGGCACCCGCCGAAGGACCGGCGGGGACCGATCGGCCCGGCGCCACCCAACCCCCCGTCCTCGGCGTCGAGTTCGGATACCGCCGGGGCGAGTGGCTGTCCCGCACCACCGTCACCTCCGCGCCCGCCCCCGACGCCGTCGAGGAGACCGGCACCGGCGCGCGGCGCCTGGTGTGGAGCCTGGAGCTGGCCGCGCACGGGTCGGCCGAGATGGCGCTGACCGTCACGGCCGGGCCGCACGGCGGGCCGCCGCTGCCTGCGCCGCCCCGCTCACCGCGCGCGGCGCTGCGCCAACTGACCGAAACCCAGCGGGAGTTGATGTCCTCCGTGACGCTCCCCGGGAGCTGGCCCGAGCTGGCCGCAGCCTGTACGCGCGGTCTCGCCGACCTCGCCTCGCTCCAGGTGCCCGCGCGCGGGCCCGACGGCGAGGAGCTGAGCGTGCCCGCCGCCGGAGTGCCCTGGTTCCTCACCCTGCTCGGCCGGGACGCGCTCCTGACCTCCCTCTTCGCGCTCCCCTACCTACCGCGGCTTGCCGCCGCGACGCTGCCCGCGCTCGCCGCCACCCAGGCCGGCGAGCACACCGAGGGGCGCGTCGCCCAGCCCGGCAAGATCGTGCACGAGGTGCGGCACGGGGAGCTGGCGCACTTCGGGCAGGTCCCCTTCCGGCGGTACTACGGCTCCGTCGACGCGACGCCGCTGTTCCTCGTGCTCCTCGGCGCGTACACCGAGCAGACCGGCGACACCGCGCTCGCCCGGCGTCTGGAGCCGCACGCGCGGGCCGCCGTCGGCTGGATGCTCGACCACGGCGGGCTCACCGGCCGCGGGTACCTGGTGTACCGCGCGGACGAGGGCGGGCTCGCCAACGAGAACTGGAAGGACTCCCCCGGCGCGATCTGCGACGCCGACGGGAACCGGACGCTCGGGCCCGTCATGGCCGCGGGGGCGCAGGGGTACGCCTACGACGCGCTGCGGCGCACGGCGTGGCTGGCGCGGGCCGTGTGGGACGACGCGGTGTACGCGGACCTGCTCGCGCAGGCCGCCGCCGATCTCCGTGACCGGTTCCAGCGGGACTTCTGGATGCCCTCGCGGTCCTTCCCCGCGCTGGCGCTGGACGGGGACGGGGGGCAGGTCGACGCGCTCGCCTCCGACGCGGGGCATCTGCTGTGGTCGGGGCTTCTCGACAAGGAGTACGGGGAGGCGGTCGGGCGGCGCCTCCTCGAACCGGACTTCTTCTCCGGCTGGGGCGTCCGCACGCTCGCCGCCGGGCAGGGCGCCTACCACCCGCTCTCCTACCACCGCGGGTCCGTCTGGCCCCACGACAACGCCCTCATCACCCTCGGCCTCGCCCGCTACGGCCTCCACGACGAGGCCCGCACCGTCGCCCGCGCCCTCGTCGACGCCGCCACCACGGCGTCGGGCCGCCTCCCCGAGGTCCTCGCGGGCTACGAACGCACGGCGTACCCCGCGCCGGTCCCGTACCCCCATGCCTGCGTCCGCGAATCCCGCTCGGCGGCGGCACCGCTGGCACTGCTCACGGCGGTGGGCGGGGCGTAGCCCCCCGCCCTGTGGGCAGCTGGTCCGCCCAGAGGGCGGAACGGGTGGGCACAGGGCGGACCCCGCGGCGCCGGGCAACCTGTTCCGCCCCCGGGCAAGCCACCTGGACGCGCACATGAGCGGTGCCGCACGCCGTGGGATGCGCCCACAGCGGTGGGGGGACGGTTGCGGCAGCGACCCCGCCGCCGGCCGGGGCAGGAAGGGCGGGTCAGCCGCCCGATGTGTCCAGTTCCGCTTCCGCCGAGATGCCCGCGCAGTCGTACGGGTCCTTCAGCCAGCCGTCCGGCAGCACCACGCGGTTGTTGCCGGACGTGCGGCCTCGGGGGCCGTCGGCGCCGGTGGGCCACGGCTGGTCGAGGTCCAGCTCGCCGAGGCCGTCCTCCAGTTCGGCGAGCGACGACGTGATCGCGAGCCGCTTGCGCATCTCGGAGCCGACCGCGAACCCCTTCAGGTACCAGGCGACGTGCTTGCGGAAGTCGATGACACCCCGCGCCTCGTCCCCGATCCACTCCCCGAGGAGCGCGGCGTGCCGCAGCATGACGGCGGAGACCTCCCGCAGGGAGGGAGCCGCAGGCGCCCCCGTCCCCTCGAACGCGGCCACCAGGTCCCCGAAGAGCCACGGCCGGCCGAGGCAGCCACGCCCCACGACGACCCCGTCGCACCCGGTCTCCCGCATCATCCGCACCGCGTCGTCCGCCGACCAGATGTCGCCGTTGCCGAGCACGGGAATCTCCGGGACGTGCTCCTTCAGGCGCGCGATGGCGTCCCAGTCGGCGGTACCGCCGTAGTGCTGCGCGGCCGTCCGCCCGTGCAGGGCGATCGCCGTGACGCCCTCCTCGACGGCGATCCGGCCCGCGTCCAGGAACGTGATGTGGTCGTCGTCGATGCCCTTGCGCATCTTCATGGTGACGGGCAGGTCACCGGCGCCGCTCACGGCCTCCTTGAGGATGGCCCGCAGCAGCGGCCGCTTGTACGGCAGCGCCGAGCCGCCGCCCTTGCGGGTCACCTTCGGGACCGGGCAGCCGAAGTTCAGATCGATGTGGTCGGCCAGGTCCTCCTCCGCGATCATGCGGACGGCCTTGCCGACGGTCGCGGGGTCGACCCCGTACAGCTGGATCGAGCGCGGCGTCTCGCTCGCGTCGAAGTGGATCAGCTGCATGGTCTTCTCGTTGCGCTCGACCAGGGCGCGGGTGGTGATCATCTCGCTGACGAAGAGGCCCTTGCCGCCGCTGAACTCCCGGCACAGCGTGCGGAACGGCGCGTTCGTGATCCCGGCCATCGGCGCGAGCACGACGGGCGGCCGCACGGTGTGCGGGCCGATGGCGAGAGACGTCGGCGACGGGGTCGGCGGCTGGGACATCGGGCGGCTCTCCGGGAACGTACGAGAAGGGGGCAAGCCTCCATTGTCCCTCACGCGCCGGACAGCTCGGCAAGGCGCCCGAGCGCCCGCTCGGTCTCGTCGTCGGCGGGCACGTACGCGACGAGCCGGGGCGCCTGCGGCTTCGCCGCCATCCACAGGTTGCGGTGCTCCAGGCTGAGCAGCCCCACCTCGGGGTGCCGGTACCGCTTGACGTGCGGCGACATGGTCGCGACCTCGTGCCGCTCCCACAGCGCGCGGAACTCCGCCGACTCCGCGAGGAGCCCGTCGAGCCGCTCCTTCCACGCGGGCTCGGCCACGTGCTCGGCCATGCCGACCCGGAACTTGGCGATGAGGTCCCGCAGCATCTCGTCCCGGTCGAGGAACGTCTCCCGCCAGCGCTTGCTGGTGGTGAGCAGCCACAGGCAGTTGCGCTCGCGCGGCGGCAGCTCCGTCAACTCGCCGAAGACCTGCGCGAAGGGGCGGTTGTGGGCGAGGACGTCGTAGCGGGCGTTCTGCAGGGTCGCCGGGTAGGGCGCGATGGTGTTCATCAGGCGCAGCGCGGTCGGCGAGAGCAGCGGGCAGTCGTAGTCGGAGCGCTCGTCGACGACGCCCGCGAGGACGAAGAGGTGGCCGCGCTCGGTCGGGTCCATGAGCAGCGCGCGGGCGATGGCGTCCAGGACCTGCGCGGACACCCGGATGGCCCGGCCCTGCTCCAGCCACGTGTACCAGGTGACGCCGACCGCGGAGAGGTGCGCGACCTCCTCGCGGCGCAGCCCGGGCGTGCGGCGCCGGGCCCCGCGCACCAGGCCCACCTGCTCCGGCGAGATGCGCTCGCGGCGGCTGCGCAGGAAGGCGGCCAGCTCCTGGCGGCGGATGTCGGGGGCGGAGGCCGCGGCCGGGGCTCCCGCGGGGGCTGTCGCGGCGACGGGCTCTGCGGTAACGGTCACACCCCCAGGCTGCCGCACCCCTCACCCCGTTGCCAGGTGCGCCCACTACCAGGATAAAGAGACTCTGGTACCCCCCTGAGGGCCCGCCCATCGTCGTACCCGTGACTCCCACGACCCACGACACCCAGCCCCACGCCCCTACCGCTCCCCCGCCCCCGAAGCCGCCCGTCCTCACCCCCCTCGGCCTCGTCACCGTCCTGCTCGGCGCCGCCCTGCCGATGATCGACTTCTTTGTCGTCAACGTGGCGCTGCCCGACATCGAGTCCGACCTGCGCGCCCCCGCCGCGACCCTGGAGATGGTCGTCGCGGGTTACGCCGTCGCGTACGCCGTCCTGCTCGTCCTCGGCGGGCGGCTCGGCGACACCTACGGGCGGCGCGGCCTGTTCCTGTGGGGTGCCGTCGCCTTCGGCGTCACCTCGCTGGCGTGCGGGCTCGCGCCGACCGCCTGGTGGCTTGTGGCGGCGCGGGTGGCGCAGGGCGCGGCGTCCGCGCTGATGCTGCCGCAGGTCCTGGCCACGATCCACGCGACGACGAGCGGGGAGCGCAGGGCGCGTGCGGTGTCGCTGTACGGCTCCGTCGGCGGGGTCTCGATGGTGCTCGGGCAGATACTCGGCGGTGTCCTGGTGGCGGCCGACCTGTGGGGCACCGGCTGGCGCATGGTGTTCCTGATCAACGTGCCGGTGGCGGTGCTCGCCCTGGTGCTCGCGGTGCGCTCGGTGCCGGACAGCCGCGCGGAGCGCCCGGCGCGCGGGGACCTCGGCGGCACGGTCCTGCTCGCCGTGTCCCTGACCGCGTTCCTGCTGCCGCTCACCGAGGGCCGGGCCGCGGGCTGGCCGCTGTGGTCGGTCCTGACGCTGGTCGCCGCGCCGGTCCTGATCTGGGTGTTCGCGGTCGTGGAGCGCCGCGCGGAGGAGAGCGGGGGCAGCCCGCTCCTGCCGCCGTCGCTGATGCGCGAGCCGGGCGTCCGCCGGGGCCTGCTGATCGGCCTGCCGATCTTCATCGGGTTCAGCGGCTGGATGTTCGTCAGCGCGGTGACCCTCCAGGAGGGCCTCGGGTACGGCGCCCTCAAGGCGGGCCTGACCTTGATCCCCATGGGCGTCGCCCAGTTCACCGCGTCCCTGCTCGCGCCCCGCCTGGTGAACCGGCTCGGCAGCCGCGCCCTGACCCTGTGCGCGCTGGTCCACGGCGCGGGCGTCACCGTCCTCGCCCTGACCGTCCTGTGGGCGCCCTGGTCCGCGCTCACGCCGCTCGCCCTCGCCCCGGGCCTGGCCCTGTGCGGCTTCGGCCAGGGCATCCAGCTGCCGCTGTACTTCCGCGTCCTGCTGTCGGCCGTACCCGCGGCGCGGGCGGGCGCGGGCAGCGGGCTCGCGGCCACGGCGCAGCAGTCGTGCCTGGCCGTGGGGGTGGCGACACTCGGGTCGCTGTTCCTCGCGCTGCACTCCGGGGTGGGCCTGCGCGAGGCCTTCGCGACGGTCCTCGCCGTCCAGCTCGCGGGGCTGCTCGGCCTGGCCGCGCTGAGCCTGCGGCTGCCGCGCGACCTCGGCTGACGCGGGGGCGCCCCCGCGGCCCGGCCGAGGCGGGGCACACCGCCTGGGGATACCGTCGGCCGTATGCCCGAGCTGACCCAGCGGCGCCGGATGCTCGTGCTCGCGATCTGCTGCATGAGCCTGCTGATCGTGAGCCTCGACAACACCGTCCTGAACGTGGCGCTGCCCACCATGCGGCGCGAGTTCGACGCCGGGGTCTCGGGAATGCAGTGGACGATCGACGCCTACACCCTCGTCCTCGCCTCCCTCCTGATGCTCGCGGGCTCGACCGCGGACCGGATCGGCCGCCGCAAGGTGTTCCAGGCGGGCCTGCTCGTCTTCACGCTGGGCTCGGTCCTGTGCTCCCTCGCGCCCAACCTGGAGAGCCTGGTGGCGTTCCGGACGGTCCAGGCCGTCGGCGGCTCGATGCTCAACCCCGTCGCCATGTCGATCATCACGAACACGTTCACCGAGCCGCGTGAGCGGGCCCGCGCCATCGGGGTGTGGGGCGGGGTCGTCGGCATCTCCATGGCGGCGGGACCGCTGGTCGGCGGGCTGCTCGTGGACTCGGTGGGGTGGCGGGCGATCTTCTGGGTCAACCTGCCGGTGGGCCTCGCCGCCCTGTTCCTCACCACCCGCTACGTCCCCGAGTCCCGTGCACCCGAGCCCCGCCGCCCCGACCCCGTCGGGCAGCTCCTGGTCATCGGCGTGCTCGGCGCCCTGACGTACGCGATCATCGAGGCGCCCACGGCGGGCTGGACCTCGCCGCTGATCATGACGTTCGCCGCCGTCGCGGCGACCGCGTTCGCGGGTCTGCTCCTGTACGAGCCCCGCCGCGCCGAACCCCTCATCGACCTGCGCTTCTTCCGCTCGGCTCCGTTCAGCGGCGCCACCGTGATCGCCGTCGCGGCGTTCGCGGCCCTCGGCGGCTTCCTGTTCCTCTCCACCCTCTACCTCCAGGACGTACGCGGCCTCGACGCGCTGCACGCCGGCCTGTGGATGCTGCCGATGGCGGCCATGACGCTGGTGTGCGCGCCGCTGTCGGGGCGTCTGGTCGGCGCCCGGGGGCCGCGCGCCTCGCTCCTGATCGCGGGCGTGGCGATGACGGCGTCCGGGGTGCTCTTCGCGGCCTTCGAGGCGGAGAACGCGGCCTTGAGCCGGGTGCTCGCGTACGTCCTGTTCGGCCTCGGCTTCGGCTTCGTCAACGCACCCATCACCAACACGGCGGTCGCGGGGATGCCCCGCGCCCAGGCGGGCGTCGCCGCCGCCGTCGCCTCCACCAGCCGCCAGATCGGCCAGACCCTCGGCATCGCGGTCATCGGCGCGGTCCTCGCCTCCGGGGTCGCGGTGGCGCACACGGATTCGTACGCGGCCGACTTCACCGGGGCCAGCCGCCCCGCGTGGTGGATCATCACGGGCTGCGGCGCGGCGGTCCTGGCCGTCGGGGCCCTGACCAGCGGGGCGTGGGCGCGCGGGACGGCGCGGCGGACGGCGGAGCGGCTGACCTTGAGTAACAAGTTACAGATGACAGATAACAAAACTTGAAATCTGTCAGCGCACGGTGCATGCTGGACCCACGCCCCCGCCACGGAGGAGCGCACCCGCCACCCGGCGGGGCATCCCGCGGCCGGGCACCCCTCCGACCAAGCAAAAGCCCTGGAGCCCTCATGCGCACCCTGAAGCTCGGCACCACCGGCCCCACCACCTCCGCCCTCGGCCTCGGCTGCATGGGCATGTCCGCGCTGTACGGCGAGGCCGACCGCACGGAGTCCATCGCCACGATCCACGCGGCCCTCGAAGCGGGCGTCACGCTCCTCGACACCGGCGACTTCTACGCGATGGGCCACAACGAACTCCTCATCGGCGAGGCCCTGCGCACCGCCCCCGCCGCCCACCGCGAACAGGCCCTGACCAGCGTCAAGTTCGGCGCCCTCCGCGACCCGGACGGCGGCTGGTCCGGCTACGACGGGCGCCCGGCGGCGGTGAAGAACTTCGCCGCGTACTCGCTGCAGCGCCTCGGCGTCGACCACATCGACGTCTACCGCATCGCCCGCCTCGACCCCGACGTCCCCGTCGAGGAGACCGTCGGCGCCATCGCCGAGCTGGTAGAGAAGGGCCATGTGCGCCACATCGGCCTCTCCGAGGTCAGCGCGGAGTCCCTGCGCCGCGCGGCGGCCGTCGCCCCCGTCTCGGACCTGCAGATCGAGTACTCCTTGATCTCCCGCGGCATCGAGGCCGAGATCCTGCCCACGGCCGCCGAACTCGGCATCGGTGTCACCGCGTACGGCGTGCTCTCGCGCGGCCTGATCTCCGGGCACTTCGAGCGCGACCGGCAGCTCGCCGCGAACGACTTCCGCGGCATGAGCCCCCGCTTCCAGGGCGACAACCTGCAGCGCAACCTCGACCTCGTCGACGCCCTGCGCAAGATCGCCGAGAGCAAGGGCGTGAGCGTCGCGCAGACCGCCATCGCCTGGGTCCTCGCGCAGGGCCCGCGGTCCGGCGCCTCGATCGTGCCGCTGGTCGGCGCCCGCCGCAGGGACCGGCTCACCGAGGCGCTCGGCGCCCTGGACGTCACGCTCGACGACGCCGACCTCGCCGCGATCGAGCGGGCCGTCCCCACCGACGCCGTCGCGGGCGCCCGCTACCCCGAGTCGCAGATGGCGCACCTCGACAGCGAGCACTGACATGGCCGGGCACCGGCGCCGTCAGCTCTGTCGGCGCCGTCAGCTCTGTCAGTGGCGACAGGTACCTTCTTGACCATGGCTACGACCGAGACTCTGACCGCCGAGCGCATCCTCGCCGCGACCGAGGAGGTGCTGCGCCGGCACGGCGCCGCCAAGGCGACCGTGGTGGACGTGGCCCGCGTGCTCGGCGTCAGCCACGCCAGCGTGTACCGCCACTTCCGTACGAAGGCCGCGCTGCGCGAGGCCGTCACCAAGCGGTGGCTGGACCGGACGTCCGACGCCCTGTCCGGCGTGGTCGACGCGGACGGGCCCGCCGAGGACCGCCTGCGGCGCTGGCTCGCCGGTCTCTTCGAGGCCAAGCAGCACAAGGCGGGCGACGACCCCGAGCTGTTCGGGACGTACACGGTCCTGGTCGGCGAGGCCAGCGAGGTCGTCGACGAGCACATCGCGGACCTCACAGGCCAGCTCGCCGCGATCGTCCGACAGGGCGTCGAGGGCGGCGCGTTCGCCCCCTGCGACCCGGACGTCACGGCCCGCGCCCTGTTCGAGGCCACCGCCCGGTACCACGACCCGGCGTACGCACCCGAGTGGTCCCGCCCGGACGCCGAGGAGGCCTTCACGGCGCTGCTCGACCTGCTCGTCCGGGGCCTGCGCCCCTGATTCCCCCGTTCCGCGATTCCCCCGTTCCGCTGACTCGCCCCCGCCCCTCCTGATTCCCTGAACCCCGGCACACCCGTGGGACATCAGGAGGCTGAAGTGGCGTCAGGGACAAGCGAGTTGGCGGAGTCGGTGCGGATCGAGGCCGATTACATCGTCGTGGGCGCCGGGTCGGCCGGGTGCGTGCTCGCCGCCCGGCTCAGCGAGGACGCCGACACCAGCGTGCTGCTGCTCGAAGCGGGCCCCCGCGAGACGAAGGCGGACCTCGCGACGCCCTTCGCGTGGCCGTCGCTGTTCGGCTCGGACGTGGACCACGGCTACGCCTCGGTGCCGCAGCCCGGCCTCGGCGGCATCGCCCCGCCCTGCCCGCGTGGGCGCACCCTCGGCGGTTCCAGCGCGATCAACGCGATGGTGTTCCTGCGCGGGCATCGCGCGGACTACGACGCGTGGGCGGCGGCGGGCTGCACGGGCTGGGGGTTCGACGAGCTGCTGCCGTACTTCCGGCGGATGGAGTCGGTGCCCGCGCCCCGCCCGGGTGAGGGCTCGGGCTCGGCCGCCGGATCTCGTGGGCGCTCCGGGCCCCTGCGCCCCGCTCCCGTCCCCGACGCCGACGTCAACCCGCTCTCCCGCGCCTTCGTCGCGGCCGCTGCCGCCGCGGGCCACCCCGTGACGGACGACTTCAACGGCGACTGCCAGGAAGGCGCGGGGCTGCACGACTTGACGGTCGCCGACGGGGTCCGGCAGAGCGCGGCGGACGCGTATCTGCACCCGGTCGCCGCGGACCGCCCGAATCTGACGGTGGCCACGGACTCCCGCGCGCACCGGCTGCTCTTCGACGGCGACCGGTGCACGGGCGTGGAGTTCACGCGCGACGGCAGGTCGGTGCGGGCGTACGCGCGCGCCGAAGTGATCGTCAGTGCGGGCGCCGTCGACTCGCCCCGGCTGCTCCTGCTGTCCGGCGTCGGCCCCGCCGACGAGTTGCGCGGGGCCGGGGTCGAGGTGCGCCACGATCTGCCGGGGGTCGGCCGTGGGCTCCAGGATCATCCGCTGTGCGGGCTGGTGTACGCGGCCGAGAAGCCGATACCGGCGGGCCGTGCGAACCTCTCGGAGGCGTCCCTGTCCTGGCGCAGCGATGCCGCCCTGGCGGGCCCGGACATGCAGGTGATGTTCATCCATGTGCCGTACCACCCGCCGACGATGACGGCGCCGGAGAACGGCTTCACACTCGGTGTGGCGACCGTCCCGCGTGCCCGGGGCTCGGTACGTCTGGCCGACGCGGGCCCGGACACGCCCCCGTTGATCGATCCCGGTTATCTGGCGGACGAGGACGACGTGCGGCGGATGCTGCACGGCCTTGAGGTGGCGCGGGAGATAGCGGCGGCGGGCCCGTTCGCGGAGTGGGGGGCGCGGGAGGTGCTGCCGGGACCGGGGGCCACGGACGCGGCGGGGCTGCGGGCGTTCCTCGCGGCAGCGACGGGGCCGTACTTCCATCTGGCGGGGAGTTGCGCGATGGGGGCGGGCCCGGAGGCGGTGGTGACGCCGGACCTCAGGGTGCGGGGCGTGGCTGGGCTCAGGGTCGCGGACGCGTCGGTGATGCCGTCGATGGTGTCGGTGAACACGAATGCCGCTGCGCTGGTCATCGGGGAGAGGGCGGCCGACCTGGTGCGTGGCGCGGAGTAGTGCGTTTTCGGGTGCGGGTGCGTCGTGGCTGGTCGCGCAGTTCCCCGCGCCCCTTTGGGGCGCTCCCCATGTCCCCCGCGCCCCGTCGGGGCGTTTCCTAGGTCGCCGTCCCCGACGGGTCCACCGTCGCCTGGTGTTCCTGGGCCAGGTGTTCCTCCGCCTTGAGCCACGGCAGGAACTGCGCCTTGCGGGTCCAGCCGCAGGTGTCGCAGGTCAACTGCCGTTGTACGCCCGCCTTTTGCACGTGGACGACGTGTTCGCGCCCGTGCTGGTCCCATCTGCTGACCTTGCTCGTGGTCGTCGAAGGCATGGCGCCCAGTGTGCAGCAAAAGCCCCCGGTTCCGTGGCCGGAACCGGGGGCCTTCGTGCCAAGAAAGAGTGAACGTCGCCGGTCGTCAGCAGCCGACGAGGCGCGTCGCCAGGTAGCCCTCGATCTGGTCGAGGGACACCCGCTCCTGCTTCATGGTGTCGCGCTCGCGCACGGTCACCGCGTTGTCCTCAAGGGTGTCGAAGTCGACCGTCACGCAGTACGGCGTGCCGATCTCGTCCTGGCGGCGGTAGCGGCGGCCGATGGCACCCGCGTCGTCGAACTCGATGTTCCAGTTCTGCCGGAGCGCCGTCGCGAGGCCCTTGGCCTTCGGGGACAGCTCCGGGTTGCGGGACAGCGGGAGCACGGCGACCTTCACCGGGGCGATGCGGTGGTCGAAGCGCATGACCGTGCGCTTCTCCAGCTTGCCCTTGGCGTTGGGGGCCTCGTCCTCGACGTAGGAGTCGAGCATGAAGGCGAGCATCGTGCGGCCGACACCGGCGGCGGGCTCGATGACGTACGGAGTCCAGCGCTCGCCGGCCTCCTGGTCGAAGTAGGAGAGGTCCTGGCCGGAGGCCTTGGCGTGCGCCGACAGGTCGTAGTCGGTGCGGTTGGCGACGCCCTCCAGCTCACCCCACTCGGAACCGCCGAACTGGAAGCGGTACTCGATGTCGGCGGTGCGCTTGGAGTAGTGGGAGAGCTTCTCCTTCGGGTGCTCGTACCACCGCATGTTCTCCTCGCGCAGGCCCAGGCCGGTGTACCAGTTCCAGCGCTGCTCCATCCAGTACTCCTGCCACTTCTCGTCCTCGCCCGGCTTGACGAAGAACTCCATCTCCATCTGCTCGAACTCGCGGGTGCGGAAGATGAAGTTGCCGGGCGTGATCTCGTTGCGGAAGGACTTGCCCATCTGGGCGATGCCGAACGGGGGCTTGCGCCGGGAGGTGGTCTGCACCTGGGCGAAGTTGGTGAAGATGCCCTGGGCGGTCTCGGGGCGCAGGTAGGCGACGGAGCCGCTGTCCTGGGTGGGGCCGAGGTGGGTGGAGAGCAGGCCGGAGAACTGCTTGGGCTCGGTGAACTGGCCCTTGGTGCCGCAGTTGGGGCAGTTGATGTCGGCGAGGGACTCCGGGGCGCGGCCCTTCTTCTCCTCGAAGGCCTCCTCCAGGTGGTCCGCGCGGAAGCGCTTGTGGCAGGAGGTGCACTCGGTCAGCGGGTCGGTGAAGGTCGCGACGTGGCCGGAGGCCTGCCAGACGTCGGTGGCCAGGATCACGGACGAGTCGATGCCGACGACGTCTTCCCGCGAGGTGACCATGTAGCGCCACCACTGGCGCTTGAGGTTCTCCTTCAGCTCGACGCCCAGGGGTCCGTAGTCCCAGGCGGCGCGCTGGCCGCCGTAGATCTCACTGCACGGAAAGACGAAGCCTCGGCGCTTGCTCAGGCTGACGATGGTGTCGATCTTGTCGGCGGCCACGGTGCTCTCTTCATTACGACGACGGCGAAGCCACGCTTCGGGGCTGACGAAGCGCATGCCTCAGGAGCGAATGCTTCAGATTACCGGCGGCCGTACCCCTCGGATCAAATCGGTTGTGCTCACGATGGGTTCCGGCCGTGCGGGGCGGGGCGTGGCGGCGGTGGGTGGGTCGTACAGCCATCGCTCAGTGCGAGCAGTTGTGTACAGATCGACACTTTGTTGACAACGGTTTCCAATTTTGTTGAAAATGACTGTCATGAACGTACGACGCCTCATACCCACCGCCGCCCTCGCGACCGCCACGGTCCTGGGTGTCACCGCCCTGTCCGGCTGCTCCTCCGACGCGGCGGACAAGAACAACGAGGGCAAGCTGGACGTGGTGGCGTCGTTCTACCCCATGGAGTTCCTGGCCAAGGAGATCGGCGGCGACGACGTCGAGGTCACGACGCTCACCGAGCCCGGCCAGGAGCCGCACGACCTGGAGATCAGCGCCAAGCAGACGGCGCAGCTGGAGAACGCGGACGCCGCGCTCTTCCTGAAGGGACTGCAGCCCTCCGTCGACGAGGCCATCGGCCAGTCCGGCATCAAGACCAAGATCGACGCCGCCTCGCTGACCAGCCTGGAGAAGCACGGCAACGAGGTCGGCGGGCACGCCGAGGAGCACGACGAGCACGGCAAGGGCGACGAGCACGGCTCCGAGGAGGAGCACGGCCACGAGGGCGAAGAGGGCCACGAGGGCCACGAGGGCCACAGCCACGAGACCCCCGGCGGCAAGGACCCCCACATCTGGCTGGACCCGGTGCGTTACGCCGAGGTCGCCGAGGGCGTCGGCAAGGCGTTCGCGAAGGCCGACCCGGACCACAAGGCCACGTACGAGAAGAACACCGCCGCCCTGGTGAAGAAGCTCAAGGGCCTCGACACGGACTTCAAGAACGGCCTGAAGAACACCGCGTCCAAGGCGAAGGTCTTCATCACCACGCACGCCGCCTTCGGCTACCTCGCCGAGCGCTACGGCCTCACCGAGGAGGCCATCTCCGGCCTGAGCCCGGAGAGCGAGCCGAGTGCGAAGCGCGTCAAGGAACTCCAGAAGATGGCGAAGGCCGACGGCGTCACGACGGTGTTCTACGAGACGCTGGTCAGCGACAAGACCGCGAAGACCCTCGCGAAGGACGCGAAGCTCAAGACGGACGTGCTCGACCCGGTCGAGGGCATCACGGAGAAGTCCAGGGGCGACGATTACATCGAGGTGATGCGCTCCAATCTCGCCGCCCTCCAGAAGTCGCTCGGCGCCAAGTGACCTCCGCCACAAGCCCGTCACCGTCACGGAAGGCATCCGCCATGGCCGACGCCAAGAGTGAGTCCGGCATATCGCCCGTCATATCCCTGCGCGCGGTGACGGCGGAGCTGGGCGGCCGCCCGGTGCTGCGCGGCATCGACCTCACCGTGGCGCGCGGCGAGGTGGTCGCGCTGCTCGGCGCGAACGGCTCCGGCAAGTCCACGGCCGTGCGCACGGTCATCGGGCAGGTCCCGGTCACCGGCGGCGCGGTGGAGATCTTCGGTACGCCCCGGCGGCGCTTCCGGGACTGGGCGCGGGTCGGCTACGTCCCACAGCGCACCACGGCCGCGGGCGGCGTCCCGGCGACGGTCACCGAGGTCGTCACGTCCGGTCGTCTTTCGCGGGCCCGCTTCGGTGTGCTGCGCAAGGCCGACCGGGAGGCCGTGGCGCACGCCCTGGAGCAGGTCGGCATGGCGGACCGCGCCAAGGACTCCGTGAGCGCTCTGTCGGGCGGCCAGCACCAGCGGGTCCTGATCGCCCGCGCCCTGGTCTCCGAGCCCGAACTGCTGATCATGGACGAGCCGATGGCGGGCGTCGACCTGGCCAGCCAGGAGGTCCTCGCGGCCACCCTGCGCCACCAGGTCGAGCAGGGCGCCTCGGTGCTGCTGGTGCTGCACGAGCTGGGCCCCCTGGAGCCGCTGATCGACCGCGCGGTGGTCCTGCGCGACGGCTGCGTGCTGCACGACGGCCCGCCGCCGAAGGCCGTCGGCCAGCACGCGCTGCCCGGCCACGACCACGTCCACCCGCACGACGCCGACGCGGCCCCGGTCCGCACCGGCCTGCTCACCTGAGGACCCGGCGATGGAATTCCTGAACTACGAATTCATGCAGCGGGCGCTGCTCGCCGCCGCCCTCGTCGGCGTCACGGCGCCCGCGGTCGGCATCTATCTGGTGCAGCGCCGCCAGGCCCTCATGGGAGACGGAATCGGCCATGTCGCGATGACGGGTGTCGGCCTCGGCTTCCTGCTCTCCACGTCCCCGGTGTGGATGGCGACGGCGGTCGCGGTGGTCGGAGCTGTCGCGATGGAGCTGATCCGCTGGTACGGCAAGACGCGCGGCGACATCGCCCTCGCGATGCTGTTCTACGGCGGCATGGCGGGCGGTGTGATGCTGATCAATCTGGCGCCGGGCGGCTCGAACGCCAACCTGAGCTCCTACCTCTTCGGCTCCCTCTCGACGGTCTCCGAGGACGACGTGACGGCGATCTGTCTGCTCGCCGCGTTCGTGGTCCTCGTCACGGTCGGTCTGCGCCGCCAGTTGTTCGCGGTGAGCCAGGACGAGGAGTTCGCTCGTGTGACGGGTCTGCCGGTGCGGGCCCTGAACCTCCTCACGGCCGTGACGGCGGCGGTCACGGTCACCGTCGCCATGCGGGTCGTGGGCCTGCTGCTCGTGTCGGCGCTCATGGTGGTGCCGGTGGCGGCGGCGCAGCAGCTGACCCGGAGCTTCGCGGCGACGTTCGCGATCGCGGTGGCCATCGGGATCAGCGTGACGCTGGGTGGCACGGTCACGTCGTACTACCAGGACGTGCCGCCCGGAGCGACGATCGTGCTCCTGACGATCGGGGTGTTCATCGTGCTCACGCTGCTCGCGACGCCCCTCGCGCGTCGGCGGGCGCGGGCGTCCGCGGCGCGCGACACGGCGTGCACGGCGGACGTGCCGGGCGCGCGGGGCACGTCGGACGAGGTCACTGTCTGAGATCACTCTGGTCACCGTCCGGCAGCCACCTGGCACAATGGCCGGGCGAGAGACGACGCACCACGCGAGTGCGGACGAGTGCTGACGAGTGCTGGGAGGCACCTGTGACGACCGCTGCGGGACCCCCCGTACGAGGCCGGTCGACCCGGCAGCGCGCCGCTGTGGCGGCCGCGCTCGACGAGGTGGACGAGTTCCGCAGTGCGCAGGAGCTCCATGACATGCTCAAGCACCGCGGTGACTCCGTGGGCCTGACGACGGTCTACCGCACGCTCCAGTCCCTGGCCGACGCCGGCGAGGTCGACGTGCTGCGCACCAACGAGGGCGAGTCGGTCTACCGCCGCTGCTCGACCGGCGAGCACCACCACCACCTGGTCTGCCGCGTCTGCGGCAAGGCCGTGGAGGTCGAGGGGCCCGCGGTGGAGAAGTGGGCGGAGACGATCGCCGCGGAGCACGGCTTCGTGAATGTGGCGCACACGGTCGAGGTCTTCGGTACGTGTGAGGACTGCGCGGCGCAGGCCTGAACAGGCCGCCCGTGGCGGGCCCGCTTTCCCCACCCGCCCGCCCTTTCAAGGGTGTGGGGGTACTTCGTACCCCCACACCCCCTGATCAGCTGTTCGCGATCTGCTCCTCGTTCGGGATCGCGCCCCCGAAGCGGCGGTCGCGGGAGGCGTACTCCAGGCAGGCGCGCCACAGGTCGCGGCGGTCGAAGTCGGGCCACAGGACGTCCTGGAAGACCATCTCGGCGTAGCTGGACTGCCAGATCAGATAGTTGGACGTGCGCTGCTCGCCGCTCGGGCGCAGGAAGAGGTCCACGTCCGGCATGTCCGGGTAGTACATGTACTTGGCGAAGGTCTTCTCGTTGACCTTGCCCGGGTCGAGCTTGCCCGCCGCCACGTCCCGCGCGATGGCCTGCGCGGCGTCCGCGATCTCCGCACGCCCCCCGTAGTTGACGCAGAAGTACAGCGTCATCGCGTCGTTCTTGACGGTCTGCTCCTGGGCGACCTGGAGTTCCTGGACGACGGACTTCCACATCTTGGGCATACGGCCCACCCAGCGGATCCGGATGCCCAGCTCGTCCATCTCGTCGCGGCGGCGGCGGATGACGTCACGGTTGAAGTTCATGAGGAAGCGGACCTCTTCGGGCGACCGCTTCCAGTTCTCGGTGGAGAAGGCGTACAGGGAGAGGTTCTTGACGCCCATCTCCAGGCAGCCCTTGAGGACGTCGAGGACGACGCCCTCGCCGACCTTGTGGCCCTCGGTGCGCGGCAGGCCGCGGTCCTTGGCCCACCGGCCGTTGCCGTCCATGACGACGGCGACGTGCTTGGGGACAAGCTCGCCGGGGATCTTCGGCGGCCGCGCGCCGGACGGGTGCGGCTCCGGCACCTTGTACTCGCGGCGGCTCCGTCCGAGGATTCCGCGTCGTGCGACTGCCATGAGGGGCTCTCACTCCTAGCTGAGCTTGGTCGGTTCTTCTCTACGTACACGTTCCGCGTGCCGCGTCAGTTCTTCTCCACGTACCGCAGCGAGCGCAGGCCGCGCTCCATGTGCCAGTGCAGGTAGGCCGACACGAGCCCGCTGCCCTCGCGGGCGTGCCGGGCCTCGCAGGAGTCGGCCGTCGCCCAGTCCCCGGTGAGCAGCGCGCCGAGGTGCGTCAGCGTCTCCGCCGACGGCACGACGCTGCCCGGCACCCGGCAGTCGGCGCAAATCGAGCCGCCCGCGGCGACGGAGAAGAAACGGTTGGGGCCGGGCAGGCCGCACTTCGCGCAGTCGTTGAACGTGGGCGCGTAGCCGTTCACGGCGAGGGAGCGCAGCAGGAACGCGTCGAGGACGAGGTGCGGCTCGTGCTCGCCGCGGGCGAGGGTGCGCAGGCCGCCCACCAGCAGCAGATACTGCTGCACCGCGGGCTCGCCCTCATGATCGGTGAACCGCTCCGCCGTCTCCAGCATGGCCGTCCCGGCGGTGTACCGGGCGTAGTCCGTCACAATCCCACTACCGTACGGAGCGATCGTCTCACTCTGCGTGCACAACGGGAGCCCGCGGCCGACCAGTTCGCTGCCCCGCGCGAAGAACTGCACGTCCACGTGCGAGAAGGGCTCCAGGCGCGCCCCGAACTTCGACTTCGTCCGCCGCACCCCACGGGCCACGGCCCGCACGCGTCCGTGCCCGCGCGTGAGCAGCGTGATGATACGGTCCGCCTCACCCAGCTTCTGGGTGCGCAGCACGACACCGTCGTCACGGAACAGGCTCATGGGGCCATTCTCGCGTACGGCGGCAGGCCTACGGCCACGGGTTCCGCGTGGGGGCCGCGAGCCGCGATGCCCGCTCTTGTCCCCCGGCGGCCCGGTAGCGTACGAGAGCCAGCCCCAGCCCGCACCGGAGGCCCCAGTGAGCGTGCCGCCCGACGGCCCGCACGACCCGCTGATCCCGATGCCCGAACTGACGCCTGCCGCGCTGCGCTCGGCGGTGGCCAAGATCGCGCCCAGCCGGGTTCCCGAACTGACCCGGCACCTCTTCGAAGCCACGACGAACGCGCAGCAGACCCAGAGCCTCGCCCCTCTGCGCTCGTTCATCCACTCCTGGGCCGTCTTCGTGGCGATCGAACGGCACCCGCAGCGCGCGGCCCGATTGCGAGAGCTGGAGCGCTTCGTCAGCACCGGTGACGGCGACCCCATGGACGCCGTGACGGAGATCCGCGAGATCTGGGAAACCGCGGAAGTCGACGCGGGGCTTCAGCGAGTGACGGGCCCCATCGGGTCGGTCCGGAACGGGTAGGCAGGCCGCCCGCAGCGCTCGCACCTGGGCACGGCGCCCCCTACGGGCATGCGGACCCTGACCAAAACGGCCGCCCCCTCCGGACCGGGACCCTCGGCAGACGTCAAGGCACCTCCCCCCGGCTCCGCGCGTTCGCGTACGCCGTCGCCGCGCGCAGCCGCTCCGCGCTCGTCGCCGTCCTGAGCGCCTCGGGGGCGCAGTCCCACTCCCGGCCGCCCCCGTACGGGCGCAGCTGTACGTACGGGCCCTCGTGGCCCATCACCCGGCCCACCCGGCCCGACCTCGTGTCCACCGCGTACGTGCCGATCGGCAGCCTCATGCCGTCACCGCCCCGCGGCCGTGCCCGGCCGCTTTCGCCAGAGAAATTCCCGTCCGACCCGGGGCGGCACGCAATTCTTCCACTGTTTCCTCCACCTCTTCGAGACCAGCCGCAGAGTGCCGGTGGCCTGCGGCGTTAATCGCCGTCACGTGGCTCCCCTTTGCTGTCGGATTTCACGCTTCATGTCTCCACGATGACGCGGTCCGCCTACACTCGGCAGGAGTCTGTGCGCTACAAGTGCGCGGCTGAGGAGGGGAGTTCATCCATGGCCAAAGGTGCTCATGGGTCCCGGCAGGCCGCGTGGGAGTTCTTCGGGGCGGAGCTGAAGCGGAGGCGCGAGGAGGCCGCGTTTACGCAGGTGGAGCTGGGTGCGCGGGTTTTTGTCTCCGGCGGCTACATCGGCCAGTTCGAACAGGCTATTCGTAAGCCGCAGTTGGATGTGGCCCAGCGGATTGACGAAGTCTTACGGACTGATGGCCTTTTCGAGCGAATGTGGCGCAAGCTCATCAAGGACCAACCGTTCGAGGCCTACTTCGCTCATGTAGCGGAGCTGGAGCGGCTGGCCACGAAGATTTGCGAGTTCGAGCCGATGCTGGTTCCCGGGCTGCTGCAGACTCCGGAGTACACACGCGCGTTGTACGAGGTGAGCCATCCGTTCGCCGCCCCGGAGTACATCGACGAGCAGATCCAGGCCCGCATGGACCGCGCCCATATCCTGAAGGACGCCGCGCGGCCCGAGTACTGGGTGATCATGCACGAGGCCGCGCTCCGCGTGCCGGTCGGCGACCCCCTCACCATGGCTGCGCAACTCGACCGTCTCCTGCAGATGGTGAGCGAGCACAAGGTGCTGCTCCAGGTGATCCCCTTCGTGGCGGGAGCGCACGCGAGGATGGGCAAGATGATGCGGCTCATGGAGTTCGAGGACGCTCCGCCCGCCGTCTATACAGAAGGCGTGCATTGGGGGAATCTCCTGGACGACCCAGCAGTGGTGAAGCGAGTCCACGGCTCCTACGATCTGCTCAGGGCCGCCGCGTTGCCGCCGGAGGCGTCCCTGAAACTGATCAAGTCGGCGGCGGAGGACCACAGACGATGCGCGAAGCCGACCTGACCAACGCCCAGTGGCGCAAGAGCAGTTACAGCAGCGGCGACGGCGGCGAGAACTGCGTCGAAGTCGCCTCCGGGCTCCCCGGACTGGTCCCCGTCCGCGACAGCAAAACCAGCCCCGACGGCAGCCCCGTCGTCCTCATAGGCGCCCCCGCCTGGACCACCTTCCTCACCGCGCTGCGCGGCGGCGACGCCAGTACGCCCAGGTGACCGCCCCCAGCAAGGGCCCCCACAGCAGCAGCGGAGCGTAACTCACGTACAACGCCGCGGCCTGCCACGGGCCCTGGCGGGTCGGGTAGTCCTCGGCCAGGGGCTCCCCCGTGATCGTCACCCCCGCTGCCTCCGCCACGAACGCGCCCGTCCACAGCACCGTGACCAGCACGGCGCCGATCGCCGCCGGGACGACCGCCGCCATGGTCGGCACGGCCCGCCCCCGCAGGAACGGCACCCAGCGCGGGAAGACCTCGCCCCAGCGAGTGACGAGCCCCACCGCCGTGAAGGCGAACAGCTCGGAGACGAGGGACAGGAGCAGCATGTAGGACCAGCCCGGCAGCCACGCCGGGAGGCTCCCCCGTTCGTCGTGGGTGCTCTCGTCGAGGAACCAGCTGGCGATGCGCCAGACACCGGAGGGCACCGCGGTCAGCGGTACGGCGAGCGCGGCCAGCCACGCCCACTGGGGGACGCCGTCGGCGCGGGCGTGGGCGGCGGCCAAGCAGGCACGCAACCGGCCGGGCGGAGGCGGGAGTTCCATGCGGGTGTCGGTCGTCATGGGACCAGCCTGCGATCACGCACCGCCGCCCGGATCGCCCACCGGGACGAAGCAGCTCCGCCGCGCGGCGGACCCGGGGTCAGCCCAGGAGATCGACGGTGCCGCCGACGCCGCGCCGTTCCGCCTCCCGGAAAGCGAGCCAGGACAGGGCGAGGTCCTGCCAGGGCAGGCCGACGGGCGCGTAGACGGAGCGGACGGTCGAGGTGCCGTCCGCGTGGGCGGCGGGCCGCTCGCCGCGCAGCACCTCGCCGAGGGTCGCGTCGGCGGCCGACGCGGGCAGCCCGGCGGCGGCCAACGCGCCCATGGAGGCGGCGAGTTCACGGTCGTCCACGACGAGGTGGGCGGCCCGCAGCAGGTCCCCGGCCAGCTCCTGCTTGCCGGGCTCGTCGGCGCCGAGGGTGGTGAGGTGCTGGCCGGGGCGGGTGTCGGCAAGGGCGAGGAGGGGGGTGCGGGACCAGGTGGCGAGGAGGACCACGTCGGCGTCGGCGGCGACCTCGGGGGCGGACGCCGAGACCTGGCCGTCGTGGCGGGCGGCGAACTCGGCCGCGCGGTCCGCGTCCGTGTCGTACACGGTGAGCCCCGCGAAGGAACGCAGCGTACGCAGGCCGCGCACCATCAGCTCCGCCTGCGCGCCTGCCCCGATCACACCGAGCACGGCGGCGCCCGCGGGGTCGGGCGCGGCCAGCGCGTGCGTGCCGAGGGCGGCGGCGAGACCCGTGCGCCAGGCGGTGACCGTGGCCGAGTCGAGGAGGGCGAGAAGCTCGCCGTCGGCGCCGCCGTGCAGACAGATCACCCCGCGCAACGCGGGCCGCGCGCCCGGGAACTTGGCGTTGACCTTCACGGTGTACGCGTCCACGCCGGGCAGGAGGCCGGGGATCAACACCGTCGCCGTACCCGGAAACGGCAGGTCCGTGCGCACGCGCTGCCCGGGGACCGACACGTCGTCCGCCGCACGGAAACCGTCCGCGAGGGCGGCTAGGCAGGCGGCGGGGTCGAGGAGGGCGAGGAGGTCGCTGTGGGTGAGCAGGCGCGTCATCCCTTGATCGTGCCACCTTCGCCGCACGCGGCCCCCCGGCCCCGACTCCCGGCCCCGGCCCCCGGCCCCCGGCGCGAAGTGGGGCCGGCGATCCGCTGATGACGCTCCCCCCGGCACGGATCGCCGACCCCGGTCTGGATGCCCCGGATTCCCCCGAGGCCTAGATGTGGGCGACGTACAGATATCCCCGCGCCCACGTCGTCGTCTTCACCCAGTGCGTGCCCTTGGAGCTGACACACCGATGGGTGTAGCGCACGTACTTGCCCTTGGGGACCTTCACCTTGATGCGGGCGTGCTTCGACATCCCCGCCCTGATGGGAGCCTTCCGCTTCGTCTTGCCGTGCTTGGTCCCCACGTACTCGCAGCGGAACGAGGCGGCCGCCGATTCCGCCCCGGCGGCGGGCGCCGACACCGACGCCGTACGCTGGGGCGCCGACGTCTGGTGGTTGTCCGCGAGTGCCGACCCCGCCGGGACCGTGAGCATCGCCGTGGCGACAGCGCTCACAGCGACGGCCCGCAGCGGCTTCCGTGCGTACTTCATCGGCTTCCTTTCGTCTTGTTCCCCCGTGGCTCACCAGTGTTCGCGGGACAGTTGGGCGTCTCGCTGGGTGAATCATTGGGCGATGCACGGGCAGTCGCTCGTACACGGTGATGTGACGGTGGCGTGAACGCGGGGCGGAAGGTGTTCTGTTGGGATCGGACGACAGCGGGGCGGCCGCGGGGCCGTTACGGTTCGCGCTGCTCGGACCCGTGCGGGCCTGGCGGGGCGAGCGGGTGCTTGATCTCGGGGCGCCTCGGCAGCGGTCCGTCGCCGCCGTGCTGCTCCTCGGCAGGGGGCGGCCCGTCGCCCGCGACCAGCTCGTCCGGGCGGTCTGGGGCGAGCCCGCCCCGGCGTACGCGGTCCCGCAGTTGCAGAAGTACGTCTCCGCGCTGCGGCGCGTCCTGGAGCCCGAGCGGAGCCCCAGGTCGCCCTCGGGGGTCCTGAACTGGTCCGCCAGCGGATACGTCCTCGACGTCGGCCCGGACGACATCGACGCGGCCGCCTTCGAGCGCGGGGTCGGCCGGGGCCGCGCCGCACGGGCCCGCGGGGACGCGGAAGGGGCGGCCGAGGAGCTGCGCGCTGCCCTCGCCCTGTGGCACGGCCCGGACGCCCCCGCCCTCTCCGACGTGACGAGCGGCTTCCTGGACACGGAACGCGACCGGCTCGCCGAGCTGCGGGCCGCCGCCCTGGAGGAACGCGTCCAGGCCGACCTCGACCTCGGGCGCCACCAGGAGGTCGTACCCGAACTGATGCGCCTCGTCGGTGACTTCCCGCTGCGCGAGCGGTTCGCGGGACTGCTGATGCTGGCCCTGTACCGGTGCGGGCGGCAGGGCGACGCCCTCGGCGCGTACCGGCGGATGCGGCGCGGGCTGCGCGAGGAGCTGGGCGTGGATCCGGGGGCGGAGGTGCAGGAGCTGCACGGGCGGATCCTGGCGTCGGCGCCGTCGCTGGACCTGGACCTGGACCGGCCGGGGGTGACGGACTCCGCGCACGGGCCGGGAGCGGGGGTACCGGACGGCGACGGGCCGCCGCACCTATCCGTCGCGCGAGCCATCGAAGGGCTGCATCAACTCCCCATGGACATACCGGAGTTCATTGGGAGGGAGGCCGAGCTGCGGGAGCTCGTAGGGGAAACCGCCGACATGGGCACCGGCACCGGCGTCGTCGTCGCCGTCATCGAGGGCATGGCGGGCGTCGGCAAGACCCGCCTCGCCGTCCGCGCCGCCCACCAGCTCGTCGCCCAGGGCCACTTCGCGGACGTCCAGCTGTGGGCCGACCTGAAGGGCTTCTCCCCGGACCGGCCCCCCGCCGACCCCGCCCACGTCCTGGAGGGCTTCCTGCGCCTGCTCGGCGTACCGGGCGACCTCGTCCCCGACCAGGTGGAAGCCCGCGCCGCCCTGTACCGCGACCGGCTCGCGGGCCGCCGCGCCCTGGTGGTCCTCGACGACGCGGCCGACGAGGAGCAGGTGCGGCCCCTGCTGCCCGGCACCGGATCCTGCCTGCTCCTGATCACCAGCCGCCGTGTCCTCGGCGGGCTCGACGGCGCTCGCACCACCCGCCTCGCCCCCTTCAGCCCGAAGGAGGCCGCCGCGCTCATCGACCGCGTCACGGAGCGCGAGCGCCCCGGGGCGGACCCGCCGGACCACCCCGGGGTGAAATCCCCGCAGGTCCCGGGGCCCGACGACGCGCTCCTGCGCGTCGCCGAGCTCTGCGGCCACCTGCCGCTCGCCGTGGCGCTTGCGGGGCGCCGCCTGCGCACCCGCCCCTCCTGGTCCACGACGGACCTGGCCCGGCGCCTGGAGGCCGACGAGGGCAGACTGCGTCAACTCGCTGTCGGCGGACGGACGGTGGGCGCCGCCTTCGCGCTGTCGTACGAGTCGCTGCCCGAGCCCCGGCGCCGGGCCTTCCGCCTCCTCGCCCTGCACCCCGGCACCGACTGCACCCCGGATTCGGCCGCCGCGCTGCTCGGCACGGACCGCGACACGGCCGAGGACCTCCTGGAAGCCCTGCTCGACGAGCACCTGCTGCAGAGCTTCGCGCACGGCCGCTACCGCCACCACGACCTGTTGCGCCTGTACGCGCACGGCCGCACCCACGCCGAGGACTCCGAGGAGTCCCGTACGGCCGCCGTCCTGCGGCTCGCCCGGTGGTACTGCGACGCCGCCGAGGGCGCGCGGCGGCGGCTCGAACCCTGGTGGACACCGGACGGATGCCCGCGCACGGCGGCCCACCCGCGACCGGCGCCGCCGGAATCGGCCGCGGCGGCCCTGGAGTGGCTGGAGCGGGAGCGCGCCAACCTGACGGCCGTGACCGAGGAGACCACGCGCCTCGGCCGGTACGACTGCACCTGGCGGCTCGCCACCGCGGCCCACTCCTTCCTCGGCCTGCACGCGTACGGCACCGACAGCCTCGCGGGCCTGGACCTCGGCCTCGACGCGGCCCGCAGGTCCGGCGACCTCGCCCAACAGGCCCGCGCCGTACGGGACATCGGCCTCGTCCACGACGGCCTCGGCCGCCACGACGAGGCGGCCGAGCACCAGCTGCACGCCCTCGCCCTGTCCGAGGAGGCGGGGGACGCGCGCGGCGTGGCCGAGGCGCGGTGCGGGCTCGGCCGGGCCCACGCGGCACGCGGGCGGTACGGGGAGAGCGGGGAGCAGCACCGCCTCGCACTCGCCGTGTTCCGGGAGACGGGCGACCGGCACGGCGAGGCGCGCTCCCTCGCGGGGCTCGGCCTCGCCGACTGGTTCACGCGCGGCACCCACCACCGCAGCGCGGCCCGGCACCGGCGCGCGTTCGCACTGTTCCAGGAGGTCGGGGACGTAAGCGGACACGCTCTTGAGACCAGCAGGCTCGGCATGGCGCACTGGGTCTTCGGCAACCACGAGGAGTGCGCCGCCCACCACCGCCGCGCCCTCACGCTGTTCGAGGAGGCGGGCGACCGGCGCGGGCAGGCCGTCGCGCGCAGCGGGCTCGCCCTCGCCGAGTGGCATCTGGGGCGGCCGGACGAGGCCGACGCGCACTACCAGCGCGCGCTGGCCGCCTTCCGTGACACCTGCGACCGGCAGGGCGAGGCCATGGTGCTGCAGCGGCTCGGGTACGTGCACTGGGTGACGGGCCGGTACGGCCGGGGCGAGGCCGAGCTGCGCGACGCGCTCGCGCTGTGCGCGGGCACCGGCAACCGCAACACCGAGGCGTGGACGCTGACCTCGCTCGGCCACCTGTGCCTGCGGCTGCGCCGCGACGACGAGGCGAAGGACCTGCTGCGCGACGGCCTCGCCCTGTCCCGCCGCCTCGGCGACCGGCACTGCGAGTCCAGCGGACTGCTCGGCCTCGCCCTGACCGCCCTGAACCAGGGCGACCCGGCCGCCTGCGGGCGCCACGCCCGCGACTCGCTCACCCTCGCCCGGGCGATCGCCAACCCGCACGGGGAGGCCTGGGCGATGATCGGCGTGGGGCTCGCGCTGGTGCACGGGGGCGGCGAGGTCGGCGTCCGGGCAGGGGGCGGCGTCGACCACATCGGCAGCGGTCAGGACGCGGGTGAGGAGTGGTTCCGGCGGGCCGCCGCCGTCGCCGAGCGCGTCCGCGAACCCCACACCGAGTCCATGGCCCGCCACGAGCTGGGCCGCGCCGCCGCGCACCTGGAACGCCCGGCGGAGGCCGAACGGCATCTCCGGGCGGCGCTCGTCCTCCGCCGCCGCATCCAGGACCGGCACGGCGAGGCCGAGACACGCACGGAACTGGCCGCGCTGCTGCGGGACACCGGGCGTCCGGACGCCTCCCGCGCGGAGGAGGAAGCCGCGTCGGCGCTGTACGCCGGGATTCCGCTGCACGACCGGGTGCCGCTCGCCCCCTGGCTCCCCGGCCCGAGGGCGGGCACGGCCTCGGACAGGCCCTAGCCCAGCACCTTCCCCACATACTCCCCGAGCCGCCCCCGGATCTCCTCCCCCGACATCCCCTCCACCGCCACCAAGTGCTCGACCAGGTCCGCCCGTACGGCCGCGAGCAGCACGTGGGAGGCGTAGTCGGCGTCGGGCACCGCGTCCGTCGCCGCGAGGGTGTCCCGCAGGACGCCGTGCCACCAGCCGTAGTGCTCCGCCTCGTACGGGCTGCCGCCGCCCGACTCCTCCAGGGCGACGGACAGATGGCGGTTGCCGAGCTTGAAGACGAGCAGGGCGTCCAGGAGCGCGGGCACCCGGTCGCGGGCGGGGGTGGCGGGGCCGAGCGGCGGCGGCCCCGAATCGACGGCGGCGCGCACCGCCTCGCTGCGGGCCGTGAACACCGCGCGGATCAGGCCGGTGCGGTCGCCGAAGCGGCGGAACAGGGTGCCCTTGCCGACGCCCGCCGCCGCCGCGATCTGGTCCATGGACACGCCGCGCGGGCTGTCGCTGCGCGCGAACAGGCCGTCGGCGGCGGCGAGTACGGCCTCGCGGTTGCGGGCCGCGTCGGCGCGGGCCTTGCGCTCGGTCATGGGGACACCGTCATCTCGCGCGGGGCCTTTCGTGCGGGGACACCTTTACAAAGCGGACCGGCGGTCCGTATCGTCAAACGGACCGACAGTCCGAATCGTAGAGGACGGCACCTTCCCATGCCCACTGGCACCTCTTCCGCCCCCACCCCCTCCGAACTGTTCCGCGACGGCATCCAACTCCTGCTCACCGACGACGTGGCCCGCTGGGTCGAGCTGTTCGCCGAGGACGCCGTCGCCGAGTTCCCCTTCGCCCCGGAGGGCTACCCGCGGCGCGTCGAGGGCCGCGCCGCGCTCGGCGAGTACCTGCGCGGCCTCGGCTCCCACATCGAGTACCAGGCCTTCCCGTACATGGACATCCACGAGACGGCCGACCCGGAGACGATCGTGGTCGAGTTCGCCGCGAAGGGCCGCGTCGTCGCGACGGACGGCCCCTTCGAGATGACGTACATCGCCGTGATCACCGCCAAGGACGGCCGCTTCACGCGCTACCGCGACTACTGGAACCCGCTGGCCGTCCCCGGCTCCCTCACGGAGGCCGTCGGTGCCTGAGCGCTCCGGGCCCGGCCCGCTGACCGTCCTGGTGACGGGCGCCACCGGCACCACCGGCACCCGCGTCACCACCCGCCTGGCCACCCTCGGCCACACCGTGCGCGCCGCGAGCCGCTCGGGCCGCACCCCGCACCCGGGGGCCCGCGCGGTCCGCTTCGACTGGTACGACGAGGCGACGCACGCGCCCGCCCTGCACGGGGCCGACCGCGTCTACCTGGTCGCGCCGGTCGGCGATCCCGACCCGGTCGCCGTCGTGCTCCCGTTCCTGCGGCGGGCCCGTGCGGCGGGCGTGACCCGGGTGGTCCTGCTGAGTTCGTCGGCCATCGAGGCGGGCGGCCCCGCCCTCGGGCAGATCCACCGACTCCTCGCCGAGGAGGGCCTGTTCGAGGAGTGGGCCGCGCTCCGCCCTTCCTGGTTCATGCAGAACTTCACCGACGACCACCCGCACGCCGAGAGCGCCCGCACCGACGGCGTCCTGACGACCGCGACCGGCACCGGCCGGGTGCCCTTCGTCGACGCCGACGACATCGCGGCGGTGGCCGCGCACGCCCTCACCGCCACGCCCCCGCCCGGGCACGACCTGGTGATCACCGGCCCGGAGGCGCTGACGTACGACGAGGTGGCGGCGACGCTCACCGACGTCACGGGGCGGGCGGTGACCCACCACGCCGTATCGGCCGACGAACTCGCCGAACGGCTCACCGGACGCGGCCTCCCCGCCGGGTTCGCCCGTGTCCTGGCCGCCCTGGACGACGGCATCCGGGGCGGCGCCGAGGACCGCGTCACGGACACCGTGGCCCGTCTCACCGGCCGGGCGCCGCGCTCCTTCGCGGACTACTGCCGCGATGCCTGGTCGCGCTCGGCCGTCACCGACCCGTCGCGGTGATCGAGGCGCAGCCGCACCCTCTCCCCCGCCGCCGTCACCCGCGTCCGCACCTGCACACCCTCCGGGAGCCCCGCCTCCACGGGCGACACGCCGGCCTCCGCCCGTACCCGGTCGAGGAGTTCGCGCATCGTCTTCGGATCGGGGCGCAGGCCCAGGTACCAGGCGGTGCCCCGGCCGTACTCATGCCGGGTCACGGCGGGGCCGCCCTCGTCGTACGCGAGGACCTGTTCGGCGCCCTCCAGGCGGATCTCCTCGGCCCAGGCGCCGTCGGGGCGCGGGTCGAACTCCTCGACGGTCAGGCCGAGCACCTCGCGCAGCGGTCCGGGGTAGCCGCCGAGGTGTACCCGGTCGTGCTCGTCGGTGATGCCGGAGAAGTACGACACGACGAGCGTGCCGCCGCCCCGCACGTAGTCGGTGAGGCGCGCGGCCGTGTCCAGGGACAGGGAGTACAGGTGCGGCACGAGCAGCAGCCGGTACGCCGCCAGGTCCCCGTCGACCGGCACCACGTCGCACGCCACCGACGCGTCGTACAGCGCCTTGTGGTGGGCGAGCGCGCCCTCCAGGTAGTCCACCTCGCTCGGGTGCGCGTCGGTCTCCAGGGCCCACCAGTTGGGCCAGTCCAGGAGCAGCGCCGCGTCCGCCCTCTCCGGCCGTGACCTCAACAGGTCGGCGTGTGCGGCGAGTTCGGCGCCGAGCTCGGTCACCTCGCGGAAGGTGCGGGTCTCGGGGCCCGCGTGCGGCACCATCGCCGAGTGGAACTTCTCGGCGCCTCCGCGCGACTGGCGCCACTGGAAGAACAGCACCGCGTCCGCGCCGTGCGCCACGGCCTGCCAGCTGTCCAGACGCATCCGTCCGGGCGGCTTGCGGCCGTTGTGGGCACGCCAGTTGACGGCCGAGGGGGCCTGTTCCAGGAGCAGCCAGGGCCCGGCCTTGAGGCCGCGCATCACGTCGTAGCTGAAGGCGGTGCGCTGGGCGGCGTCCGGGTCGTGCGGGTCGGGATAGGAGTCGTACGAGACGACGTCCAGGTGCGGGGCCCAGCGGAACAGGTCGAGGGTCTTGGCGACGGGCACGAAGTTCGTGGTGACGGGGGTGTGCGGGGTGACGCGGGCGAGGACGGCCTTCTCCGCCAGGTAGCAGGCGAGGAGTTCGTCGGAGGAGAAGCGGAGGAAGTCGGCCTGCTGGGCGGGGTTGCGGAAGGAGGGGGCCGCGCGCGGGGTGTGGATCTCCTCCCAGGTGCTGTAGCGCTGCGACCAGAACGTCGTCGACCAGGCGTCGTTCAGGGCGTCGAGGGTCTGGTACCTCTCGCGCAGCCAGGTGCGGAACGCCGCCGTGGACACCTCGCAGTGGCAGTGGCGCGAGATGTGGCAGCCGTACTCGTTGCCGATGTGCCACAGGGCGAGCGCCGGATGGTCCGCGTACCGGGTCGCGAGGCGTTCCGTCAGGCGCACCGCGTGGCTGCGGAAGACCGGGCTTGAGGGGCACCAGTGCTGGCGGGAGCCGGGGTGCAGCCGGGTGCCGTCCGCCAGGACGGGCAGGGTCTCGGGGTGCAGGCGGGCCAGCCACGGGGGCGGGGACGCCGTCATCGTGGCCAGGCAGGCGGCGACGCCCGCGGCGGCGAGGCGGTCCAGGTGGGCGTCCAGCCAGGTGAAGTCGTAGGCGCCGGGGGTCGGTTCGGTGGTGGCCCAGCCGAAGATGCCGAGCGTCACCAGGTTCACGCCCGCCGCGCGCATCAGCTCGACGTCCTCGGCGTGCACGTCGGGGCCCCACTGCTCGGGGTTGTAGTCACCGCCGTACGCGAGGGACGTCAGCCTGTCGTAGAAGCGGTCCAGGTTGCCGCTGCTATCACTGCTGCCGCCGGTGCCGTCGGGGCCGCCAGTGCCGTCGGGGGTCATCCCACACCTCTCGATCCCTGTCCCGCCCGCGCCTCGATGCCGCGGAAGTGGTCCGCCATCGCCCGCTGCGCGGCGCCCACGTCGCCCGCGCGCAGCGCCGCCACTATGTCGCGGTGCCTGCGCACGGTGAGGTCGGGCGCCGGGTCCCGCGACCAGCCGCGGACGCCCGCGACGCGGTGGAAGACGTGCCAGAACGCGCCGAGCAGCTGGGTGACGAGCGTGTTGCCGAGCGGCCTGTACAGCGCCTCGTGGAACTCGCGGTCCAGGTCCGGGAAGGCCTCCCCGGCCGCCGCCGCTTCCTCCATCCGCCGCACCAGGTCCTCCAGGCCGGTCAGCTCGGCGTCGGTGAGCACCGCCGCGACCGCACGCACGAGACCCTCCTCCAGGACCGCCCTGACCTGCAGGATCTCGGCGAGCGCGGGGGTGTCGTCGGCGAGCTGGACCAGGGTGCGGAAGGTCAGGCCGTCGGCGAGGGGGGTCAGGGAGGCCTGGCCGACGTAGGTGCCGTAGCCGTGCCGGATCTCCACGATGTCCAGGGCCTGCAGCGCCTTGAGGGCCTCGCGCACGGAGTTGCGGCTGACGCCCAGCTCCTCCATCAGCTCGGCCTCGGTGGGCAGCAGCGCGCCGGGGCGCAGCCGCCGGTCCAGGATCAGCTGGGTGACCTCGCGCTGGACCTGGCCGCTCACACGCCGTTCACCGGACCGCCTTGGGGCGGGCCCGGGCCGTTCACGGATGGGCTCCTGAGGCATGCGCCACATCGTAGGCACGGATGACATCCCACGTCCCACCTCCGGACGAGACTTCTGTGCGCGCGGCGGCCCGTCCGGGCCTGAGGGTTGCTCAATTCCGATCCGGGAACAGCGGGTTCTGATCCGTGCGCGTTCTCTTGACCGGCACTCGCGGCCCTCTTATGGTCGCCACGCCAGCACGACGTAGGACGTGGGATCTCCCACCGGAAGAACTACACCTCCCTCTCACCCGGCACTTGGGGAGCAGGCCTCCCCACTCCTTCATGGAGGCACTGTGAGCCACCTGATCCCCGTGATGCGCGACGGCGGGCACGGCCCCGACCGCCGGTCCTTCCTCAAGTACACCGGCGCCGTGGGCGCGGCGGCGGGTCTCACCGGCACGCTCGCGGCCTGCTCGGGACCGGAGTCGACGAACGACACCGGTGGCGGCGGCAAGGACGGCGGCACCCTGACGGCCGTCATCGGCTATGGCAACGACGGCAGTTGGGACCCGACGCAGACGGCGTCGGCGTTCGCGATGGCGGGCAACGAGCACATCTACGAGGCGCTGCTCGGCACCGACCCGATCAGCAGGGATCCCTACGCCCAGCTCGCCACGGCGGTGCCCGCCGACCTGAAGGCGACGACCTGGAAGTTCGAGCTGCGGGCGGGCGCCACCTGGCACGACGGCAAGCCCGTCACCGCCGACGACGTGGTGTTCGTGTTCGACCGGATCCTGGACCCGAAGACGCAGACCCTCGCCAAGGGCTTCTTCGCGAGCTGGCTCAAGGAGGTCAGGAAGGTCGACGCGCGGAACGTCGAGCTGATTTTGAAGTTCCCCTTCCCGGACGGCGCCGCCCGGCTCACCCTCGCCAAGATCATGCCGAAGCACGTCTACTCCAAGCCGGGCGCCTGGGACGACGCGACCAAGGGCAAGGCGATCGGCTCGGGCCCGTACCGGCAGACCGCCCACCAGCCGAAGTCGAACACGACCTTCGAGGCCTTCGCCGACTACAACGGCCCGCGCAAGGCCGCCTTCAAGAAGATGAACTGGCTGACGATCGTCGACGCGGCGCCGCGCGTCGCGAAGATCTCCGGCGCCGGCGCGGACGCCGAGATCTCCGACAACATCCCGTACGCCAACATCGAGCAGCTGAAGAAGGGCGGCATGACGGTCGAGGGCGGGGCCGGCATGAACAACCTCTTCCTGATGTTCAACACCGCGCACAAGCCGTTCGACGACGTGCGGGTGCGCCAGGCGCTGCACTACGCCATCGACCGCGAGAAGATGATCGAGGTCGCCCTGAAGGGGCACGGCAAGGCCGCCTCGTCCTTCCTGAACGAGGGCAACCCCAGCTACCGCCCGGCGAAGACCGTCTACGCGTACGACCCGAAGAAGGCCAAGGCGCTCCTGAAGGAGGCCGGGGTCGACAATCTGAAGATCAACATCATGGCGGTCAACGTCAGCTGGATCGTCGACTGCCTGCCCACCATCAAGGCGTCCTGGGACGCGATCGGCGTGCAGACCACGCTCGACCCGCAGGAGACCACGGCCGTCTTCACCAAGATGGACCAGAAGAAGGACTACCAGGTCGTCGCCGCCGCCTCGAACCCCAACCAGTTCGGCACCGAGGCCGACCTGATCATGCATTACAACTACGGGCCCGACAACCTGTGGATGGGTTACGCCCGCTGGGCGAAGAACGCCCGCGCCAAGGAGTTGTTCCGGCTCATGGACCGGGCGACACGCGAGCCGGACGCCACCCGGAAGAAGACGATGGTGCAGGACTACATCGACATCGTCGCCGAGGAGGCCGTGCTGTACCCCGTCGTGCACAACGAGCTGATGACGGCGTGGGACCCCAAGCAGCTCACCGGTGTCCGCGCCCAGCCCTACCCCGGGATCAACCTGCTGCAGGCCAAGTGGGCCTGAGCGACGTGAGCAAACCGAACGCCGGCGGCGGCCCGAGGAGGCCGTACGCCGTGAGCGACCAGAGGAGCGTCCAGCAGTGACCGCGATCCTGCGCATCCTGGCCCGCCGCATCGCCCTGCTCGTGCCGCTGCTGCTCGGCATCGTGCTCTTCGTGTTCCTCGTGATGCGGTTCTCCGACATCGACCCGGCGTCGGCGTTCTACCAGGGCGCGAACCCCACCCAGGAGCAGCTGCACCAGTTCCGCGAGGACAACGGCCTGCTCGATCCGCTGCCGGTGCGCTACGTCGACTTCGTGGGCGACCTCATCGGCGGCGACATGGGCATCAGCGTCCTGACCCGCTCCCCCGTCATCGACCAGATCACCACCGCGCTGCCGCTGACGATGCAGCTGACCTTCCTCGGCCTCGGCGTCGCGGTGCTGCTCTCCCTGCCGCTCGGCGTGCTCGCCGCGATCTACCGCGACCGCCTCCCCGACCAGATCATCCGCGTCGTCTCCCTGACCGGCGTCGCGGCGCCCGGCTTCTGGCTGGCCCTGCTTATGATCCAGTACCTGGCGGTCGACCTGGGCTGGTTCCCGACCGGCGGCTACGTCAACCCGGCCGACTCCTTCACCGGCTGGCTGAAGACGATGACGCTGCCCGCCCTCGCCCTGTCCCTGCCGGTGGCCGCGCAGATGACCCGCATCGTGCGCACCGCCGTCGTGGAGGAGCTGGACAAGGACTACGTCCGCACGGCCGTCGGCAGCGGCCTGCCGCCGGTCGTGGTGGTCGGCCGCAACGTGCTGCGCAACGCCCTCATCAACCCGCTGACCGTGCTCGGCCTGCGCGTCGGCTATCTGCTCGGCGGCGCGGTCGTCATCGAGACGATCTTCTCGCTGCCCGGCATGGGCAAGCTCATGATCGACGCGGTGAAGAACGGCGACCCGGCCGTCGTGCAGGGCGTCGTCATCACCACGGCCGTCGGCTTCGTCGTGGTGAACCTGGTGATCGACATCCTCTATCTGCTGGTGAACCCGCGCCTGAGGGGAACCTCCTGATGCTCCAGACGCGCAAGAAACTCACCGAGCGCCTTGCCGTGCCCGGCATCCGGCTGCGGGCCCTGGCGAAGCTCCCGGTGCTCTCCCGGATCTCCCTCGGCGTGGTCTCCGTCGTCGTCCTCGTCGCCCTGTTCGCCCCGCTCATCGCCCCGCACGACCCGCTCGACCAGCAGACCCTCGTCGACGGCACCGGCCACCCCTCCGCCGACCACTGGATGGGCCAGGACAGCCTGGGCCGGGACATCCTCAGCCGGCTGATGTACGGGGCGCGCTGGTCCCTCGCCATCGGCCTGGGCGCGACGACGCTCGCGCTGGTCGTCGGCGCGGTCATCGGAGCCGTCGCGGCGACCTCCCGCAAGGCCGTCGACGAGACCCTGATGCGCTGCCTCGACGTCGTCATGGCGTTCCCCGGCATCGCGCTCGCGGCGGTCCTCGTGGCCGTCTTCGGCGGCGGCATCACCGTCCTGATCTGCGCGATCGCCTTCCTGTTCACCCCACCCATCGCCCGTGTCGTACGCGCCAACGTGCTCGATCAGTACGGCGAGGACTACGTGGTCGCCGAACGCGTCATCGGGGCGCGCACCCCGCACATCGTCATCAAGCACGTCGCCATCAACTGCGCCGCCCCGGTCCTGGTGTTCTGCACCGTCCAGGTCGCCGAGGCGATCGTGTTCGAGGCGTCCCTGTCGTTCATCGGCGCCGGTGTGCGGCCCCCGGACCCGTCCTGGGGCAGCGTCATCGCCGACGGCAAGAACATGGTCCTCATCGGCGGCTGGTGGGCGACGGTCTTCCCCGGCCTGCTCATGCTCCTGACCGTGCTTTCCCTGAACGTGCTCTCCGAGGGTGTCTCCGACGCCTGGGCCGCGCCGTCCGGGCGTGACGTCACCGGCGCCGGGCGCAAGGACGACCCGGTCGAGGCGCCCGAGCCGGGCAGCGGCGAGGTCCTTCAGCTGCCGGGCCTGACCGAGGCGGCGGCGCGGCTGCGCTCCCGGGCCAGGCCGCTGCCCGAGGGCGCGCCCGTGCTCAGCGTGCGGGACCTCGCCATCGGCTTCGAGGAACGGCACTCCGGCGTCGACATCGTCGACGGCATCAGCTTCGAGGTCAGGCCCGGCGAAGTCCTCGGCCTCGTCGGCGAGTCCGGCTGCGGCAAGTCCCTGACCGCGCTCACCGTCATGGGTCTGGAACCCAAGGGCGCCCGGGTGCGCGGGCACGTCACCTTCGCCGGGCAGGAGCTGATCGGCCTGCCCATGCGGGCCCGGCGGCGGCTCCTCGGCCACGACATGGCGATGATCTACCAGGACGCGCTGTCGTCCCTGAATCCGGCGATGACGGTACGCGCCCAGCTCAAGCAGGTCGTCCGGCGCGGCGGCCACCGCTCCCCCGCCGAACTCCTCTCCCTCGTCGGCCTCGACCCCGACCGCACCCTGCGCAGCTATCCGCACGAGCTGTCCGGCGGCCAGCGCCAGCGTGTCCTCATCGCCATGGCCCTGTCCCGCGACCCCAAGCTGATCGTCGCCGACGAGCCCACCACGGCGCTCGACGTGACCGTGCAGGCCCAGGTCATCCAGCTCCTGCTGCGGCTGCGGGCCGAGCTGGGCTTCGCGCTCATCCTCGTCTCGCACGACCTGGCGCTCGTCGCCGACGTCACCGACCGGGTCGCGGTCATGTACGGCGGGCAGATCGTCGAGACCGGCGTGACCGCCGACCTCGTCGAGGCCCCCACCCACCACTACACGCGCGGCCTGCTCGGCTCCGTGCTGTCCCTGGAGTCCGCCGCCGAACGCCTTACCCAGATCAAGGGCGTCGTCCCCTCACCGGCCGACTTCCCCGCGGGCTGCCGCTTCGCCGACCGGTGCCCGCTCGCCGACGACCTGTGCCACACCACCGCCCCCGAACTCCTCGGCGAGACCTCCCACCTGACCGCCTGTCACCATCCCGCACCCGTCGTCATGACGGCGGAGCCGGGGCTCCCAGGAAGCGAGGCGGCCCATGACCGTGGCTGAGGCTGTTCCCCCCGGCGACCTGCCCGACGACGACCCGGCCGCCCTGGTCACGCTGCGCGACGCGCACGTCGTCCACAAGGCCCGCACCGGCGGCCTGTTCTCCCGCGACCGGGTGTACGCCCTCACCGGCGCCGACCTCACCATCGCCCCCGGCGAGACCGTCGGCGTCGTCGGCGAGTCCGGCTGCGGCAAGTCGACGCTCGCGAAGGTCCTCCTCGGCATCCAGCGGCCGACGTCCGGGCGCATCGCGTTCCGCGGCCGGGACCTGTGGGAGATGGGTGCCGCCGAGCGCCGCACCACGATCGGCACCGGCACCGCCATGATCTTCCAGGACCCGTCGACCGCCCTCAACCGCCGGCTGCCGATCCGGCAGATCCTGCGCGACCCCCTCGACGTGCACCGCCGCGGCACCCCCGCCGAGCGCGCCGACCGGGTGCGTGAGCTGATGAGCCTCGTCGGCCTGCCCACCGTCCTCGCCGACGCCCTGCCCGGGCAGCTCTCCGGCGGCCAGCGCCAGCGTGTCGCCATCGCCCGCGCGCTCGCCCTCGAACCCGACCTCGTCGTGGCCGACGAGCCCACGAGCGCCCTCGACGTCTCGGTCCGCGCCCAGATCCTCAATCTGCTCCTGGACCTGAAGGAACGCCTGGGCCTCTCCCTGGTGTTCGTCTCCCACGACATCCAGACCGTCCGCAGGATGAGCGACCGCGTCATCACGATGTACCTCGGCCGGATCGTCGAGGAGTCACCGGCCGCCGAGATCCTCGACGACGCCCGGCATCCGTACACCCGGGCGCTGTTCTCGGCCACACCCGGACTGCTCGACCCGATCGACCCGATTCCGCTCGTCGGCCCGGTACCGTCGGCCACGCGGCCGCCCAGCGGGTGCCCCTTCCGCACCCGGTGCTGGAAGGCCGACGAGGTGTGCGCGACGGCCATGCCGGACGTCGCGGACGCCGGTGCCGCGCATCGGTACCGGTGCCACCACCCCGTACTGGCGGGCGAGTCCACGCGGGACCTCGTCAGCCAGTCGTCCGCAGCGACGGCCGCCGCCACGGCCACGTCCAAGGAGACTTCATGACCCTTCCCTCCCCGTTGACCGGTGTCGTCCCTCCCGTCTGCACCCCCCTGACCCCGGACAACGAGGTGGACGTGGCCTCGCTGGAACGCCTCGTCGACCATCTTCTCGACGGCGGCGTCGACGGCCTCTTCGTGCTCGGCTCCTCCTCCGAGGCCGCGTATCTGCCGGACGGGCACCGCAAGGTCGTCGTGGACCGGGTCGTGCGGTACGTCGGCGGGCAGGTGCCCGTCCTCGCCGGGGCCATCGACATGACCGCCCTGCGCGTCCTCGACCACGTGCGGGCCGCCGCCGACGCCGGGGCCGACGGGGTCGTCGTCACCGCGCCCTTCTACACCCGTACCCATCCCGCCGAGGTCGCCCGTCACTTCCGGCTCGTCGCCGACCGCGGGGCGCTGCCCGTCTTCGCCTACGACCTGCCCGTCTCCGTCCACACCAAGCTCGACGCCGACCTCGTGCTCGATCTCGCCGCGGAGGGGGTGCTTGCCGGGCTCAAGGACTCCAGCGGCGACGACGGAGGGCTTCGGCGGGTCGTCCTCGGCGCCCACGCCCGCGCCCTCCCCTCCTTCGCCGTCCTCACCGGGTCCGAGCTCACCGTCGACTCCGCCCTCGCCATGGGTGCCGACGGGGTCGTCCCCGGTCTCGGGAACGTCGATCCGCACGGGTACGTGCGCCTCTACCGCGCCGCCCTCGCGGGGGACTGGGCTCGTGCCCGCGCCGAGCAGGAACGGTTGTGCGCGCTCTACCGGATGGTGGCCGTGGGTGACCCCCTGCGGATGGGGGCCAGCTCCTCCGGGCTCGGGGCGTTCAAGGCGGCGCTGCACCTGCGCGGCGTCATCGACTGCCCCCTCACCGCGGTGCCCCAGGTCCCGCTGTCCGGGGCGGAGACGGAACAGGTGGGGAAGCATTTGGCTGCGGCCGGGTTGCTGTAGTCCTCGCTGGGCCCCGCTGGGGCTCCGCCCCAGACCCCGCTCCTCAAACGCCGGAGGGGCTCTCTCCCACCCACCCGCCCCAACTCCCCCCGACTCACCAACAGCCCGGCACCCTCAGGCCCCCACACTTCCCACGCGCCGGGACGACGCTCCCGCACGCCCCCGCGACGTTTCCGCTCGCCCCGGCGAAGTCTTCAGCCCGTCCGGCGTTTGAGGACGAGGCGCGGAGCGCCGATTCGGGGGAGGACCGTCCCAGCCGCACGGAACACCCACCCCCGGGGTCCAGGGGCGGAGCCCCGGTTTCGGGAAGGGGCGGGGTTGGGGAACGCCCCGCCAGGGCTACACCACCACCCGCCGCCACACCACCCGCTCATACGTCCCCGCGACCCCCGTCTCGTACAGGAGACCCACGGTCCCGGGCCCCACCTGGACCAGGTCCGAGTAGCCCGCCCTGTCCTGGGACAGGGTGAGGAGCTTGGTGAAGGTGCGGCCCGCGTCGCGGCTGCGCCAGAGCGCCATCGCCTGCCGGGCGGTGGGCACGGACGGCCCGGAGAAGAGCAGCGGCTCCCCCCACCCCCGGAGCTGGAGAAGCCCACCCTGCACGACGGGCACGTCGTCGAGGGAGGGCTGGACGGCGTAGGGCCGGTCGAGGGTGCGCCCCCCGTCGCTGGAGTAGCTGTCGAGCCGGTTGCCCACGGCCACCCCGTGCTGATCCCGCGAGCTGAGGTACAACCGCCCGTCGGGCAGTTGCGCGACGGCGGACTCGTTGGAGTTGTGCTCGCCGTCGTAGGTGTCGTCGACGAACCCGATGCGCCAGCTGAGCCCGTGGTCGTCGCTGTAGAGGGCGTGCCCGCCGTAGTACTTGGGCTCCTGCCCGGTGTCGGCGGAGCCGGTCGCGGGCGCGGCGGAGTGGTTGGCGGGCACGACGAGCCGCCCGGCGTACGGCCCGCGGGTGAGCGCGACGGCGTGCCCGGGTCCGGTGGCGTACCACCGCCAGTCGGGCCGCTTCACGGCGGCGGTGATCTCGCGCGGCGAGGAGAACGTACGACCGTCGTCGGCGCTGCTCTGCACGAAGGCCCGCCGGCTCTGCGCGGCCGTGACCTCGCCGCGCATGATCTGGCCCTCGGTGACGGCACCGCTGTTGTAGGAGGTGAGCAGCACGACGCGCCCGGTCACGGGGTCGACGACGGGCGCGGGGTTGCCGCGGGTGTCGCCCCGCCCCGCGGCGACGACGGCGAGGGGGCCCCAGGTGCAGCCGCCGTCGGTGGAGCGCCGCAGGACGACGTCGATGTTGCCGGTGTCGGACGCGCTGGCGCGCCGCCCCTCGGCGAAGGCGAGCAGGGTGCCGCGGTCGGTGCGGACGACGGCGGGGATGCGGAAGGTGTCGTAGCCGCTGGTGTGGGCGGTGTACGGCACGGAGGTGGCGCAGCCGGGGAGGAGGGGGGCGGGGGCGGCGCCGGGGTGCGTGAAGGCGGTGAGCGCGAGGGCGGCGGAGAGGACGAGGGCGACGGCGGTGAGGCGGCTGCGGCGGTCCCGTCCCCCCTCACCGCTCCCCTCGGAGAGACTGCTCCGGACGGGTGGACGTCGTCTCTGGATCACGCGGCTCGTACGGCTCATACGGCTCCTCACGACGGGACGTGGGACGTAGGACGTCGCGCGTGAAGCTAATGCGCCCCGGGCGGTACGACAATACCCCTGCGTAACGAAGGAGTTGACGCTGTGTTGACGCATGAGAGTGACGGGGGTGTTTCGAGCCGGGCGTCCCGGCCCGCAGGAGGGCGTCACACCACGGGGGCCTCGCGCCCTGCCCGGGGCGCGCACCCGTCGGCACACGAGGACGCCGACCGCCACCCCGCCCAGGCCCCCGGCCCGCCCCCTCAGCCCCCCGCCCCCGGCGTGACCAGACCCGACTCGTACCCCACGATCACCAGCTGCGCCCGGTCCCGCGCCCCGAGCTTCCCCATGATCCGGCTGACGTGGGTCTTCGCGGTGAGGGGGCTGAGCCCGAGCGCCTCCGCCACCTCGGTGTTGTTCAGGCCCCGTGCGACCAGCGTCAGGACCTGCCGTTCGCGGTCGGAGAGGGCGCCGAGCGCGGCGGGCACCGGGGCCTCGGCGTGCGGGGCCTGCGGCTGGCGAAGGACCCGGGCGATGAGGCGTCCGGTGGGGCCCGGGGACAGGAGCGACTCGCCCGCGGAGACCGTACGGATGGCGTCGAGCAGCTCGGCGGGCTTGGTGTCCTTGACCAGGAAGCCGGACGCCCCGGCGCGCAGCGCCTCCACCACGTGCTCGTCGGTGTCGTACGTGGTGAGCATCAGGACCTTCACGCCCGCGAGGTCCTCGTCGGCGGCGATCAGGCGGGTGGCCTCGATGCCGTCGAGGTCGGGCATGCGGACGTCCATGACGACGAGGTCGGCCCGCTCGGCCCGGGCCAGGTCGACGGCCTCGCGCCCGGACCCGGCCTGCGCCACGACCTCCATGTCCCGCGCGGACTCCACGAGCATGGCGAAGGCCGCCCGCACCAGCGCCTGGTCGTCGGCAAGCAGTACCCGGATCACTCGGCTCATCTCTCCTCGCCCAACGGCAGCACCGCCACCACCTCGAACCCCCGGCCCGCGCCCGTCCGCGGCCCGGCCTCCAGCGTCCCGCCCACGCTCCGGGCCCGCTCCCGCATCCCGATGAGCCCGAACCCGGGCCCGTCCACGGGTCCAGCCCCGCCCCGGCCCGCGGCCCCGCCCTGCCCCGGGTCGGCCTCCCCGTCCCGCGGCACGACACCCCACGTCGCGGGCGGCGGCCCCCCGTTCGCGCTCCCCCGCGCGCCCCGGGCCGAGGCCGCGTCCCCGCCCGCCACCGCACCAGCGGCCGAAGCACCGGAAGCAGGAGAGACCGGAGGAGCAGGGGGAGCCAGAGGAGCCGGAGGAGCCGGAGAAGCCGCAGCTGCGGCCCCGGCGGTCGAGGCGGTCGAAGCCCTCGCGCGACCGGCCGCGCCCGCAGCCGCCCCGGAGCCCCCCGGCGCGCCCCGCCCCCCGGCGGCCCGAGCGGCCCCGGCGCTCACCGCGTCCACAACCCCACCCGCACCCCCGCCCCCGTCATCCCGCACCGTCACCCTCAGCTCCCCGCCCTCCTCGCGTATCCCCACCGCCACGCTCGGCCCGGGACCGCCGTGGCGGACCGCGTTCGTCAGGGCCTCCTGGACGATGCGGTACGCCGCCGCGCCCACCGCGGGCGGCACCGGGGGGTCGGGGAGGCTGACCGCGAGGTCGACCTTCGCGCCCGCCGTGCGGGCCGCGTCCGCCAGGTCGACGAGGCTGTCGAGGCCGGGCAGGGGGCCGCGGGACTCGTCGGGGGCGTCGGCGGGTCCCGGGCCCGCGGTGCGCAGGACCTCGAGGGTGGCGCGGAGTTCGCCGCGCGCGGTGCGGCAGGTCTCGGCGATGTCGTCGAGGGCGCTCGCGATGGCGGCGCGGTCGAGGCGGTCGGGGTCGGCGGCGAGGACGTGCGCGGCGACCGAGGTCTGCACGCCGACCAGGGTGATGCTGTGCGCGAGCAGGTCGTGCAGGTCGCGGGCGACCCGAAGGCGCTCCTCGGCGACGCGCCGCCGCGCCTCCTCCTCGCGGGTGCGTTCGGCGCGCTCGGCACGCTCGACGACGGAGGCGACGTACTGCCGGTGGACACGGACGTACGTACCGAAGATCAGCACGGCGACGATCCAGCCCGCGATCCGCACGACCTCCGTGGCCGGGTCCCTGCCGATGCCCGAGTTGACGACGAACATGATCGCGATGATGTGCACGCCGGTCAGGAGCGCGCGGCGGGGGCGCCCGGAGACGGCGACGGAGTAGAGGGCGACCATGCCGACGTGGGTCGCGGCGGCGTGCGTGTAGTCGAGGGCGTGGTACGGGCCGACGAGGGCCATCACGGCGAGCATCGCCGTCATCGGCCTGCTGCGGCGCCAGGTCAGGGGGACGTGGGCGCCCACGAGGAGCGTCCAGCCGAGTGCGTCCGGCGCCTTGCCGTCCTTGATCAGGTGGGCGAGGACGACGGCGAGGGCGGCGAGCGCCCCGGCGAGGAGGGCGTCCTCCCGCAGGGCGCGCCGGGTGCCCGGCACGGCTCCGGTGAACGGCCACCACGGGCGCGACGGGGACGGCGGGTTCGGCACGTCGTCGGCTCCCCCTTCCGGTGCGCGGGTCGCGGGTGCGGCCATGCGTGTCCCTCATCTTCCTGTACGGCGGCGCCCCTCCGGCAAGGGAGGGGCGCCGCGGACGGTGGATCAGGGCACGCGGGCCAGTTCCGGAGTGCTGGCCTCCGGCTCCGGTGGGCGTGCCTTGGAGAGCGGTCCGGGCCACCACACCTTCCGGCCGAGCGCGAGGCTCGCGGACGTCACCAGGTACGTCCGCACCAGGAAGGTGTCGAGGAGGACGCCGACCGCGATGACGAAGCCCAGTTCGACGAGCTGGACCATCGGCATGCTGGTGAGGACGGCGAACGTGGCGGCGAGGACCAGGCCCGCGGAGGCGATCACGCCGCCCGTGGTGCGCAGCGCGGTGAGCGCGGCCTGCCCGGTCTCCGCCCCGGCCAGGCACTCCTCCCGCATGCGGTGCATGAGGAAGATGCCGTAGTCGACGCCGAGTGCGACGAGGAAGCAGAAGGACAGCAGGCCGAGGCCCGGGTCGGTGCCCTCGAAGCCGAAGACGGGGCCGAAGACGAGTCCCGCGATGCCGAGCGAGGCACCCCACACCGCGACGACCGCGCCGAGCAGCAGGAGCGGGGCGATCAGGGCGCGCAGCAGGACGACGAGGATCAGCAGGACCGCGGCGAGGACGATCGGCACGACCACCCACATGTCACGCCGGTTGGTGTCCTCCAGGTCGATCTGTTCGGCGCTCGGCCCGCCGACGTGGGCACCTGATGGGTCCAGTTTGTCGCGGAGCCTCTCGATGGTCCCGGTCTCCGCCGCCGTCTGCGGCGGGGCCTTGGCGACGACGGAGATCTCCGTCCACTGCTTCGAGCTCCGGCCGCGCTCGGCGCCGTCGACGCCCGGCACGCTCCGCGCGTCGGCGAGCACGCGGTCGGCGCGGTCGGTGGGCGCGATGACGCTGATGGGCTGGGTGCCGCGTTCGGGATAGGCGGCGGCGAGGGTCTCCATCGCGGCGATGGAGTCGGGCTTGCTGGTGAAGGTGTCCTCCTGCTTGAGGTTGCCGGGCAGGGCGAACGCGCCGAGGGCCAGGGCCCCGAGCAGGACACCGCCGGACACGAGGACGGTGAGGGGCCGGCGCCCCGCGGACGAACCCATCGACTGGAACAGGGACTTCCGCTTCTTCGGTTCGCTGCCGAACGCGGGCACCAGCGGCCAGAACACCCGCCGCCCGAAGAGCACGAGCAGCGCGGGAAGCAGCGTCAGCATGGCGACGAGCGCGCACAGGACACCGACGGCGCCCAGCGGCCCCATGCCCCGGCTGCTGTTGAGGTCGGCGGCGAGCAGGCAGAGCAGGCCCGCGGCGACCGTGCCGGACGAGGCCACGACGGCGGGCCCGCAGCCGCGCAGGGCGGCGCGCATGGCGTCGTACGGCCGCTCGATCCGGCGCAGTTCCTCGCGGTAGCGGGAGACGATCAACAGGGCGTAGTCGGTGCCCGCGCCGAAGACGAGGATCGTCATGATGCCCGAGCTCTGGCCGCTGACCGAGGTGTCGAAGGCCTGGTTGAGGCCGTAGGCGACGCCCATGGAGAGGAAGTTGGCGACTCCGGCGACCACGAGCGGCACCAGCCAGAGCAGCGGGCTGCGGTAGATCAGGATGAGCAGGATCGCGACGACGGCGACGGTGGTGTAGAGCAGCGGGCCGTCCAGGGAGCCGTAGACCTCGCTGGCGTCGGTGGCGAGCGCGCCGGACCCGCCGACGTCGACCTTCAGGCCGTCCGTGCTGCCGGGGCCGTCGGGCGCCTTGACCACGTCCCGTACGTCGTTGACGAAGGCGTCCCGCTTCTCCTCGTCCGTGCCCGGAGCGGTGCTCGCGACCGGGTACATGAGTGTCGTGCCGTCCTTCGACGCCACCCCCGTGGGCGTCGCGACCAGCTTGAACTCACGTGCCACGGCGGCCGCCTGGTCGGCCGCCGTCTTCCGGTCGGCCGCGCTGAGGCCGCCGTCGCGGTGGTAGACGAGCACCAGCTCGGTGCTCTCACCGCCGGGCAGCTGCTCCTGGACCTCGGCGACCTGAGTGGAGTCGGCGCTCGCGGGCAGATAGTCCACGGCCCGGTCGCGCTGGACGTCGCCGAGCTTCCCCGCGAACGGAGTGGCGAGCGCGAGCACGGCGACCCACAGGCCGAGCAGCACCCAGGGCACGGCGCGTGGCCGTCGGCGCTTCGTCGTTGATGCGGCCCCCATCGGTGGGCCTCCCTCCATGGCGATGTCGGTGGCTTACGCCTTCCAGACTTCCGCCGTGAGGGGGTCGATTCGTCGCGCCCGAGAGCGAGTTGGCGGTTACGCCCCGGGGTGGCGCCGGGCCTTCGTTACTCCCTGGGGAGTACGTCAGCGGGGTGTCCGTGTCGCCGCCACGAGGAGGCGGGCCACGTCGTCGGGGTCGATGGTCAGCGCGCAGCCCGCGGTGGCGAGGACATCGCGTTCGGCGGGCGTGTACGGCCCGTCGGCGAGCGCGATCCGCGCGCCCTGCAGGAGCAGCGCCTCGCGGCCCGCGGGGGCGAGGTGCGGGGCCAGCGGGCCGAGCGCCTCGTGGAGTTCGATGGCGAGGCCGGGCACGCAGTCGGGGTCGCCGATGCGGCCGGTGTCGGCGGCGAGCGCCTCGATGAGGGCGGCGAGGCGTTCCTCGGTGCAGTCGTCGAAGCCGGCGCCGCGCAGGGTGGTGACGGCCGCGTCGAGGGCCCTGCGGGAGGTGCTTCCGCCGCTGGTGAGGACGGCGAGGACGACGGTGTGCACGGCGTCGCGGAGCATCGCGGAGAGCCGCACGGTCGTGGGGTGGTCGAGGGCGTCGACGCCGAAGTGGTCCTGGCAGGCGGCGCATTCGACGACGGGCCCGGCGTCGCCGCGGGACAGCAGCGGCACGCCGAGGAAGACGAAGCGGCGGCGGCCGGTGCGGCGCTGGTAGTTGCGGTCACCGCCGCAGCCGGGGCAGAAGAACTCGCCGTCGCAGATCGTGGTCCAGGCGGTGCGGGTGCCGATCAGACGGGGGCCGTGGCCGCGGTGCAGCAGCCGCGCGAAGGTCCCGGGCGCACGGGCGCCCGGGTCGCCAAGTGGCGTGTTTCTGCCGAAGATGCGGGATTCCCGGCCTTTTCGTCCCCGATCTGGCAGCACCACGCACCTCCATGACGCCGCGGCAGCCCTGCCGCGTTGGCGTGATGTTAGCCACATCCATGATGCCGCGTCAGTACCCCGTACGGGAGATGGCCGGTTGCTGGCCTGGACCAGCCGCCGGACACGCGGCGGCCCCGCCCGCCACGAGGGCGGACGGGGCCGGGAAAGCACCGGTCGAACGGGAGTCCGGCGGGATCAGCGGGCCGCGCGGTTGACGGCGGAGACGACCGCCTTCATGGAGGCACGTGTCGTATTCGCGTCGATGCCCACGCCCCACAGGACGCGGTCGCCGATGGCGCACTCGATGTAGGACGCGGCCTGCGCGGAGGCGCCCTCGCTCATCGTGTGCTCCTGGTAGTCGAGCAGGCGCAGGTCGATGCCGACGATGGACTGCAGGGCGTTGAAGAACGCGGAGATCGGGCCGTTGCCGGAGCCGGTCAGGGTGATGTCGGCGCCGTCGACGGTGGCCTCGACGGTGAGGGTGTCGGTGCCGTCGACGTCCGTGATCGTCTGGCCGTTCTTGACCTGGATGCGGCCCCAGGGCGCGTCGGGGTTGGGCAGGTACTCGTCCTGGAAGACACTCCAGATCGCGTCCGGCGTGACCTCGCCGCCCTCGCTGTCGGTCTTCGTCTGGATGATCTTCGAGAACTCGATCTGCATGCGCCGCGGCAGGTCCAGCTTGTGGTCGTTCTTCAGGACGTACGCGACGCCGCCCTTGCCGGACTGGGAGTTGACGCGGATGACGGCCTCGTAGGAGCGGCCGACGTCCTTGGGGTCGATGGGCAGGTACGGCACGGCCCACTCGATGTCGTCGACCGTCTTGCCCGCGGCCTCGGCCCGGGCCTCCATCGAGTCGAAGCCCTTCTTGATGGCGTCCTGGTGGGAGCCGGAGAAGGCGGTGTAGACCAGGTCGCCCGCGTAGGGGTGGCGCGGGTGGACCTCCATGCGCGTGCAGTACTCGTACACGCGGCGGACCTCGTCGATGTCGGAGAAGTCGATCTGCGGGTCCACGCCCTGGCTGAACAGGTTCATGCCCAGCGCGACCAGGTCGACGTTGCCGGTGCGCTCGCCCTGGCCGAACAGGCAGCCCTCGACGCGGTCGCCGCCCGCCATCACGGCGAGTTCGGCGGCGGCGATGGCGGTGCCGCGGTCGTTGTGGGGGTGGATGGACAGGCAGACGTACTGGCGACGGGACAGATTCCGGGACATCCACTCGAAGCGGTCCGCGTGCGTGGAGGGCGTCGAACGCTCCACGGTGGCGGGCAGGTTGAGGATGATCTCGCGGTCGGCGTCGGGCTGCCAGACGTCCATGACGCCCTCGCAGACCTCCAGGGCGAAGTCCAGCTCGGTGTCGGTGAAGATCTCGGGGCTGTACTGGTAACCGAACACGGTGTCCGGGTCGAGGATCTTCTCGGCGTACTCCATGACCAGGCGGGTGCCGTCGACGGCGATCTGCTTGACCTGGTCGCGGGAGCCGCGGAAGACCACCTCGCGCCAGACCGGCGCGGTGGCGTTGTACAGGTGGACGGTGGCGCGCTTGGCGCCCTTCAGGGACTCCACGGTGCGCTCGATCAGCTCTTCGCGCGCCTGCGTCAGAACGGAGATCGTCACGTCGTCGGGGATGGCGTCCGGGTCCTCGACGATGGAGCGCACGAAGTCGAAGTCGGTCTGGCCGGAGGACGGGAAGCCGACCTCGATCTCCTTGTAGCCCATGCGTACCAGCAGGTCGAACATGGCGCGCTTGCGGGTGGGCGACATCGGGTCGATGAGTGCCTGGTTGCCGTCGCGCAGGTCGGTGGACAGCCACCGGGGGGCGACGGTGATGCGCTGGTCGGGCCAGGTCCGGTCGGGGATGTCCACCTGCTCGTACTTGCCGTACTTGTGGATCGGCATGGAGCTGGGGCGTTGGAAGTTCGGCATGGTGTGCGGGGCTCCTCGGGAGGTCCGGAAGGACGGCCGACGGTCTAGCACAGCACCGAACTCCGCGGGGAGGGGGTCGGCCTCTGCTACAGGCCCTCGCCGCGGCAGCTAAGGAGAAGCAGCCCGAAACGCATGATGCGGGGCAGCCTAGCCGAGGTCCGCAGGATGCGCGGGCGCGTATCAGTATGCGGGACCGCAGGGACGTATCGGACAAAACGTGCCGTATATCACCTGGAGGGGACGGCGTAGGTCCGTATACGTCTATTTCACCAATCATGGTGGCAGCTAGTGACAGCGGCATGACCCAGTGCCACATTGCCGCACATGACCGCCAACCCAACGGGCTTCGAGCCCGTCTTCTGCACGATCGTGCCACCTGTGGTCCTGGACCGGCTCGCCCAGTCCTCGGACCCCGCGCTCGCCAAGGCCGCCCGCCGCACCCTCCAGCGCGACGCCTACGAACGCACCCAGCGGCGTCTGACCACGGTCATCGGCGCCCCCTCCGTCGCCGCGCCCAAGGGCGCCGAGGAGGGCAAGCCGCACCGCACCATCCACGACGCCAAGCACCGCACGGATCTGCCTGGCCGCAAGGTGCGCGGCGAGGGCGACAAGCCCGGCAAGGACGCCACCGTCAACCGCGCCTACGCCGGCCTCGGCGCGACCTTCGAGGTGTTCTTCAAGCACTTCGAGCGCGACTCGATCGACGGCGGCGGCCTGCCGCTGAACGCGACCGTGCACTACGGCGAGGACTACGGGAACGCGTTCTGGAACGGCGAGCAGATGGTGTTCGGCGACGGTGACCGCGAGATCTTCCTCGACTTCACCATCCCCGTCGACGTCATCGGCCACGAGCTGACCCACGGCGTCGTGCAGTACACGGCGAACCTCACCTACTTCGGTCAGCCCGGCGCCCTCAACGAGTCCATGGCGGACGTCTTCGGCTCGCTGATCAAGCAGTACACGCTCGGCCAGACCGCCGACCAGGCCGACTGGCTGATCGGCGCGGGCCTGCTCGCCGAGCGCGTCACCGGCAAGGCCCTGCGCTCCATGAAGGAGCCCGGCACGGCGTACGACGACGACGTGCTCGGCAAGGACCCGCAGCCCGCCGACATGGACCACTATGTGCGCACGGGCCGCGACAACGGCGGCGTGCACATCAACTCCGGCATCCCCAACCGCGCCTTCTACCTCGTCGCCGAGGCTCTCGGCGGGCACGCCTGGGAGCGGGCCGGACAGATCTGGTACGCCGTCCTGACCGGCGGCGAGCTGGCCCAGGACGCCTCCTTCACGGACTTCGCGAAGCTGACGGTGGCGGCGGCCCGCGCCAAGTACGGCGACGGCGACGAGCTCAAGGCCGTCCTGGACGCCTGGGCACAGGTCAAGGTGCCCACCGCCTGACCCGGCCGGTGACCGGCGGCCCGCTGGCGGGCCGCCGGTGCCTGGAGTAGACAGGACCCATGCGTATCCAGGTGAAGCGCACCGGAGGTTTCGCGGGCATCGACCGGCACGCGGAGGTGGACACCACCGCGCGCCCCGACGCCCAGGAGTGGCACGCCCTGGCCGAGCGGGCCGAGGCCGAAGGACGGGGCACGCCCCCCGTCGGGGTGCCCGACGGGTTCAGCTACCAGATCACCATCGACGGGCGGACCGTGTACTGCTCGGACCCCCGGCTCACGGACGACCAGCGGACACTGATCACGCGGGTGCTCAAGGAAGGCTCGTAGCTCCGGCGAGCGCGGGGAACCGCCTGCCGCACGGGCGTTGACTTCCCGACCGGCCGGTACGGATGATCGCGCGCATGGCGACGACGCGCGCACCGCTGCCCCGCTTCCCCCGCGACTTCCTGTGGGGGGTGTCCACATCGGCCCACCAGATCGAGGGCGCCGCCGACGAGCGCGGCCCCTCCGTGTGGGACGCCTTCACCGCCCTGCCCGGCACCGTCAAGGACGGCACGACGGCCGCCGTGGCCTGCGACCACGTCCGCCGCTACCGCGAGGACGTCGCCCTCATCCGCGACCTCGGCGTGGGCGCGTACCGCTTCTCCGTCTCCTGGCCCCGGGTGCTTCCGCGCGGCACCGGCGAGGTCAGCGAGCGGGGCCTGGACTTCTACGACCGGCTCGTGGACGAGCTGTGCGCCGCGGGCGTACGTCCAGTGCCGACGCTCTTCCACTGGGACACGCCGCTCGCCGTGGCGGAGGCGGGCGGCTGGCTCGTCCGGGACACCGCGCACCGGTTCGCGGAGTACGCCGCCGTGGTGGCCGCCCGCATCGGGGACCGCGTACCGAAGTGGATCACGCTGAACGAGCCCGCCGAGCACACCCTCCTCGGCCACGCCCTCGGCCGGCACGCGCCCGGACAGCAGCTCCTCTTCGACGCCCTGCCCGCCGCCCACCACCAGCTCCTCGGGCACGGGCTCGCGGTGCGGGCGCTGCGGGCCGCCGGGGCCGGTGACATCGGCGTCGCGAACTCCCACGGGCCGACCTGGGCCGCCTCCGACGCCGCCGCGGACCGCGAGGCCGCCGACCTCTACGACGTACTCCTGAACCGGCTGTTCTCCGACCCGCTGATCGCCGGACGCTACCCGGAGGTGATCGCCGAGCTCCTCGGAGCCGAAGTCCCCGACCTCGACGCCGACTTGTCGACGATCTCGGAGCCGATCGACTGGTACGGCATCAACTTCTACCAACCCACGAAGGTGGGCGCGCCCCTCGCCGAGCCCGCCCCCACCGAGTTCGCCGGGCTCACCCTGCCCCCCGAACTCCCCTTCACCCCGCGGCCGATCTCCGGCTACCCGACCACGGCCTTCGGCTGGCCCGTGGTCCCCGAAGCCCTCACCGAGCTCCTCCTCACCCTCCGCGACCGCTACGCCGACCGCCTGCCGCCCCTGATCATCACCGAGAACGGCTGCTCCTACGACGGCCTCGACGACCAGGAGCGCATCAGCTACCTCGACGGTCATCTGCGCGCCCTGCACCGCGCCCTGGAGGCCGGGGTCGACGTGCGCGGCTACTTCGTCTGGTCCCTCCTCGACAACTTCGAGTGGGCGGAAGGCTTCGCGCAGCGGTTCGGCCTCGTCCACGTGGACTACGCCACGCAGCGGCGCACGCCGAAGGCGTCGTACGGGTGGCTGCGGCAGGAGTTGCTCGCGCAGAACGCCCCAGTCCCGCCCCTTCCCGAAACTGGGGGCGCTGCCCCCAGACCCCCGCTCCTCAAACGCCGGAGGGGCTAGAAATTGTGCCGGTAACTTCTAGCCCGTCCGGCGTTTGAGGACGAGGCGCGAAGCGCCGATCAGCGGGGTCCAGGGGGCGCAGCCCCCGGTTTCGGAGAAGGGGCGGGACTGGGGCGCCCCGCGAGGCTAGAAGCCCAGCTTGCGCAGCTGGCGGGGGTCGCGCTGCCAGTCCTTGGCGACCTTGACGTGCAGGTCGAGGTAGACCGGCGTACCGAGCAGCGCCTCGATCTGCTTGCGGGACTTGATCCCGACGTCCTTGAGCCGCTTCCCCTTGGGACCGATGATGATCCCCTTCTGGCTGGGCCGCTCGATGTACACGAAGGCGTGGATGTCGAGGAGCGGCTTGTCGGCGGGCCGGTCCTCCCGAGGCAGCATCTCCTCGACGACGACGGCGATGGAGTGCGGCAGCTCGTCCCGCACACCTTCGAGCGCCGCCTCCCGGATCAGCTCGGCCACCATGACCTGCTCGGGCTCGTCGGTGAGATCACCCTCGGGGTAGAGGGCGGGCCCCTCCGGCAGGAGGGGGACGAGGAGGTCCGCGAGCAGGTCGACCTGCTTCTCGCCGACCGCCGAGACGGGCACGATCTCGGCCCACTCGAAGCCGAGCTCCTTGCCGAGCTGATCGATGGCGATGAGCTGCTCGGCGAGGGCCTTGCTGTCGACGAGGTCGGTCTTCGTGACGATGGCGATCTTCGGCGTCTTCTTGATCGACGCCAGCTCCTTGGCGATGAACCGGTCACCGGGCCCGAGCTTCTCGTTCGCGGGCAGGCAGAAGCCGATGACGTCGACCTCGGCCCAGGTGGCGCGGACCACGTCGTTGAGCCGCTCGCCGAGCAGGGTGCGCGGCTTGTGCAGGCCGGGGGTGTCGACCAGGATCAGCTGGGCCTCGGGGCGGTGCACGATGCCGCGCACGGTGTGCCGCGTCGTCTGCGGCCGGTTCGAGGTGCTCGCCACCTTCTTGCCGACCAGAGCGTTCGTAAGGGTGGACTTGCCCGCGTTGGGGCGACCGACGAAGCAGGCGAAACCGGCGCGGTGGGCGGCCTGCTCGGACGGCTCGGGTGACTGGGTACGCACGCTCATGGCGCCTATTGTCCCTGATCTTTTCGGGCGGGGGCGCCTTGGGCGGTTCCCCGCCGGATGGGGCTGCGCCCCTTTCCCCGCCTTTCGGCGCTTCGCGCCTCGCCCTCAAGCGCCGGGCAGGCTGTTACGTCGCCGGTGCGGCAGGGTTTCAGCCCGTCCGGCGTTTGAGGACGAGGCGCGGAGCGCCGATCAGGGGGTCCAGGGGGCGCAGCCTCCGGTTTCGGAGAAGGGGCGGGACTGGGGCGCCCCGCGAGGGCTCAGCCCGCCTCCGCCGCGAGCCGGACCACCCCGTCCGCCCCCGCCAGGAACACCGGCGTCCCGGCCCCGCCGAGATCACGTACCGCCGCCAGATCCTCCGCGGCCAGAGCGCCCTCCCCCGACACCACGGCCGCCGCCTCCAGGGACTCCGCCCCGGACGCCACGGCCATGGCGACGGCCGTGCGCAGCGCGGACAGCTTGAGGGAGGCAAGGGACACCGTCCCGGCGACGTACGTACGCCCCGTCTCGTCCCGCACAGCGGCCCCCTCCGGCACCCCGTTGCGGGCACGGGCCGAACGGGCGAGGGTGACGATCTTCTGGTCCTCGGGGCCGAGGTCGGTGCGCTCAGTCATGGCACGAGCATAAGGAGCCGCGGCGGCGGCTCAGCCGGCCACCCGGTACATGGCCCCGCGCCGCGCCTCCGGGGACGCGAGCCAGGCGAGCTTCTCCGCGGTGTCGGCCATCGGCAGCGGCGTGTGCAGGACGATCGTGAGGTCGGGCCGCGCGGGCACCTTCAGGGCGGTGGACTCCACGTGCAGGATGCCGACGAGCGGATGGTCGAGCTCCTTGTGGACCTGGCCCGCGGGCCGGATGTCCTGGCGCTCCCACATCGTGGTGAACTCCTCGCCCGAGGCGTGCAGCCGCGCGAGCAGCTCCTGGAAGCCCTCGTCCTCGGGATGCTCGGAGCAGGCCGCGCGGAACTGCGCGACGAGCGTCACCGCGTTCTGCTCCCAACTCACGCTCCGCGAGCGGTACATGGGGTCGGTGAAGAAGTCGAGGATGCAGTTCTGGGTGGTCCCGGGGCGCATGCTGAGGACCATCGCGGCGGCGTCGTTGTAGAGGACGCAGTTGTAGTAGCGGTCCATGATGTGCGCCGGGTAGGGCATCCAGGTGTCGATGAGCCGCCGCAGGCCCTCGCACATGTCCGCGGCGTCCTCCTCGGCCCGCGGCACGGGCGGGTTGAGGCCCGCGAGCACGTACAGGTGGCGGCGTTCGGCGCCGGACATCTTCAGGACGCGGGCCACGGCGTCCAGGACCTGCGGGGACACCGAGATGTCGCGGCCCTGCTCCAGCCACTGGTACCAGGAGGCACCGACGCCCGCGAGCACGGCGACCTCCTCGCGCCGAAGGCCCGGCGTGCGGCGGCGTCCGCCGCCTTCCGGGAGGCCCGCCTCCGCCGGGGTCACCCGGGCCCGCCGGCTCATCAGGAAGTCCCGCAGCTCGGCCCGGCGACGCGTCCGCACCCCGTCGGCCCCATCGGCCCCGTCGACCCGCTCCTCGGCCTGGCTGACCACCGCTCCCCCTGTCATCCGTACGCGGCTGCGCCTGGTGTTGGCACCACCAGCATAAGTTCCCGCTCCCCACGGCTATTCCGGCCGACGGACGCTGTTGACCATGGCGATAGACACTTCCGCTCCGTCCCCGACCACCGCAGACACCTCGGCCACCACCACCAAGTCCCCGCAGGCCGCTGCCACCGCTCCCGCCGGGCCGCCGCCCCGGCTCTCCCGCCGCGACCGGCTCATCCTCTTCGTGCTGTGCGCCGCGCAGTTCATGGTCGCCCTCGACTTCTCCGTCCTGAACGTGGCCCTGCCCGTCCTCGGCTCGGACCTCGGCATGAGCCATGCCGCGCTCCAGTGGGCCGTCACGGCCTTCGCGCTGCCGTCCGGCGGCTTCCTGCTGCTCTTCGGGCGCTTCGGTGACCTCTTCGGGCGGCGCAGGCTGTTCCTCGGCGGGCTCGCCCTGTTCGGCGCGGCCTCGCTGCTCGCCACGTTCGCGTGGGACCCGGCGTCGTTCCTCGCGGGCCGTGCGCTGCAGGGCGTGGGCGCGGCGGCGATCGTGCCGACCGGCATGTCGCTGCTCACCACGACGTTCCCGGAGGGCCCGCAGCGGGACCGCGCGCTCGGCATCTCCGGCACGCTGCTCTCCCTCGGCTTCACCGTCGGCATGGTCCTCGGCGGCGTCCTCACCGACACCCTCGGCTGGCGCTCCACGATGGGCCTGCTCACGCTGTTCGCCCTGATCGTGCTCCCGCTGGCCCCCGGTCTGCTCCCGGAGTCCCGCACCCCGGACCGGCCCCGCCTCGACATCCCCGGCGCCGTCACCGTCACCGGCGGGCTGCTCGCCCTCATCTACGCCCTGTCCACCGCCGCCGAGCGCGGCTTCGGCGGCACCGACGTCATCGTCACGCTGATCGCGGGCGTGGGCCTGCTCGCCCTCTTCGGGTACGTGGAGTCGCGCGCCGCGGCGCCGCTGGTCTCGCTGCCGATGCTGCGGCGCCGCACCGTCGCCTGGGGCAACCTCGGCGGTCTCGTCACCTTCTCGATGATGTCGACGGTCGTCTTCGTCCTGACCCTCTACTTCCAGGACGTCCTCGACCTGTCCGCCTTCCAGACCGGTCTCGTCTTCGGCGTGCAGGGCGTCCTGTCCGTCGTCGCGGGCATGCTGGCGCCCAAGGTCATCGGACGCTTCGGGCCGCGCCGCACGCTGGTCGGTTCGCTGCTCGGCCAGGGTCTGTTCGTGGCGGCGCTCATCGGGGTCGGCGAGCAGACGTGGTCCGTGTGGCTCGCGACCGCCGCGATCTCCGTGGCCAGCATGTTCCACCTGGGCGCGATCGTCTCGTACGGGGTGACGGTGACGTCGGGCGTGCCCGACACCGAGCAGGGGCTCGCGACCGGGCTCGTCACCTCGACCCAGCAGGTGGGCATCACCATCGGCATCCCCCTGCTCGGCGTCCTCGCCACGACCTCGTCGGACGTCCTCGCGGGCACCCGCACCGTCCTGACCCTCGACGCCCTGATCGTCCTGGCCACGGCGGCCCTGGTGGCCGTGGGCCTGCGCCGCCGCACCCGCGCCTAGGGCCGGTCGAGCCGCAGCCGCACCGCCCGGGGCAGCCCCGCCACCACCAGGTCGTACGAGTCCTCGATCAGCTCGCGGACCTGGCGGTCGGGGAGCGCCCCGGCCAGGGACACCGTGTTCCAGTGGCGCTTGTTCATGTGCCACCCCGGCACGATCTCGGGGTGGGCGGCCCGCAGCTGGAGGGCGATCTCCGGCTCGCACTTGAGGTTCACGGTCAGGGGCTCGGCGTCCAGGTGGGACAGCGCGAACATCTTGCCCGCGACCTTGAACACCGAGGTCTCCGCCCCGAAGGGGAACTCCTCCACGGCGTCGTTGAAGGACAGGCAGAACGCGCGGAGTTCGGCAGGGGTCATCGCGTGCCGCCCTCCCCGGAGCCGGGTCCCTCCGGGGCCACCGGCTCCACGAGGACCGTGATGATCTTGTTGCGCCGCCCGGCCGCCGCCTCGGCGGTGAGCTTCAGGGCGCGCCCGTCGGGGAGGTCCACGACGGCCGACGCCCCGGCGATCGGCACCCGCCCGAGGGCCTTGGCCAGCAGCCCGCCGACGGTCTCGACGTCCTCGTCGTCGTAGGACTCCAGGCCGTACAGCTCGCCGAGGTCGCCGATGTCGAGGCGGGCTGTGACGCGGTGGCAGTCGCCGTCCAGCGCCTCGACGGGCGGCAGCTCGCGGTCGTACTCGTCGGTGATCTCGCCGACGATCTCTTCCAGGATGTCCTCGATGGTGACGATCCCCGCGGTGCCGCCGTACTCGTCGATGACGACGGCGACGTGGTTGCGCTCCTGCTGCATCTCGCGCAGCAGGTCCCCGGCGTTCTTCGTGTCGGGCACGAACGTCGCGGGCCGCATGGCGGTGGAGACGAGGTCGTTCTCCGCGTCGCGGTTGATGTGCGTCTTGCGGACGAGGTCCTTCAAGTACACGATCCCGACGACGTCGTCCTCGCTCTCGCCGGTCACGGGGATGCGGGAGAAGCCCGAGCGGAGCGCGAGCGTCAGCGCCTGGCGGACGGTCTTGAAACGCTCGATGGAGATCAAGTCGGTGCGCGGCACCATGACTTCGCGCACCAGGGTGTCGCCGAGCTCGAAGACGGAGTGCACCATGCGGCGCTCGTCGTCCTCGATCAGGGACTCCTTCTCGGCGAGGTCGACCATGGCCCGCAGCTCCGCCTCGGAGGCGAACGGGCCGCGCCGGAAGCCCTTGCCGGGCGTGAGGGCGTTGCCGATGAGGATGAGCAGCGGCGGGATGGGGCCCATGACGCGGGCCAGCGGCAGCAGCACGTACGCCGCGGCGGTGGCCGTGTTCAGCGGGTGCTGGCGGCCGATGGTGCGCGGGGACACGCCGACGGCGACATAGCTGACGAGCACCATCACGCCGATGGCGATGGCGAGCGCCTCCCAGGTGGCGTCGACGGCCTGCAGGCAGGCGTACGTGACGAGGGCGGCGGCCGCCATCTCGCAGGTCACGCGCACCAGCAGGGCGACGTTCAGATAGCGGACGGGGTCGGCGGCGACCTGCGCGAGCTTCGCGCTGCCGCGCCGCCCGGACCGCACGGCCTCCTCGGCGCGGAAGCTGGAGATCCGGGCCAGGCCCGCCTCGGCGCAGGCGGCGAGCCAGGCCACCACGACCAGGGCGACCGCGCCGGCGATCAGCTGGAAGGACATGGCGTCAGGAGACGGTGGGCGCCGGGGACGGGCCGGTCAGGCCCTGCTCCGCACGCCAGCCGTCGACGATGGCCGCCTGCAGGCCGAACATCTCGGCCTTCTCGTCGGGCTCCTCGTGGTCGTACCCGAGCAGGTGCAGCACCCCATGGACGGTCAGGAGCTGGAGCTCCTCGTTCATGGAGTGCTGCGTCGGCGCCTCCTGGCCCTGCTTGAGGGCGACCTCGGGGCAGAGCACGATGTCGCCGAGGAGGCCCTGCGGGGGCTCGTCGTCGTCCTTCATGGGCGGGCGCAGCTCGTCCATGGGGAAGGACATGACGTCCGTGGGTCCGGGCAGGTCCATCCACTGGATGTGCAGCTGCTCCATGGCGTCGGCGTCCACGACGATCACCGAGAGCTCGGAGAGCGGGTGGATGCGCATCCGCGCGAGCGCGTAGCGGGCGATGTCGAGGATCGCCTGCTCGTCGACCTCGGTTCCGGATTCGTTGTTGACGTCGATCGACATGGTGCTGTTCCGCTACTTCCCTCTGGACCGGCCGCGGCCGGCGTGCGAGCCGTTCTCCGTGCCGTTCTCGTTGTCGTACTTCTCGTACGCGTCGACGATACGGCCGACGAGCTTGTGCCGTACGACATCGGAGGACGTGAGCCGGGAGAAGTGCACGTCGTCCACCCCGTCGAGGATGTCCTGGACCTGGCGCAGACCGGACTTCGTGCCGTTCGGCAGGTCGATCTGGGTCACGTCGCCCGTGATCACGATCTTCGATTCGAAGCCGAGGCGGGTGAGGAACATCTTCATCTGCTCGGGGTTCGTGTTCTGCGCCTCGTCCAGGATGATGAACGCGTCGTTCAGCGTCCGGCCGCGCATGTACGCCAGCGGGGCGACCTCGATGGTGCCCGCGGCCATGAGGCGCGGGATCGAGTCCGGGTCCAGCATGTCGTGCAGCGCGTCGTAGAGCGGGCGCAGATACGGGTCGATCTTCTCGTAGAGCGTGCCCGGCAGGAAGCCGAGGCGCTCGCCGGCCTCCACCGCGGGGCGGGTCAGGATGATCCTGCTGACCTGCTTGGACTGCAGGGCCTGGACTGCCTTGGCCATGGCCAGATAGGTCTTGCCGGTGCCCGCGGGGCCGATGCCGAACACGATCGTGTGCTTGTCGATCGCGTCGACGTACCGCTTCTGGTTGAGCGTCTTGGGGCGGATGGTGCGGCCGCGGGAGGAGAGGATGTTCTGGGTGAGGACCTCGGCCGGGGTCTCCTCGCCGTCCGCCTCGCCTGCGTCGTCCGCCCTGAGCATGGCGATCGAGCGTTCCACTGCGTCCTCCGTCATCGGCTGCCCGGTGCGGAGCACCAGCATCATCTCGTCGAACAGGCGCTGGATGAGGGCGACTTCGTGGGCGTCACCGACCGCGCTGATCTCGTTGCCCCGGACGTGGATGTCGGCCGCCGGGAAGGCCGTCTCGATCACTCGCAGCAGCGCGTCTCCGGAGCCCAGGACCATCACCATGGGGTGCTTGGCGGGGACGGAGAAATGAGCCTTGCCGATGCCCTTGCCGGTGCCCTTCGCGGGCGCCCGCGTCCGTGCCGTGTCCTGTGCCGCGTCCTGCGGCTGCGCAGGGGTCTGTGCTGTCGGTGTCTGCGTCATGGGCCGGCCGTAGAGGCCTGCACAACCCTCCTCGTCAGGGACTCGCCGGAAGGCGACTTCTGCACTGCCAAGCGTACGGCGTGCCACTGACAAGGCCTAAGCCGTTTTCCGGGACGGATGAGGACGGGCGAGGGCAAGCGAGGGCCGCCGGAGCCGGGCGGGGCCGGGCGGGGCCTACAGGGAGCGGCCGAAGCCGATCGTCGGGACCGCGCGCCGCAGCGGCCAGGCCCGGCCGCCGCCCGCGGGCAGCAGGTCCTCCAGGAAGGCGTACCGCCGCAGCGCCACCGGGTCCTGCTCGTCGAACTCGCCGACGCGCCGCCACCACGCCGCCACCTCGGCCCACCCCGGCGCCGACAGGGAGCCCCCGAACTCCTGCACCGAAAGGGCCGCCGTGAGCCCGGCGAAGGCCAGCCGGTCGGCGAGCGGCCACCCGGCCAGCGTGCCGGTGACGAAGCCCGCCACGAACACGTCGCCCGCCCCCGTGGGATCGAGGGCCTCCACCTCGATGGCGGGCACGGACGCGGTCTCGCCGGTGCGCCCGTCGACCGCGTACGCCCCCTCGGCGCCGAGGGTGACCACGGCGAGCGGCACGTGCTCGGTGAGGGCGTGCGCGGCGGCGCGCGGGCAGGTTGTGTCCGTGTACCGCATGGCCTCCTGGGCGTTCGGCAGGAACGCCTCACAGTGCGCGAGGTCGGGCAGCGCGGCCAGGTCCCAGGCCCCGGTGTCGTCCCAGCCGACGTCCGCGAAGATCCGGGTGCCGCGCCGGGCCGCGGCGGCGATCCAGGGCGCCCGCACCCCGGGCACCAGGGACGCGACGGCGGCCCGCGCCCGCGGCGGGCACTTCGGGGCGCCGCCGTCCGGGGAGTCCGCGTCGGGCGGCGGCTCGTGGCCGTGGCTGACCATGGTCCGCTCGCCCTCGTACGCCATCGAGACCGTCACTGGCGAGTGCCAGCCGGGCACGGTCCGTGACGACGAAAGGTCGATGCCCTCGCCGCGCTCCAGGGCGTCCCAGCAGTACTCCCCGTAGTGGTCGTCGCCGAAGGCGGCGGCCAGGGAGGTGCGCAGGCCGAGCCGGGCGAGGGCGCTCGCCATGTTGGCGACGCCGCCGGGGCTCGACCCCATGCCGCGCGCCCACGACTCGGTGCCGCGCACGGGCGCGGAGTCGAGACCGGTGAAGATGATGTCGAGGAACACCGTCCCCGTCAGGTACACGTCGCAGGGCGGATCGCCCGCCCTGCGCGCCGACTTGAGGGGATCGACGACGGTCTCCGCAGCCGCGGCGGGGGTCTTCTGCGAGACGCCAGGTGGTACAGCGGGTGGTACGGCCATGAGGGCAACGTAACCCAGGCCTGTGACAACGCGCCGTCGCACGCCGCCGGGACGGCCCGGTCGCCGTCAGTCGAACGTGTAAGCCGCGACCTCCGCGAGGTACCGCGCGCGCAGCGCCTCCTCCTCGGGGCCGCCGTCGAGGAACGCGGCCTCGAAGGAGTTGCGGGCCAGCTCGCGCAGCCCTTCCTGGCCGATGCCCAGGGCCTCGTGGACGGCGTGGAAGGTGTCGTCGACGTAGCCGCCGAAGTAGGCGGGGTCGTCGGAGTTGACGGTGCACAGCAGCCCGGCCGCCATCATGCGCGGCAGCGGGTGCTCCTCCAGGATGTCGACGGCCCGCAGCCGCACGTTGGACAGCGGGCACAGCGTCAGCGGCACCCGCTCCCGCACCAGGCGCTCCACAAGCTCCGGGTCCTCCATGCAGCGAAGGCCGTGGTCGATCCGCTCCACGCCGAGCACGTCCAGGGCCTCACGCACATAGGCGGCCGGGCCCTCCTCCCCCGCGTGCGCGACCTTCCGCAGTCCGAGCGCGCCCGCGGCCTCGTACACGGCGGCGAACTTGCTCGGCGGGTGGCCGACCTCGGCGGAGTCCAGGCCCACGCCGGTGATGCGGCGCAGATGCGGCTTGGCCTCCTCCAGGGTCGCCATCGCCGACTCGGCGGACTGGTCGCGCAGGAAGCACATGATGAGGCGGGTGGAGACGCCGTGCCGCTCCTCGCTGCGGTCAAGGGCGCGGCCGAGGCCCTCGACGACCGTGGCGAAGGGGATGCCGCGCGCGGTGTGCGCCTGCGGGTCGAAGAAGATCTCGGCGTGCCGCACGCCCTGCGCGGCCGCCCGCGCGAGGTAGGCGTCGGCGAGTTCCTCGAAGTCGGCCTCGGTGCGCAGCACGGCCATCAGGCCGTAGTACAGGTCGAGGAAGGACTGGAGGTCGTCGAAGAGGTAGGCCTTGCGGAGCTCTTCGGTGTCGGCGTAGGGAAGTTCCACTCCGTTGCGCGCCGCGAGCGCGAAGGCGAGTTCGGGTTCGAGGGTGCCTTCGATGTGCAGGTGCAGTTCGGCCTTGGGGAGGGGCATGGTGCGGTCTCGCTCAGTTCTGTGGTGGTGCTCAGGTTCGCTTGGGCAGGGGTACACGCAACAGGTCGCGGGCGACGGTGAGTTCACCTTCGAACCCGGCGGCGCGGGCCTGTTGTTCGTAGACGTCCGGGTCGGGGTAGCGCTGGCTGAAGTGCGTCAGGACGAGGTGGCGCACGCCCGCGTCGATCGCCACCCGGGCGGCCTGGCCCGCCGTCAGGTGGCCGTGGTCGGTGGCGAGTCGCTCGTCCTCGTCGAGGAAGGTCGACTCGATGACGAGCATGTCGCAGCCCTCGGCAAGCGCGTGCACGCCGTCGCAGAGCCGGGTGTCCATCACGAAGGCGAACCGCTGGCCGCGCCGCACCTCGCTGACCTCGTCGAGGGTGACACCGCCGAGGCGGCCCTCCTTCTGGATCCGCCCGATGTCGGGCCCCTTGACGCCGTGCTCGGCGAGCAGCCGCGGCAGCATGCGCCGCCCGTCGGGCTCGGTGACGCGGTAGCCGAAGGACTCGACGGGGTGCGAGAGCCGGATCGCGTCGAGGGTGTACGAGGGGGTGGTCGCGAGCGGTCCGTCGGCGGCGGCCGGTGCCTCGGTGAGCGACACGGTCTCGCGATAGGCCGTCGCGTACCGCAGCCGGTCGAAGAAGTGCTGTCCCGACGCCGGGTAGTGGGCGGTGACCGGGTGCGGGACCCGGTCGAGGTTGATGCGCTGGATCACCCCGGAAAGTCCGAGGGAGTGGTCTCCGTGGAAGTGCGTCACGCAGATCCGGTGCAGGTCGTGCGCGGCGACCCCGGCGCGCAGCATCTGGCGCTGCGTGCCCTCGCCGGGGTCGAACATGATGCCCTGGCCGTCCCAGAGCAGGACGTAGCCGTTGTGGTTGCGGTGCCGGGTGGGGACTTGGCTCGCCGTGCCGAGCACCACCAGTTCACGTACGGACAAGGAGCGTTGCCCCGCTATCCGGGGGGCCACTGGAGGCCGCGGCCGCCCAGGACGTGGGCGTGCGCGTGGAAGACGGTCTGCCCGGCGCCGGCGCCGGTGTTGAAGACGATGCGGTAGCTCTCGGACTTCTCCTCCGCGGCGACCTCACCGGCCTCGCGCAGCACGTCACCGGCGATGCCGGGCTCGGCGGCGGCGAGCGAGGCGGCGTCCGGGTAGTGGACCTTGGGGATGACGAGGACGTGCGTGGGGGCCTGCGGGTTGATGTCGCGGAAGGCGACGGTCGTCTCGGTCTCCCGCACGACGGTCGCGGGCACGTCCCCCGCGACGATCTTGCAGAACAGGCAGTCGGCCTGCGGTTCTCCCGCCATGGGGACACCCTCCCGGGTCACTGGGTTCGCTTGGGTCGCATGGTATCGGGGTGGGGGGAGACGGGGTCGGGCCGAGGGGGGTGGGCGGTGGCCGCACGGGGGCACCCGGAAGTCCGACCGCAACGGGTGGGCGGGTGGGAAGCCCGGCAGGGGGCCCGGCCGGGGGTGCGGCGGGGGCGGCCCAAGGGCACGAGGCCCCTGGGCCGCAGACGGCACCCGTCAGGCCGACGGCGCCCCCGCCCCGGGCAAGGCCGGCGCAGCCTTCGCCGGGGTCTCGTCCAACGCCGCGAGCGCAACACGTACAGCCGCGTCGAGCTGCGGATCCCTCCCGGCGGCGTAGTCCTCGGGCGTGACCACGACCTCGACGTCCGGGTCGACGCCGTAGTTCTCGACGCCCCACCCGTACCCCTCCAGCCAGAAGGCGTACTTGGGCTGCGTCACCAGCGTGCCGTCGACGAGGTGGTACCGGCTGTCTATGCCGACGACGCCGCCCCACGTGCGCGTACCGACGACGGGACCGATGCCGAGGGCCTTGATCGCGGCGTTCACGATGTCGCCGTCGGAGCCGGAGAACTCGTTGGCGACGGCGACGACGGGCCCGCGCGGCGCGTCCCCCGGGTAGCTGAGCGGCCCCGAGCCGCGCGGCAGGTCCCAGCCGACGATGCGCCGGGCCAGCTTCTCCACGACGAGCTGCGAGGTGTGCCCGCCGCGGTTCTCGCGCACGTCCACGACCAGGCCCTCGCGGGCGACCTCGATCCTGAGGTCCCGGTGGATCTGCGCCCAGCCGGGCGCCTGCATGTCGGGCACGTGCAGATAGCCGAGCCGGCCGCCGGAGCGCTCGTGGACGTAGGCCCGCCGGTCGGCGACCCACGCGTGGTAGCGCAGCGGCTCCTCGTCGTCGACGGGGACGACGACGGCGTGCCGGGGGTCGCCGCCGCCCGCGGGCGACACGGTCAGCTCGACGGGCTTGCCCGCGGTGCCGACGAGCAGCGGCCCGGGCCCGGTCACCGGGTCGACGGGCCGCCCGCCGACGGCGAGGATCGCGTCGCCCGCGCGCACCGCGACGCCGGGCGCGGCCAGCGGCGAGCGCGCGTGCGGGTCGGACGTCTCGGACGGCAGCACGCGGTCGACACGCCACGCCCCGTCCTCGCCCCGCGACAGGTCCACGCCGAGCAGCCCCTGCCGGGCCCCGCCGCCCCAGCCGCCGCGCGGCGTGACGTAGGCGTGCGAGGTGCCCAGCTCGCCCTGCACCTCCCAGAGCAGGTCCACGAGGTCGTCGTGGGTGGCGACGCGGGCGAGGACGGGGCGGTAGCGCTCCAGGACGCCGTCCCAGTCGACGCCGCCCATGTCGGGCCGCCAGAAGTTGTCCCGCATGAGGCGCCCCGCCTCGTCGTACATCTGCCGCCACTCCGCCGCCGGGTCGATGTACTGGCGTACGCGGCCGAGGTCGACGGTGATGTTCGTGTCGCTGTCCTCGTCGCCGGACGCCCGCCGGTCGCTGGGCACGACCTTCAGCTTGCCGTCGGCCCACAGCAGCACCCGCTTGCCGTCGCCGGTGACCGCGAAGTGCTCGGCGACACCGGCGAGTTCCTCCACGCGGTGCTGGGCGAGGTCGTAGCGCTCCAGCTCGGAGCTGGGGTCGGGGTCGGTCGGCGTGGCGCGGGACGCCCCGAGCACGCCGTGCACGGGGTGGCGCAGCCACAGCAGGCCGTCCTTGGCGGCGCGCAGCGTGGAGTAGCGGGCGGCCTCCACGGGGAACGGCACGACGCGCTCGGTGAGCCCGTCGAGGTCGACGCGGGTCGTGGGCGTGCCCTCGCTGTCGGGCGTCTCCGCGCCCGGCGCGTCCGGGCTTTCGAAGGCCCGGCCGTGCCGCTGCGGCCCGAACGGCGAGGGCGTCGTGGCCGCGAGGGTGATCAGGTGCGGCCGGGCGCCGCCGACGAACGCGAGGTCGAAGACGTGGTCGTCGTAGACGGGGTCGAAGGACCGCGCGGACAGGAACGCGAGGTGCTTGCCGTCGAGGGTGAACGCCGGGCTGTAGTCACGGAACCTGAGCTGGGTGGCCTCCGACACCGACAGGTCGGCGGTGTTGGCGAGCTTGAGCTGGCGCAGCGGCCGCGGCCCGGGGTGCGACCAGGCGAGCCACGCGGAGTCGGGCGAGAAGACGAGCCCGGTGGCCTCGCCGTGCTCGGCGCGGTCCACCTCGCGCACCTCGCCGCTCTCGCGCTCCACGAACAGCACCCGGCCGTCGTGCGTGGCGACGGCCGCCCGGCTGCCGTCGGGCGCCATGGCGAGCGCGAGGACCCGGCCGAGCTGTCCGGCGGCGAGCCGCCGCGGCGTCGCCCCCGGTGTGAGGCCGGTGGCGGGCGCGAACTCCAGGGCGTCGTCGCCCTCGGCGTCCGTCACCCACACCACGTGCTCCTCGCCGTCGACGCGGAACGTGCGCGGAAGGCGTGCCCGCACCCCCGGCTCGGCGGCGAGCGCGCGGGCGGGCCCCTCGCGGTGCGTGACCCAGTGCACGGCGCCGCGCACGGCCACCGCGCTGCCGCGCCCGGTGTGGTCGGGCGCGGCGGCCCCGAACCAGCGGGCGGCGCTCACCGGATGCGGCTGGAGGTCGGTGCGCTGCCCGCCGAGGACGATGTCCAGGCGGCGCGGCTCGGCGGCGGGGTCGGTGAGGTCGTCGAGGAGCCAGAGTTCACCCGCGGCGGTGTACGTCACGCGGGTGCCGTCGGTGGCGGCGTGCCGGGCGTAGAAACCGTCGACAGGCGTGTGGCGGCGCAGGTCGGTGCCGTCGGGCAGCGAGGAGTACACGGCGCCGACGCCCTCGTGGTCGCTGAGGAAGGCGACGCGGTCGCCGACCCACATCGGGTACTCGATGTTCCCGTCGAGGTCGGCGTGCAGCCGGGCGAAGCGGGGCTCGGGCCCGTCCTCGTCGGCGCTCCGCCGGATCCACAGCTTGCCCGCGGTGCCGCCCCGGTACCGCTTCCACCAGGCGGCCTCGCGCCCCATCGGCGCGGACAGGAGCAGGACTTGCCCCCCGGGGCCGTACGCGACGTCCCCGACGAGCCCGTACGGCAGCATCTCGGCGGGCCCGCCGTCGAGCGGCACCGCGCGCGCCCGGGCGCGGCGCAGCGAGGCCTCGCCCTGCGTGCTGATGGCGAGGACCCGCCCGTCGGCGGTCCAGCCGCGCACGGACGTCTTCGCGCTGCCCCAGTACGTCAGGCGCCGGGTGGGGCCGCCGGCCACGGGCGCGACGTGCACCTCGGGGGCGCCGTCGCGGGTGGACGTCCACGCGACGGTGGTGCCGTCCGGGGAGATCCGTGGCTGGGTCACGGGTACGTTGTCGGCGCTGACCCGCCAGGCGCGGCCGCCGTCGAGCGGGGCGAGCCAGACGTCGTCCTCTGCGGTGAAGGCGATCAACTCGCCGCGCAGGTGCGGAAACCGGAGGTAGGCAGGCTGAGTCACACGGTCAGCCTAAGCAGGCGCCGCGCGGGGCGGGGTCGTTTTGGATCACTTGCCCGGTTCCTCGTCGGGCTGTTCGGTCACGGTGACGGTGGCGGTGGGCCCGGGATCGGGCTTCTCATGGCCGGCGTTGTCGTCGTTGCTGTTGCCGTCGTCGTTGCTGTTGCCGTCGTTGTCGTTGTTGCCGTCGTGACCGTTGCCGTTGTTGCCGCCGTCGTCGTTGTCGTCATCGTCGGGCGTGTGGTCGCAGTTGCCCAGGGCGTCGACGCGGAACCACTCCTCGCGGCCGACCTTCGCGGTCAGACTGCCGCGTACGCAGGCGCCGTTGCGGACCTCCGTCACCCGGCCCTTGATGGTGATGACCTTGTCGTCGTCGGACTGGCCCCGGCAGTCGACCTCGGCGTCCCGCTGCTCGTCGGAGTCCGAGGCCTTCCTGGGCTTGCCGATGAAGGAGGCCGTGCAGGTCAGCCAGTCCACGTCGGCGTGCTGCCGCTCCAGCTCCCGGGTGCCCATCTTGTCGGTGGTGATCGCGACGGCGGACGTGCTCATGTTGCCCTCGACGGGGTCGCACGCGGCGGCTCCCGCACCGGCGGCCACGGCGGCCGTCACGGCGACGAGGACGCGCCGTGGTCGCCGCGCCCGCCGGGAACGCGGTGACGGTGATCGCGGTGTTCGCCTCAGTGCCCCCATGAGCGGCAGGGTGCCACCGCGGACGGCACGGCGGTAGAGCGCTTGCGGCCAACTGTCCAGTAACCGCCCCTGCCCACAAGCCCCTTCGGGGCCGCCTCCGGAGCTTCCCGGCCCTTCCGGGTCCGCTCAGGCGCGGTCCGTGCGCAGCAGCAGCCACTCCTGGAGCTCCACCAGGTTCCCCTCGGGATCCTTGAGGTGGGCCACCCGCATCCGGTCCGTCATGGGCGCGGGCCCGTGCGTCAGCTCGGCGCCGCGCCCGGTGATCCGCTCGCAGTACGCGTCCAGGTCGTCGACGCGCAGCACCACCAGGGAGCGGTGCCCCGTCGCCGACTCGGCCAGCTCGCCGAGGAGTTCGGCCATCACCGTGCGGTCCTGCAGCGCGATGCCCGCGGAGCCCGTCGTGGGGCTGAACTTCTCGTACGGTCCGCTCGCGGCGCCCGACTGGGGCTTCAGGCCGAGCACATCGGCGTAGAAGCGGTAGCAGGCGGGGAAGTCGGTGACGAGCAGGCGTACCTGGGCGAGTTCCACGGGGCTGCCTTTCGGGCGGGATTCAGGACCAGCGTCCGGTCCGGCCGAGGAGGAGGGCGGTCGCCGCGGTGCCCGCGGTCGACGTGCGCAACACGCTACGCCCGAGCCGGCAGGGCTTGGCACCCGCCTGCGCGAACGCCGCGAGTTCGTCCGGGGAGACGCCGCCCTCGGGGCCGACGACGAGCACGATGTGGCCGGTCGTGGGCAGGGCGGCGGTGGCCAGCGGTTCGCTGCTCTCCTCGTGCAGGACCGCGGCGAGGTCCGCGTCCGCGAGGAGCGCCGCGACCTGCTTGGTCGTGGCGAGCTCCGCGACCTCGGGGAAGCGCACGCGGCGCGACTGCTTGCCCGCCTCGCGTGCCGTCGCCCGCCACTTGCCGAGCGCCTTCTGGCCGCGCTCGCCCTTCCACTGCGTGATGCAGCGGGACGCGGCCCAGGGCACGACGGCGTCCACGCCGGTCTCCGTCATGGTCTCCACGGCCAGCTCGCCCCGGTCGCCCTTGGGCAGCGCCTGTACGACGGTGATCCGGGGCGTCTGCGCGTCCTCCTCGCGTACGCCGTCGGCGTCCAGGGACACCGTCAGGCGGTCCTTGCCCTCGGTGTCCGCGACGACGCCGTGCGCCCAGCGTCCGGCGCCGTCGGTGAGGACGACGTCCTCGCCCGCGTGCAGCCGCTTCACGGACACCGCGTGCCGCCCCTCGGGGCCTTCCAGGACGTACGCGCCGCCCGGGGCCGCGCCCCGGAAGTCCTCGACGACGAAGACCGGCGCCGTCACACCGCACCCCGCGCGGCGAACGTGGCCTTCGCCTCTTCGAGCTCGGCGACCAGGACCTCCATCAGCTCGCCCGCGGGCAGCGCCCGCGCCAGGCGGTGGCCCTGGCCCGCCCACAGCGCCATGGCCTGCGGGTCCCCGGCCTTCGCCGCGGCCTTGCGGAGCCCGGCCGTCAGATAGTGCACCTGCGGGTACGCGGCCGGGGCGTACGGGCCGTGCTCGCGCATGAAGCGGTTGACCAGGCCGCGCGCGGGGCGGCCCGAGAACGCGCGGGTCAGCTCGGTGTGCCCGAACAGCGGGTTCGTCATGGCCTGCTTGTGCAGCGGCTGCGCGCCCGACTCGGGCGTGACCAGGAACGCCGTGCCGAGCTGGGCGAAGTCCGCGCCCGCGGCGAGGACCGCGGCGATCTGGCCGCCGCGCATCAGGCCGCCCGCGGCGATCACGGGCAGCTGCACCGTCTCCCTGACCTGCGCGATCAGGCTGAGCAGGCCGATGCCGGAGCCGTCCGCCTCCGGGTTGTCGCGGTGCGTGCCCTGGTGGCCGCCCGCCTCGATGCCCTGGACGCAGACGGCGTCGGCGGCCGCCCGCTGGGCCGCGCGGGCCTCCTCGGGCGTGGTGACGGTGACGACCGTGCGGGTGCCGACGCGGTCGAAGGCCTGGACGACCTCCCGGGTGGGGCAGCCGAACGTGAACGACACCAGCGGCACCGGGTCGTCGAGCAGGATCGCGAGCTTCGCGTCGTAGCCGTCGTCGCGCTTGCCGTCGGTGTCGCCGAGCTGCGTCTCGTACCAGGTGGCCTCGCCCGCTAGCTGATTGCGGTACACCTCGACGGCTGCGGGGTCGGCATACTCCGGCTGCGGCATGAACAGGTTCACCCCGAACGGCCGCGCCGTCAGGCTCCTGACCTGCTTGATCTCCTGGTACATCCCGTCGGCGGTTTTGTACCCGGCGGCCAGGCAGCCGAGCCCCCCGGCCTCAGCGACAGCCGCCACCAGCTGCGGGGTCGAGCCACCGCCCGCCATCGGGGCCTGCACGATCGGATAGCGACAGAGATCGGTGAACGCGGAGGACATACCGGCATCGTGCCACGTCTGGCGGGGGCGCCTTGTCCGGGGTCCACGTGCGGCCCCGTCCTGCCTCCCGTCCCGCCGCTCCGCGGCGGATGCCTCCCACCCACCCACCCGTGATCCCGCACCGGGGCGGAGGAAGGACCCGTCCCACCTCTGTGGGCAGCTGGTCCGCCCAGAGGGCGGAACGGGTGGGCACAGCCCAGTACGACGGCACCATGACGACAAGGGAGGGGCACAAGTCGGCCCGGGGTGGGCGTGGATTTCCACGCCCACCCCGGGCCGCTCAAGGCGCTACCGCCCGTTGAACGCATCCTTCAGGCGGGAGAACAGGCCCTGCTGCCCCGGCTGGAACTGCCCCGTGGGCCGCTCCTCGCCCCGCAGCTGCGCGAGCTCCCGCAGCAACCGCTCCTGCTCGGGATCGAGCTTGGACGGCGTGAGCACCTCGACGTGCACGATGAGGTCGCCGCGCCCGCCGCCGCGCAGGTGGGTGACGCCCCGCCCGTGCAGGGGGATCGACTGGCCGGACTGCGTGCCGGGCCGGATGTCGACCTCCTCCATGCCGTCGAGCGTCTCCAGCGGCACCTTCGTGCCGAGCGCCGCCGCCGTCATCGGCAGTGTGACGGTGCAGTGCAGATCGTCGCCGCGCCGCTGGAACACGGCGTGCGGCAGCTCGTGGATCTCGACGTAGAGGTCACCGGCGGGGCCGCCGCCGGGGCCGACCTCGCCCTCGCCCGCGAGCTGGATCCGGGTGCCGTTGTCGACACCGGCGGGGATCTTCACGGTGAGCGTGCGCCGGGAGCGGATGCGCCCGTCGCCCGCACACTCGGGGCACGGCGTCGGCACGACGGTCCCGAAGCCCTGGCACTGCGGGCAGGGCCGCGAGGTCATGACCTGGCCGAGGAAGGACCGCGTGACCTGCGACACCTCACCGCGACCGCGGCACATGTCACAGGTCTGCGCGGAGGTACCGGGCGCGGCACCTTCGCCGGAACACGTCGTACAGACGACGGCCGTGTCGACCTGGATGTCCTTCGTGGTGCCGAAGGCCGCCTCTTCGAGGTCGATCTCCAGGCGGATCATGGCGTCCTGCCCGCGCCGGGTGCGCGAACGCGGCCCGCGCTGCGACGCCGTGCCGAAGAACGCGTCCATGATGTCGGAGAAGTTGCCGAAGCCACCCGCTCCGAAGCCGCCCGCGCCACCGGCGCCGCCGGCCTGGGACAGCGGGTCCCCGCCGAGGTCGTAGACCTGCTTCTTCTGCGGGTCCGACAACACCTCGTACGCGGCGTTGATCTCCTTGAAGCGCTCTTGCGTCTTCGGGTCAGGGTTGACGTCCGGGTGCAGCTCGCGAGCGAGCCGCCGGAAGGCCTTCTTGATGTCGTCCTGGGAAGCGTCGCGGCGCACGCCTAGTACGGCGTAGTAGTCCGTGGCCACTTACGACTCCGCCAGGATCTGTCCGACGTAACGTGCCACTGCGCGTACTGCTCCCATCGTTCCCGGATAGTCCATGCGGGTCGGTCCGACCACGCCCAGCTTGGCCACTGCCTCGCTCCCCGAACCGTAGCCGACGGAGACCACCGACGTGGAGCTGAGCCCCTCGTGGGCGTTCTCGTGCCCGATCTTGACGGTCATGCCCGAATCCGTCGCCTCACCAAGCAACTTGAGGAGGACGACCTGCTCCTCGAGTGCCTCAAGGACGGGCCTGATGGTGAGGGGAAAGTCATGTCCGAAGCGGGTGAGATTGGCGGTGCCGCCGATCATCAGCCGCTCCTCGGTCTCCTCCACCAGCGTTTCCAGGAGGGTGGAGAGGACGGTCGTCACCGTGCCCCGGTCGTCCTTGTCGAAGGATTCGGCCAGGTCCTGCACCAGTTGCGGCACGTCCGAGAAGCGGCGGCCCGCGACCCGGCTGTTGAGCCGCGCCCGCAGATCCGCGAGCGACGTCTCACCGAACGGCGCCGGGCAGTCGATCATGCGCTGCTCGACCCGCCCGGTGTCGGTGATGAGGACCAGCATCAGGCGGGCCGGAGCCAGCGAGAGCAGTTCCACGTGCCGCACCGTGGAGCGGGTCAGCGACGGATACTGCACCACCGCGACCTGCCGGGTCAGCTGCGCGAGCAGCCGCACCGTGCGCCCGACGACGTCGTCCAGGTCGACCGCGCCGTCCAGGAAGTGATGGATCGCGCGCCGCTCCGGCGCCGTCATCGGCTTGACGCCTGCGAGCCGGTCCACGAACAGGCGGTACCCCTTGTCGGTCGGGATCCGCCCGGCGCTGGTGTGCGGCTGGGCGATGAACCCTTCCTCCTCGAGCGCGGCCATGTCGTTGCGGACCGTCGCCGGGGAGACGCCGAGGTGGTGGCGTTCGGTGAGCGCCTTGGAGCCGACCGGCTCCTCCGTGCCCACGTAGTCGTGGACGATGGCGCGCAGCACTTCCAGCCTGCGTTCACTGAGCATCGCGCACCTCCAGCTGCCGTCCCTCGCCCCGAGCCCCCGGTGGTGGCCCCTCACCCTGGCACTCACCCCGGGCGAGTGCCAGCCTTCACCGAGTCAGTGTACGGCCGGTGGGTACAGGCCCGGCAAGGGCCGACCCCGTTGTCATGCCGACGGGTGCCGCCCATGTCCTGCCTTGTCACGCCGACGGACACCCTGGCCACCTTCCCTGCCGTCCCGAGGGCGCCCCCGTCCTGCCCCCGCGCCCCGTCGGCGCTAGCGTCACCCTCATGGATACGGCCACGACCACGCCCTCCCCCGCCTCCGCCCCGGCCTGGGAGGACGCGGGCTGGGAACGGCTCGCCGCGCGCGTGGGGCGGTGCAGGCTGCCCGTGTGGGACTGCACGGCCGGGCTCGTCGTCGGCACCGGCGCCGCCCTCATGATCGAGGCCGGGTCCAGCCTGCGCGAGGGCTCCCGGCTGCGCGCCGACGCCCGGCGGCTGCTCGGCGACGGCCGCCGTGTGACCCATCTCGCGCTCACCCACCCGCACTTCGACCACGTCCTCGGTGCGGCGGCGTTCGCGGGCGTCGAGGTGTTCGGCGCCGTCGGCCTCGACACCGTCCTCGACCACGACCGCGAGGGGCTGCGCGCCGACGCCGTCGCCCAGGGCCTCGACCCGGCCGCCGCCGACGAGGCCGCCGACCTCCTCGTCCAGCCCCGCCACCTGGTGTGCGGGGAGTGGACCCTCGACCTCGGCGGCCTCCAGGTGCTGCTCGCCAACGTCGGCCCCGGGCACACCGGCCACGACCTCGCCGTCCTCGTGCCGGGCGGCCCCGGCGAGCCCGAGGTGGTCTTCTGCGGCGACCTCGTCGAGGAGTCCGGCGAACCGCAGGCCGGCCCGGACGCGGCGCCCCGGCACTGGCCCGCCGCCCTCGACCGGCTCCTCGACCTGGGCGGCGAGGACGCGGTGTACGTGCCGGGGCACGGGGCCGTCGTGGACGCCGCCTTCGTACGCCGCCAACGCGACGACCTTGCCCGGCGGTTCGGTGTCGCCTGACGGCATGCCATAACGTCTGGCCCATGCGCAGCTACCGCCCGGACCTGACCCCGCCCTGGAAGAAGCCGGCCGCCGTCCCCGAGGTGCCCGCCGAGGCCGACCTGGTCGTGGAGGAGGTCACCACGGGCTTCTGCGGCGCGGTGATCCGCTGCGAGAAGACGGCCGAGGGGCCGACGGTGACCCTGGAGGACCGCTTCGGCAAGCACCGCGTGTTCCCGATGGCGCCACGCGGCTTCCTCCTGGAGGGCCGGGTCGTCACCCTGGTCCGCCCGACGGCCGCCGCCGCACCCCGCAAGCCCGCACGCACCGCATCCGGTTCGCTGGCCGTGCCGGGCGCGCGGGCGCGCGTGGCCCGTGCCGGGCGCATCTACGTCGAGGGGCGGCACGACGCCGAGCTGGTCGAGAAGGTCTGGGGCGACGACCTGCGCATCGAGGGCGTCGTCGTCGAGTACCTGGAAGGCATCGACGACCTGCCCGCGATCGTCGACGCGTTCGCCCCCGACGCGGACGCCCGCCTCGGTATCCTCGTCGACCACTTGGTCCCCGGCTCCAAGGAGTCCCGCATCGCCGCGGCCGTCAGCAGCGACCACGCGCTGATCGTCGGCCACCCCTACATCGACGTGTGGGAGGCCGTGAAGCCGTCGTCGGTGGGCATCACGGCCTGGCCCCGCGTCCCCCACGGCCAGGACTGGAAGAAGGGCGTGTGCCGCGCCCTGGGCTGGCCGGACAACACGGGCGCGGCGTGGCAGCACATCCTGGGCAAGGTCCACACGTACAAGGACCTGGAGCCAGCGCTGCTGGGAAGGGTCGAGGAGCTGATCGATTTCGTGACGGCGCCGTAGGCCCAGGGCCCCTCCCAGGTACCGGACGAGCCCATTTCAGCCCGTCCGGCGCTTGAGGACGAGGCGCGAAGCGCCGAAAGGGGGGCAAGGGGCGCAGCCCCATACGGAACGCTCAGTCGACAAGGTCCCGCACGACGGCGTCGGCAAGCAACCGCCCCCGCAGGGTAAGCACGGCCCGCCCCCGCACGAAGGGCCCACCCTCCAGCAACCCATCAGCCAACGCCCGCCGCGCAGAGGCAAGCCCCGCCTCCTTCAGGAGGGACAACGGGCACCCCTCAAGCAGCCGCAGCTCAAGCAGCACCCGCTCGACCCGCCGATCCTCGTCCGACAGGACCTCCCGCCCGGCCCCGGGCGACCGACCCCCCGCGAGCGCGGCGGCATACGCACCGGGATGCTTCACGTTCCACCACCGCACACCCCCCACATGGCTGTGGGCCCCCGGCCCGGCCCCCCACCAGTCGGCGCCCCGCCAGTACAACTCGTTGTGCAGGCACCGCCCGGCCTCGGAGGTGGCCCAGTTCGACACCTCGTACCAGTCGAACCCGGCGCCCCCGAGAACCTCCTCGGCGATGAGATAGCGATCCGCGTGCACGTCGTCGTCGGTCATGGGCACCTCCCCGCGCCGGATCCGCCGGGCGAGCTGCGTGCCCTCCTCGACGATCAGCGCGTACGCCGAGACATGGTCGGGCCCGGCGCCGATGGCCGCGTCGAGGGAGGCCCGCCAGTCGTCGTCGGTCTCCCCGGGGGTGCCGTAGATGAGGTCGAGGTTGACGTGCTCGAAGCCCGCGGCGCGCGCCTCGGCGACGCAGGCCTCGGGCCGCCCGGGGGTGTGCGTGCGGTCGAGGACCTTCAGGACGTGCTGCCTGGCGCTCTGCATGCCGAAGGAGACCCGGTTGAAGCCGCCCTCGCGCAGGGCGCTCAGATAGGCGGGGTCGACGGACTCCGGGTTGGCCTCCGTGGTGATCTCCGCGTCGTCGGCGAGGCCGAACTCGTCGCGTACGGCGGCGAGCATCCGTACGAGATCGTCGGCGGCGAGCAGCGTGGGCGTACCGCCGCCGACGAACACGGTCCGCACGGGGCGCGGGTCGTCGCCGAGGACCTTGCGGGCGAGGCGGACCTCGTCGATCAGGGTGTCGGCGTAGTTGTCGCGGGAGGCGAGGACGCCGCCGCTGCCGCGCAGCTCGGTGGCGGTGTAGGTGTTGAAGTCGCAGTAGCCGCAGCGGGTCGCGCAGTACGGCACGTGCAGGTAGAACCCGAGGGGCCGCTCACCCGCTCCGAGCAGGGCGGAGGCGGGCAGCGCCCCGTCCTCGGGCATGGGCTCACCATCGGGCAGTACGGAAGGCATACCTTCCATTGTCCCGGACGCGCCGGGGTTCCCGGCCAATCGCCGGAGGGGCTGGATTTTCCAGCCCCTCCGGCGATTGAGGAGCGGGGTCTGGGGCGGAGCCCCAGTTTCGGTGAAGGGGTGGGCCTGGGGCGCCCCGCGCAGGCCCCCGCCCCTTCACTCCGCCTTGAGCACCAGCAACGCCAGATCATCGTCCGGCGGCCGCTGCGAGAACTCGTGGACGAGCCGCCTGATCCGCTCGGCGACGAGCCCCGCGTCGAGGCCCGCGCAGCCCGCGAGGGCCTTGGCGAGCCCGTCACCGTCGTCGAAGAGGTGCAGCCCGGAGCGCCGCTCCGTGACCCCGTCGGTGACGCACAGCAGCGTGTCGCCGGTGCGCAGCTCGAAGGTGGTGCTGGTGTACGTCTCGTCGTCGACGACACCGAGCAGCATCTGCGGCGCGGCGACGGGCCGCACCTGCCCGTCGGCCCCGAGCACCAGCGGCAGCGGATGCCCTGCGCACGCCAAGGTGCACCGCACGCCGTTCTCGTGGGGCACCAGCTCGCCGTAGAGGAGGGACAGGAAGCGGGAGGTGGGGCCGTCGGTGGGCTCGTCCTGGCCGCCGGCGAGGGCGAGGACGGCCGCGGCGGCGTCGGCGGCCTCCGTGGCGTCGTCGAGGAGGAGCTGGTTGAGGCGGTCGAGGACCTCCGCGACCTGGTAGCCCTCGCGGGCGAGGAGCCGCAGCCAGGGCCGGGCGAGCCCGATGACGACGGCCGCCTCGGGCCCCTTGCCCTGGACGTCGCCGAGGGCGAAGCACCAGCGGCCGCGCCCGGCGGGGAACACGTCGTAGAAGTCGCCGCCGGGCCCGCCCTGCTCCCGGGGCTCGTACACGACGCTGCTCTCCACGCCGGGGATGTCCGCGACGGCGCTGGGCAGCAGGCCGCGCTGGAGGACCTGGCTGATGGTGGCCTGGCGCTGGTAGCGGCGGGCGGCGCTGATGGCGAGGGCGACGCGGCGGCTGAAGTCCTCGACGAGCCCGTTGGCCTCGTCCGGGAAGCGCGCGAGGCCGGCCCGTCCGATCACCAGGGTGCCGAGCTTCCGGCCGCCCGCCACCAGGCGGTACGCCAGCGCGGCGCCGCCCGATTCGCCGCCGCCGAGGGCGTCCCCGGGCCACAGCACGGCCACCGCGCCGGATCCCACTGCCTCGGTCAGCCGCGGCGGCTCCTTCTCCAGGAGCCTCCGCAGCTCCTCTATGCGCTGTTCGCTGGTGTGCCAGACGCGCGCGAGGCGGGTGCCGGGGGCGCGCCCGTCGAGGGTGCGCCCGGGGCCCTCGGCCTCGTCGTCGAGCCAGACCGCGCACCAGTCCGCGAGGCGGGGGACGAGCAGTTGCCCGGCGAGGGCCGCGACCAGGTTCTCGTCGAACTGCCCGGCGAGCAGGTCGGAGGCCTCGGCGAGGAAGGAGAGGGCGCCGCGGTTGATCCACTCGGTGTCGTGGCCGGTTCTTCTGGGCAGCGGCGCGAGGATCTCGGCGGCGCACAGGCCGCGCTGCAGGACCTGTTCACCGGCGTACGTCTCGATCTCCGGGACGAGCGGGAGCCCCTCAACAGGCACGGCAGGCACGGCAGGCAGCCGGGCCCAGACGGTCTTGGTGCCGGAGCGGTAGGTGATGCCCCAGGACTCGGAGAGGGCGGCGACGAGTTGCAGACCGCGGCCGTACTCGGGGGTGCCGGGCTGCGGGGCGCGGGGCTCGCTGCGCACCGCGCGCGCCGGGTGGTGGTCGGACACCTCGACGACCAGGGCGTCGGTGCTCTCGCCGGGGGCGCCCTCGTCGAAGCGGCACAGGACGTCGACGGCGGTGCCCGCGTGCACGACGGCGTTCGTCACCAACTCGCTGACCAGCAGCACGGAGTCGTCGGCGAGCCGCTCGGTGATGCCGGTGGCGGCGGGCGTCCCGAACTCGGTCCAGTCGGCGAGCGCCGCCCGGACGAACCGGCGGGCCGCGGCGGGCGCCAGCGGGTTTCCGGGCAGGGACGTGCGCATCACGGCCAGTGGCCCAGGGCGCGCCGCGGGCTGGGCGGAAGCACGAAAAGTAGTCTCCCGTTGCATCGGAATGGCCCCCACAGTGCGGCTCCTGAGCAGTTCGGACGAATACGCCTCAGGCGACACGGACAGAGTGACAGACTGACTGGGCCCATAAGCACCGAGTTACCGAAGTGGGCCACCATGAGTGAGAACAGTGCTACGCCCGCGCTCGGACGCGGTCAGATTCCGTCATCTGCCGATACGGGCAGCCCTGCGCGGATTTCGGCCCCGGGTGCCGCGGCGGCCCCCGGCCCAACGCTCCCACCGGCCGTCGCGGATCCGGGTGGCCGATTCCGGCCCCGGGCGGCGGCGGTGGCGTCCGGCGAGAACCGGCCAGCCGACGCGGGCGCCACCGGCCGCGGCCCGGCGCCCTCGCACCCGACGCTCCCTGACCCTCTGTCACCGTCAACTGTCCCTGCCGTAGCGGGACTTGACACCCCGAAAGGTCTTGGATCGACCCCCTCGGGCACCCCGCGCGCATCCGCTTCATCGGCGCTCGACGCCTTGCTCACGCCCCCGGTGCCGCAGTGCGCCCACTCGGTTTCCGCGGCCGAGCAGCACCCAGGGCGCTCGGTCCGCGCCAAGATCCCGTCCCCGTCCCGGGAGCCCTCCGCGCCTCGGGAGCCCTCCCGGTCCGGGGCGGGGTCCGCGTCCGGGGCGGCGTCCGGGCCCGCGCCCGAGTCGGCGTCCGGGGAGCCGCTCCCGGCCCCGGCCAGGAGGTCACCCAAACGCCCGCCCAAGTCCACCCGCACGCCGGACCAGGGCCCTCACTCCGTCCCGGACGCGGCCCCCGGCGACCCGTCGGGCGAGTCCGCCGCCGATCTGCGCGTCCTGCTCGCCGCCATGCGGGCCGCCCGCGACGGCAACTTCACCAAGGCCCCGCACACCAGTTCGGGCCTGGTCGCCGAGCTGGTCACGGTCTTCAACGAACTGGTGGACCGCTCCACCCACTTCGACGGCGAACTCCTGCGCGTACGCCGGGAGATGGTCCGGCACGGCCGCCTCGACACCCGGTTCACGGCGAGCCCGGGGCAGGGCAGCTGGGCCACTCGGATCATCGAGGTGAACTCGCTCCTGGACTCCCTGGTCGCGCCCGCCACGAACGCGACCCGGGTCCTGAACGCTGTCGCGGGCGGCGACCTCACCCAGCGCGTCGACCTGCACGACGGGTCCCGGGAGCTGCGCGGCGACCTGCGCCGCCTCGGGCGCGCCGTCAACACGATGGTCGACCAGCTCTCACTCTTCACGGGCGAAGTGACGCGGGTGGCCCGCGAGGTCGGCACCGAGGGGCGGCTCGGCGGGCGCGCCAAGGTCCGCGGCCTGTCCGGGAGCTGGCGCGACGTGACGGAGGCCGTCAACACGATGGCGTCCCGCCTCACCGCCCAGGTGCGCGACATCGCCCTGGTCACCACGGCCGTCGCGCAGGGCGACCTGACGCGCACGGTCACCGTCGAGGCCACCGGTGAGCTCCTCGAACTGAAGCTCACCGTCAACACGATGGTCGAACAGCTCTCCGCGTTCGCGGCCGAGGTGACGCGTGTCGCCCGCGAGGTCGGCACGGAGGGGCGGCTCGGCGGGCGCGCGCAGGCCCGGGGCGTGTCGGGGGTGTGGAAGGACCTCACCGACAACGTCAACTTCATGGCGTCGAACCTCACCTCCCAGGTCCGCAACATCGCCCAGGTCACCACCGCCGTCGCCAACGGCGACCTGAGCCAGAAGATCACCGTGGACGCGCGCGGCGAGATCCTGGAGCTCAAGGACACCGTCAACACGATGGTCGACCAGCTCTCCGCGTTCGCCGACGAGGTGACGAGGGTCGCCCGCGAGGTCGGCACCGAGGGAAACCTCGGCGGGCGCGCCCACGTGCGCGGCGTCTCGGGGGTCTGGAAGGACCTCACCGACAACGTCAACTTCATGGCGGACAACCTCACTTCGCAGGTCCGCAACATCGCCCTGGTGTCGACGGCCGTCGCCCAGGGCGATCTGTCGAAGAAGATCACCGTGGAGGCCAAGGGCGAGATCCTGGAGCTGAAGTCGACGATCAACACGATGGTCGACCAGCTCTCGGCGTTCGCCGACGAGGTCACCCGCGTCGCCCGCGAGGTCGGCACCGAGGGCAACCTCGGCGGTCAGGCGCAGGTGCGGGGCGTCAGCGGCGTCTGGAAGGAGCTGACGGACAACGTCAACTTCATGGCGTCGAACCTCACCTCCCAGGTCCGCAACATCGCCCAGGTCACCACCGCCGTCGCCAACGGCGACCTGTCCAAGATGATCACGGTGACGGCGCGCGGCGAGATCCTGGAGCTCAAGGACACCGTCAACACGATGGTGGAGCAGCTGCGCGCCTTCGCCGCCGAAGTGACCCGCGTGGCCCGTGAGGTCGGCACCGACGGCCGCCTCGGCGGCCGCGCCCAGGTGCTCGGCGTGTCGGGCGTGTGGAAGGACCTCACCGACAACGTCAACTACATGGCGGACAACCTGACCGGGCAGGTCCGCAACATCGCGCAGGTCGCGACCGCCGTCGCCCAGGGCGACCTGTCGAAGAAGATCGACGTGGACGCGCGCGGCGAGATCCTGGAGCTGAAGACCACCATCAACACCATGGTGGACACGCTGTCGTCGTTCTCCTCGGAGGTCACGCGCGTGGCCCGCGAGGTCGGCTCGGAGGGCCAGCTCGGCGGCCAGGCCCGCGTCGAGGGCGTGTACGGCACCTGGAAGCGCCTCACCACCAACGTGAACGAGCTCGCCCTGAACCTGACCACCCAGGTGCGCGCGATCGCCGAGGTCGCGTCGGCCGTGGCGCAGGGCGACATGTCCCGCTCCATCACCGTCGAGCCCCGGGGCGAGGTCGCCGAGCTGAAGGACAACATCAACCTGATGGTGTCCAACCTGCGCGAGACCACCCGCGCCAAGGACTGGTTGGAGTCCAACCTCGCCCGCCTCGCCGGCCTGATGCAGGGCCACCGGGACCTGATGGAGGTCGCCGACCTGATCCTGCGCGAGCTGACACCGCTGGTGAACGCCGGGTACGGCGCGTTCTTCCTGGCCGACCCGGACGCAGACGGCACCGTGCCGCTGCAGACCGCGCCCGCCAAGGGCCTCGCCTTCATCGCCGGTTACGGCTCCGCGCAGGGCAGCGCCACCGAGGAGGAGGGCTTCCTCGTCGACACCGGCGGCATGCCCGCGCACGGCCTGGTGCGCCAGGCCGCACTGGAGAAGAAGCGCATCCTCCTCGACGAGGTCCCGCCCGACTACATCAAGATCCACTCGGGGCTCGGGGACGCCTCACCGGCCAGCGTCGTCATCATCCCGATCCTCTTCGAGGACAAGCTGCTCGGCGTCATCGAGCTGGCCACGTTCTCCCGCTTCTCCGACGTCCACCTGGCGTTCTTCGACCAGTTCGTGAACACCATCGGCGTCGCCATCAACACCATCATCGCCAACTCCCGCACCGAGTCACTGCTCAGCGAGTCCCAGCGGCTCGCCACCCAGCTCCAGGAGCGCTCCGACGAACTCCAGCGCCAGCAGGCCGAGCTGCGCCGCTCCAACGCCGAGCTGGAAGAGAAGGCGGCCCTGCTCGCCACGTCCTCGCAGTACAAGTCGGAGTTCCTCGCGAACATGTCGCACGAGCTGCGCACCCCGCTGAACTCCCTGCTGATCCTCGCCCGGCTGCTCTCCGACAACCCCGACAGCCATCTCTCCGACCAGGAGGTGCAGTTCGCGACCACCATCCACCGCTCAGGATCCGACCTGCTCCAGCTCATCAACGACATCCTCGACCTGTCGAAGATCGAGGCGGGCCGCATGGACGTACGCCCCAAGAAGCTCCCGCTGATCAAGGTCCTGGACTATGTGCACGCCACGTTCCGGCCGCTCACCCTCGACCGGGGCCTCGCCTTCGACGTGACGGTCGGCCACGACGTGCCGCGGGAGATGTTCTCCGACGAGCAGCGGCTCCAGCAGATCCTGCGCAACCTCCTCTCGAACGCGGTCAAGTTCACCGCGAACGGCCGCGTCGAGCTGCGCGTGCAGCACGTCACGCACTCCCCCGACCCGCTGCTGAGCGACCGCGGCGACCTGATCAGCTTCTCCGTCCAGGACACCGGCATCGGCATCCCGCCCGAACAACTCCCGGTGATCTTCGAGGCGTTCCAGCAGGTCGACGGCACCACCAACCGCAAGTACGGCGGCACCGGCCTCGGCCTGTCCATCAGCCGCGAGATCGCCGGTCTGCTCGGCGGCCGCATCACCGCCGAGAGCAGGCCCGGCGAGGGCTCCACCTTCACGCTGTACGTGCCCGTGGTGCACCCCGGCCACGGCGCGGCGGCCGCGGCGTACGCCTCCGCGCGCACCACGCCCGCCCCGGTCCCGCACGACGAGACCGCCTCGACCGCGCACACCCTGCCGGAGACCGACGAGAACTGGCCGGCGCCGACCAAGCTGGAGGTGTGGAAGGAGGGGCGTGCGGGCCGGATACTGCCGGGCCGCCGGGTGCTCATCGTCGACGACGACATCCGCAACGTCTTCGCCCTGACCCATGTCCTCAGCCGCGTGGGCCTGGTCGTGCTCTACGCCGAGAACGGCCGCGAGGGCATCGAGACCCTGGAGCGCAACCCCGACACCGACCTGATCCTGATGGACATCATGATGCCGGAGATGGACGGGTACGAGACCATCGCGGCCATCCGCCGCACCCCCCGCTGGACCGGTCTGCCGATCGTCGCCCTCACCGCGAAGGCGATGCCCGGCGACCGCGAGAAGGCCATCTCGCAGGGCGCCACCGACTACGTACCGAAGCCGGTGGACGTGGACCAACTGCTCATGGCCGTGTGCACGCTCCTGGACCCCGAGGGTGCCTCGTTCTACAAGCAGGCCGACGCGGCCCTGGAAGACTCCGCCCCTGAGCCGCCGGCGCCACCCGCGGCCGACCTGGCAGCAGCCGACCGCGTCGGCCCCGTCGATCTCGTCGCCCCCATCGACCAGGTCGACCTCGTTGAACCCACCGATTCCGTTGACTCGGAGCGACCCGGCAGGCGGGGGGAGCCTGCCGGGCCGCCCACGACTGAGTGAGGCACTTGTCACCATGAGCACAGAGGCGCCGACCGACAACCGCGCCAGCATCCTCCTGGTCGACGACATGGAGGACAACCTGATGGCCCTGGAGGCGGTCCTGGGCTCCCTCAACGAGCCGCTCGTGCGGGCCCGTTCCGGGGAGGAGGCGATGAAGGCGCTGCTGCGGCAGCGGTTCGCCGTGATCCTCCTGGACGTGCGGATGCCGGGCATGGACGGCTTCGAGACGGCGTCCAACATCAAGCGCCTCGACCAGACGAAGGACGTGCCCATCATCTTCCTGACGGGCACGGACAACGACGCGGGCTACGCCTTCCGCGGCTACGCGACCGGCGCGGCGGACTACCTCACCAAGCCCTTCGACCCCTGGGTGCTGCGCGCCAAGGTCACGGTCTTCCTCGAACTGCACCGCAAGAACCAGCAGTTGGAGCACATGCTGGCGCGCGAGCAGGTGCAGTTCGACGAACTGTCCGCACGGCTGTCCGCGATCGAGCGACATATGGCGGCCAGCAGCCTGACCGACGTACTGGAACTGCGCCACCACGTGGCGCACATGGAGGAACTGCTGCGGGAGATGCGGCGCGTGCGGGGCACGTGAGCGCTGCGGAGCACGTGATTGCCGCAGGGCACGTGAGCGCCGCGGGGCGCGCGAGCACAGGGGCCCCGCCCGTGTGCGCGTTCACCGCCCCGCGCGCGCCCGCGTGCGCTCAGGCCTCGCGCGAGCCCGCGTACATCTCCTCGATCAGCGCCTTGTACTCGCGCTCCACGACCGGCCGCTTCAGCTTCAGGCTCGGCGTCAGCTCGCCGTGCTCGACGTCGAGGTCACGAGGGAGCAGCTTGAACTTCTTGACGGTCTGCCAGCGCTGCAGGCCGTCGTTGAGCTGCTTCACGTACCCCTCGATGAGCGTGACCGTCGCCGGGGCCGCGATCACCTCGGCGTAGGACTTGCCGCCGAGGCCGTTCTCCTCGGCCCAGCCCAGGATCGACGGCTCGTCGAGGGCGATGAGCGCGGTGCAGAAGTTCCGGTCGGCGCCGTGCACGAGGATGTTGGAGACATACGGGCACACGGCCTTGAACTGGCCCTCGACCTCGGCGGGCGCGATGTACTTGCCGCCGGAGGTCTTGATCAGGTCCTTCTTGCGGTCGGTGATCCGCAGATAGCCGTCGGGGGACAGCTCCCCGATGTCGCCGGTGTGGAACCAGCCGTCGGACTCCAGGACCTCGGCCGTCTTGTCGGGCTGGCCGTGGTAGCCCTCCATCACGCCGGGGCTGCGCAGCAGGATCTCGCCGTCGTCCGCGATCCGCACCTCGGTGCCAGGCAGCGGCTTGCCGACGGTCCCGGTGCGGTACGCCTCGCCGGGGTTCACGAAGGACGCCGCGGAGGTCTCGGTGAGGCCGTAGCCCTCCAGGATGTGGATGCCCGCGCCCGCGAAGAAGTACCCGATCTCGGGCGCGAGCGCCGCCGACCCGGACACCGCGGCCCGCAGCCGGCCGCCGAAGGCCTCCCGCAGCTTGCTGTAGACGAGCTTGTCGGCGACCGAGTGCTTGGCGCCGAGCCCGAACGGCACCGAGGCCACCCCGGTCCTGCGGAAGTTGTCCTGGCTGGTCTTCGCGTACTCCCTGGCGACCTCCGCCGCCCACTGGAAGATCTTGTACTTCGCACCGCCGCCGGCCCGCGCCTTGGCCGCGACGCCGTTGTAGACCTTCTCGAAGATGCGCGGCACGGCGGCCATGTACGTCGGCTGCACCACCGGCAGATTCTCGATGATCTTGTCCACGCGGCCGTCCACAGCGGTGACGTGGCCGAGCTCGATCTGGCCGCTGGTCAGCACCTTGCCGAAGACGTGCGCGAGCGGCAGCCACAGGTACTGCACGTCCTCGGACGTGAGCAGCCCCGTCGCCGCGATGGCCTTCGCCATGTACGACCAGTTGTCCTGCGGCAGCCGCACGCCCTTGGGACGGCCCGTGGTCCCCGACGTATAGATGATGGTCGCGAGGTGATCGGACCTGATCGCGTCGATGCGCTCCTTGACCGCCTGCGGGTTCTTCTCCAGATAGGCGGCGCCCCGGGCCTCCAGATCGGCCAGCGTGAGCACCCAGCCCTCGGGGTCGTCCGCCACCGCCTCGACACCGGCGGGGTCGAACACCACCACGTGCTTCAGCTCGGGCAGGTTCGCCCGCTGCGCCCGCGCCTTCGCCAGCTGCTCGACGTCGTCCGCGATCAGGACGCGGCTGCCGGAGTCACCGAGGATGAACGCGGACTCCTCGGCGTTGGTCTGCGGATACACCGTCGTCGTGGCCGCTCCCGCGCACAGGATGGCGAGGTCGGCGAGGATCCACTCGACGCGGGTCGCGGAGGCGAGCGCCACCCGGTCCTCGGGGTTCAGGCCCAGGTCGACCAGGCCCGCCGCGATCGCGAAGACCCGCTCGGAGGCCTCCGCCCAGCTCAGCGCCCGCCACTCGTCGGGCCCCTCCCCCGACGCCGCCGGGACGGGATAGCGGTAGGCCTCGGCGTCGGGTGTGTCCGCCACCCGTTCCAGGAAGAGGTGCGCCACCGAAGGCGGACGGTTCTCGATCAAGGTCTGTGTGTCGCTCACGACATCCTCCGGGCCCGCGACGGTGCGTCCTGACGGTGCGTTTCTACTAGCTACATGACTGCGGTCGCTGCGCTCCCGTGCCTCTCCGGGCACTTGTTTAACTTGCGAGTAACCTACGAGCAGTGATCAGAGTAAAGGCCGGACGCCATGTGCGTAAGGGGCTGCCGCCTGTCACTTCCTACAGGTTCCGCCTCACCGCGCATCCACCCGCCGAGTGAGGCCGAGACGCGCCGAGACGCGAGGAGCGCCTGCCGCGTGAGGGCGGAACGCGAGGAGCGCCCACCCGGTCACCGGGCAGGCGCTCCTCACCACACGTCCGGACCGCGCCGGGGGCTACTTCTTCTTGCCGGAGCCCTCGTCGCTGGACAGCACCGCGATGAAGGCCTCCTGCGGGACCTCCACGGAGCCGACCATCTTCATCCGCTTCTTGCCTTCCTTCTGCTTCTCGAGCAGCTTCCGCTTACGCGAGATGTCACCGCCGTAGCACTTGGCGAGGACGTCCTTGCGGATGGCGCGGATGGTCTCACGGGCGATGACCCGGGAGCCGATCGCGGCCTGCACCGGCACCTCGAACGCCTGCCGCGGGATCAGCTCGCGCAGCTTGGCGACGAGCCGCACACCGTACGCGTACGCCGCGTCCTTGTGCGTGATCGCCGAGAACGCGTCGACCTTGTCGCCGTGCAGCAGGATGTCGACCTTGACGAGCTGCGCGGACTGCTCGCCCGTGGGCTCGTAGTCCAGTGAGGCGTACCCGCGCGTCTTGGACTTCAGCTGGTCGAAGAAGTCGAAGACGATCTCCGCGAGCGGCAGCGTGTACCGGATCTCGACGCGGTCCTCGGACAGGTAGTCCATGCCGAGCAGCGTGCCGCGCCGGTTCTGGCACAGCTCCATGATCGAGCCGATGAACTCCGACGGGGCGAGGATGGTCGCCCGCACGACGGGCTCGTACACCTCGTCGATCTTGCCCTCGGGGAACTCGCTCGGGTTGGTGACGACGTGCTCGGTGCCGTCCTCCATGATCACGCGGTAGACCACGTTCGGCGCGGTGGCGATCAGGTCGAGCCCGAACTCGCGCTCCAGGCGCTCCCGGATCACATCCAGGTGCAGGAGGCCGAGGAAGCCGACGCGGAAGCCGAAGCCGAGCGCCGCGGACGTCTCCGGCTCGTACACCAGCGCGGCGTCGTTGAGCTGCAGCTTGTCCAGGGCGTCGCGCAGCTCCGGGTAGTCCGAGCCGTCCAGCGGATAGAGCCCGGAGAAGACCATCGGCTTGGGGTCCTTGTAGCCGCCGAGCGGCTCCGTGGCGCCCTTGTGCAGGGAGGTGATCGTGTCACCGACCTTGGACTGGCGGACGTCCTTCACACCGGTGATCAGATAGCCCACCTCGCCCACGCCGAGGCCGTCGGCGGCGAGCATCTCGGGCGAGTTCGTCCCGATCTCCAGGAGCTCGTGCGTGGCGCCCGTCGACATCATCCGGATCCGCTCACGCTTGTTGAGCTGGCCGTCGACGACTCGTACGTACGTCACCACGCCCCGGTACGAGTCGTACACCGAGTCGAAGATCATCGCGCGGGCGGGCGCGTCCTTGACGCCGACCGGCGGCGGGACCTCGGCGACGACCTTGTCGAGCAGCGCCTCCACGCCGAGCCCGGTCTTCGCGGAGACCTTGAGCACGTCGTCCGGGTCGCAGCCGATGAGGTTGGCCAGCTCCTCGGAGAACTTCTCGGGCTGGGCCGCCGGCAGGTCGATCTTGTTGAGCACCGGAACGATCTTGAGGTCGTTCTCCATCGCCAGATACAGGTTGGCGAGGGTCTGCGCCTCGATGCCCTGGGCCGCGTCGACCAGGAGGACCGTGCCCTCGCAGGCCGCGAGCGAACGGGAGACCTCATAGGTGAAGTCCACGTGGCCGGGGGTGTCGATCATGTTCAGGATGTGCGTCTTGCCCTCGTCGAGGCCCTCCGTGGGGGCCCAGGGCAGACGCACGGCCTGGGACTTGATCGTGATTCCGCGCTCGCGCTCGATGTCCATCCGGTCGAGGTACTGGGCGCGCATCTGCCGCTGCTCGACCACGCCGGTCAGCTGCAGCATGCGGTCGGCGAGCGTGGACTTGCCGTGGTCGATGTGCGCGATGATGCAGAAATTGCGGATCAGAGCCGGGTCGGTACGGCTCGGCGCGGGCACATTCTTAGGGGTCGCGGGCACGCAGGGTCCTGTCTCTTGAGGCGCCTTATGCCTCGGGTCGGATCGATACGTAGCCTCCATCGTCCCACGGGTGGGCCGTGAGGATCGGTTTGGGCCGGTCGCAGGGCGGCTGGTAACGTGGGCAGCTGTGTCTCTCAGCCCTCTCGCCGGGTGGCACATGTCAGAGAAATCAGCAGTACCTGAACCTGAGAAGGCTCTTTCGTGGCGAACATCAAGTCCCAGATCAAGCGGAACAAGACCAACGAGAAGGCGCGCCAGCGCAACAAGGCCGTCAAGTCCTCGCTGAAGACCGCGATCCGCAAGGCCCGCGAGGCCGTTGCCTCCGGTGACACCCAGAAGGCGACCGAGCTGACCCGCGAGGCTTCGCGCCAGCTCGACAAGGCCGTCTCCAAGGGCGTCATCCACAAGAACCAGGCCGCCAACAAGAAGTCGGCGCTTGCTTCGAAGGCCGCGTCCCTCTAAGGCCGACCAGTGATGTAACCGCCGGGAGGACCAGAGCGGGCCCTCTCTCATCCGCTCCCGACCGGCACCCCGATCCACACGCGGCCTGCGTTCGCCACGCGGGTGTGGATCTTGAAGAGCTTGAGCTTGACCAGAAGCCCCGCGCGCTGCCCTTCCCCAGGGTGGCGGGCGGGGCTTTTCGGGTTCGCGGGGCTTTTCGGGTTTTTGGGGTGGGCTGAGTCCGGGGTCCGCCGAGGTTTCGCGGTCCGGGGTCCGGGGCGGAGCCCCAGTTTCGGGAAGGGGCGGGATCGGGGAAGAAAAATCCCGCCGCAACGGCGAGCAACCGCAAACAACCGCCCTCGGCGGTGCCAACCCACCCCGCCCCCCGGAGGGCCCCCTACCCCCGGCGAAGCCGAGCCGCCCGAGCAACGGCGACGACAGCCTTCTCCAAGGCGTACGCAGGATCATCCCCGCCCCCCTTGACACCCGCGTCAGCCTCCGCACAGGCCCGCAGAGCCACAGCAACCCCGTCCGGCGTCCACCCCCGCATCTGCTGCCGCACCCGATCGATCTTCCACGGCGGCATCCCCAGCTCCCGAGCAAGATCAGCGGGCCGCCCCCCGCGCGCGGAGGACAGCTTCCCGATGGCCCGCACCCCCTGCGCCAACGCCGAAGTGATCATCACGGGCGCGACCCCGGTCGCGAGGGACCACCGCAACGCCTCCAGGGCCTCCGCGGCCCTCCCCTCCACGGCCCGGTCGGCCACGGTGAAGCTGGACGCCTCCGCCCGCCCCGTGTAGTACCGCCCGACGACCGCCTCGTCGATCGTGCCCTCGACATCCGCGACGAGCTGCGCCGCGGCGGACGCCAGCTCCCGCAGATCGCTGCCGATGGAGTCGACCAGGGCCTGGCACGCCTCGGGCGTCGCCGACCGCCCGAGCGCCCGGAACTCACCGCGCACGAAGGACAGCCGGTCCGCGGCCTTGGTCATCTTCGGGCAGGCCACCTCCCGCGCCCCCACCTTGCGCGCGGCGTCGAGCAGCCCCTTGCCCTTGGCGCCGCCCGCGTGCAGCAGCACCAGGGTGATCTCCTCGACGGGCGCCCCCAGATACCCCTTCACGTCCTTGACCGTGTCCGCCGACAGGTCCTGCGCATTGCGTACGACGACGACCTTGCGCTCGGCGAACAGCGACGGGCTGGTCAGTTCGGCGAGCGTGCCGGGCCCCAGCTGGTCGGGCGTGAGGTCACGGACATCGGTGTCGGCGTCCGCGGCCCGCGCGGCGGCGACGACCTCCTGCACGGCGCGGTCGAGCAGCAGGTCCTCCTGCCCCACGGCGACCGTGACAGGAGCGAGCGGATTGTCGTTTGCGTTCTTCCTGGCCATCGCGGTCAAGCATCCCACGCACCACTGACAGCTCCGGCCGACGCGGCACCCTGCGGGCACGGCCCGACATCGCCGTATCGGAGAATGGGCAGGTGACCGACGTACGACATGTCCTGGTGCTGCCCGACCGCGACGCCGCCGAGCAACTCGCCGAAGAGCTCCCCGACCGCTTCGGCGTCCCCGACGAACCCCAGCTCGTCCGGGACGCGCTGGCCGGCGAGGACGACGCGGAGGACGCCCAGTGGCTGGTGGTCGTCGAGGACCCCGAGAGCCGCCTCGACCCGAAGGAACTGGACGCGCTGGCAGCCGAGTTCGAGGGCTGGCTGGAGGCACCCTAGGTCCGGGCCGGACCAGGACAGGTCCGACGGGTCGGCGCGGCGGAGCCCGAAGCGGCGGAGCCCGAAGCGGCGGAGCCAGGGCTCAAGCCTGGGGACGAGCCAGGGCTCAAGCCTGGGGACGGAGCGGCGAACCGAGGCTCAAGCCTTGGGCAGGACCTGGATGTCCAGCTCGATGGTGATGCTGGCGCCGACCGCCGCGATCCCCCGGGCGAGCATCGTCTGCCACGTGATCGTGAAGTCGTCGCGGTGCAGCTCCGTCGTCGCCCGGCACGCGGCCCGCGTCTCCCCTTCCAGGCCGTGCCCGACGCCCAGGTACTCCGTCTCCAGGGTGACCGTCCGCGTCACGCCGTGCAGCGACAGCGCGCCCGTGATCGCCCAGCGCGCACCGCCCTTGTGCACGAACTTGTCGCTGTAGAACTCCATCGTCGGGAACCGCGCCACGTCCAGGAAGTCACCCGACCGCAGATGGTCGTCGCGCATCTTCACGGCCGTGTCGATGGAGGACGCGTCGATCACGACGTGCATCGCGGAGTCCTCCATCCGCTCGGCCAGACGGATCGCCCCCGCGAACGTGTTGAACCGGCCGTGGATCCGCGCGAGCCCGATGTGCCGCGCCGTGAAGGCGATCGAGGAGTGCATCGGGTCGATGTCCCAGTCCCCGGACTCCGGCAGCCCCGGGAGCTGCGCGATCTGCAGCGTCACGTCCCCCATCGACGCGTGCGCGCCGTCGCCCACCGTGACGTTCGCCCGGTACGGCGTGAACCCCTCCGCCGCCACCGCGAGCCGGTACTCCCCCGCCGGAACAGTCGCCACGAACGACCCGAACGGATCCGTCCCACCACTGACGATCTTGCGGCCCATGGTGTCGCTGACCGAGAGCTCCGCGTGCCGCACCGCCTCGTTGACAGGGTCGAGCACCCGACAACTGAGCACCCCCGCACCGGTCGGCACCGTCATCGCCGACAGCGGCCCGGACCGCCCGCCCCGGCCCCAACGGTTTCCCAGCCAACGGCCGAACACTGCGACACACCCCGCACACCTTGACAACACCTGCAACGGAAAAGCATTCGATCACCGTTGCGGCATTCGATGCAAACGCAACCACTTCAACAGGAACATTGCGGAATTAGCCGGAGCGCCAGTGCTGTCCCACTGACCCCAATTAACAGTTCCGCCCCACTTCGCCTACCCCTCCCTCCGCTCTCCCTCCCCCCCCACCCTCCCCCCC
>NZ_JNXT01000021.1 GCF_000716675.1 Streptomyces alboflavus
GTGGGGAGAACCGCCGCGGAGCGGCGGGGAGGGTTGCCGTGCGGCGGCCGAGGGGGCGATCCGGTGCAGGCCCAGGGGCCCGGTTCAGCAGCCGTCGTACCCAGCCGTAGGCATCGACAACCGCCGGTGCACCCGCGCCTTCATCCCCGAGTCGTACGCCGGCTCGGCGAACCCCGCGGTCTCGATCCGCACCCCCCGCCGAGCGCACTCCGCGGTGAACTCGTCGGCGGACCGCAGGGCGAGTTCGAGCACCCGGCGGCAGGGGACGACGAAGAGGTCGACGAGCCCGGCGTCGACGTCGCCCCACAGGACGGCGTGGTCGGCGCGCAGGCCACGGACGACCAGCTCACGGGTCACCACGTACCCCTGGGCGGCAGCCCACTTCGCGCACATGGCGTGCTGGCTGCGCGAGTCCACGAGGAAGGGGTCGGCGTCCAGCTCCTCCAGGGGCGTCAGGCTGGCGATCGCAGCGACCCGCACCGCGCGGGCGGCGCTCCCCCCGCCGGCATCTCCCATGGCGTCCCCCCTCACCTCTGGCGTCAGCCGACGACACTACTCCTGGCCGTAGGCTCGGAGACAGTCACACGAAGGAGGAACGGGTGCGGGCCGACGTCACGGTCACCTGGTGGGGCCATGCCACGTGCACGGTGGAGGACTCGGGCACCCGCGTGCTGACCGATCCGCTGTTCGTGCGCCGTCTCGCGCACCTGCGCCGGCGCAGAGGGGCGCTCCCGCCCGCGCAGGCCGCCGTCGCGGACGTCGTCCTCCTGTCCCACCTGCACGCCGACCATCTGCACGTGCCGTCCCTGGCCCGCCTGGCCCCGGGCACGCGCGTCCTGGTCCCGCGCGGCGCCCCCCGCTCCGTGCCGGGCCTGCGCAAGCTGTCCCACCTGCGCTTCACGGAGGTCGCCCCGGGCGACGAGGTCCCGGTCGAGAGCGGCGGCGGCACGGGCGGCGTCGTCGTACGCGTCGTGCCCGCCCTCCACGACGGCCGCCGCCTCCCCCTCGGCCCGCACCGTTCCCCCGCCCTCGGCTATGTCGTCGAGGGCCGCGCCCGCACGTACTTCGCGGGCGACACGGGCCTGTTCGACGCGATGGCCGACGAGGTGGGCCCCGTCGACGTGGCGCTGCTTCCCGTCGGCGGCTGGGGCCCCTACCTGGGCCACGGCCATCTGGATCCGGCCCGCGCCGCCGAGGCCCTGGCGCGGATCGCGCCGCGCAGCGCGGTGCCGGTGCACTACGGCACGTACTGGCCGATCGGCATGGACGCGGTGCGGCCGCACGAATTCCACGGCCCCGGCGACGAGTTCGTGCGCCAGGCGGCCCGCCGCGCGCCGGACGTCGCCGTGCACCGGCTCGGGCACGGCGAGTCCGTACGGCCGGAGGTCGCTCGATGATCCTGGCCGCCGCGGCGACCGTGACGCCGGAGTCCACACAGCAGGCGGTGGGCTATCCGTCGCTGTTCCTGCTGGTGGTGCTCGGCGCGCTGGTGCCGGTGGTGCCGACGGGCGCGCTGGTGAGTTCGGCGGCGGTGGTGGCTTTCCACCAGACCGACACGTCGCCGTTCGCGCTGCTCATCGTGTTCGGGGTGGCGTCGCTCGCGGCGTTCGCCGGGGACATGGGCCTGTACTGGCTCGGGCAGCGCGGCATGCGGTCGAGGAACGGCTCGCGCTGGCTGGAGGCCATCCGGGACCGGGCTCCGGAGGAGCGGCTCGCCCAGGCCCAGGACAAGCTCCAGGACCACGGCGTGCTGGTGCTCGTCCTGTCGCGCCTGGTCCCCGCGGGCCGCCTCCCGGTGATGCTGGCCTGCCTCCTGGCGAAGCTGCCGCTGCGCCGGTTCGCCCGCGGCAACCTCCCGGCCTGCCTGGCCTGGGCCGTGACGTACCAGCTCATCGGGATTCTCGGCGGCTCCCTGTTCCCGGAACCCTGGCAGGGCGTGGCCCTGGCCGTCGGCCTCACGGTCGTCATCAGCCTGGCCCCGACGGCGTGGCGCCGCCTCCGCAGGACCCGCTCGACGGCCACCTGACCGCACCGGCACCACGGCCGCCTCACCCGCCTCAGCCAGGAAGCACCCGGGACCCGCCCACCGGCAGATCCCACAGCTCCCCCCGCTCCCTCCCGGCCGCCGCCCAGGCGTCCCGTACCCGCGCCAGCGGCTCCAGGACCGGCTCCGCCGACAGCAGGAACGTCCCCCAGTGCATGGGCGCCATCCGCCGCGCCCCCACGTCCAGCGCGGCCCGCACCGCCTCCTCCGGGTCGCAGTGCACGTCCCGCAGCCACCAGCGCGGCTCGTACGCCCCGATGGGAAGCAGCGCCAGGTCGATCCCGGGGTAGCGCTCCCCGATCCGCTCGAACCAGTGCCCGTACCCCGTGTCCCCCGCGAAGTACACCCGCTGCCCGTCCACGTCGGTGAGCACCCAGCCGCCCCACAGGCTCCGGCAGGTGTCCCGCAGCCCCCGCTTGGACCAGTGGTGCGCCGGTACGAAGTCGAAGCGGACCCCGCCGAGTTCGGCGCCCTCCCACCAGTCGAGCTCGACGACCCGGGTGAAGCGGCGGCGCGTGAACCACCGGGCGAGGCCCGCGGGGACGAGGACGGGGGTGTCGCGCGGGAGCCTTCTGAGGGTGGGCGCGTCCAGGTGGTCGTAGTGGTTGTGGCTGATGACCACGGCGTCGACGCGGGGCAGCGCGCTCCAGGGGACACCGACGGGCGTGACCCGGGCGGGGGTGCCGAGGATCCTGCGGGACCAGACGGGGTCGGTGAGGACGGTGAGCCCACCGACGCGCACCACCCAGCTGGCGTGCCCGACCCAGGTCACCGCGACCGTGCGGGAGTCGACGCGGGGCAGCGGACCCGGTTCGTACGGCAGCCGCGGAATGTCGGCGAGCGCCGCGAGCGGCGGCCTCAGCGCCCCCTCGCGGGCGAACCGCGCGAAGGCCCGGAGGCCGGGCAGCGGCGCGGTGAGCCGGTCGGCAAAGGACTTGGGCCACAGCCGGACGGTGCCGGGGGTACGGGGAGCGACCGGGACGGCCCCGGTCCGGACGGCCCGCGCACCCCGCCCGTCCGGCACGCCCCGCGCCTGCGGCCCGCCACCTCCACCCCGCGCCGCGTCCCGCGCCTGCGGCCCGCCCGCGTCGCCCCGTACGTCCTGCGCGACCCGTGTCTCCGTCCGGTCGCGCCCACCTCGTGCGTCCCGGGTCTCCGACCGGCCCCCGCCGCCGTCGAGCCCGCCCCCACCGTCCTGCGCCTCCCGGCCCCGTCGTACCGGCTGTGTCTGCTCCGTCTGTTCGCTGTCCCGTGGCTGCTGCTGCGTCTGCTGCGTCACCGAGGATGCTCCCATCGCTGTGCTTCGGCACGGAGGTCGTCGAAGGCCGCTGCGAACGAGGTCAACGCCCGTTCCACATGCGGCAGTTCCAGGGGGTCGGGGGCGCCGAGCGCGGCCATCCGCTCCCCCGGGTCCGTGCCGAGGAGCGGCCCCGTGGAGAGGCGGACGCGCAGCGCGGCGATGTCGTCGCCGAAGCGGTGGCCGCCGGGGGCGGGCATGCCGAGGCGGTCGCCCAGGAAGTCCTCCAGGTCCTGCGCGTCGCCCACCCCGCGCGCCGCCAGCTCGGAGCGCAGCGGCCCGAGGTCGGCGTACAGGTGCCGCCCCGCGCTCGGCGGCCGGGCGAAGCCGCCCGCCGCGACCACCGCCTGCCGCAGGGCGACGGCAACGCGCGCGTGCAGCCTCGTCGCCGCGGCCAGGCGGGCGGTGATCTCGTCCGGCTCCCCCAGGGCGTACGCGGCCGCGGCGGCGACCGGCGCGGCCGGGGACGCGCCGAGCGCGGTGAGGACGTCGAGGACGCGGGCGCGCAGGGCCGCCGCGGGGCCACCCGCCGGGAACCGGGCGACGGCGGCGGGCAGCGCGGGCGGCAGGAAGGCGCCGGACAGGTCGCAGACGACGGTGACCCGTTCGGGGGCCATCTCGGCGGGGCCGACCAGGACGGTCTCGCGGGGGCGGTGCAGGGTGTCGCGCCAGGTCTCGTCGCTGACGATGTGCAGGCCCTCGCCCGCCGCCGCCTCGACGGCCTCGAGCACGACCTCCGGCGGCGGCACCGTGGCCGTCGGGTCGTCGGCGACCGACATCACGAGCAGGCGCGGCGAGCCGCCCTCGACGCGGACGCGGCGGACGGTTTCGAGGAGGGCGTACGGGTCGGGCACGCCGCCGCACTCGGCGGGCGTCGGCACGTGGTACACCGACCGGCCGAGGAGGCGTACCTGGGGCTCCCACCAGGCGGCGCACGGGCGGGGCAGGAGGACGTCGCCGCCGACGGCCGCGGTGAGCGCGAGCAGCAGCGGCGCGGCTCCGGGCGCGGCGGCGACGTGGTCGCGCTCGGCGGGCAGGCCGCGCCGGGTCCAGTAGCCGCAGGCCGCGTCCAGAAGCGCCGGGCCGCCGCCGGGCGGCTGCGCGTGCGAGCGGCCCGCGGCGGACGCGAGGACGGCGGTCAGCTCCGCGAGGACCGGGAGCCCCGGCTCCGGCAGGGGCGGGCCGTACCGGACGCGGCCGCGGCCCTCGTGGTCCGTCCGCCGCATGGGTACCTCCGTGCGCTCCCGTGACCTCTCGTGTGCCGTCGGGTGTCTCCGTACCCACGGCGGCGCCGCTCCACGTCCCGGTGGTCGGCCGCTTGACCTGACCGGCGGTCAGCGAGCGGACGTCCGGTCGCGGCGCAGCCGGTGCACGGCGGCGCCCAGGGCCCCGCTGACCAGCAGGCCGCCCGCGGCGAGCGCCGCCGGCGAGTCGGTGAAGCCGCCGTCACGGCCGGCGTGGACGCCGTGGGCGGCGGGGGCCGTATGGGTGGGGGTGTGCGTGGGCCGGTGGGTGGGGGTGTGGGCGGTACGGGTGACGGTGAACGTCGCCTTCCACCGGCCGTCGTCGTGGCAGGCGCCGTCCACGGCCCACTGCGACTCGGGGCCGACGGCGTTCGGGCCGCCGCCTTCGAAGGACGCGGCGGCGGCAATGCGGGCTGTGCCCTGGTAGGCGACCCCGGCGCCGCCGCTGTTCGCGCCGTCGTCGTGGTTCCCGGCGTCGTCGCCGTTCGCGCCGTCATCGCCGTTCGCAGCGGCGTCCCCGTTCGCTGCGTTCTCGGCGTCGCCCCTGATCCCGGCCTCGTCCCCCACCCCCGTGTCCGTCCCTGTCCCCGTGCCCGCCCCCATGTCCGTCCCCGACCCCATGTCCGTCCCCGTCCCGGGGTCGAACTCCTCGCCGGGCATGGTCCCCAGGTCGGGCTCCAGGCCGGGCTCGCTGTCGGGTTCGAGTCCCTGCGGGTCCGTTCCCTGCGGGTCGGTGAGGCCGTACGGGTCGGCCTGCTCGTGCTGCCGTTCGTCCGGGAGCCCCTGGCCGGTCTGGACGCGGTGGAGCTGGACGCTGCCCTGCTCGAAGGCCTGGGAGCTCGCGGTCATGGTCTGCGGAGGTGTGCCGCCGGTGTCGGGGCAGGACACGGAGACGGTGATCTGTTCGCCGGGGGCGAGGTGCGTGGGGGTCACTTCGGCGGTGGCGTCTCCCGCGTACGCGGACGGGGCGGCGGCGAGGGTGCAGAGGGCGGCCGTGGTCAGGGTCAGGGCGAGGTGCGGGACGGAAGTGCGCATGAGGTCATTCGAGCGTGGGGGTGCGTCATCCGCGCGGTGTGGCCTCCGGCCGGGTGACCGCGGGCCCGGCCCGCGGCTCACTCGGCCAGTGCCGTCAGCTCGTCCTCAAGACCCCTGCCCCGCGTCTGGACCAGCGCCGCCGCCACTTCGGCGAGTTTGCGGTTGGACTGCTGGGAGATGCGGCGCAGCAGGGTGAAGGCGCGGTCGGCGTCGCAGGTCACGATGTGCATGATGATGCCGCACGCCTGGTCGACGACGGGGCGCGTGCGCAGCGCCTCGCCCAGGTGGTCCAGTTCGGTGAGCGCGGCGCGGTAGTGCCGGTCGCGGACCAGGCCCGCCGCCGCGAGGTCGCCGAGTGCCTGCGCGGGGCCGCAGCCCGCGTCGTCCAGGGTGCCGGGGCGGAAGCTGAACAGCGTGAGGGTGAGGGTGAGCCCCGAGCGCCGGAAAGGCAGCGTGACACTCGCGCGGACCCCGGAGTCCAGGGCGAGCGCGCGGTACTCCGGCCACCGGTCGTCGTGCAGCAGGTCCCCCGCGTCCACCGGCGCGCCCCGCTCCTGGGCCGCGGGGATGGGCCCGTCGCCGGAGCGCAGCTGCGCCGAGACGAGGCCCGACAGGTCGGGGTGGGTGACGGCGGCCGGATGCATCTGGCCGCCCTCGGTGACGGTCACGCCGGCGCCGCAGCACTCCGTGGTGCAGCGCAGCGCCTGTTCGGCCAGTTCTGAGAGCCTGCGCGCCGGCAGGGTGGATTCCGGGCCGTCCGCTCCGGGCAGCATCGGCATCGGGACGCGCCTCCTCGCCTCCTGGTCTCCCTCTTTTCTCTTTTTCGAGTTCCCGGTGACTCCCCCGGGAAACGGCCCCACGCGCTACGTTCATGGCATGGCGGACACCGACCGTTTCGGCGAGGACCTGGCGGATTTCGTGCGCCGGGTCGCGGAGTTGAAGACATCGCGCACGGTCCCCTCCGGCGACCTGCGCACCATGCTCGACGCGGCCCTGTTCGAACTCGACCACGTGGCGGAGCGGCTGTGGCCCGGCTACGAGCGGCTCAACGCGGACGGCCCGGCGATGGGCACGACAGCGGTACGGGACGAACAGCGGCTGCTGCGCGCCGTCTTCCAGCGGTTCCCGCTGCCGGTCGCGCTGGTCGACGGCGAGACGGTGGTGCGGCGCCTGAACGCCGCGGCGGCGGATCTCACGGGTCTGCGCGGCGGGTACGCGACGGGGCGGCCGCTCGCCGGAGTCCTGACGCCGTCCGACCGGACCGCGTTCCGCTCGCAGGCCGCCGCGGTGGCCCGCAGGGAGGGCGACCGCAGCCTGACGGTCCGACTTCAGCACCAGCCGGGGGTCCCGGTGCAGGCGACGCTGACCGCGCTGCACCCCGGCAACGAGCCCCGCACGGTCGTCCTCGTCGTCCTGCAGCCGCCGGGCACCCGGGACCCGATGCCGCGCAGCGTACGGGGGCGCGTCCCCGACCTCGCGGAGGCGACCCGCAACGCCGAACTCCTGGAGCTGACCGACGCCATGACGGTCGCGCTGCTCACCGCGCCGGGCGGGGACCCCGGCCGGGTGCTCGCCCGGGTCCCCGAGGTGCTGCACGGCCGGTTCGCCGACTGGGTGATCGCCGACGAGGACGCCGAGCGGCCGCGGCGGCGCACGGTCCTCGGCCCCGAGGACGGACCGGTCGCCGACGTGCTCGCGCAGGATCCGGCCGACTGTCCGCTGGTCATGGAGACGGCGCGCTGCGGGGCGCCGACGCTGCAGGTGCGGCCGGATCCGCCGGACAGCTTCGGCCGGGACGCGAGCGGCGCCCCGGTCCTGGTGCGCGCGCACGTCACGTCCCTGCTGTGCGTGCCGATCACGCCGGGCCCGGGCGGTCCGGTCGAAGGGGTGCTCAGCCTGTTCAGGACCGGCGCGCGCCTCGCGTTCTCGATGGCGGAGGCGCGCGCCGTGGATGTGATGTCCCGGCACATCGCCCTGGCTATGCGGCGCTCGGGGTGACCCGGGCGGCGCGGGCCCGGTCCTCGTGCCGGGCGGCGGCCGCGTGGTGGGTGGCCTCGCGCAGGACCTCCTCGCGCATCCGCCCGCAGCAGCGGCTGATCAGACGCGACACGTGCATCTGGGAGATGCCCAGGTGCTCGGCGATGCGGCTCTGTGTCATGTCGCGGAAGAACCGCAGGTAGAGGATGGTGCGCTCGCGTTCCGGGAGTTGCGCGAGGCGGGGTTTGACGGCCTCGCGGTCGACGACGACGTCGAGCGCCGGGTCGGGGCCGCCGAGGGTGTCCCGCAGGGCGTAGCCGTCGTCGCTGCCGGGGAGTTCGGCGTCCAGGGACAGCGCGGTGAAGCTGTCGAGCGCTTCGAGTCCGGTCGCCGCGTCCTCCTCGCTCATCCCGGCGCGCTCGGCGATCTCGGCGACGCTGGGGTGGCGTCCGGGGGTGGTCTGGGTCAGGTCCTGGCAGGCGAACCGCACACGGTTGCGCAGGTCCTGGACCCGGCGGGGCACGTGCAGCGTCCACATGTGGTCGCGGAAGTGGCGCTTGATCTCGCCGGTGACGGTCGGCACGGCGTAGCTCTCGAAGGCGTTGCCGCGCTCGGGGTCGTAGCGGTCGACGGCCTTGACCAGGCCGAGGGCGGCGACCTGACGGAGGTCGTCGAGGGCTTCGCCGCGGTTGCGGAAGCGGCCCGCGAGCCGTTCGGCCATGGGCAGCCAGGCCCGCACGAGTTCTTCGCGCAGGGCGTCGCGCTCGGGTCCGTGGGGCAGTTCGCACAGCCGCCGGAAGGCCGCGGCGGTGTCGGGGGCGTCGTCGTGCGGGTGCCGCTTGGACCGCGACCGCTGCGGACGCGGCGGCTGGGGGTGCGGAGGCTGGGGGTGCGGGGTCTTGGAGTGTGCGGGGCGGACCGCGCCGTGGTGACGGGGCGTGTCCTGGAATCGTGCTGCATCGGATCGCATGATGCGTGCAACTCCCTTTGAGCCGGTGCCTGGTGTGGACGGTCACCGTGGGAGGGCGTGCGCTCATCGCACCTGGGCACACCCGGGCGAGCACAACCGCTCCCACGGACGTGCCTCCGGTCCGAAGCACTGCCCTTCCGCCTGCCCCGGGCTCCGCGCGGCAAACGCCCGCACGGGCAGACCGGAGCCGCACCGTCCGGGGGAGGTCGCCTCCGTATCCTGTGCGTCGGGCCGCCGAATCCTGTGCGTCAGACCGCCGACCAGCAGAGGAGCGCACGTGGGGCTGATGCTGTACCCGGCGGGCGCCGAAGCCGAAAGTCCGGACGTCTCCTGGTCGTACACCGGCTTCTCGATGTTCCGGCAGTGGCTGGCGCGGGCCGAGGGTCTCGTGCCGGACCCGATGAGCGGCTTCGGCGGCACCCGCCCCCGGAGCGACGCCGCGACGCCGCGCCCGGGCTCCCCGGGCTCCCCGGTCCGTGGAACCTCGATGTGAGAACCCCCGCCGGATGGGCACCCGGACGGCGGTGGCTCGGACCGCGAGACCGGTCGGACGGAAAAGAGGGGCTCAAGCCATGGAGCGGACGGAGCGGTACGTGAGGGAAGTCATGACACCGGGAGTGGCGGCGGTCAGGCCCGACGCCTCCCTGGTGGAGGCCGCGCAACTGATGCGCGCCGAGGACATCGGCGGTGTCGTCGTGACGGGCGGCGGTCAGGTCCTCGGAGTGCTCACCGACCGGGACATCACCCTGCGTGCCGTGGCCGACGGCGCCGACCCGCTGACGGTCAGCGCGCAGTCCGTGTGCACGCCGAACCCCGTGGTGGTCGCCCCGGACGACGCGGTGTCGGAGGCCCTCGGCCTGATGCGGGCCCACGCGGTGCACCGGCTGCCCGTCGTCGAGGACGGCAGGCCCGTGGGCATGCTGTGCATCGGTGACCTGCCGGTCGAGCGGGGCGCCTGGGACGGACGCTGAGGGACGGGCTCCGAAGGCTCCGGCGTCACCCGGGCGTCACCCGGGCGTCAAGGGGTGCGGCCCAGCAGGTTCAGGAGCGCGGTCTGGGCGTCCGCTCCCGGCGGGGGCTGCACGGCGGGCGCGAACAGGCCGCTCTTGCTCAACTCGGCTGCGTACGGCGTCACTTCGCGTACGGCGTCGGCGACGAGGTCGTCCGGGAGCCGCTCGTCGGCGCCGATCGCCCGGGACAGGTCCCAGGTGTGCACGACGAGGTCGGTGACCATCTGGGCGCAGTAGTCGGTCGCGGGTGTCTCGCCGTACGAGAGGTGCACGGCGCGGTCCAGGGCACCGGGTTCGCCGAACGCGGCGCGGGCCGCGTCGGCCGCGGTGTCCCAGGCGGCGACCGGGTCGGGGCCGAGGACGTCGCCGTCGAAGGCGTCGCCGACGGCCGCGATGGTGGCGCCGTCGCGGACCAGCGGCGGGACCCACAGCTGCTCGAAGACGAGGTGGCCGACAAGGTCCCGCACCGTCCACTCGGCACAGGGCGTCGGCGCGTCCCACTGGTCGGCGCGGACGGCGTGCACCCGGCCGGTGAACAGGTCGACGGCCCGGCCGTGGCGCCGCAGCAGGGGGGTGGTGCCGGTCGTGCTCATGCCGCCTCCGGTGCGTCTGAGGTGCGCGGCACCGCCGCACGCGCACGCACCTTCGAGTGTGGCCCCGGCGGGCGGGCCGGGCAGCGGGAGGCGGCCGGATGGCCGGAAAAGCCGGAAAAGGGAGGCCGGAAGAAGCGGGCCCGATGGCACCGCGTGGGTGCCGAGGGGGAGCGACCGGGCCCGCTGGTCCGAGCCGGCCCGGCGGACTGCGCCGGGCCGGAAGCACCGGGGTTCCGTCCACGGCCGACGCCCCGGAAGAAGGCTAGGGCTCCCGCGACGGCGACCGGTCCATCCGGCACCAGCGACACCCTAGGCGGGCACCCCGGAGCCGACGATCCGCTCGACGCGCCCGGTGTCCGAATAACGCACCGCGACACGCCGTTCCGCGTCACGGACCACGCCGCACCACCCCGCGCGCGGCCGCACACCAGTCGCCCGCGCACCACTCACCCGCGCAGCTCACCGGCACACCGGTCACTCGCGCGACTCACCCGCGCAGCGTCTGCGACGGCAGTTCCCCGAAGCGCGCCCGGTACTGCTCGGCGAACCGCCCGAGGTGCGTGAAGCCCCAGCGGTGGGCGACGGCGCTCACGCACTGCTCCTCGGGCACAGCCGCGCGCAGTTCGTCCCGCACACGCTGGAGGCGCACATCGCGTACGTACGCCATCGGGGACATCCCCACATAGCGGCGGAAGGCCTCCTGGAGCCAGCGCACCCCGACGCGGGCCTCGGCGGCGAGGGTCGCCGCGGTGAAGGGGTGCTCGGGCCGCTCCTGTACGGCGTCCATGGCGCGCTTGACCGGGGCGGGCCGCAGCCGGGCGACGGGGTCGGTGAGCTGGTCGCGCCAGCGGTGTCCGGCGGCGAGCAGGAAGCCGTTCAGGAGCGCCTCCTGGAGGGGGGCGGCCACCAGGGATCCGCTCAGTGTCGCGGACTCGTCGAGGAGGTCGTCCGCGACCGCGCGCACGAGCCGGGTCCAGCTCCGGCCGGGCCCCTGGCCGGTGTCGAAGCCCGGGTCGAACGGGACCGGGCCGCGGGCGGGCCGGTCGAGCAGGGTCTCCAGGCACTCCTCCAGGGCCACCCGGTCCAGCTTCACGGCGAGCACCCGGCAGTCGCCCGACCAGCGGTCGACGACGGTGTCGCCGCACGGCTGGTAGACGGCGGCGCTGTCGGGCGTGGTGAGCACCGGGGCGGCGGAGCCCTGACGCCACGTCATGTGGCCGCTGAGCGGGATGTTGACGTGGTACGCCCCGAGTTCCCCGAGGCGCACCCGCACGTCCGTATTGCAGGTGAGGCCCCCGACAGTGACCGCGCCGAGCCGCCCGATGGCGAACTCGGCCCGGAAGGACCGCTGCCGGTCCAGCACGTCGAGGAAGTTGCTGTAGTAGGCAGCTACCAACACCTCCCGGGCCTCGTCCACATCACTGGTCCGAAAGGGCGTCCTGACAGCCACGGTCTCTCCAACTGCGCAGCGTACGGCGTGGTTTCACCACGCTACCCGGCGCGCTAGCGGGCCCGTTCCACTCTTTGCTCGTCCCATACGGCCTCCGGGGTCTCCCGGACCCGGCCGTCGGCGCCGAAGACCAGGTACCGGTCGAAGGAGCGGGCGAACCAGCGGTCGTGGGTCACGGCGAGCACCGTGCCCTCGTACGCCTCAAGGCCCTCCTGCAGTGCCTCGGCCGACTCCAGGTCGAGGTTGTCGGTGGGCTCGTCGAGCAGCAGGGCGGTGGCGCCCTCCAGCTCCAGGAGCAGGATCTGGAAGCGGGCCTGCTGGCCGCCGGAGAGCTTCTCGAAGCGCTGCTCGGCCTGCCCGGTGAGTTCGTAGCGGCGCAGCCGTGACATCGCCGCGCCCCTGTCCTTGGCGTGCTCGCGCCACAGGATGTCGAGGAGGGTGCGGCCGATCAGCTCCGGGTGGGCGTGGGTCTGCGCGAAGTGTCCCGGCACGACGCGCGCGCCGAGCTTCCACTCCCCCGTGTGGGCCACCGGGTTGTCGGCGTCACCCGCGAGGAGGCGCAGGAAGTGCGACTTTCCGGAGCCGTTGGAGCCGAGGACGGCGACGCGCTCGCCGTAGAAGACCTCCAGGTCGAAGGGTTTCATCAGGCCGGTCAGTTCGAGGTTCTTGCAGGTGACGGCGCGCACTCCGGTGCGGCCGCCGTGCAGGCGCATGGTGATCTCCTGCTTGCGCGGCGGCTCGGGCGGCGGTCCCGCCTCCTCGAACTTGCGCAGCCTGGTCTTGGCCGCCTGGTAGCGCGACGCCATCTCGTCGCTGCGCTTGGCGTACTGCTGCATGTCCAGGACGAGCTTCTTGAGCTGGGCGTGCTTCTCGTCCCAGCGGCGGCGCAGCTCCTCGAAGCGCTCGAAGCGCTCCTGCCGCGCCTCGTGGTACGTCGCGAAGCCCGCGCCGTGCACCCACACCTCCGAGCCGCCGGGGCTCGGCTCCACGCTGACGATCTTCTCGGCGGAGCGGGCGAGGAGCTCCCGGTCGTGGCTGACGAACAGGACGGTCTTGCGGGTCTCCTTCAGGCGCTCCTCCAGCCAGCGCTTGCCGGGGACGTCCAGGTAGTTGTCGGGCTCGTCGAGGAGCAGCACCTCGTCGGTGCCGCGCAGCAGCGCCTCCAGGACCAGGCGCTTCTGCTCGCCGCCGGAGAGCGTGCGCACCTCGCGCCACTGGGCCTTGTCGTACGGGACGCCGAGCGCCGCCGTCGTGCAGATGTCCCAGAGCGTCTCGGCCTCGTACCCTCGGGCCTCCGCCCAGTCGGAGAGTGCCTGTGCGTAGGCCAGCTGGGCCGCCTCGTCGTCGACCGTCATGATCGCGTGCTCGGCGCGGTCGACGGCCCGGGCTGCCTCGCGGATGCGGGGCTGCGCCACGGAGACCAGCAGGTCGCGCACGGTCGTGCCGTCGCGGACCGAGCCGACGAACTGGGGCATCACGCCGAGGCCGCCGCTCACCGTCACGCCGCCGCCGTGCGGCTGCAGCTCCCCCGCGATGAGCCGGAGCAGTGTCGTCTTGCCCGCGCCGTTCGCCCCGACCAGCGCCACCACCGCGCCCTCGCCGACCCGGAACGAGACGTCACCGAGCAGCGCTCGCCCGTCCGGCAGGTAGTACTCGAGGTGCGCGGCTTCCAGATGTCCCATGGGGGCGATTCTCCGGGGCGCCGTTCGGTGGCGGCAAACGGATTGTTGGGAGGGGGCGAGAGGCGGGCCGGCGGAGCGGATTTCGCGGGCGCGGGGGTGCCCGAGCCGCCAGGACGGCGTCAGGGGGCCTCAGAGGGCCTCGGCGGGTCGATCCGTTGCAGAACGCCGTCGGGGGGTACGCGACTCGTATGACCTCAGATGCCGACCGCCCCCTGTCCCCGGCCCGCGGCCCCAGGAGCCGGATGATCGCCCTGGACCGCCGGGTCTTCGAGGCCGTGGCCGCCCGGCACTGGCCGGGAGCCGACCGGCTCCTGCCGCGGCTGAGCCACGCCGCGAACCACGGGCGGCTCTGGTTCGCCGTGGCGGGCACCCTCGCCGCGACCCGGGGCCCCCGGGCCAAGCGCGCCGCCGCCCGTGGCGTGGCCTCCCTCGCGGTGGCGTCCGCGACGATCAACACGCTCGGCAAGCGCTCCGTGCGGCGGACCCGGCCCGCCCTGGACACCGTGCCGCTCGTGCGCAGGCTGAAGCGGCAGCCCATCACCACGTCCTTCCCCTCGGGGCACGCCGCGTCCGCGGCGGCCTTCGCCGTCGGTGTGGCCCTGGAGTCGCCCCGGCTCGGCGCGGCCGTCGCCCCGCTCGCGGGCGCCGTCGCGCTGTCCCGCGTCTACACGGGCGTGCACTTCCCGAGCGACGTCCTCGCCGGTGCCGCCCTGGGCGCGGGCGCCGCGTACGCCGTACGCGGCCTGGTGCCGACCCGGTCCCAGCTGCCGCTGCCCGGCCGTCCGCGCGCCGAGGCCCCCGCCCTGCCCGGCGGGCGCGGCCTCGTCGTGGTCGCCAACAGCGGCGCGAAGACCTCCGACCGGGTGCGCGAGCTGCTCGACGTCCTGCCGCACGCCGAGGTGGTGACGTGCGCGCCGGACGGCCTGGTGGCCGAGCTGGAGAAGGCGGCGGCCCGCGCCCGCGCCCTCGGGGTGTGCGGCGGCGACGGCACGGTCAACGCGGCCGCGTCGGTGGCCCTGCGGCACGGCGTGCCGCTGGCGGTCCTGCCCGGCGGCACGCTCAACCACTTCGCGTACGACCTGGGCGTCGAGGGGCCGCGCGAGCTGGCGCGGGCCGTCGAGGTGGGCGACGCGGTCGCGGTGGACGTGGGCCGCTTCCGCTCCCACTCCGGGTCCGGGTACTTCCTCAACACCTTCAGCCTCGGCGTCTACCCGGAGCTGGTGCGCGAGCGGGAGCGGTGGTCGCCCCGGATCGGCGGCTGGCCCGCGGGCGTGGTCGCCGCCGCGCGGGTCCTGCGCTCCGACCAGCACCCGCTGCGCGCCGAGATCGGCGGCACCGAGCGGGCCCTGTGGCTGCTCTTCGCCGGGAACTGCGCGTACAACCGCCTGGGCCCCGCGCCCACGCGGCGCTTCGACCTCGCCGACGGCCTGCTGGACGTGCGCGTCGTGCACGGCGGCCGCAGGCCCGGATCCCGGCTGCTCGCGGCGGCGCTGACGGCTCCGCTGGAGCGCTCCCCCGTCCAGACCACGGCCCGGCCGCGCCGGCTGCGCGTCGACGGTCTCGCACCCGGTACGAAGATCGCCTATGACGGCGAACTCACCTCTGCCGAGGGTGAGTTGCTGCTCGACAAGCTGCCGGAGGCGCTCGCTGTGTACCGGCCTTCGCTGGCGACGTGACCCGCGCCGCCACCGAGCGCCGTCGAGCGCCGTCGAGCGCCGTCGACAGTGAGCCGCCCACCTGGCTGACCACATCGCGAGACGGGGGTCTCATCATTCGACATGACCGGCTTACAGTGCGGTCATGTCAGCACCCCAGCAGCAGCATGCCGAGACCGCCGTCTACACGCACGGCCACCACGAGTCCGTCCTGCGCTCCCACACCTGGCGCACGGCCGCCAACTCGGCGGCCTACCTCCTCGATTCGCTCCGGCCGCACCTGCGGATCCTGGACGTCGGATGCGGCCCGGGCACCATCACCGCCGACCTGGCCGCGCTGGTCCCCGACGGCCACGTCACCGCCGTCGACCACGCGCCCGGCATCCTCGACCAGGCGCGCGCCACGGCCGCCGACCGCGGCCTGGACAACGTGTCGTTCGGCGTCGCCGACGTGCACGCCCTCGACCACGCCGACGACACCTTCGACGTCGTGCACGCCCACCAGGTGCTCCAGCACGTCGGCGACCCCGTGCGGGCGCTGCGCGAGATGCGCCGGGTGTGCCGCCCTGGGGGGATCGTCGCGGTGCGCGACAGCGACTACGAGGCGATGACCTGGCATCCGCACGTGGCGGGCCTGGACGACTGGCTCGACCTGTACCGGCGGGTCGCCCGCGCAGGCGGCGGCGAGCCGGACGCCGGGCGGCGCCTCAAATCCTGGGCGCTGGCGGCCGGGTTCACCGACATCACGGCGTCGGCGGGCACCTGGTGCTACAGCACGCCCGAGGAGCGGGCCTGGTGGAGCGGGCTGTGGGCGGACCGCACGGTGGTGTCCGCGTACGCGGAGCACGCGACGGCGGGCGGGCACGCGGACCAGGAGCAGCTCGACGCGATCGCGGCGGCCTGGCGGGAGTGGGGACAGGCCGAGGACGGCTGGTTCACGGTGCTGCACGGGGAGTTGCTGTGCCGCGTCTGAGGTGAGCCGCCGAGGCCGGAGGGGGCGCGGGCGGCGGTGGGGTCCGTCCCGGGCGGGCGGCGGGCTCAGTCCCGGGGCAGCAGGGGGCCCAGGGGGCCGAGGTCCAGGTTCAGGTCCTCGGGCCGCAGCCCGTAGCGCTCGCGCAGCCGCGTCATGCGGTCCTCCAGGAGCATCAACGTCATGCCGACCCGCTCTTCCTGATCCTCCGTCAGCTCACCGGACTCGAAGCGGCGGACGGCCTGGCGCTCCATCAGCTCGCGCAGCAGCTCGACGACGGTCAGGACGAGGGCGACGAGGTCGCGCTCCACGGTGTCCGGTTCCAGGTCCATCTTCATGACGCCTCCCGTTCGATCGCTCGCTCCGGCTCCGCACCCCGCCCGCCCGGGTCCCCGCCGCCCTCCCCGGCCGTCGGCCACGGCGAGGGCACCTGTGCGTTGACCGCGCTGATCAGCGCCTTCAGGTCGATACGGACGAGGTCGACGTCCGCGATGCGCAGGGTGATGTCGCCCGTGATGACCACCCCACCGGCGAGCAGCCGGTCGAGCACGTCGACGAGCGCGATCTCCCGCCGCGCGAACGGCTCGGCGAAGCCGGGCCCGGCGTGGCCGTCCGACGCGCTCACGGCGTCCCGCCCGCGTCCTGGCGCGCCGCGCCCTCCCCTCCGTGCGGTTCCTCTCGCGCGTCGGGGTCGTCCGTGAAGGAGTACGCCGCCCACGGCCCGGTCACCTCCACGCGCAGCCCCGGCCGGGTGCCCTCCGTGCGGCCGATCAGCTCCAGGAATTCCTCGGACCACGTACGCGGCACCAGATAGGCGGAGTTGAGGATGTTCCTGCCGGATCCGGCGTCGGTCAGCGGCCCGCTCTGCACGGGGTGCAGCCGCGCGTCGGCCGCGTACCGGCTGAGGTCGCCGTGCAAGCGGCGCGCGAACACGTCGGCCCGCGCCAGGGCCTCCTCGCGCGCGGCGTTCCCGGCCCGGCGGCGGCGCAGATAGTCCCGCCCCGACCTCGGCGCGCGCGAGGACGCCGCGGCGGCGGACCCGCTGTCCCCGCTCCCGTCGCCGTCCGCGGACGCGGCACCCAGCCACACCTTCACGCCCCACTCCACATGGCCGTCGATCCGGTCCAGGATCCGGTGCAGGCGCTCGGACTCGTCCTCCAGCATGGCGCGTACGCCGCTGTCGTCGTGGAAGACCGTGGCGAGCCGCAGCGGCAGCGGACAGGTCACCGTCGCGAGGGCGGCGACGACGTTCTGGTGGGCGCGGGCCGTCTCCGCCAGCCAGCGCAGGTCCTCCAGGTGCGCGCGCAGCGGCTCCCGGCCGAAGTCCCGTTCGGGCACGGGGCTGACGACGGCCACCAGGCCCTCGTGGGTGAGCTGGCGCGGCGGCGCGCCGCCCACGCCGGTGAGGTCGGCGTGCAGCGGCGCGGCCGGCGGGCGGCACACGGCATACACATAGCGCAGGTCATCGTTCACGTTCACGTTCTCCTCGGCCGTCTTGCCCCGTGCCGTCGTCCGTCGTCCCGGCGCCGCGGTCGAGGGCGCCACGGCCCTCCGCTCCCGTGCCCGCCTCCAACTGCTCGACACGGCGCCGCAGTTCCTCGTTCTCCCGCGCGAGCGCGGTCCGGCGCGCGCCGCTGGACAGCGCCGGGTCGTCCTCCCACCAGTCGATGCCCATTTCCTTGGCGCGCTCCACGGACGCGACGACGAGGCGGAGCTTGATGGTGAGGAGTTCGATGTCGAGCAGGTTGATCCGGATGTCCCCCGCGATGACGATGCCCTTGTCCAGGACGCGTTCGAGGATGTCGGCGAGGTTCGCACCGCCCTGCGGATAGGGCTCCGGCAGCCGGCTCGCCGTGGTCATCGGCGGTTCCGGCCGCCGCCGACCGCGACACGCTCTTCATCGGCGTCCGTGTCGTCGACGTAGTCCGCATCGTCGTCGGCGTCGGTCACGTCCTCGCCGTCGTCGGCCGCCTCCGGGGGCATGTCGTCCTCATCGGCCTCCTCGCCCTCGCCTTCCTCCTCGGCGAGCGCGTCCTCGTCGACCTCCTCGTACTCCCCCTCGTCCTCGTCGGCCTCGTCCGGCTCGTCGTAGGACTCCCCCTCGTGACCACCCTGGTCGTCGTCCTCGTACGAACCCTCCTGGTCCGTACGCTCCTCGTCCGCGACCGCCTCCTCGTGGCCGCGCACCACCTCGCCGTCGCGGATCTCGCCGCGCCAGCCGTCGCTCGCCTCGCCGCGCATCGAGAGGTGCCGGGCGAAGTGCTTGAGGTCGAGGCGGACCCGGCGGCCCTGGGCCCGCCAGATGTTGCCGGTCTTCTCGAACAGGCCCTTCGGGTAGTACTCGACGACGAGCAGGACGCGGGTCAGGTGCTCGCCGAGCGGGTGGAAGGTGACCACACCCTTCGTGGTGCCCTTCGCGCCCTCCGACGTCCAGGAGATCCGCTGGTCCGGCACCTGCTCGGTGACGTGGGCCTTCCAGCTGCGGCTCGACCAGAAGATCTTGAGCTGCCAGTCGGAGTCCGTGTCGCCCGCGGCGCTCGCGCTCTTGACGCCCTTGGCGTACGTCGAGAACTCCTGGAACTGCGTCCACTGGTCGTAGGCCTCGCGCACCGGCACGCCGACGTCGACGTACTCCAGGATGACGGTGGGCTTCTGCCCGCCGCCGCCCTTCTTGCGGCGCCCGGTGAGGTTCTTCACGGCGCCCTTGACGGAGTCCTTGAGGTGGCTGCCGCCCAGCTCCAGGGCGCTGCGCACCGGGCCCTTGCCCTGGGCGAGCTTGCGGCCGCCTTCGAGGGCGAGCTTGCCGAAGCCGGGGCTGCGGCCGTCGGCGATGTCGTTGAGCTTGACGGTGGTCTCGCCGAGCTTGCGGCCGACGCCGATCAGGGCGCGCTCGGCCTGCGCCATCGCGTAGGCCTTGGCCTCGTCCTTCAGGCGGTCCGCCGCCGGGCTGTTGGCGGCGGACCGCAGCATGTTCGGGGCGGCGGACCGGCCGCCGTTCCCGGTGTCCTCGCGGGTCTGCTCGCGGGTGTCAGTCATCGCTGCCTCCCCGGGCCCGGGTGGCCTTCTTCGCGGTACGCCGCTGGGTGCCGCGCGCGCTGTCCGTGCCGCGCGTGTCCTGCGCCTTGCGGGCCGGGCCCTTCTTGCGCTCGCCCCGGGCGGCCGACGTGGCCTTCTTCGTCGCCGAACCCGCCTTGCGCGTACCCGACTTGGCCGCTCCGCCCGCACTCTTGCCCGCGTCCCCGGCCTTGTCGGACGCCTCGGCCGCGCCGGGCACGGCATCCGTGGCCCCGGAGAGCCGGTCGCGCACGTCGAGGGTGCGGTCGTGCAGCCGGTCGGCGAGGCCTTCGAGCTGCCGGTCGAGCAGCGATCCCGTCGCCGCCTTGCCGACGCCCCGCAGGTCCTGCTTCAGCTGGTCGCCGATCTCCTTGAACTGCGGGTTGTTCTCCAGTTGCCGGGTCACCGCGCCGACGAGCGCGCCGGGGCTGAGCTGAAGCCTGCGGCCCGCCACCATCGTGCCCACGGCGAAGGCGAGTTTCGCCTTCTTCGTGCGTCCGAGAAGGTACCCCGCGCCCACGGCGAGGCCCACTGCCAGTCGATTCATGACGTTCCTGTCCTCACTGCCCTGACGGTGCCGGCGGTCGGCCGTCCGTCCCTGCCACGCCGCCGACGGGACCGTGGCCGAGACGGGCGAGGAGTTCGTCCTCGCGGCGGTCGAATTCGTCCTCGTCGATCTCACCGGCGTCCAACCGCTCGGTGAGAAGGGCGAGTTCCTGGGTGATGGCCGAGGGGTCGTAGTACTGCCGCTCCGCCTCCGTGACCACCTGGCGGAGCACCCACAGGGTGCCCCGGGCAGGGGCAAGGGGCAGGGCGAGCAGTTCGCCGATGAGTCCCATGGCCGGGCCTCAGCGCCCTCGGCCCACGCTCGCGGCGTCGTCGGCGGGCCGCGCCGGGCCCGGGTCGACGAAGCTGTACGGGGGCAGCGGGCCGTGCACGCGCAGCTCCAGGTGGGGCTGCTCGCGGCGCAGTTCCTCGACGGCGGCGACGAATCCGTCGGCGCTGTCGCGGTTCACCAGGAACGACACGTTGGCGAGCCAGCCGGTGCCCTCGGGGGCGACGCTCACGGAGTCGGCGCACGGCTCGAGGGCACGCAGCACCTCGGCCCCGTCGCCGGCCTCGCGGGCCCGCACGGCCGCGGTCACCTGCTCGCCGAGGTGCAGCTTCTGTTCGTAACTGCCGCCTCCCGCACGCCGGTTGGCCTCGACCAGGGCGCGCAGCTCGGGGTTCTCGGCGAGCACGTGGTGCAGCACGGCCTGCTCGTCGTGTGCGGCCTTCACGTTGTACTCGGCCTTGCCTTCGAGGGCGCGCAGCCGCTCCGCGTAGTGCCCGGCCCGGTCGGCGAGCACCGCGACGACGGCGTCGTCGTCCGGCGCGAGGCTGCCGAAGCGCATCGGGAGGACGGGGCCGCCCGCGCCCGCCTCGTCCAGGACGCTCTGGTGCGCGAGCAGGTCGCGGCGCTTGGGCCGCAGGTCCTCGGGGCTGTCGGAGACGAGTGCGGCGAGGTCGCCGTGCCGGAGCACGCGCACCTTGTGCGCGGGGTCGCCGATGCCGCCCATGCCTTCGGGAAGCGCCGGGTGCGTGGTGGCGGCGATGCCGTAGATGTACGTGGTCACTCCTGCTCCTCCTTCCGGGCGCGGGACGGTGCGCGGCGGGTGCGCGATCGTGCGGGCTCCTCCTCGCCGCGGCCCTCGTCACGGGCCTGCCGGAACGCGTCGGAGATGGTCTCCGCCGCGCCGGAGAGCGCGCCCTTGGACTTGCCGCGCGCGCCGGACTCGGTGATCTCGCCGACGAGGTCGGGCAGGCCGGGGCTCTTGTGCGGGCCCGCCTCCAGGTCGAGGCGGTTGCAGGCCTCGGCGAACCGCAGGTACGTGTCGACGCTCGCGACCACGACCCGCACGTCGATCTTGAGGATCTCGATGCCGACGAGCGAGACACGGACGAAGGCGTCGATCACGAGCCCGCGGTCCAGGATGAGTTCGATGACGTCGTACAGGCCGCTGGTGCCGCCTGCGCCGCCGGATTGCTGTGCCGGGACGACGGTCATGCCGACCGGTCCTCCTTGCGTCGGGGATGTCTGGGGGTTGTCGGGGCGGGCCGGGGTCCGCGGACGCGTGGCCCGGCGAGGGGGATCGGGCACGCCGCGGGGGTCCGGGGCGGGTCTGCCGCCGTCCGGTGGGGCGGGGGTCAGCCGCCGCCCGGCCGGGGCGGGTCGGCCCGCCCTCGTTCGTAGCGCCGCACGCGCCGGTACCCGGTCAGGTCGCCCTGCGGGTCGAGGGTCACGGTGTAGGTCGCGAGCAGGCTCATCGTGTCCGGCACGCGGACCAGTTCGAGCACCTCGACGGCCAGGTCCCAGCCCTCTTCGGTCCGTTCGAAGGACGACACGGACTCGACGGTCTGACCGGTGAGTTCCGCCAGTTGCTCACGCGCGCGGCGCAGCACGGTGACAGGTCCCGGCAGGCCGTCGGTGTCGGCCTTGGTCTTGTTCGTGTTCGCGCTCTGCTTTCTCGACGTCTGGGTCATGGCCACCTCCTGGTCCGAGTGACCCTGTGGGCGCGGGCCAAACGCCGTCCGTCCTCACTCCTCCCCGGTCCGCTCGGCGGCGTCCCGCGTCCGCTCCGGCGCCCCCGCCACCCGCGCGGTCTCCGGCGACGCCGTGTCCAGCGGCACCGACCAGGACCGGACCAGGCCCAACTGCACGCCCTGGCGCGGGAGTACGGCGTCCAGGAGCCAGTCGGCGGCGACCCGGACCCGGTTGCCGGGCATCGCCGCCAGGTGGTAGCCGCGGGTGACGGCCCCGGCGAGGGGGCCGGACAGCGGGACGCCCAGCGGGTTGGCGGCGCCGCTGACGCCGCCGAGGTCGACGGTGAAGCCGAGGTCGTGGTGGCGGTAGGAGCGCCGCCGGCCGAGGCCGAGGGAGGCGGCGACGTTGTTGCCCGCGGTCTTGCCCTGCCGCCAGGCGTGCTGCGCGGTCATCGCCGTGTACTGCCCCTTCGCGGTCAGGTCGGGCACGGCCGCCGCGTCGCCGCACGCGAACACCTCGGGGTGCTCCGGCACGTTCAGGAACGGGTCGACGAGCAGCCGTCCCCGCTCCAGGGCGCTGCCGATCCCGGCGACGAGCGGGTCGGGCCGCACGCCCACGCACCACAGCAGGGTGCGCGTGGGCAGGTGGTCGCCGTCGGAGAGGAGCACGCCCTCGCGGGTCGCCTCCTTCACGGACGTCTCCGTGCGGACCTCCACGCCGCGCCGCCGCAGCACCCGGTCCGCGGTGGCCGAGAGCCGCCGGTCGAGCTCCGGCAGGACCCGCGGCGCGATGTCGAGCAGCACCCAGCGCGGCTCGATCCCGGTCCGCAGCGGCTGCCGCCGCACCAGGGAGCGCGTGAACAGCTCGCCGTGCGCGGCGACCTCGACGCCCGTGTAGCCGGCGCCCGCCACGACGAACGTGCAGCGCGCCCGGCACGCCGACGGGTCGTCCGAGGCCGCGGCCAGCTCGATCTGCCGCGTCACGTGGTCGCGCAGGTACAGGGCCTCGGGAAGCCCGCGGAAGCCGTGCGCGTGCTCGGCGACCCCGGGCACGGGCAGCAGCTTGTTGACGCTGCCGACGGCGAGCACCAGGCGGTCGTAGGAGAGTTCGCCGTCCTGGCCCTCGGGGTCGGCGTAGTGCACGGCGCGCCGCGTCAGGTCGATGCGGTCGGCCTCGCCGAGCACGAGGCGTACGTGGCGCAGTGCGCCGGCGAGCGACACGGTGACGCGGCGCGGTTCGAGCACGCCCGCGGCGACCTGGGGAAGCAGCGGCAGATACAGGAAGTAGTCGGTGGGGTTGAGCAGGGTGATGTCGGCCCGGCCGCGGGTCAGGCGGGACAAGGTGCGGGCGGCCTGGAACCCCGCGAAGCCCGCGCCGACGATGACGACGTGCGGTCGGACGGCGGTTCGGCTCACAGTGTGCCTCCTGCGTGGTCCGGTACGTCCGGTGTGTTCCGGCGGACCTCCCGCGTGCCCTGGCCCGGCCGCGGTGAAACGCCCGCCGTTTGCCGTCGCGCCCCCGGGTTACCCGGCCCGCACACCAGAGCGAAGGGCGTGTGCCCCATGGCCGAGTCCGGATACGTCAGCGTGGAGCCGCCCATGATGTCGGCGTACACGATCCCGGCGGACGCCCCGGAAGCCGACGGCACGTTCGCGTGGGACACGACCACGATCGTCGTCGCGGAGGTCTCCGCGGGCGACGCGACCGGCACCGGCTGGACCTACGCGCCCGCCGCCACCGTCGACCTCGTACGGGAACAGCTCTCGCCCGTCCTCGCGGGCCGCGACGCCCTCGACATCCCCGCCGCGCACGACGCGCTCACCAAGGCGATGCGCGACACCGGCCGCGAGGGGCTCGCCGCCCGCGCGATCTCGGCCCTCGACATCGCCCTGTGGGACCTCAAGGCCCGCCTGTTCGAGGTCCCCCTGGTCCGGCTCGTCGGCGCGGCCCGCGACGACGTGCCGGTCTACGGCAGCGGCGGCTTCACCACGTACCACGACACGCATCTGGCGGCCCAGCTCAACGGCTGGGTGCACGGCCAGCGGATACCGCGCGTCAAGATCAAGGTCGGCGAGGGCTGGGGGCGGGCGGCGGCGCGCGACGTGTCGCGGGTGCGCAGGGCCCGCGATGTCATCGGGCGGCAGGCCGAGCTGTACGTCGACGCGGGTGGCGCGTACACCCGCAAGCAGGCGGTGCGGATCGGCCGGGTGCTCGCCGAGCACGGCGTGGGCTGGTTCGAGGAGCCGGTGTCCGCCGACGACCTGACGGGCCTCGCGCTGGTGCGCGACGCCCTCGTCTGCGACATCGCGGCGGGCGGCTACGGGCACGGCCTCCCCTACTTCGCCCGGATGGTCCCTGCCGTCGACTGCCTCCAGGCCGACGCCACCCGCTGCGGCGGCCTCACCGCGTGGCTGCGCGCCGCCGCGCTCGCCGAGGCCCACGGCCTGGAGGTGTCGGCGCGCGGCGCCCCGCACGCGCACGCGGCGGTCGCGGCGTGCGTGCCGAACCTGCGGCACGTCGAGTGGTTCCACGACCACGTCCGGGTCGAGTCGATCGTCTTCGACGGCGTCCTGGACCCGACCGGCGGCACGGTCCGCCCGGGCGGCGGCACCGGCCACGGGCTGCTCCTGCGCACGCCGGACGTGGAGGAGTACCGGGTCGCGTGAGGGTGCTCGCGCGGCGGGGAACACCGGGTCGGGAATATCGGGTCGCGCGCGGTGGTGGGGCGCGGGCATGCTCGGCGGTCATGGACGCGATGAGGGATACGGGGCCGAGCAGGGATACGGGGCCGAGCCTGGACGTGACGACGGTCGGCGGGGGCGCGGATCCGGCCGCCGGGCCGGAGGTCGTGCTGATCGGAGGGCGTTCGGGGGTGGGAAAGTCGTCCGTCGGCTGGGAGGTCGCGGCCCAGCTGGTGGCCGCGGACATCGGGCACGCCCTGATCGAGGGCGACTTCCTGGACGCGGTCCACCCCGCCCCGGCGGGCGACCCGCACCGCTCCCGGCTCACCTGCCAGAACCTCGCCGCCCTCTGGGCGAACTACGCCGACCTCGGCTGCCGCCGCCTCGTCTACACGAACACGGCCGGCGTCCTGCCCTCCGAGGAGTGGCTGTTCACCGAGGCCATCGGCCGCCCCCGGATCGTCCGGATCCTGCTCACGGCGACCGACGCCACCGCCGAACAGCGCCTCAGGGAGCGGGAGGTGGGCTCCGAGCTGGACCGGCACCTGCGGCGCAGCGCGTTCATGGCCCGGCACCTGGACGACCTGGTGCCGCCGGACACCCACCGTGTGCCGACGGACGGCCGGACGGTGGGTGACATCGCGGCGGACGTGATCAGACGGGCGGGTTGGGCGGCCTGAGGGGCGCGCGGGACGGCGGGACCGTCGGAAAGTCGTCGGTGCCGCCGGTACTGCCGGTGCCGCTCGTGCCGCCCGTGGGGGCGGGCGGGGTCGTCGGGGGTGCGGGTTCCGCAGGGGTCACCGGCGGCGCCGGGGCCGGGGTTGCCGGGGCCGCCGGAGGGTTCGCCGCCGCCGGGGTGCCGGTCGGCGCGGGTGCCTCGGGGACTGCCGGGGCTCCGGGAGCGGCGGCGGCCGCGCGGGCCACGGGCGCCTCCGGGACCACCGGAGCCTTGGAGGCCTCGCGCGCCCCGGGCCTCTTCCCCGGGGAACGGGCCGCGTTGCGCATCACGACGGCGGCCACGGCGAGCAGCGCGGTCACGATCAGCGCGGCCGCCCACCCGGGCAGGCCGAGGGCGATGACCAGGCCGAGGGTGAGCGCGGCGGCGGCGCCCGCGTACAGGGCGGCGGCGCCGGAGGACGCGTACAGCGCGGCCCTTCGGCGCTGCTTGCGCGCCACCGCGGAGGCCTCCGTGCGCAGTTCCTCGCGCAACTCGTGGTGCAGCTCCTCCCGCAGCGACTGCCGCACCGTCTGCCGCAGGGACTCGTCCACCGCGTCGCGGACGACCTGCGACAGGGCGTCGCCCAGGGTGTCCGTCAGCGGTGCGTTCTTGTCCTGGACCGGCATGTTCTCGTCCTTCCTTCCGGAGCGGTCGGGGCGGACGAGTACCCGGCGCCCGCGTCGCGTAACGGCGCGGGGCCGCCGGTGCCCGAGAACCGGAAACGATCTCGTGTCCGCGCGGCGCCAACTAGGCTCGTCCCCATGGAGATCCTGGGAACCGTGCTGCGCGTCTGCGTCAGCGACTTGGAGGCGTCCGTCACGTTCTACGAACGGCTGACGGGCAGCACCGCGATGCGCTTCGAGCGGGGTGGCGTCGCCGTCGCCTCGGTCGGCTGCTTTCTGCTCATGAGCGGCCCCGAGGCGGAGTTGGAGGTGCTGCGCAAGGTCGCGGCGACCATCGCCGTCAAGGACATCGACGAGGCGCTCGCGACCCTCACCGCCTCCGGCGCGCACATCGTCGCGGGCCCCGTGCCCACCCCCGCGGGACGCAACCTCATCGCGATGCACCCCGACGGCGCGGTCTTCGAGTACGTCGACCGGAACGCCCCCGCCCCCCACTGATCCCCACCCGCACCCACGAGCACCCGCCCGTCACCCCCGCCCCGGCACCGCACCGGGGCGGACCAGGGCGGACCGGGACGGCGTGGGCGCGGAAGCGGGCCGACGCGCTCCGGCAGCGGCCGAGGCCCCCGGCTCACCGCACAGGCACCCTCATGGCCGCATCCGGAAGTCGTACCTCTCCGGCAGGGGTTCGTCCGACACCGCCGCCCACACCTCGCCTATGACCTCGTCGGCCTCCCGGAGGTCGGCCACCTCGAAGCCCTCCTCGAAAACGGCGCGAGCAGCGCGGAGTTCGCCCTCCGCAAGGAGCAACTGGGCCTCGATCAGCCGGAATCGGCCCGTCTGGCGCGTGTGCGCGTGCAGGCGGTCCCAGACGCTCCGCGCCGCCTCCGCGCGCCCCGCGGCCACCAGGGCGCCGATGACCTCCCGGCCGAGGGCGGCGGTCGCCGCGGACCACACCACGCCGTCGTCGCGACGCTCGGCGCACAGGTCGTCGAAGGCCTCGGCGTACCGGTCGGCGGCGCGCTCCACATGGCCGGACTCCTGGTCGGCGACGGCGAGGCAGCGCAGCAACGGCCAGCGGGACGGGGCGAGTTCCAGGCCGCGCTCCCAGCTGCGCACCGCCTGGGCCAGGTCCCCGGCGTGCCACTGGGCGACGCCGAGGTGGTACTCGGCGTGCGGCCGCGCGGGCGCGGTCTCCAGCATGTCCCGCCAGTGCGGGGCGACCAGGGTGGGCCCGGGCGGCCCGACCTTCCGGGGCTCCGGCACGGCCCCGCTGTGCAGCAGTTCCAGCCACGGCTCCTGTTCGGGGCCGAGCGTGGCCTCCGCGAAGGGCGTGCCTGGCAGCTTGTACTGCCCGCGCAGGACTTCGAGGGCGCCCCACCCCGACCCGACGGCGAGGGTCTCCTCCGGCTCGGCGTCGGCGCGGGGCCGCCACTGGTCGTAGGCGGCGTCCACGGCCGCGGCGGGCAGCGCCTGTGCGAGCCGTGCCTGCGCCTCGCCGCGCGCGGCCGCCCAGTCGGCGCCGTGCACGACGTCCGGGTCGGCGGTGAGCGGCCCGTACGACTCCAGCCACGCGAACTCGCTCTCCGCGTCGAGGCGTACGTGCTCCAGCTGGGTGCGCGCGAGCCCGGCCTGGATCTCGGCGTAGCCGCCGGTGCCGGGTTCGGTGAGCCAGCGCTGCCAGCGGCGCCCGCCCGTGCCGGTGCCCCACACGAAGAGCTTGCGGCCGCGCAGCGTCGGCGTGGAGGTCTGCGCGAGGCCGTGCCCGTCCTCGTCGAGGGCGGCGATCCAGCGGCGCGCCCCGTCCGGGACGTCGTAGAAGTAGTCGGCGGGGAACTCGGCGCGCGGCGGCCGGGTGCGGTCCACGCCGTCGTGCTCGGGCACCGGCACCTTCCGCAGGGTGCGCGCGTAGCCGTAGTGCCAGGCCTCGTCGGCGGGGGCGAGGACCCTGCGCTCCTCGGGCACGGCGATGTTGGACCACCAGTAGACAGGCACGGGCCGCTCGTGGGGGTTGCGGATCCGCACGCCGACGTGCAGGAAGTCGGAGTCCTCCGGCAGCCACAGGTCGACCTGGAAGGGGATGTCGCGCAGCCGCTCCCACTCCCACAGGCGCACCATCTCGCCGCCGTCGGGCGCGGTCAGGCGGGCGGCGTGCAGGGGCGCGCAGGACAGCGCGGTGTGGCCGGTGGCGCCGATGTTCCACTCGATGCCGCCGGAGTACCAGGCGCCGTTGAGCGCGAAGTCGGCGGGCTGGAACACCGGGTTGCGGTAGAGGAGTTCGCGGCCGGTCGGCTTGTGGAAGAGGGAGTGGATCCGGCCGCCGAGGCCGGGCAGGACCGTGACGCGCAACCGGGTGTTCTCGATGACGAGGGTGTCGAAGGACGTGGGGGTCCGCTCGCGGCCGTAGCCGTCGCGGACGCGCGCGGGCAGCACCGACCGGAGCGGTTCGTAGGTGAGCTGCCGCGCCATGTCGCGCGGCAGCCCCTCGAGGTCCTTGTCGTCGAGGCCGTGCGCCGCGTCGAGCGGCTTGAGCGGCGGCAGCGGGTTCTCCGGTCCCAACTCGGCGGCCGGCAGGGTCGTGGTGTCGCGTCGCACGGTCGTCGCCAAGGCATCCTCCTCAGTTCGAGGACGCTGTGCGCCCCCGGTCCTCCGTTGACCATGGAACACGCTCGGCCCCGCTCCGGCCAGGGCCTTCGCCGGTCAGGATTGCGCACGGATCCCGCAGCGAACGGTCAGGACTCCGCGAAGGCCGCCACGACCACGTCGGTGAGGACGTCGCCCGCGGTGCCGTCCGGGTCCAGGTCGGGGTCGTAGATCGTGACGTTGAGGCCGACGCAGCGCGGGGAGCGGACCAACGGGCGCAGCAGCGCGAGGAGTTCGTCGGGGTGCAGGCCGTCCGCGTCGGGGCTGTCGACAGCCGGCATCACGGCGGGGTCGAGGACGTCGGCGTCGAGGTGCACCCAGAAGCCCTCCAGGGTGTCGTGTTCCAGGCTGCGGACGGCGGAGCGGGCGACGTCGTCGGCGCCCCACTGGCGCAGTTCGCCGACGGTGACGGTGGCTATGCCGAGTTCGCCGAGCTCGGAGCGGTCCTCGTCCTCGTCGCGCATCCCGAAGAGCCGTACGTCCTCGTCGCGCAGATAGGGGCCGAGCCCCTCGATGTCGGAGAGGTCGCGCTGGCCGCGGCCGGTGGCGAGGGCCAGCTCCTCGCCGCCCGCGGCGCCGACGCGGTCGGAGTTGCCCGGGTGGCGGAAGTCCGCGGAGGCGTCGATCGCGGCGAGGCCGAAGCGTCCGATCCGGCGCAGCGCGAGAGACGCGCCGAGCTGGATGGAGCAGTCGCCGCCGAGGACGACGGGCAGGTCACCGGCGCGCACATGCCGCTCGATGCGGTCGGCGAGCTGCGGCGTGTAGGCGGCGATGGCGGCGGCGTTGAAGACGCCGTCGCCCTCCTTCCAGTCGCCGCGGTCGTAGCGCGGCGGTACGACGACGCCGCCCTCCACGGCGTCCAGGCGGCGCAGGATGCCGCGCTCGCGCAGCGCTCCGGCAAGCTTGTAGCAGCCGGGTACGGTGCCCGGGGCGGGCGGACGCAGGCCCAGGTTGGAGGGCGCGTCGATGATCACAACAGTTCGCATGCCGCTCATCCTCCGTGACCGGCACGACCGCTTTCAATGGCCTTTGGCCGCCGTCCTTCGCCGGTCCGCCCGGGCCGCCGCCGACGGCGAGCCCCGCCCAGGTCAGCCGAGGGTTTCGGCGGGCGTCATCTCGGTGGTGAGGGCCCAGCGCTGGTGGTCGCGCCAGGCGCCGTCGATGAACAGGAAGCGGGGGGAGAACCCTTCGAGGCGGAAGCCCGCGCGGCGGGCGAGCGCGATGGAGGCGGCGTTGCGCGGCTGGACGTTGATCTCCAGGCGGTGCAGGCGCAGCTCCCCGAAGGCGTGACGCACGACGAGCCCGAGCGCCTCCCCCATGAACCCGCGCCCCGCCGCGTGCGCGAACGCGCCGTAGCCGAGGGCCCCGCACCGGAAGCCGCCCTCGACGATGTTGTTGATGTTGATGAACCCCGCGAGGGCGCCGTCGGCCCGGTCGTACACGAGGCAACCGGCCTTGGTGGGGTCCTCGATGAGCGTGCGCGCGTACGCCGTGTAGGTCTCGGCCGTCGTCGGCGGGAACAGCCAGGGCCGGTGCAGGGCGCCGCTCTCCCGGGCCCGGGCGGTGAACTCGGCGGCGTCCTCGTACGTGTAGGGGCGTATGCCCACGCGGGGGCCTTCGGCGAGCGGGGCGGGGCGGGTGTGCGGCATCCGGCCACGCTACCCGGCGGCCGGTGAGGTCACCGGGCGCGGTCGCGCCCGCCCGAGGAGCGCGCCCCCGGCGGCCGTCACTTGCGGCGGCTGACGAAGAACGCCCCGCACAGGGCGCCGATCAGGCCGGTGCCGAGCAGTGCCATCCACAGCGGCACGGTGACTTCCGGGATCAGGAGCCGGATCTTGGTGCTGCGGGTGTTCTCGAAGATGAAGACGAGCGTGAGGAGGGCGATCGCCGCGACGGTCACCCTGCCGGGCGTCATCAGCGCGCCCACGCCGCCCTTCGAGGGGCTCGTGGAGCCGCCCGTGGAGCTCTTGGGGCTCATGTCTGGACCCTTCCGTTCCGTCGGAGCGCCGGCCGCTCCCCCGGGTCCAGGATGGGCAGTGGCACCGGATCCCGCGCGGTGGGTGTCGCCGGGGGCGGGACGGGGTGGGCCATTCGGGTGACGGCACAGGCGCGGGAGGGCCCACTCGCGCCGTGCCCGGCCCCTGCACGCCGCGCCCGACCCTCCCCCCCGCCCGGCCTCAGCCCGTGCGCTCACCCAGCGCCGGTGTGTCCAGGCGCAGCGTCCCCGTCTCCGCGTCCAACTCCCCCGGCACCCCGAACGGGATCGTCAGCGCCCCCTCGCGGTGGCCGAATCCGAACTCCTCCACGACCGGCACGCCGAGACCCCCGAGCCGGTCGCGCAGGACCGCGCGCACGGCGTCGTAGGGGCCGCACTCCTCCCAGGAGCCGAGGGCGACGCCCGTGACGCCGTCGAGTTGTCCGGCGCGCAGGAGTTGGGTGAGGTACCGGTCGAGCCGGTAGGGCTCCTCGTCCGTGTCCTCCAGGAACAGCAGCCCGCCCCGCGCCGGCAGGCGCGTCCCCGGCACCCCGAGGTCCGCGGCCAGCAGGGACAGACAGCCGCCGAAGGTGACCCCGCGGGCCCGGCCCCCGACGAGGGGAAGGCCGGTCGAGTCGATGACCTGGACCGCCTCCGGCTCGAAGAGGGTGAGCCGCAGGTGTTCCTGGGCGCGGGCGTTCTTCAGGAAGTCGGACGCGGCCACCATCGGCCCGTGCAGGGTGACGACGCCGAGGCGCCGCGCGATCGCCTCGTGCAGCGTGGTGATGTCGCTGAACCCGAGGAACACCTTGGGCGGGAAGGCACGCAGGGCATTGAAGTCGATCAGCTCCACCATCCGCGCCGCGCCGTAGCCGCCGCGCGCGCAGAACACGCCCGCCACGGACGGATCGCGCCAGGCCCGCTCCAGGTCCCGGGCCCGGTCGGCGTCCTCGCCCGCGAGGTAGTCGAACTCCCGGTGCACGTCTAGGACGTGGGGCGCGACGACGGGCTCCAGGTCCCAGCCGCGCAGGATGTCGAGGCCCGCTTCGAGCCGGTGCTCGGGCACGGGCCCGCTGGGCGCGACGACGGCGACCCGGTCGCCGGGGACGAGGCGGGGCGGGCGGACCAGGGGCGGCAGGGCGACCGCGGGCGCGGGTGGGGGCGGGGACGGGGGCACGGTGAGCTTCGGGCTGCCGGACCGCTCGGACACGGGTACCCCGGACACGGGCCGCTCGGACACGGGCACCTCGGACACGGGCCGCTCGGACAAGGGCTCCTCGGATCCGCTCACTTGGCGAGCTCCAGCGTGGGTGTGCCGCCTGCCGGGTCGAGGCGGAACACCTGTGCGTACAGGGAGAGTTCGGCCTCCAGGGCCCTGATCATGGTGTCCGCGCGCCGGAACCCGTGCCCCTCGCCCTCGAAGGCGATGTACGCGTGCGGCACGCCGCGCCGCTGCATCCGGGTCAGAAGCAGCTCGCACTGCGCGGGCAGGCAGACCACGTCGTCGAGGCCCTGGAGCAGCAGGAACGGCGCGGTGATGCGGTCGGCGTGCCGGGCGGGCGAGCGTTCCTCGTAGCGGCCCGGCACCTCGGCGTAGGGGCCGACGAGGGTCTCCAGATAGCGCGACTCGAAGTCGTGGGTCTGGCCGTCCTGCCAGGAGGCGAGGTCCAGGACGGGGTAGATGATGGTGCCGCAGGCGTACACGTCGGTCGTGGTCAGGGAGGCCGCCGCGGTCCAGCCGCCCGCGCTGCCGCCGCGGATCGCGAGCCGCGCGCGGTCGGCGGTGCCCTCGTCGGCGAGGGCGAGCGCGACGGCCGCGCAGTCGTCGACGTCGGCGATGCCCCACTGCTCGCGCAGCCGGTTGCGGTAGGCCCTGCCGTACCCCGTGGAGCCGCTGTAGTTGACCTCGGCGACGCCTATGCCCCGGGACGTGAAGTAGGCGATGGCGAGGTCGAGGACGAGGGGGGCGCGGGAGGTGGGGCCGCCGTGCGCCCACACCACGTAGGGCGGGAGCTCGCCGCCGGGGGCGACGTGGCCGGGGTGGTGCGGCGGGTAGATGTGGGCGTGGATCTCGCGTCCGGCGGGGCCGAGGAAGGTGCGGATCTGGGGTTCGGGGTAGTACGTGGGGTCGACCGGATCGTCGTGCGCGGCGCCGATGACGCGGGCCCTGCCGGTGCGGGTGTCCAGCTCCACGACCTCGTAGGCGCTGCGGGGGCTCGCGGCGATGCCCGCGACGCGGGTGCCGTGGACGGCGAGCGAGGCCGACCACTCCGACCAGGGGCCCGCCGCGTCGACGACCTCGCCGGTCTCCGGGTCGAGGACGCCGAGCGCGGTGGCGCCGGTGCCGTGCACGACCGCGATCAGGCCGCTGTCCAGGGGCGCGAACCAGTTGAGGCCGAGCTGCCACAGGGGCCCGCCGAACTCCTCCTCGCGCGGACAGAGCGCGCTCGCCGTCCCGTCGGGCTCCGCGCGGTACAGGTTCCACCAGCCGGAGCGGTCGCTGGAGTAGAGCAGCCGCCCGTCGTGCGCCCAGTCGGCCTGCGCGATCGACTCCGTCGGGCCGCCCGCGAGGACCTGGGCTGCGGCGAAGGTGCCGTCCGCGCTGACGTCGGCGACGAGGAGTTCCGTGCCGTCCCACGGCATCCGCGGGTGGTCCCAGGCCAGCCAGGCCGCCCGGGTGCCGTCCGGGGAGAGCCGCGGCCCGGTGACGAAGCGGTGCCGCCCGTCGGACAGTTCCCGCAAGCCCGACCGGTCCTCGGCGGCCGAGCCGTCAAGGGGTACGGCGACCACGACGCGCCGCACGTCGGTGGGCGCGTCGCCGGTGAACTCCTCCAGGACGCACCACACCTCGCCGCGGTCCGCGTGGACGCGCGGGTCGGCGAAGCGCAGCCCGCCGCCGACGCCGGACAGCGGGGTCAGGGGTCTGGGCTCGGCCTCGGGGACGTCGGGCTCGTGGGCGTACAGGCGCTGGTCGGTGAAGTCGGCGAACACCACCAGCGGTCCGCGCGGATCACCGGGCCGCGCGGCGGCGGCCCAGGGCAGGCCGCCGTACTCGATGACGCGGCTGCGGACGTTCCACGGCGCGGGCAGCACCGACTCCTCGGACCCGTCCGGGCGGCGCCGCACCAGCGCCCGCCGCCCGCCCTCGGCGGGCCGTGGCTCGGTCCACCAGACCTCGTCCCCCACGAAGCCGACGAAGGCGGGGTGGCCGTCGTGGGCCGCGGCGAGCGCGGCGTCGATCGGGGACCGCCACGAGCCGTACGGCGTGGTCTTCGCCATGTCGTTCATCTCCCCCAAAGGTCGGTCAGGCCGTGCGCAGGAAGCGGTCGAGCACCCGGGTGCCGAAGTGCAGCGCCTCGACCGGCACCCGCTCGTCCACTCCGTGGAAGAGGGCCTGGTAGTCGAAGCCCTCCGGCGTCCGCAGCGGCGAGAAGCCGTAGCCGCGGATGCCGAGCCGCGAGAACTGCTTGGCGTCCGTGCCTCCCGACATGCAGTACGGAAGGACGCGGCCCTCCGGCGCGAACTCCTCGACGGCCGCCCGCATCCTGGCGTACGTGGGGGTGTCCACCGGCGCCTGCAGCGCCACCTCCCGGTGGTGGAACTCCCAGTCGACGTCCGGTCCGGTGAGCAGGTCAAGGGTGGCGCGGAACTCTTCCTCGCCGCCCGGCACATATCGGCCGTCCACATAGGCCGTGGCCTCACCCGGGACCACGTTGACCTTGTACCCGGACTGGAGCATGGTCGGGTTGGCGCTGTTGCGCACCGTCGGCTCGACGAGGGCGGCGGTGGGGCCGAGCTTCTCCATGAACGCGTCGACGTCGAAGCCGGGGGCGTCCGGGTCGGCCTCCAGGCCGTAGAGCCCGGCGAGTTCGACCAGGGCCGCCCGCACCGTCGGGGTGATCCGCACCGGCCAGCGGTACTCCCCGATGCGGGTGACGGCCGCGGCGAGCCTGCTCACGGCGTTGTCACGGTTGACCTTGGAGCCGTGGCCCGCGGTGCCGCGCGCGGTGAGCTTGAGCCAGCCGGTGCCGCGCTCGCCCGCCGCGATCGGGTAGAGCTGGTTGCCCCGGCCGTCGTGGAACGTGAACGCCCCGGACTCGCTGATGCCCTCCGTGCAGCCCTCGAACAGGCCCGCGTGCTCGTCGGCGAGGAACCCGGAGCCGTCCAGGGCGCTGGCCTCCTCGTCGGCGGTGAACGCGATCACGATGTCCCGGCGCGGCGCCACGCCCGTGCGCGCCCAGCTGCGGACGGCCGCGAGGATCATCGCGTCCATGTTCTTCATGTCGATGGCGCCGCGCCCCCACACGACCCCGTCGACGATCTCGCCGGAGAAAGGGTGCACGCGCCAGTCGGCGGCCTCGGCCGGCACCACGTCCAGATGCCCGTGGACGAGCAGCGCGTCCGCCGACGGGTCGGTGCCCTCGATGCGGGCGACGACGTTGGTGCGGCCCGGCGTGCGCTCCAGGAGCGTGGGCTCGAGGCCCGCCCCGGCCAGCTGCTCGGCGACGTACTCGGCGGCGGGGCGCTCGCGGCAGGCGCCGTCGCCCCGGTTGGTGGTGTCGATGCGGATGAGATCCGAGGTGAACCGGACGACCTCGTCCAGTGCTTGAGGGTCGACCTGGTCAGCCATACTGCTCCTCGACAGCGGCGGAGGCGATCGTGGTGACCGCCTTGAACGTGCGGATGCCTTCGTACATGGTGTCGCTCGTGTAGGCGACCTTCCGTTCCGCCACGCGCCGCACGCCCGGAACGACCGTCGCGGCCATCGACAGGTGTTCCGCGTCGAACTCGACCTCCACCGTGTGCGGTCCTGCCGCCACCGGCTCGTGCCGCACGGCGAGGGCCGCCGCGTCCTTGGCGGCGGACCGGATGTCGGCGGCGGTGCGCGCGGGGGTGCGGCACACCGCCGCGTACCGCGACACATGGTCCTTGACCGCGACCTTCAGCGCGCCGGGGGCGTAGCCGAGTGCGTCCTCGCAGGCCAGGTCGTCGCCGGTGACGAGGACCACCGGGACGCCGTACTCCGCGACGACGTGGGAGTTCAGCAGGCCCTCGCTGGCGCGGACGCCGTCGACCCACACACCGGTGATCTGGTTGGCCAGATAGGTGTGGGCGAGGACGCCCTCCATGCCGGCGCCCGCGTGGTAGCCGATGAAGGCGATGCCGTCGACGTCGCCGTGCTGGACGCCTTCGATCATGGAGAGGGACTTGTGCCTGCCGGTGAGCATCTCGGCCCGCTCGTCGAGCTGTTCGAGGAGCAGGTTGCGCATGGTCCAGTGCGCCTCGTTGACGAGCACCTCGTCGGCGCCGCCGTCGAAGAACCCGAGCACGGCGGCGTTCACGTCCGAGGTGAACATCGACCGGCACCGCTCCCACTGCGGCGTGCCCGGCAGCACGTCGGCGGGCCAGGTGACGCCGGTGGCGCCCTCCATGTCGGCGCTGATGAGGATTTTCATGAGCTCCAGCCTTGGGTGCGTGGCGGTACGTGGGAGGCGTGGGCGCGGGGAGCGGCATCAGCACCGCTCACCCGGCCCACGGGCACCGCCGGTCCGAGGTAAAGATCTTCACACGGCGTCACGCTACGCGGTACGGAACGCCCCGGCCTAGGGCCTGTCTGATGGGGCAGTGACGCGCTTCCGTACGCCCCCAAGATCACCTCTAGGCGCCGAGGCGACTCCTCGAAGACGCCCGTCTTCCAGGACATGCTCGACAACGGATCGTCGGCCGTCGGTCGGCGTCCGTCGAGCAGAGAGAAGTCCCCCTCACGCGTCTTCGCCGCACAGTCGGCGCCGCCCTCGGCGCCCTCGCCCTCGTCCTGACCATCCCCACATCGGCCAGCGCGGTCAAAGGCGACTTCTTCTACCAGTACGGCGACCCCAACAGCCCGACGGCGAGCAAGGTCGAAGAACCGGACGTGGACGTGTGCTTGAACATCCCCGAGGTCGAGGGCAAGAACGAGACCGCCTTCTCGCCTGACAACGCGGTGCCGGACTACGACGTCGGCATCTTCACCCAGGAGGACTGCCAGGGCGAGAAGACGGTGGTCGGGTTCGGGGAGAAGCTCGGGCCCGAGGCCAAGTTCAAGTCGATCATCGTCGCGGCGCACGTCTGAGCCACCCCCTCCGCCCCGGTGCGCGCCGCCACGGCCCGCACCGGGGCGGTGCCGTGTCCCGGCCCGGGCGGCCCCGGCGATCCCCGCACCACACGTCAGCCCCGGTGCGCAAAGCGGGCCCCACCCCTCGGAGGGGTGGGGCCCGCTTTGCGCACCGGGGCTGACGGCCCCTGTCACAAGGGGTCGGCGCCGACCAGGGGAACCCGCGAGGGTCCTACTGGGCGGCGGCGCGGCGGCAGGCGATGCCGGAGCTGCCGTCCGACACCTGCGAGACGTGGCGCAGGCCGACGGGGCACACGACCTCCGACACCACCGGGATCTTCGCGGCGCCCACGAGGCAGAACACGTTGCCGTCGGTGGTGCTCCGCCCCAGCGGGTCGGACAGGAAGGTGGCACAGTCGGGGCCGTCGGCCTGGGCCACCGGCGCGGCGGCCAGCATCCCGCCCGCCACGAGGGCCACGACACCTGCGGAAGCAGCGAGACGGGCCCGGAGATTGCGGTTCACAGAGTTCCTCACCGTAGAGGTTCGAAAAGAGCCGGAGCGCCGGACAGAAAGACGGAACGTCGGCTTCCGACTGGTCGGTCCTGTAACCGGATCATGCGACCTTCGGTTACGGCCACCTGGAGGTGAGCGGCAATGGCGGCTGCCGTTGAGGTGCCGGGCACCCAGGCACCCAGGTACCCAGGCACCCTGATACTGACTGAATTTTCAGCCAAAGACGAGCCGGGCATCACCGGGACACCACCGGGGCGCTACCGCCGCAGCAGCGCCAGTTCGGCGTCGATGGCGCCGCGCATCAGGTCCCGCGCGTGGTCGAGCCGCATCCCGCCGCTGAGCCAGCGCATGCTGAGCCCTTCGAGCAGCGCCGTGAGCCGTTCCCCGGCCGCGGCCAGGGCGGGCGCCGGGGTCATCGGCTGCACCCGGCCGATGAGGGCGGCGACCTCCTGCACCCACACCAGGGTGGCCCGGGCCAGGTCCTCGCGCAGCACCTCGTCGAAGACGGCGCTCGCCCGCAACTCGCCCCAGGCGGAGCTGTTCTCCCTGACCTCGGGGGTGTCCTGCAGTTCGAGGAGGAGGATCTCCTCGAGCTCCTCACGCGGAGCGAGGGGCTCGGCGTCCGGGTCGCGGTCGGTGGTGTAGCGCTCGGCGCGGCCGTTGATGAACTCCAGGGTCTGGCGCAGGATCCCGGTGCGGTCCTTGAAGTGGTAGTAGATCAGCCCGGTGGAGACGCCCGCCTCGGCGGCGAGTTCTTCGACACGCAGGCCGCGGACCCCGCGACGGGCGATCAGCCGTGCGGCCGCTTCGAGGATCTGGGTAGTACGGGGCGCCATGGATCCGAACCCTACCGGGCCGGTCCCGGACACTCCGCATCCGTCTTTGACTGAATTTTCAGTCCGTGCCACAGTGGTCGCACGGCCACCGCGACGGGGCCGCACGGCCGCACCCGCCGTCCCCACCCGCGCTCGTCGAGCACCCCACCCTGCCGACGGCTAGCTTGTGGCCATCACGATGATCGGAGTTCACCGTGTCCCCCCTCACCCCCCTCACCCCCCACGCCCGCCTCGCCTCCCTCGCCCCGGCCTCCCCCCTCGCCTCGATGCGCCCCTCCCGCCGCTCCGCCCTGCGCGCGCTCGCCGGGATCGGCGCCGTCGTCCTCGGCTCCGCGGCCTGCGGGCCCGGCGGATCCGGCGAGACGAAGGCCGCGGGCACCGCCGGGGCGGACACCGAGACCGACGGGCGGCGCCTGGGCGCCGAATGGGAGAGCCACGCGCGCACCTTCATGTCGTGGCCCGCCCTGGAGTCGGTGTGGGAGGAGGACCTGCCCTACGTACGGGAGGACATCGCCCGCATCGCGCGCGCCATCGGCGAGTACGAGTACGTGGTGATGATGGCCCGGCCCGACCAGGTCAAGGCCGCCCAGCGGGCGTGCGGGCGCGACGTCGAGGTCGTCCCCCTGGCCGTCGACGACTTGTGGGCCCGGGACACGGTCCCCGTGTTCGTGGAGGAGGACGGCGAGGTCGTCGGCGTCGACTTCAACTTCAACGGGTGGGGGAACAAGCAGGAGCACACCAACGACGGCCGGGTCGGCCGCACCCTCCTGTCGAAGTACGACATCCCCCGCGAGAAGGCACCCCTGGTCTCCGAGGGCGGCTCCTTCGAGACCGACGGCGAGGGCACGCTCCTGATCACGGAGAGCTCGATCGTCAACGACAACCGCAACCGCGGCAAGAGCCGCGACCGCATCGAGGCCGAGCTGAAGGAGACCCTGGGCGTCGAGAAGGTGATCTGGCTCGCGGGCGTGCGCGGCGAGGACATCACCGACGCGCACGTGGACAGCCTCGTCCGGTTCACGGCGCCCGGCGTGGTGCTCCTGGACCGGGCGTTCCCCGGCATGCCCGCCGACTCCTGGTCCCGCTCCGCCGACCAGGCGAAGTCCGTGCTCAGCAAGGCCACCGACGCCAAGGGCCGCCGCTTCGAGATCATCGACCTGCCGCAGCCCGACCTGGACCGGATCACCGGCGAGGGCGACGACTTCGTGTCGACGTACGCCAACTTCTACGTCGCCAACGACTCCGTGTTCATGCCGAGGTTCGGCGACCGCAAGGCCGACAAGCGCGCCAAGAGCATCCTCCAGGAGCACTTCCCCAAGCGCGACATCGTGCAGGTCCAGATCGACACCATCGCCTCCGGCGGCGGTGGCATCCACTGCGCCACGCACGACCAGCCCGGCGAGCCGGTCGACTGACCGCCGCCTTCTCCTCCCCTGCCATCTCCCCTGCCCCTCTCCCCTGCCCCCTCCCGTCCCCCGGAGCGGCTGTGGTCATCCGACGCCTCCCCCCGTCCCGCCGCAGGGCCCTGCTCGCGGGGCTCGGCCTGCTCGCCGTGGCGGCGGCCGTCGCCTTCGGGGTGTGGCTCCAGTTCGGCGAGCGGCACGCCCTGGACACCCGCTACCGCGCGGGTGACCCGGCTCCCGACCGGGTGGACATCGAGGCGTCGGTCCAGCGGGTCGACGCGGCGGGCCGGGAGCTGGTCCTGCGGCTCCTGGTGACCCCGCGCGGCGGCCTGGCGGAGGCCGGCGGGATCTCCCCCGCCGAGACCCTCACGCTCCAGACGGCGGCCTCTACACGCGGGGACCTCACCTTCCCGGCCCACGGCCGGATCTCGACCGTGGACGTGCCCGTCACCCTGACGGCGGGATCCATCACGGACTATCCGTTCGACGCCTACGACGCCGCCCTCGAGTTCGGCGCCGTGCAGGGCGGCGAGGCCGTCCCGGTCCGGATGACGCTGTCCAACAACGACGCGCTGTTCGCGACCTCGGTCGAGGCGTCCGAGGAGGACGGGGTCGCGGTGTTCGACCTGGGCCTGGAGCGCTCCACCAGCGTGCTCATCTTCGCGGTGTTCATGATGGCCGCCATGTGGGCGCTCGCCGTCGCCGTCCTCATCGGGGCGTGGTTCCTGCTGAGCAGGAAGAAGGGCCTGACGTGGCCCGCGCTCGGCTGGATGGCCGCGACCCTCTTCGCCCTCGCGGCCTTCCGCAACACAGCGCCGGGCGCGCCGCCCATCGGCTCCCTGCTCGACTACATCGCGTTCCTCTGGGCGGAGACGGTCATCGCGTTCTGCGTGATCACCGTGGTGGTCATGGGCATGCGCGCGGAGGCCCGGCTCCCGGAGTCGCCGACTCCCGCGTGAGCGGGCGCCGCTGCCAGGTGACGGCCCCGGCGCCAGGAGGTGGTCCCCGCGCCAGGAGGTGGCCCCCGCGCTACGAGGTGGCCCCGGCGCGGCCCACGACCAGCCACTTCGAGGGCAGTTCGATGCGGGTGCCGTCCGCTCTGTACTCGGTGGTGGTCAGCGGCAGCGAACCGGCGGCAAGCACCGTCAGACCCGCCGAGCGCACCAGCTCCGGGACGGCGGCGTCGGCCACCTCGCCCGGCGCGATGCCGTGCGCGAACACGGGCGCCAGCTTGGGCGGCGGGCCCCCGGCGCCCTGCACCAGGTCGCGCAGCACGGGCCCCGCGGCCTCGGCCAGCTCGATCAGGCAGGCCCGGCCGCGCTCCCCGGTCAGGGCGGCGACGGAGTCGATGAGCGGCTGCCGGTCGGCGGGCTCGCACTGGTGCAGTACGCCGCGCATGTAGATGTTGGCGTCGCCGAGTTCGGCGTGCAGTTGCTCTGCCGTGCTCTTGTCGGCCGCGTCGAGCTGGCGGAACTCGGCCTGGCCCGCGGGGTCCGCGTGCCGGGCGTGGTCGACGGCAGCGGAGGCGAGGTCGACGCCGAGGACGCGCGGGAAGCGGTCGGCGAGGAAGCGGGTCTGGGTGCCGTTGCCGCAGCCGAGGTCCACCATGGGCAGGTCGGGTGCCGTCAAGTGCGGTTCGAACAGGGCCAGGTGGACGCCCGCGGTGAGGGCGGGTTCGGAGTCCCAGAAGACGCCGCCCGCCTCCGGCGGTGCCTCGCTCCAGAAGCCCTCCCAGGCCTCCTGATACCGACTGGTGACGCCCATGCCAGCTCCCCGGGGTGCGAACGGACGCCGCCGAACGCGGCGACAAGATCGGTCTACCGCTCGGGGCGGCGCCCGACAAGCCACACGCGCACACCTTCACGGCGCTTTCGAGGCGTGTTCCCCCCCGCGTGCGCCCGCACACGTCCCCGCGCCCCCGGCGCGTGCGGCTACCGGCGCGGCGGCGACAGCTCGAACCACACGGTCTTGCCCGTGCTCGTCCGGCTGGTGCCCCACTCCTTGGCGAGGCTGGTGACGATGCGCAGGCCGCGCCCGAACTCGTCGGCGGGGCCCGCGCTGAGCAGCGTCGGCAGGGTCGCGTCGTCGTCCTCGACCTCGCACAGGAGCCGGTCGGAGCGGACCAGACGCAGGCCGATGCGGCCGCCGTGCGCGTGCCGCACGGCGTTGGTGACGAGTTCGCTGGCCAGGAGCACGGCGGTGTCGCTGATGGCGTCGAGGCCCCAGCTGCGCAGCTGGCCGCGGACCAGGTCGCGGGCCCTGCTGACCTCGCTGGGGTCGGGCGCGAGCCGCCAGTGCCCGACGTCGGCGGAGGCCACGCCGTTCAGCCGGGCCATCAGCAGGGCGACGTCGTCCTTGCGGCCACCGCGGCCCGCTTCCGAGAAGGTCGCGGCGAGGGCGCGGATGATCGTGTCGCAGGCGTCGTCCATGGCGGCGGCGGGGTGGGCGGCCGACTCGACGAGGGTGGCGAGGCCCACGCCGATGTCCTCGCCGCGCACCTCGACCAGGCCGTCGGTGCACATCAACAGGCGGTCGCCGGGCGCGACCCGGACCCGCACCGACTCGAACGGCACGCCGCCGACGCCGATGGGCGCGCCCGTGGGCAGGTCGAGCAGTTCGCTGCGGCCGTCGAGGGCGCGCACCAGGACGGGCGGGATGTGGCCGGCGTTGGCGAGTTGGAGCTCACCGGCGATCGGGTCGTACACCGCGTACAGGCAGGTGGCGAGATAGTGCTCGCCGAGCCGCTGGGCGAGGTCGTCGAGATTGCGCAGGAGCTGGGCGGGCGGCAGGTCGAGGGCGGCCATGGTCTGCACGGCCGTGCGCAACTGGCCCATCATGGCGGCGGAGTTCAGGCCGTGTCCCATGACGTCGCCGACCACGAGGGCGGTGCGGGCGCCGGGGAGTTTCACGGAGTCGAACCAGTCGCCGCCGACGCGGCCGAGCAGGGTGCCGGGCAGGTAGCGGGTGGCGATGTCGCAGCCGGACATCCGAGGCGGGATGTGCGGCAGCATGCTGTCCTGGAGGGTGTCGGCGACCGACTCCTGGTACGTGTACATGCGGGCGTTGTCCAGGACGAGCCCGGCGCGGGCGGCCAGTTCGGCGCCGGTGACGCGGTCCATGTCGTTGAAGACGGGCCGCTCGCGGTGGCGCAGCAGGATCATGAAGCCGAGGACGACGTTGCGTGCCTTCAGGGGCACGACCAGCATCGAGCGGTGATTGATCAGCGGCCGGATGTCGCGCTTCTCGAACTGGGAGGCGATGGCGTTGCCCATCTCCTCGGTGATGCGCGGTACGAGGACGGGGTCCCCGGACGTCATGCACTGGAAGAACGGGGTGTGCGCGGGGAACGGCATGGACTCGCCGACGGGCACGACGTCGTCCCAGCGGCCCGGCTCGTCCGTGTGCTCCACGGCGACGCGGTGCCACAGGGTAGTCTCGTCGGGCGGGCCCTCGGGGAAGCCCTCGCCCGCGACGACCTGCTCGCGCAGATAGGTGCCGGCGACGTCGGTGAAGCGCGGCACGACGGCCTTGCTGACCTCGACGATGGTGCGGGACAGGTCGAGTGAGGTGCCGATGCGCCCGCTGACCTCGTTCAGGAACTCCAGGCGCTCGCGGACCGCCGCGTATTCGAGGTCCTCGCCGTCCTCGCCGTCGTACCCGTCGGCGGTGTCGCTCCCGGTGGGCGGGGGCGCCTGCCCGGCGGCGGCCGCCGCTTCGGCGCGCTGTCTGCGGGCCCTGCGCTCGGCGCGGCGCGGGACGCCCCAGTCGGGGGTGACGGGCACACGGTCGTGCTGGCTGAACTCCAGGACGGGATAGCCCAGTTCGAGGACCTGGGCGGCGATGCGGGCGCTCTCGCCGACGCTCATGCTCGGCAGGATCTCGGGGAGGCGGCGCGCGAGTTCGTCGGCTCCGGGGAAGTCGGTGTGCAGCGCGAACCCGGGCGCTATGCGCTCCACCCGGTCGGTGTCCGGGTCGCCCGCGACGGCGAGGCGGGTGGCGTCGGCGGCGAGCACGAGCAGCCGCTCCGGTCCAGGGCCGACGAGCGGGTAGGCCCACCACAGGACGTCGATGCGCTCGCGCCCGGGGGTCGGCGCGGTCAGGCGGGCGCGGCCCGCGGCGGGGTAGGAGAGCCGTCCGTCCAGGGAGCTGCCGAGGTCGGGGCCGAGCGCGTCGTACTCCCCGTGGGCGCCGCCGTCCCGCGGCAGGGCGCCGGAGACGGGCAGCAGGTCACCGGCCGGGTGGCCGACGGCTTCCTCCCGCGCGTACCCGAACAGGCGCCGTGCGCCGGTGCTCCAGTGGGAGACGAGGCCGTCCCCGTCGACGACGACCACGGCCAGGGGGACGCGGCCGGACATGCCACCGTGTGTCACCGGCTCGCCGTCCGGGATCTCACGCTCCATGGCCTCGGCTCCCTCCCTCGGCGCGGCAAGATCTGCAGGTCCCCCAACCACCGTACGACCGCATCGGGTCGCGGTGCGGCGCTATCGCCGAATTGGCCCGCCGAGGGGGGCGCCTCCGGAGCGCCGGCCGGGCCTCGCCGGTGCACGCGCTCAGTCCTCGTGGCCCAGTTGCAGGTCCCGCTCCGTGCGCCCGCCGCCTGCGACCTGGAGCACCGTGGCGACCGGCGGGTAGCCGGCGGCGATCACGGTGTACTCGCCGGAGGACAGGTCGACGAAGCGGAACGTGCCGTCGGAGCCCGTGGTCAGCGTGTCGACGACGTTGCCCGCCGCGTCGAGGAGCGTGACGCGGGCGTCCTCCACGGGCCGCCCGCCGCCGGCCCGCACGGTGCCGCGAAGCACCGCTCCCCCGGCCAGCTCGATGTCCTGGCGGGTCTCGCGGGACGCCTGCACGCTGACCGGCAGGGCCGCCGGGCGGAACGCGGGCGCGCTGGCGGCCAGCGTGTACTCCCCCGCGACCAGCTCCGTGATCGCGTACGCGCCCTCGCGGCCGCTGCGGGCGGTGGCGACGACGTCGCCGCGGACGTCGGTGAGGGTGACGGCGGCGTCCCGGACGGGCGAGCCGTCGGCGGTGCGCACGCTCCCGGCGAGGCGGCCCGCGCCGCCGAGGACCACGTCGAGCTCCACGGGGCGCTCGCCGACGGTGACGGTGACGGCCTGCGGCTGGTGACCGCCCGCCGCGGCGATCAGCACGAACGATCCGGCGCCGGGGGTGGCGAGCGCGTACCGTCCGTCGTCGCCGCTCGCGCCGCGCCCGATCTGCTGGCCCGCGACGTCGATGAGGGTCAGGGCGGCGCGCGGCACGACGGTGCCGTCGGGGTGCTGCACGGTGCCGCAGACGGGCACTCCGGCGGCGTACGGGGTGCGGGCCCCGGGGACGGTGGCCTGCTCGCCGAGGGGGGCGGGCGGGGTTTTCGAGGACACGGCGCTGGACACGAGGGGGGTCTCCTTGAGGAAGAAGGCGAGCAGCAGGCCGAGGACGAGGACCGGGACCAGATAGAGGAAGATCCGCGGCATCGCCTCGGCGTACGCCTGGATGTAGCCCTCGCGCAGCGGGGCGGGCATGGCGTGGACGAGCTGGGGGGTGATCGATTCGGCGTCCGGCAGGTCGGCGCCCGCGGGCAGGCTGTCGGCGAGGGCGTCGGTGAGGCGGTCGGCGAAGAGCGTGCCGAAGACGGCGGCGCCCACGCTGCCGCCGATCTGCCGGAAGTAGTTGTTGGCGCTGGTCGCGGTGCCGAGGTCGGCGGGCGGCGCGGCGTTCTGCACGGCGAGGATCAGGACGGGCATGACCAGGCCGACGCCGGCGCCGAGGACGGCCATCCAGATGCTGTAGTGCAGCCGGGGCGTGTCCGCCTCGAGCCGGGAGAGCAGGAACATGCCGACCACGGAGAGGGCGCCGCCGAGGATGGGGTAGATCCGGTAGCGCCCGGTGTGGCTGATGAGTTGACCGGCGACGATGGAGGCGCCGACGACGCCGCCCATCATCGGCAGCATCAGGAGGCCGGACTCCGTGGCGCTCGCGCCGTCGACCATCTGCAGGAACGTCGGCAGGTAACTGGCCGCTCCGAAGAGGGCGATGCCGACGACGAGCCCCACGAGACCCGTGATGTTGAAGACGGAGTCACGGAAGAGGCGCAGGGGGATGATCGGTTCTGCCGCGAACCGCTCGGCGACGAGGAAGAGCACGGTCGACACGACCGCTCCGGCGGCGAGCCCGAGGATGACGCGCGAACCCCAGGCGTACTCCGTGCCGCCCCAACTGGTCAGGAGCACCAGGCAGGTGGAGGCGGCGACGAGCAGGAGCGCGCCGAGCACGTCGAGCCTGCCCCGGGCCGCGGGCTTGGGCAGCTTCAGGACGAGCGCGACCACGAGCAGGGTGACCAGGCCGAACGGCACGTTGAAGTAGAAGCACCAGCGCCAGGAGACATGGTCGGTGAAGAAGCCGCCGAGGAGCGGCCCGGCGACGGAGGCCAGGCCGAAGGAGGCGCCGATGAGGCCCATGTAGCGGGCCCGCGCGCGGGGCGGCACGATGTCGGCGATGATCGCCTGGACGCCGATCATGAGGCCGCCCGCGCCGACGCCCTGGAGCGCGCGGAAGGCGATGAGCTGGTCCATGGTGCGGGAGGCACCCGCGAGCGCGGAGCCGATGACGAAGACGACGATGGCGAACTGGAAGACGCCCTTGCGTCCGAAGAGGTCGCCGAGCTTGCCGTAGATGGGCAGGCCGACCGTGGCGGTCAGCAGGTACGCGGTGATCGCCCAGGACATCTTGTCCAGGCCGTGCAGCTCGCCGACGATCTTCGGCAGGGCGGTGGCGACGATCATCTGCTCCAGCGCGGCGAGCAGCAGCGCGAGCATGAGGCCGACGAAGACCATCCGCACCCGGGCGGGGCTGAGGCCGTGCGGGGGCGTCCCGGTGACGTCCTGGGGCGGTGGCGGCTCCTGTGCCCCGCCCTGGTCCGCGGCGGCCGCGGGGGGCGGTGCCACCGCCCGTTCGCCGTGTCCGGCGCCCATCACCAGCGTCGTACCGCCCACTTGCTGCTCCCCTCGTCGCGCCTGCGCCGCCCATTTCTCGCATTACGCGACAACTGTGAGCAAGCGCGACGAGTTGGCCGCGGGCGCGCACCGGCGCGTGTAAGCGCCGGTGGGAGCCCTACGGCGTACAACCGGGCCGTCGGCGAAACCACTCGAAACGGTGAGGGTGACAACAACCCCGATGGGCTACGGGAGTTGGCGGGACTCGACGCCCGCGCAGCCCCAACCGGCCCGGCGGGCCTACTTCTCGACCTCCGCGGCGAGCTTGTCGAGGACGGCGTCGTAGATCCGCGCGAGGCCCTTGGGGGCGAAGGTCTTCTCGAAGAAGCCGCCGATGCCGCCCGCGCCGTTCCACACGGAGGTGACGACCACGCGCGCGGAGCCCTCGCCCGCGGGGGTCACGCGCCAGGTGGTGACCATGGACGAGTTGCGGTCCTTCTCGACGAGTTCGCCGTCGGTGGGCTCGCTCACCTCGAGCAGGCAGTCGCGGATCCGCTTGCTGGTGGCCTGGAGCTTCCAGTGGACGAGGGTGCCTTCGCCGTCGCCGCCCTCACGCACCTCGTACTCACTGAAGTGCTCCGAGAGGATCTTCGCGCGCGTGCCGCTGTAGTCGGCCAGCGCATCGAAGACGTCCTCCGGCCGCGCCGCGATGATCCGCTCCGTGGTCGCCTCGACCTGCGCCATTGCACTTCCTCCAGCAGTTGGGTGTCTCAGGGGTTGAGCGGTCAGCCAACCACCCCGCGCACCGGCGCCCCAAATCGGGTCCGGGCCACGTTCGCACGATCAAGGGAACATGTGTTCTATTCTGTGGCCAGTGCTACCTAGGAGGCTCCATGCGCTGGGAGAATCTGTCCGACGGGCCGCGAGGGGGCGCCGCGGACGCCGCCCTGTTCGGCGCCGACGCCGTGACCACCCGGACCTTCGACACCCCCGAGTTCCGCGGGATCACCTTCCACGAGGTGCGGGCGAAGTCCATCGTGAACCGGGTGCCGGGGGCGTCCCGCATGCCCTTCGAGTGGACGGTCAACCCCTACCGCGGCTGCACGCACGCGTGCGTGTACTGCTTCGCCCGCAAGACCCACTCCTATCTGGACCTGGACACGGGCCTGGACTTCGACAGCCAGATCGTGGTGAAGGTCAACGCGCCCGAGCTGCTCCGCCGGCACCTGTCGTCCGCGCGCTGGGGCGGCGAGCACATCGCGATGGGCACGAACGTGGACTGCTACCAGCGCGCGGAGGGGCGGTACGCGCTGATGCCGGGCATCATCGCGGCACTCCGCGACCACGCCAACCCGTTCTCGATCCTCACCAAGGGCACGCTGATCCTGCGCGACCTCGACCTGCTGCGGCAGGCCGCCGCCGTCACCGACGTCGGCATCTCGGTGTCCGTGGGCTTCCTCGACGAGCACCTGTGGCGCACGGTCGAGCCGGGCACCCCGGCCCCCGGGCGGCGCCTCGAGGTCGTGCGCACCCTGAGCGGGCACGGCATCGAGTGCGGCGTCCTGATGGCCCCGGTGATCCCGTTCCTCGGCGACCACCCGGACCAGCTGCGCGCCACGGTGCGGGCGATCGCGGCGGCCGGGGCGACGTCGGTGACTCCCCTGACGCTGCATCTGCGGCCCGGCGCGCGGGATTGGTTCATGGCCTGGCTCGGCCATCACCACCCGCATCTGGTGCGGCGGTACGAGCGCCTGTACGCGGACGGCGCGTACGCCCCGAAGTGGTACCAGCGCCGCATCACCCGCCAGGTGCACGACCTGGCGCGGGAGTTCGGCATCGGCCCGTCCCGCGCGGGCGCGGCGCGCCGCATACCCGAGCCACAGCAGACGGCACCCGCCCCCGGCGCCACCCAGCTCACGCTGCTCTGAACCGGGCTGGGCCATCGGCGGCCTTCGTCATGCTCCTTTCAGGTAGTTCGCCCGGAGAAGCACCGCTTCCCGGCGGGGTTTCCGGGACGATGCCGCGGGGGCCGTGGGCCTCGCGGCCCCGAACCCTCCGCTCTGGGAGGCTCGATGAGAGCAACCGCCGTCTCACTGTGCGGCGCCGCCGCGCTGGTGACCGGTCTCGTCGTGGCGGTGCCGTCCGCCGCGGGCACCGACACCCGGGCCGTGCCGCGCACCGCGCACACCCCGCACCCGCTCACCTGGAAGAAGTGCGCCACCAAGGACCACCCGAAGCTCCAGTGCGCGTCCCTGAAGGTCCCGCTCGACCACGACCACCCGCACGGCGAGCAGATCACGCTCGCCCTGTCCCGGATCGCGCACACCGCGAAGCGCTACCAGGGCCCGCTCCTCGTGAACCCCGGCGGCCCCGGCGGCAGCGGCCTGACCATGGCCGGCTTCGTCGCCAAGACGCTCCCGGCGAAGGTTGCCGCGGGCTATGACGTGATCGGCTTCGACCCCCGCGGCGTCGGCAGGAGCAAGCCCGCCCTGACCTGCCGCCCCGGCCACTTCAAGCCCGTACGGCCCGCCACGGTGCCGCACACGGCCGCCCTGGAGAAGGCCAACCTGAACCGCGCGCGGGCCTTCGCCGCGGCGTGCGGCAAGAAGTACGCGGACGTCCTGCCGTTCATCGACACCGTGAGCGCGGTCAAGGACATGGACGCGATCCGCGCGGCGCTGGGCGCCCACAAGATCAACTACTTCGGGTACTCGTACGGCACCTACCTGGGCGCCGTGTACGGGAAGCTGTTCCCCGACCGGGTGCGCCGCATGGCCCTGGACTCCGTGGTCGACCCGCACAACGTCTGGTACGACGCGAACCTCACCCAGGACCACGCCTTCGACAGCCGCCACAAGGCCTTCATGGCCTGGGTCGCGAGGCACCACAAGCAGTACCGGCTCGGCAAGGACCCGGCGAAGATCGAGGCCAGGTGGTACGCCATGCGCGCCGCCCTCGCCAAGAAGCCGGCCGGCAAGAAGGTCGGCGCCGCCGAGCTGGAGGACACCTTCATGCCGGGCGCCTACTTCAACGGCTACTGGCCGTTCCTGGCGGAGGCGTTCTCCTCGTACGCGCGCACCAAGGACACCGACCTCCTGGTCGAGGCGTACGAGAACTTCGGCGCCGTGGACGCCGCGGGCGACAACAGCTACTCGGTGTACACCTCGGTGGGGTGCCGGGACGCGGCCTGGCCGCGGGACTGGGAGCAGTGGCGCCGCGACAACTGGCGTACGCACGCCAAGGCGCCGTTCATGACCTGGAACAACGCCTGGTACAACGCCCCGTGCGCGTTCTGGCCGGTGCGGTCGCTGCACCACCCCGACGTCACCAACACGTCGCTGCCGCCGGTGCTGCTGTTCCAGGCCACCGACGACGCGGCCACGCCGTACGAGGGCGCGATCACGATGCACCGCAAGCTGCGCGGATCGAGCCTGGTGGTGGAGCAGGGCGGCGGCAACCACGGCATCACGCTGAGCGGGAACGCCTGTCTGGACCGGCATCTGGCGGCGTACCTGACGGACGGAAAGGTGCCGCACAGCGGTGGTGAGGTCGACGCGGTGTGCAAGCCGCTGCCCGACCCGAAGCCGAAGGGCGCGGCGCGCGCGGGCGCGGGTGCGGCCACGGGCGGCGCGGCGGGCAGCGGCGCGGAACTCCACCGACTGCTGGGCTTCCGCGGCTGACACGAGGCCGTCCGCGCCCGGGACGCGGGCTCCGGACTCCGCCGGGGGCGCTGTCAGTGCCGTGGTCCACCATGGTGACCATGAGCCGACTGACACACATCAGCGCCCCCGCCGGGGTCGCGCCCGCGACCGCGTACACCCACGTGGTGTCCGGCACGGGCCGCCTCGTCGCGGTCTCCGGTCAACTCGCCCTGGACGAGGAGGGCAAGCTGGTCGGCGCGGGGGACGCGGCGGCGCAGGCCCGTCAGGTCTTCGAGAACCTGCGGCGCTGTCTGGCGGCCGCGGGCGCCGGCTTCGACGACGTGATCAAGCTGACGTACTTCGTCACGGACGTGGCGCACATGCCCGCGGTCCGCGCCGCCCGCGACGCCTTCCTCGACCCGGCCCGGCTGCCCGCCGCGTCGGCGGTGCAGGTGGCAGCCCTCATGGGGCCCGAGTTCCTGATGGAGATAGAGGCGCTCGCGGTGGTCCCGGAGGAGGGCGCGGCGAGCGCCTAGCGACGCCTCGGCGCCCCACGGCTCCCGGACCCCCCGGACCCGCCCCGGGCGCCTAGCCGGGCCCGGGGCCGGGCGCGTCGCCGAGGAGCAACAGCGCGCTCTGCCCCGCGAGGTCCTCCGCGTGCGCGGGCAGCTCCTGGCCGCGGCGCAGGTGGCGGCGGACGATCGTCAGGGGCAGGTCGATCACGGCGAGCGCGACCCGGTCCGCGGCGGGCCCGGCCTCCGCGCCCAGCTCCGCGCACAGCCCCGCCACGGCCTCGCCCACCTGCCGGTGCCCCGCCTCCGCCCGCAGGACGCTCGGCTCGGGCCAGTCGTCCTGGGCGAATTCGGCGGCGCCGTACAGGAGCAGGGCCGCCGCGCGCGGGTGCGCCCTGCTCCACGCGACCACATGGACGGCCGCCGCCCGGGCCGCCGCGCGCGGATCACCGGCGCCCGACCCCAGCGCCGCGAACCACCCCTCCTGGAAGCCCTCGACGGTCCGCAGCCACACCTCGGCGAGCAGCGCCGGACGCCCGGGGAACCGGTGGTAGACCGACCCGCTGGGCGCGCCGACCGCCTTGGCCACGGCCGCCATCGTGACCGCGGACGGGCCCGCGTCCGCGGCGAGTTCGACGGCGGCGTCGAGAAAGTGACTCATGTCGTACCGGGGTGGTCTCGCCATGTATTGGAGAGTACCCTCCAATTAAAGCGAGAGGTCCCTCCAAAACACGCGTGGAGTCCCCATGGCCGTCCTCAACGTCCACGAACGCGCCCTGCCCGTCGAGCCGAACGCGGTCGGCGCGCTCGTCGACGCCCTCGCCACCGCGGACGACCCGCTGTGGCCGACGGCGGACTGGCCGCCCATGCGGCTCGACCGGGGGCTCGCGCCCGGTTCACGCGGCGGCCACGGCCCGGTCCGGTACACCGTGGCGGCGTACGCGCCCCGGCAGTGGGTGCGGTTCGCCTTCACGGGGCCGCGCGGCTTCGAGGGGTTCCACGAGTACACGGTGCACCCCCTGGACGACGGCAGCGGGCACACGGTCCTGCGCCACACCCTGACGATGCGCGCCCGCGGCCCGGCCCGGCTGACCTGGCCGCTGGCGTACCGCGCCTTCCACGACGCCTGCCTGGAGGACAGCCTCGACCGGGCGGAGCTGGCCCTGACGGGCACGGTCCGCCGCCCCGCGCGCTGGAGCCCCTACGTGCGCCTGCTGCGGCGCCTCACACCCGGCTGACCCTCGCGCCCCACGTGAACCTCGCGCCCCGCGTGACCTTCACGCCCTTCGCGCCCCTCATGACCCCTGCGCCCGCACCGACACCCGGGCCAGCGCCGCCGCCGCGGCCGCCGCGAGGCGCGGGTGCGCGCAGGCGGCCGTGAGCACCGGTATGGCCCGCGCGTCCCCGAGCGCCCCGAGCCCTTCGACGCAGGCCAGCGCGACCTTGCTGTAAGGGTCGTTGGGGGTGAGGCGGCGCTGGAGGGTGACGATCAGGGCGGGCGCCGACTCCGGGGCGCGCAGTTCCGTGAGGAGCCGCACCGGGTGCAGGGCGTAGGCGACCCGCAGTTCGTTCGTGGCCAGTGCCGCGGCCGCGCGGGCCGTGCGCCGGTCGCCGAGCCGCGCGAGGGCGTACGCGGCGGCGGCGCAGCGGGGCGGATCTCGGTGGTTCAGGAGCAGCACCAGCGACTCGAAGGCCCGCCTGTCCCCCAGGACCCCGAGCCTGACCGCCGCCAACTCCCGCGCCCACAAAGGCTGTCCGGCCGCGAGCAGCACCCCCGCGAGCTCGTCCGCGGCAGAGGCGGCCAGCAGTCTCTCGTACGCGTCCAGCGCTCCCGACGCGACCGCCTCGCGTCGTAAGCGATCCGTCACCGTCCGCAACTCCGCATCCATGCGCAGAGCCTAGTCGCGACGGACGTCACAGACACCGGGGGCTGGCGCGCTCGTTACTCGCGGGTTAATCTCATGTGAGCGGGGCACACTCCCCGCGTGGAGTTCGTTCGCAGTTCTCGCACTTCGCATTGCAGCTCCTGACGGCCTGGTGACGCAGCCGTCTTGAGTGTTGTCGGTTCGGTACGCACGTACCGCAGGACGGCGTGGCCACGGGACAGGGCCTGCCGGTTCCCCTCTCGCGCAACCTCCGCACGCCGTACGCCACTTCACGCCCGCTCGCGCGGCCGCCACGCACGCTCGCGTGGCCCGTGTCCGGTGCGCCCCCGCCACGCGCCGTGCGCGTGTGCCCCTCAGTCGTCACTCACTTCCTGGAGTCCACCCATGGACGCTCCCTTCAGCACGGTCGCCGTCGTCGGTCTCGGGACGATGGGCACCGGCATCGCCGAGGTCCTCGCCCACGCGGGCCGCGAGGTCATCGGCATCGACATCAGCGAACAGGCCACGGCCCACGCCGTCACCGCCCTGGAGGCCTCCACCGCGCGTGCCGTGCGCCGCGAACGGCTCACCGAGGGCGAGCGCGAGGACATTCTCGCCCGCTTCCGCGCCTTCACCGACCTGCGGGCGGCGGCCGACGCCGATCTGGTGATCGAGGTCGCCCCCGAGTCGTACGAGGTCAAGCAGCAGATCTTCCGTGAGCTCGACGGCATCGTGCGCCCCGACACGGTCCTCGCCACCGGCACGAACGCGCTGTCGGTGACCCGGCTCGCCGCCGAGTCCGCGCACCCGGAGCGGGTGCTCGGCCTGCACTTCTTCAACCCGGCGCCGGCCATGAAGCTCGTCGAGGTCGTCTCGTCGGTGCTCACCGCGCCGGCCGCCGTGGCGGCGGTGACCGACCTCGCCTGCGCGCTCGGCAAGGAGCCCGTCGCCGTCGGCGACCGCCCCGGCTTCGTCGCCGACGGGCTGCTGTTCGGCTACCTCAACCAGGCCGCGGCGATGTACGAGGCCAAGTACGCGAGCCGGGAGGACATCGACGCGGCGATGCGGCTCGGCTGCGGCCTGCCGATGGGGCCGCTCGCGCTGCTCGACCTGATCGGCGTCGACACCGCACGGACCGTCCTCGACGCCATGTACGCCGAGTCGCAGGACCGGCTGCACGCGCCCGCGCCGATCCTCAAGCAGCTCAGCGAGGCGGGCCTGACGGGACGCAAGTCGGGCCGTGGCTTCTACACCTACGCGGCGTCCGGCAGCGAGGAAGTGGTGCGGGACGCGGCGACCCCGCTGGAGGGCACCCGGCAGGCGCGCGGGCGCGAGGTCCGCTCCGTCGGCGTGGCCGGTTCCGGCACCATGGCGTCCGGGATCGCGGAGGTCTTCGCGAAGGCCGGGTACGACGTGGTGCTCGTCGCCCGCAGCGAGGAGAAGGCCGCCGCGGCCAGGGCCCGGGTCGCCAAGTCGCTCTCGCGCTCCGTGGACAAGGGGCGCCTCACGTCCGAGGCGGCGGCGAAGACCCTGGACCGGATCACGCCGAGCGGGACCTACGACGCGTTCGCCGACGTCGACCTCGCCCTGGAGGCGGTCGCCGAGGACCTGGAGATCAAGCAGCAGCTGTTCGCGACGCTCGACAAGGTCTGCAAGCCCGGCGCCGTCCTCGCCACCACCACGTCCTCGCTGCCCGTGGTGGCCTGCGCCCGCGCCGCCTCACGGCCCGGCGACGTGATCGGCCTGCACTTCTTCAACCCGGCGCCCGCCATGAAGCTCGTCGAGGTGGTGCGCACCGTCCTGACCGAGGACGACGTGCACGCCACCGCGCGCGAGGTGTGCGCGTCGATCAAGAAGCACCCGGTGGACTGCGGCGACCGGGCCGGTTTCATCGTGAACGCGCTGCTCTTCCCGTACCTGAACAACGCGATCAAGATGGTCCAGGAGCACTACGCGTCCCTCGACGACATCGACGCGGCCATGAAGCTGGGCGGCGGCTACCCGATGGGGCCCTTCGAGCTCCTCGACGTCGTCGGCCTGGACGTCTCGCTCGCCATCGAGAAGGTGCTGCACCGCGAGTTCCGCGAGCCCGGGCTCGCCCCCGCGCCGCTCCTGGAGCACCTGGTGGCCGCGGGCTGCCTCGGCCGCAAGACGGGCCGGGGTTTCCGCGAATATGCCCGCCGCTGACGGGCGCGCGGATCCCGGGGCCAGAGCACACGAGGCGGTGCGCGCCGAGCGCGCGGACTGGGGCGGGCTGCTCGATCCGTCGGGCAGCCCCCTCCCACAGGCGCACTCAGCTGCGCACATGCAGTACGTTCGGGGCATGCCCAAGGCCGCCAAGTCCTCACGTACGACAGCTACGCCCGACGCTCCGGAGAGCGCCGCGGGCAGCCGCGCCGCCGCACAACGGCTCAAGATGCGCCGCGAGCTGGCGGCCGCCGCCATGGAACTCTTCGCGTCCAAGGGCTACGAGGCGACGACGGTCGACGAGATCGCCGCCGCGGCCGGGGTGGCCCGCCGCACCTTCTTCCGCCACTTCCGGTCCAAGGAAGAGGCGATCTTCCCCGACCACGACGACACCCTGATCCGCGCGGAGGCCGTGCTCAACGCGGCGCCCGCGCACGAGCACCCGCTCGACACGGTGTGCCGCGGGATCAAGGAAGTCATGAAGATGTACGCGGCCTCGCCCGCCGTGTCCGTGGAGCGGTACCGGCTCACGCGTGAGGTGCCCACCCTGCGCGAGCGCGAGATCGCCTCCGTGGCGCGCTACGAACGGCTCTTCACGCGCTATCTGCTCGGGCACTTCGACGAGCACGCGCACCACCACGGCAACGACGATCCGCTGCTCGCTGAGGTCGCCGCGTCCGCCGTCGTCACGGCCCACAACCACGTCCTGCGGCGCTGGTTGCGGGCCGGGGGCCAGGGGGACGTGGAGGGGCAGCTCGACCACGCCTTCGGGATCGTGCGGCGGACCTTCGGCACGGGGATCCCTGCCGGGCGGGACACGGCGCCCTCCTCGGCGGCCACGGTCTCCGACGGGGGCGAGGTCCTGGTCACCGTCGCCCGTACGGACGCGCCCCTCGACGAGGTCATGCGCACCATCGAGAAGGCGCTGCGCACCCGCGCCTGATGGGGCTTCGCCCCTCTCCCCCTTTTCGGCCCTTCGGGCCTCGTCCTCAAACGCCGGACGGGCTATTTCCTGCCCGTCCGGCGTTTGCGTTGCCTTCGGCATGCCGCCTGACCTGCGATGATCGATCATCGCTCAGATGAACCCCCTCGGTGACAACTGAGAGAAATTGTTGGCACTGAGTGTCTTGCCGACTGGCACGCGGTGTCATACGTTGATGTTGTCCGGGCGGCCGACGGGTGGAGAACTTCCCCCACCGGCTGTCCCCGCGAGCCACTGGCGAGCGCGCCCGGACGCCTGCGTCACAGGCACCCCGCGCCCCACCAGGGCGCCGCCGAGCACCACCTCCGCCGAACCGACGGCACCATCCCGCTTTTCAGGCACTACCCCGACGTACCCCTCAGAGCGCTCCCCCTCGAAGCGCCCTTCGCCGGAGGCAACCCATGCAGGAAATCCTGGACGCGATCCAATCGCAGGACACCTCGGCCGCCGACTTCGCCGCGCTGCCGCTGCCCGAGTCGTACCGCGCGGTGACCGTGCACAAGGACGAGACGGAGATGTTCGCCGGGCTCGCCACCCGCGACAAGGACCCGCGCAAGTCGCTGCACCTGGACGAGGTGCCGGTGCCCGAACTCGGCCCGGGCGAGGCCCTGGTGGCCGTGATGGCCTCGTCCGTGAACTACAACTCCGTGTGGACGTCCATCTTCGAGCCGCTGTCGACCTTCGGGTTCCTGGAGCGGTACGGCAAGTTGAGCGACCTCACCAAGCGCCACGACCTGCCGTACCACATCATCGGCTCCGACCTCGCGGGCGTCGTTCTGCGTACCGGACCCGGCGTGAACGCCTGGCACCCCGGTGACGAGGTCGTCGCACACTGCCTGTCCGTGGAGCTGGAGTCCTCCGACGGCCACAACGACACGATGCTCGACCCCGAGCAGCGCATCTGGGGCTTCGAGACCAACTTCGGCGGCCTCGCGGAGATCGCCCTGGTGAAGTCCAACCAGCTGATGCCGAAGCCGGACCACCTGAGCTGGGAGGAGGCGGCGGCGCCCGGCCTGGTGAACTCCACCGCGTACCGCCAGCTCGTCTCCCGCAACGGCGCCGGCATGAAGCAGGGCGACAACGTGCTGATCTGGGGCGCGAGCGGTGGACTCGGGTCGTACGCCACGCAGTTCGCGCTCGCGGGCGGGGCGAACCCCATCTGTGTCGTGTCCAGCCCGCAGAAGGCCGAGATCTGCCGCTCGATGGGCGCCGAGGCGATCATCGACCGCAACGCCGAGGGGTACAAGTTCTGGAAGGACGAGCGCACCCAGGACCCCAAGGAGTGGAAGCGCTTCGGCAAGCGCATCCGCGAGTTCACCGGCGGCGAGGACATCGACATCGTCTTCGAGCACCCCGGCCGCGAGACCTTCGGCGCGTCCGTCTACGTCACGCGCAAGGGCGGCACCATCACCACCTGCGCCTCCACCTCGGGCTATATGCACGAGTACGACAACCGCTACCTGTGGATGTCCCTGAAGCGCATCATCGGATCGCACTTCGCCAACTACCGCGAGGCCTGGGAGGCCAACCGGCTGATCGCCAAGGGCAAGATCCACCCGACGCTCTCCAAGGTGTACTCCCTGGAGGACACCGGGCAGGCCGCCCACGACGTGCACCGGAACCTGCACCAGGGCAAGGTCGGCGTCCTCGCGCTCGCGCCCGAGGAGGGACTCGGCGTGCGCGACGCGGAGAAGCGGGCCCTGCACCTCGACGCCATCAACCGCTTCCGCGACATCTGAGGGGCGAGGGCCCATACATGACTGAGCGCCAGAAAGACCGGCCGTGGCTGATGCGCACCTACGCCGGTCACTCCACGGCCGAGGCGTCGAACGAGCTGTACCGCCGCAACCTCGCCAAGGGTCAGACCGGCCTTTCGGTCGCCTTCGACCTGCCGACGCAGACCGGCTACGACCCGGACCACATCCTCGCGCGCGGGGAGGTGGGCCGGGTCGGCGTCCCGGTGTCCCATCTCGGCGACATGCGGCGGCTGTTCCAGGACATCCCCCTGGAGCAGATGAACACCTCCATGACGATCAACGCGACCGCCATGTGGCTGCTCGCGCTGTACCAGGTCGTCGCCGAGGAGCAGGGCGCCGACATCACCCAGCTCCAGGGGACGACGCAGAACGACATCGTCAAGGAGTACCTGTCGCGCGGCACGCACGTGTTCCCGCCGGGGCCGAGCCTGCGGCTGACCACCGACATGATCACGTACACGGTGGCGAACATCCCGAAGTGGAACCCGATCAACATCTGCAGCTACCACCTGCAGGAAGCCGGGGCCACGCCGGTGCAGGAGATCGCGTACGCGATGAGCACGGCCATCGCGGTGCTCGACGCGGTGCGCGCCTCCGGGCAGGTGCCCGAGGAGAAGTTCGGCGACGTCGTCGCGCGGATCTCGTTCTTCGTGAACGCCGGTGTGCGGTTCATCGAGGAGATGTGCAAGATGCGGGCCTTCGGCCGCATCTGGGACCAGGTCGCGCGCGAGCGGTACGGCATCACCAACCCCAAGCAGCGCCGCTTCCGCTACGGCGTGCAGGTCAACTCGCTCGGCCTGACCGAGGCGCAGCCGGAGAACAACGTCCAGCGCATCGTCCTGGAGATGCTCGCCGTCACGCTGTCCAAGGACGCCCGCGCGCGAGCCGTGCAGCTGCCCGCCTGGAACGAGGCGCTCGGCCTGCCGCGCCCCTGGGACCAGCAGTGGTCGCTGCGCATCCAGCAGGTCCTCGCGCACGAGAGTGACCTTCTGGAGTACGAGGACATCTTCGCGGGGTCGCATGTGATCGAGGCCAAGGTGGACGCCCTGGTCGAGGAGTCCCTCGCGGAGATGGACCGGATCGAGCAGATGGGCGGCGCGATGGCCGCCGTCGAGTCGGGCTATCTGAAGGCGCAGCTGGTGTCCTCGCACGCCGAGCGCCGGGCGCGGATCGAGGCCGGCGAGGACAAGATCATCGGCGTGAACGTCTTCGAGACGACGGAGCCGAACCCGCTCACCGCCGACCTGGACACGGCGATCATGACGGTGGACCCGGCGGTCGAGGCGCGCGTCGTGGACGCCATCGGCGACTGGCGCACCACCCGGCAGGAGTCGTCGGACCGGCAGGGCCTCGGCGACCCGTTCCACTTCCCGACCGTCCAGCAGGCACTCGACCGGCTCAAGGAGGTCGCGGCCGGGACCGGCAACCTGATGGAGGCCACCCTGGAGTGCGCGCGCTCCGGTGTCACGACCGGCGAGTGGGCGGGCGCGCTGCGGGAGGTCTTCGGGGAGTTCCGGGCGCCCACGGGCGTGTCCGGGGCGCCGGTCGCGGTCACCGCGGAGGCGGGCACACCGCTCGCCCTGGTCCGCGAGAAGGTCGAGAAGACGTCCGCCGACCTCGGCAGCGGCAAGCTGCGTTTCCTGGTCGGCAAGCCGGGCCTGGACGGGCACTCCAACGGCGCCGAGCAGATCGCGGTGCGCGCGCGTGACGCCGGGTTCGAGGTCGTCTACCAGGGCATCCGGCTGACCCCCGAGCAGATCGTGGACGCCGCCCTCGCGGAGGACGTGCACGCGGTGGGCCTGTCGATCCTCTCCGGCTCGCACGCCCAGCTCGTGCCGGACGTCCTGACGCGCCTGCGCGCGGCGGGCGCGCACGACATTCCCGTCATCGCCGGGGGCATCATCCCCACCAGTGACGCCGAGGACCTGAAGGCGGCGGGTGTGGCCGCCGTGTTCACCCCCAAGGACTTCGGCATCACGGAGATCATCGGCCGTATCGTCGACGAGATCCGGAAAGCGAACCACCTCGACCCCCTGGAGGTCCCCGCATGACCCCGTCCCAGCCGCAGCCCGGCGCCGTGAACCGGCTCCGCCCGCGTCGCTCCTGCCTGGCCGTGCCGGGCTCGAACCCGCGCTTCCTGGAGAAGGCCCAGGGCCTGCCCGCCGACCAGGTGTTCCTGGACCTGGAGGACGCCTGCGCCCCGCTCGCCAAGCCGGAGGCGCGGCACACCATCGTCAAGTTCCTCAACGAGGGCGACTGGACGGGCAAGACCAGGGTCGTGCGCGTGAACGACTGGACGACGGAGTGGACGTACCGCGACGTCGTCACCGTCGTCGAGGGCGCCGGGCCGAACCTGGACTGCATCATGCTGCCCAAGGTCCAGGACGCCCAGCAGGTGGTCGCCCTGGACCTGCTGCTCACCCAGATCGAGAAGACCATGGGCTTCGAGGTCGGCAAGATCGGCATCGAGGCGCAGATCGAGAACGCCCAGGGCCTCAACAACGTCAACGAGATCGCGACGGCCTCCCAGCGCGTCGAGACGATCATCTTCGGCCCGGCCGACTTCATGGCGTCGATCAACATGAAGTCGCTGGTCGTGGGCGAGCAGCCGCCCGGCTACCCGGCGGACGCCTACCACTACATCCTGATGAAGATCCTGATGGCCGCCCGCGCCAACAACCTCCAGGCGATCGACGGCCCCTACCTGCAGATCAAGAACGTCGACGGCTACCGCGAGGTGGCCAAGCGGGCCGCCGCGCTCGGCTTCGACGGCAAGTGGGTGCTGCACCCGGGCCAGGTCGAGGCGTCCAACGAGATCTTCTCGCCGTCCCAGGAGGACTACGACCACGCCGAGCTGATCCTGGACGCGTACGACTACTACACGTCCGAGGCGGGCGGCAAGAAGGGCTCCGCGATGCTCGGCGACGAGATGATCGACGAGGCGAGCCGCAAGATGGCGCTCGTCATCTCCGGCAAGGGCCGGGCCGCGGGCATGCGGCGCACCAGCACGTTCGAGGCACCGGAGGCGTAGGGATCATGCAATTCGGCCGCACCTACGAGGAGTTCGAAGTCGGCGCCGTGTACAAGCACTGGCCCGGCAAGACGGTCACCGAGTACGACGACCACCTCTTCTGTCTGCTCACCATGAACCATCACCCGCTGCACATGGACAGCAACTACGCGGAGCAGACGACCGACTTCGGCAAGAACGTCGTCGTCGGCAACTACATCTACTCGCTGCTGCTCGGCATGTCCGTTCCGGACGTCTCCGGCAAGGCGATCGCGAACCTGGAGGTCGAGTCGCTCAAGCACGTGGCGCCGACGTTCCACGGGGACACGATCTACGGCGAGACGACCGTCCTGGACAAGACGCCGTCCAAGTCCAAGTCGGACCGCGGCATCGTGTACGTCGAGACCAAGGGCTACAAGCAGGACGGCACGCTGGTCTGCGTGTTCCGCCGCAAGGTGATGGTCCCCACGGAGACGTACATCAAGGAACGCGGCGGCGAGCAGCCCGGCCGCCCGAACCTGAAGAGCCAGGAGAACTAGCCATGACCCGACTCGCCCAGACCGCCGGGCTCACCGACGTCCAGCGGGAAATCCTGTCCACCGTCAGGGAATTCGTCGACAAAGAGATCATCCCGGTCGCGACGGAGCTGGAACACCGTGACGAGTACCCGCAGGCGATCGTCGACGGCCTCAAGGAGTTGGGCCTGTTCGGCCTGATGATTCCGGAGGAGTACGGGGGCCTCGGCGAGTCGCTGCTCACCTACGCGCTGTGCGTGGAGGAGATAGCGCGCGGCTGGATGTCGGTGTCCGGCATCATCAACACCCACTTCATCGTGGCGTACATGCTCAAGCAGCACGGCACCCAGGAGCAGAAGGACCACTTCCTGCCACGGATGGCGACGGGCGAGGTGCGGGGCGCGTTCTCGATGTCGGAGCCGGGTCTCGGCTCGGACGTGTCGGCGATCACGTCGAAGGCGGTCAGGGACGGCGACAACTACGTCCTGAACGGTCAGAAGATGTGGCTGACCAACGGGGGCTCGTCAACGCTGGTCGCCGTACTCGTCAGAAGTGACGAAGGACACCCTGAGGGTACGGCCCCCCACAAGTCGATGACGACCTTCCTGGTGGAGAAGGAACCGGGCTTCGGTGAGGTCCGTCCGGGCCTCACCATCCCCGGGAAGATCGACAAGATGGGTTACAAGGGTGTCGACACCACCGAACTGATCATGGATGGCCTGCGCATTCCGGCCAATCGCGTGCTCGGCGGACAGACCGGGCGAGGCTTTTACCAAATGATGGACGGGGTCGAGGTCGGCCGCGTGAATGTGGCCGCGCGTGGTTGCGGGGTCGCGCAGCGTGCCTTCGAGCTGGGTGTCTCCTATGCCCAGCAACGTCACACTTTCGGAAAGCCGATCGCCCAGCACCAGGCGATTCAGTTCAAGCTGGCCGAGATGGCTACCAAGGTCGAGGCCGCCCATGCGATGATGGTGAACGCAGCACGCAAAAAGGACTCCGGGGAGCGAAACGACCTCGAAGCCGGAATGGCGAAGTATCTGGCGTCCGAATACTGCAAGGAAGTCGTAGAGGACGCGTTCAGGATTCACGGTGGCTACGGCTTCTCGAAGGAGTACGAGATCGAGCGTCTCTACCGTGAGGCACCGATGTTGCTCATCGGTGAAGGTACCGCCGAGATCCAGAAAATGATCATTGGCCGACGACTCCTCGAAGAGTATCGATTCCAGGGATAAATGTCCGACTTGGGGTGATTCCTTCGAGATTTATTCGAGAAGAAGATCACACCCTGTCAGCACGCTCCGGCGGCCGACTCGGCTTCCTGGCTTGCCCAGTTGTGGCTCGCAACCGATACGATCCCGGGAAAGCCGCCGTCCCCCCGTATGCAGTGCGGCATCATCCGCTACGAAGGTCATCCATGCCCCACAGCCAAACCTCTGCACCTCGCGACAGCCTGGCCGGCGTACGCCTCGCGCGCGGAGCATCGCCGTGGCTCCTCCCGACCGTCGCCACCGCGGCACTCAGCCTGGCCAAGGCTCGCCGCTCCAAGGGCGCGGCGGCGGTCGCCGTACCCGCGACCGCCCTCGCGGCCGGAATGCTGTGGTTCTTCCGCGACCCCGAGCGTGAGATCACCCAGGGCCGGGTGATCTCCCCGGCCGACGGTGTGGTGCAGAGCATCATGCCGTGGAAGGACGGACGCACCCGCGTCGCGATCTTCATGAGTCCGTTGAACGTCCATGTCAACCGCGCGCCCCTCGCGGGCACGGTGACCTCCGTGGAGCACATCCCCGGCGGGTTCGTCCCGGCGTTCAACAAGGAGAGCGAGAACAACGAGCGCGTTGTCTGGCACTTCGACACCGAGCTCGGCGACATCGAGATGATCCAGATCGCGGGCGCGGTCGCGCGCCGCATCGTGCCGTACGTGCCGCAGGGCACGAAGGTGGAGCAGGGCGAGCGGATCGGCCTGATCCGCTTCGGCTCGCGCGTCGACATCTACCTGCCCGAGGGCGTCGAGGTGGATGTCGAAGTGGGTCAGAAGACCGTGGCTGGGGTGACTCGCATTGACCGTGACTGATTCGGAGACACCCGCGGGCTGGGTGCCCGAGGCCACTGAGGACGACGCGGACGAGGAGATGCCTCTCTCACTGCGCCTCTCGATAGCGGACACCCTCACGCTCGGCAACGCCACGTGCGGCTTCATGGCGGTGTACTTCACCACCACCGGCATCCTCATCCCGCACCTGTCGGGCGACGAGTCGGGCATGGCCCGCAACAGCGCCGCCACCGCGGTGATCCTGATGCTGTGCGCGGCGGTCTTCGACCTCTTCGACGGCCTCGTGGCCCGCAAGCTGCGGTCGTCGCCGATGGGCGCGGAGCTGGACAACCTCTCCGACCTGATCAGCTTCGGGCTCGCGCCCGCGTACTTCGTGCTCGTGTACGGCATGGTGGCCAGGGACGCGCACGAGCGGGTCGCCGCGGTGGGCGCGATCGTGGTGCTCCTGGCGGTGGTGCTGCGGCTTGCGAGATTCTCCTGCGTGACGCTGCCGGACGGCACGTTCCAGGGCATGCCCTCGCCCTTCGGGGCGCTGACGGTGGTCTCGATCGTGCTCCTGGAGCTGCCCTTCGTGGCCACGCTCCTCGCGATCATCGGCACGGCCTGGCTGATGGTGAGCCGGGTCGAGTACCCGAAGCCGCGGGGACCGCTCGCGGTCGCGATGCTCGCCTGGATCGTCTCCGCGATGGGGCTGCTGGCCGCCTGGGCCTTCGACGCGCCCGGTGGGCAGCTGCTGCTCCAGACGGGGTGCGCGCTGCAGCTCGTCCTCGGCGCGGTGATTCCGCTGTTCGCCACGGCCCGCCGGGTGAACAACTTCCGGGACAACCGGCGTGAGGCCCGGGCGACGCAGTTGCCGTAGCGGCGCTTGTACGTAGCTCTGAGGGGCCCGAACCAGACGGTTCGGGCCCCTCAGCCGTTTCTGCCCCGGGGTGGGCACAGAGTGGAAGGCAGGGCAGGCCAGGCTCAGGTCAGGAAGTCCGTGGCGATCTTGGCCGAGAGGCGCTCCAGGAGGGGCCCCGCCTCGGCCACGCAGCGGGCCACGTCGGGCTCGATGTCGGTGAGGGCATAGGCCCGGCGGATCCCGGCGGTGCCGAGGGCCGTCGGGGCCAGCGCGAGCCGCCCGCAGACGGCGACGACGTCGATCCCGGCGGCCCGGGCCGCCGCCGCCACCCCGGCCGGAGCCTTCCCGTGCAGGGTCTGCTCGTCGAGCGACCCCTCCCCCGTGATGACGAGCGTCGCCCCCGCCAGCGCGGGCGCGAAGCCGAGGACGTCCAGCATGACGTCGATGCCCGGCCGGAACGACGCCCCGAGTCCGACCAGCGCGCCGAAGCCGATGCCGCCCGCCGCGCCGGCGCCAGGCGCGTCCGCGTGCTCCAGGGCCCGCGGCCCCTCGTCCCGCGCCAGGACCCGCGCGAAGTGCGCGAGGGCGGCGTCCAGGGCGGCGACGTCGTCCGGCGTGGCGCCCTTCTGCGGCCCGTACACCGCCGGTGCGCCCTTGGGGCCCGTCAGCGGGTTGTCGACGTCACTGGCGAGCACGATGTCGACGTCCGCGAGCCGCGGGTCGAGGCCGGACAGGTCGGCCGACGCCAGCTCCCGCAGGGGGCCACCGCCGGGCCCGACGGGCTCGCCCGCCGCGTCCAGGAACCGCGCGCCGAGCGCCGCCAGCATGCCCGCGCCGCCGTCGGTCGTCGCGCTGCCGCCGACGCCGAAGACGATGGTGCGCGCGCCCGCGTCGAGCGCCGCGCGGATCAGCTCGCCGCTGCCGTACGTCGTCGCCGTGAGCGGCGCGAACGTGCCCGCGGGCAGCAGCTGAAGGCCGGAGGCCTCCGCCATCTCCACGACGGCCGTGCCCTCGCGCAGCGCGTACGCCGCCACCACCTCGGCGCCGAGCGGCCCGGTGACCCGTGCCTCGCGGCGTTCGAAACCGGCCGCCACGGCAGCGTCGACCGTGCCGTCGCCGCCGTCGGCCACGGGCAGCGCCCGCACCGGGAGGTCCGGCAGCACGCCGTGCAGGCCCGCCGTCACGCGCTCGGCGACCTGCACGGCCGTGAGGGACCCCTTGAACTTGTCCGCGGCGATGAGCACATGGCCCAGGACCGTGCCCCCGGCGCCCTGTGCCGCGCCGACTCCCGCCGTCTCTGCAGCGTCCGCCACCTTGCATTCCCCTTGCTCTTGGGCCTTGCTCGCGTCAAGGCAGTCGCGCCGCTGCGACCATAACCGCAGGAGGGGGCCGCTGCCCATGGCCGACCGGGTCGGGGATTGATCCACTGCCCCGAGATTTCCGCTCATGTCTGGGCAAAACGGTGCGGGAATCGGAAGAGGAATGATCGATCATCCCGTGATCCCGGTCGGCGGCGCGCGGCGCGCCCCCGCCTTCGGGTAGACCGGACGCATGACGTCGACGGCACCGGACATCCCGCTCGCGGACCGCGTCCACGGCGGCTGGCTCGGCCGGGTCGCGGGGAACATGCTCGGCAAGCCCGTCGAGCGCGGCGACCACTGGACGCGCGACCGCATCGACCGCTATCTGCGGCTCACCGACGCGCTGCCCCTCACCGACTACCTGCCGGCGCCGCCGGAGGGCGCCGTGGGCTTCGAGCTGCGCCCGGAGTGGCCCGCCTGCGTGCGCGGGCGCGTCGACGGCAGCTGCCGCGACGACGACGTGGACTACGCGATCCTCGGTCTGGAGCTCCTCGAGTCGCACGGGTTCGGCTTCAGCACCGAGCAGGTGGGCGAGCTGTGGCTGCGGCGGCTGCCCTATCTCCAGACGTACACGGCCGAGCGCGCCGCGTACCGCAATCTCGCGAACGGGCTGAGGCCGCCGCTGACGGCCACGTACGACAATCCGTACCAGGAGTTCATCGGGGCCCTGATCCGCGCCGACGTCTTCGGCTGGACCTGTCCGGGCGACCCGCGCCGGGCGGCGTCCCTCGCCCGCAGGGACGCGGTGCTCTCGCACTCGGGCAACGGCGTGTACGCGGCGATGTGGGCGGCGGCACTGGTCGCGGCCGCGTTCACGGCGGCCGGGCCGCGGGACGCGCTCGACGCCGCGCTCACCGTGATCCCGGCGGGCAGCCGGTTCGCGCGGACGGTGCGCCGCGTGATGTCGCTGTACGAGGCGTCGCTGAGCTGGGAGGAGACCCTGGCGACGGCGGAGGGCGAGACGGCGGGGCTCGGCTGGATCCACGCCGTGCCGAACGCCGCCGTCCTCACGGCCGGGCTCCTGTACGGCGAAGGGGACTTCACCCGCACGATCGCGCTGACCGTCCGCGGCGGCCTGGACACCGACTCGAACGGGGCGACGGCGGGGTCGGTCGCGGGGGTGCTGTGCGGGGCCGCGGCCGTTCCGGCGCAGTGGCGCGATCCGCTGCGGGACCGGGTGCGCAGCGCGGTGTTCGGCTACGACGGGGCGCGGATCAGCGAACTGGCGGAGCGGACGGTGCGGTTGGCGGAGCGGAGGGCCGGGGCGACGGGGGCCGGGGGCGCCGAGGGTGCGGCCCGGTCGCCGGACGTGGAGGAGTAGCGCGAAGCCCTGCCGTCGGCGGGCGGTGATCGGCACAATGTGCTCATGCCCGAGTACCTGGAACTCGACCTGTCCGGCGCCGCGTTGCGCGTGCGGCTCGCCGACGTGGGCGAAGCGCCGCCCGCCGGCGTCTCCGACGAGGGCGGGCTGCCCGCCGAGTTCGGTGTGCCGGGCCCGGTGTCCAGCGGGGGCGGTCGGGCCGCCGCGCTGGCCGCCGACACCCTGCGGGCGACGCTGCGGCCGCTCGGGCCGCTGCTCGACCAGGTGCACGCGTCGGTGGCCGGGGCGGAGCACCCGCCAGACGAGTTCGGCGTCGAGTTCGGCGTCGAGGTGGGCAAGGACCTCAAGCTCGGCATCGTCGGGGTGAAGGGGACGGCCACGATGACGGTGTCGGCGACGTGGCGGCGTCCGCCGGAGACGGAACGTGCGGAGGCGGGGGAGCCGGCGGGGGCGGGGGAGCCGACGGGCGCGGGCGGCGAGGGCGAGGGCTGAGCGTGGTCGGGTGGCAGGGCACGACGGCGGGGGCGCCGCCGGTCGTCGCCGTGCTCGCGCGGGCGGACGACGCGGCCGTCGGCGCGGCCGCCCTGTTGTCCACACACCGCGTCCTGACCTGCGCGCACGTCGTCAACGAAGCGCTCGGTCTGGCGCCCCTGAGCGCGGCGCGGCCCGTCGAGGACGTGCTGCAAGTGGCGTTCGAGCGGCGCACGGTGCGGATCAAGGCGCAGATCGAGGTGTGGCTGCCGCCGCGCCCGGGCGGCGGTGCGGCATGGCAGGGCGACCTGTGCGTGCTCGCGCTGAGCGAGCCCGCGCCGCCCGGGACGGCGCCGGTCGCCTGGACGGAGATGGCACAGGGGCAGCGGCTGCGGGCCTGGCACGGCTGCGGTGATCCGATCACGTTCGCGGACGCGCGCCTGAAGCTGCTCGACGACCGGCTCGGCTACCTCGACGGGGAGCTGTCGGGCGCGCCGATCGGCCCCGGCTTCAGCGGCGGTCCGCTGTGGACGGAGTGCGGGACGGGCGCGACGGGTCTGGTCGTGGGGCGGCTCGCGCACGGCGGGCCTGCGGCCGGGGGCGACGCGGGCCGCGGGGTACGTGCCGAGCAGACGGTGCGGCGCACCTGGGCGGTGCCGTGGCAGGCGATCCGCGAGCAGCTGTACGCCGCCGGGGCCGCCGCCGTCGTCGACTGCTGCCGGACCGCGCGGACGCCGGGGCCCGACGACCCGGTCGCCGCCGAACTCGTGGCCACGCTCCGGTCGTTGCTGGGCGACCCGGCCGCCCGCGCCGACCACGTCCGCAGACTCCACGCCGAGCTGGGCCGCACCACCGCGCACGGCGTGCCCGCCCCGGCCGTCGAGGACCTGGCCGCCGACCTGCTCGCCACGCCGCGGGCGCTGCCCACGCTCAGCGAGTCCCTGGTGACGGCGGGGCCGTACGGAGCGCGGCCCGAGCAGTTGGCGCCGCTGCTCGCCCTCGGCCGGGCCGTCGGCGGGGCCGGGCTGCTGTCGATGGCCGAGTTCGCGTCCCTGGAGCGGGCGTTGGGCGAGGTCGTGGCCGTCGACGCGACGCTGCCCGCGCGGGCGGCGCGGGAGGCGCTGCGGTTCACGCCGCTGCCGCAGCCGCTGTGCGCGGCGCGGCTGCGCGAGACCGACCTGGCGACGGTGATCGGGCAGCTGGAGGGCTACCACGACCCGGTACCGGTCGCGGACTCGCCGCCCGTGCCCCCGCTCGTGCACTTCGTCGAGTTCGTCGCGGCGGCCGCCGACACGGGTCCCGGTGACGCGCTGCGCCGCTGGAGCGAGCGGGTGTGCGCCCGGCTCGGCGTGCACGAGGCGGCCCGCGACCAGCGGCGGGCGGACGCCGCGCGCTGGACGGCGTCCCGGGCCGAGCCCGTCGTCCGGCTCCTCGTGGAACTCACCCGGGACGGCCCGCGGGAACCGGAGCGCTACCGCTGCCGCCTGTGGCAGCGGCTCGCGGACGGCGGCATGCGCCGCGTGGAGACCGGTACGAGCGAAGCGACGCTGACGCCGCGGCAGGTGGGTGCCCTGATCCGGGAGGCCGCCGAGTTGTCCGCCCCGGCCGGTGCCCCGCTCACCGTGGACGTCGCCGTGGACCGCGCGGGCCTGCACCTGCCCGTCGACGAGTGGGACGCGGGCAGCCCCAACGAGTTCGTGCCGAGCCTGCCCCTCGGCGTCTGCTACCCGCTGACGCTGCGCTGCCCGGAGATGAGCCGCCGGGTGCCTCGGCGCGAGGCCGAACACCGCCGTCGCTGGGCCGACGGCCACGGCCGCCCCCTGGTCGTCGACGGCACGCACGCCGACGCCCGGCAGGTCGCCGCCCTCCTGACGGTCGGCCACCACGACGCCAACCAGGTCGTCCTGCACGGCCCGCCCGCCCTGCGCGGCCAGCTCCTGGAGGTCTGCCTCGCGCTCGGCGTACCGGTGGTGCTGTGGGACCGCGACGCCCACGGCGACGGCGACGCGGACCGCCTGGACCCGCTCGCCCCCACCGGGCTCCTGCACCGGCTCCCCGACCGCGTACGCGAGTTCCGCGGCCAGGCACTCGCCGCCGCCCCCGCGACCGGCCCCTCCGGCCGCCCGTCCCTGGTCTGGGAGGAGCCGTCCGCGTGGCAGGACCCGGCGACGTGGGAGCCCACCGCCTGGGAGGCCCCCCGCACCACGCTGACCGACCCCGACGCGGCTCTGGCCCCGGCACCGGCCCCGGAGGGCGACGGCCCGGTAGCGAGTACGTACCCGAAACCCGTCCCCGGCCGAGAAGCAGGAAACGTATGACAGAGCAGTGGGATCAGGACCAGGTGGGAGCGTCCGGCGGCTCAGGGTCCTCCGGCGGCGCGGGCTCGTCCGGTGATTCCGGCTCGCCCGGGGACTGGCGGCTGTTCCGTGGTGACGGCCGGACCCGCCGCGTCGCCTTCCCGGAAGCGCCGCCGTGGCGCCGGTTCACCCCGGCGCCCGGCGCCGACGCGGGCGCGGCCGACGTCGACGGCTCGGACACTCGGGCGCACCGCCCGTACCTCATCGGGCCCGACGAGTCGGAGATCGTCAACGCCGCGCTGCTGCTGCGCCGCCCCCTGCTCGTCACCGGCCACCCCGGCACCGGCAAGTCCTCGCTCGCGCACGCCATCGCGCACGAGCTGAGCCTCGGCCGCGTCCTGACCTGGCCGGTCAACAGCCGCTCCACGCTGCGGGACGCGCTGTACGGGTACGACGCGATCGGGCGGCTGCGGGAGTCCAACCTGCGCAAGGGGCGGGAGGAGGGGGGCGGAGGTGTGCCGACCGGGCCAGGTGCGCCTGGTGCGTTCGGTGCGCCGGGTGCGTTCGGGCCGTCCGGCTCACCCGACCCGTCCGCCTCACCCGACCCGTCCGCCTCACCCGACCCGTCCGGCTCACCCGACCCGTCGGGCTCACCCGGCCCCTCCGGTTCGCCGGGCTCGCCCGGCACCGACATAGGTTCCTACGTCCGGCTCGGCCCCCTCGGCACCGCGCTCGTCCCGGGTGAGCGCCCCCGTGTCCTGCTCGTCGACGAGCTCGACAAGGGGGACGTGGACCTGCCGAACGACCTGCTCACCGTCTTCGAGGAGGGCGAGTTCGAGATCCCGGAGCTGGCGCGGCTGCCGGAGGAGGAGTCGCGGGTGGCCGTGCTCACGGCGGACCCGCAGGTCCGGGCGCCCGTGGTGCGCGGCCGGGTGCGCTGCTCCCAGTTCCCCGTCGTCGTGATCACCAGCAACGGCGAGCGCGAGTTCCCGCCCGCGTTCCTGCGCCGCTGCGTCCGCCTCGACCTGGCGGAGCCGGACGAGCAGCGGCTGCGCGACATCGTCGGGGCGCACCTGGGCGACGAGGCCCTGGTCGGCGTCGACGACCTGCTGCGGACGTTCCTCGCGCGGCGCGCCCCCGGCGAGCTGGCTACGGACCAGCTCCTCAACGCGGTGTTCCTGCGCAAGGGCGGCGTGGACCTGCCGCCCGGCGCCCTCCTGGACGCCGTACTGCACCGGCTCGGCGGGGCGGTGTAGGGAGGGTGGGGGCGGGGCCGCCGGACGACGAGCGGGATGTCGCGCGGGAGGACGAGGACGTCCCCGTGGCGGAGCCGCTGCCTGATCTCGGCCTGCCGCCCGGACACCCCTGGAGCGAGCTGCGGGTGCTCGGGCAGCACCAGCCGGACGAGCCGCGACGGGCGACGGACTCACCTGAGGGCGGCGGCGCGGGTCAGCAGTGGTACAACCCGGAGACCATGCCCGTCGGGGATGTGGCGGACGCCGTCGTCGCCCGGTACGCCCCACAGCCCTCGCCCTCGCAGCCCCTCCGCGACGTCCTCGCCGCCCTCTCCGCCAGCGGCCTCGACCTGTCCCGCGAGGAGCTGCTCGACGCCCTGTGGCTGGCGGACCGGCTGCCCTCTGACGCGTCGGCGCCACTGGCCCGGGCGACCGGCCTCACGCCGCCGCTGCCGCCGTCGGACGACCTCGACGCCCCGATCGCCAGCCCGCCAGCCGAAGCCGTCATCGATGCCGACGTCGACCCGGACGCCGACGCCGACACCGACCCTTGGCACGTCGGCTCGGGCCCCTGGACACCTGGCATAGCAGCGGCACAGCCGCCCGGGCGCGCCCAGCAGCCGCCCCGACGGCGGCCGCCGTCCTCCACGTCCGCCCGCGCCGCGCCCGCCGCCGAAGCCCGCACCGCGGCGCGCGGCACCACACCGCTGTACGCCGGTGCCTCCCTGCCGGGCCTCGCCCCGCGCGCGTCCCGCGCCCTGCCCGTCCGCACCCCCGGCACCACGGCGCTCGGCGCACACCAGCTCCAACTCGGGCGTGCGCTGAGGCCGTTGAAGCAGAGCCGGCCGGACCGGCGGCTGTGGGAGCTGGACGAGATCGCGAGCGCCGACTCGGCGGCCGAGAGCGGGCTCGCGGACGCCGTGCTTCGCCCCGGCCGCGCCCGCTGGCTCGACCTGGCACTGCTCGTGGACGACGGCGTGTCGATGCTGCTCTGGCAGCGGCTCGCCGCCGAGACCCGCCAACTCCTCGAACGCAGCGGTGCGTTCCGTACGGTACGCGTCCTCGGCCTCGACACCCGCGCCGCCGCCGCGCCCCTGCTCGGCCGCGCCTACCACCCCGGCACGGCCGTCCTGTCCCCCGCCACCGTCACCGACCCCAGCGGCAACACCCTGGTCCTCGTCGTCAGCGACGGCGTCGGCGCGGCCTGGCGCGACGGCCGGATGCGGGCGGCGCTCAAGCAGTGGGCGCGGTGCGGCCCGACGGCCGTCCTGCACGCCCTGCCGGAGCACCTGTGGGACGGCTCCGGGCTGCGCGCCGAGCGCTGGCAGGTCACCACGCGGCGGCGCGGCGCGCCCAACCTCACCTGGGACGTGGCCGATCCGGTGCTCCCGCCGGACCTCGCGGTGTTCGACGGCATCCCGGTGCCGGTGCTCGCCCCGGAGCCGGACGCGGTGGGGGCGTGGGCAGCGCTGGTGGCTTCGCCCGGCACCAGCGCGGTACTGCCGCTTCTGGCGGGGCCGGACGCGGGGCCTGATCCGGGGATGGCGCCCCCGCTCCGTACGCGCCCTTCCGCCGGGGGCGGCGGGACCGGAAGCCCCTCCCGCATCGCGTGCGCCGACCGTACGGAAAGCCCCGAGGGCGCCGCCGAGGCCGTCCTCCGCTTCCGCGCCGCGGCATCCCCGCAGGCGTACCGCCTCGCCGCCCAACTGGCCGCGCTCGCACCCCTGTCAGTACCGGTGATGCGGCTGACGCAGGACGCACTCGGCGCGGAGGTGACGACGGGCCACCTGGCGGAGGTGTTCCTCAGCGGACTGATGCGCCGCACGGCGGACTCGGCCGGACTCCCGCCGCAGCACCGGGCGTTCGACTTCACCGACGCGGCCCGCGGCCTGCTCCTGACCGCGGCGCCGACACCGGATCTGGTACGGACCGGCCGCGAGGTGAGCCGACGGCTCGCCGAACTCGCGGGCCGCACCCCGGACTTCCCCGCCTGGATGGCCCATCCGGCGGGCACGGAGTGGGCGGACCCGGGGGCGCGCCCGTTCGGGTGGGTGGACGAGCGGCTGCTGCGGCGGCTGGGGGTGGGCGGCTACCGGCCGCCGCTGTCCGGCGGCGGTGGCGACGCGCCGCGGGTGGCACCCCGCACGCCGTCCGCCGCGGTCCCTTGGACCTCCGGGCCCCCCGAGGTGCCCGCGTACGTCGACGAGCCCGGCTCGGACTGGCGGTCGCTGATGCCGGGGAACCCGCGCTGGGCGGGCCCCTGGCAACTGTTCGCCCGGCATCTCATGGCGCGTACGACAAGTGGCCTTTTCCTCGGCCTGTTGCTCGGCACGGGCAGCGTCGCCTCGGTGCGCCTCACCCGGCCCGGGTCGGTCGCACGGGCGTCGCTGCCCCGCCAGGTGGCGGCGCTGCGCGCCTTGAACGGCAGACACGCCCCGCTCCTGACGGAGGTCGACCCGGCCGACGAGCCCGCGTGGCTCGCGACGGGCGTCATCTGGGAGGGTGACCGCCCCGCGCGTGACCTGCCGCGCCACACGAGCGCGTCGGGGCCCTACGACGACCCTGTCGCGTTCGCCCGGCTCGGGCAGCAGTTGGCGGACGCCCTCGCAGGGGCCCACGCGACCGGCATCGCCCACGGTGACCTCAACGCGGCGCGGGTCCTGCTCGCGGACGGCGACGTGTTCGTGACGGGGTGGTGCGTCGAGGAGCACCCGGACGGATTCGCGCACGACATCAGCCAGTTGGCCTCGGTGCTGGCGTCGGTGATGGGCGAGGGCCTGCCGCTCGCGTTCCACGACCTGCTCCGGCTGTGCGGCAGTCCCCTGCTGCACCTGCGGCCGTCGGCGGCCGAAGTCTCGGACCGGTTCGCGGAGTTCGTCCGCGCCCACACCCACCGAGCCCTGCTCGGCGCGGCCATCGGCCACACGGAGTCGGGCGACGAAGTCGTCCTGGATCTGGCTCGCATGGGCCCGCACGGCGGCGTCCGAGGGCCCGTCGACCAACAGATCGCGGTCCTGGACGCGCTCGTCGCCGGTCTCGTCGCGCACCACTCCCCCGCCGACCTGCAGATCGTCCTTGTGGGCGACGCGGCGGGGCTCGCACGCCCACGGACCACGAGCGGTCTGCCCCATGTCGTACTCGCACCCGACGCCTGCGGCGCGACGCGGGCCCTCGACCTGGAGCTGCGACGCCGGGAGGCCCTCGTCGACCAGGCGCGGGCCACGGGCGCGCCGCCACCCGCCGCATCCCGTCTGGTCGTCGTCCAGGCCTGGGCGTACCAAGAGTCGGACACCTGGCAGGAGCGGCCCCCTGCCGAACTCGGGGTACACATCGTGCTCCTGAACGCCGCGTACAGCGACACCGACTTCGGCTTCGTCATCGACTTCACCAGGAGAACCCCCTCCACCCAGGGCCTTCACACCAAGGGCCACGGCGTCCTGCGGCACGGCGGCGAGGCCACACCCTTCACCGTCCTCCCCGACCCGCCCCTGCCACCGCTCACCGAGACGCCCCCGACCACCACCCCCACCGTCGACCCCACCCGCCAGGCCCAGCTCGTCGTGGAGCACCGCAACGCCGTCGCCGTCGGCCGTGCGGGCCGCCCCGAGCACGCGCTCGCGGACCTGACGCGCGTCGCCGAGAACCAGCGCCTGCTGCTCGGCCCCGACCATCCGGAGACCCTGGACAGCACCTACGAACTCTCGATCGTGTACGCGCAGTTGGGCCGGTACGAAGACGCCCTCACCCTGTGCGCCGACACCGCCGGACGCCGGACGCGCGCCCTGGGCGCACGGGACGTCCACACCCTCGTCGCCCACCAGCAGTGCGCGTTCCTGCTCGGCCGGCTCGGCCGCCACGGAGAGTCGTACTCCGCCTACCGCGCCGTCCTGTCGTCCTGGAACACCACCGTCGGCCCGTACCACCCCGGCACGCTCCTGTGCCGCCACAACCTGGCCGTCGCGCTGATCCTGCTCGGCCGGTACCAGGAGGCCGCCGAGGAGGCCCGCGCGGCGTACAGCGGCCGCGCCCTCGTGCACGGCCCCGACCACCCCGACACGCTCGCCAGCGGACACGAACTCGCCGTCGCCCTGCGGGGAGCGGGGCGCGACACGGACGCCCGTGCCGTGGCGACGGACGTGCACACGGCCCGCGGGCGCGTGCTCGGCCCCGACCACCCGGACACCCTGGCCGCCCTCGGGCTGCTCACGCCACCGAAGCGCCCCGGCGGTTGATCCACCTGCCGCTACGCTGCCTGCCGTGACCACTCTCGACTACGCCACATACATCGCGGGCCTCCCCCGCGTCCTCGCCGGAGCCGCAAGCGTCATCCGCGACCGCGCCGGACGCGTCCTGCTCGTGGAGCCCAACTACCGTGAGGGCTGGGCCCTTCCGGGCGGCACCGTCGAGTCGGACGACGGCGAGAGCCCGCGCCAGGGCGCGCGCCGCGAGACCGTCGAGGAGATCGGCCTGGACATCGCGCCGGGCGGACTGCTCGCCGTGGACTGGGTGCCCGGCACGTCGGCACGGCCTCCGCTGGTGGCCTTCCTGTACGACGGCGGGGTGCTCGCCGACGAGCGGTTCGAGGAGATCCGGATCCAGGAGGAGGAACTGCTCTCGTGGCGCCTCGCCACCCGCGAGGAGCTGCCGGCGTACCTCCCGGCGCCGCTCGCGGGCCGGGTCCTCGCCGCGCTCGACGCACTGGACGCGGGGACGGGCGCGGTGGAGCTGGAGAACGGGCGCAGGATCGGCTGACCTGGGCCTGTCCTCGGCCTTGGCCTCGCCTGCAAGAGCACCCGCCCGGACAAGCGCCCGTCAGAAGAGCACCGCTCCGCTCTCGAAGGCGAGGAGCCGCTGCTTGCGGTCGAGGCCGCCGCCGTAGCCGGTGAGGCCGCCGTTCGCGCCGATGACGCGGTGGCAGGGGACGATGACGCCGATGGGGTTCTTGCCGTTGGCGAGGCCGACGGCACGGGATGCGGCGGGGTTGCCGAGCTCCGCGGCCAGCTCACCGTACGTACGGGTCTCGCCGTAGGGGATCTCCAGGAGCCGCTGCCACACCGAGCGCTGGAACGGGGTGCCGTCCAGGCGCAGCGGCAGGTCGAACTCCGTCAGCTCGGCGGCGAAGTAGGCCGCCAACTGCTCCGTCGCCGGGCCGAAGGGGGAAGGGTCGCGGTCGCCGAAGGTCTCCTCGGCGGGGCGGTGGCGCTGCTCGGTCATGTAGAGGCCGCTGAGGGTGCCGTCGGTGGCGACGAGGGTGAGCGGCCCGTAGGGGCTGTCGACGACGGTGTGCTGTCGGTGCATGGGTCACGTCCCGTTCGGGTCCCCGGGGTGCGGGGACGTGGTGGAAGTCCCTACTGGGGGAGGTAGTTGATGGCGTGGTCCTCGGTGGCCCACAGGTACTGGACGGCGTAGGCGCGCCAGGGGCGCCAGGCGGCGGCGCGCGCGGTGAGGGCGGCGGGGGTGTGCGGCAGGCCGAGCGCCTGGGCGGCGCGCCGGATGCCGAGGTCGGACGGCAGGAACGCGTCCGGGTCACCGAGGGCCCGCATCGCGATGACCTCCGTGGTCCAGGGCCCGAAGCCGGGCAGGGCGGTGAGCTGGGCGCGGGCGCGCTCCCAGTCGTTCTCGACGCCCAGTTGGAGGGTGCCGTCGGCGAGGTGGCGCACCAGGGTCAGCAGGGTGGTGCGGCGGCTGCGGGGCAGCGCGAGCGACTCCGGGTCGAGGTCCGCGAGGGCCTCCGGCGCGGGGAACAGGTGCGTGAGACCGCCCTCGGGGTCGTCGATGGGCTCGCCGTGGGCGGTGACGAGGCGCGCGGCGTGGGTGCGGGCCGCGGCCGTGGACACCTGCTGCCCGAGGACCGCGCGCACGGCGAACTCGGCCTCGTCCACGGTCCGCGGCACCCGCCGCCCCGGCGCCTTCGCGACGAGGGGCGCGAGCAGCGGGTCGTCGGCCAGTTGACCGTCTACCGCGACGGGGTCGGCGTCCAGGTCGAGCAGGCGGCGGCAGCGGCTGATGGCGAGGGTGAGGTCGCGCGGGTCGGTGAGGGTGAGACGGCAGCCGATGTGGTCGGGGTGCGGGGTGAGGGCCACGATGCCGTGTCCGTAGGGCAGGCGCAGGGTGCGGCGGTAGGCGCCGTCGCGCCACTCCTCCACGCCGGGCACGGCGGTGGCGACGAGGTGCCCGAAGAGGTTGTCGGGGTTGAGGGGGGCGCGGAAGGGGAGGCGGAGGGAGATGGTGGCGGGGGCGCCGGCGGAGGCGTCGGTACCGGCGGTGCCTCCGACACCGGCTGTGGCACTGGCACCGGCAGCGCCACCTGCGCCGACCCTGCCCTTGGTACCAGCACCCGCAGCGCCACCTACGCGGACACTGCCCTTGGTACCAGCACCGGCACCGGCGGCCGCCGTCCTGCCTCCGGATCGCTTCGCCGCCCGCGCCCGGAGTTCCCCCGGGGCGAGCGCGAAGACCTCGCGGACGGTGTCGTTGAACGTACGGATCGAGGAGAAGCCCGCGCCGAAGGCGATCTGCGCCATGGGCAGGGCGGTGGTCTCGATGAGCAACCGGGCGGTCTGGGCGCGCTGGGCGCGGGCGAGGGCGAGCGGGCCCGCGCCCAGTTCGGCGAGGAGCTGCCGCTCGACCTGGCGGGTGCTGTAGCCGAGGCGGGTGGCGAGGCCGGGGACGCCCTCGCGGTCGACGATGCCGTCGCCGATGAGGCGCATGGCGCGGGCGACGAGGTCGGCCCGCTGGTTCCACTCGGGCGAGCCGGGGCTGCTGTCGGGGCGGCAGCGCTTGCAGGCGCGGAATCCGGCCTGCTGGCAGGCGGCGGCACTCGGGTAGAAGCTCATGTTCTCGGGCTTGGGCGGCACGACCGGGCAGCTGGGGCGGCAGTAGATGCGGGTCGTCAGGACGGCGGTGAAGAACCACCCGTCGAACCGGGCGTCCTTGGACTGCACGGCCCGCACACAGCGCTCGAAGTCCCCGTACGTCCCTGCGGGCGCGGCGGCGCGGGCGGGGGCGGCGGGGGTCGCGGGGTCCTGTGCGGGGTCGGGGCGGCCGGTGCGGCGCGTCCCTGCGGGGCGAGGGCGGTCGGGGGCGTGCGCTGCCGCGTCGCCGGGGCGCCGCGTGCCGTCCGACCCCGTCGCCGGGTGCGGGCCGGGCGCCGCCGTGGCCTCGGACGGGTCGGCGGCTGCTGTGGCGGCGGTGGCCTCGGGGTCTCGGGGTGCGGTGCGCGTCACGGTCGGCATGGATCAAGCATCGGGCATCCCCACGCCCGGGGCTGGCGAGAATCCGACATCAACCTTCTACGGCCAGGGCCTCCACGAACGCCCGGTACGCGACCTCGTCGAACAGGACGAACCGCACCTCGTCGAAGCGCCACCCCACCGCCCCCGCCCCACCGGGACTCACCTCGCCCGACCCCGCCCCCTCCACGCCGGCCGCCAAGGCCCCCCGTACCGCCCCCACCGCGATCCGCGCCGCGTCGTCCAGCGGCCAGCGGTACACCCCCGTCGAGATCGCCGGAAAGGCGACCGTGCGGGCGCCGAGCCCGGCCGCGACCCGCAATGACTCGCGGTAGCAGGAGGCGAGCAGGGCCGAGCGGTCCTCGGTGGGGGACCACACCGGGCCCACGGTGTGGATGACGTGGGCCGCGTCCAGGCGCCCGGCCGTCGTCGCCACGGCCCGGCCGGTCGGCAGGCCCTTGCCGTAGCGCGAGGCCCGCAGGCGTCGGCAGTCGGCGAGGATGTCGGGACCGCCGCGCCGGTGGATGGCGCCGTCGACGCCTCCGCCGCCGAGCAGCGAGGAGTTCGCCGCGTTCACGAGGGCGTCGGCGCGCTGCCGGGTGAGGTCGCCCTGAACCAGGGTGATGCGGGCGCTCACGCGGGCTCCCGCAGCCTCTTCCAGACGGCCTTCGCGGCGTTGTGTCCCGACATGCCGTGCACACCGGGCCCGGGCGGGGTCGCCGACGAGCAGATGAAGACGGCGGGGTGCCGGGTGCGGTACGGGTGCGCGGTGAGCCGGGGCCGCAGCAGGAGCTGGAGTCCGCTGGCGGCGCCGCAGGCGATGTCGCCGCCGACGTAGTTGGCGTTGCGGGCGGCGAGCTGCGGCGGCCCTGCCGTGGCGCGGGCGAGGACGCGGTCGCGGAAGCCGGGCGCGAAGCGTTCCAGCTGCCGCTCGACGGCGTCGGTGAGGTCGCCCTGCCAGCCGTTCGGGACGTGCCCGTACGCCCAGAAGACCTCCTTGCCCGCAGGCGCCCGGGACGGGTCGACGACGCCGGGCTGCACCGTGATCAGGAACGGCGCGTCCGGCGCCCGGCCCTCGCGGGACGCGGCCCGCAGCGCGGCGCCGATCTCGCGGCTGCTCGCGCCGACCTGGACGGTGCCCGCGGCGCGCGCCTCGGGCGCGGTCCACGGCACGGGCCCGTCGAGCGCGTAGTCGATCTTGAAGGCGGCGGCGCCGTACCGGAAGTCGTCGCAATAGCGCCCGAGTCCGGCGATCCGGGCGAGCGCGGCGGGCGAGGTGTCGAAGACGTACGCGCGGGCGGGCGGCAGGTCGTCGAGCCGCTTGACCTCGTAGTCGGTGTGGATGATGCCGCCGAGGCCGGTGAGGTACGCGGCGAGCGCGTCGGAGATGGACTGCGAGCCGCCGCGGGCGAGCGGCCAGCCGCGGGCGTGCGCGGCGAGGGCGAAGACCATGCCGACGCCGCCCGTGGCGAGGCCGCCGAGCGGCGCGATGACGTGGGCGACGAGCCCGGAGAACAGCGCCCGCGCGGGCTCGTCGCGAAAGCGCCGCATCAGCCACGTCGACGGCGGCAGGCCCACGAGGCCGAACCGGGCGAGCAGCGCCGGGTCGCGGGGCAGCGCGGTCAGCGGCAGCGACATGAAGTCCCGCAGCAGGGTGTCCCAGTGGGGCAGGAAGGGCTCGACGAGCCTGCGGTACGCCCCCGCGTCGCGCGGCCCGAAGGATGCGGCGGTCTCGGCGACGGAGCGCGCGAGGACGGCGGCGCGGCCGTCGAGGAGGGGGTGGGCCATGGGCAGCTCGGGCTGGAGCCACTCCAGGCCGTACCGCTCCAGGGGCATGGCGCGGAACGCGGGTGAGTTGATGCCGAGCGGGTGCGCCGCCGAGCACGGGTCGTGCCGGAAGCCGGGGAGGGTCAGCTCCTCGGTGCGGGCACCGCCCCCGACGCTGCCGCGGGCCTCGAAGACGGCCACGGAGAAGCCGCGGCGGGCCAGCTCCACGGCAGCGGTCAGACCGTTCGGTCCCGCCCCCACGACGACGGCATCGAGCATCGACGGCACCTTCGGACTCCTTCGTCAGCCGATGGCCAGTGCCGCCCAGGATATGCCGGAGCACGGGCGCTTCCCGGGCCCTGACGGTCTGTGGCAGCACGCGGTTCGTACCGCGCCGTCGCGGACGGCCGCGTCCGCCCCGCTCAGGACCCGTCCCGCTCCGGCGCCGGCCCCCTCAGACCTGCTCCGGCCCGCTCAGACCCCGCCCGCGAGCACCCCCGCCACCCGGCGGGCCGTGGCCTCGTCGCGGGCCGCGGTGAACGGCAGGGCGTTGCCGCCGGTGATGGCGAAGGGCACGCCTTCGCGGGTGCGATGGGCGCCGCCCGCCTCCTCCACCAGGAGCAGCCCCGCGGCGTGGTCCCAGGCCAGCTCCCAGCTGAAGGCGACGGCGTCGAGGGCGCCGCGGGCGATGGCCAGATACTCCAGGCCCGCCGAGCCGCAGGGGCGCGCGGCGAAGCCTTCGGCGGTGAGGCCGAGCAGGGCGCGCTTCTGGTCGTCGGTGGTGAAGTCCGGGTGGGACGTGGCGACCGTCAGGGGGCGTCCCGGCTCCGGGGAACCGGCGCGCAGGGGCGTGCCGTTCAGCGTGGCGCCCTTGCCGCGGACCGCCGTCGCGAACTCGTCGAGCGCGGGTGCGTACGTCCACGAGGCCAGCACGACGCCGTCCAGGGCGAGGGCGACGAGCGTGCAGAAACCGGGGTCTCCGTGGACGAACTGGCGTGTCCCGTCGACGGGATCGACGATCCAGACCGGTGCGTCGCCCGCTATCGCGTCGTACCTCGCGGGGTCGGCGTGCACCGCCTCCTCGCCGACGACGACCGAGCCGGGAAGGAGGGCCGTCAGCTCTCGGGTCAGGTGCTCCTCCGCTAGCCGGTCGGCGACGGTCACCAGGTCGTGCGGGCCGCTCTTCTGGACGACGTCGTCCTCGGCGAGCTGGCGGAACCTCGGGGTGATCTCCGCCGCCGCGGCCTCGCGGACCACGCGCTCCACGTCAGCGGTCTGCCGTGCGAGAAAGTCGTCGATGCTTTCCTTGATTGCCTGTGTTTCGATCATGCCTCCATGAGAGCACGTACCACTGACAACGCGGACTCCCGGGGTGAACAGTGGGTGGAATCGGGATGAAAGGGAGTTCCTGAGGCGACTGAGGACCGCCCGGCACCCGTCCCGGCACCTGCCCCGGCGCCCGCCCCGGCACATCCCGGCGCCCGCCCCGGCCCCGGCCGCCCCCGGCCGGCCTCACCGCCCGACCGCGTACCCCTGCATCCCCCGCGGATTCGCCGCCGCCGAGAGCACCCCGGTCCGCGGATCCCGCGCCACCGCGCACAGCCGCCCCTCCGACCAGGGGCCGCCCACGGTCACGTCGTGGCCGCGGCGCCGCAGCTCCGCCACGACCTGCGGGTCGGTGCGGGACTCGACGACGAGGCTGCCCGGCCGCATCCCGCGCGGGTAGAACGACTCGGGGAAGGACTCGGTGTGCCAGTTGGGGGCGTCGACGGCGCCCTGCAGATCGAAGCCGCCGCGCACCGGCGCACGCAGTGCCACCGACAGGAAGAAGTGCACCTGCCACTGGTCCTGCTGGTCCCCGCCCGGCGTGCCGAAGGCCATGACGGGCACGCCGTCCTTGAGGGCGAGCGACGGTGTCAGGGTCGTGCGTGGGCGACGGCCGGGGGTGAGCGAGTTGGGCAGGCCCTCCTCCAGCCAGGTCATCTGCAGCCGGGTGCCGAGCGGGAAGCCGAGTTCCGGCACGACGGGGTTGGACTGGAGCCAGCCGCCGGACGGCGTCGCCGCGACCATGTTCCCCCAGCGGTCGACGACGTCCAGATGACAGGTGTCGCCTCGGGTCCCGCCGTCCGGCGCCACGACCGGCTCACCGCCTCGCGCCACGACCGGCTCACCGCCTCGCGCGACGGTCGGCTCACCGGCCCCCGTCACCGTCGGCTCCCCCGCCCCCACCGCGCCCCCGCGCACGGCCCCCGCCGTCCCCGAAGCGACGGCCCGCGCGTGCGCGGACAGCCTCGGCTCCCGGCCGCCGGGCCGCCCGGGTCGCAGCTCGTGCGATGCCCGCTCGCCGATCAGCTCCCGGCGCCGGGCGTTGTAGGTGTACGAGAGCAGTTCGGCGACCGGCACCTCGGCGGCGTCCCCGTACCAGGCCTCCCGGTCGGCCATGGCGAGCTTGCAGCCCTCGACGAGCAGATGCGTGTAGTCGGCCGAGCCGTATGCGGGCAATTCGTCAGGAAGCAGGGCGAGTTGCTGGAGGAAGGCGGGGCCCTGGCTCCAGGGTCCTGCCTTGCAGAGGGTCCAGCCGTTCCAGTCGTGGCTGACCGGGTCCTCGTACGTGGCCGACCAGTCGGCGAGGTCGGCTGCCGTGAGGGTGCCGGTGTGGCGCTTGCCGCTGGTGTCCAGGGTGGGGCGCGCGGACTGGCGGACCAGGGCCTCGGCGATGAAGCCGGTGCGCCACACCTCGCGGGCGGCGTCGATCTGCGCGTCCCTGTCGGCGCCGCCCGCGGCCTCGGCCTCGGCGAGGAGCCGCCGCCAGGTGGCGGCCAGGCGCGGGTTGCGCAGCAGTTCGCCGGGGGCGGGCGGGGTTCCGCCGGGGAGGTAGACCTCGGCCGACGACGTCCACTCGGTCTCGAACAGGTCCCGCACGGTCTCGATGGTCTCCGTGACGCGTTCCACGGGCGGGTGGCCGTCCTCGGCGTACCCGATGGCGTACTTCAGGACCTCGGCGAGCGGCTTGGTGCCGTGGTCGCGCAGGAGCAGCATCCACGCGTCGAAGGCGCCGGGCACGGCGGCGGCGAGGGGTCCGGTGCCGGGTACGAGGTCGAGGCCGAGGGCGTCCCGGTAGTGGGCGACGCTCGCCCCGGCGGGCGCCACGCCCTGTCCGCACAGGACGCGCACGTCGCCGCCCGCGGGGGCGAGGATGATCGGCACCTCGCCCGCGGGCCCGTTCAGATGCGGCTCGACCACATGCAGCACGAAGCCCGCCGCGACGGCGGCGTCGTAGGCGTTGCCGCCGTCCTCAAGGACGGCCATCGCGGACTGCGAGGCGAGCCAGTGGGTGGACGACACCATGCCGAAGGTGCCCTGGAGCGTGGGGCGCGTCGTGAACATGCCCGCAGGCTAGGCCCTGTCGGCGTCGTGCCGTCCGGCGGCTCCCGTCCCACGTCCCTCCGGCGATCAGGCCGTACGTCTGCGCCCACAGGACGGTGGTGACCCGGTTCGGCGTCCTGGCCGCCCTCCGCCACGGCCCGCAGTCGCGGTTGCTGGGGAACCCTGACGACGTGCCCGCGAGCATCGACGAGATCGCGGCTGGGACAGGCCCTAGGCCGCGTGCTCCCCGAACGGGCTCTCGCTGTCGCCCAGGCAGGCGGCCACGAGTTCGTCCAGGCAGATCTGCTCCGCGCCCGGCGGCACGACCTCGTGGGCGGTGGCGAGGAAGGCGGTGACGTCGGCGGCGGCGATGTGCAGCACGCCGTGGGAGCGGCCCGCGGGGCCCGGCATGCCGAACAGCTCGATGCGCACCCCGGCCCCGCGGCCCTGGTCCGCGGTCGGCTCGACGCGCACGTCGCCCTCACCGGCCGGGCCCCGGCAGCCGTCGCTGAGGAGCTGGCGGTCCAGGCGCCAGCGCGTCACCTCACCGCCCTCGCAGTGGAACGTCATGGTGACCGCGAAGGGATCGGCGGCCGCGTAGGCGAGCTCGGCGGAGAGGGGGGCCCGGCCGCCGGGTGTGTCGGCGGTCTCCAGTTCCATGAACACCGTCACTCTGACCTCGGCCTCCACGGCGTGCCTCCAGGGGGTTTGGGGGGTGGTGGGAACGCGTATGCCCCGACGGGCTCGGGGAATGCAAGGAAAACACTTGATGGGTGACATGTAACAACTGACCGATGACGACGAACAGCTGACAGATGACAGCTGACGCACTCTGTTGGTTCTTTTCCTTGATCAATAGGCTGAGCCGGCCAGGCAGTCGCCCTCCGAAGGAGCACCGTGTCCACTGCTCAGCCCATACCGGACATTCTCTCGCCCGAGTTCGCGGCCGATCCCTACCCTGTCTATCGCGCCCTGCGGGAACAAGCCCCCCTGCTGTGGCACGAGCCCACCAAAAGCTACCTCGTCTCCCGCTACGAGGACGTGGCTCGCGTCTTCAAGGACAAGGAGGCACAGTTCACCACGGAGAACTACGACTGGCAGCTCGAACCCGTGCACGGCCGGACGATACTTCAGCTCAGCGGCCGTGAACACGCGGTGCGCCGGGCCCTGGTCGCCCCGGCCTTCCGCGGCAGCGAGCTGCGGGACGTGTTCCTGCCGGTCATCCGCCGCAACTCCGAGGAGCTGATCGACGCCTTCCGCGACCGGGGCTCCGCGGACCTGGTGGCCGACTACGCCACCCGCTTCCCGGTGAACGTGATCGCCGACATGCTCGGCCTGGACAAGGCCGACCACGCGCGGTTCCACGGCTGGTACACGACCGTCATCGCGTTCCTGGGGAATCTGGCGGGCGACCCCGAGGTGGCGGCGGCGGGCGAGCGGACCCGGGTGGAGTTCGCCGAGTACATGTTCCCGGTCATCACCGAGCGCAGGAAGAACCCGGGGACCGACCTGCTCTCGGCGCTGTGCGCCGCCGAGGTCGACGGGGTGCGGATGAGCGACGAGGACATCAAGGCGTTCTGCAGCCTGCTGCTCGCCGCGGGTGGCGAGACCACCGACAAGGCCATCGCGGGGATCTTCGCGAACCTGCTCACGCACCCCGACCAGCTCGCCGCCGTGCGCGCCGACCGCACCCTGATCGACCGGGCGTTCGCGGAGACCCTGCGCCACAGCCCGCCGGTCCACATGATCATGCGGCAGAGCGCGGTCGACGTGGCGGTGGCCGGCGGCACCATTCCGGCGGGCGCCACCGTGACCTGCCTCATCGGCTCCGCCAACCGGGACGGCGAGCGCTACCGCGAGCCGGACCGCTTCGACATCTTCCGGGACGACCTGACGGCCACCAACGCGTTCTCCGCGGCGGCCGACCATCTCGCGTTCGCCCTCGGCCGGCACTTCTGCGTGGGCGCGCTGCTCGCCCGCGCCGAGGTGGAGACGGGGGTCAACCAACTCCTGGACGCCATGCCGGACATGCGGCTCGCCGACGGCTTCGTACCGTCGGAGCAGGGCGTGTTCACACGGGGCCCCGCCGCCCTGCCGGTGGAGTTCACGCCCGTGCCGCGCTGAGAGCCGTCCCGCCGCGTGCGGCGCGGAGCCTCTCCGCGCCGCCGCCGTCACTGCGCCACGGGCGTGAACTGCACCGGCAGCGCCGTGAGTCCGCGCATCCAGATGGAGGGCCGCCAGGTCAGCTCCGCCGGGTCGACGGCGAGCACCAGGTCCGGAAGGCGCTCCAGGAGCGTCTCGACCGCGGTGCGGGCGATGACGTCGGCGAGCAGCGGCGCCGGGTAGGGGCAGCGGTGTTCGCCGTTGCTGAAGGACAGGTGCGCGGAGTTCTCGGAGCCCACCTGCGCGCCCGGCCAGATCTGCGGGTCGGCGTTGGCGGCGGCGAGGCCGAGGACCAGGCAGTCGCCGGCGCGGATGCGGCGCCCGCCGAGCTGGGTGTCGCGGACCGCCCAGCGGCCGATGAAGTTCTGGGTGGGTGTGTCGAGCCACAGGACCTCGTTGAGTGCCTGGCTGACGCTGAGGCGGCCGCCGGAGACGTTCAGGGCGAACCGCTCGTCGGTCAGGAGCAGCCGCAGGGCGTTGCAGATCCAGTTGGCGGTGGGCTGCTGGGCGGCGGCGATGACGGAGATCAGGTCCTGGACGATCTCCTCGTCGGAGAGGCCCGCCGGGTGCTCCAGCATGCGCGAGGTGACATCGGCCGCCGGGTTCTGTCGCCGCTCCTCGACCAGGTGGTGGACGCGCTCGCCGACCCGGATGTACGCGGCCACGGGGTCGTCGCCCTCGGCGGCGTCCAGGGACATCCGCAGGTCCTCGACGAGGGCCTCGGTGTCGGCGGCGCCGGGCGGCATGCCGACCATGTGGACGGCGGCGCGCATGGCGAGCGGGTGGGTGTAGACGCTCATCAGCTCGGCGCTGCCGCGGCCGGCGAAGGACGCGATGAGCTGGTCGGCGATGTAGGCGCACTCGCGGCCGAGTTCGAACTGGTCGACGCTCTCCAGGGCCTCGGTGATGACGCCCGCGCGGCGGCGGTGCTCGGCGCCCTCGGTGAACAGGACGGAGGGCTGGTAGCCCACGAACGGCATCAGGGGCCAGTCGGCGGGGATGTTGTCCCACTGGTTCCAGCGCCGTGAGTCGCGGGCGAACAGCTCGTCGTGCGCGGTGACGTAGGAGACCTCGGAGTAGCCGAGGACGAGCCAGGCGGGCACGCCGCCGTCGAGCAGGACGGGCGCGACGGAGCCGTGCTTGCTGCGCAGGCTGCGGTACAGGTCGAAGGGCGTCTGCTGGTACTCCAGGCCGCTCAGGGGCACCGCGTCGGGGTGGGCGGTGTGGGCGGGGCAGCCGGGCGGCGGGGTGTTCGGCGCGGCCGCGGGTCCACTCGCTTCGGTCATGCTGTCAGTTCCCGTTCCCGTGCCAGGTGGTGGAGGTGGTCGACGAGCGTGATCAGCACGTCCTTGCCGGACGAGCGGACCCGGGCGTCGCAGTCGATGAGGGGGACGTGGTCCGGCAGCGCGAGCGCGGTGCGGATGTCCGCCAGGGAGTGGCGCGCGGTGTCGTCGTCGAAGCGGTTCACAGCGACGACGAAGGGCGTGCCGTGGTGTTCGAGCCGGTCGATGGCGTACCAGGACTCGTCCATCCTGCGGGTGTCCACGAGGACGACGGCGCCGAGCGTCCCGGAGAAGAGCCGGTCCCACAGGAACCAGAAGCGTTTCTGGCCGGGGGCGCCGAACAGGTAGAGCACCAGGCGGTCGTTGAGGCTGATGCGGCCGAAGTCGAAGGCGACGGTGGTGGTGTTCTTGCCGCTCGACTCGGGCATCCGGTCGACTCCGGCGCCCGCCTGTGTCATCACCTCCTCGGTGTTGAGGGGGCGGATCTCGCTGACGGAGCGGACGAGGGTGGTCTTGCCGACGCCGAAGCCGCCCACCACGACGATCTTCAGGCCGTTTTCGGCCGTGTCGCGCAGCGGTGTCCGGGACGACGGCAGCTCAGAGGTTGCGGAGCCCATGGAGCACCTCCGTGAGAAGAGCGGAATCGGGCAGCGCGGCGGAGGCCGCCACGCGGGGGTGACGAGGGGTGATGCGGCCGGTCGCAAGGAGGTCCTCCAGGAGGATGCGGACGACCGTGATGGGCAGCGAGAGCTCCGCGGCGATCTCGACGACGGCCGTGGGGTGGCGGCACAGTTCGAGGATGCGCGCGTGCTCCGACTGCTGGCCGACGGACGGCTCGCACTCGGCGACGATCAGCGTGACCAGGTCGAAGGAGCTGCCGTCGGAGCGGCTGCGGCCCCCGGTGACCGTGTAGAGCCGGTCGGGTTCGCCCACGTCGACGGGCCTGCGCGTCACGAGGCCGTGCTCCCGGGGCTCCCGGCCCTGTCACTCCCCTGGGCGCGCGGCTCGGCCCGCAGGTGTTCGCCTATCTGGGACACGAGCTGGCTCATCTGGTGGCCCACCACTCCGGGGTCGGCGTCCTCGTCGGCGATGACGGCGAGGTGCGCGCCCTGTCCGGCCTCCACGACGAAGAGCAGTCCGCCGTGGAACTCGGTCATGGAGTGCCGTACGCCGCCGGTGCCGTCGCCGAACTCCATGGAGGCGCCCTGGGCGAGCGCCTGGATGCCGGAGCAGATCGCGGAGAGCTGGTCGGCCTGGTCGAGGCTGAGGCCGGGGCTCCAGCAGAGCTTGAGGCCGTCCCGGGACAGCACGAGGGCGTGCCGGGTGCCGGGGGTGCCGTCGAGGAGGGTGTCCAGAAGCCAGTTCAGGCTGTTGTCGGTGGTCTGCATGGTGAATTCGGGCGATCACCGGGTGCGCGAACGCCCGTGCCTCCCTTTCGGTGCGGGGCGGGGGTGGGGAAGGTGAGAACGGTGGGGCGCGTCGTCGCGGACCCGTGGGGCGGTGCGGGGCGCCGGGTGCGGGCCCGGCGCCGGGGACGCGGTCCGGGCGGACCGGCCCCGGCCGCCGCGGGGGCCGGTCACTCGGCCCGCGGCGGCTCGCTCTCGCGGGCGGAACGCGGGGGTTCGTTCTCCCCGGCGTCCCCGGCGGTCCGTGGTGGCTCGCTCTCCCCGGCGGCCCGCCGGGCGCGGTGGAAGGCGCCGAACCGGGCGCCGAGGTCGCGTGGCGGGCGCGCCGCGGCCGGGTCCGCGCCGTCCGTGCCGGGGGTGCCCGGGTCGGTGTGCCCGTGGGCGTCGGGGGTGGTGGCGCGGCCTCCCGGGGTGGTGTCGGGGCCGCTCCGCGCGGTCTCCCGGGCGGCGGAGTTGGCGGCCTGGCGCTGCTGGAGTTCGGCGTGCGCGGCGGCCATGGTGCGGCCGGGCCGTCGCATCGGGAGGCCGCCGAGGGTGGCGCCCCTGCCGTCGGTGCCGTCGGCGCGGATGCCCCGGCCGTCCGTGCCGTCGCCGCCGCGCGGGCCGCCGGTCGCGATGCCCCGGCCGTCCGTGCCGTGGCCCGAGGCCCGCCCGTACTCGTCGGCCCCGTCGGCGGCGCGCTCGCGCACGGCGGTGTGCTCGGGCGTGTCGGCCCGCTCACCGGGGGCGCCGCCGAGGCCGGCGTCGGCGGGGGCGGTGCGGGGTGCGGCAAGGGTGCCTGCGGGGTCCTCGGCGGCGGGGCGCGGCGTGGGCACGCCTTCCGCTCCGGTCATGGCATCCGTGCCGGTGCCGGGCAGCGCGGGCGCGTCGAGCGCGGGGGCGCGCTCCGGCTGCGGCTGCTGGGCGATCAGCTGCGGGGGCAGCAGGACGACGACGCCGGTGCCGCCGCGCGCCGAGGGGCGGAAGCTGACGTTGATGCCGTACTTCACGGCGAGCCCGCCGACGACGGCGAGCCCGAGCCGGGTGCCCTGGAGGAGCGCGAGGTCGGTCATGCGCCCGGACACCGACTCCTCGGCCCGGCGCTGGGCCGCCTCGGACATCCTGAGGCCGCTGTCCTCGATGGTGATGACGATGCCGGTGCGGGACTCCTCCACGTACACGTGGACCTCGTCGGTGGGCGGCGAGAAGTTCGCGGCGTTGTCGGCGAGTTCGGCGAGCAGGTGCATCACGCCCTCGGCGGCGAAGCCGACGACGGCGACCCGGGTCGAGCAGTGCAGCCGCACCCGCTGGTAGGCGGCGATGCGGCCGACGGCGCCGCGCAGGATGGACTCCATCACGATGGGCTTGTTCCAGGCGCGGCTGGAGCGGCCGCCCATGAGCAGGGCGAGGCGGTCGGTCATGAGGCCGAGCTGTGAGGTGCTGTGGTCGAGCCTGAGGAGGTCGCCGAAGACCTCCTCGCCGTGCCGGTCCTGCATGTCCCGCAGGTCGGCGAGCATGCTCACGGACTTGGCCTGGACGCGGCTGAGGGCCTTGGCGCTCGCGGCCTGCGCGGCGGCCGCGCGGCGCTCGCTCAGGGCGAGTTCGCGGACGGCGGCCTCGGTCAGGGCGCGCAGCGCGGCGTCGTCGGGCCAGCGCGTGCCCGCGAGGGCGCGGTCGACGGAGGCGCCGCCGCGCAGGGTGGCGACCACGTCCGGGAGGGTCTCGCCGGCGAGGAGGCGGACGTCGTCGGTGATGCGGGCCAGGTCGTCGACGGCGCGGCGCTGGTTCGCGGCCGCGGTGGCGGCGCGCTGCTCGGCGTCGGCCAGCGCGCTCACGCACACGCGGAGGAGTTCGCGCTGGGAGGGCAGGGCGGGCGGCCGGGTCTGCCGCAGTACGTCGTCCGGGGCGACGCCCTCGCGCACGAGCCGTGCGACGCCGGGCAGGGTCACCTGCGCGAGGCCCATGTCCTCGGCGGTGCGGGTGTCCAACTGGCTGCGTACGGAGAGCAGTTCGCCCTCGGCGTCGGCGGCCCGCGCGCGCAGCCTGTTCGCCGTCGTGAGGCCGACCAGGACGGCGGTGGTGAGCAGGATCCAGCCCCCGGCGGCCGCGGCGCCCACCCAGGCGCGGGCCTCGTCCGGGGCGAGGGCGGCGACGGCGGCGCCCGCCGCCGCGGCGGCTATGAGGAGACACACAGGCAGCGTGTATGCCGTTCGCCGGCTGCTCGGGGTGCGGTCCGGACGACGATCGGCGGGCTGTGTCATTCCGTGGTCCCTCGGTGTCGGCACGGGTGCGCGGGCCGTCGGCCCGCCCTCGACTGCGTGCCGCCGCGAGGGAAGTCCGCCTGGTGGCGCTGTCTTCCGACGGCACATGTGGTGGTCATGCTAGTCACAAGATCGCACAGTGGAAGCGGGCATTCAGCTCCGGGGGGCTCCGTCCGGAAGGTTCGTCGCGAAAGGACTCATCGGGGCCGCGCGCGTGCTACCCCCGTACGCAACCCGACTCCCCAGGCCGGACGGTGACACACCGTCGCACACGTACATACGTACGGTGCATGGGTCGGCCATCCATCGCGGACAGGAACCTTCCTGCGGCTGGAATCGCACCCCCAAGGTGTCGATTTCAAGCCAACCTGCCCTCAAGCGCGGCGCGTCCCGTGGCACGGAAGGACCCGGGCCGACTCACCCGCCGGTGCCGTCGGGCGCGTCCTTCTTCCAGGCCGTCGTCCCGATGCGGCCGGTGCTGCCGAGGTCGATGCCGCCGTCCGGCGTGACGGTCCGCGCCAGGGCGCCGGGGGCGGGGACGACCCGCAGCCGCGGCGCGTGCACGGCGGGGTTCGCCAGGTCCGTGTGGGTGTTGCGCCACACCACGACCGCCGTCGCCGACTCGCCGCGGCGCAGCGCCACGGGGTGCGGCCCGGGGTCGGGCACGCCGGTGGTGATCCTCCCCGTGCCCCGCAGGGTGCGTACGTCGAGGGGCGCCCCGTCGTCACCGAGCGCGCGCAGGCCGGGGTAGCCGTCGAGCCGGTAGGTGCCGGTGCCGCAGTGCGTCAGGGTCAGCCGCATCGCGCGCAGGCCCATCGCCGCGTCGACGGGGCCGGGTTCGACGAGGGCGCCGCGCTTCCCGGAGCAGTCCCGGGAGGCCTGCCGGGGCTCGGGCGGCGGGGCTCCGTACTGGGGCGCGCTCTCGGCGCCGGAGGGAAGTTCGTCGGGGGTGACGCCGTAGGACGGGGCGGGGTCGCCGTGGGACGGGGTGGGTCCGGCGGCGGACGGGGGCAGCCCGCCCTTGCCCGCGACGCGGGACGCGGCGCTGTCGGTGCCGTCCGCGCCGTCCCGAGCTGATCCCTTCGACTGCCCGCACCCGGCGACGAGTATCGCGAGGGCGCAGAGGGCGGCGGCGCGGCGGGGCGAGAGGAGAGTCACGCCGGGATCATGCCACGCGGCACCCGGCACCGCCCCGGCCCGACCACCCGCGCCCCACCGCCCGCCCGCACCTCGGACCGGCTACGGCTCGTCCCGCCCCGGCTCGTCCCGCCCCCGGCTACGACTCCCCCGCACCCACGCCCCCACCCTCCCCCACGTCCCCGTTCCCCTCGACGTCCCCCTCGACCCGCGCCCGCACCAGCCCCGACTCGTAGGCGAACACGACCAGTTGGGCCCGGTCCCGCGCGCCCAGCTTGGTCATCGCCCGGCTCACGTGCGTCTTGGCGGTGAACGGGCTGATGACCATGTGCGCGGCGATCTCCTCGTTGGTGAGGCCGCGGGCCGCGAGGGCCGTCACCTCGCGTTCGCGGCGCGTGAGACCTTCGAGGCCCGGCGGGGTCGCGCGGTCCGGCGGCCGGGCCACGAACTCGCCGATCAGGCGCCGCGTCACCGCGGGCGAGAGCAGCGCGTCGCCGCGCGCCACGACCTCGATGGCCTGCAACAGGTCGGCGGGTTCGGTGTCCTTGAGCAGGAAGCCGCTGGCCCCGGCGCGCAGCGCCTCGAATACGTACTCGTCGAGGCCGTAGTTGGTGAGGATGACGACGCGCACGTCCGCGAGGCGCGGGTCGGCGGCGATGCGGCGGGTCGCCTCGATGCCCGTCATGACCGGCATCTGTACGTCGACGAGCGCGACGTCGGGCACCAACTCTCCGACGAGCGCCACGCCCTGGGCCCCGTCGGCGGCCTCGCCCACGACCTCGATCCCGTCCTCGGCGTCCATCAGCGCCCGGAACCCGGCCCGCATCAGGGCCTGGTCGTCGACGAGCACGACCCTCACGACCCCGCTCACGCCGTTCACCCGGCCGCCCCCACCGGCAGTTCGGCCCGCACCGAGAAGCCGCCCTCGTCCCGGGCCCCGGCGCGCAGCGCGCCCCCGAGAGCCTCGACCCGCTCGCGCATCCCGATGAGCCCGACCCCCGGTTCCACGGGCAGGTCCGGGCGCGCCGCCCCGTCGTCGTCGACGCGGACCACCACCTGCCGCTCCCCGTAGTCGAGGTGGACGCCGACCTTCGCCGGGCCGCCCGCGTGCCGGGCCGCGTTGGTGAGGCACTCCTGGACGATGCGGTACACGCCCTGTTCCAGGGCCGCGGGCAGGGCCCGCTCGCGGCCGGTCACCGTCAGCTCGACGGGCAGCCCGGCCGAGCGCGCGCGCTCGACGAGCAGGGCGGGGCTGCCGGTGGGCCCGTCGGTGCGCAGGACCTCCAGGGTGGCGCGCAGCTCCCGCATGGCCTCGCCGCCGGCCTCCTGGATGGCGAGCAGCGCGGGCGGCACCTCCTCGCCGCGCTTGCGCGCCAGGTGGACGGCGACTCCCGCCTGGAGCTTGACGATGGAGATCTGGTGGGTGAGGGAGTCGTGCAGTTCGCGGGCGATGCGCAGGCGCTCCTCGCCGGCCCGGCGCAGCGCCACCTCCTCACGGGTCCGCTCGGCCTCCAGGGCGCGCTCCTCGGTCTGGCGCAGATACGCCTGCCAGGTCGTGGCCGCGATGCCGGTGGCGACGGCGCACACGAACCAGCCGGTGAGCAGCAGGGTCCGCTCGACGGCGCCGTCGCGTCCCGGGTCGGCGGCGAAGAACACGGCGAGGAAGGCGAGTCCGGTGCCCGTGGCGAGCAGCCGGTGTCCGCTGTGGGCGGCGGCGTGCACGGCGCCGAGGACGGGGAAGGCCGCCGCGGTGGCCGGTTCCGCGTGCAGGGCGAAGGCGGCCATGGTGGCGGCGCTGACGAGGAGGACGACGCGCGGCGCGCGCCGGTACTCGGCGAGGACGAGCGAGCCGACGCACACGAGGGCGTAGTCGACGGCGTCCGCGCCGCCCTCGTACACCGTGGCGCCCACGACGACCGCGGCGACGGTCGCGGCGAACGCCACGAGCATCGCTCTGGCCCTGCGCTCATCGAGGTGGCCGTGGCCGTCGAGCAGGCCACGGCCACCTGGTCCTCCGCGTTCCCCCATCATGTCCCGCACCCTAGCCCGGGCCTGTGACAGTGGCGTCGCCCGTGCGGACCGCTCCCGCGCTACTCCCGGCGTAGTAGTCGCACGGCCACGCGGCCCCGTCGCCGTAGATCCAACTGCCTTCGCCGGTACGACGACCGGAGGGCACCGGCACAGCGACGATCGGCGGCACGAACACCGCACAGCGCCACCCCACTTCCGTACTTCCGCACCGCACGGCGCCACCCCATGGACGATCCCCGAGGCGAAGGAACCGCCATGACGACGCACACCCGCCCCGAAACCCGCCCCAACGCCCGCCAGGAGGAGCTCTGGAACGGTCCCATCGGCCGGCACTGGGCCGAGCAGCAGGACCGCTACGACGCCATGAGCGGCGACCTCAACGGCCGTCTGTTCGCGGCCGCCCGGATCAGTGGCGGGGCCCGGGTCCTGGACATCGGCTGCGGCGCGGGCACGATCACGCGGATCGCTGCGCGGCTCGCCGGTCCTGACGGGCAGGCGGTCGGCGTCGACATCTCCGCGCCGCTCCTGGAGCGGGCCAGGGCGCGCACCGCGGCCGAGGCGGTCACCAACGTCTCGTACGAACTGGGCGACGCCCAGACGCACGACTTTCCCCCGAGCCGCTTCGACGTGGCGATCAGCCGGGGCGGCGTGATGTTCTTCGCCGACCACGCGGCCGCGTTCCGCAACGTGGCCCGCGCGCTGCGGCCCGGCGGGCGCCTGGTGTTCGTCTGCCCGCAGCCCGCGAGCCCCGACATCGAGGAGTCCCGCGCGCTCGGTCTGCTCGCGGGCCTCCTCGGCGCCCAGGGGGCCGCGCCGTCGCCCGACCACACCGACGCCCGTGCCGCGATGGCCTCTCTCAGCGACCCCGCGCACATCCGCCGCTCCCTCGCCGCCTACACGGACGTGACGGTGACCTCGCTGCCCGTCGAGACGTACTGGGGCCGCGACCCGGCCGACGCCGTCGACTTTCTCCTCTCCCGCACGCCCGACCGCGTGGTGCCGAGGGTCACCCGCAAGGCCCTGGAGGACACGCTCAGCCCGTACGCGGGCGGGCGCGGAGTGCGGATGGAGGCGCGGGTGTGGCTGGTGACGGCGACCCGCCCGAGCTGACGCGCCGCCCGCGGCTCCCCTGCCGCCACCCCTACTTCACTACTTCACGCCCTCCCGGCGCGACCACATCAGCGCGAGGTAGACCACGCACGCCGACCCGAGTCCCACGGCCCACCCGTAGTCGGCCAGCGGCCTCAGGAAGGGGATCATGCCGTCGTCGGGGAAGGGGCCCTTCCCGGGGTCGGAGTGCGAGCCGCCGACGGCGAGCACCCCGCCCACGGCGAAGGCCACGACGGCCCGCCAGTTCCAGCCGCCCGCGTACCAGTAGCGCCCGTCCTGCCGGTAGAGGTCGGCGAGGTCCAGGGCGGTGCGGCGCACGATCCAGTAGTCGGCGATGAGGACGCCCGCCACCGTGCCGAGCAGGCCGCCGACCACGCCGAGCCAGACGAAGATGTACAGCTCGGGCGTCTCGATCAGCTTCCAGGGGAAGATCAGGACACCCACGACGCCCGTGATGAGCGCACCGGTGCGGAAGTTGATGAGGCGCGGCGCGAGGTTCGCCAGGTCGTACGCGGGCGAGACGACGTTCGCCGCGATGTTCACGGAGACCGTCGCGACGAGCACGGTCACCAGCGCGAAGAGCAGCCCGAAGACGTTGTCGGCCTTGGCGGCGAGGTCCACGGGCTCCCAGATGGGCTCGCCGTACACGGCCTGCGAGCCGGAGGTGACGAGGACGGAGAGCAGCGCGAAGGCGGTCATCGTGGTCGGCAGGCCGAGGCTCTGGCCCCACACCTGCGCGCGCTGGCCCTTCCCGAAGCGGGTGAAGTCCGGGATGTTCAGGGACAGGGTGGACCAGAAGCCGATCATCCCCATGAAGGCGGGGAAGAACACCGGCCAGAAGTCGGCGCCCCAGCCGAGCCGCGAGGGCTGGTCGAGGAGCGGTCCGAGGCCGCCCGCCTTGGCGGAGATCCAGACGAGCAGCACGACCGCGCCGACGAGCACGAAGGGCGCCGCCCAGTTCTCGAACCTGCGCAGCGTCTCCATCCCCCGGTGGATGATGGCGAGTTGGAGGGACCAGAACGCCACGAAGCACAGCCACAGCGTCCACGGATGGCCACCGATGGGCGAGGCGTCGGCCCACGCGCCACCGAAGACCTCGTTGAGCAGGACGAAGATGCCCTGCCCGCCGATCCACGTCTGGATGCCGAACCAGCCGCAGGCCACGGCGGCCCGGATCAGCGCGGGCAGGTTCGCGCCGCGCAGCCCGAAGGAGGCGCGCGCGAGCACCGGGAACGGGATGCCGTACTTGGGGCCCGCGTGCCCGGTGAGCAGCATCGGGAGCAGCACGACGACGTTGGCGAGCGCGATGGTGAAGACGGCCTGCTTCCAGTCCATGCCGAGCGCGACCAGGCCGGAGGCGAGCGTCCAGGAGGGAATGTTGTGGGCCATGCCGACCCACAGGGCGGCGAAGTTGTAGGTGGTCCAGTGGCGTTCGGCGAGCGGGATCGGCCTGAGGTCGTCGTTGGCGAAGCGGCTGTCGTCGGGGGAGGCGCCGGGGAGCAGTTCGACGCGGCCGTCGGGGGCGGTGCGCTGGGCGGGGGCGTCCGTGGGTGGACCGGCGGGGATCGGGGGTGGTCCCGGGGGGACGGTGTCGGTCATGGGCAGGCCGTTCGCTGGAGGGGAGGAGGACCAGGGGCCGTGCGGAGGCCAACATGATCCCCGAACGCCGCGTGTGGCGGTACCACTTGTGACCTGTTGGTTCGGCGGCCGAACGGCTGCGACGGCGTCATCCCGAGCGGTTCGCTCAGCGAGTACGAGACCCTGACGTCCGGGGAGCGCGCCCTGGTGGTGCGCGTCACCGTGACGGCGGCAGGCGACGGCGCCCGCGTCATGGCCGGTGTCGGCGCGTACGGCGGCGCCCCGGCTGCCCCTGCCGGGCCCGGCCGAGCAGGCGGTACGCCCCGCCACCGGGAAGGCCGTCGCCGACGGCCACCGCTGAGGGCCCGGACCCGCTTCTTCCCGCCCGCTCAGCTGCGAAAACAACGTGACATTGTACGCTGGTGATCCGCTCGGCCACGAAGGCGCGGGGCGCAGGCACGAAGGGATCACCACCGCCATGGGTCATCTGACGCAGCGCGACCTCATCACCACCCGCGAGCGCCTGCGCGACCAGGTGGCGAACGCACTGCGCGCGGCCCTGATCTCCGGTGAACTCAAGCCGGGCGAGGTCTACTCCGCGCCCGCGCTCGCCGAGGACTTCGGTGTCTCGGCGACGCCGGTGCGCGAGGCGATGCTGGACCTGGCCAGGGAGGGCATGGTCGAGCCGGTCCGCAACAAGGGCTTCCGCGTCACCGAGGTCAACGAGAAGGACCTCGACCAGTACACGGAGATCCGCACCCTGATCGAGGTCCCCACGGTCGGCCGCATCACACGCACCGCCGCCCGCGAGGACCTGGAGGCGCTGCGCGAGGTGGCCGAGGAGATCGTGCGCGCCGCCCGCGCCCACGACCTCATCGGCTACCTGGAGTCGGACCGCCGCTTCCATCTGTCGCTGCTCGCCCTGTCGGGCAACGACCGGCTCGTGGAGGCCGTCGGCGACCTGCGCAAGCGCTCCCGGCTCTACGGCCTGACAGGCCTGGACGAGCGCGGCGAGCTGCTCCCGTCGGCCGAGGAGCACATCGAACTCCTCGACCTGATGCTGGCCGGTGACGCCAAGGGCGCCGAGAAGTGCATGACGCGCCACCTCGGACACGTGCGGACCCTGTGGGCGAAGGGCCGCCAGCCCCAGGAGCCCGCCAAGCGCCCCCGCAGGGGCGGGCTCGGCACCGCCCGCTGACGACGGCCCACCAGAGCCCCTTCACCGCAGCCCTCTCACCAGAGTCCCTTTCACCGCATCCCTCTCGCCAGAGCCCCCGCACCGGAGCGCCGACGCGTCGCGCGGGCGGCGCCACGGCCGCACTGCGCCGCACCGTGCCGCACAACACCCCTCCCCTGCCCCGGTCATGACGCTGCGTCAATCTCTGCCCATGCCCGCAGAGGCCTTCTCTGGCCATGTGATGTGTGCAATATTACATGTCACGCATCCTTCGTGGGCATGACAGTTCAAGGGTTTCCGCAGCTCAGCGCCTCACACCCTTTGTCGCCACGGTTCGCGCACCCCCACGGCCGTGCTCGGGCACGGCCGCCGACCGCCCGGAGGGCACCTTGAAACGCACCTCACGACCACAGAAGTCCCGCGCGCCGAGAACTCCCCTGGCCCGGCTCCTGATATCGGCCCTCGTCATGTGCCTCGGCCTCGGCCTGGTCGCCTTCACCGGCCAGGGCGCCACGGCGGCCGCCGGGGCCAAGCCCCCCGCGCCCCGCCCGGGCACCGCCCCCTCCCCCGCCACCCCCACCTCGACCGAGGACCTGCGGGCCACCGAGGCCGAGCACGCGGCCAAGCCGACCAAGGACCCGTCGAAGCGCCCGCCCGCGCACACCGTCAAGCAGGCCCCCAAGGCGTACCGCAGCGCCCCGAAAGCGGCCTGCAACGTCTCCGACTTCACCTCGAAGACCGGCGGCGCCCTGGTCCAGCAGATCAAGTCGTCGGAGACCAGCTGTATCAACACGCTGTTCGGCGTGACCGGTTCCGACGCCCGGGCCCTGTTCCGCGAGGAGCAGATGGTGACGGTCTCCCACGCACTGCGTGACGCGGCGGTCAACTACCCCGGGAACAACAGCGGTTCGATCACACAGATCGTCCTCTACCTGCGCGCGGGCTACTACGTGCAGTGGGGCCAGCCCGACACCGTCGGCTCCTACGGCCCGGCGCTGAAGAGCGCCGTCCAGGGCGGCCTCGACGCGTTCTTCCGCTCGGCGCGCGCCTTCGACGTCACCTCGGCCAACGGCGAGACCCTCGCCGAGACGGTCACCCTGATCGACAGCTCCGGCGAGAACGCCCGCTTCCTGAACGTCGTCAAGCGGCTCCTCAACGACTACGACTCCTCCTACGACGCCCACTGGTGGATGGTCGCGGCGGTCAACAACACCTACACCGTGCTGTTCCGCGGCCACCAGGTGCCGGAGTTCGTGGCCGCCGTGCAGGCCGACCAGAGCGTCCTCACCACCCTGCGGGACTTCGCCGTCACCCACGACGGCCTGCTCGGCACCGACAAGTCGTACCTCACCGCCAACGCCGGGCGCGAGCTGGGCCGCTTCCTGCGGCACGAGCAGTTCGGCGGCGTGGTGCCGCAGTTGGTCAAGCAGCTCCTCGACCGCAGCCGCATCACGGGCCGCACGGCCCAGCTGTGGGTCGGCCTCGCCGAGATGACGGACGCGTACGACAAGGACAACTGCTCGTACTACGACACCTGCAACCTGCAACAGCGCGTGCGTGACGCCGTCCTGACGGTCAAGCACACCTGCGCCCCGAGCCTGCGGATCATCGCCCAGCAGATGACGTCCACCGAACTGGGCGCCGCCTGTTCCAGCCTGCTCGCCCAGGACTCCTACTTCCACGGCGTGGCCAAGGACAACGGCCCGGTCGCGAACGACAACAACACCACCCTCGAAGTCGTCGCGTTCGACTCCAGCAGCGACTACAAGACGTACGCGGGCATCGTCTTCGGCATCGACACGAACAACGGCGGCATGTACCTGGAGGGCAACCCGGCGCAGGCCGGCAACCTGCCGCGGTTCATCGCGTACGAGGCGGAGTGGCTGCGCCCCGACTTCCAGATCTGGAACCTCAACCACGAGTACACGCACTACCTCGACGGCCGCTTCAACATGTACGGCGACTTCGCGGAGGGCATGAAGACGCCGACCGTGATGTGGGTGGAGGGCTTCGCGGAGTACATCTCGTACTCGTACCGCGGTGTCACCTATGACGACGCGATCGAGCAGGCGGGCAAGAAGACGTACCGGCTCAGCACGCTCTTCGACACCACCTACGACAACGCCGACTCCACGCGCGTCTACAACTGGGGTTATCTGGCCGTGCGTTACCTGATCCAGTCCCACCCCCAGGACGTGACGGCCCTGCTCGGCCACTACCGCAAGGGCGACTGGGCGGCGGCCCGCAACCTGCTCACGAACACCATCGGCACTCGCTACGACGCGGACTTCGCCAATTGGCTGGACAAGTGCTCCGCGGGCGACTGCGGAACCCGTCCGGGCGCGCGGGGCTGACACTCCATCAGCACCGCACGGGTCGGCGCGCAGGCGGACAACAGCGTCCGCCTGCGCGCCGGTCTCTCCCGTGTGCGGCTATGCGCCGAAGGCCGGGATGACCGTGCTGCCGTAGCCGTCGATGACCTTCTCGCGGGCGTCGTGCATCGCGTACACCGCGAACTGGTCGACCCCGAGGTCCCGCAACTGCTCCAGTTTCCGCCGGTGTTGGGCGGCGGTGCCGATGACGCAGAAGCGGTCCACGATCTCGTCGGGCACGAACGCGGTGTCGGGGTTGCCCGCGCGGCCGTGGTGGGCGTAGTCATACCCTTCGCGGGCCTTGATGTAGTCGGTCAGCGCCTCGGGCACCAGGCCCGAGTGCTCCCCGTACTTGGCGACCAGGTCGGCGACGTGGTTGCCCACCATGCCGCCGAACCACCGGCACTCGTCCCGGGCGTGCGCCAGGGACTCGGGCGAGTCGTCGTCGGTGAGGTAGGCGGGCGCCGCCACGCAGATCTTCACGGCCGCCGGATCGCGTCCCGCCTCCACGGCCGCGGCCCGCACCGCCTTGACCATCCACTCCGTCAGGAACGGGTCGGCGAGCTGGAGGATGAACCCGTCGGCCTTCTGCCCGGCGAGGGCAAGGGCCCTCGGGCCGTACGCGGCCATCCACACCGGCAGCCTGCCGTCGCGCACCCACGGGAGGCGCAGCGTCTGCCCGCCGACGTCGGCCTCCCGGCCCTCGGCGAGGTCACGGACGACGTCGATGCACTCGCCGAGGCGGGCCAGGGTGTTGGGCTTGCGGCCGGCGACCCGCATGGCGGAGTCGCCGCGGCCGATGCCGCACACGGTGCGGTTGCCGTACATGTCGTTGAGCGTGGCGAACGTGGAGGCGGTGACCTCCCAGGTCCTGGTGCCCGGGTTGGTCACCATCGGGCCGACCGTCAGGTGTTCGGTGTGCTCAAGGATCCGGCTGTAGATCACGAACGGCTCCTGCCACAGGACCGCCGAGTCGAACGTCCAGCCGTAGCGGAAGCCGCGCTCCTCGGCGCGGCGCATCAGGTCGACCACGGCGGACGCGGGCGGGTCGGTCTGCAGGACAAGTCCGAAATCCACGAGGGACCTCCTTGCTGGTTCAGGTGAGTGAGCGGCGCGCGCGGGCGGCCGGTCAGCCCAGGTACTGGCAGGTGGCGCGCGGGGTGTAGAGGCCGTGCCCGGCGCGTCCGGTGAACTCCCGCTGGTCGATGACGAGTTCGCCGCGCGAAAGGACCGTCTCGACGCGGCCGGTGACCTGCTTTCCCTCGTACGCGGAGTAGTCGACGTTCATGTGGTGGGTGTCGGCGGAGATCACCTGGGTCGCGGCGGGGTCGTAGACGACGACGTCGGCGTCCGCGCCGGGGGCGATGGTGCCCTTCTTCGGGTAGAGGCCGAACATGCGGGCCGGGGTCGCGCAGGCGATCTCGATCCAGCGGCGGCGGGTGATGTGCCCGTCGAGGACGGCCTGGTGCAGCAGGTCCATGCGGTTCTCGACGCCGGGCAGGCCGTTGGGGATCTTCGAGAAGTCGCCGCGGCCCAGCTCCTTCTGGCCGGTGAAGCAGAACGGGCAGTGGTCGGTGGAGACCACCTGGAGGTCGTTGGTCCTCAGGCCCCGCCAGAGCGCCGCCTGGTGCTCGCGGGGCCGCAGGGGCGTCGAGCAGACGTACTTGGCGCCCTCGAAGTCCGGCTCGGCGAGGTTGTCGGTGGACAGGAACAGATACTGCGGGCAGGTCTCCCCGAACACGTCGAGCCCCTTGTCCCGCGCGGCCGCAAGCTCCGCGACGGCCTCCTCGGCGGAGACGTGCACGACGTACAGCGGGGCGCCCGCGACCCGGGCGAGCTGGATCGCGCGGTGCGTGGCCTCGGCCTCCAGGAGGACCTTCCTGACCTCGCCGTGGTAGCGGGGGTCGGTCTCGCCGCGCTGCAGGGCCTGCTCGACGAGGACGTCGATGGCGATGCCGTTCTCGGCGTGCATCATGATCAGCCCGCCGTTGGCGGCGGAGCGCTGCATGGCGCGCAGGATCTGCCCGTCGTCGCTGTAGAAGACGCCGGGGTAGGCCATGAAGAGCTTGAAGGAGGTGATGCCCTCCTCCACGAGCAGGTCCATCTCCTTCAGCGTCCGCTCGTTGACGTCGGACAGGATCATGTGGAAGGCGTAGTCGACGGCGCACTTGCCGTCGGCCTTCGCGTACCAGGCGTCCAGGCCCTCGCGCAGTGACCGGCCGACGGTCTGGACGGCGAAGTCGACGATGGTGGTGGTGCCGCCCCAGGCGGCGGCGCGGGTGCCGCTCTCGAAGGAGTCCGACGCGAAGGTGCCGCCGAACGGCAGCTCCATGTGGGTGTGCGCGTCGACGCCGCCCGGGATGACGTACTTGTCGCTCGCGTCGATGACGCGGTCCGCGCTCCAGGCCTCGGCGGCCTGCGTGCCGCGCGCGGCGAGCGCCGCGATCCGGCCGTCCTCGATCAGGACGTCGGCGTGCAGCTCCTCGGCGGCGGTGATGACGAGGCCGCCGCGGATCAGGGTGCGGGTACTCATGGTGGTGCGCTCCCTTTCGTACGTACGGGGGTACGCGAAGTGCGGTGCGGTGCGCGGACACGGGGCGTGCCCGCGCACGGGGCGGGGCGCGGCCTAGACGCTCCGCAGGGCCCGCTCCAGGATCGCGGCGCCCTCCTCGGCCTCGGCGACGGTCAGCGACAGGGGCGGGGCGATGCGCAGCACGCTGGTGCTGTGCCCGCCGCCCTTGCCGATGAGCAGACCGCCCTCGCGGGCCGCCTCCAGGACGGCCGCGGCCGCCTGCGGGTGGGCCTCGTCGGTGCCGGGCCTGACCAGCTCGATACCGATCATCAGGCCCCGGCCGCGCACCTCGTGGACCACGGGGAGCTGGGCGCAGATGGCCCGCAGCCGTTCGATGAGCAGCCCGCCGACGCGGCGCGCGTTGCCCTGGAGGTCGTGCTCCAGGAGGTACGAGAGGTTGGCGAGGCCCGCGGCCATGGTGACGGGCGAACCGCCGAAGGTGGAGATGGAGTTGGCGTCCAGGGAGTTCATGATCTCGGCGCGGCCGACGACGCCGCCGATGGACATGCCGTTGCCGATGCCCTTGGCGAAGGTGAGCAGGTCCGGCGGTCCGGCGGCGGCGTGCGCCTGCCAGCCCCAGAAGTGGTCGCCGGTGCGGCCCCAGCCGGTCTGCACCTCGTCGGCGATCCACAGGATGCCGTGCTCGGCGAGGACCTCGCGGAAGGCGGCGTACAGGCCGTCGGGCGGCGAGGTGAAACCGCCGACGCCCTGGATCGGCTCGGCGATGAGCGCGGCGACGCCGCCGCGGGACTGGCCGAGCATGTCCCGCAGGTCCGCGACGCACGCCGCGGTGAACTCGGCGTCGCTGAGGCCCGCGTAGGGCCCGCGGGAGCGGACGCCGCCGTGGACGTACAGCGTCTGCAACGGCGACAGGCTCGTGGGCGACCAGGACTGATTGCCGGTGATGCCGACCGCGGTGAAGGAGCGGCCGTGGTAGCTGTTGCGCATCGCCAGGATCTGGTTGGAGCGGCGGTGGGCGGTGGCGAGGAGCAGCGCCGTGTCGTTGGCCTCGGTGCCCGACGTCGTGAAGAACACGCGGGCGTCCGGGATGCCGGACAGGGCCGCGATCCGCTCGGCGAGGTCGACCATCGGGCGGTTCAGATAGAGCGTCGAGCTGTGGATGATCCGGCCCGCCTGCTCGGCGACGGCCTTGGTGACGTCGGGCAGCGCGTGCGCGGTCATCGTGGTGAGGATGCCGCCGAAGAAGTCGAGGTAGCGCCGTCCGGCGGCGTCCCAGACGTGGCGGCCCTCGCCGTGCGTCAGCTCGATCGGCTCGTCGTAGTAGAGCGCGAGCCAGTCCGGCAGGACGGCCCGGTGCCGTGCGTAGAGGTCCTTCACGGGTTGACCAGCCCTTCGTACGCGTCCGGGCGGCGGTCCCGGTAGAACGCCCACTGTTCGCGGACCTCGTCGATCAGGTCGAAGTCGAGGTCGCGCACGACGAGTTCCTCCGCCTTGTCACTCGCCGTCTCGCCGACGAACTGCCCGCGCGGGTCCACGAAGTAACTCGTGCCGTAGAAGTCGTTGTCGCCGTACTCCTCCTGGCCGACGCGGTTGATCGCGGCGATGAAGTACTCGTTGGCGACGGCCGCCGCGGGCTGCTCCAGCTGCCACAGATAGGCGGAGAGGCCGCGGGAGGTGGCCGACGGGTTGTAGACGAGCTGGGCGCCGTTCAGGCCCAACTGGCGCCAGCCCTCGGGGAAGTGGCGGTCGTAGCAGATGTAGACGCCGACGCGGCCGACGGCGGTGTCGAAGACGGGCCAGCCGATGTTGCCCGGCCTGAAGTAGAACTTCTCCCAGAATCCCTTGACTTGGGGGATGTGGTGCTTGCGGTACTTGCCCAGATAGCTGCCGTCGGCGTCGATCACCGCGGCGGTGTTGTAGTAGAAACCGGCCTGCTCGACCTCGAAGACCGGCACGACGATCACCATGCCGGTCTCGCGCGCGAGGTCCTGCATCCGGCGCACCGTGGGCCCGTCCGGCACCGGCTCCGCCCAGCGGTAGTGCTCCTTCTCCTGGACCTGGCAGAAGTAGGGAGCGTTGAAGACCTCTTGGAAACCGATGACCTTGGCACCCTGCCGAGCGGCTTCGCGGGCGTGCTCCTCATGCTTGGCGATCATGGATTCGGTGTCGCCTGTCCAGGTCGCCTGGACCAGTGCGGCGCGTACGACATTGGCCATGAGCTGCTCCTTCGACGGGACGTCAGAGAGCCTCTACGCCCGTAGACTTCTTGCGTAGACAGACGAACGTAAGCCCCATCGACGGCCTTGCCAAGACCATCGTCGTAACGCGGCGGAGTCGATCATGTTTCGCACCCGAGCGGGTGACGGACCCGCGCCGGCCACGGCGTGGCTCAGGTGGTGAAGCCCGCGACGCGCAAGGCGTGCACGAGGTCCCAGTGGCGCTCGTCCGACGCCGCCTTCGCGGCCTCCAGGAGCTGCGGGATGAGCCGGGGCGGGTCGGTGTGCGCGCAGGCCGCGACGTCCTCGGCGCTGCGGACCCGGACGAACGCGTCGAGCAGCGCCCGGGCCTCGCGGGTGCGCCCCGCGTCGGCCAGCGCGATCAGGGACTCGGCGATCTCCGGGGCGGGCCGGGCCACGCCCTGGCGAAGGAGCTTGCGGCAGTCCTCCGCGCGGCCCGCACCGGCGAGCGCGTCCGCGACGGCCACGAGCCGGTCGGGCGGCAGCGACGCGGCCTCCCACAGCAGGGTGGCCCAGTCGGCGGCGAGGCCCGCGTGGTGCAGTTCCTCGGCGAACAGCGGGAGCCTCGCCGCGGGCCATCCCGCGGCCTCGACGAGCACCCCGTGCGCCTCCCCGCTGCGGCCCTCGCCGCGCAGCCGGATCAGGGCCTGCACGGCGTCGACGGTGACGCGCTCGTCCGCGAGGTGCGCCTCGGCGGCGGCACGCGCCTCGGCCGCCTCACGGTCACCGGCGGCCCGGTCCACGGGCCTGGACCGTCTCGGGGCGCGCGGCGCGGCGTCCATGGCCTGGGCGTAGCGCGCGCCGCGGGGCGTCCCCGCGTCGTCGGACGCCCCGTCCGTCACGGGCACGACAGCCTCCCCGTAGGGCTCCACGCCGTCCGCCTCGTCGGCGTCGAGCCCGGCGAAGCGGGCGCCCCGGGGGCGGCGGCGCGAGTGGGACTGGTGCGGGACGCGGGCGGTGCGGCCCGCCGGACCGGCCTGGGCGTGCTCGTCGGGGGCGGGCTCGGCGGCGCGCTCGGGGCGGGGGTGGTCGTCGGGGGCGGTGGTGTCGTACTCGGCGGGGCGGGCCGACTCGGCCGAGCGGGCGTCCGGGGCGCGGCCCGGCTCCGCACTCGGGGGGCCGCCGTCCTGCCCCGGCCCCCCGAAGTCCACCCACTGCGGCGCGCTCGCCCGGTCGAGGCGGTCGATCCGCGCCCGCAGTTCCCCGCAGCGCGCGGCGGCGCGTTCGTGGTCGTCGCGCACCCACGCCAGGTCCAGGTGGATGCGGTCCACCTCGTCGGGCGTGGGGGCGACGGCGAGGGCGCGTGCCAGTTCGTGCTGCCGGTCCAGGGCGAACCGCTGCTCCTGGAGCATCAGGTCGAGCCGGTCGCTGAGGAGTTCGCGGGCGCCGGGCCGGTCGTCGTGGGCGGCCACCGACGCCGCGTGCAGGGCCCGCGCCCGTGCCGTCTCGGCATGCGCGACGCCCACCCCGGCGTCGGCCGCGAGGTCGTGGAGCAGCGCCTGCACCACGTCCCAGGGCGGCACCTCGGCGCCTTCGAGGCAGGCCCGCATGCCGTCGGGGTCCCGGGCCAGGAACACCCCGCACCACCCGCCGTCCCGGTCGATCCGGGCAAGGAGGTCGTTCAAGTACTTTGCGAACTCCCGCACTTCGTCCGGGAGTTGTCCCACTGCCATGGTCGGGCACCGCCCCCTGGGAGCATGGAGTCTGCCGGTCCGGAAGATAACACCAGATGGGTTACGGGACGGCTACACGCGGTTTTCCGAAGGCTTCATTAATTACTTGGACGTGCGGCGACAGACGTGGTTAGTCTGCGCACATGTCCAGTCCCGAGGCGAACAGACGCTAGCCACCGGCGCTCCGGTGGCTGCTCCACGACCTTTCTGAGTCCCGCACGGACTCCGTGAGTTCCTCGTTGTCGCGTGGCAGCGACGCCGACGCCGTGCCGTTCCCCGGCACGACGCCCGGTCTCGCTCCGCGGCTCCTTCGCCACAGGATCGCCGCAGTGCCGTGGTCACGGACTGCTCTCTCCCTCTCTCCCCTTCCCCGCGCGGCAGCCGCGCGGCGCGAGCGCGGCCTTCGCCGCGCCGCCGAGGGCTGCCCGCGGGGCTCGTCGATCCTCTTTCAGTGGTTGCGGAGTCTCGCTGTGCCATTCGTCCTGTATCTGCTCTCTCTCGCCGTGTTCGCCCAGGGCACGTCCGAGTTCATGCTGTCCGGCCTGGTGTCGGACATCGCCGCCGACATGGAGGTGTCGGTCCCGGCCGCCGGTTCGCTGACCTCGGCGTTCGCCGTCGGAATGATCGTGGGGGCGCCCCTGATGGCGGTGCTGAGCCTGCGCTGGCCGCGCCGCCGCGCCCTCCTCGGCTTCCTGGTCACGTTCCTGCTCGTGCACGTGGTCGGCGCCCTGACCACCAGCTACGCCGTACTGCTCGGCACCCGCGTCGTCGGCGCGCTCGCGAACGCCGGTTTCCTCGCCGTGGCCCTCGCCACCGCGACGACCCTGGTCGCGCCGGACGCCAAGGGCCGGGCCACCTCGATCCTGCTCGGCGGCACCACGCTCGCCTGCGTCGTGGGCGTGCCGGGCGGCGCGCTGCTCGGCCAACTCTGGGGCTGGCGCGCCGCGTTCTGGGCGGTGGCACTGATCTCGGTGCCCGCCGTCGTCGCCGTCGCCAAGGCCGTACCCCCGTCCGCACCCGCCCTCGTCACCCCTCGGGCCGTGCCCCCGTCCGCGTCCGCCAGCCCGCGCACCGGGGCCCGCGCGGAGCTGCGAGCCCTGCGCTCCCCCCGGCTCCTGGTGACGCTCCTGCTCGGCGCACTGGTCAACGGCGCCACGTTCTGCGTCTTCACGTACCTGGAACCGCTGGCCACGCACGTCTCCGGCATCGGCGACGCATGGGTGCCCGGACTGCTCGCCCTGTTCGGGCTCGGCTCGTCGGTCGGGGTCGCGCTCGGCGGGCGGCTCGCCGACACGCGGCCGCTGCCGCTCCTGGTGGGCGGCACGGTGGCGCTGCTCGCGGGCTGGGTGGCGTTCGCGCTCGCGGCGGGCAGCCCGGTCGCGGCGGTCGTCCTCGCCTTCACCCAGGGGATGTTGTCGTTCGCGGTCGGCTCCACCCTGATCTCGCAGGCGCTGTACGCGGCGGCGGAAGCGCCCACGCTCGCGGGCGGCTTCGCCACGGCGGCCTTCAACCTCGGCGCGGCGGTGGGCCCTTGGGCGGGCGGCCGGGCCATCGCGTCGGGGCTCGGCTACCGCTCCCCCGTGTGGGTCGGCGCCCTGCTGGTGGCGTCGGCGCTCGCCACCGCGGGGGCGGCGCTGCTCGTACGACAGCGCGGGCAAGGCCGGAAGGCCGCCCTGGACGCCTAGTTGTGGATTTAGTTGTGTCGTTGTAATGATTATAGCGACACAACCACTTTCCCAGGGGCGCTCATGACCCACCTCACCCCTCACGGCCGCTGGAGGGTCCTTGCCGTCTGCTGCCTGAGCCTGTTGATCGTCAGCCTCGACGTCACCGCCCTGAACGTCGCCCTGCCGTCCATCCAGCAGGACCTCGACAGCTCGCTGTCCGGGCTCCAGTGGACGGTCGACGGCTACACCCTCGCGCTCGCGAGCCTGCTGATGCTCTCGGGCTCGCTCGCCGACAAGGTGGGCCGCAGGCGCGTCTTCCAGGTCGGCCTGACGGTCTTCACCACGGCCTCGCTGCTGTGCAGCGCGGCCCCGGGCCTCGGCTGGCTAATCGCCGCACGCGTGCTCCAGGCGATCGGCGGCTCGATGCTCAACCCCGTGGCCCTGTCGATCATCAGCAACGCCTTCCCCGACTCCCGCGAGCGCGCCCGCGCGATCGGCGTCTGGAGCGGCGTCGTCGGGATCAGCATGGCCGCCGGGCCCATCATCGGCGGCGCGCTCGTGGAGTCGGCCGGCTGGCGGGCGATCTTCTGGATCAACGTGCCCATCAGCCTGGCCGCGCTCGCCCTGACCCGGCGGTACGTGCCGGAGTCCCGCGCCGAGCGCCCCCGCCGCGCCGATCCGGTCGGGCAGGTCCTGGTCGTCGCCCTGCTCGCCACGGTGACGTACGCGATCATCGAATCGCCGGTCAGGGGCTGGACGTCACCACTGGTCGCCGGGTGCGCGGGCGCGGCGCTGTGCGCGCTGCTCGGATTGCTGCGGTACGAGACCCGCCGCGTCGACCCCCTAATCGACCTGCGGTTCTTTCGTTCCGTTCCGTTCGCGGGTGCCACTGTCATCGCTGTCGCCGCGTTCTTCTCACTGGGCGGCTTCCTCTTCGTCAGCTCCCTCTACCTGCAGGACGTACGGCGGCTCGACGCGCTGCACGCCGGCCTGTTCCTGCTGCCCATGGCCCTGACGGCCCTGGTCGCCGCGCCGCTGTCCGGGCGGATCCTCGCGGCACGGGGGCCTCGTACGCCTCTGGTGACAGCCGGGGCCGCGCTGTGCGCGAGCGCCGCCCTGCAGGCGTTCACCTACTCCGCACACCTCGCGGTGGCGCCGCTGTTCTGCGCCTACGCGCTGTTCGGGATCGGTTTCGGCATGGTGACCGCCCCCATCTCCCACACCGCCGTGTCCGCGATGCCGCGCTCACAGTCCGGTGTGGCCGCGGCGGTGGCCTCGGCCTGCCGCCAGTTCGGCCAGTCGCTCGGCGTGGCGGTCACCGGCGCGCTCATGGCGACCGGCGCGCACAGGGGCACGGCGGCCTTCCTCCAGGCGAGCCGGACGGCCTGGTGGATCATCGCCGGGTGCGGCGGGGCGGTCCTGCTGCTGGGTACGCTCACCTCTGGCCGCTGGGCGCAGTCCACGGCCCGGCTCACCGCGGAGCGGCTGGCCGCCGAGGAGACCAGGACGACGGTGAGGACTTGACGGAACGCCCGGGCGACGATACGGACCGGCGGGTGGACGACGCCGGCGCGCAGCTGGACGACGCCACCGTGCGCGCGGCCACGCGGGCCTGGCAGGGCCTCAACACCCTCCTGATGGACCGCCACAACCGCCGCAAGGAGGTCGCCGAGGCGCTCGGCATGAGCTTCAGCCGCATCCGGGCCCTGCGCCGGATCGCCCCCGGCCCGCTCACCCTGCGGGAGTTGGCGCAGCGGCTCGGCGCCGACCCGCCGTACACCACCGTGATCGTCGACGACCTCGTGCGGCGCGGCTTCGCCGAACGCGTCCCGCACCCCGTCGACCGGCGCGCCAAGCTGGTCCGCCTCACCGCCGAGGGCGAGGCGGCCGCCGAGCGTGCCGCCGCGATCCTCTCCGCCCCGCCGGCCGACCTGCTCGCCCTGGGCCGCGAGGACATCGAGGCCCTCGACCGCGTGGTGGCCAGACTGCTCCGCTGACCTCGGCCGCCGCGCGCCGGAAGCGGCGACGACATCGGACCCACAGCGCCGCAGCGACCTCAGACGGGGACCAGCGCGCAGGCCCGCGCCACCTCGTCCATCGAGAGCTCCAGGGCCACCGCGAGGGCCGCCACCGTGAAGAAGGCGGGCGTCGGCGCCCGGCCCGTCTCGATCTTGCGCAGCGTCTCCGCCGAGATCCCGGCGCTCGCGGCGACCTCCACCATGCTCCGCTCGCCGCGCGCCGCGCGCAGGAGCAGGCCGAGCCGCTCGCCGCGTTCACGCTCTTCAGGGGTCAAGGGAGTGCGAACCATGTTCCCATCCTACCCCTGGACGCCATTTAAATACCGGTATAGTAATTGGCATGGTCGAACTCAAGACAGACACATCCATCGAAGCGATGCGGGAGGCCGGGCGCGTGGTCGCGCGCGCCCTGACGGCGGTGCGCGACGCGGCGGCCGTCGGCGTGGTGCTCCGGGACCTGGACGAGGTGGCGCACCAGGTCCTGAAGGACGCGGGCGCCACGTCGCCGTTCCTGCACTACCACCCGGCGTTCGCCCCGGTCCCCTTCCCCGCGACGCTCATCACGTCGGTGAACGACGCGATCGTGCACGGCATCCCGGACGGCTATCGCCTGCGGGACGGCGACCTGGTCTCCGCGGACTTCGGCGCCAGCCTGAACGGCTGGGTGGGCGACTCGGCCATCAGCTTCGTCGTCGGCACCCCGCGCCCCGAGGACACGCTGCTCATCAAGACGGCCGAGCAGGCCCTGGAGGCCGGCATCGCCGCGGCCGTCGTGGGCAACCGCATCGGGGACATCGCGCACGCGGTCGGCACGGTCTGCCGGGACGCCGGGTACGGCATTCCGGACGGCTTCGGCGGCCACGGCGTGGGCCGCAGCATGCACGAGGACCCCGGGGTGCCGAACGAGGGCCGCCCGGGCCGCGGCATGCCGCTCAGGCACGGCATGGTGCTCGCCATCGAGCCGATGCTGATCGCCGGCGGCAAGGACGGCTATCACGCCGCGCCGGACGGCTGGACCCTGCGCACGAACGACGGCAGCCGCGCGGCGCACGTGGAGCACACGGTGGCGATCACGGACGCGGGCCCCCGCATCCTCACGGCCCTGTGAGCCACGAGCGGCGGGCCCACCGGTCGCGCCGCGCGTGAACGAAGAGGTCCGTACCGCCCCACAACCAGAGCGGTACGGACCTCGGCGTACCCCTACGTGTCACACGCGGGCCGGACCACGGCCTCGGCCGCCTGCCCCACGCGGGCCGGACTACGACCTCGGCTTCACCACCATCGCCGACCCGCCGCCCCTGCGCTCCTTCTCGGCCGCCGCGAGCCACTGCCCGCCCGCGAGCCGCTGCACGCCGGTCGCGGCGCCGATCTCCGGGTTCTGCCGGAAGGCGTGGCCGATCGCCTCCAGCCTGCGCCGGGTCTCGCTGTTCCACAGGCCCGGTTCGAGCTCCGTCGTGGCCGCGTTGCGCTGGCTGGCACGCGGCGCCGCGATGGCGTCGACCAGCGGCAGGCCCCGGTCGAGGAAGCCGGTCAGGGTCTGCAGGACGGTCGTGATGATGGTCGCGCCGCCGGGCGAGCCGAGCGCGACGACCGGCCGGTCCCGCTCGTCGAGGACGATGGTCGGCGAGAGCGACGAGCGCGGGCGCTTGCCGGGCCCCGGCAGGTTCGGGTCGTGCACGGCCGGGTTGGCGGGCGCGAAGGAGAAGTCGGTCAGCTCGTTGTTGAGCAGGAAGCCGCGCCCGGGCACGGTGATCCCGCTGCCGCCGGTCTGCTCGATGGTGAGGGTGTACGCGACGACGTTGCCCCACTTGTCGGCCGCCGTCAGATGCGTGGTGTTCTCCCCCTCGTACGTCGTCGGGGCCGCCTTGTCCCCGGCGCGGCAGGGCACCGGGTCGCGCGGGTCACCGGGCGCGAGCGGGCTCTTCAGGACAGCGTCGTCCTTGATCAGGCAGGCCCGGGAGTCCGCGTACTTCTGCGAGAGGAGTTCCTTCTTCGGTACGTCCTCGAAGGCCGGGTCGCCCACCCAGCGCCCCCGGTCGGCGAACGCGATGCGGCTGGCCTCGATGAAGCGGTGCAGATAGCGCGTGCGGGAGGCCTCGGAGAGGTCCGTGCGCTCCAGGATGTTCAGGGCCTCGCCGACGGTGGTGCCGCCGGAGGAGGACGGCGCCATGGAGTAGACGTCGAGGCCGCGGTAGGAGGTCTTGGTGGGGGTGCGGCGCTTCACCTCGTAGCCGCGCAGGTCCGTCATGGTCAGGTCGCCGGGGCGGGCGTTGCGCCCGGAGTCCGGGTCCACGGGCGGCTTGTTGACGGTGCGCACCAGATCGCGGCCGAGCTTGCCGTCGTACAGCGCGTCGACGCCCTTGTCGCCCAGCTCCGCGTACGTCCGCGCGAGGTCGGGGTTCTTGAACGTCGAGCCGACGACGGGCAGCTTCCCGCCGGGCAGGAACAGGCGGGCGGTGTCGGGGAAGTCCGCGAACCGCGACTGGTTCGACGCGGTCTGGGAACGGAAGGTCTCATCGACGGTGAAGCCGTGCCGGGCCAGGCGCTCGGCGGGCTTCAGGACCGTGCCGAGCGACCTGCTGCCCCAGGAGTCGAGCGCCTCCTGCCAGGTGGCGGGCGTGCCGGGGGTGCCCACGGCCAGGCCGCTGGTGACGGCGTCCGCGAACGGCAGCGGCTTGCCGTTCTCCAGGAAGAGCCCGGAGTCCGCGGTGCGCGGCGCGGTCTCGCGGCCGTCGAGGGAGCGCACCGTGCGGGACTTCGCGTCGTAGTACACGAAGTAACCGCCGCCGCCGATGCCCGCGGAGTATGGCTCGCTGACGCCGAGCGCCGCGGCCGTGGCGACCGCCGCGTCCACGGCGTTGCCGCCCTTCTTCAGGACCTCGATGCCGGCGGCGGACGCGTCCTGGTCGACGCTCGCCACCGCGCCGCCGTGGCCGACGGCCACGGGTGTCTTCTCCGGAGTCGTGGCACGCGAAGCGCCCGTTCCGGCCGTAGTGGCCGATGCCGGTCTTGCGCCGGGTTCGGCCGCGGTGGCCGATTCGGCGCTCGTGCCCGGTTGCGCTGAGCGCGAAGGCGAAGGGGGCGCCGCCGCACCGACCGTCACCAATACCCCGCCGACCGCACATAGCGTCAGATTCCGTACGAGACAGCGCCGCATTCGTACCTCCAGTCAACAGCCGTCTGCGCAGCGTAACTTCGGGCTCCGCGCCTGGCCATGGACTCTTCGAACGAGGCTCCGAATGGCCGCTAGCATGCGCCCCCATGACTGAAGACGTGCGCTATCTCGTCGTCGGCCTGGTCGCGGCCGTGCTTGGTGCCACCCTGGGCTGGCTCCTGCGCTCGCAGCTGTTCAAGCGCAGGCTCCGCCGCAAGCAGGCCTTCTTCGGGCTGCCCGCGAACGCCGAGTCGCTGCTCGTGGTCAACCGCGAGGCGAGCGGCCCGGAGCTGCTCGTGACCCGGCACGACGTGTTCTCGCTGCTCGAACTGGCCGCGCTGATCAAGGAGTGCGGCGGGCACGCCCAGATCGTCGCGCACGACGCCGCCCAGCAGGGCTTCGGCGAGCGCACCGAGTTCTGCGTCGGCAACCCGGCGATCCACCGCCGCATGGCCGCGCACATGCACTCCCTCCTTCCCGGCGTGCGCGTCAACACCGACCCGGAGCCGGGCCCGGACCGGGGCGCCTTCCAGATCGGCTCCGAGCGCTACCGCATGGAGGGCGGCAGGACCGAGTACGTCATCCTGGCCCGCCTCACCGCCGGGCAGGCGCCGGACGCGCGGCCCGTCTTCCTCTTCTGCGGCCAGCGCGCCATCACCAACCAGGCCGCGACCCGCTATCTGGCCCGCCACCACGAGCGCCTCGCCCGCAAGCACGGCAACCACTCCTTCGCGCTGCTCCTGAAGGTCGTGAACTCACAGGCGTACGGACCGGACGTGGTCGAGCTGGTCGCGGACGTGACCCGCCCCGCCCAGGAGCCGATCCCGACCCCCGCCCCGACCGCGCGCAACTCCCACCGCGCCAAGTGAGCGGCCCGTGAGCACACCCCCACGGAACGTATGCCGCGAATAACGCCTCTATGACGTAGTCGGCAATTTCCGGGCGACGGGCAACCGAAGCGGACCAGGCGCACTCTCACTCCGGGCAGGCCCTGAACATTCGCACGGAGGTACGTTTCCTTGAGGTCCCGGTCCCTGAGCCCGTCGTCCCGCCGACGCTCCATACGCCCCCGCCACGCCGCAGTCGCGGGCGTCGCGGCCCTGGCGGCCACCCTGTCCGCCTGCTCGGACGGCGGCTCCGGCTCCGACGACGCCAAGGCCGTCAAGCCGAAGGTCTCGGTGAACCTCACCGGCGACCAGGCCAAGGCGGGCGCCCCCGTGACCGTGAAGCTGGCCACCAAGGACGTCAAGCTGAAGGACGTCACGGTCGCCGACGCCGAGGGCACGAAGCTCGCGGGCAAGGTCGCCGCCGACGGCCGCAGCTGGACCTCGGCGCGCATGGCCGCGCCCGGCACCAGCTACACCCTGCGGGCCACCACCGACCAGGGCGGCGAGGCGACGAAGTCCTTCAAGACGGCCCCGCCCGAGAAGGTCAACAAGGTCACGATCACGCCGGGCAGCAGCCTCAAGACCGTCGGCGTGGCCCAGCCGCTCTCGATCGTCTTCGACCACCCGGTGAAGAACAAGGCCGAGGTGGAGAAGCACCTCAAGGTCACCACGTCCAACGACACCACCGGGTCCTGGGGCTGGATCAAGAACTACGACGGCAAGGACCGCGTCGACTGGCGGCCGAAGGAGTACTGGAAGTCCGGCACGAAGGTGAAGCTCGACGCCCAGCTCAACGGCGTCGACTCGGGCGCGGACGGCGGCTGGTTCGTGCGCGACTACGACACCGCCGTCACCGTCGGCAGGAACCAGGTCGTCAAGGTGAACCTGGACAGCAAGACGGCGACGCTGACGCGGGACGGCAAGGCCGTCAAGCGGGTCCCGATGTCGGCCGGCACCCCCGGCGGCGAGAAGGCGTCCTGGGGCGGCACGTCGGTCCTGATGGCCAAGGAGGGCACGATCAACATGCGCTCCGAGACCGTCGGTCTCGGCGACGCCTACGACAAGATGGTCGACTACTCGATGCGGCTGACCTGGTCGGGCATGTACGCGCACGCGGCGCCCTGGAACGCCGCGTACTTCGGCAACACCAACCACAGCTCCGGCTGCGTCGGCATGAGCACCTCCGACGCCTCCTGGCTGTACGGCCAGGTGCAGGTCGGCGACCCGTTCGAGGTCACGGGCTCGGGCTCCAAGGGCACGCCGGACCCGGGCAACGGCTACGGCGAGTGGAACCTGTCGTGGGCGGACTGGCAGGCCAAGAGCGCGCTGAAGTCGGCCTCTTGAGGTGACGCCCGCGTCAACAATCGTTACCGGGGCGTAACTTACCGACGGGTTACCCCCGGTAAAGAACCGCGGTTACCGTTCGGTCACTTTGCACTTTCAACAAGTGAGGAGTGACCCGTGCGAGACCCCCACCAGTCCCTGCGGTCCACTGCCGCAGGGACCGTCTCCGCCGCTCTGATCGCAGGCGCCGCCTTCGGGCTCGCGCCCGCGGCCCAGGCCGCACCCGCCGAACGCCCCGCCGCGGCGGGGGCGCCGAGCGTGCGGTTCGTCGACATCCCCGGTGACGGCGGCACCGTCCTGAAGGCCAACGTCGTCGCGCCCGCGGGCGCGACGGCGGACAGCTCGTACCCCGCGATCGTGCTGCCCACCAGCTGGGCCATGCCGCAGATCGAATACATCGCGCAGGCCAAGAAGCTCGCCGCCGCCGGGTACGTCGTCGTCAGCTACAACTCCCGCGGCTTCTGGCAGTCCGGCGGCGAGATCGAGGTCGGCGGCCCCGAGGACATCGCCGACGCCTCGAAGGTCATCGACTGGACGCTGAAGAACACCCCCACCGACCCCGGCAAGGTCGGCATGGCGGGCGTCAGTTACGGCGCGGGCATCAGCCTGCTCGCCGCCGCCCACGACAAGCGCGTGAAGGCGGTCGGCGCGCTCAGCGGCTGGGGCGACCTCGTCGAGTCCATCTACAGCGGCCGCACCCAGCACGCCCAGGCGGGCGCCCTGCTCGGCGGCGCGGGCTACCTCACCGGCCGCCCCAGCGCCGAACTGAAGCGCATCCTCAAGGACTTCCTCGGCTCCAACCTCGACTCCGAGGACGAGATGATCGCGTGGGGCACCAAGCGCTCCCCCGCGACCTACCTGGACCGCCTCAACAAGAACGGCGCCGCGATCCTGCTCGCCAACGCCTGGGGCGACACCATCTTCCCGCCCAACCAGTACGCGAGCTTCTACGAGAAGCTGACGGGCCCCAAGCGCCTGGAGTTCCGCCCCGGCGACCACGCGACCGCCGAGGCCACCGGCCTGCTGGGCCTGCCCAACGACACCTGGACGACCACCCAGCGCTGGTTCGACCACTATCTCAAGGGCGAGCAGAACGGCATCGACAAGGAGCAGCCCGTCCAGCTCAAGTCGCGCTCGACGGGCGGCTACGAGGGCTACGCGAACTGGAAGTCGGTCGGCGCGACCAGCAAGAAGATCGACCTCGCGGGCTCCACCACCATCCGCGCGAACGTCGACTCAGGGGCCAACGGCGGCATCGTGATGCTCTCCAACACCCTGGACCAGTTCCTGAAGTTGCCGCCGGTGGCGTCGATGCCGCTGCTTCCGCGCCGGTACGCGGCGGTGTGGCAGTCCGAGCGGGCGGAGCGGGAACAGCGGGTGCGCGGCACCGCGAAGCTGCACACGACGGTGACCAGCACCAAGGAGAGCGGAACCCTCGTCGCGTACCTCTACGACGTGGGCCCGCTCGGCCTCGGCAAGCTGGTCAGCAACGCGCCGTACACCTTCCACGGCAAGACCCCGGGCAAGCCGTTCGCCGTCGACCTGGAGCTGTTCTCCACGGCCTACGACGTCCCGGCGGGGCACCGGCTCGCCCTGGTCGTCGACACGGTCGACCCGCTCTATGTCGAGCACAACCCGTCCGGCGCGCAGCTGACCTTCTCCTCGCCCGGAACCGACCCGTCGTACGTGTCGGTCCCCCTGCGCGAGCAGTGATCTCCGGCTGCTGCCGGGCGGGCCTGGCCCTCCAGCTGCTGCTCCCGTCAGGGGCCGGGGGCCCTGGGGGGACCCCCGCCCGGCAGCAGCGTCCCTGGTTCAGCCGGGGCGACATCCACGGCCTCTGTCTTGGGACTGCGCTGCTGACGCTTGGACACCCAGTAGGCGAACCACGAAAGCAGCATGCACATCCCGATGTAGATCGGTGAGATCACCATGACCACGGGGATGAAAGGCAAATCGTAGTCGAGATTCGACGCGATGAGCTTCCCGGCATGGAGGAACTCCTCATAGGTGATCAGATAGCCGAGTGAGGTGTCCTTCAGGGCCACGACCAGCTGGCTGATGATGGCGGGCAGCATGGCCCGCACCGCCTGCGGCACCAGGACGTACGACATGACCTGGGTCTTTCTCATGCCAAGCGCGTAAGCGGCCTCCCTCTGGCCGCGCTCGACCGAGTTGACGCCGGAGCGGAACACCTCGGCGAGCACGGAACCGTTGTAGAGCGTGAGCCCGGCGACCAGCGCCGGCAGCGGCTGGACCTTCAGCGCCACGAAGACGAAGAAGATCATCACGAGCACGGGCATGGCCCGGAAGAACTCCACCAGGAGCGTGGCCACCCAGCGCACGGGCCGGTGGTCCGAGAGCCGCCCGGTGGCGAGCAGTCCGCCGAGGGCGAGCGAGAGCACGGCGGCGATGGCGAAGGCCTTCAGCGTGTTGCCGAGCCCGCGCAGGAGCAGTTCCTGGATGCCCTTGTACTCGAACGGAGTCCACTTGGTCGCGGTGAACTGGTCGGTGTCGAACAGCAGATACAGGATCCAGCCGACGAGCGCGACGATGACGGCGGTGGAGACGACGCCGTAGACCAGGTGTCGGCGGCGGGTGCGCGGGCCCGGGATGTCGTAGAGCGCGGTGGCTTCGGGAGCGTGGGCGGTGGTGGTCATCGGGCGACTCCCCAGCGCTTCTCGAGGATGTTGAAGACGGCGCTGATGGCGAGGGTGATGATCAGGTAGCCGAGGGCGATCCAGACGAAGGTCCAGATGATGCTGTAGCCGAGTTCGTTGAGGGTCTTGTAGGTGCCGAGCAGTTCGGTGACGCTGAACGCGCCCGCGATGGCGGAGTTCTTGGCGAGGGCGATGAGCGTGGAGCCGACGGGCGAGATCACCGACCGGAAGGCCTGCGGAAGCACCACCCCGGACAGGGTCTGACTGAAGGTCATGCCGAGACTGCGGGCCGCCTCGCCCTGGCCCTTGGGCACGGTGTTGATGCCGGAGCGCAGCGCCTCGCAGACGAACGCCGAGGTGTAGCAGCCGAGCGCGAGCACCGCGAACACCTCGAAGGGCAGCACGAGTCCGAACCTCGGCAGGCCGAGAAGGACCGCGAAGAACAGCAGCGTCAGCGGCGTGTTCCGGAGCACCGCCACCCACACCGCGCCGAACACCCGGAACGAGCCGACGGGCGCCACCCGGAACGAGGCCATCACGAACCCGAGCGCGAGCGCGAGCAGCGAGGCGTACACGGTGAGTTCCACGGTGCCGAGGAAGCCGTCCCCGAACGTGGAGAAGTTGTCTGTCAGTACGTCCACGACGCCTCCTCAGCTCGCCGGGTAGCGGTCGATGGCGGGCGGCTTCGGCGCCGGGACACCGGAGAGCCCGAGGGTCGCGTCGTACGCCTTCTTCCAGTCGCCGTTCTTCTCCCGGGCGGCGAGGGCGTCGTCGATGGCGAGCCGCAGCGTGGTGTCGCCGCGCGGCACACCGATGCCGTAGGGCTCCTTCGAGAACGGCTTGCCGACCAGCTTCAGTTCGTCGGGCACCTTGGCCGCGTACCCGATGAGGATCGCGTCGTCGGTGGTGACGGCGTCGACCTGATAGGTCAGCAGATTGTCGACACACACGGAGTACGTGTCGTACGCGACGAGCGTCGCCTTCGGGTAGTCCTGCTTGATGCGCTGGTACGGCGTGGAGCCCGCGGCGGAGCACACCCGCTTGCCGTCCAGGTCCCGCGGGCCCTTGATGTCGTCCTCGTCGTGCCGCACGAGCAGGCCCTGTCCGGCCATGTAGTACGGCCCGGCGAAGCCGACGAGCTTCTTGCGGAGGTCGTTGATGGTGTAGGTGCCGACGTAGTAGTCGATCTGCCCGTTCTGCAGGGCCGTCTCGCGGTTGGCCGAGGCGATCGTCTTGAAGGAGATCTTCCCGGGGTCCAGGCCCAGGGAGGCCGAGACCATCTTGGCGATCTCGATGTCGAAGCCCGAGTACCTGCCGCTCGCCGGGTCCTTCTCGCCGAGGTAGGGCTGGTCCTCCTTGGCGCCCACGACGAAGCGGCCGCGGCTCTTGGCCTTCCGCCAGGTGCCGGACTTCGTCAGCTCGAAGCCCTCGGCCACCTGGTACTTCGGCAGCTCGCCGGCCGCGGGGCCCTTGGTCGGGGGGCTGCCCTCCTTGCCGCAGGCCGCGGTGGCGAGCGCGGTGAGGACGAGGGCGGCGAACAGACGTGTCGTACGGAGCATGCTCAGCCCCCCGTCAGTGCTTGAGGATCTTGGAGAGGAAGTCCTTGGCGCGCTCGCTCTCCGGGTGGGTGAAGAAGTCCTCGGGGGCCCGGTCCTCGACGATGCGGCCGTCGGCCATGAAGACCACACGGTTGGCCGCCGAGCGGGCGAAGCCCATCTCGTGCGTGACGACGACCATGGTCATGCCGTCCCGGGCGAGCTGCTGCATGACCTCGAGGACCTCACGGGAGCGCCGGTCGGCCTCGTCCTTCTTGCGGCCCCTGACCTTCACCTGGCCCATGGAGACGTTCTGCAGCACGGTCTTGTGCGCGAAGAGATTGAACGACTGGAAGACCATGCCCACTTCGGAGCGGAGCCGCGCGAGCTCCTTGCCCTCCTCGGGCAGCGGCTGTCCGTCCAGCCGGATCCTGCCCGACTGGATGGTCTCAAGACGGTTGATCGTCCGGCAGAGCGTTGATTTGCCCGACCCCGAAGGGCCGATGACCACGACTACCTCCCCCTTGCCGACGGTGAGGTCGATGTCCTGGAGGACATGGAGCTCTCCGTAGTACTTGTTCACGTCACGCAGCTCGATCAACGGATCGACGGCCATGCCCAGACCTGCCCACTTTTCGCCGTGTCGGTCAGCGCAAACTATCCACGCGAAAACGGGACTTATTGGACGACACGCACTTATGGGCATTAACCGTATTTGAGGCTACGTTGCCTGGCGGCTACGTCTCGGACGCCTCCGCGTATACCTGAGACAACTCGGGGGTCCCCTGAACCGCCCAGTCGAGCCCCGCGGCGACCACGTCGATCTCCCGCCCGGACACCAGGCGCACCACCGGTGTGCCGCCCGGCAGGACCTGCCAGACCGCGCCCGGCACGGTCCGCACGATCACCGTGCCCAGGTACAGGCCCGCGTCGTTTCCGAGCCAGGGCAGCGTCTCCGCGTCGTCGCGCCAGCGCGGCGGCAGCTGGTCGAGGGCGGCCAACGACGCCGGGGAGTCGTCGAGTTCCAGGCCGGCCGCGCCCGCCTGCGAACGCAGGAGTTCGCACTCGGACAGCAGTTCGCCCACGCCGACCGGATCGTCCTCGAAGGCGGCCGCGAGCCTCAGGCCCGGCTCGCTCGGGTGCCGCTTGCGCCATTTGTCCAGGAACGGAATGTTCATGACCGGCCTCTCCGTGGGGTGCCCGGGGCGGCCTCCCCGGGCGGGCCGGGGCGGCCGGACGGCGGATCCGCGCTCCAAGGAATGTATCTTGCGGCAGTTGATCTCGGAATGAGCGGAATCAGGCGAATCAACGGCGGGTGAAGGCCAGGATCGTGGCCAGGTTCATCGGGCGGCGGGTGGAGAGGTAGAGGTAGGGCGCGGTGTGGTGCGGGCCCCGCAGTTCGACGCGCAGCGCGGTGGGGACGTAGGCGCGCAGCAGGAGCAGGGCGTAGGCGTTCGCCTTGTACGTGCGCCACTCGAAGGCCTCACCCGCGTCGAGGATCTCCGTCGTTCCGAGGTCGTCGATCGGGATGACCCGGTCGCCCACGACGAGGGTGCCGGGCGTCACGACGATGCGGGCCGAGCCGTAGCGGTGGACCAGCGGCCCGAACACCCCGCCGACGAGGAGCACGCCGAACGCGGCGGCCACGGGCCCGAACGGCAGCAGCAGCCCGCCGAAGAGAAAGCCCGCGAGCACGACGAGGAACCACCACACGGCCGGGACACTCAGGCGCTCATCGTAAAGGTGCATGCCGCCATCCTGGCACTGGCTCCCGGGCCGCGGTGAGGGGGCCGCCCCTGGCCGGGCGCGCGACCTCCACCCCGGGCACGGGGTCACCCTCCGGCCGACGCACGCGGCCTTGGCCGGATCATGTGCCGGTGTCCATGCCGCGTTCATTGACGGGCCTCTGACTGCTCCTTAGTTTCATCACGCACCGTCCGTCGTCCGTTTCCTCACGCACCGCCTGCCGTCCGTTCCCTCACGCACCACCTGTCGTCCGTTCCGCACCGCCTGTCGTCCATCGCCGCATGACGCGCCGTCAGTCAGTCGTGCGGGTCGTGTCTGCCGTGCACCACGTCGTGGGAGGTCCGTCGTGCGAAGACGCATCTGGGGAGCCACCGCCGTACTCGCCCTGCTCACGGGCCTCGCTCCGGTGGCCGCCGCCGAGGCGGCGCCGGGGGCCGAGCGGGCGTCCGCCGCGCAGGGCACCCGGCCGCTCCCCTTGGAGCGGCTGTTCGACAACCGGGCCGTCAGCGACGACGCGCGCCCCGGCGACGCGGACTTCGACGGCGCCGGTGCCTCGCTGTCCGCGCGGGACCTGGCGGCGGCCGGCTGGACGCCCGGCCGGGTGCTCGGCGTCGACGGCGCCCGTGTCACCTGGCCGGACACGGCGGCGGGCGAGCCGGACAACGTACGGGCGGACGGGCAGGCGGTACGGGTGCGCGGGCGCGGTGACGCCCTCGCGTTCCTGGTCGCGGGCACGGGCGGCGCCGCGAGCGGCACGGGCAGCGTGCGCTACCGGGACGGCTCGCGCGGCAACTACCGTCTGACGGCCCCGGACTGGCGCGGCGGCCCCCTCGCCACCAAGTCCGTCGCCCTGCCCCACGTCAACACGCCCGGCGGCCAACTCACCGAGCGCGCCCGCCTCTACGTGGTCACGGTGCCGGTGGCCCGCGGGCGCGAGATCGCCTCCGTGACGCTGCCCCGGGACCCGGGCGCGGGCGCCGACCTGCATGTCTTCGCGCTGTCCGTCCGGGGCGGGACGACGGGGTGGACGGGCAGCTGGGCGGCCTCGACGGCCGGGTACGCCGCGGTGGGGCCCTGGCAGGACCGGACCGTGCGGCTCGTGGTGCACACCAGCGCCGGAGGGCCGCGGGTGCGGATCCGGCTCGACAACACCTTCGCGGGTACGCCGGTACGCATCGGGAGCGCCACGGTCGCCGTGCGCGCGGCGGGCGCCGGGGCCCGGGGGGAGCCGGTGGCGCTGCGGTTCGGGGGCCGGGCGGGCACCGAGATTCCCGCCGGGGCGCAGGCCTTCAGCGATCCGCTGCGGTTCACGGTGCCGTCGGACGCGCATCTCCTCGTCAGCTTCCATCTGCCCGGGCCCGTGGCCGCCGCGCCCCTGCACAGCCAGGCCCTGCAGACCTCGTACGTCAGCGGGCCCGGCGACCACACGGCCGACGGCTCCGGGGCCGCGTACTCCTCGACCCTGCGGACCTGGCCGCTGCTCACCGGCGTCGACGTCGCCGGTGGGCCCGGGTCCGTGGTGCTGCTCGGCGACTCCATCACGGACGGCGTCGGCTCCACGCCCGACACCGACCGGCGCTGGCCCGACGAGCTGGCGCGGCGCCTCCTCGCCCAGGGCCCCGGTTCCGGGGTGCCGCGCTACGGCGTCCTGAACCAGGGCATCTCCGCGAACCGCGTCCTCACCGACCGCTACCCCGGGGACGGCGTGTCCACCGACACCGGTGGGGTCAGCGCCCTGCACCGCCTCGACCGGGACGTCTTCGCCCAGACCTCCACGCGGACGCTCGTCGTCTTCGAGGGCGTCAACGACCTGCGGGCCGGTGCTGGGGCCTCGGACGTCGTCGCGGGGCTGCGGGAGATCGCCCTGCGGGCGCGGGAGCGGGGGGTGCGGGTGGTCGCGGCGACCGTCGTGCCCTGTGAGGGGGAGGCTCGATGCACCGCCGCGGTGGACGCGGAGCGGGTGAAGGTCAACTCCTACCTTCGGGGCGGTGGTGACTTCGATGCCGTTCTCGACTTCGACGCCGTGCTGCGTGATCCCGGGCGTCCCTCGCGGATGCTGCCCGCCTACGACAGCGGGGACCATCTCCATCCGGGGGATGCGGGGCTCGCTGCGCTGGCTCGGTCGGTGCCGTTGGGGGCGCTGGTGCCGTAGCCCTGCCGGGGGCTCCCCAACCCCGCCCCTTCCCGAAACCGGGGCTCCGCCCCGGCCCCCGCATCGGCGCTCCGCGCCTCGTCCTCAAACGCCGGACGGGCTAGAAACTTCACCGAGGCAGGCTGAAGGCTTCACCGAGGCGGGCGGGTGGGAAGAAGCCCGTCCGGCGATTGAGGACGAGCGCGCAGCGCGATACGGGGGCGACCCTCGCAAGGCTGAAGGTGCCGGGCTGTCGGGCAGGCCCGGGACAAGTTCGGGCGGGTGGGTGGGAGAGAGCCCGTCCGGCGTTTGAGGACGAGGCCGCAGGCCGACCGGCGGCGGCCCGTCCCACGGCAACGGGACACACCGCCCCTCCCGGAGGGCAAGCTCACAGGTCGAGGTCCACCACCACGGGCGCGTGGTCCGAGGCCCCCTTGCCCTTGCGTTCCTCGCGGTCGACGTAGGAGTCGGACACCGCCTTGGTGAAGGCCTCGTTGGCGTAGACGAGGTCGATGCGCATGCCGTTGTTCTTGGGGAAGGCGAGCTGGCGGTAGTCCCAGTACGTGTAGGGGCGGTCGTACTTGAGGGGGCGGGGGACGACGTCCGTGAGGCCGGTCTCGCGGAGGGCGGCGAGGGCGCCACGCTCGGCGGGGGTGACGTGGGTGGCGCCTTCGAAGAGGGCGGGGTCCCAGACGTCGTCGTCGGTCGGGGCGACATTGTAGTCACCGAGGACGGCGAAGGGCCGGGCCCCGGCCGCGTCCTCGGTGACGGCGGTCTTGAGGGCGTCGAACCAGGCGAGCTTGTAGGCGTAGTGGGCGTGGTCGATCTCGCGGCCGTTGGGCACGTACACCGACCAGACGCGGGCCGGGCCGCAGGTGGCGGCGATGGCCCGGGGCTCCTGCGCGGCGTCGTAGTCGGGGCCGCCGGGCAGGCCCGTGGTGACGTCGGCGAGGCCTACGCGGGAGATCAGTGCGACGCCGTTCCACCGGCCCGTGGCGTTCACCGCGGACTCGTACCCCAGCTCGCGCAGGGCCTCTGCGGGGAACTGCTCCGCGGTGCACTTGGTCTCCTGGACGCACAGCACGTCCGTGCCGGTCTTCTCCAGCCAGGCCAGGAGCCGGGGCAGACGGGCGGTGATCGAGTTCACGTTCCAGGTCGCGATGCGCATGGGAAACAACCTACCCGCCACCACTGACAGCCCCGGATCGCCCGCCCCCGACACCACCGACCCCGCCCGCCCCGTCACACCTCGGCCGACTCCCCCGGCGTCAGCCGCACGTGGTCCGTGCCGCCGAGCCGCCCGATGTGCCCGCCGTAGATCGGCAGCGCCAGGTCGGTGAGGAGAGCGTCGTGGATGTCGTAGGCGCGCCTCGGCTTGACCTCGCGTACGTAGTCGATGACTTCGGAGATCTTGTTCCAGGGGGCCATCACCGGGACCATCAGCGTGTCCACGGGGTGCTCGGGCACCGTGAAGGCGTCGCCGGGGTGGAAGACGGTGCCGTCGAGCAGGTAGCCGACGTTGGTGACGCGCGGCAGGTCCGGGTGGATCACGGCGTGCAGCTCGCCGTGGACCTGGATGTCGAACCCGGCGGCCGTGAACGTGTCGCCGTGGCCGACGGTGTGCACCCGCCCGGGGAAGGCCGCCGCGAGCTGCTCGGCGACGGACGCGAGGGTCCACAGCTCGGTGGCCGGGTCGGCCTCCAGGGCGGCGCGCAGGTGTCCCTCGTGGAAGTGGTCGGGGTGCTCGTGCGTGACCAGGAGGGCGTCGGCCCCGGTCGCGGCGTCGTCCTCGCTGAAGCCGCCGGGGTCGATGACGAGGAGGCGGCCGTCCTTCTCCAGGCGCACGCAGGCGTGGGACTTCTTGGTGAGCTTGATGGGTGACGTCGTCATGCCCCCATCCTGCTCCTCGGGGCCGACCGGGGCGGCCCCGAGGGATGCGCCGCGCGGCTACTCCTGCGGTGTCGTCTCCTCGCGGATCACCTTCTGCGCGACCCGGAACGCGCTGTTCGCCGCCGGGACCCCGCAGTACACGGCGGCCTGCAGCAGCACTTCCTTGATCTCGGCCGGGGTGAGGCCGTTGCGGAGCGCGGCGCGGGTGTGGAACGCCAGCTCGTCCAGGTGGCCGCCCGCGACGAGGGCGGTGAGGGTGACGCAGCTGCGGGTGCGGCGGTCCAGGCCCTGGCGGTTCCAGATCTCGCCCCAGGCGTAGCGGGTGACGAGGTCCTGGAAGTCCGCGGAGAACTCGTCGGCGGCGTCCATGGCCCGGTCGACGTGGGCGTCGCCGAGGACCTCGCGGCGGACCTTCATGCCCTGGGCGTACGCGTCGGGGCGGGCGTCCGTCGCCACCGGCTGCTCGACCGCGGCGATCTCGGCGACGGGCGCCGCCGGGGGCGGGGCGAGCACGGGCTTGACCGGGGGCGCGGTGATGGCGTGCTGGCCGGTGGCGTGGGTGTCCGGTGCGGCCTGCCAGGCACTGGAGAAGTGGCGTACGAGCAGGTCGGTGACCGCGGCGGGCTGTTCCACGGGGGCCAGGTGGGAGGCGCCGGGCACCACGGCGAGGCGGGCGTCCGGGATGCCCGCGACGAGGGTGCGGGCCTCGCCCTGTCCGGTCACCTGATCCTCGGAGCCGACCAGGACGAGGGTGGGCACTCCTATGCTGGCCAGCTCCGCGCGGATGTCGAAGGCGGCGAGCGCCTCGCAGGCGGCGATGTAGCAGCCGGGGTCGGTGGTGCGCACCATCTGCACGGCCCAGTCGGTGATGGCGGGCTGGGCGGCGGCGAAGCCGGGGGTGAACCAGCGCTCCGGGGAGCTGCGGGCGATGGGGTCGAGGCCGTTGGTGCGGACGATCACTCCGCGCTGGCGGAACTCGTCGGCGGTGCCGAACCGGGGCGAGGTGGCGATGAGCGCGAGCGAGGCGACGCGGTGCGGGTTGCGCAGCGCCAGTTCGGCGCCGATGGCGCCGCCGAGCGCACAGCCCGCGAACCCGAAGCGCTGCACGCCGAGCTCGTCGAGCGTGGCGAGCACGCGGCGGGCGAGTTCACCGACGGAGTCCACGGGGTGGGCGGGGGCACCGCCGTGTCCGGGCATGTCGAAGCGGATGACCCGCCAGTTCTTGCTCAGTTCGGGCACCTGCCGGTCCCACATGTGCCATGTGGTGCCGAGGGAGGGGCCGAGGACCAGGACAGGGGCGTCTTCTGGCCCGTCAAAGCGGTATTGCAGGGCAGCAGTCTTCGTCTCACTCACCCGTTCACGCTCGCACATCTCACAAAATCCCACCGACGGGGGTGGCGGTCTCCACCAAACCACCGCAGGTTTCCGCGGCGGGCGCGCACGCGTGCTCCCGGACCTCGCCCCCGGCCCGGCCCCCGTCGGCCGGGGGGATCAGCGCAGTCCGGCGAAGAGGTCGTTCTCGGGCAGGGCGGTGCCGGTGGCGTCCTGGACGCGTACGAAGGTCTCCATGCCCATCAGCTCGCCGAAGCGCTCCTTGCCCATCTTGAGGAAGAAGATGTTCTCGCCCTGGCTGGCGTGCGCGGCCAGGGCGTCGAACTTCTGGCCGCTGAACGCGGTGGTGTCGACCCACGTGCTGATCTCGTCGTCGGGGAGTCCGATCTCGGCAAGCGCGGCGGCCTCGGCCGGGTCCGGCTCCGGCGCGTTGTCGTCGAGCTCGCGCAGGACCTCCTCGAACCGCCGCATCGTGGAGTGGGGCATCGTCGTCCAGTAGACCTTCGGCGTCAGGTCGGTCATCTCCAGCGCCGCCATCGTGATGCGGTGGGCCTGGATGTGGTCGGGGTGGCCGTAGAAGCCGTTCTCGTCATAGGTGACGACCACATCGGGGCGGTAGTGCCGTATGAGGTCCGCGAGCCGGGCGGCGCCTTCCGCCACGGGCGTCTGCCAGAAGGAGCCGGGGGCGTCGTTGCTCGGCCAGCCCATCATCCCGGAGTCGGCGTAGTCCAGGGTCTCCAGATCGCTGACCTTCAGGACGTCGCAGCTCTCCTGGAGCTCTCGCCTGCGCATCGCGACGACGGCCGCCGGATCGTGCCCGGGATCGCCCGGCTTGGCGCCCCCCGCTCCGTCGCCGCAACCGCCGTCGGTACAGGTCACGAGAACGGTCCGGATGCCCTCCGCCGCGTACCGCGCGAGGATCCCTCCCGTTCCGGTGGCCTCGTCATCGGGGTGGGCGTGCACAGCCATCAGCGTCAAGGGCCGGTCAGTCATGGATCTTTCCTCCCGCGGAAGTACATCGGTCCGGGCGTGCGGCAGTCGTGCCGCACTTCCGGTGCAACAGCGCCGACGGGACCCGCTGTTCCTGGCGTCGTCCGGCACACGGAAAACCCGGCGACGTCGACGGTCGTCCCCGGGACACTGGTCGCCATGGATGCGATCGAAGTCGTCGTCGCCCACTCCGAGCGCGCGACCCTGCGCGTCGGCGACGTGTTCCTGAAGGTGGACGCCGATCAGGCGCGCGTCGGCATCGAGGTCGAGGCCATGGCCCTGACCCCGGTCCCGACGCCGGAGGTCCTGTGGCACAAGCCGCCCGTGCTCGCCCTCGCCGCACTCCCGGGGACGGCCATCGGCCGCCTCGGCGAGCCGTCGACCGCGTCACCGGCGGCCTGGGCCGCGGCGGGCGCCGCCATCCGCACGCTGCACGACGCGCCCCTGCCGTCCCGGTCCGGCCGGGCGGGCCGGAGCGTCGACGAGCTGACGGCGGAGCTCGACGCCGAGTGCGGGTGGCTCGTGGCGAACGACGTCCTGCCCGCCGACCTGGTCACCCGCAGCCGCCGGATCGCCGAGGCCGCGCTCCGCCCCTGGACCCCGGCGTTCACCCACGGCGACCTGCAGGTCGCCCACGTGTTCGTCGACGGCGACGAGGTCACCGGCGTCCTCGACTGGTCCGAGGCGGGCCGGGGCGACGCCCTGTACGACCTCGCCACCGTGACGCTCGGGCATCGGGAACACCTCGGCGACGTCATCGCCGGCTACGGCACCGACGTCGACCTCGACGTGATCCGCGCGTGGTGGGCGTTGCGCAGCCTGCTGGGCGTCCGCTGGCTGATCGAGCACGGCTTCGACCCGTCCACGCCGGGCTGCGAGGTCGACGTGCTCAAGTCCCTGATGTGAGGGTGCCGGGTCGGCTCGCCCCCCCTCTGCCGGGTCGGCTCGCCCCTCAGCCGGGTCGGCTCACCCCTTCAAGGTGTAGAAGTGGATGGGGGTGTTCGGCTCGAACCCGATCCGCGGGTACACGGGAGCCCCGGCCTCGGTCGCGTGCAACGTGGCGCGGGTCAGGCCGGTGGCGCGGGCGCCCTCGTGCAGCGCCTTGCGCGTGACGGCCTCGCCGTAGCCCCGGCGCTGCCAGTCCGGGTCGGTGGCGACGAAGGCGACGAAGAGCCGGCCTTCCGCCTCGACCGTCGCGGCGCACGCCACCGCGACGTCGCCCCGCATGGCCAGGTAGGCGAACATCTCGCTCTTCCAGTACGCGGATCCGGCCATCCCGACGCGGCCTTCCTCCAGGGGGAACCCATAGGCGCGCGACTGGAGGTCCGCGTAGGCCCGCAGGTGCTCGTCGGTGCGCACGCGCACGAACGTCAGGTCGGGGTGGACCGGGTCGGGGACGGGCAGCAGGTCTCCGGCCATGCCCGTGCCGGGGAAGGCGTGCTCGAAGCCGGCCCGCTCGGCCGCCGGGGCCAGCGCGGTGCGGGCCTCCTCGTCGAGCAGGTCCTCGAAGAGCCACAGGAAGCCCGGGTTCTTCTTCGCGCGCATGATGTCCGCCGCCTGGCCCAGGCGTTCCGCGAGGAGTTCGGGTCCCGCGCCCTGGTCGGTCAGCGTGACGCAGTTCCAGAACGAGAACGGGGAGTCGGCCCAGCGGACGGCGATGCCGGGCAGGTCGCGCACGTCCGCGTCCGCGTCGCGGTCGAGCACCATGGCGCGCCAGGCCACCGTGAGCTGCCGTGCCGATTCGATGGACTCCTTGAGACCAGTCACCGTACTCCCCTGGGTCGTTGCGGTCGTCGCAGTCGTGGCGGCCCCCGCACGTGGTGTCGCCGTCATCAGATGATGCCCTCGAACTGCTTGTCCTCGCTGGGGGAACTGGAGCGGGGCACGTGGTAGGAACTGCGTCCGAAGCGTCGCCACACGGCGGCGATGAGGAAGGCCACCACGACGGCGACGGGGGTGTAGTTGAAGGTCGTGGCGGTGACCGGGCTGCTCTGCGGCAGCAGGAAGAGGATCGTGACCGCGCCGGCCCACAGCACCGCCACCCAGCCGATCGGCCGGCTCCAGCGGCCCAGGTTCCAGGGCCCCGGGGTGAACCGGTCGCGGTGGATCAGCCGCAGCAGCACCGGGATGGCGTAGGCCGAGGTGAAGCCCACGGCCGAGATGGCGGTCACCGCCGAGAACGCCGTCGAGGAGTACAGGGACGGCAGCGCGAGCACGAAGGCCACGACGACCGCGAGCCAGACCGCGTTGGCGGGGATGGCGGTGCGGGGGCTGACCTTCTTCCAGTGCCCGGAGCCGGGCAGGGCGCCGTCCCGGGCGAAGGCGTAGATCATCCGGCTGGCGCTCGCGGTCACGGTGTAGCCGCACAGGAACTGGGCCACGATGATCACGAGAAGCAGTGCCTTGGCCGCCGCCTCGCCCAGCGCGTCGAGGAGGATCTGTGCCACCGGTACGCCGGTCGAGCCGCCCAGGGTCGCGGCGTAGTCCTGGATGGCGAAAAGGAGCGTGAGCAGCAGGATGCCGCCGGCGATCCAGGACACCGCCACCGAGCGGAAGATCCCGCGGGCCGCGGCGACGGAGGCGTGGTTGGTCTCCTCGCTCAGGTGGGCCGAGGTGTCGTAGCCGGCCAGGGCGAAGACCGGAAGGAGCATGCCGATCAGGATCACGTAGATCGGGACGCCCCAGCCGGTGTTGTTGGTGAACTCGGTGAAGACGAAGCCGGCGGACTGGTGGTCGGAGGGCACGAACGCCAGGGAGCCGATGATGACGACGGCCCCCGCCAGGTGCCACCACGCGCTCACGGACGTCAGGATGTTCATCAGGCGGGTGCCGAAGAGGTTCAGGACCGCGTGCAGCGCGAGGATGATCCCGTACAGGAGCAGCAGGGATTCCGGTGTCGGCTCGTAGCCGAACTGCAGGTTCATCCACGCGGCGGTGAACGTCGCGATGCCGTAGTCCTGGGCGGCGATGCCGCCGAGCAGGCCGAGGAGGTTGAGCCAGCCGGTGTACCAGCTCCAGCGCTCGCCGCCGAGCTGGCGCGCCATGTAGTACAGGCCGCCGCTGGTGGGGTAGCGGGAGGTTATCTCCGCCAGGGCGGCGGCCAGGCACAGCACCAGCGGGCCGACGGCGAGCCAGCCCCACATGATCACCGCGGGGCCTCCCGAGTTCAGGCCGAACCCGAAGAGGAGCAGGGTCCCGGACATGATCGAGATGACCGAGAGGGAGGCGGAGAAGTTGCCGAAGGCGCCCATGCGACGGTGCAGTTGCTGGGTGTAGCCAAGCGACTGGAGGATGCGTGCGTCCTCCCCGTCGTCATGGACCGGGTTCGGCTGCTGGCGCCGTGCTCTTACCGATGTCATGGGTTCTCCGCACAGGGACTGAAAGAAGGGGTGCAGGCGGGGTGACTGCCGGGCCGCCAGGGGGACGTGGCGGCGGTCACGGGTGTTCTCCCGTGGGCCGGGGATGGGATCTCAGGCAGGCGACGCGGTCCTCCTCGAACGCCTTTCGCCACTGGTCCTCGGGATAGCGGGCGTCGTACTGCCACGGGGCCGGAGTGGCGAAGTCGCCGATGGCGTCGAAGACCTCGGTCGCCCACCGGGCGAAACCGCCCCTTGCCAGGGCGTAGGCGAGGTAGTTCAGATCCAGTTGGGAGCTGGTGGCCGGATCGCACTTCCGGAACCAGCCCTCGAACGCCTGCGTGACGGCCCGGGTGATGTCCTCCCTGGTCCACAGCAGGTTCAGCATGACCTCGGCGCCTCTGTCCCGTCGCTCCCTGTGCTCCTGGACCCGGGCGTGGAGGGGCAGCAGGAGCAGGGGCGAGTCGGGCGGCGCGAAGGAGACCGTCCAGCGGGCGAAGTCCGTCGCGACGGCCTGGCGGCCCGCGGGGCCCGGGCGCGCCTGGAGGGCCTGGGACATGCGGTGCCAGGCCTCGCGGTTGTACTGGTCCCTTCGGTGCGCTTCCCCCAGCAGGCCCCAGGGCCCGCGGGGCAGCAGGTACTCGTGGGGCGGCGGTGCCACGTCGTGCTCCGGGTGGAGTCCCGCCGTGTCCGTCTCGGCCAGGGCCAGACGGCAGATCCAGGGCACCGCGTCGTCGGGGTTGCCCTCGGCCGCGCGGTGGCACGCGTCCCGGGCCCGGGCCACGAGCTTCTCCAGGTCCTGGGCCTTGCGGTAGTCGCGCGCCCAGTTCCTGCGGTGGGCCTGCAGCACCCGTTCGGTGGCGACCCTGGCGTACATCACCCGGGCGGCGAGGCTCTCCGGTTCCTCCTTGAGCCACAGCTCCACGACGTTGGCCTGAGCCGCGACGATCCCGAGGACCTGGGTACGGGACGTCCACTGCGGCCAGTTGCCCGTCCGGGCGAGCACCTGCCGCATCTCCATCCAGTAGCCCGCCTGAATGTCCTGCACCGCCGCGTAGAGGTCTCTGTCACGGCCGGCCGGGTTCGAACTCGCCATCAACGTCCCTCTCGGCCGGCCGGCCACAGGGCGGGCCGGAGGAGGCCGTGGGGCCGCTCGGGGCGTGCTTCGCGGCGGTCCGCCCGCTGGTCGCTGCCGTCAGCACTGGGCCTCGCCGAGTGACGTGAGCACGACACCAGACGGTGTGCGCTGGCGGTCATAGACAGAGGACCCCTCGGACAGTCGGGACGGAGCGGCACGGTGGCGCAGGGACAGCGGCGTGGGCTGACGGGCGGCGCGGAGACGACCGACGGCCCGTCAACTGGGCCGACGCCTTTCGCCCTTCGCAGGTAGCGCGTGCCTGACAGGTACTTAAGTGCCTGAAGAGGCGCATGACCAGAGAATCCCAAGATTCTTCTGTCGCGCAGAAGCTAGTTTCGGCCACCTCGTTTCCGTACGTCGCCATCCGTGACCGAACCCGTCGGCGACACCACTTGGACGGTGCGCGCCACCACGGCTCGAACACTCGCGACCCCGCGCGAACAGGCATGCGAAACAGGACCGCCACCCTGGGCCGAAGCACGACGACCCCTCACTGACCTGGCCGTATTCCGCGCTCGGCGCGGTTCACGACCGCCCGCACACCAGGGAAGCGCGGACCGACTCACACCGCGGACGGACAATTGAACACGAGTCAGCCGTACGGCCCGACGAGGCGGCACGACCGCTCACCGCGACCGCGCACCGCTCGTCACGGATCCGCCGGGGCCGCCCGGACAACGCTTCCTCGCCACCCGTGACGGCCACCCGCCGGGCAGCGAAATCAAGCACAGGCACGGTCACTTCGGCGCGCCGCCGTGACACGATCTTCTTCCTGGGCCCCGGTTCCGCACCGGCATACCGGGGCCACCCACCCGATGAGGGGCACTGTCAAGGCGTATACGGGACAGGCACGCCGCGGGCCGCGACGGCACGACAGGTGCCCGTTGGGGCACCGGGTCCGGGCACGCACGGGATGCAGCGTGACGATCTCCCGACGCGGAGTCATTCGGCCAGTTCGATACGGTCGTCACCGTCCGTGATCACGTGCCGTCATAGGGGTAAGTACGAGGAGATCAGGGCGAAGCAGGCGAACAGCAGGGACCGGGGCGGTTTCACCCGGCGAGGGTGGCCTCGGCCTGCTCCCGCCAGTCCTTCACCCGCCCTGCCAGGACCGCGTCGGCGTACGCCGTCTCGCCGAGGCGGGCGCGGGCCGCCGCGGTGATCCGGTCGACGTCGGGCAGCGAGCGGTCCGGTGTGCCCCGCACGCTCTCGCTCGCCGCGAGCAGCGCCACGGCCCGCTCGTGCCGCCCCTGGCGCAGCGCGAGGTCCGCGACGCCGACCAGCACGTGCGCGAGCAGCGGCAGATGGCCCAGTTTCACTGCCTCGCGGAAGGCCTCGGCCCAGTGGCCGCGGGCCTCATCGACGTCCTCGGCGAGGTAGCCGTACAGGTCCTGGGTGACGACCCGCAGGTATCCCCTGGTCCCGGAGACGCGCAGCGTCCGCGCCGCGTCCAGGTGCGCGTACGCCTCGTCCCGCCGCCCGCGCCAGCGGGCCAGCTGCGCCTTCGCGAGCACGAGCTCCGCCAGCGCGTCCGGCCAGGCGACCCGGTCCGCGCAGGCCTGCGCCTCGGCCATGGCGGCCTCGCAGGCCGCCTCGTCGCCGAGCAGCCAGTACAGCTGGGCCTGGCGCGCCCGCAGGCCGAGCGCGTCCTCGAGCGCGCCCAGCTCGGTCAGGGCCGTGATGCCCTGTTCGTAGTGCGCGCAGGCCTCGGTGAACGCGCCGCGCTGGGCGAGCCGGTCGGCCAGGGACATCAGCGCGAGGGACATCCCCCACCGGTCGCCGAGGGCGCGGAACTCGGCCAGGGCGATCTCCATGTCCCTGTCCGTGTCCGGCTCGACGCGGCCGACGGTGAGCCGCAGCCGGCTGCGGTTGAGCCGGGCCTGGGCGCGCACCCACGAGTCCTCGTCGGTGAGCATGGGCTCGAACACGGCCAGGAACTCCAGCGGCTCCGCCAGCATCCGCTCCATCAGGTCGACCATGACCATCAGCGGGTGGCGGCTCGTGCCGCGCCGGGCGAAGCGGTACGCCTCGTGGATCCAGTCCTGCGCCGCGTACTGGTCGCCCTGGCCCGAGATCAGGAACAGCGTCACGACGGCGTACGCCATGGCGCGCACGTCGTCGGGGACCGGGCCGTCCAAGGACGCGGCGGCGACGCTCAGTTCGGTGCCCTCGGCCTTGCGGCCGCTCAGGAACCAGTACCAGCCCGCGGCTCCGACGAGCCGCATCGCCTCGTGGGCCCAGCCGTCCGCGACGGCGCCGCGCAGGGCGGCGTTGATGTTGTCGTGCTCGGCCTCCAGGACGGCCAGCCACTCCAGTTGCTCGGTCCGGCGCAGGTGCGGCTCGGCCGTCGCGGTGAGCTCCGTGACGTACGCGAGGTGCGCGCGGCGGGCCGACTCGGTCTCCCCGGCCTCGGCCAGGCGGTGGGCCGCGTACTCCCTGATGGTGTCCAGCATCCGGTAGCGCGGCACGGCCGTGTCGTCGGCGAGCAGCAGGGACTTCTCGATCAGCGCGGTGAGCACGTCGAGGACCTGTTCCCCGTCCAGGGCCGCGCCCCCGCAGACCCGCTCGGCCGCGTCCAGCGTCGCCCCGCCGGAGAACACGGAGAGCCGCCCGAGCACGCTCCGCTCGGCCTCGGTGAGCAGGTCCCAGCTCCAGTCCACGACCGCGCGCAGGGTCTTGTGCCGGGGCAGCGCCGTGCGGCTGCCGCTGCTGAGCAGCCGGAAGCGGTCGTCGAGCCGCAGGGCGAGCTGCTCGACGGACATCGTGCGCAGCCGTGCCGCCGCCAGTTCGATGGCCAGCGGAATGCCGTCGAGGGCACGGCAGATCCGGGCCATGGCGGCCAGCGTCGGCTCGTCGAAGACGATGTCCTTGCGCACGGCGCCGGCCCGGTCCCGAAGCAGCAGCACCGCGGGCGACGCCCCGACCGCGTCCGGATCCGCGCCCGCCCCGGGCAGGGCCAGCGGCTCCACCTGCCAGAGCGCCTCGCCGGTGATGCCGAGCGGCTCCCGGCTCGTGGCCAGGACGCGCAGGCCCCGGCACTCCCCGAGGAGCCGGTCCGCGAACGCGGCGGCCGCCTCGATCATGTGCTCGCAGTTGTCGAGGACGAGGAGGTGCGCGCGCTCCCGGACCGCCGCGACGAGCCGGTCCATCGAGTCCCCGCCGGGACCGCCGCCCGCGTCCCCGCCCGCGCCGCCGCCGACCAGCGCCTGGTCGCGCAGGCCGATCGCGGTGAGCACGACCTGGGCCAGCTCCCCGCCCGCCCGCACCGAGGCCAGCTCGACCAGCCAGGCCCCGTCCGGCAGGTCCCCGAGCATCCGCCGCGCGGTCTCCGCGGCGAGGCGCGTCTTGCCGGAGCCGCCGGGCCCGGTGAGGGTGACGAGGCGGTGCTCGGTGATCAGGTCGGCGACCGCGGCGACGTCCTCGTCCTTGCCGACGAAGCTGGTGAGACCGGCGCGCAGGTTCGTGCGGGGCCGCTGCGGCTCCGCGTGGCCGTCGCGGGGGCCGCGTCCGGTCTGCTCGCGGCGCTCGTCCCGGTCGGCGGGGTCGGCGGGGTCGGCGTCGTCCACGGCGTGGGAGGCGGACCCGGTGCGCCAGGTGTGCGGGGTGCGCCGGGTGGGGTCGGTGGTCTCGGCAGGGGAGGCGGCCCCGACGTGCGGGGCGCGGTCCGGGCGGGAGGCGCGGTCGGCACCGGAGGTGCGGTCGGCGCGCTCGCCGTAGGGCCGACGGGCCCCGGCATCCGCCCCGTCCCCCACGTCCCCCACGTCCCCGCGCAGCAACGCGGTGTGCAGCGCGGAGAGTTCGGCCGAGGGTTCCACGCCCAGCGCCTCGACGAGCCGCTCGCGCAGCTTCTGATACGCCATCAGGGCCTCGCTGCCCCGCCCGGCCTCGGCGAGCGCCCGCATCAGCGCGGCGACGAGCCCTTCCCGCAGCGGGTGCGTCGCGACCAGCTCGGTCAGCTCGGAGACGAGACCGGCGCCGCGGCCGAGGCGGATGTCCGCGTCCACCCGGTCCGCGAGCGCGGCGAGACGGAGTTCGTCGAGGCGCGTCGCCGCGGCGACGAAGGCGTCGCTGCCGTGCGGCGCGATGTCCGCGAGGGCCGCGCCGCGCCACAGCTCCAGCGCCGAGCGCAGCAGCTCCGCCCGCCGCGCCAAGTCGTCGGCGGCACGCGCCCGGCCGAGCAGCCGCTCGAACCGGCACACGTCCACGGCGTCGGGCGCCACGGCGAGGCGGTACCCGCCGGACTCCGCCTCGACCGACCCCTCCGGCAGCACCCGGCGGAGCCGGGACACGAGCACCTGCAGGGCGTTCGCCTCGTCGGCGGGCGGCCGCTCCCCCCAGATCCAGTCCACGAGCCTCGTCCGCGTGACGACCCGGCCGGGTTCGAGGGCGAGCGCGGACAACAGGGCGCGCAATCGGGTGCCCGGGACCTCCACCGCCGCCCCGGCGGCGGTCCGGACCTCGAACGGCCCGAGCATCATGATGTGCACCGGGCCATACTGCCGCACGGTTCCGACGCGTGACCAACCACTCCCGCGCAGGTCATGGCCGCCCTTCCCGCGGTCGTACGGGCCCGGCGCGCCCCGGTGTTTCGGTGCGGCGTCCGCGGTGAGGATCACCGAATGACCCCGCACCTCGAATCCCCCGCACCACAGGAACCCCTCCCGCCCCAGCAGGCCCTCCCCCATCTCGACGCCGCCACGATCGACCGGCTCGTCCCGATGGGCGCCGCCGTCGACGCCGTCGAGGACGTGCTCGCGCGCGGCGGGCTCGACCCCGAGGCGGAACCCGCGCGGTCCGTCGTCGGTGTGACGGGCGGTCAGCTGCTGCTGATGCCGTCGTCGACGGCCTCGTACGCGGGCGTGAAGGTGGCGTCCGTGACCCCGGGCAACCCGGAGCGCGGGCTGCCGCGCATCCAGGGCCTCTACCTCCTGCTCGACGGCGCGACGCACCAGCCCCTCGCCCTGCTCGACGGCATCGCCCTCACCTCGCTGCGCACGCCCGCCGTGTCCGGCGCCGCGATCCGGCGCCTGGCCGCGCCGGAGGTCGGGCGGCTGCTCGTGTTCGGGACGGGGCCGCAGGCGTGGGGGCATGTGGCGGCGGTACGGGCGGTGCGTCCGGGGCTCGCGCACGTGGACGTCGTCGGGCGTGACCAGGGGCGGGTGGCCGCGTTCGTGGAGCGGTGCGGGGCGGCGGGGCTCACGGCGGCGGCCGCGGCGCCGAAGGACGTCGCCCACGCCGACGTGGTGTGCTGCTGCACCACGGCGCGCGAGCCGCTGTTCGACAGCTCGCTGCTCGCCCCGCACGCGACCGTCGCCGCGGTCGGCTCGCACGAACCGGACGCCCGCGAGGTCGACGAACGCCTCCTCGGCCGGGCCACGGTCGTCGCCGAGTCCCGGTCCGTGGCGATGCGGGAGTGCGGCGACATCGTGCAGGCGGTCGCCACCGCCGCGTTCGACCTGCGGCGCCTTCGCACCCTGCGCGAGCTGGCCCGCGGCGAGGTGCCCGTGGACGAGGCCCGCCCGCGCCTGTTCAAGTCGGCGGGCATGGCGTGGGAGGACCTGGCCGTGGCGGTGGCGGCGTACGAGGGGTGGCGGGGCGCCGGCGCCTGAGTGCCCGCCCCGCCCTCACGCCACCGTCACGGGATGCCGCACCACCGCGTCGAACAGGTACCCCTGGGTGTTGTGGGCCGTCGTCGTCGGCTGGCTGCGCCCGGTCGTGTCCGTGGCCCGGGCGAGAAGCGTGGCGGGCCCCGGCGTGCGCGGCCGCCAGTCGGTGGACCAGCGCACCCAGGAGCCGCGTCGGGGCACGTCGTGGAGGCGGGCGCGGCGCCAGCTCCCGCCCTGGTCGGTGCTGATGTCGACGCGGGTGACGGCTCCGTCGCCCGACCAGGAGCGGCCCGTGAGGCGGTGCCGGGCACCGGCCCGGAGCGTTGCGTTCCAGGGGAGTTCGAAGGCCGACTTCAGGGTCTGGCGGGTGAGCGGCGGTGAGCCCTCGGCCGGGTGGTGCTCGCCGAACAGACGGTAGAAGTCGGTGTTCCAGGGCGAGTAGAGCGGTGTCGTCGAGACCTCGATGTCGCCGACCCACTTGATGGACGCGATGCCGATCCAGGCGGGCACGACGACGCGCACGGGGTGGCCGTGGTCGGGCGGCAGCGGCTCGCCGTTCATCTCGTACGCGAGGAGGACGTCGTCCAGGGCCTTGGCGAGCGGCAGCGGGCGGCGCACCCGGCCGAGGTCGGTGCCGTCGGCCGTGACGTAGTCGTCGTCGAGGCCCCGGGGCATGACGTCCACGGCCCCGCGCGCGAGGCCCGCCCGGCGCAGGACCTCGGCGAGGCGCACCCCGCGCCAGCGTGCCGTGCCGATGGCGCCGAGGGTCCAGGCCGTGCCCGACACCGCCTGGCCCTGCTGGCTCCCGAACAGGCTCCTGCCGTTGCCCGCGCACTCCACGAACGCCGTGCGCGTCGTCGACGGCAGCCGCCTCAGGTCGGCGAGCGTGAACTCCCGCGCGCCGCCGGTGAGTCCGTCGCCCCACACGGTGAGGCGCCACGCGGCGGCGTCAAGGCGGGGCGTGGTGGTGTGGTTGCGGACGAAGAAGTGGGACGCCGGGGTGAGATGTCCGGTGTCCGCGAGCGCGTCGAAGCGGGTCTCGGCGTTCGTGCCGCGCACCGAGAACACGTCGTCGGGCAGCGGTTTGACGATGCCCGGCGCGGTCGCGGCCCGTGCGCGCGGGGCGGGCAGGGCGATCGGCACGGCCGCCGCGAGGCCCGCGGCGGCGGCGAGCCGCAGCACGTCGCGGCGGGCCACCCCGTCGGCGCGGGCCCCGCCCACGAGCCACTGCCGCAGCCGACGGCGGTCGTACGCGGCTTCGGTGATCGGTTCCATGGGCGTCATGAGGGCAGCCTTCCGCGGCGGGCGTGAGGGTGTTCCGAGTGCGCGAAGTCCCGTACGCCGTCAGGGAAGCGAGCGGCGCACGGGGCGAGGAGCGACGTACCAGGGAGAACGAGCGAGGATCAACAACAGTCGTGCGACGGCAGTGCGCGGACCCGGAGGGCTCCGGTGGCACAGGTGCTGCGGCTGAGGATCATGCCGACATGCTACGAGGCCGTGACGTGTCACGTCACGGCCTCGGCCCGTTCGTACGCGGTGCGGCTACGGCGTCGTCGTCGAGACGACGTACACCATGGGGTGCTTCGGGTCGGAGCGGTTCACGACGATGTCCTGGGTGGGGGTGGGGTTCTTCATCTCGTGGGTGAGGCCCCACCAGGGCCCGGGGTCGGTGAACTCCCAGCCGACGACCTTCCGGTCGCGCTTGCTGATGGTGATGTCGTTCTTCTTCAGCGCGCTGACGCCCTTGCCGGTGCCGGTGGCCCTGAGGAACTTGTCGAGGCCCTCGTTGCTGGTGAGGAACTGGACGTACAGGCGGCTGGTGCGCCAGTTGTTGGTCTCGTAGTAGGCGACCTCTTCGGAGTACGGCGGGATCGGCACGTCGTAGAGGCGGCGCTGCACCTTGGAGGGCCAGCCCGCGGTGAGGCCGGTCGCGGAGTACTTCTTCTCCTTGTCGCGGCCGCTGTCGCGGCTCTGGTTCGCGGAGATGAGCAGGTACACCGCGGGGACGCCGATGAGCAGCACGATGATCGTCGCGGTGAGCCAGCGGCGGCGGAGCATGTGGCGGCGGTCTTCCGGGGGGCGCTGCTCCGTGTCACCCGGTCCGGGCGGGCCCGGCAGGTCCGGGGACGAGGGCTGGCGGGGCACGGTCATCTACTGGGTTCCCTGGGCGGTGCGGTCGTTGGAGCGGCGGGCCTCGGCGTAGCGCTCGTACCGCTCGTAGCGCTCGACGCGGCGGCGGTTGGCGCGGCGGAAGCGGCGGGCGACCAGCCGGGCCAGGTCGGCGGCGCCCACCATGCCCGCCTCGGGGCCGAGCTGGGCGCGGGCGATGCGGGCCTCGGGGCGGTAGCCGCGGCCGGTGAGGTGGCGGCGGAAGGCGTCCCTGGCCGGGCCGATCAGGAGGTCGTCGGCCGCGCTGACGCCGCCGCCGATGACGAAGCAGGACGGGTCGAGCGCGGCGGCGAGGTTGGCGATGCCGACGCCGAGCCACTGGCCGATGTCCTGGAGCAGCTCGACGCACATGGCGTCGCCCTCGCGGGCCAGCTCGGTGATGAGGGGTCCGGTGATGTCGGGGACGTTGCCCTTGACACGCTCGATGATGCCGTACGCGACCGGGGAGTCCGCGGCCGCGAGCTCCCGGGCCTCGCGGACCAGGGCGTTGCCGGAGCTGTACTGCTCCCAGCAGCCGCGGTTGCCGCACGGGCAGCGGTGGCCGCCGGGGACGACCTGCATATGGCCGAATTCCCCGGCCACACCGAACTTGCCGCGCTTGACCTGGCCGTCCTCCAGGATCGCGCCGCCGATGCCGGTGCCGAGCGTGATCATGACCAGGTGATCCTCGCCGCGGGCCGCGCCGAAGCGCCACTCGGCCCACGCGGCGGTGTTCGCGTCGTTGTCGACGAGCACGGGCACCGCGAGGCGTCCTGAGATGCGGTCGCGCAGGGGTTCGTTGCGCCAGGACAGGTGCGGGGCGAACAGGACGCGGTTTCTGTCCGCGTCCACCCAGCCCGCGGCGCCGATGCCGACGGCGTGCACGTCGTGCCGGTCGGACAGGTCAAGGACCAGCTCGACGATGGTGTCCTCGACCACCTTCGGGCTCTTGGACTTGTCCGGCGTCTCGGTGCGCAGCGTCTCCAGGATGTTGCCGTCGGCGTCCACGACGCCCGCCATCACCTTCGTGCCGCCGATGTCGATGCCGACGGTGGGGACGCGGGGCGCCGTCAGATGGGATCGGCGCTCACGCGTGCCCACGGTCCGCAGAACGGTGGCTCGTGCGGAGCCGCGGTGCGTGAGGTCGCGGTAGGTGCTCATCGGGCCGATTCTGCCTCACGCTCGCGGGGGCGCGCACAACGGGCGTCCCCGGGGTGCGGCCACCCCGGGCCCCGGGGGAGGTGGACGTGGTGCCCCGTAAGGGGCGCGGGGAACTGCGCGACCAGCCACGCACAAGCCGCAGACGCATCTGCCGGGCACTCGGCAGACGCGTCTGCGGCTTTTCGCACGCTGAGCGCGCAGTTCCCCGCGCCCCTTACGGGGCGCCGTACCCCGTGCCAGGCTCCGGAGCCCGCTCCAGCTCGTGGCGGAGGTCGTCCAGTTCGGAGCCCCCGGCCATCTGGCGGGTCAGCTCGTCGAGGGTGATCTCGGCGCGCGTGTGGCTGCCGGACATCGCACCCCGCTTGAGGAGGACGAAACGGTTGCCGACCAGGTAGGCGTGGTGCGGGTTGTGGGTGATCAGGACCACACCGAGGCCCGCGTCCCGCGCGGCGGCGACGTACTTGAGGACGACCCCGGACTGCTTCACGCCGAGCGCGGCGGTGGGCTCGTCCAGGACCAGGACCTTCGCGCCGAAGTACACGGCGCGGGCGATCGCCACGCACTGGCGCTCACCGCCGGAGAGCGTGCCGATCGGCTGGTCCACGTCGCGCAGGTCGATGCCCATGCGAAGCAGCTCCGCGTGCGTGGTGCGGCGCATCAGGTCGACGTCTAGGCGCTTGAACGGCCCCGTGCCCTTCGTCGGCTCGGAGCCGAGGAAGAAGTTCCGCCAGACCGGCATCAGCGGGACGACGGCCAGGTCCTGGTAGACGGTCGCGATGCCGCGGTCCAGGGCCTCGCGGGGGCTGGAGAGCTTGGCCTCCGCACCCTCGATGCGCAGGCTGCCCGCGTCGTGCTGGTGCAGCCCCGCGATGATCTTGATGAGGGTGGACTTGCCCGCGCCGTTGTCGCCGAGCACGCAGGAGATCTCCCCGGCGTGCACTTCGAGGGAGACGCCCTCCAGGGCCCGGATGTTGCCGTAGTACTTGCTGACGGCGTCGAGCTCGACCAGCGGCGTACGGTCCGCGGGGGCCGTCTCTTCCTCGGCCACGGCCTCAGTGGTCATTTCGTCGCCTCCGCGCGCTTGCGGACCCAGGCGTTCAGCAGGGTCGCGAGGAGCAGCATCGCTCCGAGGAAGAACTTGAACCAGTCCGGGTTCCACTCGGCGTACACGATGCCCTTGCTGGTCATGCCGAAGATCAGGGCGCCGACGGCGGCGCCGACCGCCGAGCCGTAGCCGCCGGTGATCAGGCAACCGCCGATGACGGCCGCGATGATGTAGATCAGTTCGTTGCCGACGCCCTCGCCGGACTGCACGACGTCGTAGTTGAAGAGCAGGTGCTGGCCGGAGACCCAGGCGCCGAAGGCGACGCCCATGTACAGGCCGATCTTGGTCCGGCCGACCGGGACGCCGACCGCGCGGGCGGCGTGCTCACCGCCGCCGACCGCGAAGATCCAGTTTCCGGCGCGGGTGCGCAGGAGGATCCAGGTGGCGGCCGCGATCATCGCGAGCCACCACACGATGGTGATCTTGAAGTCGACGCCGCCGATGGTGATCGTGGAGGCGAAGACGTCCTTCGCGGACGAGAAGCCCTCCATGTCGGAGATCGACTTGGTGGAGACGGTGTCGCTGATCAGCTTGGTGAAGCCCAGGTTCGCGCCGGTCAGCATCAGGAACGTACCGAGCGTGATGATGAAGCTCGGCGGGTCCGTGCGGATCAGCATCACGCCGTTGAAGACGCCGATGGCGAGGGTGGCGAGCAGGGACACGCCCACGCCGACCCAGACGTTCGCCGTCATCTGGTAGCTGAACATCGACGAGATCAGCGCGGACGTCGTCACCATGACGCCCGCCGACAGGTCGAACTCGCCGCCGATCATCAGGAGCGCCACCGGCACCGCCATGATGCCGATCGTGGAGGCCGCGTACAGGACGGTGGCGAGGCTCGCCGCGCGCAGGAAGCTGTCGGCGACGACCGCGAAGAACAGGAACACCGCGAGGGCGCCCACGACCGAGCCCAGCTCGGGCCGGCCGAGGAACTTCTTCAGCGGCGAGGTCTTCAGGAGCCGCTCGTCGGCCACCGGCTTGCCCGGTGCGGGCGCGGTCGTGCTCATCGGGTCCCCCGCTTCGCGTAATCCTCCAGCTCGGCGGCCTGATCCTTGGTGATGATCTGCGGCCCGGTGAGGACCGGCTTGCCACCGCCGAGCACGTCGGCGTTGTACTTGTACAGCCACAGCAGGTCCACGGCCTCGTAGCCCTGGAGGTAGGGCTGCTGGTCCACGGCGAAGCCGAGGGCGCCGGACTTCAGGCCCGCGGCGACCTTCTCGTTGAGGTCGAAGGTGTCGATCTCCGCCTTGCTGTCCGCGCCCTCCTTGGCCTTCACGGCCGTGTCCGCGAACGGCGCGCCGAGCGTGACGACGGCGTCGATGTCCTTGTCGGCCTGCAGCTTGGCCTCGATGGCGGACTGCACGTCGGGCATGTTGGTGCCCGTCACGTACAGGTTCTGCATCTTGCCCTTGAAGGTGGACTTGGCGCCGTCGCAGCGCTGCTCGTGGCCCACGTTGCCCTGCTCGTGCAGGATGCACAGGGCCTTCTTCTTGCCGCGCTTGGTCAGCTCCTCGCCGACGGCCTCGCCCGCGATGGTCTCGTCCTGGCCGATGTGGGCCAGGGCGCCGAACTCCTTGGACTCCTCCGAGCCCGAGTTCACCGTGATCACCGGGATGCCGGCCTTCTTGGCGCGGGCCACGGCGGCCTTCATCGCGTCCGGCTTGGCCAGCGTGACGATGATGCCGTCGACCTTCTTGTCGATGGCCGCGTCCACGAGCTGGGCCTGCTGCTGCGCCTCGTCGTCGTGCGAGTACAGGAAGTTGATGTTGTCCTTCACCGCGGCCTGCTTGGCGCCGTTCTGGACGATGTCCCAGAACGTGTCGCCGTCGCCCGAGTGCGTGATCATCGCGACGGTCCAGCGCGGCGTGTCCACCGCCGCCCTGCCCTGTGCCTGAGAGGCCTTGCGCGCGTCCTCGGCGCGCTTGCCCCCGGTGCTGCTGCAGCCCACGAGGGACGCCCCGAGCACCGCCGCAAGCACGGCACCCACCGCACGTACTCCAGTCCCAACCCTTGCCACGTCGCCGTGCCCTTCTTGCGTCTCTTGCCTTGCAGTGTTTGCAGTGCTTCTCGCAGTGCTCGCGGTCTCGCCGCCCAAGTATCGGTCACGCGGATCACCCGAGTGGTCATCGGGTACCGCGCGCGGTGTACTTCTCCAGCTTCGGCACATCCTTCTCGGTGACGACGGCGGGGCCGGTCAGGACCGGTTTGCCGCCGCCGAGGACGTTCGCGTTGGTCCGGTACAGCCACAGCTCGTCGATCGCGAGGTAGCCCTGGAGGTAGGGCTGCTGGTCGACGGCGAAGCCGACCTCGCCCGCCTTGAGGCGCTTGACCACCTCGGCGTTCAGGTCGAAGGTGTCGATCTCGGCCTTGCTGTCGGCGTCCTCCTTGGCCTTCACGGAGTACGCCGCGATCGGCGCGCCGAGCGTGACGACGGCGTCGATGTCCTTGGCCGCCTGGAGTTTCGCGCTGATGGACGACTGCGATCCGGGCGCGTTGGTGCCGTCGACGTTCAGGTTCTCGACCGTGCCGTCGAAGGTCTTCTTCACGCCCGCGCAGCGCTGCTCCAGCGAGACGTTGCCCTGTTCGTGGATCACGCACAGGGCCTTCTTCCTGCCCCGCTTCGTCAGCTCGTCGCCGACCGCCTCGCCCGCCACCGACTCGTCCTGTCCGATGTGGCTCAGCGCGCCGAAGGGCGTGGAGAACTCGCCGCCCGAGTTGATCGTGACGACCGGGATGCCCGCCGCCTTCGCCTTGCCGAGCACGGTCTTCATCGCCTCCGGCTTGGCGAGCGTCACCACGATCCCGTCGACCTTCTTGTCGATCGCGGTCTGGACCAGCTCCGCCTGACCCTTGCCCTCCTTGTCGTTGGAGTACAGGAACTCGACGTTGTCCTTCTTGGCGGCCTCCTTGGCGCCGTTCTGGACGATGTCCCAGAAGGTGTCGCCCTCACCGGAGTGCGTCACCATCGCGATCTTCAGGCGCGGGGTGCCGGCCGCCTTCCCGCCGCCACCTCCGTCCCCGTCTTTCGCGTCGCCCTTGCCTCCGGAACTGCTGCACCCGGCCGCGAGCGCGACGACCGCGATGAGGGCTGCTGCCGTGCGGGCTGTGCGCATGGTCCACCTCTTCCCCCGGCCGCCTCGTGCGGCTGGTGGGAGTTTTAGCCGTGCGCCCCGCCAGCGTCAATGACTTTGTCAGAACATTCTTACGGCCGTACGAGGAGCTGGAACTCGAAGGAGTACCGCGAGGCCCGGTAGATGTGCGAGCCGAACTCGACCGCCCGTCCGGTGTCGTCGAAGGTCGTCCGGCGCATCGTGAGCAGCGGCGCGCCCTCCGGCTCGGCGAGCAGGTCGGCCTCCTCGGCCCCGGCGGCGCGGGCGCCGACGGACTGGCGGGCGCTGTGCAGCGTGATGCCCGCGGCCCGCATCAGGCGGTAGAGGCCGGTGGCCTCGAGGCGCTCGGTGTCGAGCGGCAGGAGCCCGGCGGGGATGTGGTTCCGGAGGTACGCCATCGGCTCGCCGTGGGCGAGGCGCAGGCGCTCCACCAGGTGGATCTCGCCGCCCTCGGCCACCCCGAGGGCGGCGGCGGCCTCGGCGTTCGCGGGCTCGACGACGTTGCGCAGGACCCGGGTCTCGGGCCGCTGCCCGGCCGCCTCCAGGTCGTCGTAGAGGCTGCTGAGCTCCAGCGGGCGCTTGACCTGGCTGTGCACGACCTGGGTGCCGACGCCCCGGCGGCGCACCAGGAGGCCCTTGTCGACGAGGGACTGGATGGCCTGGCGGACGGTGGGCCGGGACAGGCCGAGGCGGCCCGCGAGGTCGATCTCGTTGCCGAGGAGGCTGCCGGGCGTCAGGGCGCCGCGCTCGATCGCCGCCTCCAGCTGCTGTGACAGCTGGAAGTACAGCGGGACCGGGCTGCTGCGGTCGACGCCGAGGTGCAGGGCCACCGTGGGGTCCACGGCCGGTTTGGCGGCTTTGGCCGCGGCTGGATCGGTCACGGGGTGAGCGTAGTCCGGGGAGATGATGACGGGAAGTTCGGTAGTTCTGTTGTCAGGACAAACCATTGACAGGAGCGCGGGTGCCTGGCGAAGGTGTGCCCATGCGCATCGGACTGATCGGAACGGGACGTATCGGCACTTTCCACTCGGCGGCCCTGGTCGGCCATCCGGGGGTGGACTCACTCGTCGTGGCGGACGTGGACACCGCACGGGCGGCGGACCTCGCGGCCCGGGTGGGCGCGGAGGCGGCGCCCTCGGTGGACGCGCTCTTCGCGGCGGGGACGGCGGGCTCCGGGGTGGACGCCCTGGTCGTCACGGCGGCGACCTCGGCGCACGCGGAGCTGATCGGCAGGGCGGCGCGGGCCGGTCTGCCGGTGTTCTGCGAGAAGCCGATCGCCCTGGACCTGCCCGGCACCCTCGCCGCGCTCGCGGAGGTCGAGGCGGCGGGCACGGTGCTCCAGCTCGGCTTCCAGCGGCGCTTCGACGCCGGGTACGCGGCGGCCCGCGAGGCGGTGCGGGCCGGACGGCTCGGGCGGCTGCACACGGTGCGGGCCATGACGTCGGACCCGGCACCGCCGCCCGCCGCGTACCTGCCGCTCTCCGGCGGCCTCTACCGCGACTGCCTGGTGCACGACTTCGACATCCTGCGCTGGGTGACGGGCCGTGAGGTGGTGGAGGTGTACGCCGTCGGGTCCGACGCCGGACCCGCGATGTTCCGCGAGGCGGGCGACGTCGACACCGCCGCGGTGCTGCTCACCCTCGACGACGGCACCCTGGCCACGGCCACGGCGACGCGCTGCAACGGTGCGGGCTACGACGTCCGCATGGAACTCGCGGGCGAGGACGACCAGCTGGCGGTCGGCGTCAACGACCGCACCCCGCTGACCTCCGCCGAGCCGGACGGGCCGCCCGCCCCCGAGAAGCCCTGGCCGGGTTTCCTGGAGCGCTTCGCGCCCGCGTACGAGGCGGAGCTGGCCGCGTTCGTGGAGGTCGTGCGCGGTGAGCGGACGAACCCCTGCGACGGCCACGAGGCGCTGCACGCGCTGCGGATCGCGGAGGCGTGCGAGCGGTCGCGGGCCGAGCGGCGGCCGGTGCGGCTCGCGGAGATCGACGGGGGCTGAGGCCGCGGGCCCGGCGGCGCCCGACGGCGGGCCGGGCCCTCGGGGGCGGGCGCTCAGGCCGAGGTGGCGCGGACCGTGCCCTGGGCCAGCGCGCACAGCGACTCGGTGCCGTCGTCGGCCACGGCGAACAGGTCGCAGCGGACGACGGCCTGACGGCGGGTCGCCTCCGCCACCGTCGCGCGGGCCACCAGGCGGGCGCCGGTCGCGGGGCGTACGTACTGGATGGTGAAGCCGGACGTCAGGACCGCGGCGCCGAGCACGGTCCCGGCCGCGAACGTGATGCTGTTGTCGGCCGCGTACGCGAGGACGCCGCCGTGCACGAAGCCGTTCTGCTGGCGGAGTTCGTCGCGTACGGGGATCTCCAGCGTGGCCGCGCCGTCCCCGAACGCGGTGACCTCGGCGCGCACCAGGCGGCTGAAGGGCTGGGCGTCCAGGGTCTTGCGGGCCAGGGGGAGGTCGAGGGCGCCGACGGGGTCGGGGGCTCCGGTGGAGTCGGGGGCTCCGGTGGAGTCGGGGGCTCCGGTGGAGTCGGGGGCTCCGGTGGAGTCGAAGTCTCCTGCGGCGCCGTGCTCTTGGTCGTGTTCCGTCATGAGGGGACTTCTACCATCGGACGCCCAGGTGGCGCCTGCTCCGCATGAGCATTCCCGGCTTCCACTCCCCCGGTGTGCCGTCCAGGGCGAGGTCCGGGCAGCGCTCCAGGAGCGAGCGGAGAGCGACTTTCCCCTCGATGCGGGCGAGCGGGGCGCCCAGGCAGAAGTGGATGCCGTGGCCGAAGGCCATGTGGCCCCGCGGAGCGCGGTGGATGTCGAAGTCGTCGGGGGCGGGGAAGCGGTCCGGGTCGCGGTCGGCCCCGGCGAGGGAGACGATGACGGCCGAGCCCGCCGGGATCACCGTGCCACCGATCTCGAAGGGCTCGGCGGCGAAGCGGTGCGTCGCGTTCGCCACCGGTCCCTCGTGGCGCAGGGCCTCCTCGACGGCGCCGTCCAGGAGGCCCATGTCGGCGCGCAGCTCGGCCAGCTGACCGGGGTGGGTGAGCAGCGCGTGCACGGCGCCGGCGATGAGGCTGACCGTCGTCTCGTGGCCCGCGACGAGCAGCAGGAAAGCCATCGCGCGCAGTTCACCCGCCGAGAGCCGGTCGCCGTCCTCCGCCGTCGTGCGGATCAGGGCGCCGAGCAGGTCCTCGCCCGGGGCGGCCGCGCGCTTGGCCTCGATCAACGCGTCGAGGTAGGCGGCCATGTCCGCCAGGGCGGTGTTCCACACCTCCACGGTGGGCGGGGCGACGACGTCGTTCGACATCCTGCGGAACTCGGCGCGGTCGATGTCGGGAACGCCGAGGAGTTCGCAGATGACCGTCATGGGCAGGGGGAAGGCGAAGGCCTCGACGAGGTCGGCGCGGTCGCCCGCGGCGAGCATCTCGTCCAGGAGCCCTTCGGTGATCTCCTGGATCCGGGGGCGCAGGGCCTCGACGCGGCGGGCGGTGAACTCACGGGCGATGAGCTTGCGCAGCCGTGTGTGCTGGGGCGGGTCCGCCATCAGCAGGTTGGTGCCGAGCGCTTCCTCTTCGGGGAGCAGCACGCCCACGGTGGCCGCGGACTTGGCGAGGCGGGGGTCGGCGAGGGCCGCCCTCGCCTCTTCGTACCCGACGATCAGATAGAGGTCGTCGGCGTCGTCCGGAGGCGGGAAGCGGACGTGGTGGACCGGCCCGCGGGCGCGGAGGTCGGCGTAGACGCTGTAGGGGTCGGTGGTGAATCGGGCGCCGTACGCCGCGAGGTCGACGATGTCCGCCATGCGGGTCCCCTTCGGTTGCCGTACTCCCTCAACGCGCGGGCGGACCGGCCGGGTTCCCCCCTCCCACCCGGCCCGGGAACCGGCTCACTCCTCGTTGAGCAGCCCCGCGTCATGGACGAGCAGCGCGATCTGCACCCGGTTGTTGAGGTCGAGCTTGGTCAGGACGCGGGAGACGTGGGCCTTCACCGTGGCCACGCTCAGGTACAGCTCGGCGGCGATGTCCGCGTTGGACGCCCCCTTGCCCACGGCGACGGCGACCTCACGCTCCCGGTCGCCGAGCACATCGAGCCGGTCGAGGGCGCGCCGCCGCCGGTCGAGTTCGGGCCCGCCCCCGGCCACCTGCGAGATCAGCTGCTGCGTCACGCTGGGCGAGAGCACCGGCTCGCCCGCGGCCACCGCGCGTACCGCCGCCACGATCTCGGCGGGCGCGGTGTCCTTCAGGACGAACCCGGCGGCCCCGGCCCGCAGCGCCCGCAGCACCTGCTCGTCGGCGTGGAAGGTGGTGAGCACGACGACCTCGGGGGCGTCGGGCCGCTTGCGCAGGGCCTCGGTGGCGGCGAGCCCGTCCATCGTCGGCATCCGGATGTCCATCAGGACGACGTCGGGCCTCACCTCCGCGACGAGGGCCGCGACCTCGCTGCCGTCGCCCGCCTCCCCCACGATCTCGATGTCGTCGGCGCCGCCGAGCATGAAGGAAAGACCGGCGCGGACCAGCGGGTCGTCGTCGACGAGCAGCAGCCTGATCGGTGTCATGCGCCTACCGTAACCAGCCTCGCGGGCCCCCTCGGCACGCCCCGGCCCGCTCACGTCGGGAGCCTCAGGCGCAGCGGCCCGCAGCCGATGCGGTCGGCCTCGGCGGCGATGTAGCGCGGCATGAGCCTGCGGATGTCGGCGGCCCGGCCGCCGCCGTCCGAACGGATGAGGAAGGTGACGTCGCCGGTCTGGCAGGAGGCCTGGTACAGCGCCATGTCCTCGCGCAGGAAGCCGCGCCCCCGCACCTGGTCCTTGGTGTCTCCCTCGGCCGTGATCCGGCGGCCGCCCTCGAAGGAGAGCCCCTCGTAGAGCGCGGCGAGCCGGGAGTTCTCGACCGTCATCAGGCGCAGTTTCGGATGCCCGAACAGGACGTCCCGGTCGCAGGTCCGCACGGGTCCGCCGCCGCTGCTCACCATGGGGCGCTCGTAGCTGCTGCTCTCGCGCGAGCCGGGCAGCCTGAGCCCCTTGACGCCGCAGAACGCGTCCGGCTTCTCGTCGAGGAACCGCGCGGGGGCGGCGAGGCGGTCGGTGGGGTCGGGGAGGTCGCTGTCGCAGCCCTGGTCGGCCATGTAGTGGTTGACGAGCTTGACGACGGCGCGGGCGAGCCGGGCGCGTTCGTCGGGGTCGACGGCGTCGCGGTACGTCGTCCAGCCCGCCTCCATGTCGACGACGAGCGGGCCGTCCCGGTCGGGGGTGCGGCCCACGCAGCCCTCCGGTACGGCGAGCCACGCGCGCGTGTCCGACACCATGCCGAGCAGCCCGCCGCCCAGGGGCGTCATCCGCGCGGACAGGTACTCGTCGGCCCACACGTCGCGATCGCCGCCGAACCGGGTGTCGAGCCGGTGCAGCTGGGCGCGGACGCGGTGGCCGCGCGGCGACCGCAGCTCGCACCGCCCCGAAGGACCGTCCGACGCGATGCGGTCGTACCCGATGTCCATCTGGGAGTACTCGATGTCCCGCTTGCCGTGGAACAGGTCCGCCACGTCGTCCTCGTCGAGCGCGCCCCAGCAGGCCTGCTCCCGCTCGAACGGCCCCGCCTCGACCTGCCAGGCCACGAGCGTCCCGCCGAGCAGCGCCCCCGCGACCGCGGCGGCGACGGCCCGCCGACGGTGCCCTCGGCTGAGACGGCGCAGACTGCGCCAGTGCCACCAGGGCGGCGGGGCAGCGGCGATGGCGGCGGCGAGCACGCCGAGGGGCTTGTCCGCGGGGGCGGCGGGGGCGCCGTCGGTGGGCGCGCCGTCGGTGGGCGCGCCCACAGCGCCGTCGCCCTTCGCGGCGTTCACCGTGAGCGCGGCTCCCTCGGCGTCCGTGCCCTCGGCGTCCGTGTCCTCCGCGCCCTTGACGCCCTTGTTCATGGCCCTGTCCATGTCACTCATCGACGGCCCCCCTCCGCGTCGGTGGTCGGCGCGACCGGTGCGCAGCCGAGGCGCCGCGCCACCGCGTTGGTGAACGTGGCGAAGTAGTCGGACGTGGCCCCCGTGGGCGTGCCCAGCAGCAGGAACGCCGTGGGGCGCCCGGCGCACTCGGCGCGCACGAAGCGCCGGTCGGCGGCGAAGTCACCGGTGCCCCGCCAGCCCTTCGCGGGCGCCTCGGTCGTGGCCACGCCGTCCAGGAGGCGCGTGAGCCGGGGCTCACGCACCATCACGGCGTCGAACAGCGGCTGGTCGCTGCGCTCCCCCAGGCGCACGGAGCGGGCGATCCGCGCCGAGCAGGACTGGAGGTCCTCATTGACCGCGCCGACCTGGTACACCAGGCGCATCGCGGTCTCCTTGGTGAGGTCGGCGCGGACGTCGAGGCCGGGGATGCGGCAGACGGGGCCGCGGGAGAAGGTGTCCGCGCGCTCGGGCAGCTCGGGCAGCACCGAGGTGACGCGCAGCGGCTCGGCTCCGGCGCAACCGGCGGCCTTCATCCCCTTGTTGGCGGCGGCGACGAGGAGCTCGGCGACGTCCTGGGAGCCCCCGAGGTCGGGGACGTCGGGCACCCTGTCGTCGTCGGCCGCCTCCTCGTGGGCGTCGAGGGTGACGGCGGTCGGCCGCCCGTCGCGGGCGTCGCAGCGCTCGGGCAGGACGAGGATGCCGTGGTTGCCGTCCGCGGCGCCGGGCAGACCGCCCGGCAGGGGCATCGCGCGGTCGGCGAGATAGCCGCCGAGCCAGCTGACGCGTTGGCCCGCGGACTTGGGCGGCGGGCCGTACCGCACGCGGACGGTGGTGCGCTGCCGGTCCTTGTCGCCGTCGCTGAACGTGTGGCTGGACGCGACCGTGAGCCGGCACTCGCCGCGCGGCGAGCCGGGCGTCGGCGCGGTCCCCGTGGACGTACGGCTGCGGCCGTCGTCGCCTTCGAAGCCCTCGTCGCCGAGGACACCGGGCCCGCTGTCCTGCTCCCAGGCGCCCCAGCAGTACTGGTCCCGGCCGTCGAAGGGCCAGGTGTCCGTGGCCCAGGTGCCGAGGCCGCCCGCGAGCAGCGCGACGGCGAGGCCGGTGGCGACGGCGCCGCGCCGCGTCCGGACGAACCGCCGTACTCGCGCGAGCCGTTGGGCGTCCGCGCCGTGCGTCCGGTCCGCCCCGCTGTCCCCCGGTATGTCCCCCGGCGCACCGCCGGACGACCCCACTGGACTCTCCCCCGTCACGTTCTTCGCCCTCCGAACTCTCCGTGGTGTGGCGGCTGATCGTACAGAAGGTGTGCGGAAGCGAAGTCACCAGGTCGCCAGGTCCACGACAGCCTCGCCATCAGGCGGGCGACAGGGCCGCCGCCCCGGCGAAGGACCGGCCGTCAGGCCCAGGGCAGCCAGGCCTCCACCACGAAGCTCCCGCCGGGACCGCCGCCGTGGGTGAGCCGGCCGCCCGCGAGCGCGGCGCGTTCGGTGAGGCCGATGAGGCCCTGGCCGGAGCCGGGCACCTGCGGCACCTCGCCGGGGGGCGGCGGATTGCGCACGGACAGGGTGAGGCCCTCGCCGGGCGCGCCCGCGACGGCGACGGTGACCTCGGCGCCGGGCGCGTGCTTGCGGGCGTTGGTCAGGCCTTCCTGGGCGATGCGGTACGCGGTGCGGCCGACGGCGGCGGGCACGGTCTCCGGGTCGGGGACGCGCAGGTCGAGGACGACCTTCATGCCGGCTTCCCGGGACTCGGCGACGAGCGTGTCGAGGGCGGCGAGGGTGGGCTGCGGCCGCCCCGAAGCGTCCGCGTCGCCGCCGCGCAGGACGCCGATGACCTGCCGCAGGTCCTGCAGGGCCTCGTGCGCGCTCTCCCGGATGACCCCGGCCGCCCGCGCGACCTCCTCACGGGGCGCGTCGGGCCGGAACTCCAGGGCGCCCGCGTGCACGCTGAGCAGGGTGAGGCGGTGGGCGAGGACGTCGTGCATCTCGCGGGCGATGGCCTCGCGGGCGAGCTGCTGGGCCTTCTCGGCGCGCAGCGCGGCCTCGTTCTCGGCGCGCCGGGCACGGTCGCGCAGGGCGAGCAGGAGCTGGCGCCGGGAGCGGACGAACATGCCCCAGGCGACGGTGGTCGCGGCGAACAGCGAGGTGAGGACGATCGAGAGGACGTAGGGCAGGTCCGGGTCGGGCCGCCACCAGTAGAAGGGCACCATCAGCGCCACGGCGGCGCCGACGAGCCAGGCGGAGTACTTCCAGGGCCGGTGCACGGCGATCGTGAAGTAGGCGACGAGGGCCGCGCCGCCCGCGGTGTTGGACAGCAGGCTGACGGCGACCATCGCGACGGCGAACCCCACCGGCCAGCGCCTGCGCAGCCACACCCCGGCGCAGGCGAGCGCGCCGAGCAGATGGTCGAGCGCGGCCCAGCCGTCGGAGACGGTGGGGTTGTGCTGCACCTCGTCGCTGATGACCAGGCCGAGGAAGACGGCGATCAGGAAGCAGGCGAAGTCGACCATCCAGTCGCGCACGGTCCGCTTGTACCGCCCGGTCCTGCCGGTGGCCCGGTCCGGATCGAGCTCGGCGGCGACCGCCGAGGGCAGGAACCACTGCCTGCGGGCCACGGGCTCCGCCCCGGCCGCGACGTCTGGCGTGCCCGCGGGCTCCGTACGACTCTTCACCCGACAAATCTACGCACCGTACGGCGCCGCACCCGGCCCCCGAACGTGATCATCGACGAAAGTCGGAGCGTCCGAGACTTTGGGCGCACGGGCCGGGCGCCGGTGTGCGCCTTGGGACGGGCGAGGCCGCGCCCCGCGGCCGATGTGCGCGCGGGGCCGCGGGACGAGGCTGTTGTGCCATGAAACAGCTGCTGGAGTTTCTCGGTGTGATCCTGCTGATCCAGGGCGCGGTGGGCCTGTTGAACGAGCTCACCGGCTGGCTCGGCGGGTGGGGCGCGGTACAGCACCTGGCCTTCGTCGACGGCTACGAGCTGTACCTGAGCATCGCGATGATCGTCCTCGCGTGCGCGCTCTTCGCCGCGGCGGAGAGCCGCAGGTTCGGCTGAGCCCGGGCGCGCGCCCCGGCCCGGCCGGGCCCCGCCCCGAACGTGATCAGCAGCCGCGGTCGACGAGGTCGAACGAACGGTAGTGGTCGGCGGTGTAGTAGTCCTCCTGCTGGGACTCACCGGTGACGATGCGGCGCGCGCCCCGGTTCGGGGAGCCCGGCGTCTTGACGGTGTACTCGTGGTAGTAGCCGTTGTTCTGCTGGGGCAGGATGCCTTCCCTGTTCTGGAAGACGGTGCCGTCCTGCGGGTACGGGAACGGGCCGCCCCGCTCGATCAGTTCGAGCGTGTCGTGCGCCTGGGACGGCAGGTCGGAGTAGCAGATCTCGCCTACGGCGGCGGCCGAGAGCCCGGCGGGCGCGACGGCGGCGACCGTGCGGGGGGCCGCGGTGTCCGCGGTGGCGGTGACGGAGCCGCCGACGAGCAGGGCGGCGGCGAGGGCAGTGACACTGAGGATCCGTGGGGGGATTCGCATGCCCCCAGGATGACGCGCGTAGAGGTTGATGTGTCAACGTCAAGTGCATCGAATTTTCCGGAAGTTAACTTCCTCCCCGGAGCCCTCACAGTGCCGCCGCGCGTCAGTAACTGCCGTATTCCGGGCGGCCGTCGCGCTCGTAGCTGTTGATGGCGACACCCCTGGACGTCGTACGCGAGCCCGTGTGCCGGAACGCGGTGGGCAGGGCGCCGTCCGCGAAGAAGCGCTTGCCGGTACCGAGGACCACGGGGAACGTCAGCAGATGGAGCGTGTCGATCAGTTCGTGCTCCAGGAGGGACTGCGCGAGGCCCGCGCTGCCGTGCACTTGGAGCTCGCGGCCCGGCCGCTCCTTGAGCGCGGTGACGTCCTTGACCAGGTCCTCGCGGCCGATGATCTCGGTGCCCTGCCAGTCGGCGCCGGTCAGCGTGGTGCTCGCGACGTACTTCGGCAGGGAGTTCAGGCGGGAGGCGATGGGGTCGGCGGGGTCAGTCATCTTCGGCCAGTACGAGGCGAAGATGTCGTACGTCCCGCGCCCGAGTAGGAAGGCGTCCGCCCGGTCGAAGACCTCCGTGACGAACGCGATGAAGCCCTCGTCCCCGTAGGGGAACGACCAGCCGCCGTGCGTGAAGCCGCCGCTGGTGTCCTCCTCCGGGCCGCCCGGGCCCTGGATGACGCCGTCGAGGGTGAGGAACTGGGTGAGCGTGATCTTCATGGTGTGACCTCTCGGGACGGCCGCGGCGCCCGCGGCGTGGTCTTCCTTGTACTCACCTACTCAGACCGCCACCCGCCCCGAAAGTCATCGGCGCCCCCAGCATCCCCTCCCCCGCACCTCGCCCCCGGCATCCCCGTCCGTTTACCGCCAGCCGCCGCCCGTGCCCGCGGCTTTGATGGAACACGTCGAAGCGGTTGAAGCCGCAAGCACTTTTCCCGAACGCATTCCGCGAACGAATTCCGCGGACGAATTCCGAGAACGAAGAGGTACGGACATGTCTTCTCTGACCGGCAAGACGGCTCTGGTCACCGGCGGCAGCCGCGGCATCGGCGCGGCGACGGCCCTGCGGCTCGCCCAGGAGGGCGCCGACGTGGCCGTCACCTACGTCCAGGGCGAGGACGCCGCCCGCGAGGTCGTCGCCAAGATCGAGTCGATGGGGCGGCGCGGGTTCGCGATCCGCGCCGACGCGGCCGACGCCGGGGACGCCGCGGGCGCCGTGGAGCGGGCCGCCGACGACCTCGGCGGCCTGGACATCCTCGTCAACAACGCCGGCGCGGGGGTGCTCGGGCCCGTCGGGGACCTCGCCCTCGCCGATGTCGACCGGGTGCTCGCCGTGAACGTGCGCGGGGTGTTCCTCGCCTCCCAGGCGGCGGCCGGGCTGATGCGGCGTGGTGGGCGCATCGTGTCCATCGGCTCCTGCATCGTGCAGCACGTGCCCGGGGCCGGCGCCACGCTGTACGCCACCAGCAAGGCCGCGCTCGTCGGGCTCACCAAGGCGTTCGCCCGCGAGCTCGGTGAGCGCGGGATCACCGTGAACCTGGTCCATCCCGGGCCCATCGACACCGACATGAACCCCGCCGACGGGCCCTACGCCGAGGCGCAGGCCGCCGGGACGGCGCTCGGGCGCTATGGCTCCGCCGGGGAGGTGGCTTCCGCGGTGGCGTACTTGGCCGGGGGTGAGGCGGCGTATGTGACGGGGGCGGAGTTTTCGGTGGACGGGGGGCATGCGGCGTAGTCGGTGCCGGAGCCGGACGGGCTGAAGAGGGGCGGGCGGGTGGGATATCCAGCCCCTCCGGCGTTTGAGGAGTGGGGGTCTGGGGGCAGAGCCCCCAGCTTCGGGAAGGGGCGGGATCGGGGAAGGCCCCGTAGGGCTCCGCCTCAGCCTCCCCCAGCTCCCGGTACCGCGCCGTCAGCACCCCCGCACCAACCGCCGTAGGCGAGCCGTACAGCCGCAGCCGGGAAATCCCCCGCCCGGACGGGTCGGCGGCGAGGGGCCCGTGTCTCGGCCGGCCCTCCCCGCGCCGCCGAACCGGGTGTCGAGCTGGTGGACGCGGGCCGTGAGGCGGCGGCCGCGCGGGGACTTCGGGACGCACTCCCCGGAGGGCCCGTCGGCGCCGATGCGGTCCGAAGTCACCGGTGTCTCATCCGAAGTCACCGGTGTCTCAAAGGACTCGATGTCCCGCTTGCCGTCGAAGGGGTCCGCCACGTCGTCCTCGTCGAGCGCGCCACAGGCGGCCCCGGGTGAAGCTGCGCCAGTGCCACCAGGGGCGCCGCGGCTCAGGAGCGGCGGCCCCCGCGCACCGGCCCGTACGACCTGGTGGGCGTAGCCGAAGACGCCGGTGCCGTGCCAGCCGCGCGGGCGCCTCGTGGCCCGTCACGCCGTCGAGGAGCGCGCCGAGCCGTGGTCCGCGGACCATCAGGGCGTCGAGGTGACCTTGACGGTGGTGTGCCGGGTGCTCGTGCCGCCGTCGTAGGCCGTGTCCTTCGACTTCAGCGTGAGCGTGCACTGCCCGGTCGGCCGTTTCGGGGCCGGCGCGGTCCCCTCCGACGTACGGCTGCGGGCGTCGTCGCCCTCGAAGCCCGCGCCGCCCAGGGCGGCACCGCTCCGGGTGCGTGTCCGTCCTCGTGCTCCCGACGGCCGTTCCGTCATGTCCGCATCACTCTCTCCCGTGTGGCGGCCGACCGTGCCCAGCGTCACGGGGGTCCCGTCGAGGAGCCCCGGGGCTACGCGGTTCTGTCTCTAGCTCCTGGTGTCGCGGTTGAAGATCGAGCGGGACCACAGGTAGCCGAGCAGGCTCAGGCCGAGGCACCAGGCGACGGCGATCACGCCGTCGTTGCCGATCTCGGTGCCCATCAGGAGTCCGCGCAGCGTCTCGTTGATGGGGGTGAAGGGCTGGTACTCGGCGAACCAGCGCAGTCCGGCCGGCATGGAGTCGGTGGGGACGACGGCGCTGCTGAGGAAGGGGAGGAACGTCAGCGGCATGGGAGCGTTGCTCGCGGCCTCGACGGTCTGGGACCCCAGGCCGATCGCCGCCGAGATCCAGCTGAAGGCGATGGCGAGCAGGCTGATGACGCCGATGGCGGCGAGCCACTCGACGGGGGTGGCATCGGGCCGGAAGCCCACCGCCAGCGCGACGCCGATGACCAGGACCAGGCTGATCAGGGTCTGGATGACGTTGCCCCCCACATGGCCCGTCAGCACGGAGGCGCGGGAGATGGCCATGGTGCGGAAGCGGTTGATGATGCCCTTGGTCATGTCGGAGCACACGGACACGGCGGTCGCGATGGAACTGGTGGCCACCGCCATGAGGACGAAGCCCGGGGTGACGTAGTTGGTGTAGTCGTCACGGGCGCTCCCGCCGCTCGCTCCCGGCAGGTCGACGCCGTTGCCGAGCGCGCTGCCGAAGACGTACACGAACATCAGCAGCATCACGATCGGCATGGCGACGACGGAGACCGTCATCTGGGGATTGCGCTGCGCGTGCTTGAGGTTGCGGCGCAGCATCGCCTTCGAGTCACGCAACGCGAACGAGGAGGTACTCATCGCACGTTCTCCTTCTGCGCGTCGGCCTGGCCGGTCAGGGCGAGAAAGACGTCGTCGAGGTCGGGACTGTGCACGGTGAGCGTCTCCACCTGGACCCCGGCGTCGTCGAGGACGTCGAGGACGGCCCGCAGGGTCGGGATGCCGCCGTCGCTGGGGACCTGAAGGGTGAGCTCCTCGGTGTTGCGGCCCACGGAGCCGAGGAGCCCGGCCGCCGATTCCAGTCCGCTCTCGTCGGAGAACCGGAGGCTGATGTGGCCACCGGGGATGCGGTTCTTGAGATCCTCGGCGGTCCCCTCGGCGACCAGCTTGCCGTGGTCCAGGACCGCGATGCGGTCGGCGAGCTGGTCCGCCTCCTCCAGGTACTGCGTGGTGAGGAAGATGGTGACGCCGTCGGCGACCAGGTTGCGGATGAGCTCCCACATGGTACGGCGGCTGCGCGGGTCGAGGCCGGTGGTCGGCTCGTCGAGGAAGATGACGCTCGGCTCGGCGACCAGGGTCATCGCGAGGTCCAGCTTGCGCCGCATGCCGCCCGAGAAGGTGGAGACAAGTTTGTCGGCGTCGTCCGTGAGGTCGAAGCGGCGCAGGAGTCGGGCGGCGCGCTCCTTGCCCACACTCCGGTCGAGGTGGCTCAGCTCCGCCATCAGGAGGATGTTCTCCTCGGCGGTCAGTAACTCGTCCACCGCCGCGAACTGCCCGGTGACTCCGATGGCGGCACGGATCTCGTCCGGTTCCTGGTCCAGGTCGTGCCCGGCGACCCGCGCCTGGCCGCCGTCGGCGGAGATGAGCGTGGACAGGATCTGGACGGTGGTGGTCTTCCCGGCCCCGTTGGGACCGAGCAGCGCGAAGATCGTCCCCTCGGGGATGTGCAGGCTGACTCCTTCGAGTACGGACTTCTCTCCGTACGACTTGCGCAGTCCGTGAGCGGTGATCCCCCTGTCCGGGGTGATCGGTTCGGCGGTGGCTTTCATCAGGCCTCGTCCCTGTCGTTGATGTGGGGGGCCCGGATCTGTTCGGGCCATGAACCCTGCGCGCGGCGGATCGTGATGTCACCGATGCCGGTGGCGGCGTGCACCTCGACGGTCTCCGTGCTCTCGCCGGGCCCGTCGGCGGCGCCCAACGTGTTGTAGACCCTGCCGGACCGGGACTTGAGGTCCAGCCAGGTGGCGCTGCCCTCGCCGATGCCGATCTCGAGGTCACCGAACTTCCCCTGGAGGTCGACGGTGCCGCGGGTCACTTCCTCGATCCGCGTGCTGCCGTTGGCGGACTTCGAGAAGACGGAGGCGTGCGCGCGGCCGACGGAGACGTTCCCGTTGGCGACCTTCAGCCGCAGTTCGCCGGTGATCTCGTCGATCCAGGTGTTGCCGTTGGCGTTCTTGACCTCGGCGGCGCCGTCGACCTCCCGGACGCGCACCTCGCCGGAGCCCGTCGTGAACTCACAGGCGCCCGCTGCGCGGTCCACGGTGATGTTCCCGTGCTGGGTGCGCAGTTGGACCGCGCCCACCTGGTCGAGCCGGATGTCCCCGGCGCTGGTCCGGACGTCGCACGCCCCCATGGAGCCCTCACAGCTGAGGTCTCCCATCTCCAGGTGGCCGATCAGCCGCGAACCGTGCGGCAGGGCGACCGCCACGTCCACCGAACCCGGCAGGCCCATCTTCAGGGCCGACCCCTTCGGGGTCTTCACCAGCAGCTTGCCGGCGGCGTACTCGACCTGGGTCTGCTCTGCGGCCCGTACGTCGGCCTTGTTGTCGTCGCATGTCGGGCGGACCTCGACGATGGTGTCGGAGCGGTCGGCGGCCGTGATCCGGGCGCAGCCGTACTCGACGTGGATGGTGGCGGTGATGGGTTCTGGCGTGTCGAAGGCAGGCATCGCTGTCCCCTCCTTGCTGGTCTGGTGAGCGCCCCCGCTGGCCGGGCGCGTGGCGTACGCTGACGGCGCCGGCTAGCGCGCCCAGCCGGTGAAGGTCCTCGCGGTCTGGCCCCCGGGCGACGCCGGCTCGTCCTCGCGGTGCCCCTGGACGCCCTGCTCCAGGGCGGTCGAGATCGCCCGGCCGATCCAGACGTTGAGCGAGAATCCCGACCGCTCGGCGGCTTGCTCGGCCCGCAGTTTCAGGTGGCCCGGGAGGCGGACGTTGATACGCGCGCCGCTGCTGCCCTCCTCCCTGTTGGACCCGTTGGACCCGTTGGACCCGTTGGACCCGTTGGACCCGTGCGCCGCGATCGGCTGGGCCGGCGCGGCCGCCCCCGCCCCGGCACCGTCCCGGTGGTCCCGGTCCGGCCGCTCGCCGTAGAAGGGCGACGTGACGACGAACTCGGGGTCGTATCCCCGCAGTCGCACCTCGACCGAACCCGGCGCGAGGTCGAGGGTGACCTCGGCCATGGCATCCGACAGGGCCTTCAGCAGCGCGAGCTTGGCCGCCGGCTCCAGCAATGCGTTGAGGCGCTCGGCGAGTTCCTGAGCGTCCTCCCCGCCCGCGCCGGCGGCGACCGCGAGCTGGTGCCGGAGATCGGTGACATACGGCGTGAGGTCCATGGCATCCAGCATGGCACACGCTTGGTGCCAATGCGAGCCAACTGGTGCCACTTTTCATTTATGCTGGTCAGCGCGGTGAAATCTCGCTCACCTAGCTCACCTCGCTCATCTCGCTCATCTCGTCCATGAGGTCGAGGATTTCCGGCGTGATGAACTCGTCGACCGGACAGGCACCCGACAGCGTCGAGAAGTACCGGTCGGCGAGTTCTCTGCTCGTGGCGACCGCGCGCAGCAGCTCCAAGTGGTGCGCGGGCGGGTTCAGTTCGGCGGTCCGCAGAGTGCTCTTGTAGTCCGGCAGGAGCATCTCGGTCCGCCGGGCGGCGAACTCCTCCAGCGACCTCCGCAGCCGGTCCGGGTCCCGCAGGCCGTCCCCTATGCGGTCGGCGAGCAGCTGGGCCTGGAGGAAGGCGTCGGTGATGCCACGCGCCGTGATGGAGTCCTTGTGGTGGCCCGCGTCGCCGATGAGGGCCCAGCCGGGGCCTGCGGCCCTGCGGAAGAAGTTCAACTGGCTGCCGGTGCCGAAGAGCCGCTCCACCTGGCTGCCGTCGTCCATCTCCGCGCGCACCTCGGGTGCCGTCCGCGCCACGCACGCGAGCAGCGCCTTGAGACCGTCGCCCTTGATGTCCGCAAACCGCTCCTGCGGGAAGTACGCCGCGACCAGCGCCGCGCCGTCGTTCGTCGGCACCGTGCCCACCCAATTCCCGGGGGTCTGGTAGAGCCGGAACTCGGCGGGCAGGCCGGACCAGTAGCTGTAGTAGCAGCAGCTGAGGGTCCGCGCCTCGATCTCGTACGGAGCCCCGACCTTCGCCGCCACCGTGGAGCGCATGCCGTCGGCGCCGACGACCAGGCGGGCGCGCTCGACCACCTCGGCCCCGCCGCCCGCGTTCAGCCGTACGCCCACGACCCGGTCGCCGTCGAAGACGAGGTCGGTGACCGAGCAGTTCTCGCGGAACTCCACGCCCGCGTCGACCGCTGCCCGCGCCAGGATCGAGTCGAGCAGGAAGCGCCGCGGCGCGTAAGACGTCCGCCGGCCGCCGACCGGCCAGGACGTGCCCTCCACCCGCATCCCGCCGTGGGTGTAGCTGACCTTGTCCAGAGGCGGGCAGCCGGTGGCCACCACGTCCGCCAGGACGCCCCACTGGTCGAGGAGCGCGATGCCGGGCTGGTGGATGTACAGGGTCGACAGCGTGTCCTTGGGGAACGTGCCGCGCTCGACCATGAGCACCCGGTATCCGGCGCCCGCGAGCAGCATCGCGGCCGGTGACCCGGCGACCCGCGCCCCGGCCACAATCACGTCGTACATGAAAGGTCCCTCGTCCCTCAGGCTCCGCGCCGCGCGGCCATCTGCCGGCGCAGGCTCTTCGGGCGCAGATCGGTCCAGTGCTCCCCGACGTGGTCGAGGCACTTCTGGCGCTCGTCCGCGCCGAAGACGATCCGCCGGCCGTCGGGGACGTCGCCGAACGGGTTCGTGCTCATGCTCGGGCTCCTCACGCTTCGAGATGGTGGTTGATGACCTTGCAGATCTCGCTCGCGTGCTTCGGCTCGGTCATGCCGAAGTGCGTGGCTTCGATGTCGTACGTACGCACATCGCCCTCCACGTACGGCTCCCAGTGCGCCGCGGCGGCCTCCGGGCTGAGCGTCGCGTTGAAGAACAGGACGTCACCCCGGTAGGTCGGCTGGCTGAACTCCCGCGCCATCCGGACGTGTTCGACCATGAGGGCGGAGCCGTTGGCGATGAGGGCCCGGCGTTCGGGGTCGTCCGCGCCGCCCGGCAGATAGCCCTCGAGGAAGTCCCGCGCCTCGGACAGGTCGAGGACCACGTCCTGCCGGGCGAAGATGTTGCTCGGGGCCGCGTCCAGGATGCCGACCAACGGCACTTCGTGGCCCCGGCCCTGGAGTTCGGCGGCGATGGCGTGCGCGAGGGTGCCGCCCATGGAGTGGCCGATGAGGTGGAAGGGGCCCTCGGACTGCACGGTGAGGATCTCTGCCACGTAGTCCAGGACCATCGCCGCGAAGGTTTCCGGCAGCGGAGAACCGTCGAAGCCGCGGGCCTGGACGGCATGCACCGGCCGGTCCCCGAGCTGGACGGCCATGCCCAGGTACGACCAGGACAGGCCGATGCCGGGGTGAACGAACCAGACCGGGGCCTTGCCGCCACCGCTCTTCAGCGGCAGGACCACGCCGTACGGGTCGGTGTGCCCGCGGGACTCGGCCCCCGTGTCCAGCTGCGCGGCCAGTTCTGCCACGGTGGGCGACTGGAAGACGGTCCGCATCGGTACGTCGACCATCAGGACCGTGCGGATCCGGTGGACCAGGCGGGTGGCGCGCAGGGAGTGGCCGCCCCGGTCGAAGAAGTTGTCGTCGACGCCGACCTCGGCCACGCCGAGGACATCGGCGAACAGGCCGGCCAGGACTTCTTCGTGCGGGGTGCGCGGGGCACGGTAGGCGGCCGTGCCGGTCAGGTCCGGTGCGGGCAGGGCCCTGTGATCGAGCTTGCCGTTCGGCGACAGCGGCAGGCGCTCCAGGGTGACGAAGGCGGCCGGGACCATGAACTCCGGCAGCCGCCCGGCCACGAAGTCACGCAGCTCGGCGCCGGTCGGCCCGCCATCGGTGGCGGCGGGGACGACATAGGCGATCAGCTGCTTGCCGCCCGCGTCGGCGCGCGCCACCACGGCAGTCCGGGCGACCCGGGGGTGGGCGGCCAGGACGGCCTCGACCTCGCCGGGATCGATGCGGAAGCCGCGGATCTTGACCTGGGTGTCGGCGCGCCCCGCGTACTCCAGCTCGCCGTCGGCGGTCCAGCGGGCCAGGTCGCCGGTGCGGTACATCCGCTCCCCCGCCGGACCGAACGGGTCGGCGACGAACCGTTCGGCGGTCAGCGCGGGCTGTCGGTGATAGCCGCGGCCCACGCCCGCTCCCGCCATGTACAGCTCGCCGACCGCGCCCGGGGCCACCGGGGTCAGGGCCGGGCCGAGGACGTAGGCGCGCAGGTTGCCCAGCGGGCGGCCGACGGGCACCCCCGACGCGTAGCCGCGGTCCGTCTCCAGGGCGTGGGCGGTGACGTAGAACGTCTCGCTGGGCCCGTAGCCGTTGACGATCCGCGCCTGCGGCCAGTTCGCCCGGACCTGCTCCACCAGGGCCGGGGTGAGCGCCTCGCCGGCGAACACCAGCGCCGTGGGGCTGAGGCGGTCGCCGAGCCGGTCGACGATCTCGGCGAAGGCCGAGGGCACCGAGCTGACCACGTCGATGTCCCAGCTGTCGCGCTCGGCCAACGCCAGTACGTCCCGGACCAGTTCGACGCTGCCGCCGGTGGTGAGGGTGGAGAACAGCTCGAAGGCGGCCACGTCGAAGCCGATCGAGGTGCTGGCCAGCATCCGCCAGCCCGGCCGGGCCCCCACCTGCCGCACCAGCCCGTCCAGGGCGTTGACCAGGTTGCGGTGGGTGATGCCCACGCCCTTGGGCAGGCCCGTCGAACCGGACGTGTACACCTGGTAGAGCAGGTCGTCGGGCAGCAGCGGGCGGGCGCGCTCCGCGTCGGTGAGGTCCCCGGCCGGCTGCGCGGACACGTCCGTCTCGTCCAGCCACAGCCGCTCGGCGGCGCCTTGCCGGGGCAGCGCCGCGGCCACCGAGGCGTCGGTGACGATCAGGTGCGGGGCGGCGGTGGCCAGGATGTGCTCCAGGCGGGCGCCGGAGTGGCCGGGGTCCACGGGCACATAGGCGGCGCCGGTCTTGAGGACCGCCAGGATCGCCACCACCAGGTCGGGGGTGCGCGGCAGGACCACGGCGGCCAGGGCCCCGGACCCGAGCCCGAGCCCGGTCAGGTGCCGGGCGAGCCGGTTGGCCCGCGCGTTCACTTCCCCGTAGGTCAGCTGCCCGCCCTCGTGGACCACTGCGGGCGCGTCCGGAGTGCGGGCGGCCTGCTCCTCGAACAGCCCGGTCACGGTCTGCTCGAGCACCCGTACGCCCGTGTCGTTGAACCGGCCGAGCACCAGCTCGCGTTCGTCCTGTTCCAGCACGTCCAGGCGGGCGACGGGGGTGAGCGGGTCGGCGGCGAGGCGGGTCAGCACCCGGCCCAGGCGGGCGGCGATCCGCTCGACCTCGGCGTGCTCGAAGCGGCCGCGCTGATACTGCAGGCCCATGCGCAGGTCCGGGTCGGCCGCCACGATGAGCGGGTAGTGGGTGCCGGAGAGCACCCGCATCCCGGTCACGCCCACCCCTGCCGCCGAGTGCGCCTCGATCATGCCCTCCCGGTCGATCGGGAACGACTCGAAGATGACCATCGTGTCGAAGAGGGTGCCGACGCCCACGGCCTCGTGGATGTCGCTCAGGCCGTGGTTCTGGTGGTCCATCAGCACCGCTTGGCGCTCGCGCAGCGCGGTCAGGACGTCGGCCAGCGTGTCCCGCCAGGTGAATTCCACGCGTACCGGAAGGCCGTTGATGAACAGGCCCACCATCCGGTCCACGCCCGGCACCTGCGGCGGACGGCCGGAGACCGTGGCGCCGAACACCACGTCCTGACGTCCCGTCAAGTGCCCGAGGAGCACACCCCACGCGCCCTGCAGCAGGATGTTGAGGGTGACGCCCAGTTCGCTCGCACGGCGCTGGAGCGCACGGGTGGTCTCCGGCGCCAGCGGCAGCGCGACATGACCGAAGCCCTCCTCGTCCGCATCGGTCGGCTCGGCTCCGGCGGCGGCCGGAGCCAGCATCGTCGGCCCCTCCACACCCGCCAGCTCCCGCGCCCAGACGCGGGCCGAGGCCTCGTGGTCCTGCCGTGCGAGCCAGGACAGGAAGTCCCGGTAGGAACGCACCCGGGGCAGCCCGGCGGGGTCGCCCGCACTGCCGTACAGCCGGATCAGGTCCTGGAGCAGCAGCGGGAAGGACCAGCCGTCGAACAGCGCATGGTGGGCGGTGTACACCAACTCCGAGCGGTCATCCGTCAGTTGGACCAGCGTCATCCGCAGCATCGGCGCCACCGCGGGCTCGAAGTGCGCCGCCTGGTCCGCGCGCAGCAGCTGCTCGAACCGCTCGCTGCGCTCGCTCTCGGGCCACTCCCGCAAGTCCACGACCTGCCACGGGAGTCGAACGCCGTCGACGATGAGCTGGACCTGCCGGCCTGCGGCACCGGCCACGAACGCGGCGCGCAGGTTGGCGTACCGGTCGAGCAGTGCCTGGCCCGCGGCGCGCATCCGCGCGGCGTCGACGCCGCCGGACAGGTGCAGGACGAACTGCACGTGGTACGCGTCGAACTCGGCGTCCGCCAGCATGCTCTGGAACAGCAGACCTGACTGCTCCGACGTCACCGGCCATACGTCCACGAGCCCCGGGTAGCGCTCCTCCCACGCCTCCAGGTCACGCTGGCGCACCGTCACGAGCGGAACGTCGGACGGCGTCAGGCCGCCCGCTCCGGGTTCGGCGGCATGCCGGGCCACGCCTTCGAGGGCCGTGCGCCACAGGTCGGCGAGGCGCTGTACGTCGGCCTCGCCGAGCAGCCCGGCCGGGAAGCCGATCTCGGCCCGCAGCCGCGGCCCCCGCTCGGTGTCCAGGACGTAGGAGTTGACCTCCAGCGGCGCCAGCGCGGGCATGTCCGCGTCCAGCTCGGCGTGGACACCGTCCACATCCGCGGCCAGCTCCCAGTCCTGGGCACGGTGCTTCCGCGGCGGCCCCTCGGCGCCGAAGCGGCCGAGGTAGTTGAACATCACCTGTCCGGTTCCGTGCGCACCGAGGACCTCGGCCGTGGCCGGGTTGAGGTGCCGCAGCAGGCCATAGCCGATGCCCTGGTCCGGGATCGCGTTGAGCTGCTCCTTGACGGCCTTGACCGCGCCGCCCGCGGAGCGGCCGCCCGCGAGGGCGTCGTCGAGGTCGAAGCCGTCCACGTCCAGGCGGACGGGGAACAGAGTGGTGAACCAGCCCACGGTGCGCGACATATCGACGCCCGGGACGGCCGACTCCGCCCGGCCGTGCCCCTCCAGGCTCAGCAGGAGCGCCGACTCGTCCACGCCACGCTCCCGGCGCCAGGTGGCGACCGCGAGGGCGAGCGCGGTGAGCAGGCCGTCGTCGACGCCGCCGTGGAAGGCGGCGGGCAGCGTCGTCAGGAGCGACTCGGTGGCCCGCGCGGGCAGTTCGACCTCGATCGTCCGCACCGTGGAGCGCACGTCGACGGCCGGGTCGAAGGCGCGCGGGCCGACGGCCGGGTCCGGGCCCTCGACCACGGACCGCCACAGCCCCAGCTCCGCCACCCGCTCCGGACGAGCCGCCTCCGCGGTCAGGGCGTGGGCCCAGTACCGCATCGACGTCGGCACCGGCGCGAGCACCGGGGTCCTGCCCTGCCGCACGTCCCCCCAGGCCCGGGCCAGGTCCGACGCGAGGATCCGCCAGGAGACACCGTCCACCACCAGGTGGTGCAGGACGGCGATCAGGCGGCCGGAGGTCTCCGCTCCCGCGTCGAACCACACGAACCGCGCCATCTCCCCGTTCGACGGGGCCAGTTCGCCGACTGCGGCGTTCAATTCCGCCGTCGCACGGCGCCGCCAGGCGGCGTCCTCCCAGTCACCGGCACACGGGACACGGCGGATGAGCGGGGCCACGTCCACCGTGCCCGCCTCGGCCACCTCCAGGCCCGGCTCCGCGCCCGCTCCGGAGGTGACCAGGCGCGAGCGCAGCACGTCGTGGTGGTCCACAACCGCCGCCAGCGTGGCGGCCAGTCCCGCCTCGTCGATCCCGACGGGCAGGGTGAGCGCCGTCGACATCGCGAACCGGTCGTGCCCGCCGCCGAGTCCGGTCACATGGCGGGCGACGGGCAGCAGCGGCACGAAGCCCACGCCGCCGCCCACCGGCTCCTCGTGGACCGGGCCGGCCGGCGCGGAACCCACCGCCTCGGCGAGCCGGGCCACCGTGCGGCACTCGAAGATCTGCCGCGGAGTGACCTCGACGCCGTGCGCACGGGCCCGCGAGACCACCTGGATCGAGCGGATGCTGTCACCGCCGACGGCGAAGAAGTCGTCGTCGCCGCCGACGCGCTCCACCCCCAGGACCTCCGCGTAGACAGCGGCCAGGACCCGCTCGGTCTCGGTGCCGGGGGCGCGGTAGTCGGCCCCAGCGAAGTCCGGTGCGGGCAGGGCGGCCCGGTCCAGCTTGCCGTTGGGGCCCAACGGCAGCTCGTCCAGGAGGGTGAACGAGGAGGGAACCATGAACTCCGGCAGGCGTGCGGCGGCGAAGCGGCGCAGCTCCCTGACCGAGACGCCGGCGGTGATGTCGAAGTCCTCGTCGTCCGCCGCCTGGGCGCCGGTGGGCACGACATAGCCCGCCAGCTGCGCGGCCCCGCGGTTCTCGCGCACCACCACGACCGCCCGGGCGACTCCGTGGTGCCCGGCCAGCACAGCTTCGATCTCGCCCGGCTCGATGCGCAGACCGCGCACCTTCACCTGGTCGTCGCTGCGCCCCAGGTACGTCAACTGCCCGTCCGCGCCCCGGTGCACCACGTCACCGGTGCGGTACATGCGCGCCCCGGCAAGGCCGTAGGGGTCGGCCACGAACCGCTCGGCGGAAAGCGCGGGCCGGTTCAGATAGCCGCGCGCCAGGCTGGGCCCGGCGATGTACAGCTCGCCCGGCGTGCCCGGGGGTACCGGGGCGAGGCGGTCGTCGAGGACCCGCACCCGGTTGTCGGCCACGGCCGTGCCGATCGGGGTGCGAGCGGAGGTGAGCGGGGCGCTGATGGCACCGCACACCGTGGTCTCGGCGGGGCCGTAGGCGTTGACGAAGCGCCGCCCCGGTGCCCATGTCCCGGCGAGCCCCGGCGGGCACGCCTCACCGCCCACGGTCAGCACCCGCAGCCCGGTCAGGGTGTGCGCCGCCTCCTCCGGCAGCGCCGCCACCACACTCGGCGGCAGCATCACATGGGTGATCCGCCGCTCCGCAAGCGTCCGGTACAGGTCGTCGCCCACCAGCCTGCGCAGCCGCGGCACCACCAGCGTGGCCCCCACCGTCAGGCTCTGCACCAGCTCCCAGAACGCCGCGTCGAAGCTCGGCGAGGCCACTTGGAGGACCCGGGAGTCCGAGGCCAGCGCCAGCCGTTCACGCGTGTCGGCACTGAGTGCCGCCAGCCCCGCATGGGTCACGGTCACGCCCTTGGGGCGGCCCGTCGAACCCGACGTGTAGATGACGTACATCGGGTGCGCCAGGGTCAGGGCGGTGGCGGGATCGCTGTCCGGGCTCTGCGCCCAGGCCTGCCGGACGTCGACCGCGTCCACCGCGACGACATCTGTTGCCAGGCCCTCGGGCAGCTCGCCCGCCGACTCCCCGGTGGTCAGGACCGCCGCCGGGCGAGCGTCGCCGACCATGTACGTGATCCGGTCGGCCGGGTACTCCAGGTCCACCGGCAGATACGCCGCGCCCGCCTTCAGGATGCCCAGCACAATCGCCACCTGCTCCGCGCCGCGCTCCATCGCCACGCCCACCAGCCGCTCCGGTCCGACGCCCCGGGCGATCAGCCAGTGCGCGATCCGGTTCGCCCGCGCGTTCAGCTCCGCGTACGACAGGGCCACGTCCTGCGACTCCACCGCCACGGCCTGCGGGGTCCGGCGTACCCGGGCCGCGAACAGCGCCGGGAACGTGGCCGGTTCGACCTCCCGGGGGGTCGGGGACCGCTCGGCGGCGAGGAGCTCGCCGCGCTCCCGCTCGGTGAGCAGATCGGCGTAACTGACGCGGTGCGAGGGGTTGGTGACCGCGGTGGTCAGCAGCCGCTCCCAGCGGGCGATCAGCGTCTCGACGGTGGCGGCGTCGAACAGCTCGGTGGAGTACTCGACCGCGATCTGGACGCCCGCGGGCCGCGTACGGTCCTCGAAGGTCTCATGGAGGCTGAAGAGCATGTCGTAGCGGGCAGTGCCGGTGCCGCTGCCGTCCGCCACGACCCGGAGACCGGGCAGCTCGAAGTGCGCCTCCTCGTTGTTCTGCAGCGCCAGGGCGATCTGGAAGAGCGGGTGGTGGGAGGTGGACCGCTCCGGGTTGATCCGCTCCACCACGGCCTCGAAGGGGACGTCCTGGTGCGTGTACGCGGCCAGGCTCGACCTGCGCACCTGGCCGACCAAGTCCGCGAAGGTGGGGTCGCCGGAGGTGTCGGTGCGCAGCACGAGCATGTTCACGAACAGGCCGACGAGGTCCTTGAGGCTCTCGTCGGCACGGCCCGCGATGCCGCTGCCGATGGCGATGTCCGTGCCCGCGCCGAGCCGGGTCAGCAGGGCCGCCATCGTGGCCTGGAACACCATGAACGGCGTGGCGCCCGAGGCCCGGGCCAACTCGGCCACGCCCCGGTGCAGTTCGGGCCCGAAGGTGAACTGGAGCAGGTCGCCGCTGTGGTCGAGCGCGGCCGGACGCGGCCGGTCGCTGGGGATGGTGACCGTCTCGGGCAGCCCGGCGAGCCGGTCGGTCCAGTACGCGAGCTGCTCGCTGTACACGCTGTCCGGGTCACCGGACTCGCCGAGCAGGCCCCGCTGCCACAGCGTGTAGTCGGCGTACTGCACCGGCAGCGGTGTCCACCGCGGTGCGCCGCCCTCGGTGCGGGCGGTGTACGCGGCGGTCAGGTCCCGGGCCAGCGGCGCCAGGGACCAGCCGTCGGCCGCGATGTGATGGATCACCAGGACGAGTACCGACTCCCGCGGCGCCGTGGTGAACAGCCAGGCGCGGACCGGGATCTCGGCGGCCAGGTCGAAGGTGTGCCGGGCGGCCCCGGTCAGGGCCGCGGCGAGCGCTTCCCCGGCCCGCACGGACCGCGGGGTCAGGGTGATCCGGGCCCGCTCCGGTTCCCGGATGTCCTGGTACGGCTTGCCGTCGACCTCCGGGAACGCGGTGCGCAGGGTCTCGTGGCGGGCCAGCAGGTCATTGACCGCCCCCTCCAGGGCGGGCACGTCCAGGTCGCCGCTCAGCCGCAGGATGAACGGCATGTTGTACGTCGCCGACCGTCCTTCGAGCCGGTGCAGGAACCACAGGCGCTGCTGGGCGAAGGAGAGCGGCAGCCGGGCGGGCCGCTCGGCGGACCGGGTCAGCGGGGCCCGGGCAGGGGCGCCGCCGTCCAGGTGCGGGGCGAGCTCGGCCACGCTCGGGTGCGTGAAGAACGTGCGCAGGTCGACCTCGGCGCTCAGGGCGGTGCGGATGCGGCTGATCAGCTTCGTCGCCAGCAGCGAGTGGCCGCCCCGGTCGAAGAAGTCGTCGTCGACACCGATCCGTTCGACATCGAGGACTTCGGCGAACAGGTCGCACAGCACCTCCTCCTGGAGCGTGCGCGGGGCGCGGCTCGTGGCCTGGAGGCTGAGGTCGGGGGCGGGCAGGGCCCGGCGGTCGAGCTTGCCGTTGGCGGTCAGCGGGACCGAGGCGATGGCCACGACCGAGGCGGGCACCAGATGGGCCGGAAGGAGGCCTTGGAGGTAGCCGCGCATCGAGCCGACCAGGGCGCCGATCCGGGTGGCCGCGGCCGGGTCGGTGGCCAGCTTCTTGTCGGCGCGGCCGGAGGGCAGATGAACCCCCGTCAGCGGCCGCGCGGTCATCGTGGCGTCGGTGCAGACCAGCGCGTCGAAGCACTCCCCGGCCTGCGACCAGGTCAGCAGGGCGCTCCAGCCGCGGGCGTCGGCCCACCGCCACACCTGCTGCGGGTCAAGGGCGGGCCCGCCCGCGGCGGGTGCCTCCATCAGCCGGGCCTCGACCGCCAGGGCCACCTCGTCGCTCAGCCGCGCGTTGGGTATGCCCCTCACCCGCAGCACCGCTCCCGCCCGGTCGGGCAGCAGCTCCGCCACCGCGCTCAGGTCGGACACCTGACGGCCCCACACCACCTCAGGAGCGCCGGAGACATCCTCGATCCCGGCGGCCGGCTGGTGCAGGACGACCTCGTAGCGGTGCCGGGTCAGCTCGTTGTGCGCCGCACCGGGCTTGAGCCGGATGTCCGCCCCACCCGCCCCGTGCCGCTCGGCCCACCGCACGAACCACTCCGGGTCGAGTGCCAGTTCCGGCTCGGTCAGCATCGCCCGCGCGATCGCCGCCCGTGCCGCCGACGGCGCCGTCTGCGGGTACTGGCTGCTGCGCACCCCGGAGGCGAACAGGTGCAGCGTGCCCGCGTTGCGCACGTCCCCGACCAGGATCCGGCCGCCCGGCGCGAGCAGCTCCCACGCCTGTGCCAGGACCCGGTCCAGGTAGGCGGCGTGCGGAAAGTACTGGACGACCGAGTTGAGGACCACCATGTCGAAGTGGCCCGCCGGCAGCCCCGACACGTCGTCGGCGTGCTGGTGGCGCAGCGTGACCTTGCCGGCGTGCCCGGCCTGCTCCACTTCCCCGGTCAGCCGCGCGATCACCGTCGAGGACAGGTCCGTGGCCCAGTACTCCTCGACATGGTCCAGGAGGTGCGCCATGAGCAGGCCCGAGCCCACCCCCAGCTCCAGGATGCGGCGCGGCCGCCAGGAGGTGATCCGGGCCACCGCCGCGTCCCGCCACTCCCGCATCTCGCCCAGGTCGATCGGCTCACCGGTGTAACTGGAGTTCCAGCCGGTGAAGTCCTCGCCCCACCGGGTGCCGGTGGCGGAGTAGACCTCGTCGTAGATCTGCTCCCACTCGTCGACCTGCCGCCCGGGCCCCTCGGCCTGCTGCGCCCCGTCCAGATCCGGCACCACGTACGCGACCAGCTGCTTGTCGACGCCCGCACCCGGACCGTCCCGCGTGACCACCACGGCCTGTGCCACACCCGGGTGGGTGCTCAGGGCCGCCTCGACCTCGGCGGGCTCGACCCGCACACCGCGGATCTTGACCTGGTCGTCGGCGCGACCCGCGTACTCCAACTGCCCGTCCGCGTTCCAGCGGGCCAGGTCGCCGGTGCGGTACATGCGCGCCCCGGCAGGGCCGTAGGGGTCGGCCACGAACCGCTCGGCGGTCAGCGCGGCGCGGCTCAGGTAGCCGCGCGCGATGTCGCCCGCCACGTACAACTCGCCCGCCGTGCCCGGCGGTACCGGGGTGAGGCCCGCGCCGAGGACGTAGGTGCGCATGTTGCCGATCGGTGTGCCGATGGGGGCGCTGCCGGTGCCGCCGGCGCCGTCGCCGGCCGTGTAGGTGGTGGTGTAGAAGGACTCGGTCTGGCCGTAGGCGTTGATGACGCGGACGCCCGGCAGCGTCTGCCGGACCCGGTCCACCAGTGCCGACGGCAGCGCCTCACCGGCGAGGACGACCGTCTGCAGACCGGTGATCGTGCCCATGTGGTCGCCGAGTTCGGCGAAGACCGACGGCACGGTGCTGATGACGTCGGCGGCGAGGGTGTCGCGCCGGGCCAGGACGAGAGCGTCGCGGACCACCTCGACGCTGCCGCCCCGCGTCAGCGTGGTGACGATCTCGAAGACGGAGACGTCGAAGTTGACCGACGTGCCCGCCAGCACCCGCGTCCCGGCGCCGATGCCGACGCGCTCGGCAAGCCGCGTGATGCCGTTGACCACGTTGTGGTGGCTGATCACGACGCCCTTGGGGGTGCCCGTCGACCCCGAGGTGTACATCACGTACGCCGCGCTGTCCGGGCGCAGCACGCCCCCGCGGTCGGCGTCGCCGCGGACGGCGCCGGCGGCGGGGTCGTCGAGGGCGACGTCGTCCAGGTGCAGAACGGGGGCGCCGGTCCGCGGCAGCGTGCCGGCGGTGGCCGCGTCCGTGAGGATGAGGGCCGGTCCCGCGTGCTCCAGGATGTGGTCCAGGCGCGCACTCGGGTACTCGGGGTCGATCGGCAGATACGCCGCGCCGGACTTGAGGATGCCGAGCAGGCCGGTGACCAGGTCGGCGCAGCGGGGCAGGGCGAGACCGACGAGGACCTCGGGGCCCGCTCCCCGGTCGATGAGGTGACGGGCCAGGCGGCCCGCGCGGGCGTCCAACTCGGCGTAGGTGTACGAGACGTGGCTGCCGCCCTCGGCGCACTCGACCGCGATCTCGTCCGGGACGGCGGCGGCCCGCTGCTCGAACAGCGCCGGGACCGTCTCGTACGGGGTGGGTGCGGCGGTGTCGTTGACCTCGGTGAGGAACCGGCCGCGTTCGGCGGGCTCCAGCAGGTCGACGGCGCCCAGGCGCACCTTCGGGTCCGCGGCGAGCTGGGCCAGGACGCGGCCGAAGCGGGTGGCGATGTCGGCGGCCCGGGCGCGGTCGACGAGGTGGTGCTGGTGCTGGAGGCTCACCTTCAGGTGCGGCTCGGCGACGGCCATCACCACCAGCGGGTAGTGGGTGGCGCTGAGCGGGCTGATCCCGGTCACCGAGATCCCGGCGGCCGAGTAGGCCTCGCCCAGACCGGCGCTGTCGATCGGGTACGACTCCAGGACCACCATCGTGTCGAAGAGCGTGCGCAGTCCGGTGTGCCGGTGCATGTCCAGGAGGCCGTGGTGCTGGTGGTCGAGCAGCGCGCCCTGTCGTTCCTGGAGCCCGGCGAGGAGGGCGTCGAGCGAGTGGCCGGGGGCGCAGTTCACCCGTACCGGCAGCGTGTTGACGAACATGCCGACCATGTCGTCCGCGCCCGCGACCTGGGGCGGGCGCCCGGAGACGATGGCGCCGAACACCACGTCCTGACGCCCGGTCAGGCCCGCGAGGAGGATGGCCCAGGCGCCCTGCAGCAACACGTTGAGGGTCAGGCCTAATTCGGCTGCGCGTCGGGTGAGTTCACGGGACTGCTCCGGGGTGAGGGGCACGTCGACCTGGCCGACCCCGGTCGGTTCGCCCGCCAGGGCGGAGTCCTCGGGCAGGAGCAGTGTGGGCTCGTCGAGGCCGTCCAGCTCCTGGGCCCAGGCGCGGGCCGACGCCTCGTGGTCCTGCCGCGAGAGCCAGGCCAGGAAGTCGCGGTAGCCGCGCACCTTGCCCAGGTCCGTGGCATCGCCGGCCGAGCCGTACAGGCGCAGCAGGTCCTGCATGAGCAGGGGGACCGACCAGCCGTCGAACAGGACGTGGTGGGTGGTGAGGACCAGGTCCCAGGTGTCGGCGGCCAGCCTGATCAGCGACATGCGCAGCAGCGGTGCGGCGGCCAGGTCGAAGTGGGTGGCGTGGTCCGCGTCCAGGAAGCGCTCGAGCCGCCCGGCGCGCTCCTCCTCGGCGAGCGCGCTGAAGTCCTCCTCGTGCCAGGGGAGTTCGACGCCGTCCCGGATGATCTGGACCCGCTCGCCCGCGCTGTCGGTGACGAAGCCGGCCCGCAGGTTGGGGTGGCGGTCGAGCACCGCCTGCGCGGCCGCCCGCAGCCGCCGCGGCTCGACCTCTCCGGCAAGGTGCAGGACCAGCTGCATCTGGTAGGCGTCGAAGGTGGCACCGGCCAGCTCTGCGTGGAAGAGCAGGCCTTCCTGCATCGCGGTCAGCGGCCATACGTCGGTCAGGCCCGGGTAGCGCCGCCGCCAGCCGTCCAGTTCGCTCTGTCCCGCCGTCACCAGCGGTATGTCCGAGGGCGTGAGACCGCCCGCGTCCGGCTCGGCGGCGTGTCGCGCGAGGCCTTCGAGGGCGGTGCGCCACAGACCGGCGAGCTCGTCCACCTCGGCCCGCGTGAACAGGCCGGAGGGGAAGTCGAGGCGGGTGGCGAGACGCGGGCCGTGCTCGGTGTCAGTCACGTACGCGCTGATGTTCAGCGCCACGAGGGCGGGCATGTCCCCGGCCAGGCCCACCTGCAGTTCGGTGGTGCCGTCGACCTGGGAGAAGCCGAGGTCGTGCGCCCCTTCCGGGGTGTTCGCCGACCCGGCGTACCAGCCCAGGTAGTTGAAGGAGATCTGTCCGGTCGCGTACCGCTCGAGGATCTCGCCGGTCCGCGGGTTCAGATGACGCAGCAGGCCGTAGCCGATGCCCTTGCCGGGCACGGCGAGCAGCTGTTCCTTGACCGCCTTGACCGCGGCCCCCGCCGCGCTGCCGCCGTCGAGGGCGTCGTCGAGGTCCACGCCCGCCACGTCGAGACGGACCGGGAACATGCTGGTGAACCAGCCCACTGTGCGGGACAGTTCGGCCCCCGGGGCGGCGGCCTCCTCACGGCCGTGGCCCTCGAGGCGCAGGAGCAGCGAGGACTCGGCCACCCCGCGCCGCCCCCGCCACTTGGCCACCGCGAGAGCGAGCGCGGCCAGCAGGCCGTCGTTGACACCGCCGCGGTAGGCGGCGGGCAGCGTGGTCAGCAGGGCCCGGGTGGCCGCCACCGGCAGGTCCATGCGCACATGCTCGACCGTGGCCATGGTGTCGACAGCCGGGTCGAACGCGCGGCTGCCGAGGACCGGGTCCGGTCCGGCGACGATCGAGCGCCACAGGTCCAGCTCCTCGGCCCGCTGCTCGGACGTGGCCTCCGCCGCCAGGGCGTGCGCCCAGCGCCGTGCCGAGGTGCCCACGGGTTCGAGCCGCGGGGTGCGGCCGTCGCGGACCTGCTTCCACGCCTCGGCCAGGTCCGGCAGCAGGATGCGCCAGGAGACGCCGTCGACGACGAAGTGATGCAGGGCGATGATCAGGCGCCCGGCGCGCTCGGCGCCCGCGTCGAACCACACGAACCGCGCCATGACACCACCGGCGGCGTCCAACTGCCCGGCGGCGGCGTCGAGTTCGGCGGCGGCCCGCTCCCGCCAGCCGGCGCCCCACTCGGCCCGCGACGCGACGCGGTGGATCAGGCAAGCGACGTCGACCGTGCCCGGCGCGGCCACCTCGAGCCCCGGTTGACCCCCCGTGACCAGGCGGGAGCGGAGGATGTCGTGGTGATCGAGGACCGCCGCCAGGGTGGCGGTCAGCCCGGCCTCGTCGATGCCGACGGGTAGCTGGACCGTCATCGACATGGTGAACCGGTCCAGACCGGCACCCAGGCCGAGGAGGTAGTGGCCGATCGGCAGCAGGGGCATGAACCCCGTGCCGCCGCCCTCGAGTTCGTCGAGCACCGGGCCGCACTGGCCGCCGCTGACGGCGGTCTCGGCGAGCTCGGCGACGGTGCGGGCGTCGAAGATCTGCCGGGGGGTGATCTCCACGCCCTGCGTGCGGGCCCGCGAGACCACCTGGATGGAGCGGATGCTGTCGCCGCCGACGGCGAAGAAGTCGTCGTCCACGCCGACCCGGTCGAGGCCGAGCACCTCGGCGAACACCCCGGCGAGCACCTCCTCCACCGGGGTGCGCGGGGCGCGGTAGGTGCCGCCCGTGAACTCCGGCTCCGGCAGGGCCGCGTGGTCCAGCTTGCCGTTGGGGGCCAGCGGCAGCCGGTCGAGCGTCACGAAGACCGAGGGCACCATGAACTCCGGCAGCCTGCCGGCGACGAACGTGCGCAGCTCCCGCTGGGAGACGGCGGCCGTCAGATCGAGGTCCAGATCGCGCAGGCTGTCCACCGCGGCGGACCCCGGCCCGAACGCGTCCACGGGAACGACGTAGCCGACGAGTCGGGTGCCGCCGCGGCCGTGGTGCGTGACCACGACGGCCTGCGCGACTCCCGGGTGGGCGGTCAGCGCGGCCTCCACCTCGCCGGGCTCGATGCGGAAGCCGCGCACCTTGAGCTGTGCGTCGTCGCGGCCGACGTACTCCAGCTGCCCGTCGGCGTTCCAGCGGGCCAGGTCACCGGTGCGGTACATGCGCGCGCCGGGTGGGCCGTAGGGGTCGGCGACGAAACGCTCGGCGGTCAGCCGGGCGTTCCCGAAGTAGCCGCGCGCCACCTGGCCCGCCACGTACAGCTCGCCCGCCACTCCCGGTGCGACGGGCTTGAGTCCGGCGCCGAGGACATAGGCGCGCATGTTGCCCAGCGGGACGCCGATGGGCGCGCTCGCCGTGCCGGTCCAGGCGCTGTCGACGGTGCAGGTGGTGGCGTAGAACGACTCGGTCTGTCCGTAGGCGTTGATGACGCGGGCGCCCGGCAGGAGTTCGCGGACCCGCGCCACCAGGGCCGCGGGCAGCGCCTCGCCGGCCAAGACCACCGCGTCCGCCCGGATTTCGCCGCCCACCTGGTCGAGGAGTTCGGCGAAGACGGACGGCACGGCGCTGACGACCCCGCCGCTCCAGCCGCCGCGCTCGCCGATGACGAGGACGTCGCGGACGACCTCGAGGGTGCCGCCGACGGCCAAGGTGGTGACCGTCTCGAAGACGGAGACGTCGAAGTTGACGGAGGTACCCGCCAGGGTGCGCGTACCCGCGTCGATGCCGACGGTGTCGGCGAGGCGGAGCACGCCGTTGACCACATCGCGGTGGGTGATCGTCACCCCCTTCGGCACCCCGGTGGAACCGGAGGTGTACATCACGTACGCGGCGTTCGCGGGCCGCGGCGCGACCAGCGGCACCCGCGGCCCGGCCACCGCGAAGTCGATGTCCTCGACGCACAGGGCCGGCACGTCCGTCGTGGGCAGCACCCCCGCGGTGTCCGCGCCGGTGAGGATCAGCTGCGGACGGGCGTCCGCGAAGATGTGCCCCAGGCGCGCACTCGGGTACCTGGGGTCGACCGGCAGATAGGCGCCGCCCGCCTTGAGGATGCCGAGCATGCCCACGATCAGGTCCGCCGAGCGCGGCAGGGCCAGGCCGACGACGGACTCCGGTCCCACCCCACGGGCGGCCAGCTCACGGGCGAGCCGCTCCGCCCGGGCGTCCAGCTCCGCGTAGGTCAGCTCCAGGTCTTCGTGGACGACGGCGGTCGCGTCCGGTGCGGCCGCCACCTGACGTGCGATCAGCTCCGGCACGCTCAGCTCGGGCGTCCGCACCTCCGTGTCGTTGTACGTGCTCAGGACCAGCTCCCGCTCGTCCGGTGCGAGCGGGTCCGCCAGGGCCACGGCCTGGTGCGGCTCGGCGGCAAACTGCCCGACGAGGCGCACGAAGCGGGCCACGACCGTCTCCGCCGTGGACCGGTCGAACAGGTCGGTCGCGTACTCCAGGTAGATCGACAGACCCGGTTCGTCCGGGTCGTCGAAGAAGTTGAACTCCAGGTCGAACTTGGCCGTCGGCGTCGGCAGCGGCCCGAGGCGCGCCCTGAGGCCACCCGGCAGGTCGAACTGGAACCAGCCGCGCTTCTCCCAGGTGAACATGGTCTGGAACAGCGGGTGATAGGCGCTTGAGCGCTCCGGATTGAGGCTCTCCACCAGAAGCTCGAACGGCGCGTCCTGGTTGTCGTACGCCGTCAGCACCTTGTGCCGCACCTGCGCGAGGACCTCCGCGAAGGTCGGGGTGCCCGACAGGTCGGTGCGCAGCACCCAGGTGTTGACGAAGAAGCCCACCAGATCGGCGAGTTCGTCGTCGGTGCGGCCCATGATGGTCGAGCCCATCGCGACGTCGTCGCCCGCGCCGAGCTGGTGCAGGAAGATCGCGAGGGCGGCCTGGAGCACCATCGGCGTGGAGGCGCCGGCGCTCTTGGCCAGTTCCTCGACCCGCGCGAGCAGATCCGCGTCGAGCTCGGCCCCGACGCCGTCGCCCCGGTGGCTGGCCACCGGCGGCCGCGGCCGGTCGGTGGCGAGGCGCATGGGCTGCGGAACGCCCGCGAGCTCCTTCTTCCAGTAGCCGAGCTGGGTCGCGAGGACGCTGTCGCCGTCGCCCTCGTCGCCGAGCACCTCGCGCTGCCACATCGTGAAGTCGACGTACTGTACGGGCAGTTCGGGCCAGTCGGGGGCCGCGCCGGTGACGCGGGCGGTGTAGGCGGCGGCCAGGTCGCGGGCGAGCGGCCCGATGGACTCGCCGTCGGCGGCGATGTGGTGGACGAGGAGCAGCAGCTGGTGCTCCTCGGGGCCCGCGCGGAACAGGGTGGCGCGGACCGGGATCTCCTCGGCCAGCGTGAAGACGTGGTTGGCGGCCCGCCGTACCTCCTCGTCGAGCTCCCGCGGGTCCACCTCGACCAGCGGGACGTCCAGGCGGGCCTCCTCGGCCGGGAGCACCCGTTGGGCGGGCACGCCCTCGGCGTTCTCCACGATCAGGGTGCGCAGACTCTCGTGCCGCGTCACGATGTCGCGGACCGCCCCGGTGAGCGCCGCGACGTCCGGCGCGCCCGTGAGCCGGACGAGGAAGGGCACGTTGTACGTCGCGGACGGCCCCTCGAACCTGTCGATGAACCACAGGCGTCGCTGCGCGAAGGACAACGGGATCATCACTGGGCGCTCCTGTCGGTCTTGCTCAGCCGGGGTCTGCTGGCCGCCGCGGCGTTCTTCACGGTGCGTGCCAGTTGGGCGATGTCGTCGGCCTCGAACACCGCCCGGATGGGCACGCTGACCCCGAGCGTCTTGCCGATGCGGCTGGTGAGGCGGGTCGCGAGCACGGAGTCACCGCCCAGTTCGAAGAAGTCGTCGCTCATGCCGACCCGTTCGACGCGCAGCAGTTGTGCGACCAGGTCGCACAATTGCCGCTCCTGCGGGGTGGCGGGAGGCACGTGGGCGCGGCCCGCGGACTCCGGTTCGGGCAGCGCGGCCTTGTCCACCTTGCCATTGGCGTTCCTGGGCAGGTCGGCCATGACCGTGAACACCGCCGGGACCAGGTACGCGGGCAGGGACCGCGACGTGAACGTGCGCAGGTCCTCGGCAGACGGACCGGCGCCGCCCTCCGCCCCGTCGCCCCCGGCCACGACGACGTACGCCACCAGCTGTTCGTCCTGCTCGGCGGCGCCCCGGTGCGGCACGACCACGGCCTGCGACACGGCCGGGTGGCTGGCCAGGACGGCCTCGATTTCGCCCGGCTCGACGCGGAATCCGCGGATCTTGACCTGATCGTCGGCGCGGCCCTGGAACCGCAGCTCGCCGGCCTCGGTCCACGCCACCACGTCGCCCGTGCGGTACATGCGCTCGCCCGGCTCGCCGAACGGGCAGGCCACGAACCGCTCGGCGGTCAGGGCGTGCCGGTGCAGATAGCCGCGGGCCAGGCCCGAGCCGGTCACGTACAGCTCGCCGGGGACGCCGATCGCCACGGGGCCCAGCTCGTCGTCGAGGACGTGGCCGTCCATGGTGTCCATGGGCCGGCCGATCGGGATCGGATCGGTGACGTCCGCGGCACCGCTCATCGGGCGGCACGTGGCGAACGTCGTGGTCTCGGTGGGTCCGTACCCGTCGTGCACGGTGATGCCCGGGCAGGCGCGCAGCACGCTGCGGACCGCCGTCGGGGAGACCACCTCGCCGCCGGTCCAGACCGACCGCAGGCCCTTGAAGGCCTCCGGCTGCTCCTCCGCGATCGCCCGGAACAGCGACGAGGTGACCCAGGCCGTCGTGATGCCGTACTCGCCGATGGCCTTGGCCAGCGCGGGGGCGTCCACGGATCCGGGCGGGGCGACCACGACGGTGCCGCCGTTGAGGAGCGGCACCCACAGTTCGAGGATCGAGGCGTCGAAGGCGAGCGGCGCCTGCTGGAGGACCCGCGCGAACGCGTCCCCCTGGAAGCGGCGGTCCGCGGCGAACGAGGTCACGCCGTGGTGCGTGATGCCGACGCCCTTGGGGGTGCCGGTGGAGCCGGACGTATAGGGCACGTAGGCGAGTTGCCCGGGACGGCCGCCCGGCGGCGTCAGGGGTTCGGCCGGGGCCGCCGCGAACGCGGCGACCGTGGCGGACTCGTCGAGGTCGAGCAGGGGGCAGTCGGTCCGTGGCAGCCGCGCGCCGGTCGCCGCGTCGGTGACCAGCGCCGTCGGCTCGGCGTCGCGGAGGATGAACCGCAGGCGCTCGGCCGGGTATGAGGTGTCGACCGGCAGATAGGCCCCGCCCGCCTTGAGGATCGCGAGGATCGTCACCACGTAGTCGACGGAGCGCGTCAGCGCCACGCCGACGAGGCGGTCATCGGTCACGCCGCGCTCGCGCAGCACGTGCGCCAGGCGGTTGGCCCGGTCGTCGAGCTGTCGGTACGTCACCTGGGTGTCGCCCGCGACGACCGCGACGGCGTCCGGGGTCCGGGCCGCCTGTCGCGCGAAGCGCTCCCCGATGGTGTCGTCGGGGACGTACGGAACGGGCTCCCCCGCGCGGCCCGCCTCCGGCTGTCCCCGCGCGGCGCGGTCCTCGGTCTTCGCCACGTCGCTCAGCCGTGCCCCCGGGCCCGCAGCGGTCTCCTCCAGCACCCGGCCGTACAGGGCGGCGATCGCCTCGGCGCGCTCGCGGGTGAACAGGTGGCGCTGGTACTGCAGACTCAGCCGCAGGTGGGCGCCGTCCGGGTAGACGAAGACGGCCACCGGGAAGTGGCTCGCGGTGAACGAGCGGATGCCGGTGACGGTGATCCCGGCGGCCGTGCTCGCCTCCGCGATGCCCTCGCGGTCCAGCGGGAACGACTCGAAGCCGATGATGCTGTCGAACAGGGTCGGGAGCCCGGCGGCCCGCTGGATCTCGGCGAGGCCGTGGTGATGGTGGTCGAGCAGGGCGCTCTGGCGCTCCTGAAGGCTCGTCAGCATCTGGGCGAGGGTGTCGCCGGGCGCGTACGGGACGCGCACCGGAAGGGTGTTGAGGAACATCCCGACGATGGAGTCGATGCCGGGCAGCGCCGCCGGGCGTCCGGCCACGGTGGCGCCGAGCACCACGTCCTGCCGGTCGCTCAGGCGGCTGAGGACGACGCCCCAGGCGCCCTGCACGAGGGTGTTGAGGGTGACGCCCGCCTCGGCGGCGCAGCGCGGCAGTCCGCGGGCGGCCTCGGCGGGCAGGGGGACGTCGACCTGGCCGATGCCCGCGCCGTCGGCGCCGGAGTCGGGGGCGGGGGCGGCGTCCGGGGCGACCAGCGTCGGTTCCGTGAGGCCCGCCAGCTCCTCGGCCCACACGCGGGCCGACTCCTTCGGGTCCTGCCGAGCCAGCCAGGCCAGGTAGTCGCGGTAGCTGCGGGCCCGCGGCAGCGCCGACGCGTCGCCGTCGGTGGCGTACAGGCGCAGCAGGTCCCGGATGAGCAGGGGCAGGGACCAGCCGTCGAAGTGGGTGTGATGGGACGTCAGGACCAGCTCGTGGCGGTCCGCGGCCAGCGTGAGCAGAGACATGCGCAGCATCGGCGGCACGGCCGGGTCGAAGTACGCCGTGAGGTCGCTCGACAGGAACTGCTCGTACGCCGATGTCCGCATGCCCTCGTTGAGACCGCTGAGGTCGAGGTACTGCCAGGGCACCTCGACGCCGTCGACGACGAGCTGGACCAGTTCGCCGTCGGGACCCGGCACGTACGCGGTACGCAGCGCGGGGTGCCGGTCGAGCACGGCCTGGGCGGCGACCCGCAGCCGGGCCGGGTCCACGGCTCCGGACAGCCGCAGCACGTACTGGACGATGTACGCGTCGAACTCGGCGCCGTTCTCGCGGGCCATCATCGAGTGCACAAGGAGCCCCTGTTGGATCGGGGCGACCGGCCAGATGTCGGAGAGCCCCGGGTACTGCTCCTGCCAGCCGTCGATGTCGTCCTGGCCGACGCCGATCAGGGGCACGTCCGAGGGGGTGAGGCCGCCGGCGCCTGGCCGGGCGGCGTGCCGGGCGAGCCCTTCGAGGGCCCGGCACCACAGGTCGGCGAGCTCGGCCACATCGGCCTGCGGGAGCACACCCTCCGGTGCCGTGAACAGGGCGCCCAGGCAGGGGCCAGCGGGGGTGTCGGTGACGGTCGCGTTGATGTCGAGCTCGGCGTGCGCGGGCATCCGCGGGTCGTGGCCCGCGTCCAGCTCCGCGAGTTCGGGCACGCCGTGGGCCCGGGTGAACCCGAGGCCGCTCAGGTCGGCGGGCAGGTCGGCGGCGGAGGCGAAGCGGCCCAGGTAGTTGAAGGAGACCTGCCCGCTGCCGTACCGCTCCAGGACGGCGGCCGTCTGGGGGTTGAGGTGGCGCAGCAGGCCGTAGCCGATCCCCTTGTCGGGCAGCGCGAGCAGCTGCTCCTTGACGGCCTTGACGACGGTGCCCGCGGCCGGTCCGCCCGCGAACGCCTCGTCGACGTCGGCCCCCGCGAGGTCGAGGCGGACCGGGAAGACGCTGGTGAACCAGCCGACCGTACGGGACAGGTCGGCACCCGGCGCCGCGGCCTCCTCACGGCCGTGGCCCTCCATGCGCAGCAGCGTGGACGGCTCGGCCACGCCCCGCCCGGCACGCCACTTGGCGACGGCCAGCGCGAGGGCGGCCACCAGGCCGTCGTTCACACTGCCGTGGAAGGCGGCGGGGAGGGTGGTCAGCAGGGTCTCGGTGACGGCGACCGGGAGCTGGACGCGGGTGGCGGACAGGGTGGAGACCACGTCCGCCTCCGGGTCCAGGCGGCGGGCGCCGAGGACGGGGTCGGGCCCGTCGACGACGGAGCGCCACAGGTCGAGCTCGTCAACGCGCCCGGGGCGACGGGCCTCCGCGGCCAGGGCGTGGGCCCAGCGGCGCGCCGAGGTGGCCACGGGGGCGAGCTCGGGCGCCCTGCCGTCGCGGACGTGGCTCCAGGCGGTGGCAAGGTCGGGCAGGAGAACGCGCCAGGAGACACCGTCGACGACAAGGTGATGCAGAACCACAAGCAGCCGTCCGGGCTGCGCGGTACCAGGGTCGAACCAGACGAACTGCGCGATCGTGCCCGCCGCCGGGGCGAGTCGGCCCGCGGCGGCGTCGAGTTCGTCCAGGAGCAGCGTGCGCGCGGCCGCGGAGAGCTCGGTGTGGCCGTCCTGCGCCTGCGTCTCCCACGGCTCGGCGCAGGCGATCCGGCGTATCAGTCCGTCGGCGTCCACCGATCCCGGTGGCGCGACGAGGAGCCCGCCGCCGTCCGTGTCCACGAGGCGGGCGCGCAGCAGGTCGTGCCGGTCGAGCACGGCCCCCAGCGTGGCGGCGAGAGCGGCCCGGTCGATGCCTTCGGGCAGATCGAGGAGCATGGCCTGCGAGAACCGTTCGAAGCCGGGGCCACGGTCCTGGAGGAACCGCGTCACCGGCAGGTGCGGCAGGAAGCCCACGCCGCCGCCGTCCAGTTCCCCGAGCACCGGGGTGCCGTCGATCCCCGCCGTGCCGGCCGCATCGGCCGCCTCGACCGCCTCGGCCAGTGCGGCCACCGTGCGGTGCTCGAAGACCTGCCGGGAGGCGACCTCCACGCCGTGCGCGCGGGCCCGCGAGACCACCAGGAGGGACTGGATGCTGTCGCCGCCGAGCGCGAAGAAGTCGTCGTCCACGCCGACCGGGCCCGTCGCGAGGACCTCGGCGAAGGCGTCGGCGAGCACCTCCTCGACCCGAGAGCCTGGCGCCCGGTAGGGGGCACCGCGGAACTCCGGCTCGGGCAGTGCCTTCTTGTCGACCTTGCCGTTCGCCGTCAGCGGCAGCTCGTCGACGACCATGACGACACCGGGCACCATGAAGGCCGGCAGCCGCCCCGCCGCGAACGCACGCAGCTCCGCCGCGCCGAATCCGGGGTCGAGCGCCATGTGCCCCGTGCCGGCGCCGCGTCCGGCCTCGTGCGACGCGTCGTCGGCGACCGGCACCACATAGCCCACCAGTTGCTTGCCCCGGCCGGCCGTCTCACGGACCGTCACCACCGCCTGGCGGACCCACGGGTGCTCCGCGAGGACTGCCGCCACCTCGCCGGTCTCGATCCGCAGCCCGCGCACCTTGACCTGGTCGTCGCTGCGGCCCAGATACTCCAACTGCCCTCCGTCCCCGGCCCGCACCACGTCTCCGGTGCGGTACATCCGCCCGCCCGCACCGTGCCGCGGATCCGCCACGAACCGCGTGCCGGTCAGCGCCGGGCGCCCCAGGTAGCCGCGGGCCACACCGGGACCGGCCACGTACAGCTCGCCGGCCTGCCCGTCCGCGACCGGCGCGAGCCGTTCGTCGAGTACGTACAGCCGGGTGTCGGTGATCGCCGTGCCGATCGGGGCGTGGCCCGAGGTCAGCGGGGCGCTCATGGCTGCGCACACCGTCGTCTCGGTGGGACCGTAGGCGTTGATGACACGGCGGCCCCGCGCCCAGCGCTCGGCCAGCGGCGGCGGGCAGGCCTCGCCCGCGACCGTGAGGACGCGCAGGCCGCCCAGGGTCTCGTGGGCGTCGGCGGGCAGGGTGGCGAGCACACCGGGCGGGAGCGTGACATGGGTGACCTCACGCTCGGCCAGCTCACGGCATAACTCCTCACCGACCAGGCGCTGTTCACCGGGGATGAGCAGGGTGGCCCCGCCGGTGAGGGTGACCAGGAGCTCCGACACGGACGCGTCGAAGCTGGGCGAGGCGAACTGCAGCACCCGTGCGCCCGCGGTCACTTCGAAGCGCTCCACCTGACCGGCGCTCAGCGCGGCGAGACCGGTGTGCGTGACGGCCACACCCTTGGGGCGGCCCGTCGAGCCCGAGGTGTAGATGACGTACGCGAGGTGGGTCACGGCGAGCGGCATGGTGCGGTCGGCGTCGGTGGGATCCGTGACGGCGGACCGCTCCTCGTCGGCCAGGGCCTCGGCCGTGTCGACGGTGACGAGCAGCGGGGCGAGCTCCCGCGGCAGGGCGGGGGCGACGTCCGTGGTCGTGAGGATCAGAGCGGGACGGGCGTCGGCGGCCATGAACGCGATGCGCTCACCCGGGTAGTCGGGGGCCATGGGCAGAAAGGCGGCACCCGCCTTGACGATGCCCAGGGCGACTGCGATCTGTTCGCCGCCGCGCGGCATCGCCACGCCGACCAACTGCTCGGGCCCGATGCCTCGGCGGATGAGCCGGCGCGCGACGCGATTGGCCCGCTCGTTCAACTCCCCGTAGGTCCAGGTGTGCTCGGCCGTCTCCACGGCCGGTGCCGCCGGCGCCGTCGCCACGCGCGCCTCGAACAGGGCGGGGAAATTGGCGAGCGGGGCGGAATACGACTCCCTAGCAAAGATCTTGGCAGCAGTCTCAGGAATATCCATCACAACAACTCCAGGAGCTCAAGAATCCGCGCTAAGCGGAATCCAAAATTCACCGGCGACGCCGAGAACTGGAGGGAGACAAACGACGGGAGACGATCGTCGTGAGCCATTAGGTAAGCACGCCGACCCGGCCGCATGTCAATGCTCGGCGAAGCCCGATGAGTTGTCCCGGCAACGGGACGTCCGAACCGGCCGCGGCCGGTTCACCGGGGGCCGATCTGAGGTATGTTCGGGCCAGTTCACATGATACCGCCATGGCTTTGTTCCATCCGCTGAATGCCTCACGATCTTCCGGAAAAGCCGCTCTCATGGATTCCGGGCCGCACTGCCGCCCGACCGGAAGAACGTCTGCCAAGAAACGGGAGTTCACAGCATGCGATACGAAATTCTGAGGCCGCTCCGTGTCATCGACGGGGAACGGACGAAGACCATCCAGGCGCAGAAGGTGGAGACCCTGCTGACCGCTCTGATCATCCGCTCCGATCAGGTCGTCAGCACCGAACAGCTCTTCAGCGAGATATGGGGGGACGAGCCGCCGCGCAGTGCGACGGCGAGCCTTTATGTGTATGTCTCCCAGGTCCGCAAATTACTCCGGCGCCCGGACACGGAGGTGAGCCCGGTCCTGACCAGACCCCCGGGATACATGTTGACCCTGGGGAGCGACGGACTTGACCTCCACGATTTCACGCGCCTCATGAAGAAGGGCCGGGACCATCTCAGGAGCAGCGGCCACGAAGCCGCGATGCACAGCTTCGAGGAGGCGCTCGCCCTGTGCCAGGGGCCACTCCTCGCCGACACGGCCCGCGGGTCGATCCTGCGGGGGTTCTGGACGTGGCTCAACGAGGCCCGGCTGGAGTGCATGGAAGGCCTGATGGACGCCCGCATGGCTCTCGGGCACCACCGCGAACTCGTCAGCGACCTGTACCTCCTCAGCACCGAGCACCCGCTGCGGGAGGCCTTTCACCGGCAGCTCATGCTGGCGCTGCACCGCAGCGAGTCCCGGGGCGACGCCCTGCTCGTGTACCAGCGCGCCCGCCGCACTCTCCGGGAGGAGCTGGGCATCGAGCCCGGGCCGGCGCTCCAGGACATCCAAAGGGCGATCCTGACGGCGGACACGGGACGCTGAGCGGTCAGGGGCGCAGTCCGGTGTGCCGCGCTTCCCGGCCGCGCCACGGGGCGCTCAGCGGGAGCGGTGGAGTTCCACGAGCCGCTCGAGCTCCGGCACCGCGTCGTTGGGTGTCGGCTGGGCCAGTGCTTCCTCGCGCAGCCGTCCGGCGGCCGCCAGGAACTCGGGTTCGTCGAGGACCCGTACCAGGGATTCCCGTATCCACGCCCCGACCGCCTCCGGCGCGGCCCCGCCCATCTTCTCCATCAGGTGGCCGTCGCCCTCCGCGTCCACCGGGTACCACAGTCCGGCCCCGGCCCGCTCGAGCCGCGGACCGCGTTCGGAGATGTCCGGGACGACGCGGCTGACCATGACCTGGGGCACCCCGTGGGCCATCGCGTCCAGCCATACGGGGATTCCCCCGTGGTGGATCACGGCCGCGCACGACGGAAGGATGACGTGCACCGGCACGAACGGCACGATCTTCGTGTTGTCGGGGACACGATCGAGTTCCCGCTCAAGCTGCTCCGGCAGGGTCAGCACCAGCTCGATGTCGAGGTCGGCGAGCGAATCCAGCATCGCCTGCAACTGCTCGCCGGAGAGGGCCTGTTGCTTCGCCGTCTGTTCCAGGCTCAGGCCGAAGGTGGCGAGGACGCGCCGCTTCTCCGGGTCACGGCGGGTCCACTCCGCCGCGACGGAGGGCCCGTTGTACGCGGTGTAGCGGTTGTCGACATGGGGCACCTTCTGTTCCACCCGCATCGAACCCAGCACCTGGTCGACGCTGAAGTGCCCGGTCACCATCTCCTCGGAGAACGGCTTGCCGTACTTCTTCGCCCAGCCCGCCAGCCACTCCCCCACGGGGTCCTCGCGCTCCGTCTCGGGCTGCTGGGCCCGCAGCCGCAGGTAGTGCCGCCGCATCCGGCCCTCCACGTCGAGACCGATCGGCATGCGCGCGTTGGCCGCGCCCACCGCGGTGGCCGCGATCGGACCCGCGTAGCTCATCCAGTCCCAGACCACCAGGTCCGGCTGCCACCAGCGGCTGTACTCCACCAGGTCCTCGACCATCGAGTCGTTCATGGTCCGCAGGGTCTCGCTGAAGAACCGGTACAGCCAGCGCAGGCGCTCCCAGGTGAGCTCCTCCTCGCGGTTCTCGGCGAAGTCGACCAGGAGGTCTCCCCGTTCCGCGAGGTCCTCGGCGCGCTTGCGGTGCTCGGAGTCCGTCAGCCCTTCCAGCTTCGTCAGCACGGACTCCACGGGGCCGACGGGGACCGCCGTGAGACCCGAGCCGGTGATGACGTCGGTCAGCTCCGGGGTGCTGGCGACCCGCACCTCGTGCCCCGCCGTGTTCAAGGACCAGGCCAGCGGCACGACGGCGTGGAAGTGAGTCCGCCAAGGGAATGTGACAAACAGGACACGCATGACGATCAACCCCTCCATAGGCGCCACGACATCGAGGACCCTCGCAGCCGCTCCTTGGGCAGGACTAGGCCCGTTCTAGACCCGTCCGGCACCCCGGACGCGCGTAAGACCGGGCCTAGATCGGCTCTAGCTCCGCAGGTCACACTCGCCACCGGTTCGCGTGGCACACCCAAGAAGCGGGAGAATCGGATGGCAGGGACCTTTCGGGCCAGTCGGCAGTGGGAGCGCATCAGCGAGAACTGGGTCACCGAGGACGGGGCCGACAACCTGACAGACTTCAAGTCCGATTCCCGGAACTACCACCTCGCCCTGTGGGATCCGCGGAGGAACGGCATCCGATATCTGCGGGCGCTGGTCTATGAACTGGCCACACGCCTGGGGCCCGAGGACTGGCAGAAGATCCGGAACACCAAGAACCGCGAGGTCGGCAATCCCGTCGAGGTACGCCTGGACGGTACGTCGGTGTGTCTCGACTATCTGCAGGCGGCGCTCGAGCTGGGATTCATCGAGAAGGAGCTCGATCTGCGGGGCGGCCGCGTCCTGGAGATCGGCGCCGGATACGGGCGCCTCGCCCATGCGATGCTGTCCAACTATGACCTCGACTCGTACTGTGTCATCGACCTGAAGAACACCCTCTCCCTCAGCCGGAGTTATCTCCGCGAGGTCCTGAGCGAGAAGCAGTTCGCGAAGATGCGGTTCGTCCAGGTCGACGACGTCACCGCCTCGCTCGACACCGCGCAGTTCGACCTGTGCGTCAACATCCATTCCATGACGGAAATGATCCCGGAAACCGTCGAGGAATACCTCCGGCTGATCGACAGGACGTGCACGGCGTTCTTCGTGAAGAACCCGGTCGGAAAGTACATCGACCCGAGCCTCGACGGCTATTACAAGGGCGACGAAGCCGTGCAGGAGGCGCTCGCGAGCGGCCCGCTGCGCCAACAGCTCGACATTCACGACAGCGAGGCCGTGCAAGCGGCGGCACCCGACTTCCTCGATGCGTACCGCCCGGGCACCGCCTGGTCCCCCGCGGCACACGGGCGCGGGGTCCCCTGGAGCTACTTCTGGCAGGCCCTCTACACGAAGGACAGCACCCGCCCGTGAACCGGGCGCCGACCGGTCGACCGGTCCTGGTACTGGGCGGATCGGGCTATCTGGGCCGGCACATCTGCGCGGCGTTCGCCACGGCGGGCGCGCGGGTGACCCGGGTCCGCCGGGACGCGCGGGACGGTGGGGAACACGGGGACGACGGGGACTACGGGGCCGACGCGGTCGAGACCGTACGCCTCGACCTCGCCGCCGCGGACTCAGCCGAACTCGCCCGCCTGTGCGCCGGCGTCGGGGCGCAGGTCGTGGTGAATGCCGTGGGCGCGGTCTGGAACAGCACCGAGCACCAGATGACCGAGCTCAACGACCGCCTGGTGACCCGGCTGACGGACGCCGTCGCCGCCGTGCCGCGACGGCCCCGGCTCATCCAGCTCGGCAGCGCCCACGAGTACGGTCCGGCCGGCCCCGGCGACCTCATCGACGAGGACTGGCCGCCCGCCCCCACGACCGCCTACGGCCGCACCAAGCTGGCGGGCACCCGCACCGTCGTCCGCGCCGTCCGCGAGCGGGACGTCGACGGGGTGGTGCTGCGCGTCTCCCTCGCCTGCGGACCGGGCGCCCCCGAGGCCGGCCTACCCGGTGCCGTGGCCGCCCGTCTGGCCGCGGGCCACGACGAGTTGCGGCTCGCGCCGCTGCGCGCCCACCGCGACCTGGTGGACGTGCGGGACGTCGCCGAGGCCGTCCTCGCGGCAGCCCGGGTTCCCGCTCCCGCACTCGCCGAGGCGGGCGCCGTCGTCAACATCGGCCAGGGCGAGGCCGTGCCGGTGCGCGAGCTCGTCGAGCTGATGATCGCATGCGGCGGCCGCCCCGTCCGCGTACGGGAAGAACAGCCGCCGCCCCAGGCGAACCCGCGCTCGGACGGCCTGTGGCAGCGCCTGGACGTCTCGCGTGCGCGGCGGCTGCTCGGCTGGGCACCACACCGCACCCTGACGGACTCGGTGCGCGATCTGCTGTCGGCCGCCGGGGTGCCCGGCCCCGGCACGGCTGATGTTCTCAACTCCCGGACGGTCAAAGGAAGGACAGCACATGAGTGATCGGGCCGATCACATACTCGACGAAGTCCGCAAGTACCACCAGGACCGCCAGGACGACCGGGGCTTCGTCCCCGGTGTCACCGAGATCTGGCCGTCCGGCGCCGTACTCGACGAGGAGGACCGGGCGGCTCTCGTGGAAGCCGCCCTGAACCTGCGGATCGCGGCGGGCACGTCGTCCCGCACGTTCGAGTCGGCCTTCGCCCGCGTGATGAAGCGGCGCAAGGCACATCTGACCAACTCCGGCTCGTCGGCGAACCTCCTCGCCCTGTCCGCGCTCACCTCCCCCGCGCTCGGGGACCGCAGGCTCAGGCCCGGCGACGAGGTGATCACGGTCGCGGCGGGCTTCCCCACGACCGTCAACCCCATCCTCCAGAACGGCCTCGTCCCGGTCTTCGTCGACATCGAGCTGCGCACGTACAACACCACCGTCGAGCGCGTCGAGAAGGCCATCGGTCCGCGCACCCGGGCGATCATGATGGCGCACACCCTCGGCAACCCGTTCGACGCTGCGGAAGTGGCCCGACTCGCCGAGGACCGCGAGCTGTTGCTGGTCGAGGACACCTGTGACGCCGTGGGCTCCACCCACCGCGGCAGGCTCGCCGGGACCTTCGGCGACTTCGCCACCGTCAGCTTCTATCCGGCGCACCACCTCACCATGGGCGAGGGCGGCTGCGTCCTCACCTCGAACCTCGCCCTGGCCCGGATCGTGGAGTCGATGCGTGACTGGGGCCGAGACTGCTGGTGCGAGCCGGGCGAGAGCAACACCTGCCGCAAGCGCTTCGGGTACCAGATGGGGACACTGCCGGACGGCTACGACCACAAGTACATCTTCTCCCACGTGGGTTACAACCTGAAGTCCACCGATCTGCAGGCGGCGCTCGGCCTGAGCCAGCTCGGCAAGCTCGACGAGTTCAGCGCGGTGCGGCGCCGGAACTGGCGACGGCTGCGCGAGGGGCTCGCGGACGTGCCGTGGCTGGTGCTGCCGGAGGCCACGCCGGACAGCGACCCGAGCTGGTTCGGCTTCGTCATCACCGTCGACCCCGGGGCGCCCTTCCGGCGCGCGGAGCTCGTGGACTTCCTGGAGTCCCGCAAGATCGGCACGCGCAGGCTGTTCGCCGGGAACCTGGTGCGTCATCCCGCCTACGCCGAGCGCGAGTTCCGGGTCTCCGGCGACCTGACCAACAGCGACATCGTCACCGAGCACACCTTCTGGGTCGGCGTCTACCCGGCCCTCACCGAGGAGATGATCGACTACGTCATCTCCTCCGTCACCGAGTTCGTGGGGAGCCACCGATGACCGAAGTCGGGAGCGAGCGGGTGCGGACACCGCTCCGGCCCCGCGCGGACGCCTCCCTGTCCGACCGGATCGCCCGCTCGGCGAGCGCGTCGGCGGACGCGTCCTGCGACGAGATCCACGCCTGGCTCCAACGGCGGCGCGAGGAGGTCGAGTTCACGGTCGACCGCATCCCCTTCGATGCTCTCGACGGCTGGTCCTTCGCCCCGGGGACCGGGAATCTCGTGCACCGCAGCGGCCGCTTCTTCACCGTGGAGGGGCTGCACGCCAGCGTCGGCGAGCAGCCCTCTCCCGTGGAGTGGCACCAGCCCGTCATCGTCCAGCGGGAGACCGGCATTCTGGGCATCCTGGCCCAGGAGTTCGACGGGGTCCTGCACTTCCTGATGCAGGCCAAGATGGAGCCGGGCAACCCCGGGCTGCTGCAGCTCTCCCCCACCGTGCAGGCCACTTACAGCAACTACACCAAGGTCCACAAGGGCGGGTCCGTCCGCTATGTGGAGTACTTCACCGACCCGTCCCGGGCCCGCGTCCTGTCGGACGTGCTGCAGTCCGAGCACGGCTCCTGGTTCTACCGCAAGCGCAACCGCAACATGGTCGTCGAGGCGATCGGTCCGGTGCCGGAGCACGAGGACTTCCGCTGGCTCACCCTGGGCCAGATCCATCAACTCCTGCGCCACGACCACACGGTGAACATGGACGCGCGCTCCGCTCTCGCCGGACTGTCCAGGTCCGGCGTGCCGGGCGCCCCGCACTCAGGTGCCGCTCTGCACTCCGACACGGAGCTCCTCTCCTGGCTCGCGGGCCGGCGCGCCGCGAGCCCCATCCGCCCCGAGCGCGTCCCGCTCGCCGGCGTACCGGGCTGGAAGCACGGCCCGTCCTCCGTCGACCACGAGAACGACCGCTACTTCCGCGTCGTGGCCGTGTCGGTGCGGGCGGGCAACAGGGAGGTCGGCCACTGGACCCAGCCCCTGTTCGAGCCACTCGGCCAGGGCGTCGTCGCCTTCCTGTCCCGCACCGTCGGGGGGGTACCGCACGTGCTGGTACACGCTCGCGCGGAGGGCGGCTTCCTCGACGCCGAGCTGGGCCCGACCGTCCAGTGCGCGCCGGCCAACCACGCCCATCTGCCCGCCGCGGACCGGCCGCCCTTCCTCGACCTGGTGACGACGGCCGACCCGTCGAGGATCCGCTACTCCGCGCTGCACTCGGAGGAGGGGGGCCGCTTCCTGGACGCGGTGAGCCGGTACCTCGTCGTGGAGGCCGACGAGAGCCAGGCACCACTCGACGCGCCGCCCGGCTTCCACTGGGTCTCGCACGACCAGCTCGCCGCGCTCGCCCGGCACAGCCACTACGTCAACGTCCAGGCACGGACGCTCCTGATGTGCCTGGACTCGCTGGGGAGCTAGGGAGCCAGGGGGCGTTTCGAGGCCAGGGGCATGCCGAGGCTAGACCTCGATCCGTACGGCCTTACGCTCGGCCTCCGCCACCAGCCGGGCCTGGCACAGACTCATCTCCCGCGCCTCCCGCGCCGCCGCGGCGTCGCCGCCCGCGCCGCTCGCCCGCACCGCTTCCGCGAAGCACCGTACGACATTGGCGAATTGGTCGTCCGTCCGGAGCACGGTCTCCTCGCGATGGTCCTGCCGCTCGATGCGCAGCACCGGCTGGTACGTCGCCGGCGGCGTGAACGCGCGGTCGAGCATCAACCGCCCGCTGCCGCCCGCGAACTCACAGCTCGTGCGGTAGGAGTGCTCCATCCCGAAGCAGAGGTCGGCCGTCACCCCGCCCGGCGTGCACGCCAGAATCCGCCCGGACACGACCGCGCCGGTGCGGGCCCGCACGCGCAGCACCGCGTGGACGACCGCCAAGTCGGCCCCCAGGTAGTACAGGGCCGCGCGGATCGGGTAGATGCCCATGTCCAGAAGGGCGCCACCGCCCACGTCGGGCCGATGGCGGATGTCGTCCTCGGGGAGCGGCGGGATGGTGAACACGCTGGTGAAGTCGCGTACGTCGGCGATGACGCCGTCGGCGAGCAGCTTGCGCACGTGTGCGTGCTGCGCGTGGTGCGGGAAGGCGACGTTCTCCAGGAGCACGAGTCCCAGCGACTCGGCGAGCCGCAGCAGCCGTCCGGTGCTGTCCGCGTCCCCGGTCAGGGGCTTCTCGGCCAGCACGTGCTTGCCCGCGCGCAGGGCCTTCTCGACCCACTCGGCGTGCAGCATCGCGGGCAGCGGCACATAGACGGCGTCGATGTCGGGGGACGCGAGCAGCGCGTCGTACCCCCGTACCGGCGCGCAGCCGAACGCGGCGGCGAACCGGGCCGCCTTCGCCCCGTCGCGGCTGGCGACGGCGGCCACCTCGACACCGGGCGCACCGGCCAGGGCCGGCAGGGTACGGCGCCACGCGATGTCCGCGCAGCCCAGAACCCCGCAACGCAGCGGGCGTGTCGGTGCTGCCACATCTCCTCCTCATGCACTGACGCCGCGGGTGCGCGGCTCCCACCAGGAGCGGTTGCTCCGGTACCAGGCGACCGTCTCGGCGAGCCCGGACTCGAAGTCGCGCAGGGGCCGGTAGCCGAGCTCGGCCCGGGCCCTGTCGTCGCGGATCGAGTAGCGCCGGTCGTGGCCCTTGCGGTCCGGTACGTGGCGTACCTGACTCCAGTCGCCGCCGCAGGCCGCGAGCAGGCGCTCGGTCAGCTCGTGGTTGCTCAACTCGGTGCCGCCGCCGATGTTGTAGACGACGCCGGGCCGCCCGCCGGTGCGCACCAGGTCGACACCGCGGCAGTGGTCCTCCACGTGCAGCCAGTCGCGAACGTTCCCGCCGTCTCCGTACAGCGGCACCGCGCCGCCGTCGAGCAGCCGCGTGACGAACAGCGGGATGACCTTCTCGGGGAACTGCCGCGGGCCGTAGTTGTTGGAGCAGCGGGTGACCCGGACGTCCAGGCCGTGGGTGCGGTGGTAGGAGAGGGCGATGAGATCGGAGGCCGCCTTGGACGCCGCATAGGGCGAGTTGGGGCCGAGGGGGTCGTCCTCGGTGAAGGAGCCGGTCTCGATGGACCCGTAGACCTCGTCGGTGGACACGTGCACGAAGCGGCCGACGGCGTGGCGCAGCGCCGCGTCGAGGAGTGTCTGGGTGCCGGATACGTTGGCACGGACGAAGGCGTCCGCGGCGGCGATGGAGCGGTCGACGTGGGACTCCGCTGCGAAGTGCACCACCTGGTCGGCCCGGGCCATGAGCCGGTCGACGGTTTCGGCGTCGCAGATGTCGCCCTGGACGAAGGTCAGCCGGGGGTGGGTGAGGTCGAGGTTGTCGAGCCTGCCGGCGTAGGTGAGCTTGTCGAGGACAGTGACGTGGGAGACCTCGGCCGCCGTCTCGCCGAGGCCGGAGCCGGATCCGGAGCCGAGCAGCATGCGCACGTATGCGGAGCCGATGAAGCCGGCGGCGCCGGTGACCAGGAGACGCATCACTCCTCCATGAAGTTGGCGAGCGAAGGGGCCAGACGGTACTCGCGGGCGCTCTCCATGACGTACTGGCCGTAGGGCGAACTGCCCATCCCGGCGCCGAGCTCATGGCAGGCCTCCGGAGTGATGAAGCCCATGTACATGGCAACCTCCTCGACACAGCCGATCCGCGTGCCCTGGCGATGCTGTGCGTCCCGGACGAACCGGCCCGCGTCGAGCAGGGATTCGTGGGTCCCGGCGTCCAGCCAGGTGACTCCCCTGCCGAGCCACACCAGGTCGGCACGCCCCTCCTCCATGTACGCACGCAGGACGTCGGTGATCTCCAACTCGCCCCGGGCGGAGGGCCGCAGGCCCTGAGCGACGTCCGACACGGTGTGGTCGAAGAAGTACAGGCCCGGGATCGCGAGATTGGACCGCGGGTGCTTCGGCTTCTCCTCGATGGAGACGAGCTGGCCCTTCGTGTCGATCTCGGCGACGCCGAAGTGCTCCGGCTCGGCGACCTGGTGGCCGAAGAGAACACAGCCACGCAGCGTTCGCGCGCTCCCGCGCAGCAGGGCGGGGAGCTTGGCGCCATGGAAGAGGTTGTCGCCCAGGATCAGGGCGCAGCTCTCGCCCTCGATGTGGCCCGCCCCGACGCGAAAGGCGTCGGCGATCCCCCGTGGCTCCTCCTGCGCCGCGTAGTCGATGCGCATGCCGAGCCTGCTGCCGTCCCCGAACAGCCTGCGAAACGATTCGATCTCCGCGGGCCGGGCGATGATGAGGACGTCGTCGATGCCCGCGAGCATGAGCACGGACAGCGGGTAGTAGACCATGGGCTTGTCGTAGACCGGAGCGAGCTGTTTGGAGCTCACGAGGGTGACGGGCTGCAGTCGGCTCCCGTTCCCGCCCGCCAGGACGATGCCCTTCACCGGACCGATACCTTTCGGTGGACCACGTCTCCTCCATTTTCTCGGACCATTTTCGGACGACTGTCGGATCGTTCTCGGACCATCCACGATCCGTCGCATTCTCGACCGCCCGCCCAAAGCCGGTCTTGGGTCATTCAAAACCGGGGCGTGAGCGGCGGTCGCGGCCGGACTTGAATTGACCTTCTCGCACCCGGAGTTCGACATTCCAGGCCCTTTCTCTTGTACTGTCGCCAGTACAAGAGAAACCATTTGAAGCGAAAGCAGCGGCCCGAATGACGGAGGCGCACACGTGTCGGTTTCGGAGCATGTCCCCAGTCTCAGTTCGGAGTTCGTCAGCACACCGAGCGGCTATCGGGCCCTGCGGGCGCAAGCCCCGCTGGTGCAGGTGACGCTCGCCGACGTGGACACCCCCATGTGGCTCGTCACGCGTTACGAGGTCCTGAAGGCGATCCTCGTCGATCCCCGTTTCGTACGCGACGCCACCAAGCTCTCCGGCCAGGAGGGACCCAGCATCGCGGACCAGATGGTCGCGGCGTACGGGCTGCCGCCGGAGTACCGCGGCTACATCGGCACCCTCGTGCTGTCCGACGGCCCGGACCACACACGCATGCGCGGCCTCATCACGCGCGCGTTCACCGCCCGTCGTGTCGAGGCGCTGCGCCCCGTGCTGCGCCGCGTCACCCGGGAGCTGCTCGAACCCCTGTCCGCCAAGGGCGAGGCCGAACTGCTCGAAGAGTTCAGCTACCCGCTGGCGAGCACCGCGGTCTGTGAGCTCCTCGGCATCGCGGAGGTCGACCAGCCGCGGGTGAAGGCGGGGATCATGGACGCCATCTCGGGTGACCCCGAGCGGCTCGTCCCGGCGTTCAAGGGCATGGTCGAGCACTGCAAGTCACTGATCGAGTCGCGCCGCCGAAGCCCTCAGGACGACCTGGTCTCCGCGCTGTTACGGGTCAGCGAGGAGGAGAGCGACTTCGGCGAGACGCAGATCATCGCGATCGTCGCGCTGCTCATCAACACCGGGATCATGCCGCCCGCGCACTTCATCGCGGACGCGGCCCTCGCCCTGCTCGACCACCCCGGTCAACTGGCGCGGCTGCGCGGGGAACCGGGGCTCCTCGGCACCCGGGCCGTGCCCGAGCTGCTGCGCTTCACCTCGTCCGTGCCGGTCGGCGCCCCGATGTACGCGACCGAGGACGTGGAGCTAGCGGGCGTGCGGATCACGCGCGGCGAGGTCGTCGTCCCCGGTCTCCTGGCCGCCAACCACGACCCGGGCGAGTACTCCGACGACGCCCCGCGGCTCGACGTGGGCCGTGAACTCCTCGGCAGCGGCGTGGGCCACATGGCCTTTGGACACGGCCCGCACTACTGCATCGGCGCCGCACTCGGGCGCATTCAGGCCGAGGTCGTGCTCGACGAGTTGTTCCTCCAGGGCCGTGACCCGAAGCTCGCCGTGCACCGCGACGCATTGGAGTTCGTGGCGCGGCCCGGAGACGGCATGCATCTGAAGGCTCTTCCCGTGCGCTTCTGAATTCGAAGGTCGCAGGGCCCGCCTCCGCCCCGTCCGGAGTGCGCGCCCTGCGGCCTTGCTCTCACCCCTTCCTCCAGGACCTGTTCGGCCGTGTTGTCCAGGGTGGCCAGAGCCCACTGCGCAAGTTCGACCCCGGACTGCTCAGCCCCCTTCGGAACAGCACAGAATTCGCTTCACCGGATGTCGACATGTCCAGATGTCTAAATTCCCCCCGACCAGTTCCGCCCCATTTCTGCAAGTGCACTGTTTCCGATGCATCACACAACACGAGGGGAGCCAGGGGGCAAGGAAAAAGGTACCGAACGTTCGGACTTGTTCAAGTCCGTCGCCGTGACGGTCGTCGCGTTCCTACTGCTGCCCGGGGTCTGGCGGCAGACCGCTGTGCTCATCGGCATGGCCGCGGGCACCGGCATCGCCGCGGTCACCGGGCTCGCACCACCCTGGCCGAGATCACCGGCCAGACAGTCCTCAACAGCGAGGCCGTGGGGCGCCCCGCGGGCCCGGGCCGCGACGTCCCCGCGGGCGCCCTGCTGATCCTCGTGGGTCTGGTGTCCCCGCGGTCGTGCTGCACGCCCTCGTGCGGCCCTCCGCCCCGCCACCGGCAGGGCGGGCAGGATCACGCCGAAGCGCAGGATCAGGACGGCGATGACGGTGTGCGCCGTGGTGATGCCCTTGGCCGCGAGATGGCTGCCGCCCCAGGCTACTGCGACCAGGAGCACCGGATAGATCGGTGAGCCAGCCGCGGCGGGCCGGGACCCCGGGCGCCCCGGGCGCCACCTCAGCCGTCGAGCCCGGAACTCATCGCGATCTCGGCGTCCGATTCCCGCCAGCACCGCTGTCGCCCCACCGCTGTACGTGAACTCGCAACGACAGCAGGGCAACAGGACAGAGCAACCCAGCGGAGCAACTCAGGGAGAGAAAGTGAACGGCAAGGTCGCACTCGTCACCGGTGGCAGCCGCGGCATGGGCAGCCTGACGCTCTCCGATGTGGACAAGTCGGCGCTCACCGGCATGACCAAGGCCCTGGCACAGGAGCTCGGCGGGCGCCGTATCACCGTGAACCTCGTTCACCCGGGCGCGGTCGACACCGACCTGAACCCGGCCGACGAGGAGGCCGGGTACATCACGGGCGCGGAGCTGGTGGCCGACGGCGGCCGCTCCGCGTAACCCACCTGCCCGTAACGGAAAATGGGGCGCACCGGGGCTGTCCTCCCGGTGCGCCCCATGGGCGGGCGTCGTCAGCCGCCCAGCTCCTGGTGGCGGGCCGCCAGCCTGGCCGCGCCGTCCTCGGTCAGCGAGCCGAAGAGGCGCAGGCGGGAGAAGCCCCCGTCCGGGAAGATGTCGATCCGCACGAGGCTGCCGACCGCCGGGGTGTCGAGGACGAACCGGTGGTTGGTGTCGGGCTGCAGGCGGGTGCGGGGCAGGAACTCCTGCCACTCCCCTCCTTCAGGGCCGTCGCTCGACTTGACGGAGAGCGAGGCCCAGCCGGCCGAGTTGCCCTTCAGGTACGCCGTGTCGATCTCGATCGCGCGGATCGAGGACTCGGCGACGAGCTGGTAGTTGATCCAGTCGTTGCCGCTGTCACGGCGGCGCGCGGTCTCCCAGCCGTCGTCCATCTTGCGGGAGCGGCCCGGGTTGATGGTGTTGACCGGCGAGGAGTAGAAATGGTTGGAGGCGTCGAGGACCTGGCCGCCGTTCTCCAGGGCGACCACGTCGAACGAGCCGAGCGCGGCGAGCCACTTGGGGTCGGGGGCGACCTCGCCGTGCACGCGAAGCCGTGCGATGCCGCCGTCGGGGTGCTGGTTGACGCGCAGGTGCGTGAAGCGCTGCTCGGCCGTCACCTCGAAGCCGTTGGCGGCGTGGCCGCCTACAGGCGTACGGGGAACGATGGTCGTCCACTTCACGTCGCCGGAGAGGAGTTCCTCCGGCGACGGAGCGCCCTCGACGCTCGTCGCCTCGACGGAGACGGCCTGCGGCATGTTGCCGCGGAAGTGGGCGGTGTCGACGACGACGCCGCGGATGACGCCGGGGGCGCCGAGGCGGACGAGCGCCCAGTCGTGGTCCTCGGCGGTCGGCCAGGGCTGCTCGGCGGAGACGCCGCGGCGGCGGCGGGTCTCCCAGCCGTCCATGACCTTGCCCTTGTGACCGAAGTGCTCGGGGTCGAACTCGGCGGGCTCGGGCACGAGGAGGTTCTCGCGCTGGGCGAAGAACTCGTCGTTGGCGGCGATGACGCCCGCGCCGAGCCGGCGGTCGGCGAGGTTCGCGTACTGGGTGAAGGGGAAGTCGGCGGTGCGGTAGTCCGCGTACGGCTCGGTGCCCGGGGTGTACGGGTTCGCGTTGCCGGTGAACGAAGGTGTGGACCCGGTCACGGTGTCAGTTCTTCCTTTCGAGAAGGCGGCCGGTGGGCTCGGTGAGCTCGCCGTTGTGCTGGATGCGGCGGCCGCGCAGCCACGTGGACTTCACGACGCCGTGCAAGGTCTTGCCCGCGTACGCCGTGACCTTGTTGCGGTGCTGCAGCTCGGCCGCGTCGACGGTGAAGGTCTCTTCGGGCGCGAGGACCGCGATGTCGGCGTCGCGGCCCGGGGCGATGGCGCCCTTCTGATCGAGGCCGACGAGGGCGGCGGTGCGCGCGGACATCCAACGGGCCACGTCCTCGAGGGAGTAGCCGCGCTTGCGGGCCTCGGTCCACACGGCCGAGAGGCTGAGCTGGAGCCCGGAGATGCCGCCCCACGCGGTGGCGAAATCGGCGGTCTTGAGGTCGGCGGTGGACGGCGAGTGGTCGGTCACGACGCAGTCGATGGTGCCGTCGGCGAGCGCCTGCCACAACAGGTCCTGGTTGGCGGCCTCGCGGATCGGCGGGCAGCACTTGAACTCGCTGGCCCCGTCGGGGACTTCCTCGGCCGTCAGGGTGAGGTAGTGCGGGCAGGTCTCGACGGTGAGGCGGACGCCCTCGCGTTTGGCGGCGGCGATCAGCGGCAGCGCGTCGGAGGACGACAGGTGCAGGATGTGGACGCGGGCGCCGATGCGCTTGGCGACGGCGATGAGGCCCTCGATCGCGGTGTCCTCGCTGACGCGCGGGCGGGAGTCGAGGAAGTCCGCATACCGGGGCCCGCTCCTGGCGGGGGCCGCGGCCAGCTCGTGCGGGTCCTCGGCGTGCACGATGAGCAGGCCGCCGAACCCGGCGATCTCTCCCATGGACGCGGCGAGTTGATCCTGGGTCAGCTCGGGAAACTCATCCACGCCGGAGGGCGAGAGGAAGCACTTGAAGCCGAAGACGCCCGCGTCGTGCAGGGGCCGCAGGTCCTTGACGTTGTCGGGCAGCGCGCCGCCCCAGAAACCGACGTCGATGTGCGCCTTGGCGGCCGCCACGTCCTTCTTCGTACGGAGGTTCGCGACCGTGGTCGTCGGCGGCAGCGAGTTCAGCGGCATGTCGACGAGGGTGGTGATGCCGCCGGCGGCCGCGGCGCGCGTGGCCGTCCAGAAGCCCTCCCACTCGGTGCGGCCCGGGTCGTTGACGTGGACGTGGGTGTCGACGAGGCCGGGCAGCAGCGCATCGTCGCCGAAGTCCTCCACGCGTGCGTGCGTCGACACGGCGGCGTCATGTGCGCGCACCGCCACGATCGTGCCGTCCGAGACGACGACGGACGCGGCCCGCGTCCCTTCCGGGGTGATGACGCGCGTCGAGCGCAGCACCAGTTCCTCGCCGGACACCGCGGCCCCTCTCTGTTCGTCTGAGCGCCTGTGCGCCTCCACCGGCCTTCCGGCCAGCGGAATTCAACGTTCTGTTGAAGAAGTCTTCGCCTCGCGCCCTGATCCGTCAAGGGCCTATACGTTTCCACAAAGTGGAATTAGAATTCCGCAGGCCAGAACGTAGCTATCTACAACGCGGACCGTCAAGGGAGGTCCCCGCCCGCCTCGAAGACCGGACAAACGCCCACTGACCGGCACTGACGTGACGTCCGCACCGGGGCTGTCCGGGAAAGCGCCCGGTAGGCTGCTGCCTTGCCTGCCCTCCCGTAAGGCCCCGAAAGGAACGCGCCGTGCCGACGTCTAGCGCCAGCACCACCGACGCCGCGAAGTCCCCCGCGAGCGGAGGCGTGCAGTCCCTCGAGCGCGCCTTCGACCTGCTCGAGCGCATGGCGGACGCGGGGGGCGAGGTCGGCCTGAGCGAGCTGTCCGCCAGCAGCGGGCTGCCCCTGCCGACCATCCACCGACTGATGCGCACCCTCGTCGCCTGCGGCTACGTACGCCAGCAGCCCAACCGGCGCTACGCCCTCGGGCCGCGCCTCATCCGCCTCGGCGAGTCCGCCTCCCGGCTGCTCGGGACCTGGGCCCGGCCCTATCTCGCCCGCCTCGTCGAGGAGACCGGCGAGACCGCGAACATGGCGCTGCTCGACGGGGACGAGATCGTGTACGTCGCCCAAGTGCCCTCCAAGCACTCCATGCGCATGTTCACGGAGGTGGGGCGGCGGGTCCTTCCCCACTCCACCGGTGTCGGCAAGGCGCTGCTCGCGCACACTCCGGCGGAGGAGGTGCGGGCGCTGCTCGCCCGCACCGGCATGCCTGCCGCCACGGAGAAGACCATCACCACGCCCGACGGATTCCTCGACGCCCTCGAAGAAGTCCGTCGTGCCGGGTACGCCGTCGACGACAACGAACAGGAGATCGGCGTGCGCTGCCTCGCCGTGCCCGTGCCCGACTCCCCCACGGCGGCGGCCATCTCCATCTCCGGCCCCGCGGGCAGGGTGACGGAAGCGGCCACAGAGAAGATCGTCCCCGTCCTGCAGCAGGTGGCGGCCGAACTCTCCGAGGCCCTCGCCACCTCGACGCCCCCGTCCTGACCCTCGCGGGACGCCCCAGTCCCGCCCCTTCTCCGAAACCGGGGCTCCGCCCCTGGACCCCGGGGCCGGGTGTCCCGTGGCGGCTGGGACAGCCCTCCCCCGAACCGGCGCTCCGCGCCTCGTCCTCAAACGCCGGACGGGCTGAAACGGACTTCGCCGAGGCGGACGGAAACTCCTGGCCGGGACGGGGGAAAACTCCGCGCCGAGGTGAAGGGCACGGGTCCGCCCCCCGGATCGCGCTGCGCGCTCGTCCTCAAACGCCGGACGGGCTTTTCCCCACCCGCCCGCCCCCGCCAGGGCTTCGGCCCGGGTGGGACGCACCGCCTGCCCGGGGTCGCTCAGCTCGCCTCGGCGAGGAGTTGCCTGGGCGGGCTGAGGGTGCCGGGCTTTCGGGCAAGCCCGGGACAAGTCCGGGCG
>NZ_JNXT01000022.1 GCF_000716675.1 Streptomyces alboflavus
TGGCACGCTGTTGAGTTCTCAAGGAACGGACGCTTCCTTTGTACTCACCCACAGAACATTCTCTGGGGCTTTCCTCCGGGCGCTTCCCTTCGGTGTTTCCAAACTCTATCAGGTCGTTTTCGGCTCTCTGACCACGATGCTCTGTGGGCATGCAGAACCAAACCCCAAGATAGGATCCGACTCGATAGTTGCTGCCTGGCCCCGACGCGGAGTGCGTCGTTCGGCGCTGGGCAGGAGTCCGACTCTACAACGGCGTTCGGGTCGGCGCAAATCGTTTGTGCAGTGCTTCTACACCTGCCAACCGGGACCTCTCATGCGGAACCGGGACTTCCTATGACTTACCCTTCTGAACAGTGCGTCGTCCAGGACAGGTAGTGACGGCGGTAACGATTCTCCACCCCCTGGGAGGCTTGCCATGACCAGCGTTTCGTCCCCGCTTGCTGGACGCGCCATCGGACTCGCCGCGGTACCCGACCCCGTCTTCTCAGGCGCGATGGTCGGCCCCGGCACGGCCATCGACCCTGTTCGCGAGCCCTCCGAGGCCGTCGCCCCCGTTGACGGCATCGTCGTGTCCCTGCACCCGCACGCCTTCGTCGTCGTGGACGACCAGGGCCACGGCGTTCTGACGCATCTGGGCATCGACACCGTTCAGCTCAACGGCGAGGGCTTCGAGCTTCTCGTCAACAAGGGGGACACGGTGCAGCGCGGTCAGACCGTCGTGCGCTGGGACCCGGCCGCTGTCGAGGCCGCCGGCAAGTCCCCCATCTGCCCCATCGTGGCGCTCGAGGCGACGAACGAATCCCTCAGCGAGCTCGTCGAGGACGGCGAGGTCAAGGCCGGCGACGCTCTCTTCAGCTGGAAGTGACGTCGGTGCCGTCGGCGACCGACGGCAAGTAGGACAACCACCGCGGCGGCTGGGCCCGTCGCACTAGCGGAGACGGGTGTAATGGAGACAACGCTGCGAGGCGTCGGCGTGAGCCACGGGGTGGCGATCGGCGAGGTTCGGCACATGGGCACAGCGGTCCTCGAGCCGCCGGCCAAGCAGATCCCGGCGCAGGACGCGGAGCGCGAACAGGGGCGCGCCCGCAAGGCCGTCGAGGCTGTGGCCGCCGACCTCATGGCGCGCGGCAACCTGGCGGGCGGCGAGGCCCAGGCGGTGCTCGAGGCCCAGGCGATGATCGCTCAGGACCCGGAGCTCATGGCCGACGTGGACCGACGCGTCGCCGTCGGCAGCACGGCCGAGCGCGGCATCTACGACGCGTTCTCCCACTACCGCGAGCTCCTCGCGGGCGCGGGCGAGTACATGGCCGGCCGTGTAGCGGACCTCGACGACGTGCGGAACCGCATCGTCGCGCGGCTGCTCGGCGTTCCCATGCCCGGCGTCCCGGACAGTGACGAGCCGTACGTGCTCATCGCCCGTGACCTCGCGCCCGCGGACACCGCGCTGCTCGACCCGGCGCTCGTGCTCGGCTTCGTCACCGAAGAGGGCGGGCCGACCAGCCACAGCGCGATCCTGGCGCGGGCGCTCGGTGTGCCCGCTGTCGTCGCACTGCCCGGTGCCGGTGAGCTCGCCGAGGGCACGGTCGTGGCCGTGGACGGCAGCACCGGTGAGATCTTCGTCGAGCCCAGCGCGGAGAAGCGTGCCGAGCTGGAGGCCGCCGCGGCCGCGCGCAAGGCCGCGCTCGCCGCGTCGACCGGTCCTGGCGCCACGTCGGACGGGCACAAGGTGCCGCTCCTCGCGAACGTCGGCGGTCCCGCCGACGTGCCTGCCGCAGTCGAGGCCGGTGCCGAGGGTGTCGGTCTGTTCCGTACGGAGTTCCTCTTCCTCGACGACAGCACCAAGGCGCCGACCGAGGAGAAGCAGGTCGAGGCCTACCGTCAGGTCCTCGAGGCCTTCCCCGAGGGCCGTGTCGTCGTGCGGGTGCTCGACGCCGGTGCGGACAAGCCGCTCGACTTCCTGACGCCGACCGACGAGCCGAACCCGGCGCTCGGTGTGCGCGGCCTGCGTTCGCTCCTCGACCACCCCGAGGTGCTGCGGACGCAGCTGACCGCCCTTGCCAAGGCCGCCGAGGGGCTGCCCGTCTACCTCGAGGTCATGGCGCCGATGGTCGCGGACCGCGCCGACGCCAAGGCGTTCGCCGACGCGTGCCGCGAGGCCGGGCTGCGGGCCAAGTTCGGCGCCATGGTGGAGATTCCGTCCGCCGCGCTGCGGGCCCGCTCGATCCTGCAGGAGGTCGAGTTCCTCTCGCTCGGCACCAACGACCTCGCGCAGTACACCTTCGCCGCCGACCGGCAGGTCGGTGCGGTGTCCCGGCTCCAGGATCCGTGGCAGCCCGCGCTGCTCGACCTGGTCGCGCTGTCCGCAGAGTCCGCCAAGGCCGAGGGCAAGAGCTGCGGCGTGTGCGGCGAGGCCGCGTCCGACCCGCTGCTCGCCTGTGTGCTGACCGGTCTGGGTGTCACCTCCTTGTCGATGGGGGCGGCGTCGATTCCTTACGTCCGGGCGACGCTGGCCAAGTACACGCTGGCCCAGTGCGAGCGCGCCGCGGCGGCGGCCCGTGCCGCGGACAGCGCCGAAGAGGCGCGCAAGGCGGCGCAGGCGGTGCTGTCCGGCGAGTAGTCGGCTCGGCCGTCGTGGGATGCCGTTCGGCGGCTGAACCGCGTCGGTCCCGCTGTGCGGAAGGGGCGCTCCACCCGTGAGGGTGGGGCGCCCCTTTCCGTGTTCAGTGGTGGTGTCCCCCTTCGTGAGGGTCGTCGCCGCCCAGGTCGGGGGCGGCGCAGTAGTCGACGCCGGACTCGGGGGCGATGAGGTCGCCGGAGAGTGCGTCGGTGCAGTAGGCGTCGAAGACCTCCGCGGCCGAGAGCGCGTGCAGTCGCTCGCCCTCCAGGCGCCAGCCGTGGACGCGGTCACGGGTGCCGTCGTGGGTCCGCATCACCAGGCCGCCCGCACTCGCCGTGGCGATGCCCACCGCGAGGACCGTGGTGAACTCCAGGGCCTCCGTCTCGTCCAGTTGGGGATTGCCGTCGTCGTCGCACTCGACGTGCAGTGCGGCGAGAAGGGTCTGGCCCTCGCACGGGACGCTGCACACCAGGTGGCGGGCGACCGGGCTGCCGCTGCTGATCGCGCGCATGAGCAGGTCGGATGCCCTGGCGAAGGCGGCGCGTCCGATGTCCACACCGCAGTCCGCGCACGCGCCGATGCGGGCCAGGAGCATGGTCCCGTACTCCCAAGTGCTCTGTCGGACCGTCTCGTCGACGAGGTCGGGGACGATGTCGGCCAGGGCCTGGCCCTCGTACGGCATCGTCGGGCCTGTGGTCGCCAGTTCCGCGGTGAAGCGGGTGCGGCTCGCGGAGGTGTCCGGGTCGAGGCCCGTCTCCGCGCAGAACTCGTCGTACGCCTCCGGGTCGAAGAGGGCGACACTGGTCAGTCTGCCCTGGGCGGACAGGGTCTTGAGCAGTGCCTCCACCTGCTGCAGATACGTCACGTGGTCGTCGAAGGTGAAGGTGCGGTAGCGGCGCATCGCCGCGAAGTCCTCGGCGTCGGCGAGCAGGCCGATGGTGCCGGCGACTTCGCGGCGCAGGGCGCGTCGCATCGTGTCGTGCTGGGTGTGTCCCATGGTTCCCCCTGCGGTCAGTCGATCAATGCTCACTCACCGTAACGGGAGGCACTGACAATGACCGCTGAGAGTGAGGGGCTCAGCTTCGTTCGCGGGCCAGCTGCTCGTAGAAGCGGAGGAGATCGATGTTGTCGACGGAACCCGCGTTGACCGCCTTGTCGAGCGGGGTGCCCTGGAGGAGGCGCTTGACCGGGACTTCGATGCGCTTGCCCGTGAGGGTGTGCGGGATGCCGGGGACTTCGATGACCTCGTCCGGGACGTGCCGGGGCGAGAGTTCCGCACGGATGGTCTGCTTGATGCGGGCGCGCAGGTCGTCGTCGAGGGCGGCGCCCGGGGCGAGGTGGATGAACAGCGGCATCCAATAGCCGCCGTCGGGCTGTTCGACGCCGATGACCAGGGATTCGCGGATTTCCGGGAGGCGCTCGACGGCTTCGTAGATGTCGGCCGAACCCATGCGTACGCCCTGGCGGTTGAGCGTCGAGTCGGAGCGGCCGTGGATGACGACGGAGCCGCGTGAGGTGAGGGTGATCCAGTCGCCGTGGCGCCACACGCCGGGGTAGGTGTCGAAGTAGCTGTCGTGGTAGCGGCTGCCGTCGGGGTCGTTCCAGAAGTGGATCGGCATGGACGGCATGGGGTTGGTGACGACGAGCTCGCCGACCTCGTCGATGAGCGGCTTGCCCTGGGGGTCCCAGGCCTGCAGGTCGGTGCCCAGGCAGGGGGCCTGGAGTTCGCCGATGTGGACGGGCAGCGTCGGCACGGCCCCGGCGAAGCAGGAACAGACGTCGGTGCCTCCGCTGACGGAGGCGATCCACACTTCTCCGGAGGCGTCGGCGAACTCGTCGTGCAGCCAGCGGAATCCGTCGGGCGGCAGCGGTGATCCGGTGGTGGCGACGCACTGCACGCGCGAGAGGTCGAAGTCGCGCGCGGGGTGCACGTCCGCCTTGCGGCAGGCCATGACGTACGCGGCCGACGTCCCGAAGAGCGTCGTTCCGGTGCGCTCGGCCACCCGCCACTGGGCGGCCGTGTCGGGGTAGCCGGGGCTGCCGTCGTACAGGACGATCGTCGTGCCCGTGAGCAGGCCGGAGACGAGGAAGTTCCACATCATCCAGCCGGTGGAGGTGTACCAGAAGAACCGGTCGTCGGGGCCGAGGTCGCAGTGCAGGCCGACCTGCTTGAGGTGCTCGACGAGGATGCCGCCCTGGGACTGGACGATCGCCTTGGGCAGGCCGGTCGTGCCGGAGGAGTAGAGCACCCACAGGGGGTGGTCGAACGGCACGGCTTCGAAGACGGGGGCCGTGTCGGCCGAGGTGAGCGCGGACCATTCCAGGGCGCCCTCGGGGGCCGGAGTGCCGAGCTGGGGGATGTGCACGACGGCGCGCACGGTGGGCAGTTCGCGGCGCAGTTCGGCGACGGTGTCGCGGCGGTCGTGCTCCTTGCCGCCGTAGCGGTAGCCGTCGACGGTGAAGAGCACGACCGGTTCCACCTGCTGGAAGCGGTCGAGGACGCTGCGGGCGCCGAAGTCGGGCGCGCAGGAGGTCCAGACGGCGCCGACGGCGGCGGTGGCGAGGAGGGCGACGACGGCCTCGGGGATGTTCGGTACGTAGCCGCTGACGCGGTCTCCGGGGCGCACGCCGAGGCCACGCAGCTCCGCAGCCAGGGAGCCCACTTGGCGGCGCAGTTCGGACCAGGTGAGGGGCGTCGGGCCGTGCGACTCGTCGACGTGCAGGATGGCCGGGGTTTCGGCGCGCGCGGGGTCCTCGCCGGCGCGCAGGGCGTGCTCGGCGTAGTTGAGGGTGGCGCCCGGGAACCACTCGGCGCCCGGCATGGAGCGGTCGCCGAGCACGCGCGTGTAGGGCGTGCTGAAGCGCACGTCGAACCATTCGGTGACGGCTTTCCAGAAGGTGTCGAGCTCGTCGACGGACCAGCGGTGCAGGGCCTCGTATCCCCCTGCGGCGGGCGCTCCGTGGTGCTCGGCCGCCCATGCCTGGAAGCGCGTGACCTGTGCGCCGGCGATCCGCTGCTGGTCCGGCTGCCAGAGCGGCGAGGGGTTCGCTGAGGACATGGGGCTGCTCCTGGGCTGTGCGCGTCGTGGGCGGCTGTCGTGCGCACGGGCTGGGTGTGCGCGTGACACGGCTGACACGGACGATGCCACGTGATCGACTTCCGCACCAGGGTGTCCCGGCACAGAGGCGTCGGTGTCCGTGTGGGGCGATGCGCTACGTAATGCGCATCGCCGACTCCGGAGAGGCGTGGTGGTGCGCTCCTGGGAGTGCCTCGCGGGCTGTTTCCGCAAGGGGCTCGCTGTGTGTCTACGGAGAGGGTTGGTAACGCTAGTCGGCGCACGGGATGAACGGCAGTTGAACGCGGTACTCCCGCTCCGCCTTCGATGGCAGGGTGAGCAGCATGAACGGTCGTGACCTGGTGCGTTCGGTGAAGGCGGTCGGCCTGTCCGACACGGCCCAGAGGTTGCGCATGGTGCGCTCGGCGTGGCGGCGGCGCCGGACCGACGCGACGGGGCTGCCGACCCGGGGCGCCGAGCGGGCCCGGACGCCCGGTCCCGTGACCCTCGTGGAGCCCGGTCCCGGCGGTGGCGTGGTGCGGTTCGCACGGTCCGAGCTGCGGGTGCGGGTCACGTTGGGCGGGGCGGTGTTCTGGGGCTGGGACGGGGCCGAGCCCGACCCGTCCTACGCCTTGGCGGGAGGCAGCCCCGAGGCGGATCCGCGGGCCGTTCTTGAGCCCGACAAGGCGGGTGGCTGGCGGGTGGTCTCGGAGCGGGCGACGGTGGTCGTGTCGCGGCACGGCGCGGTGGAGCTGCACACTCCCGGCGGGGTGATGCTGCGGCGCGATCTGCCGCCGCGCTGGTGGGAGCCGGTGGGCGGCGGGGCGGCCCGTTGGGTGCAGCGGTCGGAGGTGGCCCCGGACGCGCGGTTCTTCGGTCTGGGCGGCCGGGCGGCCGGGCCGCGACTGCGGAATGGAACGTACCGGTTGTGGAACACCGATCCCGGGGGTTCCTTCGAGCCCGGGGACGATCCGCTGTACATCACGATGCCGGTGCAGTGGGTGGTCGCCGACGTCGGCACCCATCTGGTCTTCCACGACAACACGTGGGACGGCTCGGTGACCGTGCGCGAGGGCGAGGAGGGGGCCGGCTCCGGGCACGACAGGGCGGGGACGTGCGAGGTCCGCATGGACGGTGGCCCGCTGCGCTGCTGGGTCATGGTGGGCACCCCCGCGCGCGTGCTGCACTCCTGGGCCGCCCTCACCGGTGCGCCCGCGGTGCCGCCGACGTGGGCGCTCGGCCACCATCACGCGCGGTGGGGCTTCGGCAGTGAGCAGGAGGTGCGACGGATCGTCGCGGGCTACCAGGAGCGCGGTCTGCCCCTGGACGCCGTGCACTTGGACATCGACCACTTCGACGCCCACCAGGTGTTCACGGTCGACGAGGAGCGCTTCCCGTCCCTGCCGAAGCTGGCCGGTGAGCTGCGCGGCGCGGGCATCCGGCTGGTGTCGATCGTGGATCCCGCGGTGAAGGCCGGTCCTGGCAACGCCGTGTACGACGGCGGGGCGGCCGCTGACGCGTTCGTGCGCGACGCGGCGGGGCGGACCGTACGGGGCTTGGTGTGGCCCGGTGAGGCGGTGTTCCCGGACTTCACGGCCGGGCGGGTGCGCAAGTGGTGGGGCGGTCTCTACGACGAGCGTCTCGCGCAGGGTTTCGCGGGGTTCTGGCACGACATGAACGAGCCGGTGTCGTTCGCGTCCTTCGGGGAGACCACTCTCCCCCGCTCGGCCCGGCACGCCCTGGAGGGCCGCGGTGGCGACCATCAGGAGGCGCACAACGTGTACGCCTTGGGCATGGCCCGCGCGGGCTACGAGGGCATGCGCGAACTGCGGCCCGGGGAGCGGCCGTTCCTCTTCTCCCGCTCCGGGTGGGCGGGGATGCAGCGCTACGGCGGGACCTGGTCGGGCGATGTGGCCAGCACGTGGCCGGGGCTGCGGGCCTCGCTCGCGCTGGTGCTGGGGCTCGGCCTGTGCGGGGTGCCGTACTCGGGCCCCGATGTCGGCGGTTTCGACGGCAGTCCGTCGCCCGAGCTGTATCTGCGGTGGTTCCAACTCGGTTCGTATCTTCCGCTGTTCCGTACGCATGCGGCGCTGCACGCCGGTCGCAGGGAGCCCTGGGAGTTCGGCCCCGAGGTCTTGGAGCACGCGCGCGTGGCGCTCGTCGAGCGCGAACGCCTGCTGCCGTACTTCGTGACGCTCGCGCACTTGGCGCGGCTCACCGGCGCGCCGTACGCGCGTCCCTTGTGGTGGGGGTCCCCGGAGGACAGGTCGCTGCGGGACTGCGAGGACGCGTTCCTGCTCGGGGACTGTCTGCTGGTCGCGCCCGTGCTGCGGGAAGGGGCCACCCAGCGGGCTGTGCGGCTCCCGCCGGGCCGGTGGTACGACACGGTCACCGAGCGGGTGTACGAAGGCCCGGGACGGGCCTTGCTCGACGCTCCGCTGTCCCGCATACCGGTCCTCGCGCGTGCGGGCGCGGTGCTGCCGGTCCGCGGGGAGGACGGGCAGCTCGCTCTGGAGGTGTGGGCGCCCGCGAAGGGGCGTTCCGGCAGCGGTCTGGTGATCGCGGACGCCGGTGACGGGTGGGAGGAGCCGGAGCTCCAGCGCTTCAGTGTGCGCTGGAGCGGTGAGCGGCTCGTGGTCGAGAAGGAGGGCGACGAGCCAGGGGCCGTGGTGGAGTACGCGGTGCGGGTGCGCGGCGTGTGAGGCGGGGCCTCGTGTCACGCCGCCGCGTACGGCGCCCCCTGCGGCCATGACGGCCACCGCTGGGCGGCGCCCTCGGTCTCAGATGTAGCGCCCTTCGAACCACGCCCGCACCACCGACGTGTGCAGGGGGAAGGCGAGTTCGGCGGGCCGGTGCAGGAGGTCCCAGCCCTCGGTCTCGTCCGTGGGCGACGACTGCGGCAGGTCGGCCGCCGGGCGTTCCGGCAGCAGCCCGAAGAGGAGCAGGTGACCGTCGGGCGAGCTGAGCACCTCGACGATGCGCACGTCGTGGCTCGCCGCGCTGATGCCGGTCTCTTCCTTGAGCTCCCGGACGACGGCGTGCCGCCAGTCCTCCCGGTGGTCCACGTAACCGCCGGGCAGGGCGGTGCCTCCCCGCGCGGGGGCGATGGACCGGGTCACGACGACGAGGCCGGTGCCCTTCGTGTCGTACACCGGTTGGAGGGCGATCGCGACGGGCAGCGGATTCCGGTAGGCCACTGTCTGGCAGTCCGGGCAGGTGCGGGGCCAGCCCGTGACATGGTCTCCGTAGAGCGCGCCGCAACTGGCGCAGTGGGAGTCCGGGGCCGGTTCGGTGGGGTGCGGGGATGGGGACACGCGCGGACTGTATCCGATCTCGACGCGGCGGTCTTCCGTGGAGCGCCAACCTCCTGATAGATGCGGGTACATGACACGATTCGCCCCAGCACTGCGGAAACTCACCGTTGCCGCCGCCACCCTGCTCGCCGTGGCCACAGCCCCGTCGCCCGCCCAGGCGGCCACCGAGCCGCAGGCCCCGAAGGGCTTCGTCGCGTTGAGCGACGTGGACCCGACGATCATCCAGGAGATGCGCTACATCACCCCGCACAACTTCGTGGGGGACCGCATCGACGGCTACCGCAAGCCGATGTGCATCCTCACCGAACCTGCGGCGAAGGCGCTGCGCAAGGCCCAGCGCGGCCTGCTGCGCGCGGGCTACTCCCTGAAGGTGTACGACTGCTACCGGCCACAGCGGGCGGTCGACCAGTTCGTGCGGTGGGGCGAGGACCTCGGCGACGAGCGCATGAAGGCCGAGTTCTACCCCCGGGTCGCCAAATCGAGGCTCTTCGAAGACGGCTACATCGCCAAGAAGTCGGGGCACAGCAGAGGCTCCACGGTCGACCTCACGATCGTGCGACTGCCGGCCAAGCCGACGCGGCCGTACGTCCCCGGTGAGCCGCTCAAGCCCTGTTACGCGCCCCGTAGTGAGCGATTCCCCGACAACTCCGTCGACATGGGCACCGGGTACGACTGCATGGACACGCTGTCCCACACCGACGACCCTCGCGTGAGCGCCAAGCAGCGCGCGAACAGGGACCGGCTGCGCGGCGCCCTGGCCAAGACGGGGTTCGTCAACTTGCCGGAAGAGTGGTGGCACTTCACGTACAAGCCCGAACCGTTCCCCGACACCTACTTCGACTTCCCGGTGTCGCGCCGGGTGCTGCCCGTGGCACACTTCTGACGTTCCGTCAGATCCAGGGTGCGGGAGGGGCCATGTCGCGAGTGCGTACGCCCGTGGTGACGCGGTGGTTCGACGGGGAGGGGGAGGACTTCCGGCTGCTCGGCACGCGGTGCGCGCGGTGCGCGGCCGTCTTCTTCCCGCGCGAGGACGGCTTCTGCCGCAATCCGGGCTGCGCCGGGGGCGAGTTGGTCGAGACGGCGCTGTCGCGGCGCGGGCAGGTGTGGTCGTACACCGACGGGCGCTACCGCCCGCCCGCGCCGTACCTCTCGGACCCGGAACTTCCCTGGGAGCCCTACACGTTGATCGCTGTGGAGCTCGCGGCGGAACGCATGGTGGTGCTCGGGCAGGCGGCTCCCGGAGTGACCGTCGCCGACCTGGAGGTCGGCATGGAGATGGAGGTCGTCCCCGGCGTGCTCGGCACGGACCCCGAGAGCCCGTCGACGACGTGGACGACGTGGAACTGGCGGCCGGTGGGGGTGACGGCATGAGCGGCGACGTGGCGGTGCTCGGCGTGGGCATGCACCCCTGGGGCAAGTGGGGACGCGGCTTCGTCGAGTACGGGACGGTGGCGGCGCGGGCGGCGCTCGCCGACGCCGGAGTCGACTGGCGGGACGTCACGTCCGTAGTCGGCGCGGACACCGTGCGGGGCGGCTATCCCGGGTATGTGGCGGGGGCGACCTTCGCGAAGGCGCTCGGCTGGCAGGGCGCGCGCGTGGCGAGCGTGTACGCGGCGTGCGCATCGGGGGCCCAGGCGATCGGCACGGCGCGCGCCCAGCTGCTCGCGGGCCTCGCCGACGTGGTGCTCGTGGTCGGCGCCGACGCCGCCCCGAAGGGCTTCTTCCGGCCCGCCGGGGGCGATCGGCCCGACGACCCCGACTGGCTGCGCTTCCGCGTCCTCGGCGCCACGAACCCGGCGTACTTCGCGCTGTACGCCCGCCGCCGCATGGCCGTGCACGGCGACACCCTGGACGACTTCGCCCACGTCAAGGTCAAGAACGCGGCCCTGGGGTCGCTCAACCCTCACGCGCGCTACCGCAAGGCCGTCACGCCCGAAGAGGTCGCGGGTTCCGCCGTCGTCGCCGATCCACTGCGGCTGCTCGACATCTGCGCGACCTCGGACGGCGCCGCGGCGCTCGTGCTGTCCACCCTGGAGTTCGCCCGGCGGCACAGCACGGCCGCCCCGGTGCGTATCCGCGCGGTGTCCACCGTCACTCCGACGTACCCGAACACGGTCCTGGACCTGCCGGACATCGCCACGGACTCCGCAGCGGCCGTGCGCCCCACCGAGCGCCCGTTCCGCGCGTCCGTCGCGCACGCCGCGTACGAGGAAGCGGGCATCGCCCCGGAGGACCTCTCCCTGGCGGAGGTGTACGACCTGTCGACGGCCCTGGAGCTCCAGTGGTACGAGGACCTCGGGCTGTGCGGCGAGGGCGAGGGAGCCAAGCTCCTGCGGGACGGCGCGACCGCGCTCGGCGGGCGCATACCCGTGAACACCAGCGGCGGCCTCGCCTCCTTCGGAGAGGCCGTCCCGGCCCAGGCCATCGCTCAGGTCTGCGAGCTGACCTGGCAGCTGCGGGGGACGGCGGGCGCGCGGCAGGTCGAGGGCGCGCGGGTGGGGATCACCGCGAACCAAGGGCTGTTCGGGCACGGCTCGTCCGTGGTGGCGGTGCGCTGACGCCCGCGCGGGCACCTCGGCGGGGCATCGCGCGGGGGCCCGGGAGGGGGCGCCCGGCGGGTTTCCGGGCGTCCCGCTCGGAAGGCGTCGCGCCGGTTAACCGGTGGCGTCCGCGACCTTGACGCTCCATCACCACCGGTGAACACTTCCCGGTGTCAGTCGGCATCGCCGCTCTTCGGCACTCCGCCGCTCAGGGCCCGTGCGCTCCATGGCTCCACGCAACGAGCCAGTTCAACGGGCATCCCCCATGGGCGATTCGACTGTGACGGCACGCTCGTCACCGAGGCCGGGCGGGGCGCGGGACTCCCCTGCCTTCGGCTGACGCGGCTGGCGCTGGCCGGGCAGTAGTCGTGGGAAACGAACCCTGCACGGAGTACCGGGGCCCACCACCCCGGGCGAAGGCCTAGGAGCCGCCATGTACTCGAATGGGGACATCTTCGTCGGTGAGATCATCGGCACCGCGATTCTGATTCTCTTCGGCGCCGGCGTGTGCGCCGCCGTCACCCTCAACCACTCGAAGGCCAAGGCCTCCGGGTGGATCGTCATCGCGTTCGGCTGGGGCTTCGGCGTGATGGCGGGCGCGTACACCGCCGCACCGCTGTCCGGCGGCCACCTCAACCCGGCCGTCACCCTCGGCATCGCCGTCGACACCGACAAGTGGGACAAGGTCTGGATCTACCTGGCGGGGCAGATGATCGGCGCCATGCTGGGCGCCGTCCTCGCGTACCTGGTCTATCTCGCGCAGTTCAACGCCAACGTGACCCACGGGACCAAGGGCGCGCCGGGCACGGGCAGCCCCACGCCGACCCTCGGCATCTTCTCCACCATCCCGGAGATCAGGAACCCGGTGGCGAACCTGCTGACCGAGATCATCGGCACCGTCGGCCTGGTCCTGCCCATCCTCGCCTTCGGGCTCACCAAGGGCCTCGGCACCTCCGGCACCCAGATCCTGATCGTCGCGTTCCTCGTCGTCGGCATCGGCCTCTCGCTCGGCGGGCCCACCGGCTACGCCATCAACCCCGCGCGTGACCTCGGTCCGCGCATCGTGCACCACTTCCTGCCCATCCCGAACAAGGGCACGTCCGACTGGAGTTACGCCTGGGTGCCGGTCGCCGGACCGCTGATCGGCGGGCTCCTCGCGGGACTCATCTACAACGCCGCCTTCTGAGCAGCCTTCCTCCAAGGGGTAGCCATGACGGACAGCTCCGAGAAATTCGTCGCCGCAATCGACCAGGGCACCACCTCGAGCCGCTGCATCATCTTCAACCGGGACGGCGCGATCGTCGCCGTCGACCAGCGTGAGCACCGGCAGATCTTTCCCAAGCCCGGCTGGGTGGAGCACGACGCCACCGAGATCTGGTCCAAGGTGCAGGCGGTGGTCGCGGGCGCCATCGCCAAGGCCGGGCTGCGCGCGGACCAGCTGAGCGCGCTCGGCATCACCAACCAGCGCGAGACGACAGTCCTGTGGGACCGCGCCACGGGCAAGCCGGTGCACAACGCGATCGTCTGGCAGGACACCCGGACGTCGGCGCTCTGCAACGACCTGGGCGGCGCCGACGGCCAGGACCGCTTCCGCGAGCAGACCGGGCTGCCGCTGGCGAGCTACTTCTCCGGGCCGAAGGCGGCCTGGCTGCTCGACAACGTCCCCGGTCTTCGGGCGCGCGCCGAGCGCGGCGACATCGCCTTCGGCACCATCGACTCCTGGCTCATCTGGAACCTCACCGGCGGCACCGACGGCGGTGTGCACGTCACCGACGTCACCAACGCCGGACGCACGATGCTGATGAACCTGGAGACCCTGCAGTGGGACTCCTCGATCCTGTCGGCGATGAACGTCCCCGAGAGCGTCCTGCCGGAGATCAGGTCATCGGCCGAGTGCTACGGGACGGCCGTCGGGCAGCTCGCGGGCGTGCCCGTCGCCTCCGCGCTCGGCGACCAGCAGGCGGCGATCTTCGGACAGGCATGCTACGACACCGGGACGGCCAAGAACACCTACGGGACGGGCAGCTTCCTGCTGCTCAACACCGGCAACCGGCCCGTGCCGTCCAAGAGCGGCCTGCTCACGACCATGGGCTACAAGATCGGCTCCGAGGCTCCCGTGTACTGCCTGGAGGGCTCCATCGCGATCACCGGAGCCCTGGTGCAGTGGTTCCGCGACCAGCTCGGGATCATCCGCAGCGCCGACGAGATCGAGTCCCTGGCCGCGAGTGTGGACGACAACGGCGGCGCGTACATCGTGCCCGCGTTCTCCGGCCTCTTCGCGCCGTACTGGCGCTCCGACGCGCGCGGTGTCGTCACCGGCCTCACGCGCTACGTCACCAAGGCCCACCTGGCGCGTGCGGTCCTGGAGGCGACGAGCTGGCAGACCCGTGAGGTCGTCGACGCGATGTACCAGGACTCCGGGGTGCGCATCACCACCTTGAAGGTGGACGGCGGCATGACCAAGAACAATCTGTTGATGCAGCACCAGGCCGACGTCCTCGGTGTGCCCGTGATCCGGCCGCGGGTGTCCGAGACGACGTGCCTGGGCGCCGCGTACGCCGCCGGGCTCGCGACGGGCGTGTGGAACGACCTGGACGAGCTGAAGGCCCACTGGCAGCGCGACGCCGAGTGGACGCCGCAGATGGCGGACACCGAGCGCGAACGCGAGTACCGCAACTGGCGCAAGGCGGTCGAGCGCAGCTTCGGCTGGCACGACGACGGCGAGGGCTGAGACGCCTGCCGAGGGGCCTTCACCCCGGCTCAGGCGTGCCCGGTGCGCGGCCCGTACCCCGGTCGGCGAGGGTACGGGCCGTCCCGGACGCCGTCCGGGCGGTCGTCGCGTCAGGTCGCGACCGGCTGCCTGGCAGCCGCACCAATCGCCATCGCGTGCTCGACCACGTCGATCAGGACCTCCTTGACCGACTCCTTCTCGCGGGCGTCGCACAACACCACAGGTGTGCTCTCGTCGAGGTCCAGGGCGTGGCGGACGGCGTCGGACGGGTAACGCGTCGCGCCCTCGAAGCAGTTGACGCCGACGACGAAGGGTATGGAGCGGCGCTCGAAGTAGTCGACGGCGGCGAAGCAGTCCTCCAGGCGGCGGGTGTCGGCGAGCACGACGGCCCCGAGCGCCCCGGTCGCCAGCTCGTCCCACAGGAACCAGAAGCGGTCCTGGCCCGGGGTGCCGAAGAGGTAGAGGACCAGGTCCTCGCGCAGGGTGATCCGGCCGAAGTCCATGGCCACGGTGGTGGTGTGCTTGCCCGGGACGCCGTCGGTGTCGTCGACGGGCCGTCCGGCCTCGCTGAGGGCTTCCTCCGTACGCAGAGGCTTGATCTCGCTGACCGCGCCGACGAGGGTCGTCTTGCCGACGCCGAAACCGCCCGCGACCAGGATCTTCAGCGTGACCGGCTCGACAGGGGCCGTACCGCGCTCAGAACGCTTGAAGATCATTGCTCTCGTCTCCTGCATCAGTCATCAGTGGTGTCGCGTGCGTCAGTTGGGGTGAGGTGCTTCGGGGGCGGCCGCGGGGCCGGATGGTTCGTGGGCCGGCGGCCCGTACCCGCCGCCTCCGGGGGTTTCGATCACGAGTACGTCGCCGGGGCCCGCGTCGGCGGAGTCGCTGCCGTCGAGCCGTACGACGCTGCCGTCGGCGCGCTCCACGCGTCCTGAGCCGAGCGCGCCCGGCTCGCCGCCCGCCATCCCGTAGGGCGGCACCACGCGGTGCTGGGACAGCGTGGAGACGGTCATGGGCTCGCGGAAGCGGATGCGGCGCACGGCGCCGTTCCCGCCCCGCCAGCGGCCGTCGCCGCCGCTGCCGGCGCGGACCGCGAACTCCTCCAGGACGACGGGCAGCCGCCATTCGAGGACTTCGGGGTCGGTGAGCCGCGAGTTGGTCATGTGGGTCTGCACGACGGACGCGCCGTGGAAGCCGTCGCCCGCGCCGGAGCCGGAGGCCACGGTCTCGTAGTACTGGTACCGGTCGTTGCCGAAGGTGACGTTGTTCATGGTGCCGGAGCCCTCGGCCTGTACGCGCAGCGCTCCGTAGAGGGCGCCGGTGATGGCCTGCGAGGTCTCCACATTGCCCGCGACGACGGCCGCGGGCGGCTCTGGCGACAGGAAGGTCCCCGTCGGCACGATGATCCGCAGAGGACGCAGACAGCCGTCGTTCAGGGGGATGTCGTCGGCGACCAGGGTGCGGAAGACGTACAGGACGGCGGCGTTGACCACGGCGAAGGGGGCGTTGAAATTGGTGGTCAGCTGCGGTGACGTACCGGTGAAGTCGATGGTCGCCGTGCGTTGTTCGGGGTCTACGGAGACGCGCACCCGGATCACGGCACCGGAGTCGGTCTCGTAGGAGAACTCGCCCTCCTCCAGGGTGTCGATGACGCGGCGCACGGAGTCCTCGGCGTTGTCCTGGACGTGCCGCATGTAGGCCTGGACGACGTCGAGCCCGAAGTCGCCGATCATGCGGGCCACTTCGTCGACGCCCTTCTGGTTGGCAGCGATCTGGGCGCGCAGGTCGGCGAGGTTCGTGGCGGGGTTGCGGGAGGGGTAGCGGGTCTCCGTCAGCAGGCTCAGGGTCTCGGCCTCGCGGAAGCGTCCGGCCTCCACGAGCAGCCAGTTGTCGAAGAGGATGCCCTCCTCGTCGATGGTGCGGCTGTGCGCGGGCATCGAGCCGGGCGCGATGCCGCCGATCTCCGCGTGGTGGCCGCGCGAGGCCACGTAGAAGAGGATCCGCTCCCCGGGGGTGTCGAAGACGGGGGTGATGACGGTGACGTCCGGGAGGTGCGTGCCTCCGTGGTACGGGTCGTTGACCGCGTAGGCGTCGCCCGGCCGCATGGTGGTGCCGCGGCGGCGGATGACCTCCTTGACGCTGGTGCCCATGGAGCCGAGGTGGACGGGGATGTGTGGGGCGTTGGCGACGAGGTTGCCGTCCGGGTCGAACAGGGCGCAGGAGAAGTCGAGCCGCTCCTTGATGTTCACCGACTGGGCGGTGGACTCCAGGCGGGCGCCCATCTGCTCGGCGATGGACATGAAGAGGTTGTTGAAGACTTCGAGGAGGACCGGGTCGGCTTCCGTCGTGGCGTCGGAACTCGCGGGCGCCGCCACCCGTTCCATGACCAGGTGCCCGTCGTCGGTCATGGCCGCGCCCCAGCCCTCGTCGACGACCGTGGTGGCGCTGGACTCCGTGATGATCGCGGGTCCGGTGACCCGCTCCCCGGGCGGGAGTTCCTCGCGCCGGTGCAGGGGCACCTCACGCCAGGAGCCGCCCGTGTGCAGGCGCACGGTCCGCGTGCTGCCGTGCGCGGTGGTCGGGCCGAGCAGCGACAGGTCCGGGGGTTCGGTGCGGCCGGTGGCCTCCACGGAGAGGGCTTCGACGACGACAGGGCGGTCCAGGGTGAAGGAGTAGGTGGCGCGGTGCTGTTCTTCGAAGGCGCGGGTCATGGCGGCGGGGTCGGTCAGCTCGACGGTGAGGGTGGTGTCGGTGCCGTCGTAGCGCAGGTGGGCCCGGCGGGTGACATGGACGCGGTCGGCCGGCACGTCCTCGGCGGCGAGCTGGGCGCGGGCGGCGGTCTCCAGGTCGTCGGCGATCTTGTGGACCTGGGGCATCGCGGAGGCCTCCAGGGGCGCTTCCACGGACTGTTCGCGCATGGCCGTCGTGTCGGCGAGGCCGATGCCGAGCGCGGACAGGACACCCGCCATGGGCGGTACGAGGACGGTGCGGATGCCGAGCGAGTCGGCCACCATGCAGGCGTGCTGGCCGCCCGCGCCGCCGAACGTCGTCAGGGCGTAGCGCGTGACGTCGTGGCCCTTCTGGACCGAGATGCGCTTGACGGCGGCGGCGATGTTGGCGACGGCGATCTGGAGGTAGCCCTCGGCGACCTGCTCCGGGGTGCGGTCGTCCCCGGTCCGCTCGGTGATCTCCCGCGCGAGTTCGGTGAACCTGCGGCGGACGAGCGCGTCGTCGAGCGGCTGGTCGCCGTCGGGGCCGAACACCCGGGGGAAGTGGGCCGCCTGGATGCGGCCGAGGGCGACGTTGGCGTCGGTGACGGTCAGGGGCCCGCCGCCGCGGTAGCTCGCGGGTCCTGGAGCCGCGCCCGCCGAGTCGGGACCCACGCGGTAGCGGCTGCCGTCGAAGTGGAGCACGGAGCCGCCGCCCGCGGCGACGGTGTGGATGTCGAGCATGGGGGCGCGCAGGCGTACGCCCGCGATCTGCGTCGTGAAGACCCGCTCGTACTCCCCGGCGTAGTGCGACACGTCCGTCGACGTGCCGCCCATGTCGAAGCCGATGACCCGGTCGAACCCGGCGAGCCTCGACATGCGGGCCATCCCCACGATGCCGCCGGCGGGCCCGGAGAGGACGGCGTCCTTGCCGCGGAACTGTCCGGCGTCCGCGAGTCCGCCGTTGGACTGCATGAACATCAGCCGCACGCCCTGGAGTTCGGCGGCGACGTGCTGGACGTAGCGCCGCAGGACGGGCGACAGATACGCGTCGACGACCGCGGTGTCGCCGCGCGGGACCAGCTTCATCAGGGGGCTGACCTCGCTGGAGAGCGAGACCTGCGGGAATCCGGCGCGGCGCGCGAGGTCACCGGCCGCCTGCTCGTGGGCCGGGTACAGATGGCTGTGCACGCACACGACGGCGACGGCGCGGATGCCGTCGGCGTAGGCCTCCCGCAGGGCTTCGGCGAGGCCGTCGAGGTCGGGGGCGCGCAGGACCTCGCCGTCGGCGCCGACCCGCTCGTCGTACTCGATGACGCGGTCGTAGAGCTCTTCGGGGAGAACGATGTCACGGGCGAAGATCCGGGGGCGGTTCTGGAAGGCGATGCGCAGCGCGTCCCGGAAGCCGCGGGTGATGACGAGGGCGGTGGGCTCGCCCTTGCGCTCCAGGAGGGCGTTGGTGGCGACGGTGGTGCCCATGCGGACGGAGTCGATGCGTACGTCGTCGGCTCCGCTCGTGGGGTCGGCACCCTGCTCGCCCGCCCGGGTGAGGAGTTCCCGGATGCCCGCGACCGCCGCGTCGGCATAGCGCGCGGGGTTGTCCGACAGGAGCTTGTGGGTGAGCAGTCCGCCGTCCGGGCGGCGCCCGACGACGTCCGTGAACGTACCGCCCCTGTCGACCCAGAACTGCCAGCCTGTCACGTCTCAATCCCCGCTTTCGCGCTGTTCAGAGCGCCCGGAGGCCGTTGATCACGTCGCGCAGAATACTCTCGTCCGGCAGCTCGGCGGGGGGTACGGGGCGGGTCACGTGCACCAGTTGGTCGTCCACCAGGTCACCGATGAGGACGCGGATCACGCCGATCGGAAGGTCCAGTTCCGCCGCGAGTTCCGCGACGGACTGCGGGGTGTCGCGGCACAGGCCGACGATGTCCACGTGCTCCGGGGACAGCGTCTGGTCGGCCTCCGTCTCCTCGGCGTGCGACTCCGCGATCACGACCGCGATCAGGTCGAGGCGGTGCTGGGCGGGGCTGGTGGTACGGCCCCGTGTCATGGCGTACGGGCGCACCACCGGACCGGCGTCGTCGTCGAACCAGTGAGGCATAGCGGCCTGACCGTCGTCGTCGCTCATGCCCTCCCACTACCCTCCCGTGGGCAGGTCCGTGCGCGGCGCCGAACCCAAGTGCACACCCACCCTCTTGACCAGCAGCGTCATCTCGTACGCCACCAGGCCGACGTCGGAGTCGGCGTCCGCGAGGACGGCGAGACAGCTGCCGTCACCCGCCGCCGTGACGAAGAGGAAGGCGTCGTCCAGCTCGACCACCGTCTGGCGGACCTTGCCCGCGTCGAAGTGGCGCCCCACGCCCTTGGCCAGGCTGTGGAATCCGGACGCGACGGCGGCAAGGTGCTCGCTGTCCTCGCGGGTCAGGTTCTTCGACACGCCCGTGGGCAGGCCGTCCCCGGAGAGCACGAGTGCTTTGCGGATGCTGGCGACGCGCTCCACCAAGTCGTCGAGGAGCCAGTTCAGCTCCCCCGATCCCCCGGTCGCGGTGGTGCGTGCGTCGGCCTTCGGTGCGGTCATCGACCGTCCCCCTCAGATGTCGTTCCTGGTGCTGCGCCGTCCGGGACGTCGTCGCCCACGGCGTTCTCTTCACGGCCGCGCTGCCAGCCGCGCTGGAGCGAAGCCATTCGGCTGCGTACCTCGTCGGCGTCGCGCTCCTCAGCTCCGGCCCTGGCCGGGGTCGTGTCCAGCTCTGTGCGGCGGTCCGGGCTGTCCTTCAGCTGCGGGGCGAGGTTCGCCTGGCGGACCCTGCGGGGCAGCCCGCCGGCGGCCGGCGCGCCCTGATCGTTGCCCGCCGTCCGGGGCGGCGTGTCCGTGCTGCCTGCGGCCCGGTCCATGGGTCCTCTGTCCGTCCTTGCCGCCCGGTCCGCACCGGGCGCTGTCTCGGTGCGGGTGGTGGCACGCGGCGCGTCCGTCATCGGGCGGCGGCGGGGCAGGAGCGGCTGCGGGTCGGACGGGGTGTCCGGGCCGAGGGGGCGCGGGGGTGTGAGGTCGGGCCAGCCCGCGTCCGTCCTGGGGCGGCGCGGCAGGTCGACACCCGCGCCGCCGTTGGCGTCCGTGGTGTCCCGGGGGGCGCGCGCCGGGGTGCCGAGGCCGTCCCGTACGCGCTTGTCGAGTGCCCCGCGCGCGGGGCCGACGTCGGACCGGGTGTCGGTCGGTGCCTGGCCCAGGGGCCGGGATTCCCGGGCGGGGCCGCGGCCGGGCCACCCCGTGCCGGTGTCGCGGCGGGCGTTGTCGCTGTCCGGGTCGGCGGTGTCGGTGTCGCGGGCAGGGCCGACGTCCGTGTCACGGGTGCGGGCGGGGCCCACGCGGCGGCCGTGCGAGGAGACCAGCTTCGGGGTGCGGCGGCGTGCCAGGGGCACGGTGCCGCCCGGGGCGGGCTCGTCGTCGAGGGGCTCGTCGGGGTGCAGGGCGTCGTGGCCCGCCGAGTCGGCGGCGCGGACGGGCTCGCCGAGGTCGGGCTCGCGGGCGTCGCGGGCCTGCTGGTGCTGCTCCCCGGCGGTCTCGCCGACGCGGCGGCGCGGGCGGAAGAGGCCGCCGCGCTCGCTGTCCTCGTCCTCCAGGGCACCCGGGAAGCCGTCGAGTCCCGCCATGCCGACGGGCGCCTCCAGCTCGACCGGTCCGTCCAGGAGGGACGCGGGCAGACCGGGCAGTTCGACGGGCGTCTGGGCGAGGGCGGCGTCGCGGTCGTGCGTGGTACCGCCCACGGCCTTCTGCGGCTGCGGCCGGTCGAGGCGGAAGCCGACGCCTCCGGTGTCGGGCACGTCGTCGGTGAGCAGCGACTCCGGTATGAACACGACGGCGGTGGTGCCGCCGTACGGGGAGGGCTGCAGCGAGACGCGGACGCGCTGGCGCTGGGCCAGGCGGCTGACCACGAAGAGGCCGAGGCGGTCGGTGTCGGACAGCTCGAACTCGGGGGTCTCGGCGAGGCGGAGGTTGGCGTCGAGGAGGACTTCGGAGGCCATGCCGAGGCCGCGGTCGTGGATCTCCAGGGTGAAGCCGTTCGCGACGTGCTCGCCGAGGACCTGCACCGCGGTGTGCGGGGGCGAGAACACCGTGGCGTTCTCCAGGAGTTCGGCCAGCAGGTGCGTGAGGTCGGCGACCGCGGGGCCGGTGACGGCGATGCGCGGCAGTCGGCGCACCTCGATGCGTTCGTAGTCCTCGACCTCGGCGACGGCGGCGCGGACGACGTCCATGAGCTGGACGGGCTTGCGCCACTGCCGGGACGGGGCGGCGCCGGAGAGGATGACGAGGCCCTCGGCGTGCCGCCGCATGCGGGTGGTGAGGTGGTCGAGGCGGAAGAGGTCGGCGAGCTCGTCGGTGTCCTCGGTGCGGCGCTCCATGGTGTCGAGGAGCGTGAGCTGCTTGTGCAGCAGGACCTGGCTGCGGCGAGCGAGGTTGACGAACACCTCCGAGACGCCGCGCCGCAGGTCGGCCTGCTTGACGGTGGCCTCGACCGCGGCGCGCTGCAAGGTGTTGAGGGCCTGGCCGACCTGGCCGATCTCGTCCTTGTCGTAGGTCAGGCGCGGCGCCTCGGTCTCCACGTCGACCTGCTCGCCCGCCGCGAGACGGCGCAGCAGTCCGGGCAACCGGACGCCGGAGGCCTCGTGGGCCTCCAGGCGCAGGCGGCGCAGGTCGCGGATGAGGCTGCGGCCGATGCGTACGGAGAGGAAGAGGGACAGGAGCACGGCGAGCAGGCCGAGCACACCGGCGACGGCCAGTTGCACGATGACGGTGATGGCCTGGGGGCGGGCGCGGTCGCGCAGCCGGTCGACGGCGTCGTCGGTGCGGTCGGCGAGGCCGGTGAGGACCTTGTCCGACTCGCGGTCCCAGTCGCTGGACGTGACCGCGCGGGGGGTGCCCCCGCCGGAGTCCATCAGCAACTGTTCGGCGTCGCGCAGACGGCTCGTCTCGGCGCCGTTCAAGTAGCGCTCGAAGCGGGCCCGCTCGTTGTCCGGGAGCTGGGTGAGGCTGTTGTCGAGGAGCACACCGCGCTGCGCCACGAGGTCGGAGACCTGGCGGATCTCGCTCTTGGTGACGGTGCCCGCGACCAGGGCGGAACCGATCAACGCGTCTTCACGGGAGAGCAGTTCACGGACCTGGCCGACGCCGACGAGCGCACGCCCCTCCGCGGTGACGCCCACGTCGTCGAGAGCGTTCAGCGTCATCAGGAAGCCGAAGCAGGGGTCGGTCAGGCGCGTGTACATCTTCAGCGCCTTGTCCCGGCTGATCGTGCCTTCCTCGACCGTGCGGCGCAGCGCGTCGAGTCCCTTGAAGGAGTCGAGGGCGACGCTCAGGCGCTCCTCCGACTGACCGTCGAGGGCCTCACGGGCGTCGGACTTCCGGGCCTTGGACTCGATCTTGGCGACGAGCCTGTCGGTGGCCCCTCGGCTGCGGCGCAGCGCGGCGAGCGCGTCCGACGCACGGGGGTCGGCCAGATAGACGAGGGTCTGGCGCCGCTCCTCCTGCACCACTTCGACGGTGTCCTGGAGCGGTCTTGCCAGGTCGTCGAGGATGTACGCCGTGTCGATGAGCTTGTTCGCCTCGCGCCCCGTGAGGAAGGTGGCAAAGCCCCAGATCGCCGTGAGGGACACGAGCGGCACGAGCAGCAATGCCACGATCTTCCGGCGGATTGACTTCCCGCGAAAGCGCATGGCCTCCCCCAGATCGGGCCCCTCACAGCCGCGCTTCGACCAGGGGCACGCATGTGCGTCAACAAACGGCGCGAGCCTACTACTGAGACACGTGCAACTCGAAGGGACGTCCGGACGCTTTTCAGCCGTGACGCGAAAAGGGCATCCATAGTTGTCCGCCCATTGGGGGAGATTGTCTCCCGCATGTGCCACATGCGGACCGAGCCCATCACCCGTACTGGCAGGCCCAGTTGGCCTGAACTGTTCGCCGAGCGGAACCGATCGCACCGAAAGGGGATCTCTCATCCCGGGGGATCCGTCGTCGGGAGCGGGAATCTTCCGTGGCGCCCATTCGTCGATCAGTACGAGAGCGGATGCGCACGGGGGCCGAGTGGGGCGGGCGCCGGAAGGTGCGGGGGCGCAAGAGCAGACGAAGCAGACAGGGGCGGGGACCGCGGACGGCTGCACGGCCGGGCCCTGGCAGCACGGCGTAAAGCAGCGTAAAACGGGCAGCAAGCGGAGAGTCGGACATGAGAGCTCTCGATCGGCCGGCCGCCAGGCACGGGCAGGACGGCGGCTGGGGCAGGACAGCGGGGGGAGTGACGAGTTGATGGGTACGACAGAGCGCCGGCGGGCGTCGGCGGGCAGGACGTCCGAGAAGTCCGCGAGCACCGAAGCGGCGGAGAAGGACAAGGAGTCGACGGGTCGGCGGGCAGCCGGGGCGGCTTCCGCCACACGGCTCGCGGAGAGAACGAGCGACGACTCCCGGGGCGGCCGCGCCAGAGCGGCCGAGGGGCGCGGGCAGTCGAAGGGTTCGGGGCGGCGTGCCGAGGCCAAGACTCTGGAGCGGCGCGCCGAGCCGAGGGGCGCGGATCGGACCGCGGGGTCCGGGAGTTCGGACGGCCGCGAGTTCGGGGAGGGTCGTGGTCCTACGGACGGGCGTGACTCGGCGGAGGTGCGGGAGCGGCAGGGTCACTTCGAGGCGCTGGACGACGGGGAGTACACGGAGCGGCGGCCGCTGTGGGTGGACGAGCCCGCGCGTCGGCCGCGGCTGCCCGACCCCGTCCGCAAGGCGGCCGTGCGGGCCGTACTCATCGTGTCCTTGACGCTCATCCAGGCGATGACGGCGTTCTTCTGCACGATGGCCGAGTCCTGGCTGGCCTTCCCCATGGTGCTGAGCAGCGTGGCCAGCACGGTCGTGGCGACGTGGGGCGTGTGCGACGTCTGGGTGACCCGCCAGGTGTGGAACCAGCGCAACGGCGTGGTGTCTATGCCCAGCAGCACGGCACGCAGACTCCGGCGCGAGCGCCGACGCGCCCGCCGCCAGGCACGCGTCGCCGGCCGCGCCAAGGAGGGCATACGGAGCCCGGGCGGACAGGGGCAGCTGTCGCACTCCTGAGCGCGCCGAATCGGCGAGTCGGCGAGTCGGCGACAAAGGGTCGGGGACTGTTGGCGGCGGGTGGGGCCGCGGTCAGGCAGCTGTTGTCTGTCGGGCCCGCAGCTCTCGTCGCGTTCTCATGAACGGGCGGGCGCAGTTGACCGCGAGCGCGGCCGTCACCCGGCCCGCGTGTTCGTACAGCGCGAGGAAACCGCCGTCGTCCGGACTGCCCTCCGCGATCCGTACGGTGGCGTCGGCGGGGCGGTGTCCAGCGAACTGGATGCGGGAGCCGTACTGGTCGGACCAGAAGTACGGCAGCGCGGTGACGAACTCCACGGTGCGGGCGGCGAGCAGGTTACGGACGGCGACGCGGGGTTGCTCCGTCGCACTCGTCCAGTGTTCGGAACGAACGCCGCCCACGCGGGCGACGTCTCCCACGGCGACCACCTGCGGGAGCGAGGTGACGCAGCCGTCGTCGCACAGGACGCCGTCGCCCACGGCGAGCGAAGTGCCGGAGAGCCAGCCGGTGTTGGGGGTGGCGCCGATGCCGACGACGACCACGTCGGCGGGGAGGACGCGGCCGTCGGACAGCTCGACCGCGGTGACGTGGCCGGAGGTGCCGGGCCGGGGGTTTCCCGGGGCGGTGGCGCCGGACGGGGCGGCGGGGGCCATGCGGTGCAGGCCTGCCACGCCCGTGCCGGTGAGCAGGCGGGCGCCGCCCTTTCGGTGCAGGTCGGCGCAGAACAGGGCCATGTCCGGGCCGAGTTGCGGAATCAGGGGCAGAGGGGCGGCCTCGACGACGGTGACGTCATGGCCGAGGGCGACGCACGACGACGCGGTCTCGGCGCCGATGAAGCCACCGCCGATCACCACGACTCGACGGGGGCCACGGGCCAGGTCGGCGCGCAGGGCATGGGCGTCGGCGAGCGTACGCAAGGTGTGGACGCCCGCGGGCTGAGGGCCCGGCAGGCGGCGGGCCGACGCTCCGGTCGCGAGGACGACGCCGTCGGTGACGACCGTGCGGCCGTCGTCGAGGAGGACGGCGCGGCCGTGCTGATCGAGGCCGGTCGCGTGGACGCCGAGCAGCCATTCGGCGGCCAGGTCCGCGATCTCCTCGGGGTCGGTGAGGGCGAGTGGGTCGGTTGGGGCGGATTCGTATGCTGCGGGGGATGTGGGGGTGTTGCCAGTCGTGGGGTCGGACTTCGCGGCCGCGCCCGGGACGGTGCCAGGCCCGGGGCCGGTGGCGCCGTCCGTGGCGCTGGTCGCGGGCGTGGCCGTGCCCGTGCCCGTGCCCGTGCCCGGGGCGCTGTACGCGGCCCTGGCAGTGGCTGTGTCCGCAGCCGTGAGGAATGACTTGGAGAGGGGTGGGCGGTCGTACGGCAGGTGGGGTTCGGCGCCGACGATCACGAGGCGGCCGTCGAAGCCCTGGGCGCGCAGCTCGCGGGCCGCGTAGAGACCGGCGAGGGAGGCGCCCACGACGGTGACGGTGTTCATGCGGCGGACCCCTCACCGGTCAACGAGCCTCGCCCGGGGCCGGAGGCGGCGAGGGAGGCGGGGGCGGAGGCCGCGAGGGAAGCGGCGGACAAGGAGGCGGCGGCCGCGAGGGGCGCGGAGGCCGGGAGGGGAGCAGCGGCCGGGACGGGGGTCGCGGCCGGGTCGGTCAGGTGGACATGGATGGTTCCGTCGACCACGCTCACGCGGTGGGTGCGCACCGCGCGGCGGGCCGGCAGACACGTCGGCTCTCCGGTCCGGAGATCGAATGAGGCGGCGTGCAGCGGGCATTCGACCAGACAGCCCTCCAGCCAGCCCTCGGAGAGGGAGGCGTCCTGGTGACTGCAGGTGTCGTCGACGGCGTACAGCGCGCCGTCGGCGTTGAACACCGCGACGGGGGGTGTGGTGTCGAGACGGACGGACTCGCCCGCAGGGAGGTCTTCAAGGCGGCAGACGGGAATCACGGGCCCTCCTCTGGATCTGTCGGCCCGGTGGGATCTGTCGGCACGGTCCGGGACCGTTCGGGCCAAGGACTCTTCGGTAGCATGAAGTTTCATATGGCGCACCAGAGAGCGCTATGCGCAACAGAATCCGGTGGGATGCCCATCGCGTCAAGGGGCTCCCTGGGACGCGGCTCCGAGAGGCCGCCGAGTGGTGAGAGTTGAGATATGACCCGCACGCGGAAACAGCCTGGCCAGAACGAGGAGCCGCACCAGGGAGCAGCCCAGGAGGAGCGCCGGGAAGGGCGCGAGGAAGAACCCGGGAAGCCCCGGGAGGCACGTGAGCCACAGGCCAAGGCTCCCGCCGGTTCGGTGCAGTCCGTCGACCGCGCGGTGAGCGTCCTCGAGATCCTCGCCCGGCACGGCGAGGCCGGGGTGACGGAGATCGCCGACGAGCTGGGGGTGCACAAGTCGACGGCGTTCCGGCTGCTCGGCGTGCTGGAGAACCGCGGTCTCGTCGGGCAGGCGAAGGACCGCGGCAAGTACTTCCTCGGCGCGGGCGTCCTGCGCCTCGCCGGGGCGGCGGCGGTACGGATGGACATCTCCCAGGAGGGCGGTCCGGTCTGCCGCGAGCTGGCCGACGAGCTGGGCGAGACGGTCAACATCGCCGTCCTCGACGACGACGCCGCGGTCAACATCATGCAGGCCCGCGGGCCCGCGTCCGTGACCGCCCAGAACTGGCTCGGCCGGCGCACCCCGCTGCACGCCACCTCCAGCGGGAAGGTCCTGCTCGCGCACCTGCCGACGACCCTGCGCGAGGGCCAGATCGCCCGCACGCTGCCCCGCATCACCGAGCACACGGTGACCGGAACGGTGGCGCTGCGCCGCGACCTGGAGGCCGTCGTCCAGCAGGGCTTCGCCATCGCCGTGGAGGAGCTCGAGGTCGGGCTCGCCGCCGTGGCCGCCCCGGTGCGGGCGCACGACGGCAAGGTCATCGGGGCCCTGAGCGCTTCCGGGCCGGTGTACCGGCTGACGGAGGACCGGCTCACCGAGCTGGCCAAGCGCACGGTCGCGGCGGCGGTGGAGCTGTCGCGGCGGATGGGCTACGGCTTCTGACGGCCGCGGGGTAGAGGGCCGTGCAGGGGCGCGGCCCACCCCCGTCCGCCCACGCGCGGGCCACCCCCCTCCGCCCCACGGTCCGCCGCGCGCCCCGGCCGTCCTCCTTGCCGCCGTCTCGCGGCGCGCCCCCGCCCGGTGCCGGACGCCACGCCCACGCCCGCACACCGCGCTGCCGCGCCGCACACCGCACACCGCGCCACACACCGCGCCGCAGCGCGCCTCCCGCCGCCTGGCCGATGCCGAGCGGGGCCGAACCGGGCCTGGCCGACGCCGAGCCGGGCCGGGCAGGGCCCACGCCGGGCCGAGCCGAGCCGAGCCGAGCCGAGCCGAGCCGCCCAAGCGGGACACCCCCGCACGCCTGCCCGCACCCCCGCCAGACCCGTTTCGCGACACCCATAGCGTTTTGCCGAGCGTTCACTCCGGCCCCTTGACGGCTCCTTGACGGCGCTCTCACGATGTCTCTCATAGCGCAACCGATCGTGGAGTACGCAACAAGACGACCCAAAGTCGAGGAGCCTGGCCGTGCCACACGAGGTCCGTGGCGTCGTCGCCGCGAAGAAGGGCGCACCCGTCGAGGTGCAGACGATCGTCGTGCCGGATCCCGGACCGGGAGAGGTACTTGTCTCCGTGCAGGCCTGCGGGGTCTGCCACACCGATCTGCACTACCGGGAAGGCGCGATCTCCGACGACTTCCCGTTCCTGCTCGGCCACGAGGCCGCCGGCACCGTCGAGGCGGTCGGCGCCGACGCCGGGGGCCTGGGGCCCGGCGACTACGTGGTCATCGCCTGGCGCGCCCCCTGCGGAATGTGCCGTTCCTGCCTGCGCGGACGTCCCTGGTACTGCTTCGACTCCCGCAACGCGGCACAGCCCATGACCCTGCTCGACGGCACTCCCCTCAGCGCCGCGCTCGGCATCGGTGCCTTCGCCGAGAAGACCCTCGTCGCCGCGGGTCAGGCCGTGAAGGTGGACCCTGCGGCCCGGCCGGAGGCGGCCGGACTGATCGGCTGCGGCGTGATGGCCGGGTACGGGGCCGCCGTGAACACGGGGAACGTGGGCCGCGGCGACACGGTCGCCGTCATCGGCTGCGGCGGCGTCGGCTGCGCCGCGATCGCCGGGGCCTCGCTCGCCGGGGCCCGGCGTGTGATCGCCGTCGACATCGACGACGCCAAGCTCGACGGGGCCACCCGCTTCGGCGCCACGCACACCGTCAACTCCCGGGGCACCGATCCCGTCGAGGCGGTGCGCGGGCTCACCGGCGGCTTCGGCGTCGACGTCGCCATCGACGCGGTCGGGATCCCCGAGACGTACAAGCAGGCCTTCTCCATGCGCGACCTCGCGGGCGTGCTCGTCCAGGTCGGCGTGCCCGACCCGGCGATGGCCGTCGAGCTGCCGCTGATCGACCTGTTCTCGCGGGGTGGCGCGCTCAAGTCCTCCTGGTACGGCGACTGTCTGCCCACGCGGGACTTCCCCCTGCTCGTCGACCAGTACCTCAGCCGCAGGCTCGACCTCGGCGCCTTCGTGACGGAGAAGATCGCCCTCGACGACGTCGAGGAGGCGTTCGCCAGGATGCAGCGCGGCGAGGTGCTGCGATCGGTGGTGGTCCTGTGACCGGCGTACGACCCGACCCGCACTCCCCCGAAGTGCCTGATGACACCCTGAGGCGGGACGACACCCCCACCCACGCGCCGACTCCAGCACGGGCGCCGGCCACGGCACCGCCACCCGCGCCCATCCCCCGAGTCGTCATCATCGGCGCCGGAATCGTCGGCTGCTCCCTCGCCGACGAGTTGACCGCCCGCGGCTGGACCGACGTCACCGTCCTCGAACAGGGGCCGCTGCCCGCCCCGGGCGGCTCCACCTCGCACGCGCCCGGGCTCGTCTTCCAGACCAGCCCGTCCAAGACGCTCAGCGAGTTCGCCGCCTACACCGTGCGGAAGTTCGGCGAGCTCACCGTGGACGGGCTCTCCTGCTTCAACCCGGTCGGCGGCCTGGAGCTGGCCACCACGCCGGAGCGCTGGGCGGACCTGCACCGCAAGGCGGGCCTCGCCGCGTCCTGGGGCATTCGCGCCGAGCTGGTCGACCCCGCACGCTGCAAGGAGCTGTGGCCGCTGCTCGACAACGGCCCGGTGCTCGGCGGCCTGCACACACCCGACGACGGCCTGGCCCGCGCCGTGCTCGCCTGCCGGGCGCAGCTCGACCGGGCGACCCGCCGGGGCGCCCGCTTCCTGGAGCGGCACACGGTCACCGGCATCGAGCGCGCGGAGGGCCGCGTCACCGCCGTCGTCACCGACCGCGGCACCTTCCCCGCCGATCACGTCGTGTCGGCCGCCGGCTTCTGGGGACCGATGATCGGCAGGATGGCGGGCGTCGACGTACCGCTGCAGCCGCTCGCCCACCAGTACGCCCGGACCCGCCCCCTGCCGGAGCTGGCAGGCCGCAACGACCCGCGGACCGAGGCGTCCCGGCCCATCCTCCGCTTCCAGGACCGCGACCTGTACTTCCGTGAGCACACGGACCGCGTCGGCATCGGCTCGTACGCCCATCGCCCGCTGCCCGTGGACCCGTTCGCCGTGCCCGCGTACGACGACGCGACGGCCCGCGGTCTGGCGATGCCGTCCTCGTCCCCCTTCACCGAGGAGGACTTCGCGCCCAGCTGGCAGGACTGCTGCGGGCTGCTGCCCGCGCTCAAGGAGTCGGCCGTCGAGGAGGGCTTCAACGGTGTCTTCTCCTTCACGCCGGACGGCATGCCGCTGCTCGGTGAGGCCCCGGCGCTGCGCGGCTTCTGGCTCGCCGAGGCCGTGTGGGTCACGCACTCCGCGGGCGTGGCGAAGGCCGTCGCCGAGTGGATGGTCGACGGCAGGCCCGCCGTCGACGTGCACGACTGCGACCTGACCCGCTTCGAGGACGCCCAGCGCTCCCCCGCCTACGTGGCCGAGCGTGGCGCGCGGCAGTTCGTCGAGGTGTACGACGTCATCCACCCGCACCAGCCGATGGACGAGCCTCGTCCCCTGCGCGTCAGCCCCTTCTACGCGCGCCAGCAGGAGCTGGGCGCCGTCTTCCTGGAGGGCGGCGGCTGGGAGCGGCCGCACTGGTACGAGGCCAACGCCGCGCTCGCCGCCGACGTGGATGTGCCCGAGCGGGACGGCTGGTCCGGCCGGTACTGGTCGCCGGTCGCCGCCGCCGAGGCGCGCGCCACCCGCGAGCGGGTCGCGCTGTACGACATGACGCCGCTGCGGCGCCTGGAGGTCACCGGTCCCGGGGCCCTCGGCTTCCTTCAGCGCATGACCACCAACAACCTTCGCAAAAAGCCTGGTTCGGTCACCTACACCCTCCTTCTCGACGAGGCGGGCGGCATCCGCTCCGACCTGACCGTGGCACGGCTCGCCCCCGGCCGCTTCCAGGTCGGCGCCAACTCCCCCGCCGATCTCACCTGGCTACAGTCGCACGCACCCGACGACGTGCACATCAGGGAGATCACCCAGGGGACGTGCTGCGTCGGCGTCTGGGGACCGCTGGCCCGCGCCCTCGTCCAGCCCCTGACCCGCGACGACTTCTCGCACGAGGCCTTCGGCTACTTCAAGGCCCGGGAGACCCACGTCGGACATGTCCCGGTGACGGCCATGCGCCTGAGCTACGTGGGCGAGTTGGGCTGGGAGCTGTACACCAGCGCCGACCTCGGCCTGCGTCTGTGGGACACGCTGTGGGAGGCGGGCAGGGACCTGGGTGTCGTCGCCGCCGGGCGCAGCGCCTTCAACAGCCTGCGCCTGGAGAAGGGTTACCGCGCCTGGGGCCAGGACATGACCGCCGAGCACGACCCCTATGAAGCGGGCGTCGGCTTCGCCGTCCGCATGGACAAGGGCGACTTCATAGGCCGCGCCGCACTGGAAGGGCGCGGCCCCCTCACTCGCAAGCTCACCCCGCTCCTGCTCGACGACCCGGCCGCCGTGGTCCTCGGCAAGGAGCCGGTGTACACGGCCCCGGGCGACGCGGTGCCCGCCGGATACGTCACCAGCGCCGCGTACGGCTACACGCTCGGCCGCTGCGTCGCGTACGCCTGGCTGCCGCCGCTGGCGGCCGGGGCGAGCACGCACATCGAGTACTTCGGCGAGAAGGTCTCCGCGACCGTCACCGACGAACCGCTCTTCGACCCCGAGATGACCCGGATCCGGAGGTGACCGTCGTGTCTCCCACCACCCCCACCTACGACGTGATCGTGATCGGCCTCGGCGGCATGGGCAGCGCCGCCGCCCACCATCTGTCCGCGCGCGGAGCCCGCGTCCTCGGCCTGGAGAAGTTCGGCCCCGTGCACCAGCGGGGCTCCAGCCACGGAGGCTCCCGGGTCACGCGCCAGTCGTACTTCGAGGACCCCGCGTACGTACCGCTGCTGCTGCGCGCGTACGAGCTCTACGACAAGCTCGAACAGGACACCGGCCGTGACATCGCCACCCTGTGCGGCGGCGTGATGGTCGGCAGCCCGGACGGGCGGGTGGTCTCCGGGGCGCGGCTCTCCGCCGAGACCTGGGGGCTTCCGCACGAGATGCTGGACGCCCGCGAGATCCGCCGCCGATTCCCGACACTGACGCCGCGCGACGACGAAGTGGCACTCTACGAAGAGCGCGCGGGTCTCGTCCGGCCGGAGAACACGGTCGCCGCGCATCTGCAGCTCGCCACCCGCCAGGGCGCGGACCTGCACTTCGAGGAACCGGTGACCCGCTGGGAGCCGTACCGGGACGGCGTGCGCGTGCACACGGCCGACGACACGTACACCGCCGGGCAGTTGGTGATCTGTCCGGGCGCATGGGCGCCGGGGCTGCTCGCGGACCTGGGGGTGCCGTTCACCATCGAGCGGCAGATCATGTACTGGTTCCAGCCGACGGGAGGTGTCGGCCCGTTCCTGCCGGAGCACCATCCGATCTACGTGTGGGAGGACCGGGCAGGCGTCCAGGTCTACGGCTTCCCTTCGATCGACGGCCCCGACCTAGGAGTGAAGGTCGCGTTCTTCCGCAACGGCCATGTGTGCACTCCGGAGACCATCGACCGGACGGTCCATCCGCACGAGGGCGCGGCGATGGCCGAGCACATGGCGCGGCACATACCGCTGCTCCCCGGGCGCCTGTTGAAGGCCTCCACCTGTATGTACACGACGACGCCCGACGAGCACTTCGTCATCACGCGCCATCCGGCGCACCCGGAGTCGGTGACGGTGGCGTGCGGCTTCTCCGGGCACGGCTTCAAGTTCGTGCCGGTGGTCGGCGAGATCGTCGCCGACCTGGCGCTCGACGGCACCACGGAACACCCCATCGAGCTGTTCGACCCCCGCCGGATCACCGGACCGCTGGATCCGGCGCCCGCCACGGCACCGGTCTGACCGAAACCCGCGCCCTCCGGGGCGCACGTCGAAACGAACCGCGCCCGCCGCGGCGCCCGTCTGAGGAGTACGGACGTGACGACAGAGGTCTCCGCGAGCCTCATCGCGACGCTGCCCGGCCACTACTACACCGACCCCGGTGTCTTCCTCCAGGAGCAGGAGCGCCTGTTCGAGGCCCTGTGGTGCTGCGCCGTGCGCGCCGCCGACCTCGACCGTCCCGGCGCGTACCGCACGGTCCAGGTCGGCCGGGAGAGCGTCCTGGTCACCCGCGCCCGCGACGGCGGCCTGCGCGCCTTCCTGAACGTGTGCCGCCACCGCGGCGCCCGCCTGTGCGCGGACGAGGCGGGCCAGGTCCGGCGCAGCCTCCAGTGCCCGTACCACGCCTGGACGTACGACCTGGAAGGACGGCTGATCGCGGCGCCGAACCTGACGCGGATGCCGGACGTCGACCGGTCCGCGTACGGCCTGGTCGAGGTCGCGCTGCGGGAGTGGCTCGGCTACGCCTGGGTGTGCCTGGCCGACGCACCGCCGTCCTTCGAGGACACGGTGATCGGCGAGGCCAGGGAGCGTCTGGGCGACCCCGCGTCGATCGAGCGCTACCGCACCCAGGACCTGGCGCTCGGCCATCGCGTCCGCTACGAGGTGCGCGCCAACTGGAAGTTGATCGTCGAGAACTTCATGGAGTGCTACCACTGCGCGACCATCCACCCCGAGCTGACGGACGTCCTGCCGGAGTTCGCCGACGGCTTCGCGGCGCAGTACTACGTAGGGCACGGCGCCGCCTTCGGGGATGACGTCAGCGGCTTCACCGTGGACGGTTCCCCGGGCTTCGGGCGGCTGCCCGACGTCGCCGACGACCAGGACCGCCGCTACTACGCCATCACCGTCAAGCCGGCCGTGTTCGTCAACCTCGTCCCGGACCACGTGATCCTGCACCGCATGTTCCCGCTGGCCGTGGACCGCACGGTCGTCGAGTGCGACTGGCTGTACGCACCCGACGTCGTCGCCTCCGGAGCGGATCTGTCGAAGTCGGTCGAGCTGTTCCACCGGGTCAACGAGCAGGACTTCGCCGCGTGCGAGCGCACCCAGCCCGCGATGGGCTCACGCGCGTACCGGCAGGGCGGCGTCCTTGTGCCGACCGAGCATCACATCGGGGTGTTCCACCACTGGCTCATCCGGCGGCTGGCTTCTTGAACATCCGTGTCGCCGTGATCTCCCCGTGCACCGTCTCCTCGGCCGGGGCCTGCTGCTCCTGCGGCAGACCCGGCCGCAGGTGCTCCTCGACACTGATGTACTTCAGGCCCGCGCGCAGGTCCGCGTCGTTGCGCAACCGGATGACCAGGGGGAACTCCGCGAGCGCCGTCGTGTCGAACAGGCCGGTGGTGTAGAGCAGCTGGACGCCGAGGGCGTCCGAGACGGCCCGCTGGAGCTCCAGGAGGTACGTGGCGTTGGCGCGGCCGATGGGGTTGTCGAGGAACAGCGTGCCCGCGTGCCGGTGCTTGTCGCGGCCCCGGTCGTTCGAACGCAGGGCGGCCATCGTGCAGTACAGGGCGATGGCGGCGGTCAGGAGCTGGCCTCCGGAGAACACGTCTCCCATCTGCCCCACCGGGACGCGTTCGGCGCGCAGGACGGCGTCCGGCTTGAGGATCTCCACAGCGATGCCGCGCGGTTCGAGGGCGGCCTGAACTCCCCTGAGCAGCAGGGACATGCCGTCCCTGCGCAGGTCGGAGTTCTTCTTCACGGCCGCGCGGGTGGCCTCGTCGATGACCTCGCCCAGGCGCTCGGTGAGTGTCGCCTGGTCGGGCTCCTCGAAGCGGACCCGCAGGAACTCCTGGCCCGACCACTCCCCCAGGCCCTCGGGAAGCCGGGACAGGCGCTGGGCGGAGCGGAGCGTGGCGAGGGCCGACTCGACGAGGCCGCGCAGCCGGTCGACGATGCTGTCGCGGTTGCGCTCCAGCTGCTCCAGCTCGTCGGTGAGCACGCGCAGGCGGGGCGCGAAGGCGTCCGCCCACTTCTTGGCGTGCTCGGGCAGGGCGGAGGCGGGCAGTTCGCGGATCTGCTGCCGGGCGGGGGTGCGGACCTGCTCGTAGCGGGTGGAGTTGGCGTGCCGGACGAGGACGTCGCTGGCCTCGCGCACGGCCGACTCGGCAGCGGACAGGTCGGCGGCGCAGCCGCGCAGGGAGCGGCGGGTCTCGGCGGCGGCCTGGCGGGCCTCCTCCAGGGTGCCGGGGTGCGGCGCGGGCTGCTCGTCGTCCTCGGTGTCGTGGTGCTCGCGCAGCAGGTCGCGCAGGAGCGCCGCCGTCTCGTCGAACCCGCCGGCCGCGTCCTCGGTGGCGCGGTGCGTGTGCAGGAGAGCGGCGTGCGCCTCCTTGGCCCGGCTCAAGGCCTCCGTGTGGGTGGCCAGTTCGGTCGTGGCGGTGCGCAGCAGGGTCTGGGCCTGCTCGGCGTCGGCCGGGACGAGCTCTTCGGGGAGGTCGGTGTGCGCCTCGCCGTCCTCGGGGGCGTGCCGCTCGGCCTCGCCGCGCAGTCGGCCGAGCTGTTCGCTGGCGGTGGCGGCGCGGGACTCGATGAGCTGGACCTGGGCCTCCGCGCGGGCGGCGGCGGCCTGCCGGGAGGGTCCGTCGGCGCCGTCGGTGCCTTCGAGGAGCTGGGCCGCGCGGGTGCGCACCTTGTTGCTGAGCCGGTCGAGCTCGGCGAGCGCGGCGCTCTCGTCGCTCTCCGCGCGGGCCTGTTCGGCGCGCAGGTCGGCGCCGACACCGACCTTCTCGTACAGCTGCGAGGCCGCGCGGTAGGCCTCGCGGAGGGCGGGCAGCGAGGTCTTGGGGGCGTCCTGGTCCAGGGGTACGTCCTCGGGGGCGCCGGCGATCTCGGCGCGCTCGGCGCGCAGGGCGCGCGCGGTGCGGCGGGCGTCGTCGGCCGTGCGCTGGGCGGCGCGGCGGTCTTCGTCGGCGGCGCGGGCGCGGTCCAGACAGGACTGGGCGCGGGCCTCCGACTCGACGGCGTCGTCGGCCAGTTCGCGCAGCTTGGTCTGCCAGCCCGCGCGCTCGCGCAGGCGGAACGCGAGCCCGGCGAGCGCGTCGGCGGCGCGGCGGGCGCGCTGGGCGCCCTCCTGGCGCTCGTCGCGCACGCGGGCGGCGTCGGCCGCGACCTCGTCGGCCTCGGCGCGCGCGGTGCGCGCCTCGGCCAGCTCGGCCTCCGCCTCCTCGGCGAAGGCGCGCGCGTCCCGGGCGGCGGTGGCCAGCTCGGCGAGGCGCCCCGCGGGGCAGCCGGAGCGCCAGGAGGCGAGCCGCGCGGCCAGCTCCCGGTCCTTGGCGAGGCGCAGGGCGAGCGCCCGGATCTCCTCGTCGCGCAGGGTGGTGCGCGCCCGCAGGGCCTGCCGCTCCTCGTCGGCGGCGTGCTCGTCGTGCATGGCGGGGTTCGGCGGTACGAGGAAGACGGCGCCGGAGTCGTCGGCGGCGCTGTCGGCGTGCGGCACCGGGGCGAGCAGCGCGGCGGCGGTGCCGACGGCGACCGTGGAGCGCGGGAGCAGCGCGGCGCCGGTGAGCGCTTCGCGCGCGCGGGCGTGCGTGTCCGGATCGGTGATGACGACGCCGTCGACCAGCTCGGGGCGTGCGGCGAGCACGCGCGCGTGGTCCGCGGGGTCGACGGCCTGGGCCAGATAGCGCCATCCCGGGAGGGCCGGAATGCCGTGCTCCCCGAGGAACTCGACGGTGGCGAGGACGTCGGGCCCGGGCGGCAGCAGCCCGCCGTCGCCGAGCGCGCCGAGGATGCGGGAGTCGTCGGCGGCGGCGGTCCGCAGCTCGAACAACTGCCGTTCGGCGGCGGCCACCCCGTCGTCGAGGAGGGTCTTCAGGTCGTCGGCGCCGCGGTCGAGCTCCGTGGCGGTGAGGCCGGGGGCGACCGGGGCGAGGGTCTGTCCGGCGGCGGTCGGCGTGGCGGCGCCGGGCGCGGGGCCGTCGTGGGCGCCGCCCTCGGTGCTCGCGCCACCGCCCGGAGCGCCGTGCGCCCCCTCGGCACCGCGCGACCCCGGAGCGGCGGCCTCCGCCTCGTCGTCGGCGCCCTCGCCCACCCCGGCCCCGGCGTGCCGGGGCTGGGGCACCCCGTGCCCGATCCCGCCGGATGCGCCCGGCAGGCCAAGGAGTTCGGCGACGCGCTCGTCCTGCGCGAGGGAGTCTGCGGTGCGGCTCTCCGCATCGTACGCCTGCTCGGCGGCCGTCGCCGCGTCCTCCGCGCGGGCCGCCGTCAGCTCGGCGCGGGCCTCGGCGGCGGCGGCCTCCTTGGCCTGGTCGGCGGCCCGGCGTGCGGACTCGCGGGCCTCGTCCCAGGCGGCGACGGCCGTCTTCTCGGCGTCGCTCGCGGCGAGCGCGGCGCGGGCCGGGTCGGCGTCGGGGGTGCTGTCGTCGAGCCAGCCCGCGCGGACCGCCTCGGCGGTCTCCTGCTCGACCTCGGTGAGGCGCTGGCGCAGGTGCCCGGCCTCGCTGCGGGCGCGCTGCGCCTCGGTCGCGGCGGTGGTGGCGTCGCGGTGCGACGCCTCGCCGGTCTCCTGGAGGGCGGCGGAGCGCTCTTCCTCCTCGTTGGCGTGCGACTCGGCGCCCTCGGCGGCGGTGTGCAGGGCGCGGACGAGGTCGGCGGCGGCCTTCGCGCGGGCGGCGAGCGCGGGGGCGGCGTCCCGCTCGGCCTCGCGGATGGCGACGGCCACGCGCGCGGAGCGGTCGGCGGCGGCGCGGTGGCGCAGGACGGCCTCGGCGGCCTGCCAGGCGGAGTGCAGGGTGCGGGCGTCGGCCAGCTCACGGCGCTGGGCGGCGGCGGCCTTCTCGGCGACGGTGAGGGCCAGGGAGGCGTGCCGATAGGCGAGTTCGGCGGCGATGAGGGCGGAGCGGCCGCGGGCCTGCTCGGCGGCCGTGACGGTGTGGGCGGCGGCGGTGACCTGCTCGGCCAGTTCGGCGGCGCGGCCCCGCTCCTCGACGGCGCGGGCCGACAGGCGGCGGGCGAGAGTGCGGGTGCGGCGTTCGGCGCCCGCGTGCACGTCACGCGCGCGTGCCCGGGTGTCCGCGGCGTCGACGATACGTCCGAGGAGGTCCACGGAGCCCGCGGTGAAGTCGCGCTCGGCGATCAGCTCGGCGCGCCGGCCCAGCTTGTTGCCGAAGCCGTGCACCAGGTCGGCGAGGCCGTCCGTGTCCCGGGTGTCGGTGACGGCGCGCAGCAGCAGGTCGGTGAAGTCGGAGTCCTTCTTGACGGCGAAGAGGCCCGCGGCCTCGCCCTCGTCGGCGTTCATCTCGCGCTGGTAGCGGAACAGTTCGGGGTCGAGGCCGAGGTCCCCGAGGTGTTCGTTCCAGCGGTCGTGGATGTCCTCCCAGTGCACTTCGAGGTGCGGGTAGGCCTTCGTGGCCTCCATGAGGGCGTCCCGGAAGCCCTTCATGGTGCGCCGCCGCCCCTGTGCGCCCGACGCGCCCTCGACGGAGGGGCGCACGGCGGTGGACTCGGCGACCGGCAGCGAGTCCAGGCTGAGCCCGGGTCCTGGCCGGAAGGAGTACCAGGCCTCCGCGAACTTCCGCGGGTCGTTGGAGACCTGCCGTCCGCGCCACTCGCTGACCTTGCCGACGACGACGCACTCGCCGGTGAGCGTGTGCTGCCACTCCAGGGCGACGTGTCCGCAGTCGTCGGCCAGGAGGAACTTGCGCAGCACACCGGAGCTCGCGCCACCCAGCGTGTTCCGGTGGCCCGGCAGCATCACCGAGAAGATCAGCTTGAGCAGGACGGACTTGCCGCCGCCGTTCTCCAGGAAGAGCACCCCCGCGGGCGCCGGGCGGCGCGGCGGGCCGACGGGCTCCTCCTCGAAGAACTCCGCCTGCGCGGGCGCGGGGTCGGGCACCACGTCGCCGACGCCGCGCAGGTCCAGCACGGTGTCGGCGTAGCGCGCACCGGCGGGGCCGATGGAGTAGAGGCGGACCCGGGACAGCTCGTACATGGCGGCGGACTCTCGTCGTAAGTCGTGCGGGACGAAGAAACGGAACGTGGCGGAACGTCGGTGGACGCGGGCGGGGCGGCCGGATGCCGTCCCGTGCAGGTCAGGAGTGGAACGGCAGGCCTGCGTCGGCCGCCAGCTCCAGGTCGTCGGTGTCGTCGGGGGGCAGCAGCGTCGCGGAGCCGTCGGTGACGGGCACGACGCCGAGCTCCAGGAGTTCGGCCATGGCGGCGGTGCCCGCCATGTCGCGGACCTGGAGCTGATAGCGCGCGGTGGTGCGGTAGGTGCCGCCGGAGTCGTCGCCCGTGCGCTGGAGGAAGCCGGAGTCGGTGAGGAACGCGGCGGCCTTGCCCACGATGCCGGTGGTCGACCCGGCGAGCCTGCGCGCGTCCTTGGTGGCGCCGGTGGAGCTGCGGCGCGCCCAGATCCGCCAGGCGGACTCGAGCCCCGGCGCGTCCGACGCCGGGTCGGTGTTCTCGCCCTGCTCCTCGGCGCGCTCCTCCAGGCGTCGGCAGGCCTGTCGTACGAAGGCGTCGACGCCGTTGACCGTGACGCGGCCGATGTACCCGTCGTCGGCCAGGTCCTCGGGGCGCGGGAAGGCCATGGCGGCGACGGCGAGGTGGGCGAGGCCGTGCAGGAAGCGGTCGGTGGAGTCGGCGGCGGCACGGCGTGCGTAGTCGCCCATGCGGACGGCGAAAACGGAGTCCTCGGCGGCGGTCACGGCCATCCCCGCGCGCGGGGACACCTCCAGGACGACGAGTCCGAGCCCGGCGGCGACGGCGTCGGCGAGGCGGGCGAAGGGCGGGTCCTCGCGGTACCTGCGGAGCAGTTCGCCGTACTCCTGGTCGCGGGCGGGCTGGAGCTTGGGCTGGAGTCCGAACGCGACGAGGCGGGCCGCGTCGGCGGCGTCGGCCGGGGTGACGGCGGCGCCCGCGGGCGCCGGGGCCGCGGCGGCGTCCGGCTCGCCCCACGCGGTGTGCTCTGCGGGGTGATCGGTCACGGCTGGGGCTCCTTGGTGCGGTCGGTCGGTCGTACGGGGTGCGGGGGCGTGCTGGTGGCCACCTGAGCGTGCCGCGGGGGCGCGCCGACGGTCCCCGGAGAGTGCGGCCGGCGTCGTGCGGGCTGCGGGGGCGCCGTCATCAGGCCGCCTCCGTCCGGTCGGCCGCCATCCCCACCGCGTCCAGGAGCGCCGTGCCGACGATGAGGTCTGCGCCGCCGAACTCCGGGTCGTCGAGGTCGGTGCCGTCGTCCACGGCGAAGAGGAGCTGCTGCTCGCCCTGGCGGTAGGCCGTGCCGACGGGCGGGCTCGCGGCGTGGACGGCGAGGAGGGCGACCAGGTAGGGCAGTTCGGGGTCCTGGCGGCGGGCGTCGGCGAGCAGCCCGGAGAGCCTGCGGGGCGCGTCGTGCGGCAGCGCGAGCAGTTCCATGGCGCTCGCCAGCTGCTCCTCGCTGAAGCGGCTGTCGTCGGGCGTGGCGATGAGGTCGGGCTCGGGCATCTCCGCGCCCAGGTGCTCGCGCTCCTGCGGCGGCGTGAGCAGTATGTCGACGAGGTCGCCGACCCGCACCGACACCGGCGTGCGCAGGCCCGTCCCGCGCGCGAAGAAGGCGTCCGTCACGCGGATCGCCTGCTCGGCGGGGAGTGGCAGGATCGGGGCGACCAACTGGCCGTACAGGTCGAGTCCCGTGCGCGCGGTGGGGGTGGCGAAGGCCTGCCGGTCCTGCTCGGCGCGGAACAGGGGGCCCGCTTCGAGGAGGCGGGACTGGAGCTGGGTGTGGCGGCGGATGCAGTCCTTGACGATGTCGACGAGCTCGGCGGCGCGGCGCTTCTGCTCGGGGTCCTCGGACTCGTCGCGTGCCTTGCGGATGTTCGTCAGGATCGCGTTCTCGTGGCGGTACCGGTCGGCCACGTGGTCCAGGGCCTCGGCGATCATGTCCGGCACGGACTGGAGCCAGTCCACCGCGCGGACGTTGCGCCGGGTCGCGTCGAGGGCCCTGCGGAGGGTTTCCGAGTACTGCACGGTGCGGTACCGCGCCTGTTCGGCGGCGAGCTGCGCGTCGGCGAGGCGGCCGCGGCTGATCAGGACCTCCAGCTTCACCTCGGCGGCGATCTGGGCGCTGGTGACGTCGGTGTCGAGGGCGCCCACGAGGACGTTCACGGCCTCGTCGGTGGTGCGCAGACAGACACCGCCGCCGTAGCCGGGGACCTCCTCGATCAGCTTGAAGTCGTAGTCCCTGCGGACGTAGGTGCCGTCCGGGTCGAAGGTGCCGTAGACCGCGCGGAAGCCGCGGTCGACGCTGCCCACGTTGATCAGGTTCTCCAGGACCCAGCGGGCGACGCGCTCGTGCTCGGCGGTGGGGCGGCGCGGGGCCTGGGCGGCGACGCGGGGCAGCAGCCGGGAGACGACCTGGTCGTGGTCGGCGCCCGTGTCGAAGTCCATGTTCAGCGTGACGAGGTCGATGGCGGACAGGGCCACCTCCGCCATCGCGTACACCGAATACTCCCCCGCGAGGTTCGCCTTGCGGGCGTCCAGGTCGTGCAGCGGCGCCGTGCACGCGAGCGCGCGCAGGCGCCGTGCCAGGCCCTCGTCGGCGGCCGGGCCCGGCGCGGGCCGCGGCCCCGCGCTGAGCTGGGACGGAACGGAGTCCGGTACGGCAGGCGAAGTCACGGTGCACAGACTAGGTCCTCGGTCTGACAACGGTCGAAACGACGCAGATGCCCCGCCGCTCCGACCTGCCCCGAGGGGGCTCAGCCCGCCCCGGCCCCGCCCGCCGCGACCCGCCGCGCGTACGTGTCGACGAGCCCCTGCAGCGAGTCGTCCAGGTAGATCCCGAGCAGCCGCTCGGCCTTCGGGCCGAGGCCGGACTGAAGCGCGTCCAGAATCTCCTGGTTGCGCACCAAATAGGGCTCGTGGAGGCGGCGCGGGTCGTCCACGACGTGGAAGGCGAGCCGCAGTTCGGCGAAGACGCTGCGCATCAGCTCGTCGGTGCGGGCGCTCCCGGCGAGCGCGACGAGCTCGCGGTGGAAGTGGATGTTGGCCGTGGAGACGCCCTTCCAGTCCCGGCGGCTCGCCGCCGCCCTGCCCTCGGCGACGGCCGCGGCGAGCGCGTCGACGGCGTACGGCGGGCGGCCGAGGCCGTGCACGACGGCGCACTCCACCAGGCGCCGGGTGCGGTAGATGTCCTCGACGTCCTCGACGGTCAGGACCCGTACGAAGACACCGCGGTTGAGTTCGTGGACGAGCAGCCGCTCGTGGGTGAGGAGCCGGAAGGCCTCACGGAGGGTGTTGCGGGAGACGCCGAGCGCGCCGCCGATGCTGTCCTCCGACAGCCGGGTGCCGGGTGGGAAGTACCCCTCTGCGATGCGGCTCCGGAGGATGTCCGCGACCCGCTCCGCGGTGCTCGTGCGTCCCAGAAGCGCGCGGTCGTCGGCGAGACCGGTCAGTTCAGCCATGATCAGCCATCCCCTCAGCCATGCCCGGATTCAATCGCAGATACAAGAACGAGACAACATGGGTATTGAGGGATCGTTGAACAATCCTCTACGTTGTCCGGCAGGCGTCACCCCGCCCCCGTCCCCAGAGGGCACCGGCCACGCGCCGGTCAGCACACCCCGCTCCTCAGAAGCACCCTCCAGCTCCGCCGACTCCTCTGTGAGGTGCCCATGAGCACGACTCCCCCGCCCTCCGCGACAGAGCTGGACGACCAGCCACGCGGGGCTCAACCACCCGACGACGACGGCGCGTTCGGCTGGCTGCGCGCGCTCGGCCCGCGCGGCCGCCGCGCCTTCGCCGGTGCCTTCGGCGGGTACGCGCTCGACTCCTACGACTACTTCACACTGCCGCTCAGCATGGTCGCGCTCTCGGCCTACTTCGGCCTCAACAGCGGCCAGACCGGTCTGTTCACGACCGTCACGCTGGTCGTCTCCGCGGTGGGCGGCGCCGTCGCGGGCGTGGTCGCGGACCGCATCGGCCGGGTGAAGGCCCTGATGATCACCGTGATCACGTACGCGGTGTTCACCGTGGCCTGCGGCTTCGCGCCCAACTACGAGACCCTGCTGGTCTTCCGCGCCCTCCAGGGCCTCGGTTTCGGCGGCGAGTGGGCGGTCGGCGCGATCCTGGTCGCCGAGTACGCGACCGCCAAGAACCGCGGCCGTACGCTCGGCGCGATCCAGAGCTCCTGGGCCGTCGGCTGGGGGCTCGCGGCGATCGTCTACACGCTGGTCTTCCAGTTCATGGACGACGACATCGCCTGGCGCGTCATGTTCTTCACCGGGGCGCTTCCCGCCCTCCTTGTGATCTACGTACGCCGGAACGTGCACGACGCCCCCGAGGCGGCGGCCCAGCGCGAACAGAGCACGGAGAAGGGCTCGTTCACGGCGATCTTCAAGCCGGGTCTGCTGCGCATCACCCTGTTCGCGGTGCTGCTGTCCACGGGTGTCCAGGGCGGCTACTACACGCTCGCCACCTGGGTGCCCACGTACCTCAAGGAGGACCGCGGGCTCACGGTCGTCGGCACGGGCGGGTACCTGACGTTCCTGATATCCGGTGCCTTCATCGGCTATCTGACGGGCGGATATCTCACCGACAAGCTGGGCCGCAAGCGCAACATCACGCTGTTCGCGTTCCTGTCCGCGGCCAGCATCGCGGCCTACACGAACATCCCGGACGACGCCAACGGCCTTCTCCTTGTGCTCGGTTTCCCGCTGGGCTTCTGCATGTCGGCGATCTTCAGCGGCTTCGGTTCCTTCCTGAGCGAGCTGTACCCGGCCGCCGTGCGCGGCACGGGGCAGGGCTTCACGTACAACACCGGTCGCGCGGTGGGTGCGGTGTTCCCCACGACGGTCGGTTTCCTGGCCGACAGCTGGGGTGTCGGCGGAGCGCTCATCTTCGGAGCGTTCGGTTACGCGCTCGCCGTGATCGCCCTGTTCGGGCTGCCCGAGACACGGGGAAGGGAGCTGCTGTGAGCCCCGAGACCATGAGCCCCGAAGAGGCGCGTGCGGCGTTCCGCTCGGGCCACAGCGTGCCGACGACCGGCTGGGCGCCCGGACGCACCCAGGCGAACCTGGTGTCCGTCCCCGCCGATTGGGCGTACGACATGCTCCTGTTCTGCCAGCGGAACCCGAAGCCCTGCCCGGTCCTCGACGTGACCGACGCGGGCTCCTGGACCACGCCACTGGCCCCGGGGGCCGATCTGCGCACGGATCTGCCGCGCTACCGCGTGTGGGAGGACGGCGAGCTGGTCGACGAGCCCACCGACGTGGTCGGGCACTGGCGCGGCGATCTGGTGTCGTTCCTCATCGGCTGCAGCTTCACCTTCGAGTGGTCGCTCGCGGCGGCCGGCGTGCCGCTGCGCCATGTCGCGCAGGGCCGCAACGTCGCCATGTACGTCACCGACCGCCAGTGCCGTGCCGCCGGGCGGCTGCGCGGCCCCCTGGTGGTGTCGATGCGCCCGGTGCCGCCCGGCGACCTGGCCACCGCGATCCAGGAGACCTCCGTGCTGCCCGCGGTGCACGGCGCGCCGGTCCACTGCGGCGACCCGGCGGGCCTCGGCATCGCGGACCTCGCCGAGCCCGACTTCGGCGACCCGGTGGACGCCGAGCCCGACGACATCCCGGTGTTCTGGGCGTGCGGGGTGACACCGCAGGCGGCCGTGATGGCGTCGCGGCCGCCGTTCGCGATCACGCACGCGCCGGGCCGGATGTTCATCACCGACGCGCGCGACGAGCAGTACCGCGTCGCCTGACCGACGCACCCGCGCCCCGGGCACGGCCCCGCGCGCGGGACACGGAACCCCACCGCGCGGGGGCCCGACCACCCCCGCGCGGAGCACACGAACTCACGGGAGCGATACGCACATGACCTGGGCCTCGATCGACCTCAACGCCGACCTGGGCGAGGGCTTCGGGCGGTGGCGGCTCACCGATGACGAGGAGCTGCTGTCCGTCGTCACCAGCGCCAATGTGGCCTGCGGCTTCCACGCGGGCGACGCGGCCACCATGCGGCGCGTGTGCGAGCGCGCGGCGGAGCGGGGGGTGCGGATCGGCGCCCAGGTGTCGTACCGCGACCTGGCGGGGTTCGGGCGGCGCGCGATGGACGTGCCGGCCGCCGAGCTCGCGGCCGAAGTGGCGTACCAGATCGGTGCCCTGGAGGTGTTCGCGCGCGCGGCGGATGCCCGTGTGGCGTACGTGAAGCCGCACGGCGCGCTGTACAACCGCGTGGTGCACGACGTCGAGCAGGCGTCCGCCGTCGTGGACGGCGTGCTGCTCGCCGACGCCGCTCTGCCCGTCCTCGGCCTTCCCGGGTCGCGTCTCCTGGAGGCGGCGGAGAAGGCCGGACTCCCGGTCGTCACGGAGGCGTTCGCGGACCGGGCGTACACCGATGAGGGCACCCTGGTGCCGCGCGGCACCGACGGCGCCGTCGTCACGGAGGCGGACGCCGTCGTCGAACGGTCCCTCGGCATCGCCCGGTTCGGCACCGTCACCTCGCACGGCGGGCGGCGCATCGACGTCCGGGCGCGCTCCCTGTGCCTGCACGGCGACACCCCCGGAGCGGTGGAGCTCGCGCGGCATGTCAGGGCACGCCTCGAAACGGCGGGCGTCCGGGTGGAGGCGTTCGCATGAGCACCCGCCCGACGGCACCGGCACCGGCACCGGCAGCATCGCCGCCGCTGCCCGCGCCGACTCCGCGGCCGGTGCCGACGACGAACGTCCTGCCCATGAAGGTCCTGCCCATGGGCGAGCGCGCGCTGCTCGTCGAACTCGCCGACGGATCGGCCGCCGCGGCCCTGCACGCCGAACTGCTGCGCCGCCGCGCGGCCGGAGACCTCGTCGTACGCGAGATCGTGCCCGCGGCCCGCACGGTGCTCCTGGACGGCCTCGAAGGACCGGACGGGCCCGACACCCCGCTCCGGCTCGCCGCGCGCCTGCCCACCTGGGAGATCCCGCCGCTGCCCGCGCGCGCGGATGACGTCCTGGAGATCCCGGTGCGCTACGAAGGGCCGGACCTGGCGGACGTGGCGGCGCTGTGGGGCGTGCCGGTGCGGGACGTGGCGCGGATCCACTCGGCGGCCGAGTTCCGCGTCGCCTTCTGCGGGTTCGCGCCCGGTTTCGGCTATCTGACGGGCCTCGGCGGGGTGCCGGACGTGCCGCGCAGGGCGACGCCGCGGACGGCGGTGCCCGCGGGCTCCGTCGGCCTCGCCGGGCCGTACACGGGCGTCTACCCGCGCTCCTCGCCCGGCGGCTGGCAGCTGATCGGGTCAACGGACGCCGTGCTGTGGGACCACGCGCGCGTACCGGCGGCGCTCCTGTCGCCGGGCGCGCGGGTCCGCTTCGTGCCGGAGGGCCGATGACCGACCGGGCCTTCGCGGTCGTACGGGCCGGGGCGCTCACCACGGTGCAGGACGAGGGCCGTCCCGGGCACGCCCACCTCGGGGTGCCCCGCTCCGGAGCCCTCGACCGGCCCGCCGCCGCCCTGGTGAACCGTCTCGTCGGCAATCCGGCCGGCGCGGCCGTCCTGGAGACCACCCTCAACGGCTGTGCGCTGCGGCCCCGTTGCGACGTCACGGTCGCCGTGGGCGGTGCGCCCTGCCGGGTGACGGTCGACGGGCGCGCGGTGGCCTGGGGCACGCCGGTGCGGGTGCCCGCCGGTGCTCTCCTGGAGGTGGGTCCCGCTGTCTCCGGAGTACGCGGTTACGTCGCCCTCGGTGGTGGCGTGGCCGTCGAGCCGGTCCTCGGCAGCCGCTCCACCGACCTGCTGTCCGGGCTCGGTCCGCCCCCGCTGACGGACGGCGCGGTGCTTCCGCTGGGTGCCGCACCCGTCGCCCCCGCGCGCGTGGACACCGTTCCGCAGCCGGGCCCGCCGCGCGAGCTGATCCTGCGGGTGACACCGGGGCCTCGCACCGACTGGTTCACGGCCACGGCCCTGCGGACGCTCACCACGCGCGCGTACCGCGTGTCCTCGGCGAGCAACCGCATCGGCCTGCGCACGGACGGGCCACCCCTGGAGCGCGCGGTGAGCGGCGAACTGCCCAGCGAGGGCATGGTCCTGGGCGCGATCCAAGTGCCGCCGGACGGCAGGCCCGTGGTGTTCCTCGCCGATCATCCGACGACGGGCGGCTACCCGGTCGTGGGCGTCGTCAGGGAGCGCGACCTCGCGGCGGCGGCGCAGGCGGTGCCGGGGACGGTGGTGCGGTTCGTGGGGGTGGGGGGCTGGCCTGGGGCGCGGGGCGGGTGAGAGGCCGGTGAGGGGCGGTGCGAGCGCGGCGCGGGCGCGTGCTGCTGGGACGCGGTGCGGCGCGGCCCGGATGCGGTGAGGCGCGGGCGCGGCGCGGCCCGGGCGCGGTGAGACGCGGCGGCACGGCGCTGGCTACGCCGCCTCCACCTGCCGCTCCGCGGTCCCGAGGCCCGCGAGTGCCGCCGCCGCGGCGTGCGCGTCCCGCACGTCGAGCCCGCCGCTCGTGCCCCGCACCTGGTGCCGTACCTCCTCCACGGCGAGGCCGAGCAGCTGCGGCAGCAGGTCGGTGCAGCGCCGGGCGATCCAGCCGGTGCCGGCCGTGGCCAGCCACAGCAGGCTCGCCGACGCGGCGGGCGGCGGCAGTTCGGGCTCGACGGCGGGAGCGGGGCCGGGCGCCAGGCCCGCCGCGGCGAGCAGTGCGTGGAAGCGGGCGGCGAACACCCGGTGCCCGCGCTCTCCGGGGTGCAGCCGGTCCGCGCTCCACAGGGCGCGGTCGGCGACCCACTCCTCGTCGGCGGCGTGCAGGTGGACGGCGCCGTGGCGTTCGGACAGGGCGTGCACGACGGCGTTGACCGCGCGCTGCCGTCGGGCCAGGGGGCGGCCGAGCGCGCCGGGCAGGCCCAGCATGGCGCCGGGGTCGGGCATGCAGGCGGTGAGCAGGACGGCGCCGTCAGCCGTGACGGCGCCGTACACCTCGTCGAGGCGCACGGCGACAGCACGGATGTCGAAGGTGCGGCGCAGGGTGTCGTTGACGCCGACGACGACAGACACGACGTCGGGTCGCAGGGCGACCGCCCGGGGCGTCTGGCGGGCGTGCACGTCGCAGGTCTGGGCGCCGCTGACGGCCAGGTTGTGGAATTCCACGGGCCGTTGGGGCGTCCCGAGGCCCGCGGCGAGCAGCGCCGCCCAGCCCCGCCACGCACCGTCCACGGGGTCCCCCACACCCTGCGTGAGCGAGTCCCCGAGCGCCACGAACGTCACCGGCCTCATCCGTCACCGCCCCCGTCCGGCCCGGCGCCGGGCCCCACCACGAGGCGCAGCGCCGGTGCGCCGTCCCTGGCCGGTGCCGCGTCCCCATCGACAGCGGCCACCACCCGCGTGGCACCCCGCACGGAACCGAAACCGGATCCGGAGCCGGGGCTGGAGCCGGAGCCGGAGTTTGAACCGAAACCGAAACCGAAACCGGATCCGAGGCCGAGGCCGGGGCCGAAACCGGAGCCAGAACTGGAACCCAAGCCGGAGGCGGATCCAAGCCCATGGCCGACAGCAGCCGCCCCAACCCCCACTTCCGCCCCATGAGCAGCCAGGAACGCCCGCACAGACACGTCCCACCCGAAGCACTCCGCACGCGCGCGTGCCATCGCCCGGCGGATGTGCTCCGGGCGTTCGAGAACTGCCCGCACGGCGTGGGCGAACGTACGGGGCGTGTCGGCGGCGGCAGCCCCCGCGCCGCCCACGATCTCCGGCAGCGCGGACGAGGCGCTGGCCACGACCGGGGTGCCGCAGGCGAGGGCTTCGAGCGCGGCCAGACCGAAGGTCTCGCAAGGGCCCGGGGCCAGGCACACGTCGGCCGCGGCCTGGAGGGCCCCGAGTGCGGCGCGATCCGCGACATGGCCGAGGAAGGTCACCGGAAGCCGCCGCTCCCGTGCCCGCTGTTCGAGCCGGGCGCGCAACGGACCATCGCCCGCGACGACGAGCACGGCCGGTACGCCACGCCCCCGCAGGGTCTCCAGGGTGTCGAGCGCCATGCCGGGGCGCTTCTCGACGGAGAGGCGGGAGCAGAGCACCAGGAGCACGTCGTCGTCCCTGCGCGCGTAGCGCTGCCGTGTCCGCCGGTCCCAGAGCCCCGGGTGGCGGTCGGCCAGATCGACGCCCAGGGGGGCGCGTACGACGTTGCCCGCCCCGACGCGTACGAACTCGCGCTCCGCCCAGGCCGTGGTGCACACCACGCGCGCGTAGGCGTGCGCGGTACGGGTGTTGAGGGCGTCGGCCGCGCGGCGCGCCAGGCCCGGCGGCAGCCCCCAGGTGCGCATCACGGCGTCCGCCGCCTCGTGGGAGACCATCACGGCCGGGACGCGGGCGCGGCGCGCCCACTCGCCGGTCCAGCGCAGGGAGGTGCGGTCGGAGACCTCGAGGCGGTCGGGGGCGAGGCGCTCCAGGAGGCGGGTGAGGCGCCGCCGGTCGGCGATGACGCGGTAGCCGCCGGTGCCGGGCAGCTCGGGTCCGGGCACGGTGATGACGAGTCCCTGTTCCGTGCGGACGGTGTCGGCGCGCTCCCCGGGGACGATCAGGACGGGGTCGTGGCCCGCGGCGAGGTAGCCGCGGCCCAGTTCCCGCAGGGCGGTGCGCAGTCCGCCCGACGAGGGCGTGACGAAGTTGGCGAGGCGCACGATGCGCAGTGGCCCGGCGGTGCGCGCGGCTCGTGCCGTGGCGAGGGGGTTCATGCCCAGGGCCGCGCTCATGCCGCCACCGCCGTGCGCTCGGCGAGCACTTCTTCGTAGTGCGCGATCAGCTGGTCCCCGATGGCGTCCCAGGTCCGTCCCTGGACGGCGGCGCGCCCGGCGACCCCGTACGCGGCCCGCAGCGCCGGGTCGGCGGCCATGACCCACACCGCGTCCCGCACGGCGGCGGCGTCACCGGGCGGGATGAGGATCCCGGTGCTCCCGGGGACCACCAGGTCGAGCGGTCCGCCGACGGCGGGAGCGACGACGGGAACGCCGCTGGCCATGGCCTCCTGCACGGTCTGGCAGAAGGTCTCCAGGGGCCCGGTGTGCACGAAGACGTCCAAGGAGGCGAAGATCCGGGCGAGTTCGTCGCCGGTGCGGCGGCCGAGAAGCGCGGCCCCGGGCAGCGCCGTGCGCAGGGCGCCCGCGCTCGGCCCGTCGCCCACGACGACGACCCGGACACCGTCGAGGCCGCACACCTGCGCCAGGAGTTCGACGTGCTTCTCAGGGGCGAGCCGCCCTACGTAGCCGATGATCAGTTCGCCGTCGGGGGCGAGTGCGCGGCGCAGGGCGGGGTCGCGCAGCGTCGGCCTGAAGCGTTCGGTGTCCACGCCGCGCGGCCACATCCGCACCCGGGGCACGCCGTGCGCGACCAGGTCGGTGAGGGCCGCCGTGGAGGGCGCGAGGGTGCGGTCGGCGGCGGCGTGCACCGCGCGGATGCGCCGCCACGCGGTGGCCTCGCCCCGGCCCATGTACGTCCGCGCGTAGCCACCGATGTCGGTCTGGTAGACGGCGACGGTGGGCAGGTGCTTGCGGGTCGCCGCGGCCATGCCGCGCGCGCCGAGCACGAACGGGCTGGCCAGGTGGACCAGGTCGGCTTGGTGCGCGCTCAGCGCCGCCGCCAGCCGTCGACTCGGCAACGCGACCCTGACCTGCGGATATCCGGGGAGCGGCAGCGAGGGTACGCGGACGACGGGGCACGGGGAGAGAGGGTCGGCGTCGGTGTCGGTCCCCGCCGCGGTGGCGGGGGCGACGACGAGGGGCTCGTGACCGCGCGCGACGAGCTGCCGGGCGGTCTGCAGGGCGCAGTGCGACACGCCGTTGATGTCGGGCGGGAAGGATTCGGTGACGATGACGACACGCATACCCGTGTTGTCGTCAGGCGGGGCGTGCCCACGTCAACGTGGATCTTTCCTGATGAGGAACGTCCCATGAGCGTTGCGCTCCACGGGATCCGGCCATTTCGCCGCAGGCGGGGCGTTACGCACCGGGCGGGGGCGGTCGGCTGGGCCTTCGGGGGCGGGGCTTGCCCACGTGTGGAGAGTGCGGCACCGGCTGCGATCCCGGCTCGTGCGGGGGCATGGTCCCGGCTGTGCGGTGGCGTGGAGGGCAAGCGAGCGTCCAGAGGCCCTGCGCCGGGCAGAGGCCTGGCTCACGGCGGGCGGCGGGCGGCGGGCGGCGGGCGGCGGGCGGCGGGGAAGGCTCACTTCACGAACGCCCGGCCTGCCGAGAGGCACATCCGGAGCCCGTCCGAGGCGTGACCAGGCCCGACCCGAGCCCGCCCTGGGCCTCCAAGCCCGCCCGGGGCCCGTCCAAGTCCATCCGGATCCCGTCCGAGGCCACCCGGGACCTGTCCGAGGCCCACCCGCATCCAGCACCGCCGACATCCACGTCACCCGGCAGTCCGCGACGTCCACGCCCCCCCGGCCATCCGCACAGCACCGCCCGAACACCACCCGAACACCGCCGACAGCACCTCCCCACCGCGCCCCGAGGCTCACACGGCAGGCGCGTCCGGCCCGATCCGGCTCCGTACCGCCGACTGCACGTCGTCTTCCTCGGCGGGATCAGCGGCGAGCCGACGGAGGCGGTTGACCACGCGGGCGTCACCGGTCTCGGCGTGGCGTGCGGCGACTTCGCGGGTGGACTCCTCGCAGTCCCACAGGCACTCGACGGCGAAGCCCGCGGCGAAGGAGGGGTCGGTGGCGGCGAGCGCGCGGGCGGCGCGGCCCCTGAGGTGGGAGGAGGCGGTCTCGCGGTAGACGTGGCGCAGGACGGGCGCCGCGCAGCCGATGCCGAGGCGGCCCGCGCCGTCGACGAGCGGCCACAGGGTCGGCGCGTCCGGGCCTTCGCCGCGCACCGCCTCGCGCAGCGCGGCGAGCACCAGCTGGCTGTCCTGGGCGCCGCCTCTGCAGGCGAGCACGCGTCCGGCGGCCGCGCCGAGCGCGTCGGGGCGCCCGGCCCACTGCCGGGCCCGTTCGACGGCGGCGACGGAGCGCATCCGCTCGAACGTCTCGGCCGCGATGTCGGCGACGGCGCGCGACGGGCTCTGCGCCGCTTCCTCCAGGAGGTCGAGCACGCCGGGATCGTTGGCGTCGGCCAGGTAGCACAGGGCCGTGCCGCGTTCGGCGTCCGCGCCGTGGCGGGCGGCCTCGAGGATCTCGGCGCGGTCCTCGGGCCCGGCGACGGCGGTCAGACAGCGGGCGGCCGGCACATGCAGGGCGGCGCCGCGCTCCAGTCCTTCCTGGGCCCAGGCGAGCACGGCCCGCACGCTCCAGCCGGGGCGCGGCCCCGCGGGTGCGAGCTGGCGCTGCCAGCGGTCGAAGGAGCCGCGCTCGGCGGCGGCGCGCACGCGGCCGCCGATCTCGGGCCGCGGATCCTCCGCCCACAGGCGCCAGGGCCGGGGCTCGAAGGCGTCGCGCACGGCCTCGGTGAGGGCGGCCTCGCCCTCGGCGTCGGCGGGGAAGCGGGCCAGTACGGGAACGGCGAGGGCGCGCAGGCCCGCGTCGTCGTCCCGCAGGGCGAGCTCGTCCAGGGCCCAGGCCCAGTTCGCCCCGTACTCGGCGTAGCTGCGCAGCAGGCGCAGGGCGTCCAGCCTGTCGTACGAGGCGAGGTGGCCGAGGACGGACAGCGCGAGCCCGGTGCGTGAGTCGTCCGGGTCGAGCGTGTCGTCGGGGTCGAAGAGATGGCGCTGGATCGCGCCGAGCCCGCCGTTCAGATCGAGGTAGAGCCGCGCGTAGTACAGCGAGCGGTTCTCCACCTGCCAGTCGTGCCGCGGGTCGTGCAGCACACAGTGGTCGAGGGCGGAGAGCGCCTCGGACCGAGGGGCGGTGAGTGCGTGCAGGGTGCCGTCGCCGCGGCCCCGCTGCAGCAGGCCGAGCAGCGTACCGCTGGGCGCTATGACCGGTTCGAACATGGGAAACAGCCTCACATCAAGCGTCGACGCAACCGGGAATCCGCACTACCTGGCCGCGCGCCAACACGTCGGGCCGCCCCACGTCTCTTGCTTGCTGAAGACCATCTTCCTCTGCCTCTCGTCGGTGACCCGGAGGGTCCCGGACGCCATGTCCGGGGTCGGGCCGCTCACGGTCCGCGCGCTGCGGCAACACCTGCCCCGACGTCGCGTCCGTGAATCACGTCGTCATGATGACCCAGCGGTTCTGCCCGCCGCGACCACATTTCCGGCGCCCCCGTGCTGCCGGACCGCCTACCCGCTCAGGCGGCGCCGAACAGTGCGAGCAGTTCGCTCTTCTCGAACATGCGCGCGGTGTCGATCGCCGAGGGCGTGCCGGCGGCCGGATCGGCGCCCCCGTCGAGCAGCGCCCTGATCACGTCGTCGGAGCCCTTGAAGACGGCGCCCGCGAGCGGCGTCTGGCCCTTGTCGTTGACGCGTCCCGGGTCCGCGCCGCGCTCGATCAGGGCGCGCACGGTCGCCGCGTGGCCGTGGTAGGCGGCGAGCATGACGAGCGAGTCGCCGCTGTCGTTGGTGAGGTCCGCGGACACGCCCGCGTCGACGTACGCGGCGAGCGCGTCGGTGTCACCGGCCCGGGCGAGGTCGAAGATCTTGCCCGCGAGGGCCACGACTTCCGGGTCGGGAACGGCCGCGCTCCCCGTCTCGGGGACTTCATCGCTCACAGTGACGATCGCCTTTCGTGTTCCGCGTGCACAGGGCCGAAACGAATGCGCGGCCGGTCCGGATCGTTCCCGGTGTCCCAGCCGTGCAGCCGTACGAGTGAATCGACAGGGTACTGCCCGTCACGGCACATGACCGACCGCGCACACGGCAAAGATCACGTCGGGTGACGCCCCTCCCCGGACGCCCACCCCGACCCCCCGCTTCGAAACCGCCTCCGAGGTGCACAGTCGGCCCATCAGGCCGCCGCCGTTCGAGGTAAATATCGGAAATTTACCCCATTTGCACCCTTTATCGTATGGATACATGCTGTGAGCCTGGAAGAACTCATGGTGACTGTCCCCATCGACCAGGAGAAACCTCATGATCCTGTCCATCTCAGGTGTCGTGCTGCTCGGAGTCATCGTCTTCCTCTTCTTCCGCAAAGACGGGCTGAAGGCCTCGCACGCGCTGGTGTGCGCGCTCTTCGGCTTCTACCTCGCGGGCACCGCCATCGCCCCGAGCATCAAGGCCGGAGGCGCGAGCCTCGCGAGCCTGCTCGGCGGCATCAAGTTCTGACGGTTTCCGACGGTTCACCGCTCACCACCACCCCCAGGAGAACGACGTGGCTCGGCGCCCTCTCCCCCGCATCCTGAGCAACGGCACCGCCCAGATCGCCCGGGGCCGGGAGCACATCGCGCGCAGTCGCGAACTCGCCCGGTCGGCCGCCGACAGTGCCACCGACGTCCTCCACCCGCTGATCACGATCACCCGCGGGCTGCGCCGCCTCGCCGGAGCCGGGCGGCGCAAGTGGTCCGAGACCCCCAAGGACCGCAGGGGCCCCCTGCTGTTCCTGGTGGCCTCCGTGGTCCTCGTCGTGGCGCTCATTCCCTACGGTCCGCTGCTCGCCGCCATCAGCCTGATGGCGGCCGCCGCCTGGACCGGCCGTGAGCGCACCGCGCCGGCCCCCTCCGGCCCGGACGACGCCCAGGTCCAGCGGTTGCAGTCGCTCTACGAAGCACTCGTGCCGTACTTCTCCGTCCCCGACGACCCGAGCCCGCTGTTCGCGCACGGCGGCGAGTGGGACAAGGCCTTCAGCGACTACGCGTTCGACGACGACGGCCGGGTCTCCCACCTGGTGCTGCGCTATCCCGCGTACTTCACCGACGGCGAGGCCGAATCCCGCGCGCGCATCGAGCAGTTGCTGCACGCCAAGTCGGGGCGTGGCCGGGAGTACCACTTCACGTGGGACGAGGAGGGCAACACCCTCACCGTGACCGTGCTGCCGCCGCTGCCCACCGACATCGCGGCCCAGCGCTTCGTCACCGCCCCCGGCGAGACCGTGCTCGGCTTCACCGACCCCTCCGCCGTACAGCGCACCCTGCCCGTGGCGGACGGCGACGAGCAGCGCGACGTACCGCCCGTCGTGTGGCGCACCGGCGGCCGGTCCACCGAACCCCATCTTCTGGTCCTCGGCCACCCCGGCAGCGGCACCACCACGCTCCTGCGGTCGGTGGCCCTGCAGGCGCTCCAGTACGGCGACGTCGTCATCATCGAGGGCAGCGGCACCGGCGACTTCGCGTGCCTGACGGGGCGCGACGGCGTCCTCGCCGTCGAGTGCGGACTCGCCGGGGCGCTCGCCAGCCTGGAGTGGGCCGCGCACGAGACGGAGCGGCGGCTCATCGCCGCGAACCGCGCCCGGCAGGCGGGCCACCCCCCGCCGGACGACATCAAGCGGCCCCTGTGGATCCTCCTCGACCGCCCCAGCACCCTCGGCCACCTGGCCGCAGCCGACGGCCACCGCGATCCGCAGACGCTGCTCCAGGTACCGCTGCGGCACGGGCGCGCCGCGGGCGTCACCGTCGTCGTCGCCGACCAGCTCGACAGCGCGGACGCCCTCACCGACGCCGTGTGCCAGCACACCCGCGCGCGCGTGGTGCTCGGTCCGGCCACGCCGGGACAGATCGAGGAGGTCCTGGGCGCGCGGCCGCACACGACCCCCACGGCGGACATGCCGCCCGGGCGCGGCTACGCCCGCCTCGGCACAGGACCCGTGCTCCGCCTCCAGGTCCCGGCGACCCCCGACCCGTACGACGACGCCACGAGCGACGCGCACCGGCGGGCCGTCCTCGACCTGCTCCCGGCCCGCACGACACCGGCGGACGCGGCCCTCGCCCCGGCGGTCGCCGAGGGCTGAGCACACCGGACGGCACCCTCGCGCGCCCTCACGCCACGAATGTGTGCGGCCCCTCCGCCCCGGAGCCCGCGCCCGACCCGGACTCCACCAGGCGGGCGGCCGCCGCGAGCCGCACCGCCGCCTCCTCGGCGACGGCACCGCCCACGGTGAACGGCAGGCGTACGTAGCCCTCGAAGGCGCCGTCCACGCCGAAGCGGGGGCCCGACGGCACGCGCACGCCCACGCGTTCACCGACCTCGGCGATGCGCGAGCCGGAGAGCCCACCGGTGCGCACCCACAACGTCAGGCCGCCGCGCGGCACTTCGAACTCCCAGCCGGGCAACTCGCGGCGCACGGCGGCGACCAGGGCGTCGCGGTTGTCGCGGGCCTGCTCCCTGCGCACGTCCACGGCCTGCTGCCAGCCCCCGGTGCTGAGCAGCCAGTTGAGGGCCAGCTGCTCCAGGACGGGGGTGCCGAGGTCGGCGTACGCGCGCGCGGCGACCAGGCTGCGGATCACGTCGGGCGCGGCGCGCACCCAGCCGACGCGCATGCCCGCCCAGAAGGCCTTGCTCGCCGAGCCGACGGTGATGACGGTGGAGCCCGCGGGGTCGAAACCGCAGACCGGGCGCGGCATGTCGAGGCCCTCGTCAAGACGCAGCTCGCTCATGGTCTCGTCGACGACGAGGACGGTGCCGGCGTGCCGGGCGGCGTCGACCAGGCGGCGGCGCTGGTCCTCGTCGGCGAGCGCTCCGGTGGGGTTGTGGAAGTCGGCGACGACGTACGCGAGCCGGGGCGCGGCGTCGCGCAGGACCTGGCGCCAGCGGTCCATGTCCCAGCCGCCGAGGCCCTCGGCCATCGCCACGGGCACCAGGCGCGCGCCGGCCTCGCGCATCAGCTGGAGGATGTTGGCGTAGCTGGGCGACTCGACGGCGATCCGCTCGCCGCGGCCCGCGAAGAGGTGACAGATCGCGTCGATGGCGCCCATGGCGCCGGTGGTGACCATGATCTGTTCCGGCATGGTCGGTATGCCGCGCGCGGTGTAGCGCTCCGCGAGCATGGCGCGCAGGGCGGGTAGTCCGGCCGGGTAGTCGCCGTGGGTGTGGGCGTAGGGCGGGAGCTCTTCGAGGGCGCCCTGGACGGAGCGGGTGAGCCAGGGCTCGGGTGCGGGCAGGGCCGCGCAGCCCAGGTCAATCATGGAGCCGAGCGCCTCGGGGGGCAGCGGTTCGAGGCCGCGCGCGGGCAGCGGGTTGCCGGCCGGGACGGCGGTCCAGCTGCCCGCTCCCCTGCGGGACTCCAGGAAGCCCTCGGTGCGCAGCGCTTCGTAGGCGGCGGCGACGGTGGTCCGGCTGACGGCGAGCGCGACGGCCAGCTCGCGCTCGGCGGGCAGACGGGCCGCCACGGGAACGCGTCCTTCAAGGACGAGGAGGCGGATACCGTCGGCGAGGGCGCGATAGGCGGGCGGGCGACGGGTGCCCGCGCTCGCGGGGCGCGCCTGCTGGGAGGTGAGGAGCCGGGCGAGCTGGGTCGAGCCCACCGCTGATGTCCACTGAGGCATGATCCCAGTCCACCTTCGTCGAATTGGCCATGGTTGGCGTCCGCCACCAAGCCACAGAGTGTCATGCGTCAGGCCACTACCACCATGGGGGGCTTCTCTTGTCCAGGGCGAAATCAGGTCGGCCCACTACGGGAACGCGCGCCGAGCGCCATCTCACGCGACGACTGTTCCAGCTGTACGTCGGTCTGGCGCTGTACGGCGCCAGCTCCGCGCTCCTGGTGCGCTCGGGTCTCGGCCTGGAGCCGTGGAACGTGCTGCACCAGGGCATCGCCGAGCGCACGGGGATGTCGATCGGCGTCGTGACCATCTTCGTGGGCGCCGCCGTGCTGCTCCTGTGGATCCCCCTGCGCCAGCGCCCGGGCCTCGGCACGGTGTCGAACGTCTTCGTCGTCGGCCTCGCGATGGACGGCACCCTGGCCCTCGTGCCGGACGCGCACGCCCTGGGCATCCGCGTGCCGCTCCTGGTGGCGGGGATCGCGCTCAACGGCGTGGCGACGGGCCTCTACATCGCGGCCAGGTTCGGTCCCGGGCCGCGCGACGGCCTGATGACGGGTCTCAACGAGCGCACCGGCCGCTCGATCCGCCAGATGCGCACCCTCGTGGAGGTGGCGGTCGTCGTCACCGGCTTCGTGCTCGGCGGCACCGTGGGCGTGGGCACGGTCCTCTACGCCCTGTGCATCGGCCCGCTCGCCCAGTTCTTCCTGCGCTTCTTCGCCGTCCCCGCGTCCACCACGGGCCGCGTCGTGGCCTCCGGAGAGCCATCGGAGCAGGCGATACTGCAGCGGTGACCCCGCGCGTACGCCACCCCTACCTCGACCACCCCGGCCCGCTCGCGTTCGCCCACCGCGGCGGCGCGGCCGACGGCCTGGAGAACACCGCGGCCGCCTTCCGCCGCGCCGTGGACGCCGGCTACCGCTATATCGAGACCGATGTGCACGCCACGGCGGACGGCAGGCTGGCCGCGTTCCACGACGCGACGCTCGACCGGGTCACGGACGCGTCGGGCCGGATCGCGGACCTCCCCTGGAGCGCGGTGAGCCACGCGCGCGTGGCGGGCAGCGAACCGGTCCCCCTCTTCGAAGAGCTGCTGGAAGCCTTCCCCGACGTCCGCTGGAACGTGGACGTCAAGGCGGAGCCCGCCCTCCTGCCGCTCCTGGAGCTGATCGAGCGGACCCGTGCCTGGGACCGGGTGTGCGTCGGCTCGTTCTCGGAGGGCCGGGTCGCACGCGCCCAGCGCCTGGCGGGGCCGCGCCTCGCCACGTCGTTCGGCACGCGCGGCGTCCTCGGGCTTCGGCTGCGCTCCCTGGGGGTGCCGACGACACCGCGGGTCTCCGCGGTGTGCGCCCAGGTGCCGGAGGCGCAGTCAGGGGTCCGGGTGGTCGACCACCGCTTCGTCCGCACCGCCCACGCGCGCGGGCTCCAGGTCCACGTGTGGACGATCAACGACGCCGACCGCATGCACGCCCTGCTCGACCTGGGCGTCGACGGCATCATGACGGACCACATCGAGACGCTGCGCGACGTGCTCAAGGACCGGGGCACCTGGGTCTGACGGGCACCCCGGGGAAAAAGAAGGAAAAGCAGCCGAGCGCTTCCGCGTACGCGTACGACGACCGGCGCAGGCCACCGCCCAGGCCGCCCCTCTGCGGGCTGACGTACCAGCTCACAGGGTCGCGGCCGGGCGCGATCCGGCCCCTGGCGGTGTTCCCCGCGCGCGGCCGCGGGCCGCTCGCGCGGGTTCCGGTACGGCGCGCGACGCACGACCCGAGCCGTTTCGGACCCGGCCGGATTTAGCAACCAGCGGCGAAGGCCGGTAGTGTACGCGTTTGGCCTGCCAGGCGGACCGTTACTGCGCGCTGAGGATTCAGAAACGCTGGGTGACATCTGCTGCCAGATGTGACAAACCGGGCGCTGGTGGGTACAACAAGGGGCGGCATACGACGGCGACGCATGACCCTGAACGGGAATCTTTACCGCCGACCGGACGTTGACCGGATGACGACGACAGCGACACCTGTCCTGTGGGCGACAAGCCCGGGAGGCACGATTCATGAGTGAGCGAGCTCTTCGCGGCACGCGCCTCGTGGTGACCAGCTACGAGACCGACCGCGGCATCGACCTGGCCCCGCGCCAGGCCGTGGAGTACGCATGCCAGAACGGACATCGCTTTGAGATGCCGTTCTCGGTGGAGGCGGAGATCCCGCCCGAGTGGGAGTGCAAGGTCTGCGGGGCCCAGGCACTTCTCGTGGACGGCGACGGACCTGAGGAGAAGAAGGGCAAGCCCGCGCGTACGCACTGGGACATGCTCATGGAGCGCCGCACTCGAGAAGAGCTCGAGGAGGTGCTTGAGGAGCGCCTGGCGGTTCTCAGGTCCGGTGCGATGAATATTGCGGTGCATCCGCGTGACAGCCGCAAGTCCGCGTAAGCGCGCGGACCGCGGAGCGGATTGACGACGAGGGCGGGCCCGCTGCTTCGGCAGCGGGCCCGCCCTCGTCGTGGTCGTGGGTACCGGTGCCCTCGCGGGGCGCCCCAGGCCCGCCCCTTCTCCGAAACCGGGGGCTGCCGCCCCCTGGACCCCCGCTGTCGCCGCTTCGCGGCTCGTCCTCAATCGCCGGACGGGCTAGATCATGTGCGGCTGTATTTCAGCCCCTCCGGCGTTTGAGGAGCGGGGGTCTGGGGGCAGCGCCCCCAGTTACGGGAAGGGGCGGGATTGGGGAGCCCCCGGCAGGGCCCCACCTCAGCGCGGCAGCTGCGGACCCTCCGGCCCGGACCCGGGCGACGACCCCGAAGGCCCGTCCTCACGGATCACCTCACCCTGGACCACCTTCCCGTCAGGGTGCTGCATCCGAGCCTGCTGGAAGGCGTCCCCCAACCCCCCGGGCGCCGCGGCAGCGGCCGCACGGACCTTGCGCTCGAAGGCACGCTCGGCACTGCGGCTGAGCACCTTCTGCAGCGGCGGCACGAGCAGCAGCAGCCCGACGGCGTCGGAGATGAGTCCGGGCAGGATCAGGAAGAGCCCACCGAGCATCGTGAGCGCACTGCCACCCCCGGAGTCGGGCGTCGCCGCAACGCCCCGCTGCTGCTGTTGCACCGCCTCGCTGAGGTTCTTGAAGGCGCGCCGCCCGGCCCGCTTGATGACGAAGGAGCCGAGCACAAGCCCGCCCAGGAGGAGCAGGAAGACGGTCAGGCCGCTGGTGGCCCCGGCGACGACGGTCAGCAGCCAGATCTCCAGGACCAGCCAGGCGGCGAGTCCGAGCGGCAGGAACCTGAGGACGCGCGAGCGCCGGGGCCGGGCGGGCTGGGTGGGAGGCGGTGCGCCAGTCGTCATGCTCCCAGTGTGCCTGGGCGCGGCTCAGACCGGCATAAGGGGGTGATCAACAACGCGCGGATCAAGGAGTGCGGGATCAAGCGGCTCAAGGAGCGCGGGCTCAAGGAGTGCGGGATCAAGGAGAGGGTTTGCGGCCCAGGACCTTGCCGACCCGCTCCCCCACGCCCCACGCCGTGACCCGCCACAGCGCCTCGGCGACGATGTCGCGGCTCATCTTGCTGTCGCCCAGCTCCCGCTCGACGAAGGTGATGGGCACCTCCACGACGTGGTAGCCGGCCTTGATGGCACGGCGGGCCAGGTCGACCTGGAAGCAGTAGCCCTGGGAGGCCACGTCGCCGAGGCCGAGGCCCTTGAGGGTCTCGCTGCGGAAGGCGCGGAAGCCGCCGGTCACGTCGCGGATCGGCACGTCGAGGAGCAGCCGCGAGTACGTGCTGCCGCCGCGGGAGAGGAACTCGCGGGACCGGGGCCAGTTCACGACTCGCCCGCCGGGCACCCAGCGCGAGCCGAGCACGAGGTCGGCGCCCTTGAGGGCGGTGAGCAGGCGCGGCAGTTCCTCGGGCTGGTGGGAGCCGTCGGCGTCCATCTCGACGAGGACTCCGTAGCCGTGCTCCAGGCCCCAGGAGAAGCCCGCGAGGTAGGCGGCGCCGAGGCCTTCCTTGCCCTTGCGGTGCAGGACGTGGACCTGGTCGTCGTCGGCCGCGAGCTCGTCGGCGATCTTCCCGGTGCCGTCGGGGCTGTTGTCGTCGGCGACGAGGACGTGCGCCTGCGGCACGGCGGTGCGCACCCGGCCGACGATCGCCTGGATGTTCTCCGCCTCGTTGTAGGTCGGGATGATCACCAAGGCCTCGCCGAGCGGGCCGAACTGCCGCTCCGCGTCCGCTGCTTCGCTGATCCCGCCGCCGTTGCTCACTACTGCCCCTTCGTTCGTACGCAGGGAACCACCATAGTGGCCCGGGCCTGGGGTGTTGCGACGCCACGGACCCTGGGCCCGGCAAGGACACGGCGGGCGGGGCGCCGGTGTCCGGAGCGCGACTTTCGTCCCCCTGTCGACGAAGAGGATCACGCAGGAGCGATCCTGCGGATCGGGCCCGGCGCCCTTCGGGCCGGCCTGGGACCCGCTGGCTGCGGATCGACCGAGAGCCGTTGTCTACTGAGCGGCCGGGCCCTACCCGGGTCGCACCTCCCCCGAGCTCCTGGGAGCAGGAGGGACGACCCCCTTCCGGCGGATGCGTTCCCGCGCCTGAGCGTCGTGGGCGCTGGACCTGGCTCCCGGTGGCGGTGCGCCGGGGTGGCGCACCGCCATGATCCAGCGGCGGTCGACGGCTGTGTGCGGGTTCGCCGGTCGGACGTCCTGTGGTGGACGCGGCCGAAACTACCCGCCGACGGCCGCCGTCTGTCAATAGCCCTCTGACCTGCGCCTTCTCCGCAGATCAGCAGGTCAGTGGCGAGGCGCCGCAGGTCGCGCGACGCGCCGTGTGGCCCCGTTCGGAGCCGCGCCGCACCGCTGACGTCACTCGTTGGGCCGTACGAACACCGACTGTCCGCCCACCACGGTCCGCAGGCAGCGGGGCAGTTCGGCGCCGGGGCCGAGGTCCGGAAGGCCGGGGGTGCCGGAGCGCGGGTCGGTGGACCAGCGGGCGACCCGGTCGTCGGGGGCCTGGACGACGAGTTCGCCGGTCTGCCACACGGCGTAGTCGGCGGGGGCGCCGGGCACCAGGACGCCCGCGTCGTCGCGGCCGATGGCCCGCCAGCCGCCGCGCGTGTGCGCCGTGAAGGCGGCGCGCACGGACACCCGGTGCTCGGGCGTGCGGTGGAAGGCGGCGGCCCGGACGGTGCCCCAGGGGTCCAGGGGGGTCACGGGGCTGTCGGAGCCGAAGGCGAGCGGGACACCGGCGCGCAGGAGGGCCGCGTACGGGTTGAGGGTCCGGGCGCGTTCGGCGCCGAGGCGCTGGACGTACATGCCGTCCTCGCCGCCCCACAGGGCGTCGAAGGCGGGCTGCACGGACGCGGTGAGGCCGAACTCGGCGAACGCGGCGACCGTCTCGGGGGTGAGCATCTCGACGTGCTCGACGCGGTGCCGCGCGGCCCGCACCCGGGCCAGGCCGACCTTCTCGGCGGCGGCGCGCATCCCGTCCACGACGGCGCCGACGGCGGCGTCCCCGATGGCGTGGAACCCGGCCTGGATCCCCGCCTCCGCGCAGGCCACCACGTGCGCGGCGACGTCGGCCGCGGTCAGGTAGGCGTTGCCGACGGCGGCCTCGTCGGCGTAGGGCTCGCACAGCCACGCCGTGTGCGAGCCGAGCGCGCCGTCCACGAAGTGGTCACCCGCGGCACCGGTCGCGCCCAGCTCGCGCGCGCGGGCGACGCCCTCGGCGCCCTGCTCGGCCCAGTAGCCCACGACCCGGGGCCCGGCCACCTGCTCGGCGAGGCGGAGCAGCGAGGTGAAGTCGTCCTCGCCGGAGATCGCGGGGCCCGCGCACTCGTGTACCGAGCCGATGCCGAGCGAGGCGGCGCGGTGGAGCGCGGCGCGCTGGGCGTCGGCCCGCTGCCGGGGCGTCACGGCAGCGTGGGCGGCGGTGCGCACGGCGTGGTGGGCGTCGGCGGTCAGCGGCGCGTCGGCGTGGAACCCGGCGGCGTCGGCGACCCCGGGGACGAGGTCGAGGAGCGCGGTGCTGGCGACGGCGGAGTGCACGTCGATGCGGGACAGGTAGAGCGGGCGGCCGCCGGTGGCCTCGTCGAGTTCCGCGCGGGTGGGCGGACGGCCGCCGGGCCAGCGTGCGGCGTCCCAGCCGTGGCCGAGCAGCACTCGGTCGTGCGGGTGCGCGGCAGCGTGTTCGCGTACGAGAACGAGCGCGTCGTCGAGGCTCCGGGCGCGGGACAGATCGAGTCCCGTGAGCGTGAGCCCGGTGGACGTCGTGTGCACATGGGCGTCGGTGAACGCCGGGGTGACCAGGTTGCCTTCGAGGTCGACGATCTCGTCGACACCGTCGGCGAAGCCGTCGGCGGCGCCCTCGGAGCCGACCCAGGCGATATGCCCGCGCTCGACGACCATCGCGGTCGCGAAGGGGTCGGCGGGGCTGTGGACTTCGCCGCCGCGCAGCAGAACGGTGCGATGCCCGGTTTCGGGGGTGATGGGCTCACTCATGCGGAACAGTCTCGCGCCTGCGCGCGGGGCTCCGGTTCGCGGGGTCGCCCCGGCGCCCCGGGCACGACCGGGGCCGGACCGCACAGGGGCGCGGCGGGCCGCGGGCCTGGCCCCGGGCGGGGGTCAGACCTGCGGCGGCCGCGACTCGTACGGCGTCGAGAGGACCACCGTCGTATGCGTGGAGACCCCGGCGAGCGTGCGCAGCCTCGCCAGCAGGTTCTCCAGTTCGTGCGGGGTCGCCACGCGCACCTTGAGCAGGTAGTTCTCGGCGCCCGCGACGCTGTGGCAGGCCTCGATCTCGGGTACCCCGGCGAGCCGCTCGGCGATGTCGTCGGGGGCGCTGGGGTCGAACGGCTTCACCGCGATGAAGGCCGTGAGCGGCAGGCCGACCGCTTCGGGGTCCACTACGGCGGCGTACCCGCGGATCACTCCTCGCTGCTCCAGCCTGCGCACCCGCTGGTGCACCGCTGACGTGGACAGACCCGTGGCCTTGCCCAGGTCGGTGTAGCTCATCCGCCCGTCCTTGACGAGCAGCTGCACGATCTGTCGGTCCAGCTCCTCCATGCGCCGAACCTACAGGCCTCTTGATCCTCACCGATACCTGAGGGACCGCAAGGGATGAGGCAGAACGCGCGCCCCTGCCCCGGCAGGCCCACGCCGTCCGGCGCGCAGGCACCCCTCCCCGCCCCCGGAGGGCACACACCCCGCGCCGACGCCCCGGCGGCCACCCCGCGCGCAACGGCATCTCCATCTGGCATGTGACGAACACCACAGACATATGGCCGTGTCCGTCGGGCAGGAGCGATTACCTCCGGGACCGGACGGGAAGTGCTTGCTGTGGTCGAGGCCGCAGCGCCTTGTCGGCCCACCCGAGGGGGAGATTCCCATGCAGAACCTGAAGCGCCCCGGTCGTTCCACGCGCCGCAAGCAGCAGCCCGTCGAGCTCGAGCCCGCCCCGGAGGGCGTCGAACAGACCGTCACCGACGACGGCACGGCGGACGAGCCGGACGCGTACGACACCTTCGAGATGTACCGGGTCATCTGCCCGGACTGCCGACAGCCCATCGCGCTCCTCGCGGACGAGGACGCCCTGCCCGAGCACGCGCTGTGCGCCACTCCGTGGAACCCGTTCGGGCTCACGGTCTGCGCGGGCACGGGCCGCGCCGCATCCGAGGCCAGTGCCGCCGACGAATCCCTCGAGGCCCAGGAGCAGGACACCGCCCTGCTCCTGACGCTGCCTCAGGGCCTGGACTGGCGCACCCAGCCGTTCTCGCACGTGGGCGGCCCCGGCTCGCGCCCGATCCGGGTGCCCCGCCAGGCCACCCGCCGCGCGGCCGCCTGAGCCCCCGGCCCGCGACGACCCCGTGCCGCCGGGCCGAGCCCCGGCGCACCGTCACGCACGGCCGCCGTCACCAGTAGCTGCCCTGCACCATCGCCGCGAGGCTGGCGTGGTGCAGGATCAGCGTGTCCGGGTCGGCCGGCACCGTCGCCTCCCCGAAGTGCACCTGCCGGTAGGCGACCCGCAGCATGACGACGGCGTGCCGCAGCGCCGCGTACAGCGTGTAGAAGTCCATGTCGCGGGGCCGGTGCCCGGTGAGTCCGGCGTACCGCTCCTCGATCCGTTCGCGGCGCAGGAAGTCGGGCAGTCCGTGCTGCCCGAAGCTCACCGTGAGGTCCTGGAAGAACCGGTGCAGATAGACCGTCCAGCCGAGGTCGACCTCGCGGGGGGCCAGGCACGCCATCTCCCAGTCGAGCACGGCGGCGGGTTCGAAGCCGTCGTAGATGATGTTGCCGATGCGTGCGTCGCCCCAGTTGAGGACCGGCGTGCCCTCCTCGGCCGGCCAGAGTTCCGCCAGTTTCGCGAAAGCGCTTTCAATGAGTGCGGAACGCGGGAGTCCGGTCACCACCCAGTCGTAGTAGGCGCGTTGTGAGGCGACATGGCGGCGCAGTGCGCTGCCCTCGCCCGGGAGCGCGAGGAACGCGGCGTCGGCGGCCGGGACCTGGTCGTGCAGCCGCGCGACGACGGAGACCGTGGCCTCCTCGAGCCGCGCGCGCTCCGCGTCGCTCGCCTCGTACAGCCAGTTCCCCTCGTACGTATAGGGCATGACGTCGGGCGGCACCCGCCCCGCGACCCGCTCCATGACGAAGAACGGGGCGCCGAGCGGCCCGGAGTCCTGCTCCAGCCACAGCACGCGCGGCACGGGCACGTCGGTGCGGTCGGCGACCAGGCGCATGGTGCGGTGCTGGCGCTCCATGTCGTACACGGGAAAGATCGTGTACGCGGCCGGGTCCGCCGCGAGGCGCAACGCGCACCGGGCGAGCGGCGGTCGGGGGTGCTCGATGTCGAAGAGGAGCGTCTCGCTGGACATGCCGTTCGACTCGGGCACCGACACGTTGACGACTTTCGCGCCCGGCAGATGGCCGCCGAGCCAGGTCGTGAGGCGCCGGGCCAGGTCGTCCGGGTCCCGGGTCGTGGTGCGAAGTCGGGGCCGGTCGGGTTCCGTTGCCATGTCCGTACTCCTCCCTCGGTGACGCTCAGGGCGCCATGGAGCCGAAGTCCGCGAAGCCGCTCGGGTCGTGGCGGCCGAACGTGCCGTGCTCGAAGATGCCGTGGCCGACGCGGCCGTCCAGGGTGAAGCGGGCCGCGTGGTCGATGACGCCGTACGCGGCCAGCGGGTGCGCGGCCGGGTCGGCGAGGTCGTAGGTGCGCCGGTCGACCCAGTCGCGGCCGCGCCAGGTGCCGTGCTGCCAGTCGTCGGCGGGCGGGTATCCGGCGCCGACGGCGAGCGGCAGCGACGTGAGCGTCTCGACGCCCAGCTCCAGGGGCTTACGGGTCTCGGGGTCCATGAGGTGGACGACGGCACGCTCGGGGTGGCGGGTGCCGGAGCGGTAGGTGATGTCGGCCTGGGGCCAGCCGAGTTGGCGGTCGGGGTGGCCGGGGCGGACGAGGGTGGCGTCGTTGAGGGTGCGGTAACCGTCCGCGTCCTCCTGGGTGATGACCATCAGGAAGCGGTCGTCGAAGCGCACCGGGCACCAGATCCAGTGGAAGCCCTCGGTCGGGAAGTCCTCGTCGAGACGGCCCGCCGCCTCACCCGGGATGGGCCGCACCCCCCAGCTCCGGTCCCGGGTCGCCGTCCACTCCCCCGCCGTCACCGCGATCTCGTCGCCGCCCGCGCGGATCACCCCGGCAGCCCCGCCCGCCTGCACGAACCGGCGGCCTTCGAGGGTGAGCCTGCCGCCCCGGCGCTGGATGTGGTGCGGCTCCCACAGCGCCGGGAAGTCGGCGCTCCACTCGATGTCGTACGCGAGCGAGTCCGCGTCGTCCGGGTCCGCCGCGCAGGTCAGGCGCAGCCTGCGCAGGGGCTCCTCGACGGTGATGCGCAGCGGCCCCACGGACAGGTTCGACCGGTCGTCGCCGAGCGCGTCGGAGGCGCGGACGGCGTGCAGGGTGTCGCCGGTGCGCAGGGTCGCGTAGGCGTCGATGACACCCGTGTTCGGGTAGACACCGAGGCCGAGGATGAGCAGGGCGCGGCCGCTGTGGTCGAAGAGGTGGAAAATACAGCGGTCGTAGGCGTTCCGGTCACCGGTCGCCACGTGTTTCATCGACAGCGGCACCTGGTGGACGGGGTACTCGTCGAGCGGTACGGGGCGGTCGTCCGGCACGGTACATCTCCCTGGACGCCGGGGAGTTGACGTCGCCCGGTGTGCGGTGGACCCCGGCGTGGAGGTGACGGTACGTCAGTTGCCGTGCCGGGACCAGACGCGTGCGGGGTCGGACGGATTCGGGGCCGGGCGCGTGTCGGACCGCGTTCAACCGGAGGCGCGGGCGCCGAGCGCCGTGCGCGCCGCGGCCGGACGGGGCATGAACGCACGCACGATTCGACCCGACGGTGACCTGCCCTCCGCGCCGACCGTTGGCCCGGCATGACCACCCCCACCCACGCTCCGGCCGGCCACCGCAGGCGCCCGCTCGCGACCGCGCCCGCCGCCACCGCAGAATCGGTTCCTCACAGGCCTCAGTACACCCACTACCCCCAGCCGAACCCGTACGCACAGCCGTCCCAGTACCCCCAGCAGCAGCCGTACCCGCAGCAGCCCCACCACCCGCAGCAGACCCCGACCGTCCCGCCCCCGCCGCAGCCCGTCCCGGTGCAGGACCCGCCGATCTACCGCGCCCTGATGCGCCTGTGGACCGAGCGCGGCCGGACGCTGCCGGGGCGCCACGACCCGGAGTGGGTGCGGCTCGCGGCGCCGACCGTGCGCAGCGGGCAGTTCGGCGGGCAGTACGGGGCGGAGGGGCCGTTCGGGACGGACCGGGGGTTCGGCTCGGAGGGGGCGTTCGACTCGGGCCGGGACACGCGGTTCGGCACCGGCGGCGACGCGCGGTTCGGCACCGGCACGGACACACGCTTCGGCGCGGGCACGAACACAGGATTCGGCACCGGCACGGACCACCGCTTCGGCGCGGACCGGGACGCCCGTTTCGGGGCCGACCGGGACGGGCGCTTCGGGACGGACCGGAACAATCAGTTCGGTCCGGTCCCCGGCGCTCCCCCCGACCCGCGGCTCAGCGCGAGTCGGGACCCGCGAGATGGCGGGCGATGACCATGCGCTGGATCTGATTCGTGCCCTCGACGATCTGGAGCACCTTGGCCTCGCGCATGAAGCGCTCGACCGGGAAGTCGAGGGTGTAGCCGTAGCCGCCGAGCACCTGGACGGCGTCCGTCGTGACCTTCATCGCGGTGTCCGTGCACAGCAGCTTGGCCATCGCCGCCTGCTTGGAGAACGGGCGGCCCGCGTCCCGCAGCCGGGCCGCCGCCAGGTACAGCGCCCGGCCCGCCTCGATCTGCGTCGCCATGTCCGCGAGCATGAAGCGCAGGCCCTGGAAGTCGGCGATCGGGCGGCCGAACTGCTTGCGCTCGGTCGCGTACGCCACCGCCTCGTCGAGCGCCGCCTGGGCCACGCCGATCGCGCACGCCGCGATGCCGAGCCGCCCCGAGTCGAGCGCCGAGAGCGCGATCGCGAAGCCCTGCCCCACCTCCCCGATGCGCCGGGCGTCGGACACCCGGACGCCGTCGAAGTGGAGCTGCGCCGTCGGTGAGCCCTTCATGCCCATCTTCTTCTCCGGCGCCGCGGCCTGAAGGCCCTCGGCGTCGCCGGGCACCAGGAAGGCAGTGACGCCGCGCGCGCCCTCGCCGCCCGTGCGGGCCAGGACGGTGTAGAAGTCGGCGATGCCGCCGTGCGTGATCCACGCCTTCGTGCCCGTGATGACCCAGTCCCCGCCCTCGCTACCTTCGCGCACAGCCTTGGTGCGCAGGGAGGCGGCGTCGGAACCCGAGGACGGCTCGGACAGGCAGTAGGCGCCGAGCAGGCCGCCGCCGAGCATGTCGGGCAGGTGCTCGGCCTGCTGTTCCTTGGTGCCGTACCCGGCGAGCCCGTGGCAGGCGAGGGAGTGGACGCTGACGCCGAGGCCGACGGTCAGGCGCGCGGCGGCGAGCTCTTCGAGGACCTGGAGATAGACCTCGTACGGCTGGTCGCCGCCGCCGAACTCGGAGTCGTAGGCGAGGCCGAGCAGGCCCGATTCGGAGAGCAGGGTGAAGAGTTCGCGCGGGAAGTGTCCCGCCTCCTCCTCGGCGGCCGCGTGCGGCGCGATCTCGCCCTTGATCAGTTCACGCACGAGCGCGAACAGATCCCGGGCCTCTTCGGTGGGCAGCTGACGCTCGACCGACTGTGCGGCTCCTTCGGGCATGGCGCTCTCCTCTCCCTGTCGGGCGCTGCGACGGGCTCGCGCACGGGGTGTGGCGCCGCCGTCGGGGACACTGCCAAGCCGATGCTGCCCTTCCGGGTCTCGGAAGCGGCTGACCAGCGACTGTGGCGGGTTGAGTATGCCCGATCGGCGGCATGGCGTCACGGGTTCACGGGCCGTCCGGCCGATCTTCGTCGGCCTGTGTCCGACATGGCCGTGCCGGGTGCCGCGGAGCGGGAATTGGTCCGAACCATTGACGCAATGGTCTAGTCCTCCTAGAGTCCAGCGGCACAAGACGTCTTCGCGTTCATGCCAATTCAACGCGCGACTACGGAGGGGGCGTTGCCGCGTCCCGTACCCGGTCGCGCGCCTCCTGTCCGCAGGGGCGCGAAGGGTCCGCAGGTCAGTAGGTCAGCACCACCCCCACATGCTCCCCTCTCCCCCCACGAGGAGACAGCGATGCCACGACCGAACCGTCCCCGCGCCCGCTTCAAGGCGCTCCTGGCCACCGCCTGTTGCGCCGTGCTCGGCGCGGGTCTGCTCGCCGGCGCGGGCACCGCGGCCGCCGACCAGAACACGGGCGCCCCCGCCAAGACAGAGGCCAAGGCGGGCTCCCGCGTGGTCGGCTACTTCACCGAATGGGGCGTCTACGACCGGAACTACCACGTCAAGAACATCGACACGTCCGGCTCCGCCAACAAGCTCACGCACATCAACTACGCCTTCGGCAACGTCCAGGGCGGCAAGTGCACGATGGGCGACAACTTCGCCGCCACCGAGAAGACGTACACCGCCGACCAGAGCGTCGACGGCGTCGCCGACACCTGGGACCAGCCCCTGCGCGGCAACTTCAACCAGCTGCGCGAGCTGAAGAAGAAGCACCCGAACCTGAAGGTCCTGTGGTCCTTCGGCGGCTGGACCTGGTCCGGCGGCTTCACCCAGGCCGCGCAGAACCCGGCGGCGTTCGCCCAGTCCTGCTACGACCTGGTCGAGAACTCCAAGTGGGCGGATGTCTTCGACGGCATCGACATCGACTGGGAGTACCCCAACGCCTGCGGTCTGACCTGCGACACCAGCGGCCGCGCCGCGTACAAGAACCTGATGTCCGCGGTGCGCGCCAAGTTCGGCTCCAAGAACCTGGTCACCGCCGCCATCCCGGCCGACGCCTCCTCCGGCGGCAAGATCGACGCCGCTGACTACGCGGGCGCCGCCCAGTACGTCGACTGGTACAACCCGATGACGTACGACTTCTTCGGCGCCTGGGACGCCAAGGGACCGACGGCACCCCACTCGCCGCTCAGCTCCTACTCCGGCATCCCCAAGGCCGACTGGCACTCGCAGGCGACGATCGCCAAGCTCAAGGGCCTCGGCATCCCCTCGGACAAGCTGCTCCTCGGCATCGGCTTCTACGGCCGCGGCTGGACCGGCGTCACGCAGAAGGAGCCGGGCGGCACCGCGACCGGGCCCGCCCAGGGCAAGTACGAGCAGGGCATCGACGACTACAAGATCCTCAAGACCAAGTGCCCGGCCAACGGCACCGTCGGCGGGACCGCGTACGCGCACTGCGGCAACAACTGGTGGAGCTACGACACCCCGGCCACCATCGCGGGGAAGATGAACTACAAGAACCAGCAGGGCCTGGGAGGCACGTTCTTCTGGGAGCTGAGCGGTGACACCACCAACGGTGAGCTGATCAAGGCCATCAACTAGCGGTCACCGCACGACAGGTGTGAGGGTCGGGAGCCGGCGGGCTCCCGACCCTTCGTCATGCCGCGGGCGGGGCGGGGAACGCGGGCTCGAACTCCTCGATGACGCCGAGCGTCTCGCGCAGCATGCGGACCAGGTAGTCGCGCACGGTGTCGCGCTCCAGTGCCTCCGGTGCCCCGATCCAGTCGAGCGTGACGCCCTCCACGCTGCACAGCCAGCCGAGCAGCGCCGTGCGCACCAGGGCCGGGATGTCGCGCCGTCCGTACGCCCCGTCGGCGATGGTGCCGATCATGGCCTCGCGCACGCCGTCGCGTATGGCGTGCACCTCGGCGTCGAAGCCGACGCCGCCGCTGACGATCGTGCGGTAGGCCTCCTGGTGGTGCTCGGCGTAGCGCAGATAGCCGTCGATCGTGCGGTGCACCCGCTCCGTGGGCGGCAGTTCGGTGCCGCTGGCCGCGCGTTCGACCAGGTCCGCGACCGAGTCCTCGATGATCGCGAGGTAGTAGCCGCGCTTGGACTTGAAGTAGTAGTAGATCAGCCCCTTGGCGACGCCTGCCTGTCTCGCGATGTCGTCCATCGACAGCGCGTCGTAGGACGTGTCGGCGAACAACTTGCGGCCGATGACGATGAGTTCGGCGCGGCGCGCCACGGATCGGTCGGTGCCGCGCGCCTGCGGGCGGTCGGCGCCACGGGAACGATCGGTACCGCGCTGTTGACTATTATTCAATTTCGGCCCTAGTCTCCAACTGCCTCGGGATCAGCCGCAGTATGGCAGACCCACGTCGCCTGCCCGGACGGGCACAGACCGGCCCGGGCCCCGACGGCGCTCTGCCACGCACTCCCCTTACGCACCGGACGACGTACGGGAGGAACCAGTGAGCACGGCGAAGAGAGCATTAAGCGAGGGCAGAACCAACTGGAAGAAGACGGCTGTCGTCGCGCTGCCCGCGGTTCTCGCGGTCGGCGCGATGGCGTCCGTGATGGCCGAGGGCGCGCTCGCCGCGTCCTTCGCGGTCAGCGGCACCAGCTTCCAGGTCTCCTCGGGCAAGCTGACCAGCCAGGGCCTGGCGAGCTACGTCCAGGTCGACCGGGACATCGACGGCAAGGGCCACCCGGTGGCCCTGCTCGGCATCGGCGACGCCACGCTGTCCGACATCTGCCAGGCGGCCGAGGTCAAGACGCCCGTCGGCACGGTGGTGTTCAAGCTGACGGCGGGCGGCGACGCGGGCAACGTCACCGCGAGCAACCTGATCATCGACGGCGAGGACCTGGTGGGCGACGCCCGCTTCGGCACCGCGCAGATCGGCAGGGACGCCTCGACCCTCGACGAAGTCCCCGGCGTCAAGGGCGAGAAGGGCAAGTTCGGCCTCCAGGCCGGCGACATCGAGGTGGCCAAGGTGCGCTCCCACGCCTGGTCGGCCACCGGCGGGAACTTCCGCCTCAAGGGCATGAAGGTCGACGTCAGCCTCGGCGGCAAGAAGTGCTTCTGAGCGGGCCGGGAGCCCCGCGCGCCGGGGGCTGGCTCGATGAACGCCTGCCGCTGCCGGACCTGCGGCGCGGCCTGCGCAAATGGCGGCGCACCCGGCCCTTCTGGGGCGGGCTCCTGCTGATCCTGGGCGGGGCGGAGCTGCTTGTCGTGCCGCTGTCGCCGCTGACGGTCCTGGTGAGTCTCGGGATCGGCGGGATCGCCGCGATCGGCATCGGGATCGCACTGATGGTCGCCGGGTTGTTCCTGTGGCTCCTGCCGCACGCCCATCACTACGTGTCCGTCAACGCCCTCATCCTGTCGGTGCTCTCGTTCGCCGCGACGAACCTCGGCGGATTCCTGATCGGCATGCTGCTCGGGATCGCGGGCAGCGCGATGGGCTTCGGCTGGACGCCGGTCGCGGACGACGACAAGGAGCGGGCCGGGCTGCCGAAGGTGCGGGACGGGCAGGGCACGCGGACGCTGGCCGTCCTGCTCCCGGTGGTGCTCGCCGGGACGGTGCTGTGGGGCGCCGTCCCGGCGCGGGCGGCGCCCGGGGACGACGGGATCGTGGCGGCACGGACGCCGCCGACGATCACGACGACGCTGTTCGCCCCGCAGGGCTTCATCGTCGCGGGCGTCACCGACGTCCCCACCGCCGAAGGGCCGTTGAAGGTGATGGTGCTACGCATGAAGGCGGCCTCGCTCACGGACTACCGCCTGACGACCCGTGACGGCAGCCGTGAACTCTCCCTCGGCGCCGACACCTTGGACCTCAGCGGGGCGGTCACGCTCTATCTGACCAAGTTCAAGGGCTGCATCGAGGGCATCCTCTGTCTGACCTTCACGCCCGACAAGCTGCCCGTGCCGCCGCTCGTCCCGCCGTTCGTCTTCATGACGGAGGTCAGCGCCGAGCAGGCCCTCGTCACCTCCGACTCGATCGTCGCGGGCGGGCTGAAGCTGGGGGCCCGGGCGTGACCCGGACAGCCCGCACCCCGTGATCCGGAAGGGAGCGCCGCCGTGATCCAGATCCAGGCCGCGCTGTTCTGGGCGTACGCGGTGGGCGCGACCTTCGCGCTCGCCGCGGGCCGCCAGCTCCAGGTGTGGGAGCGGATCAACGCGGGCGAGGGCCCGCGCACCCGCAGCCGCGCCGCGAACCCCTATCTGGCCCTGACGGTCCTGTTCGCGGCCGTCCTGATGGTCCCGACCGGCCTGTTCCTGCTCTGGCAGAACCCGTCCTGGGCGACCATGCACGTCGCCGACAGCCACGAGGGCGTGTGGGCGGGCTTCGTCCTGTTCTACGCGGGCGGGGTCCCCGTCGCCGCGATCCTCGGGTTCCTCGCCGCCCAGATACTGGTCCTCGTGGGCGCGGGCTACTGGGCGTACCTGCAATGCGTGGGCGGATACTTCCTGCTCTTCGGCACGCTCGTGCACGGCTGGGACGGCAGCGGCTACGAGCGGTTCCTGTCCCCCGGGGCGCGCGACTGGGCGGACTGGCCGCGCGACAGCGTCGTCAACAACGCCCTGGACTTCCTCACGTCCGGCACGTTCCTCGCGCTGCTCGTCTTCGGCGCCGCCGTCATCGGCACGATGCTGATGACGGAGATCGGCTGGCTCCTGGAGGGCTGGTCGCTGCCCGGCGCGGACGAGGACCGCAAGGTGCACCCCGTTCTCGCCGTCGCCGTCGCGGGCGCCGGGGTCTACGGCCTGCCGTTCCTCGGCGCGGTCACCGCGAGCGCGCTGGTGCGGCTGCTCGGCGGCTGGCTGGGGGTGCCGCTGTTCGCGGTGCTCGCGGGGGTCGTGCTGCTGCCGCGGCGGTCCCCGGTGCGGCGGTTGTACGACCTGGTGGGGGTCCCGCACCGGCACTGGCGGGCGGACCTGGACCTGGACCTGGCCGCTCGGCCCGGCGAGGACGGCGACGCGGCCGATTCGGGCGCGCGGCCTCGGCCCGGCGGCCCGCCCGACCCCGGCGGTGAGACTCAGCTCACAGAAGGCCGACCTGGCTGACGAGCATCGCGAGCACGACGACGAGGGTCCAGCCCGCGAGGTGCTCCAGGACGTTCGGGCCGTCCTTGGGGCCGCCCGTGCGGGCCTGGGTGCGGACTGCGGTGGCAGAGGTCGCGGTCATATGGCTTCTCGCTGACGTTTTCCGGCCGGCGGCGGCCTCCCCCGGCCGCACTGGCAGTGGACATTCCCCCCACTGGCGTCTTCCACCTTGCCAGCCGTGCCCGCAATTGTGGGAGAGACGTTGGTCACCCGTCACCACAACTGCCGCGGATCGCCGTGCGTCTAAGTCGGCGTACGTCCGCGCAGCATCCGACCGAAAGGTTTCCGATGAGCTCGACCAGGACGCCCCGCCGCAGAAACACCGGAGCGCGACTCGCCCTCGCGGCAGCCGTGACGGCGGCGGCCGCCCTCACCGGACCGGTCTCGTACGCGACTCCCGCCGCGGCGGAGAAGCCCTCCCCCGGGGCCCCGGGGCTCGGCGACCCGATGTTCCCCCTCGACGGCAACGGCGGATACACCGTCGACCGCTATGTCCTGGACTTCGACTGGCAGGCCCCGAAGACCCCGTTCGCGGCGTCGGCCACCATCAAGGCGACGGCCACCCAGTCCCTGTCCCGCTTCAACCTCGACTTCGGCGGCAACACCCTGCGCGCGGTCACCGTCGACGGCAAGGCGGCCACCACCTCGCGCGACGGCGACGAGCTGACCGTGACGCCGAAGTCGCCCATCGCCAAGGGCCGCGCCTTCACGGTCGAGGTCACCTACACCGCCGACCCCACCCAGACCCGGCACCGCGACGACGCCATCGAGGACTACGGCTGGATCCCCACGCCCGACGGCACGGTGGTCTACCCCCAGCCCAACGGCGCCCGTCTGATCTTCCCGGCCAACGACCACCCGAGCCAGCGCGCCCCGATCACCTTCCGGATCACCACGCCGAAGGACCGCACGGCCGTCGCCAACGGCAAGCTGACCAGCAAGAAGAAGGTGTCCGGCGACCGGGTGCGCTGGACGTACGACTCCGAGCAGCCGCTGTCCACGCAGCTCGTGCAGCTCGCCGTCGGCAAGTTCACGATGGTCGACTCCACCGGCCCCGGCGGTCTTCCGCTGCGCGACATCGTCCCGGACGCGCTGGTGGAGCCGACCGCGAAGTACCGCAAGCTCACGCCCGACCACCTCACCTGGCTGGAGCAGAAGCTCGGCAAGTACCCCTTCAACCGGTACGGCCTCCTGGTGGGCGACACCGACCTCGCCGTCGCCCTGGAGACCCAGACGCTCTCCCTCGTCCCCAAGGCCGACCTGCTCGGCACCCAGGTCGACGCCGAGCGGAACCTGGTGCACGAGCTGGCCCACCAGTGGTTCGGCGACAGCGTCGCCCTCGCGAGCTGGTCCGACCTGTGGGTCAGCGAGGGCCACGCCCGCTTCTACGAGCGCATGTACTCCGAGGAGCACGGCGGCGACAGCTTCGAGGCCGCGATGAAGGCCGCGTACAAGGCGCACGACCAGTGGCGCCGCGACTTCGGCGCGCCCGCGGAGCCCACCGAGCCGAACCTCTTCAAGCGCATGCGCTACGACGGCTCGGCGCTCGTGCTCTACGCGCTGCGCGAGCAGGTCGGGGACGCCACGTTCCAGAAGATCGAGCGGGCCTGGGTGACCCGGTACCGCGGGAGGACCGCGAGCACCCAGGACTATATCGACCTCGCGTCGAAGGTCTCGGGCCAGGATCTGGAGGGCTTCCTGAAGCCGTGGCTGTACGGCGCGAAGACCCCGCCGATGCCGGGCCATCCGGACTGGGTGGTGGACCCGGCGACCTGAGCCGGGGGCTCCCCCGGTCGTTCTGCGTACGGGCCCCGTCCCACCAGGACGGGGCCCTCTCCCCTCAGCGCACGCCGACGGCGAGCAGCGCGCGCACCTGCTCCTTCGTGCGGTGCACGGGGAAGTACAGATAGCAGACCCCGCCGGTCCCCGAGACCACCGTCCCCTGGGCGTTCCTGCGCTTGGTGCGGAGCCAGATGTTCTCGAACTCCCGCCTCTTGTAGACGCGGCGGACCGCCGGGTTGCTCGGCGACGCCGGGTCGTTGGCGATCACGTCGCCGCTCCGGGTGAAGCCGATGACGGTCATGAGGTGCCCCGCCGTGCCGTAGCCCGCCCCGGTCAGCTCCTCCTTGAGGAAGGACTGCGAGGTGATGGCCGGAATGCCCGCCCGGATCAGCGTCTCCAGGTCGGTCAGCGAGCCGAGCCGGGTGACGACGCCCTGCATGTCCTCGTACGTCGCCGCGTAGGCCGCGTTGAACGGCCAGTTCCCACAGCCGCCGTACTGGTAGTCGTAGGTGAACCGGGCCGCGTGGCACACCTGCGGGTCGGCGAAGGCGGGGTCGACCCAGGCCAGGTCCCCGGCCGTCGGCCTGCGCCCCCAGTACTCCAGGATCATCTGCGACGACGTGGGGCTGCACCAGGCCTCGCCGCCGTTGTCGTACTCCGGGTACTGCCCCTTGTGGATCTCCTGCGAGTAGCGCGGCACCTTGAGCTCCTTGGCGAGCCCGGGTGCGGCGGCGGGCACCGTGAAGCGGTCGGGCACCGCGGAGGCCATCGCGCCGAGCCGCCACACCGTGGGCGTGAGCGCGCTGCCCGGCGTGCGGTACAGCGTCAGCCGCAGCCGGTACGCGACCACGCGCGGGCCGCTCGCCGTGTCGTCGACGGACAGCGTGTCCGTCCAGACGGACGTCTTGCCGTCGGACTGGTCGTCCACCGAGGTGCGCCGGATGACGGCGGCCCCGGCGCCCTCACGGTCGTCGCCCGAGTTCCAGCGGCCGAGGACGTACCAGGGGGACGTGGTGCCGTCCGAGTAGGTCGCCTCGATCTCGACCTGGATCCAGGTGCCGGTGGGGGTGCGGGCGTTCCAGGAGGCGATGGCCTCCGTGGCGGGGGTCGCGGGGCGGTGCGCGGGCCCGGTCCACTGGGCGTACTCCCAGGTGGTGGTCCGGCCGGTGTGCGGGTCGGTGTAGTCGGTCGTGCCCGCGGGCTCGGCGATCTCCACGCCGGCGCGACCCTTGGCGACGACGCGGGTGCCGTGCGACGTTCCGGAGCCCCAGTCCTTGCGGGACACCCAGAAACGGTTGTCCACCAGGCGCTCCGCACGGGGCGGGCGGCGCCGGGACGCGGGGGCGGCACCCGCGGGGGTCACGGTGGCGGCCGTGGCCGCGACGGCCGCCAGGGCCGCGGCTCCGGCCGCCGTGGTGAGGATTCTTCTGCGGGACATGCCTTCAGCTTGGTCCATGGACGGGGACCCCCAGTCGATGGGTTCCGGCCGCGGCCGGAGAGTCATGGTCAGGTACACGACAGTGCGCCAACTATGGCCGTACGCCGAGGGGTTCTGCCAGGGATCCGCACCCGACGGCGCCGACCAATATTGGCCTCTACCACTGGTATGACCTGCGGCAGCGCACTGAACCGCACACGCGCCCCACGATCCGCGCCCCGCGCGCCCCGGCCCGTAGGCTGGCCCGCGATGACCGATACCCGCCGCCCCGCACCCCTCCCCGACCGCCCCGGCCGCCCCGATCACGCCGATCACCCCGGCCTCGCCCGCCTCGCCCGCGCCGTGCGCCGCCTGCCGCCGTCCTGCGGCCCGGTCCGGCTGGTCGCGGTCGACGGCCACGCGGGCTCCGGCAAGTCGACCTTCACCGCGCGGCTCGCCGAGGCACTCGACGGCGCCCCGGTGCTCCGCCTCGACGACATCGCGAGCCACGCCGACCTGTTCGACTGGACGGACCGGCTCCTGCGCCAGGTCGTGGAGCCGCTCTCCCGGGGCGAAACGGCGCACTATGCGGCGTACGACTGGCACGCGCGCCGCTTCGGCCCTGCCGACCGCCCGCTGCCCGCCGCCCCCGTCGTCCTGATGGACGGTGTCGGCGCGGGCCGCCGGGTGCTACGGCCGTTCCTGGCGGGCCTGCTGTGGATGGACCTGCCCCGCAGCGCCTCCTGGGCCCGCGGGCGCCGACGGGACGGGCCGGCCCTGAGCGGCTTCTGGGACGGCTGGGAAGCGGCCGAACGACGCCATTTCGCCGAGGACCCGTCCCGGCCCTTCGCTCAGTTGCTCGTACGCGAGTTGCCTGTGGGGTACGAGTTGCTCGCGGGGTCCGACGAGGCGGCAGCACTGACCCAAATCGTCACTCAGGGTGAAGGTCCGTCGGCAGCGCGCTGAACCTGCCGACGACAGCTTCAGGACCGCGTGGCCAGTTTCCGAGAGTGCCCCAACTCGGCTTGACCCAGGGGCCTTACAGGACTTACGTTCTCAATGTGCGGCCTTTCGGGTCGCCCACAGACGCGAAGCCCCCGGTTGTTCCCCCGTGATCGGGGGCTTCGTTCTGCCCTCAGCCCCGCATTTCCCGGCGCCAAGAGCCGCCGATCGCTCACCCTGGGTCACCATCGGGCCTCGTCTTGTCAGCCGCCCACAGGAGCCCCCGCCGGAGATCCAACGCTGCGGCACCCTACGGCCGAACCCTCCCACGCAGGTACGATGCATCGTGGTGCGACTTCGGACGGCTGCTACGCGCACCGCTTCAACTCCCGTCCGCAGCACGGCGGTTCAGCTCAGTTGCCGGCGGGCACCGGCCCGGTGGTACACAAACGGGGGCACGGTTTGTGGGGGACGTGATGGACTTCGGCACCCAGGGCTCAACGGCCCCGGCGGACCTCGCCTGGCTGCGGGGCGTCGACGCCTACACCATGGGCGCCTATCCGCAGGCCGAGGAGGAGTTCCGGGCTGCGGTGCGCATGGACCCGGGCATGGCGGACGGCTGGCTCGGGCTGCACGCGCTGCGCATCGACACAACGACCGCGCTGCTCAGGATGTTCCAGCACCGGGACCGCTTCGGCGAACAGCGCGCCCGGCATGTGCGCACCCTCAACTCCTGGTACTGGCTGGGATGGTGGGTGCAGCCCGTCCTCGAGTCCACCCGCGACCTGCTGCTCGCGCACGCCTCGCACTGGCTGGACGGCCGCCATGTGCCGGAGCTCGACCGGGCCCTCGCCGGACTGCCGCCGGTCGACGCCGACGCGCAGGTGCGTTTCCTGCACGCCTGCCGCGCCTACCTGGTCAAGGACTGGGAGCAGCTGGTGCGGCACACCGACCCGCTGATCGACGACGCGATGCTCGGCATCGAGGCGGGCCTCTTCGGCGGCATGGCGCGGGTGCGCCTGGAAATGTACGGCCAGGCCGAGCCGCTGCTCTCGGCCGCGCTGATGCGCTGCCGCAGCGAACAACCGCAGCGCAAGGAGCTGCGCTACTGGCTGGCCCGCGCGCACGAGGGCACCGGCCGGTCCGCCGCCGCCCTTCCGCTGTACCGCGCGGTGCACCGCGTCGACCCCGCCTTCATGGACACCTCCGCGCGGCTCGCCGCCATCTCCGAGGGCGACGGCTACGACGACGCCGCCGACCTGGCCGCGATCTCCCTCACCGGCGTCGGCCAGGACGCCCTCGACGGGCCCGACGGCGTGGACGCGCTGTTCGGCGCCGAGGGCCGCGACCTGAAGGTGACCGAGCCCGAACTGCCGCCCGGCGGCGGCCCGCCCGACGCCGACACGGTGCGCGAGAAGGCCGTCATCCCGATCAAGCCCGCGCCCCGGCAGCCCCCGACCGGGCCCACCGACCCGGCCCTCCTGGAGCAGGCGCTGGCGGAACTGGAGCGGATGGTCGGCCTCGAACCCGTCAAACGCCAGGTCAAGGCGCTCTCCGCGCAGCTGAACATGGCCCGCTTCCGGGCCGCGCAGGGCCTTCCGGTGCAGCCGCCGAAACGACACTTCGTCTTCTCGGGCCCCTCCGGCACCGGCAAGACCACCGTGGCCCGCATCCTCGGCCGGGTCTTCTACGCCCTCGGCCTTCTCGGCGGCGACCACCTCGTGGAGGCCCAGCGGGCCGATCTGGTCGGCGAGTACCTGGGCCAGACCGCCGTGAAGGCCAACGAGCTGATCGACTCGGCGATCGGCGGCGTCCTCTTCGTCGACGAGGCGTACTCCCTGTCCAACTCCGGCTACGGCAAGGGCGACGCGTACGGCGACGAGGCCCTCCAGGTCCTCCTGAAGCGGGCCGAGGACAACCGCGACCACCTCGTGGTGATCCTCGCGGGCTACCCCGAGGGCATGGACCGGCTGCTCGCCGCCAACCCCGGGCTCTCCTCCCGCTTCACGACGCGCGTCGACTTCCCCTCGTACCGGCCCCTGGAGCTCACCGCGATCGGGCAGGTCCTCGCCGCCGACAACGGCGACGTGTGGGACGAGGAGGCCCTGGACGAGCTGCGCTCCATCAGCGGCCACGTGGTCGACCAGACGTGGATCGACGAGCTGGGCAACGGACGCTTCCTGCGCACGCTGTACGAGAAGAGCTGCGCCTACCGCGACCTGCGGCTCTCCGGCTGTCCCGGGGCGCCGACCCGCGCGGACCTGTCGACCCTGCGGCTGCCGGACCTCATGCAGGCGTACGGGGAGGTCCTGTCGGGGCGGGGGCCGACGGACCCGGCAGGCGCCTGAGCCGGGCGTGGGGCCGAGCACCTGAGCCGAGCGCTCGGGACGGCGGCGAGGCCGAGGCGGTACGGGTCGTGCCCGACCGCCCCGACCGCCCCGACCGCCCCGACCCACCGGCCCACCGGCCCACCGGCCCACCGGCCTCAGCCGACCAGCTCCTTCCCGCGGACGTCCCCCGCGCCCCGGCTCCGCACCGCGTGCGCCACCGGGGGCACCGCCACCCGGTGCGCCGGATCGCGGACCTCGCCGACCAGGAGTTCCAGGACGTCCTCCAGGGCGACGAGGCCGAGCACCTTGCCGGACGCGTCGGCGACCTGCGCCAGGTGCGTCGCGGCGTGCCGCATCACGGTCAGGGCGTCGTCCAGGGGGAGTTCGGCGCGCAGGACCGTCATCTGGTGCCAGACGTGCTGGGGCACCGCGCGGTCGGTCTCCTCCAGGTCCAGGACGTCCTTCACGTGCAGATAGCCCATGAAGGCACCGGTCTCCGCACGCACCGGGAACCGGGAGTAGCCCGTGCGCCCGGTGAGTTCGACGACCTGCGCCGGGGTGACCGAAGGGCCGACCGTGACCAGGGAGGCACGGTCGAGCAGGACGTCCGTCACCGGCCGCGAGCCCAGTTCGAGGGCGTCCTCGAGGCGCTCCTGCGCGTGCGGGTCGAGGAGACCCGCCTGCCCCGCGTCCTCCACCAGACGGCCCAGCTGCACGCTGGTGAAGACCGCCTCCACCTCGTCCTTGGGCTCGACCTTGAACAGCCGCAGGATCAGCCGGGCGCAGGCGCCGAGCGTCACCGTGACCGGCCGGCACAGGCGCGCGAACGCGACCAGGCCGGGGCTGAGCCACAGCGCGGTCCGCTCGGGCGCCGCCATCGCGAGGTTCTTCGGGAGCATCTCGCCGATGACGAGGTGCAGGAAGACGACGACGGCGAGCGCGATCACATAACCGAGGGGGTGGATCATGCCCTCGGGCAGGTGCACCGCGTGGAAGAGCGGTTCGAGCAGCCGCGCCACGGTCGGCTCCGCGACGGCGCCGAGCGTCAGCGAGCAGACGGTGATGCCGAACTGGGCAGCGGCCATCATCTGCGGCAGGTGCTCCAGGCCGTACAGGACCTGGCGGGCCCGCTTGGAGCCCAGCGGCTCGATCTGGCTGCGGCGCACGGACACGAGCGCGAACTCGGCCCCCACGAAGAAGCCGTTGGCGAGGACGAGCAAGAGCGCGAACAGGAGTTGGAGGGCGCTCATCGGGCGCCCTCCGCGACCATGGCGCCCACCCGGTCCGCGGCCCCGTCGGCCGCATCAGCCGCGTCGGCCCCGTCGGCCCCGTCGGCCCCGTCGGCCCCGTCGGCCCCGTCGCCGCGAGCCTCTGCCGGGCCCCCGGTCCGCACCAGGCGCACCCGCTCCGCGCGGTAGTGCCCGACCTGGCGGACCGCGAGCCGCCAGCCCGGGAGTTCGGCGCGGTCGCCGGGCGCCGGGATGCGGCCGAGCAGATCGGCGACGAGTCCGGCCACGGTCTCGTAGGGCCCCTCGGGCACGTCGAGTCCTATGCGCCGCAGGGTGTCGACGCGGCAGCCGCCGTCGGCGTCCCAGACGGGTCTGCCGTCCTCGGGCGGGGCGGCGGCGAGGTCGGGCAGGCCGTCCTGGTGGTCGTGCTCGTCGCGGACCTCGCCGACGAGTTCCTCGACGATGTCCTCCAGGGTGACCACCCCGGCCGTGCCGCCGTACTCGTCGACGACCACCGCTATCGGCTGCTCGCTGCGCAGCCGCTCCAGGAGGGGCTGCACGGGCAGCGTCTCCGGGACGAGCAGCGGGGACTTGGCGATCTTCCCGACGGGGGCGCGCAGCCGCTCGTGCGCGGGGACCGCGAGGGCGTCCTTGAGGTGGACCATGCCGACGACCTCGTCGATCCGCTCGCGGTAGACCGGGAAACGGGACAGGCCGGTGGCCCGGGTCAGGTTGACCACGTCCTCGGCGGTGGCGGAGGACTGCAGGGCGCTGACCTTCACGCGGGGCGTCATCACGTGCTGCGCGGTGAGCTCGCCGAGCGAGAGCGTGCGCACGAACAGGTCGGCGGTGTCCTGCTCAAGCGCTCCGGCGCGGGCCGAGTGCCGGGCGAGGGAGACCAGTTCACCGGGGGTGCGGGCGGAGGCGAGCTCCTCTGCGGGCTCGACCCCGAGCGAGCGCACCAGGCGGTTCGCGACGGAGTTGAGCCCGGCGATCACCGGCCGGAACAGGCGGGAGAAGGCGGCTTGCGGGCCCGCGACGAACCGCGCGACCTGCAACGGCCGGGATACCGCCCAGTTCTTGGGCACCAGCTCGCCGATCACCATCTGCACCGCGGAGGCCAGGAGCATGCCGACGGCGACCGCGACCCCGGAGACCGCCCCTTCCGGTATGCCCGTCGAGGTGAGCGGGCGGGCGAGGAGGTGCGCGAGGGCGGGCTCGGCGAGCATGCCGATGACGAGTGAGGTGATGGTGATGCCGAGCTGGGTGCCCGACAGCTGGAAGGACAGCTCCTTCAGGGCGCCGACGACCGTGCGCGCCCGGCGGTCGCCGTCGGCGGCGGCCTTCTCGGCGTCGGGCCGTTCCACGGTGACGAGGCCGAACTCGGCCGCCACGAAGAAGCCGTTGGCGAGGATCAGCAGGAAAGCCGCTCCGAGGAGCAGCAGGGGGATGGTCATGATGCCGCCGCCTCGCCCGGTGCTCGGGTCCCCGTATGTCGGGAGGGGGCGGCGCAGGTACTACAGGACGATCCGTCCATCGCCGGAGAGGGTCACTCCTCGGTTAGCAGGAGCCCCGTACCGGCCGCGCCGGCCGTCCGGGGCGGGGCGGCACGTGGTGTCCGCCCCGCATCCAGATTAATCAAGACAAGCGCCGACGCGTCAGTTCGGGATCCCCCGAGTCCTCCCGGATTCCGGCCCGGAGGGGATCCCCCGGTCCGTGCCGGTGTTCCCGTAGGGGCCGTCAGTCGGCGTCGGTGGCCCGGGAGTTCCCAGCGTCTCCTGAGTCCCCAGCGTCCCCGGAGTCCCCAGCGTCCCCTGAGTTCCTGTCCGTATCCGCGGAGCCTTCGGCCTCGCTGCCGGAGCGCGCGTCGACCAGGGCCCGCAGCGCGCGGGCGTCGCTGATGGCACGCTGCTTGGCGATGCCCGGCTGGATGCCGAGGGCGGGCAGGCTGGTGCCGTCGGTGAGGTCGAGGAACACCCAGGGGTCGCCGGGGCGCAGATTGACCCGGACGATCTCGGCCCACTCCAGGCGGCGGCTCGTGGCGATGTTGACGACCGTCACGCCCGTCTCGTCGGCGACCACCTTGGGCCTGCTCAGCAGGACGAGCGCGCCGAGCAGCAGCGCGCCGGTGAAGACGAAGCTGGTCCGCTCCCCCGGGCTGAGGTTGGGCAGCAGCACGGAGATCACGACGAGGGCGACGAAGACCGCGGCCCCGGCGGTGAGCAGCACCGCCCGGGTGCGGGCGGGCCGGAAGGTGACGGGCAGGGCCTGCGCCGGGGAGGAGGCGGGCCGTTCGGGCTTGGCAGTCATGGCAGTCATGTCGGTGGCTCTGGCCCGCTCAGAGGCGGCAGGCGTGGATGGCCGTGGTGAGGATGGCGCGCGCCCCGATGGCGTACAGGTCGTCCATGACCCGCTGTGCGTCCTTGGTGGGGACCATGGAGCGGACCGCGACCCAGCCTTCGTTGTGCAGCGGGGAGATGGTCGGCGACTCCAGGCCCGGGGTGAGCGCCACGGCCTGCTCCAGGTGCTCGGCGCGGCAGTCGTAGTCCATCATCACGTACGTCCGGGCGACCAGGACGCCCTGGAGGCGGCGCAGGAACTGCTGCACCTTGGGGTCGTCGGCCTCGGCGCCGGTGCGCCGGATGACGACGGCCTCGGACTTCATGATCGGGTCGCCGAAGACCTCGAGGCCCGCGTTGCGCAGGCTGGTGCCGGTCTCGACGACGTCCGCGATGACCTGGGCGACACCCAGCTCGATGGCGGTCTCGACGGCGCCGTCGAGGTGGATGACGGAGGCGTCGATGCCGCTGTCGGCGAGGTGCTTGGCGACGATGCCCTCGTAGGAGGTGGCGACGGTGCGTCCGGCCAGGTCGTCGATGCCCTGCGCGGTGCCGGGCTTGGCGGCGAAGCGGAAGGTGGAGCGGGCGAAGCCGAGCGGCAGGATCTCCTCGGCGTTGGCGCCGGAGTCGATCAGCAGGTCGCGTCCGGTGATGCCGATGTCGAGCTTGCCGGAGGAGACGTAGATGGCGATGTCGCGCGGGCGCAGGTAGAAGAACTCGACCTCGTTCTCGGGGTCGACGAGGACGAGTTCCTTGGACTCCTTGCGCTGCTGGTAGCCGGCCTCATGGAGCATCGCCGACGCAGGTCCGGACAGTGAACCCTTGTTGGGGACGGCGATGCGCAGCATGAGGTCGGATTCCTTTGCGTGAGGAGTGCGTGCGGACGTGCGGAGAAGGAGATCGGTGAAGGATCAGTGAAGGAGACGTGCGCTCCGGAGCGGCGCACCCGGCGCGCGCTCCGGAGAACGCGCTCTAGAGATGGGCGTACACGTCGCTGAGGGAGATGCCGCGGGCGACCATCATCACCTGTACGTGGTACAGGAGCTGGGAGATCTCCTCGGCGGCGGCTTCCTTGCCCTCGTACTCGGCGGCCATCCAGACCTCGGCGGCCTCCTCGACGACCTTCTTGCCGATGGCATGGACGCCCTTGTCCACCAGCTCCGCGGTGCGGGACGTGGCGGGGTCACCGTTGGCGGCCTTGTGCTGGAGCTCGGTGAAGAGTTCCTCGAAAGTCTTCTTGGACATGATGTCGTTCACTCTACGCGCCCGCGCCCCGGCCCTGCCGCCAGGGCTCGGCGATCGTGCGGAGCGTGGCCGCCGTGGCCACCGCGGCGGTGACGGCTTCGTGCCCCTTGTCCTCGGTCGAGCCCTCGATGCCCGCGCGGTCCAGGGCCTGCTCCTCGGTGTCGCACGTCAGCACGCCGAAGCCGATGGGCACACCGGTGTCGACGGACACCTGGGTGAGGCCCTGGGTGACACCCTGGCAGACGTACTCGAAGTGCGGGGTGCCGCCGCGGATGACGACGCCGAGGGCGACGATCGCGTCGTAGCCGCGGCCCGCGAGGACCTTGGCGACGACGGGCAGCTCGAAGCTGCCGGGCACGCGAAGGAGTGTCGGCTCGTCGATGCCGAGCTCGTGCAGGGCGCGCAGGGCGCCGTCGACGAGGCCGTCCATGACCTGCTCGTGCCACAGGGCGGCGACGACGGCGACCCGCAGGTCACCACAGTTCTTCACGCTCAGTTCGGGGGCACCCTTGCCGCTCACGCGCTTCTCCTCGGGGTGTGTCGGGGCTCTGTTCGGATGGCTTGTGCTACTGGTTGCCGCAGGCGGACATCTCCGGGGTGTCCAGCCAGGGCAGGTCGTGGCCCATGCGGTCCCGCTTGGTCCGCAGGTAGCGCAGATTGTGCTCGCCGACGGTGACCGGCATGGGCTCGCGCGCGGTGACCTTCAGGCCGTGCCGGGCGAGGGCCTCGGTCTTGTCGGGGTTGTTGGTGAGCAGGCGCAGGCTGCGGACGCCGAGGTCCTCCAGGATCTGGGCGCCGGCGCCGTAGTCGCGGGCGTCGGCGGGCAGGCCCAGTTCCAGGTTGGCGTCCAGGGTGTCGCTGCCGCGCTCCTGGAGTTCGTAGGCGCGCAGCTTGGAGAGCAGTCCGATGCCGCGCCCCTCGTGGCCGCGCAGATAGACCACGACGCCGCGCCCGGTGTCGGTGACGCGCCGCATGGACTCCTCCAGCTGCGGCCCGCAGTCGCAGCGCAGGGAGTGGAAGACGTCGCCGGTCAGGCACTCGGAGTGGATGCGCACGAGAACGTCCTCGCCGGTGCCGATGTCGCCGTGGACGAGCGCGACGTGCTCGACGCCGTCGACGGTGGAGCGGTAGCCGTACGCGGTGAACTCGCCGTAGGACGTGGGCAGTCGCACCTCGGCCTCGCGGCGGACGGTGGGCTCGGCGGTGCGGCGGTAGGCGATCAGGTCCTCTATGGAGATGATCGTCAGGCCGTGCCTGCGGGCGAACGGCACCAGTTCGGGCAGCCGCAGCATCCGGCCGTCCTCACCCGCGATCTCGACGATGGCCCCGGCGGGCCGCAGCCCCGCGAGCCGGGCGAGGTCGACGGCGGCCTCGGTGTGCCCGTCGCGCACGAGGACGCCGCCCGCCTTGGCGCGCAGCGGGAAGATGTGGCCGGGCCGGACGAAGTCGCTCGCCTCGGCCTTGCCGCTCGCGAGGAGCTGGAGGGTGGTGGCGCGGTCGGCGGCGGAGATGCCGGTGGTGACGCCGTGCGCGCCGCTCGCGTCGACGGAGACGGTGAAGGCCGTGCTCATCGACTCGGTGTTGTTCTCGACCATCTGCGGCAGGTGCAGGCGTTCGAGCTCGTCGCTCTCCATGGGCGCGCAGATCAGGCCGCGGCACTCGCTCATCATGAAGGCGACGATCTCGGGGGTGGCCTTCTCGGCGGCGATGACGAGGTCGCCCTCGTTCTCGCGGTCCTCGTCGTCGACGACCACGACGGGGCGGCCTGCCGCGATGTCGCGGATGGCCATCTCGACCGGGTCGAGGGAGAGGTCCAGGACGAGGTCCTCGGTGCGGGCGGCCGGGCGCGCGGGCGTCGGCTCCTGGTCCTCGGGCGTGGGCGTGGGCTGAGCGGTCATGCCGGGGCTCCTTCCAGAGCGGGCCGCTGCCGGTCGGCGGGCTGCCGGGTGCGCAGCCACCAGTCGCGCAGGCCCCACAGGACGAGGGCGAGGTAGACGACGTACACGAACCCGGAGAAGGCGAGTCCGCTGGAGAAGGCGAGGGGCACGCCGACGATGTCGACGAGCAGCCAGGCGAACCAGAACTCGACCAGGCCGCGGGCCTGGGCCACCATCGCGGCGAGGGTGCCGACGAAGATGTAGGCGTCCGGCCAGGGGTTCCAGGACAGTTCGGGCAGGGCGGTGAAGAGCGCGCCGACGGCGAGGGTGCCGACGGCGGTGCCGGCGAGCAGGACGCCGCGCTCCTTCCAGGTGGCGAAGCGGACGGCGATGGAGCCGTCCTGCGCGGCGCGGGCGCCCCGCGTCCACTGCCGCCAGCCCCACAGGGCGACGCCGATGACGAGGAGCTGCTTGCCGACGCCGCCGGAGAGCTGCGCGGAGGCGTACGCGGCGACGAGGACGACGCCGGACAGGAACTGGGCGGGCCAGGTCCAGATGGAGCGGCGCCAGCCGAGCGCGAGGGCGATCAGGCCGATGCTGTTGCCGACCATGTCGGACCACATGATGTGCTGGCCGAAGGCGGTGAAGGCCTCGGAGTTCAGCCAGTCGAACGTGCTCACTTCGCCGCCTCCCCTGCCGTCGCCCCGGCGTCGGCGGCCTGCGCGGACGGCACGACGCCCGCGCCGAGCAGCCGCTCCACGTACTTGGCGATGACGTCGACCTCGAGGTTGACCGGGTCGCCGGGCTGCTTGCTGCCGAGCGTGGTCAGGGCGAGGGTCGTCGGGATCAGGCTGATGGTGAAGTAGTCGGCCCCGGCGTCGACGACGGTCAGGCTGACGCCGTCGACGGTGATGGAGCCCTTCTCGACGACGTAGCGGGCGAGTCCTTCGGGCAGGGAGACCTTGACGATCTCCCAGTTGTCGGACGGCTTGCGGTCGACGATGGTGCCGGTTCCGTCGACGTGCCCCTGCACGATGTGGCCGCCGAGGCGGTCGCCGACGGCGGTCGGGCGCTCCAGGTTGACCTTGGAGCCGGGCACGAGGACACCGAGGCTGGAGCGGTCGAGCGTCTCGGCCATCACGTCGGCGGTGAACTCGTCGTCCTCGTGCTCGACGACCGTCAGACACACGCCGTTGACGGCGATGGAGTCGCCGTGCTTCGCGCCGTCGGTGACGACGGGGCCGCGCAGCCGGAAGCGGGACGCGTCGCCCAGGTTCTCCACGGCGGTGACTTCGCCCAGCTCTTCGACGATTCCGGTGAACACTCAGTGCTCCTTCGTTCCGGGTCCCGCGACGGTCGCGGTGATACGCAGATCGGGTCCGAGCGCGACGCATTCGCGCACGTCGAGGCGCAACGCCTCGGTGAGGGTGGTGATTCCGCCGCCGCTGAGGGCGGCGGGGCCCGCGCCGAGCAGCGTGGGCGCGAGATAGCCGATGACGCGGTCGACGGCGCCGGCGGCCACGAAGGCTCCGGCGAGCGTCGGACCGCCTTCGAGCAGCACGGACCGCACGCCGCGTGCGTGCAGTTCGGCGAGCAGCGCGTCGATGTCGAGGCCGCCCGGGGTGCCGGTCGGCGCGGGGCGCTCGGCGGGGGCGGCCGGGCGCCGTTGTGCGCGGTAGGCGCCGCCGCTGGCGGTGAAGCGGTGTTCGAGGCGGTCCTCTTCGTCGTCGGCGCCCTGTTGTCCGGATCGTCCGGACGGCGCCGAAGCGTCGGCGCCGTTCCCGGCCGCGCGCGGGACGCGCTCGACGTACGGCAGGTGCGCGGCGTCCGCGTGCTGGTCCGCGTACGGGAGGTGCACCGTGTCCACGCCGGGCAGCGGCTCCACGCCCTCGGCGACGGCCACGAGCGTGGGCGCCGCGTCGTCGAGGACCCGGGCGCCGGGCCGCACGGCGGTGCCGTGGGTGTCGACGACGACCCGCAGCGGCTGCACGACGCCGTCGGCGCCGTCCACGCCGTCCGCACCGTCTGAGAGAAGGGCGCCGCGCACCGCGAGGTGCGGGTCGTCGGCGCGCTGGGTGCCGGAGCCGACGACGACGGCGTCGCACTCGGCGCGCAGCCGGTGCACGTCGGCGCGGGACGCCGCGGAGCTGATCCAGCGGCTGCTGCCGTCGGCGGCGGCGATACGGCCGTCGAGCGTGGCCGCGTACTTCCAGGTCACGTGGGGGCGGCCGGTGCGGACCGAGGTGAGCCAGGCGGCGTTGACCGTCTCGGCCTCCTCGGCGAGCAGGCCGGGCTCGACGTCGACTCCGGCCGCGCGGAGGGTGGCGGCGCCGCCGGTCGCGTCGGGGGTGGGGTCGTCGACGGCGTACACGACGCGGGCGATCCCGGCGTCGAGGAGGGCCTGGGCGCAGGGGCCGGTGCGGCCGGTGTGGTTGCAGGGTTCGAGGGTGACGACGGCGGTGCCGCCGCGGGCCTTCTCTCCGGCGGCGCGCAGGGCGTGCACTTCGGCGTGCGGTCCGCCCGCCTGCTGGTGGTAGCCCTCGCCGACACTGGCGCCGGTGGCGTCGAGGATGACGCAGCCGACGACGGGGTTGGGGCTCGTGAACCCGAGTCCGCGCGCGGCGAGCGCGACGGCGCGTCGCATGGCGACTGCTTCGGCTGCGGTGGCCACCGGGTCCTCCTGCCTCTTCGGGCACGGACTCCGGGGCTGTCGATGACGACGACTACGTACGAGCGGAACACCGGCATGGATCGTCGCCGGAGTCGCCGGACGTCGAAAGAGACCGGTCCCTTGGCGGAACCGAGCAAAGACGACGAGGCGACACACATGACACATGTGTCCGCTCGCCGCGCACTGCCTCCCATCCGGACTTTCACCGTCGGTCCAGGAGTTTCACCTGGTCAACCGACCGCTGGAGGCGGCCGGGTCGCGGACTTTAACCGCCGGTTCGGAATTGCACCGACCCCGGAGTGCGCTGCTTCTGGTACCCGACCAGTGTGCCACGCCTGGTCAGGGCCGTGCAGGGGAGATCCTGTGGGCTGGCTCACAGGCGCCTGTCACCTCCTCCGGCCCTCCGACGCCGCCCTTTACCCCATCCCCGGCAGCACCACCCCCAGGAAAAGGGATTGGTCCATACCTATTGACGCACTGGTCTAGTCCTCTTAACGTCTGCGTCACTCCGAGGAGAGGCCCGCCCGGCGTGCGCACGCCGTGGGCCGCCGTCCCCGTTCGTTGTGCGACACCGAGCCTCCCCAGGAGGAACCGACGTGCCCACCCCCACCCGAGCGAGAGCCACGCTCCTGGCAGCCGGCGCAGCGGTCGCCGGACTGCTGATGAGCACCCTCGCCGCGACGACCTCGCACGCCGCCGACAACGAGTCCTGCCGTCCCGACGGCCTCTACAAGACCCCCGGCGTCGACGTCCCCTACTGCTCCGTCTACGACGCCGACGGCCGCGAGAAGATGGGCGCCGACCACCAGCGCCGCGTGATCGGCTACTTCACCGGCTGGCGCACCGGCAAGAACGGCGAGCCCGCCTACCTCGCGTCCGACATCCCCTGGGACAAGGTCACCCACCTCAACTACGCCTTCGCGCACATCGGGAGCGACAACAAGATCTCCGTGGGCGGTGACGGCGAGAAGAACGCCGCCACCGGAATGACCTGGCCGGGCGTCGCGGGTGCGGAAATGGACCCCGCGTACTCCTACAAGGGTCACTTCAATCTGCTGAATAAGTTCAAGAAGAAGCACCCGGACGTCAAGACCATGGTCTCCGTGGGCGGTTGGGCCGAGACCGGCGGTTACTTCGGCGACGACGGCAAGCGCGTGAACTCCGGCGGCTTCTACTCGATGGCCACCAACGCGGACGGCTCGGTGAACCAGGCGGGCATCGAGACCTTCGCGGACTCCACCGTCGCGTTCATCAAGAAGTACGGCTTCAACGGCGTCGACATCGACTACGAATACCCGACGACGATGAAGGACGCGGGCAATCCGCTGGACTGGCAGCTCGCCAACGGCCGCCGCGCGGGCCTGGTCAAGGGCTATGCCGTCCTGATGAAGACGCTGCGCGAGAAGCTGGACAAGGCCGGTGCCGCCGACGGCAGGCACTATCTGCTTACCGTGGCCGCGCCGTCGTCCGGATATCTGCTGCGCGGCATGGAGACCTTCCAGGTCCAGAAGTACCTGGACTACGTCAACATCATGTCGTACGACCTCCATGGCGCCTGGAACGAGTACGTCGGCCCGAACGCCTCCCTCTACGACGACGGGAAGGACGCCGAACTCGCGGCGGCGGGGGTGTACGGCAGCCAGCAGTACGGCGGGATCGGATATCTCAACACCGACTGGGCCTATCACTACTTCCGCGGTTCGATGCCCGCGGGCCGCATCAACATCGGCCTGCCTTATTACACGCGCGGTTTCAAGAACGTGCAGGGCGGCACGGACGGGCTCTGGGGCAAGGCGGCGTCGACCGACTGCCCGGCCGGTTCCGGGCTCACCAAGTGCGGTGACGGGGCCGTCGGCATCGACAACCTGTGGCACGACAAGGACGACAAGGGCAAGGAGTCGCCCGCCGGGTCGAACCCGATGTGGCACGCCAAGAACCTGGAGAAGGGCGTCGTCGGCGACTACGTCACCAAGTACGGCTTCCCGGCCGACACCAAGCTCACCGGCACCTATGCGCGCAAGTACGACTCCAAGCTCGTCGCGCCCTGGCTGTGGAACGCCGACAAGAAGGTCTTCCTGTCCACCGAGGACGAGCAGTCGGTGAAGGCCAAGGCCGACTACGTGGTCGACAAGGGCATCGGCGGCACGATGGTGTGGGAGCTCGCCGGTGACTACACGTACAACTCCGCCAAGGGGCAGTACGAGATCGGCGACACGCTGACCACGGCGATGTACGACAAGTTCAAGTCGGCGTCCCCGTACGGCGCGAAGGTCGCGGGCAAGGACCTGCCCGCCAAGGCCGTCGACATCGGCGTGGAGTTCGGCGACTTCAAGCTCGGTGACTCCAACTACCCGATCACACCGAAGCTGAAGATCACCAACAACACGAAAACGACCCTCCCGGGCGGTACGGAGTTCCAGTTCGACTACTCGACCTCCGCACCCGCCAACGCGTCCGACCAGTCCGGCTTCGGCACGAAGGTGATCAGCACCGGGCACACCGGCGACAACGTCGGCGGCCTCAAGGGCGACTTCAACCGGGTCTCCCTGAAGCTGCCGGCCTGGCAGACGCTCGCGCCAGGGGCGTCGGTCGACCTGTCGTTCAACTACTACCTGCCGGTGTCGACCCCGTCGAACTGGACCGTGAACATCAGCGGTACGACCTACGGGCTCGCCGGTGACCTGGCGCGCGGCACGACCGTCGTCGAACCCGGCACGGGCACCGGCCCCACCGACCCGCCGGACCCGACCGACCCGCCCGGCAAGTGCACCGCGCCCGCGTGGAGCACGTCGTCCGAGTACGGCTCCGGGACGACCGTGTCCCACAAGTCGCACCAGTGGAAGTCCAAGTGGTGGACGAAGGGCGAGGAGCCCGGGACCACCGGCCAGTGGGGCGTGTGGCAGGACCTGGGAGCCTGCTGACCCCTCCCCTCAGACGCCCGGCGGCGGGAAGAACCGCCCTTGCCCCGCCGCCGGGCTCACCAGCGCGCCCCGACGGGGCGCGGGGCTGTGCCGATGTGCGGCTCGACCGCGCGGGCGCGCCCCAGAGGGGCGCGGGGCTGTGCCGATGTGCGGCTCCACCGCGCGGGCGCGCCCCAAAGGGGCGCGGGGAACTGCGCGACCAGCCACAGGCGCCCCGCAGAGACCCAAACAGCCCAGCCAAAACGGCGCTCACGTCGAGAAAAGCTCCTCCTGCGCCGCATCCCGAGCGGTGAGCAACGCCCCCCGCAGAACGGCCGCGCCCCCGAGCGCACTGGCGCGAACCTCCGTGCGCAACGGAGACATCGCAGCAACCCTCTCGGCGACGCGCTGAGCGAACGCGTCGCCGCCCGCCCGGCCCACCTCACCGCCGAGGACCACACAGCCCGGATCAAGTACCGCCGCGACGGACGCCGCGCCGATGGCCACCCGGTCGGCAAGCTCGGCAAGGAACGGCTCGTGGCCCGTCTCCACCGCGTGCCGCACGAGCGCGGCAGCGACCAACTCCCCCGCCCCGGGCTCCACCTTGAGCCCATGATCCGCGGCGAGGTCGGCCACCGCCCCCGACCCGGCCAGCGAGTGGAAGCCGCCGTCGCAGGCGGTGGCGGACGGCAGCCCCCCGGTGCCCGGTACGGGCAGGAAGCCGATCTCACCGGTGCCGCCGGACGCGCCCCGCCGCAGGGTGCCGTCCAGGACGACGGCCGCCCCGGTACCCGCACCCAGCCACAGGAGAACGAACGTGCCGCGGTCGTGCGCGGCCCCGTCGCGCTGCTCGGCGCGGGCGGCGAGGTTGGTCTCGTTCTCCACCAGGACGCGGGCGGGCAGCCGTTCGGTGAGGGCGGCCACCAGGCTCCGGTGCCAGGTGGGCAGGCCGGCCGAGTCGCGCAGGTCGCCGGTGGCCGGGTCGATGAGGCCGGGCGCGCCGACGCCCACCGTGTGCAGCCTGCTCGCCCCGCCCGCGCGCGCCGTGCGCTCGACGAGGGCCACGGCCCGCTCGACGGCGCGGCCGGTGCCGGTGCCGCTGCCGATCGGCACGGTGGCCTCGGCGAGCTGCGTGCCGAGCAGGTCGGCCACGACCACGGACACGCCCTCGGTGCGCACGTCGAGCGCGGCCAGGTGGGCCCGGTCGGCGACTATTCCGTAGAGCCGGGCGTTCGGGCCCCGGCGGCGCTCCCCCGTCTCGCCCACCACCGTGATCAGACCGGAGCCCTGGAGGCGTTCGACGAGGTCGGCGACGGAGGGCCGGGACAGGCCGGTGAGCTGCTTCAACTGTCCCGCCGTCAGGGGCCCCTCGTGCTGCAGCAGGCGCAGGGCGAGCCGGTCGTTGATGGCCCGAGCGGTGCTCGGAGATGCGGGCATGGCCGGATCCTTCCACAGCGCTCCCGTCGGTCCGCCCTCCGCCGGGGAGAGGCCGCTTTCCGGACGCGCGCGATATTCGGTTCCCCGGCCCTCTTTTATCAGGCAGGGTTCCTGATAGTTTACTGCGGCGGCTCCGAACGGGAGCGTGGAGGGGTGGAGCGGATGAGTGAGCAGCACCAAGTGGCGCAGGACAAGCGGCGGTTGAGCCGGGCCCGGATCGCCGTCGCGGTGATCTTCTGCGTGCACGGATCGGTCGCGGGGTCGTTCGCGACCCGGGTGCCGTGGATCCAGGACCACGCGGACATCAGCGCGGGCCTGCTCGGCCTCGCGCTCGCCTTCCCCGCGATCGGCGCCTCCGTGGCGATGCCGCTCGCGGGCTGGGTGAGCCACCGCTTCGGCGCCCGGACCGCGCTGCGCGGGCTGCTCGCCCTGTGGACGCTCGCGCTCGTCCTGCCGTCGCTCGCGCCGAACCTGGTCACGCTCTGCGCGGCGCTGTTCGTGTACGGCGCGACGTCGGGCATGTCGGACGTGGCGATGAACGCGCTCGGCGTCGAGGTCGAGCACCGCATGGACAAGTCCATCATGTCCGGCCTGCACGGCATGTGGAGCGCGGGCGCCCTGATCGGCTCCGCGGGCGGCACCGTCGCGGCCCATCTGCACGTCGACGCCCGCGTGCACCACGCCTTCGCCGCCGCGGTGCTCACCGTGCTCGGCCTGATCGCCTGTCAGGGTGTGCTCGACCTGCGCAGCGCGCCCGAGGAGGAGGCGCCGCCGCGGTTCGCGCTGCCGCCGAAGTCGGCGCTGCTCATCGGCGCGGTCGGCTTCTGCGCGGTGTTCGCCGAGGGCGCGAGCCTGGACTGGTCGGCGGTGTACCTGAAGGACGTGCTCGACTCCTCGGCGGGCCTTGCCGCCGCGTGCACGACCGGCTTCACGCTCACCATGGCGATCGCGCGGTTCGCGGGCGACAAGGTGGTCGACCGGTTCGGCGCGGTCCGTACGGTGCGTGCGGGCGGGGCGTGCGCCGCGCTCGGCGGGCTGCTCGTGGTGACGGCGCAGCACGCGGCGATGGCCATGACCGGGTTCGCGCTCATGGGCCTCGGCATCGCGGTCGTCGTCCCGCTGGCGTTCGCCGCGGCCGGGCGCAGCGGCACGAACCCGAGCCAGGCCATCGCGGGCGTCGCCACCATCACGTACACCTCCAGCCTTGTCGCCCCTTCGGCGATCGGCGCACTCGCCGACGCGACCAGCCTGGTGGCGTCGTTCTGCCTGGTCACGGCGCTGGCCTGCGGGCTCATGGCGTTCGCGGGGGTGCTGCGCACGGCGGGCCGTCCGGCGCCGTCGGCGGGGGCCGGCGCGGCGGAGGCGGAGGCCCAGGCGGCACCGGCGGACCGCAAGTCCTGAGGGGCTCACGAGCCCCACAAGCCCCAACGCCTCCGCGAGCCCCGGAGCGCTCCACCGACCACCCCCCGACACTCCACCGACCACCCCCGGGCGGGAGCCGACACTCCCGCCCGGAAGCGCCCCCGGCCCGCGCACCTCACCCCGCGATCGAGTCCAACTGCTCGGCCGCAGGCCGCAGCTCCCACAGGTCCCCGCCGGGCGGCCGCTCCAGCTTCGGCACCGCGGCCTTCGCGGCGGCCGACCCCGCGTCGGCGGCGGCGCGCACGACGTCGCTCGCCGCGTACCGCAGGAACTCCAGCTCGGGGTGCGGCCACTTCACCGAGCCGGTCGCGGCGGGCAGCAGGTAGTCGACCGCCTTGACGAGGCTCTGCCCGTCCGGGCCCCGGTACTTCCACAGGTCCACGCCGACGTGCCTGCCGATGTCGGCGAGGCGGGTGTACGCCACCAGGTCGAAGGTCGAGTAGTGCCAGCTGCGGGTGCGGGTGAGTTCCTGCGGCTGGCTGCCGTCGGGGGCGATCTGCGGGTCGATGCGCTGGGCGCGGGCGTTCAGGACGGTCCTGCGGGCCAGTGCCTTGTCTCCGTTGGCGTACGCGAGGGCGGCGAGCTGCATGTCGTAGAAGGTGCCGTGGTTGTTCTTCGCGGCGACCTCGTCCTTGCCGAACTGGCTCTCCACCAGCCACTTCTGGAAGCTCTTGGTCCAGGAGCGCATCTTCGCGCGGTCGGCGGACGTCCAGCCCGGCGCGCCGGTGCCGAGGATCGCGAGGGCGTCGACGACGGAGGTGTACGACTGCGAGAAGTCGATGATGCCGATGGCACGGCCGTCGTACTTGCAGGGGATGAACTGCCCGTGGTCGAGGTTCGGGTTCATCCGCGTCGCCGGGTCGAGGAACCAGGTGCGCAGGACCTTCGCCGCGTGCTCGGCGTACTCCCTGTCGCCCGTGTAGTACCAGGCGAGGGACAGCTCGTAGGTCGAGTCGAAGACGTTCTCCACGTCGCGGCGGTCGGTGCCGGTGTCGACCTCCGGGTTGCGCTCGCCGTCGCGCTGCTCGTACGGGCAGCCCCAGGGGTTGTCGGGGGTCTTGGGCTTGGTCGGCCACCAGTAGGGGGCCTGGCTCAGGTAGTCGTGCGGGTCGCCGCTCGGTGCGGGCCTCGGCTTGTCGACGACCGTCCAGGGGCCCTTGCCGAGCCACTTGTCCGCGCGTGCCGTCAAGTGGCCGAGGGCCTCGCGCAGTCGCGGATCACCCCGGTCGAGCCGCCGCTTGGCGTCGGCCAGGCGCTTGCCGTCGAGAACGGCGGTGTCGGGGACCTTGACCTTCGTGGCCTTCGCAGCCGTGGCCACCGGTGGCGGGCCCTGGGCCGGAGTCGCCGGTACGGCCGTCACCAGGACGGCGGCGACGGCGGCCGCCGCGGCGAACAGGGCGCCTGTGCGGGTACGGGCACTCATCACACTCCCATCAGATATGTGAACTCCGTTCAGTGACTTGGCCATGCCAACGTACCGGAAGCGCGTCGGAAAGGAGCCACCCTTACGTCGCACTAACATGTCGACGCTGATCGTCGACATGACGACACGGCTCGTCCCCGCGACGGCACCGCTCGTCCCTGCGACGACACCGCTCGTCCCCGCGCACAGAAAGCGAACTTCACCATGGATCTCGGCGTGCGCTGGAGACTGCACGGCGACGGGCGCACCCCCGCGCCCGGAGCCGTCGTCCGCCCCGATGAACGGCTGTCCTGGCCCCGCACTTTCGGACTCGGCGCCCAGCACGTGGTGGCGATGTTCGGGGCGTCGTTCGTCGCGCCGGTCCTGATGGGCCTCGACCCGAACCTCGCGATCATGATGTCGGGCGTCGCGACGGTCATCTTCCTGCTCGCCACGCGCGGCCGGGTGCCCAGCTACCTCGGCTGCTCGCTGTCCTTCGTGGGCGTGGCCGCGGTGATCCGGGCGCAGGGCGGCTCCAGCGCGACGGTCACGGGCGCGGTGCTCGTGGTCGGCGCGGCGCTGTTCGTCGTGGGGCTCGCGGTGCAGCGGTTCGGCGCCCGGATCATCCACGCCGCGATGCCGCCGATCGTCACGGGCGCGGTGGTGATGCTGATCGGCTTCAACCTGGCGCCGGTCACGGCCGCGACCTACTGGCCGCAGGACCAGTGGACCGCGCTGTGCGTGATGCTGTTCACCGGGCTCGCCGTCGTGTGCCTGCGCGGATTCTGGTCCCGGGTCGCGATCTTCCTCGGCCTGATCTTCGGGTACGCGCTGTCCTGGGTGCTCGACTCCGTCTTCGGCAAGATCCACTCGCAGGACGGCTCCGGCCAGGTCACCGACCACTGGCGCCTGGACCTGTCGGCGGTCGGGCACGCGGACTGGATCGGCCTGCCGTCCTTCCACGGGCCGAGCTTCGAGTGGTCGGCGATCCTGGTGGCGCTGCCCGTCGTGATCGCCCTGGTCGCGGAGAACGCCGGACACGTCAAGGCCGTCGGCGAGATGACCGGCGACCCCCTGGACGACAAGCTCGGCACCGCGATCTCCGCGGACGGCGCCGCCTCCGTGCTCTCCACCGCGGTCGGCGGCCCGCCCAACACGACGTACTCCGAGAACATCGGCGTGATGGCCGCGACCCGCGTCTACTCCACCGCCGCGTACTGGGCGGCCGCCGCCTTCGCCCTGCTCTTCGGCCTGTGCCCGAAGTTCGGCGCGGTCGTGGCCGCGATCCCCGGCGGCGTCCTCGGCGGCATCACCGTCATCCTGTACGGCATGATCGGGCTGCTCGGCGCGCAGATCTGGATCAACGCCGACGTGGACCTGCGCAATCCGCTGAACCTGGTCCCGGCCGCCGCGGGCATCATCATCGGCGTCGGCAACGTCTCGCTGAAGTTCACCGACAACTTCTCGCTCAGCGGCATCGCGCTCGGCACGATCGTCGTCATCACCGGCTACCACGTGCTGCGGGCGTTCGCCCCCGCCCACCTCAAGTCCCAGGAACCGCTGCTGGATTCGGGCACGTCCACGTACGACGACGGCGACGACACGCACAAGGACCCGGACGGGTTCCCTCGTTCTGGGTAAGCCCGAGCCCGGCGCGCCCGGCTGCCGCGCCACGGCTGGGACGCTGCCCCCATGGCCCAGTCCGAGCGGATCGCCGAGCGCGCCCACCCCGTGCGCGAGGACAGCGGAACCGGCCGCCTCACCGAGGGCGGCGTCGACGGCGTCCTCGCGCGGATGCGCGCCCTCGACGCCACCTGGCCGCGCCGCGACGGCGTCGCCGTCTTCAACCGTGTGTACCTGGCGGTCACCCAGGAGGTCGCCCGGAGCGTCGCGGCGGGCGCCTTCCCCGATGTCAGGGCGGCGGTCACGCTCGACGTCCGGTTCGCGGAGCGCTATCTGCGGGCCGTGGACACCGCGGCGGCCGACGGGTACCCGCCCGCGTGCTGGCGCCCCCTGTTCCAGCTGCGCCGCCACCCCGGCGTGCGCGGCCTGCAGTTCGCGCTCGCGGGCATCAACGCCCACATCGGCCACGACCTGGCGCTCGCCGTCGTGGACACCTGCCACGGCCTGGGCTGCGCGCCGACCGACCTGGAGGACGAGTTCGACCGCGTCGGCGACATCCTCGTCTCGCTGGAGGAACGCATCCGCGAGGACCTGATGCCGGGCCCCGACCTCCTCCAGGTCGCCGACCCCCTCACCCACCTGCTCGGCTCCTGGTCCCTGGACCGCGCCCGCGACGGCGCCTGGTCGGCGGCGCGCGCCCTGTGGGCGCTGCGCGACTTCCCGGGCGTGGCGGAGGAGATGCGGGCGCGTCTGGACGACACGGTGGGGCTCGTGGGCCGGATGCTGCTCACGCCGCTGCCGGACTGATCCCGCGCCGGGCTAGCGTGTCCGGTACCGTCCCGGACCCACAGGAGCTGACGTGCCCTCGTGCCGACTCGGCCTCGGCCTGCCGCAGATGAAGCACTTCGCCATCGGACGCGACGTCCCGCAGGTGGCGCGGGCCGCCGAGGAGACCGGGTTCGACAGTCTCTGGGTCTTCGAGCGCGTCCTGTTCCCCGATCCCCCGACCCAGGGCCTGTGGGGCATTGAGGGCAGGCCCTGGCCGGACACCTACCGGTCGGTCGCCGACCCCCTGGTCACGCTCACGCTGGCGGCCGCCGTCACCGAGCGGGTGCGCCTCGGCACCAGCGTCCTGGTGGCGCCGCTGCACGTGCCGTTCCAACTGGCCCGCTCCCTGGCCTCGTTGGACGCGGCGAGCGGCGGCCGGGTGGTCGCGGGCCTCGGCACGGGCTGGTCCGTCGACGAGTACGCGGCGGCGTCGGTGGCGCCGTACGAGCGGCGCGGCAAGGTCCTCGACGAGACGCTCGACGTGTGCCGGGCGGTGTGGGGCCCGGACCCGGTCGCGTACGAGGGGCCCGAGGGGGCACTGACGACGATCACCCCGTCCGAGGTGGGCCCGAAGCCGGCCCGCCCGATCCCGGTCCTGCTGCCCGCGAACAGCCCGCGCGCCGCCCGCAGGCTCGTGGACCGCGCCGACGGCTGGATGCCCGGCGCGGCGGGCCCCGCGCGCCTCGCCGAGGAGTGGCGGCGGCTCACGGACCTGGCCGCCGAGCGAGGCCGCACGGCCCCGATCCAGAGCGTCCTGCGCGCGAACGCCCGCTACACACCGAAGCCGTACGACGGCCCCGACCGCGCCCCCTTCCGGGGCGACGCCGAGCAGATCGCCGAGGACCTGGTGGCGCACGCCGCCGCCGGGGTGGAGGAGATCCTCGTCGACCTCCAGGCGAGCGCCCGGGACGCCCGGGAGCTCACCGACGTGGCCGCCGCGGTGCACGCGGCGGCCAGGGAGGCCGGGCTCTGACCCGGCCTGCTGTCAGTGCTGTCAGTCCTCCGGCAGTTCCACCGGCGCGATCTCGTCGTACAGGTCGCCGGGGCCGGGGTTCGTGGCGTCCGTCGCGCCGCCGAGGTGGTGCATGACGCCCCACACGGCGTTCAGCGCGGTCGTCACGGCGCCCTCGGCCCAGCCGGCCGTCCAGGAGATGTCGTCGCCAGCGAGGAAGATGCCGCGCTTGTCCGTGGGCAGGTCGTCCTGCATGAAGTGCGTGAACAGGCGCCGCTGGTAGCGGTAGTGGCCCGGCAGGTTCGCCTTGAACGCGCCCATGAAGTAGGGCTCGTTCTCCCAGGACACGGTCACCGGGTTGCCGATGATGTGCTTCCTGATGTCGACCTTCGGGTAGATCTCGCCGAGCGACTTGAGCATGACCTCCATGCGCTCGTTCGCCGACAGCGGCAGCCACTTGAGGCTGTCGTCGCACCAGGTGTAGGAGAGGCAGATGGTGGCGGGCTTGTCCGGACCGTCGTCCAGCAGGTAAGTACCGCGCGTCATCCGGTCGGTGAGCGTCATCGACATGACGTCACGGCCCGTCTCCTCGTCCTTGTCCAGCCAGAACGGCCGGTCCACCGGGACGAAGAGCTTCGAGGACTCCATGTAGTGGGTCCGCTCCATCGCCGTCCAGTGGTCGATGGGGAACAGCGAGTCGTCGCACTCGATCTTGGAGAGCAGCATCCAGGACTGCGCGGTGAAGATCGCCGTCCGGTAGGTGCGGATGTCTCCGTTCGCGTCGGTGACCGTGACGCGGTTGCCCGCGGTGCGGTGCAGCCGGGTCACGGCGGGCTTCGGCGCGCGGCCGTCGTGCAGCGAGGCCAGGGAGGTGCCGAGCGGCCAGTGCACGATCTTCTGCGGCTCGCGGTCCCACAGGCGCAGCGGCAACTGCTGGCTGCCGCCGACGATGCCGCGGTGGTGGTCGTCGGCCTCGGTGTAGACGACGCGCAGGATCTCCAGGATGGAGTTCGGGAAGTCGGTGTCCCAGCCGCCGGTGCCGAAGCCGACCTGGCCGAAGATCTCGCGGTGCCGGAACGACTTGAACGCCTCGGACTCGCAGAGGAAGCCGTAGAAGGTCTGGTTGTCGAGCTTCTCGACGAGCTTCGCCCAGATCTCCCGGATCTTCGGCACGTCGCGCTCGCGCAGGGCACGGTTCATGTCGGAGAAGTCGGCGCCCTCCTCCAGACAGGCGTTCCACGCGTTCATCACGTCGCGGTAGACCTGCGGCAGGTCGTCGACGGTGGTGGCGTAGTGCGATTCGCCCTTGAGGTCCACGACCGTCGAGGGGGTCGACTCGGCGAGCGGGTTGGGGAACGCCTTGGTCTCCAGGCCCACCAGGTCGATGTAGTGCTGGAGCGCCGTCGAGGACGGCGGGAACCGCATGGCGCCCATCTCGGCGGTGAGCCCGTCGGTACCGGTGCCCTCGAAGCCGACGGTGCGCAGACGCCCGCCGATCTGGTCGGCCTCGTAGACGACGGGCTTGAGGCCCATCTTCATCAGTTCGTACGCGGCCACGATGCCGGAGAGGCCGCCGCCGATGACGGCGACCTCGGTGCCGTGCTCGGTCGCGGGTATCTGGCCGAGGCCCGCGGGGTGCGCGAGGAAGTCGTCGTACGCGTAGGGGAAGTCCGGCCCGAACATGGTGATGGGCGGCTGGGCGTCGGTGTGCTGGACGGCGGTGGGCACCGTGGACGTCATGGGGTACGGACTCCTTGCGCGGTACGGAAAAAGGTGGCGCGGGCGGGCTTCGCCCTCGGCGGCCTTGCGGCCCGGTGCGGTCAGGCCTGGACGAGGGGTCCGTACAGGCCGGGGCGGCGGTCGCTCAGATAGGGGTTGGCCTCGCGGGACGCGGCGAGGAAGGCGGGGTCGGCGTCGGCGAGCACCAGGTCCTCGCCGCGTCCGGCGCGGGTGCGGGCGATCCCGTCGGGACCGGCCAGCGTGGACAGGCCGACGAACTCGAACTCGCCCTCGGGGCCGACGCGGTTGACGTACGCGACGTACATCTGGTTCTCGAAGGCGCGCACCGGCACGACGGACTCGGCGACGAACTGGAACGGGTGCATCTGCGCGGTCGGGACGAGCAGCAGGTCGGTGCCCGCGAGGGCGTGGGCCCGCACGTTCTCCGGGAACTCCACGTCGTAGCAGATCATCAGGCCGATCCGGAGGCCGTCGAGGTCGGCCTGGACGACGGCCTGCTCGCCGGGGGTGAAGTGGTCGCGCTCGAAGCAGCCGAAGAGGTGGGTCTTGCGGTAGTTCGCGAGGCCGGCGCCGTCCGCGCCGATGAGCTGGACGGAGTTGAAGACGTCGGCGTCCGCGCGCTCCGGGTAGCCGTAGGCGACAGCGAGACCGTGGCGTACGGCGATGTCGGCGACCGCGTCCGCCGCGTCGCCGTCGGCGGGCTCGGCGAGCCGGGGCACGTCGTCGCCGATGGCGTACCCGGTCAGGAACATCTCCGGCGTCACGAGCAGCCGCGCCCCGGCCGCCGCGGCCCGCTCCGCCGCCTCGTCCAGGACCTTGAGGTTGGCGGCCACGGAACCGGGACGTCCCGAGCTCTGGAGCAGGGCGGTGCGCAGCGGTGACATGGCTGTCCTCGGGGCGTGCGTAGGGAGACGGGCGGGCGTCAGGGGTTCGCAAAGACGGTACGTTCCGCGGCCGTGACCGGGCAAGGCGCGACCGTTGCACCTCGCTGGGCGATTTGTTGCGCGTGGGGAGGGGGTGGCGGCGATTCGTTGCGTGGCGCCCGGGGCGGCGTGTACGCCTGCGGGCGCATCCCGCGCGCCGTCCCCTCCCCCGCGCGGCGGAAACACAGTGCAGACCTGGGCCGGACGCCCCGACGGCCCCTGCCGCGGGATCGTTCTCTCACCCGGAAACGCCGGGTGACCAGCCTGAACGAAAGACGGAGGGCTTCCCGTGAGCCGTAACGCCTTCACCCGCAACCGCGCTGTCGCCGTGGGCGCCGCGCTCCTGATCACCGCGGGCGCGGCCGGAGTGGCCGTGGCGTCCGGGGAGGACGTCACGCACCCCGGCAGGAAGGTCGGCGGGCACGCGGCCGCCGAGCGGGCCGAGCCCCGCGAGGCGGCCGCGCTGACCGGCAAGGCCAAGCTGTTCCGCAAGACCACGGAGGACGTCACCTTCACGTTCGACGCGCATCTGGCCGCCAGGCACAACGCCGACCCGAGCAAGGCGACCGGCACGTTCAAGTTCGTGCACCTGGAGAAGCCGGGCGGCAAGGGCGGCTGGGCGACGGGCCGCATCGACTGCCTGCTGACCGGCGGGAAGGTGGCGTCGGCGACCGGCATCATCACCAAGACCAACATCAAGGAGATGAACGGCAGCCGCGTCGGCTTCAGCGTCCACGACCAGGGCAAGAACGACCGGCTCGGCTACAGCTGGGGCGCGACGGGCGGCCCCGACGGCACGAAGAAGCTGACGAAGTGCAACAGCGCGGCCCCGTTCGAGAAGGTCAAGAAGGGCACGGGCGACTTCCACGTGACCCCGTGGAACCCGCCGTACCCCGAGGGCGACTGAGCCGGGGCGCGGGCTGCCCGTACGGGGGTCGGACGGCTCGCGCCCCTTGCGGGAGCGCCCCGAAGGGGCGCGGGGAACTGCGCGAGCAAGCACGACGCACCCGCGGCCGCCGAAGCACCGCCTGGGGCACCTACGCGGGCGACCCGGACGAAAAGCGCCGCATCAGCGGCGAAAGCACCAGCACGGACTTCGTCCGTTCCACGAACGGCTCCCCGGCGATGCGCTCCAGGACCCGCTCGAAGTGCCGCATGTCGGCCGCGAAAACCTGGACGATCGCGTCCGCCTCACCGGTGACGGTGGAGGCGGACGCGATCTCCGGGTACCGCTCAAGACCCCGCTGGATCGCCTCGGGCGAGGTGTTCCGGCGACAGTAGATCTCGATGAACCCCTCGGTCTCCCAGCCGAGCGCGGCCGGGTCCACCCGGACCGTGAATCCGGTGATGGCTCCGGTGGCCCGCAGCCGGTCCACGCGCCGCTTGACGGCGGGCGCGGACAGGCCGACCAGCTGGCCGATGTCGGCGTAGGAGCGGCGGGCGTCCTCGGCGAGGGCGTGCACGATGCGTTCGTCGAGATCGTTCAGTCGCACTGGGGGTCGTTCACTTCTCTGCGTGTCACTTCACTGCGGAGACCTCCGCGGCGGGCGGTTCGGTCTCCAGGCGGGAGCGGCGCATCCCGTACAGGAAGTAGAACACGAGCCCGACGACCATCCAGACACCGAAGACCTTCCAGGTCGCCGCGTCGAGGTTGTACATGTTGTACGCGCAGAAGCCGAAGCCGAGGACCGGGAAGAGCCAGCCGAGCGGCACCCGGAAGGTGCGCGGCATGTCGGGCCGGGTCCGGCGCAGGATGATCACGGCGACGTTGACCAGGCCGAAGGCGAACAGCGTGCCGATGCTGGTGGCGTCGACGAGCTTGCCGAGCGGGATCACGGAGGCGAGCGCGCCGCAGAACAGGGACACCAGGACGGTGTTCACGCGGGGCGTGCCGGTCTTGCCACTGACCTTGGCGAACGTCTTGGGCACGAGGCCGTCGCGGGACATCGCGAAGAGCACGCGGGTCTGGCCGTAGAGAACGGTCAGGACGACGCTGGCGATGGAGATGACGGCGCCCGCGGCGAGCAGCGTGCCCCAGACGTTCTGGCCGGTGACGTCGTTCATGATCGCGGTCAGCGACGCCTCGGAGCCCTCGAAGTCCTTCCAGTTCCAGGCGCCGACGGCGACGGCGGCGACCAGGACGTAGAGCGCGGTGACGATGATCAGCGAGAGCATGATCGCGCGCGGCAGGTCGCGCTGCGGGTTCTTGGCCTCCTCACCGGCGGTGGAGGCGGCGTCGAAGCCGATGTAGGAGAAGAACAGGCTCGCTCCGGCCGCGCTGACCCCGGCGACGCCGAGCGGCATGAAGTCGGAGTAGTTGCCGGACTTGAAGCCGGTGAAGCCGACCGCGCAGAAGAGCACGAGGGCCGCGATCTTCACGATGACCATGATCGTGTTGGCGCGCGCGGACTCCTTGGCGCCGCCGAGCAGGAACACCATGGCGAGCAGCACGACGATCAGGCCGGGCAGGTTGATGATCGCGCCGTCGACCTCACCGGGGGCCGCGGACAGCGCGTCCGGGATGGTGACGCCGATGGTGCCGTCGAGCAGCTCGTTCAGGTACTCGCCCCAGCCGACGGCGACGGCCGCGACCGACACCCCGTACTCCAGGACCAGGCACCAGCCGCACACCCAGGCGACCAGTTCGCCCATGGTTGCGTACGCGTACGAGTACGAGGATCCGGCGACCGGGATGGTGCCGGCCAGCTCGGCGTAGGAGAGGGCCGAGAAGAGGGCGGTGAGGCCGGCGATCACGAAGGAGATCGTGACGGCGGGGCCCGCCTTCGGGACGCTCTCGCCGAGCACCACGAAGATGCCGGTGCCGAGGGTGGCGCCGATGCTGATCATGGTCAGCTGCCACATGCCGAGGGTCCGGCGGAGCGTGCCGCCCTCGCCCTGGCCGCCCTCGGCGACCAGGCGGTCCACCGGCTTGCGCCGTGTTATTCGGCTGCCGAAACCGCCGCCGCCCTGGGGGCGTGGGCGGGTCGTCGGGGGTGCGCCCTGGTCGAGCACGCGCTGGCTCCTTCATCGCTGCCGGTAGAGGTGGCAGGAAGCCGCGGCAGCCCACAAGGAAGAACGGGAGCCACCGAGCAGGCAGTCCCCGCCACGCCACGTACAGCGCCCGACTCTACGAGGCGCTGGTTCCCAACCGTAATGCAGCAACGTTGCGCATCGACACAAGATCGTTGCGTGCGGCCGGGATGAGCGCGTGTTTGTTGCGCCGTCCGTTTCGTCCGTTGCGTGCGGCGTGGTGCGGAGTGACCCGCACCACGCCGTCGCGCCGGTCAGCTCTCTCGCACGGAATCCCCTTCCACGTCGTCGCCGAGCGCGCGGACGACCGCGCGGCAGATCTCGTCGGCGGGTGCGGGCAGGTACATGTCCTGGTGCGTGCTGTCGATGTCGTACTCCCGTACGGCACCGGTGATGTGACCGCGCCACAGGTCCGCGTACGAGCCGTCGCCTTCGGCCGTCGCGTTGAAGAACAGCGCGTCGCCGCGGTACGTCGGTGACGTGAAGCCGTCCATCATCCTGGTGTGGCCGACGATGACGGAGACCGCGGTGTCCACGAACGCCTCGTGGTCACCGGCGTTGCCGGCGCTGATGAGGTGCTCGCCGAAGTAGGCGCGGATGTCGGTGGCGTGGGGCGGCTCGTAGTGTTCGAAGAAGGTGCTGGGAACGCTGTCGAGGAGGCCGAGGAGCCCCACCTCGTGCCCGCGCCGCTGGAACTCGGCGGCCATCGCGTGCGCGAGGGTGCCGCCGATGGAGAGCCCGAGGAGGTGGAAGGGACCCTCGGGCTGTACCGCGAGGATCTCCTCGACGTAGTCGGTGACCATGGCGTCGATCGACTCGGGCGGCTGTGTGACCCCGTCGAAGCCCTTCGCCTGGATGCCGTAGACCGGTCGGTCCGCGGGCAGGCGTCCGGCGAAGCCGAGGTAGATCCAGCAGAGCCCGCTGCCGGGGTGGATCCACCACAGCGGCGCCTTGTCCCCGCTCGTCTTGATGGGCAGCACGGCCGCGAACGGGTCACCGGACTCGGCGGCACCGCCGTCCACCGCCAGATCGGCGGCCAGTTCGGCGACGGTGGGTGACTGGAACACCCGCCGGATCGACGTCTCGACGCCGAGCACCGTGCGGATGCGGCTGACCAGTTGGGTGGCGAGGAGCGAGTGTCCGCCGAGGCCGAAGAAGTCGTCGTCGGCTCCGACCCGGTCGAGGCCGAGCACCTCGGCGAACAGGCCGCACAGGAGCTCCTCGCGCGAGTTCCGCGGGGCCCGCCCGGTCATCTGCCCGGTGTGGTCCGGCGCCGGGAGGGCGCGCCGGTCCAGCTTGTTGTTGGGCGTCAGGGGCACCTCGTCGATGGCCACCACCGCGGACGGCACCATGTGTTCCGGCAGTTGTTCGCGCAGATGCGCCCGCAGCTCGGTGGCGAGCGTCCCGGGAGTGCGGCCGTCCGGTACGTCACCGGGGTTCCCGGAGTCCGCGCCGGCGGATTCCTCGGTCCGGTCGGCGGTCGGCACCACGTACGCCACGAGGCGCCGGGAGCTCGACGGGCCGTCGGTGACGACCACGGCCTGCGCGACGTCGGGGTGCGTCAGGAGCGCCGCCTCGACCTCGCCGAGTTCGATCCGGAATCCGCGGATCTTGACCTGGTGGTCCGCACGGCCCTGGAACACCAGGTCGCCGTCCGGTGTCCACGCCACCACGTCCCCGGTCCGGTACATCCGCTCGCCGGGGCCGTCGAAGGGGTTGGCCACGAATCGGTCGGCCGTCACGCCGGGACGGCCGACGTAGCCGCGCGCGAGGCCGGGACCGGCCACATACAGCTCTCCGGGCACCCCCACCGGCACCGGCCGCAACGCCGTGTCGAGGACGTACGCCCGAGCGTTCGTGGTCGGCCGGCCGATGGACGCCGCCTTGCCATCGGCCTTCAGCGGCGCGCTCATGGTGACGCAGACGGTGGTCTCGGTGAGCCCGTAGAGGGTCACCATCCGCCGCCCGCTCGACCATTCGGCCACGGTTTCGGGCGGGATCGTCTCGCCGCCGGTGGCCAGCGACGTCACGGTGGACAGCGAGCCGGCCGGGAGCGCCGCGATGACGTGCGGCGGGATCATCGCGTGGGTCACCTGCCGCTCGTCGATCGTCTTGGCCATGGGGGCCCCGGGGGCCAGGCGTTCGACGTCGGCGAGGATCAGGGCGGCGCCCGAGAGCAGGGACATGCACAGTTCGCAGACCGACACGTCGAAGCTCGGCGAGGCGAGCTGCAGCACGCGGCTGTCCGGAGTGATCGCGAGGCCGCCGACGTGCGCGTCGACCATGCTGGCCACCCCGGTGTGGGTGACCGCGACGCCCTTGGGCCGCCCCGTCGAACCCGAGGTGTAGATGACGTACGCGGTGCCCGCGACCGACAGCGGCCGCCCTCGCTCCGCGTCGGTCAGCGCGGCGCCGTCGGAGCCGGTCAGGGCCTCGGCGACCTGAGGATCGTCCAGGCGGAACACGGGGACGGACGTCTCGGGAAGTCCCGCGGCAGTCGTCGCGTCCGCGAGGACCAGGCCCGCCCCGGAGTCCGTGAGCATGTACGTGATCCGCTCGTCCGGGTAGCCCGGGTCGACGGGGAGATGCGCGCCGCCCGCCTTGAGCACGGCAAGCCATGCCACCACCATCGCCGCCGAGCGGGGCAGCGCGGCCGCCACCACGGACTCCGGTCCCACTCCGCGCCGCAACAGCACGCGCGCCAGCCGGTTCGACCGGACGTCGAGCTCACGGTAGGTCAGCGTCTCGTCGTCGTCGACGACCGCGACGGCGTCGGGAGCCGTCGACACGCGGTGCGCGAAGAGTTCCGGGATGGTGGCCTCGGGCAGCGGTGCCGCCGTGTCGTTGAACTCGCCGATGAGCCGCTCGCGTTCGCCCGGTGCGAGCACCTCGATCGTCCCGACGGCCAGGTCCGGGTCGGCCGCGAGGCTGCGCAGGATGTGCGCGAGCCGGTCGGCGATGGTCTCCACGGCGGCATGGTCGAAGGTGTGGCGCTGGTACTGCATGGCCACGCGCAGCCGGGGTTCGGAGCTGCCGATCACGCCGAGCGGGTAGTGGGTGCCGCTGAGCGAGGTGATGCCGGTGAACGCGATCCCGGCGGTCGTGTTCGCCTCGGTGAGGCCCACCCGGTCGATCGGATAGGACTGGAACCCGACCATGGTGTCGAAGAGGGTGCTCAGGCCGGTGTCGTGCTGGATCTGCGCGAGGCCGTAGTGGTGGTGGTCGAGCAGCACGGCCTGGCGGTCCCGGAGCCGCGTCAGGATCTGGGCGAAGCTGTCCCCGGGGGCGCAGGTCACGCGTACGGGAAGGGTGTTGATGAACAGGCCGACCATGGTGTCGACGTCCGTGACGGCGGGCGGACGGCCGGACACCGTGGTGCCGAACACCACGTCCTGGCGCCCGGTGAGCCGGCCGAGCAGCACGGCCCAGGCCGCCTGGACGACCGTGCTCAGGGTGACGCCCAACTCGGCGGCCTGCCGCTCCAGTTCACGGGACGTCTGCACGGACAGCGGCACTTCGAGCTGCCCGATCCCCTCGCTGCCCTCGGATGCCTCGCTGTCCTCGGCGTCCGCGTGCTCTGCCGTGTCGTCCGGGCACAGCAGGGTGGGTTCGTCGAGTCCGTCGAGTTCGTCCGCCCAGGCGCGGGCGGCCGCGTCGTGGTCCTGCTGGGCCAGCCAGGTCAGGAAGTCGCGGTAGCCCCGCGTACGCGGCAGCACCGAGGCGTCACCGTCGGAGCCGTACAACCGCAGCAGATCCTGCATCAACAGCGGCAGCGACCAGCCGTCCAGGAGGACGTGGTGGGCGGTGAAGACCAGTTCGGCCCGGTCCGGGCCCATGGTCACCAGGGTCATCCGCACCAGCGGCGGCTTCTCCAGGTCGAAGTGGGTGCGGTCGTCCTCGGCGAGGATCCGCTCGTACGCCGCCTCCCGCTCCTCCTCGGAGAGGTCGCTCAGGTCGGCGTGCTGCCAGGGCAGGCGGACGTCGTCGACGACGAGCTGGACGCGTTCACCGGCGGTGTCGCTGACGAACGCCGTCCGCAGATTGGCGTAGCGGTCGAGGACGGCCTGTCCCGCGGCCCGCATCCGCTCCGGCTCCACGGGACCGGTCAGGTGGAATACCAGTTGCATGTGGTACGCGTCGTACGCCGTATCCGCGAACAGGGCGTGGAAGAGCAACCCGGACTGCAGCGATGTCAGCGGCCAGACGTCCGCAAGGCCCGGGTACTTCTTCTCCCAGACCTCCAGCTTGCGCTGGTCCACCGAGACCAGCGGCACGTCCGACGGCGTCAGGCCACCGGCACCGGGCCGCGCCACGTGCCGGGCCAGGCCTTCCAGTGCCGCGCACCACAGGTCGGCCAGTTCCTGCACGTCCTCGCGGGACAGCACGCCGCTGGCGAAGCCCAGGCGGGCGTTCAGGCACGGCCCGTCCTCGGTGTCGCCGACGTGGGCGTTGATCTCCAGCGTCGACATCAGCGGCATGTCCGCGTCCGGTGCGGCGACCAGGTCGTCGACGCCGGGGGCCTCGTTCCAGCCGAGGCCGCGCAGGTTCTCCGGCATGTCGGCGGCGGAGAACCGGCCCAGGTAGTTGAAGGCGATCTGCCCGGCCGTATGCCCCTGCAGGACGGCGGCCGTCTCCCTGTTGAGGTAGCGCAGCAGGCCGTAGCCGATGCCCTTGTCCGGGATGGCGAGGAGCTGTTCCTTGACCGCCTTCACCACCTTCCCCGCCGCGGGTCCACCGGCGAACGCCTCATCGAGAGCGGCACCGTTGGTGTCGAGGCGGACGGGGAACATGCTGGTGAACCAGCCCACCGTGCGGGACAGGTCCGCGCCCGGCACGACGGCTTCCTCACGGCCGTGCCCTTCGAGCCGGATCAGCGCCGAGGACTCCGAGACGCCGCGCTTCTGCCGCCACTTGGCCACCGCGAGGGCGAGCCCGGCCAGCAGACCGTCGTTCACCACTGGCCGCCTCGTCCTGGAGGGCGTGGGTCCAGCGTCGTACCGAGGTCGCCACCGGCGTGGTGCAACACCACCAACAGCCGACCAGGAACCCCCGCACCCGCGTCGAACCACACGAACCGCCCCATCACCCCACCGACAGGATCCAGACGTGCCGTCGCCTCATCCAGCTCCGCCTCCGCCAGCTCCCGCCAACCCGCACCACCCCACTCACCCTCACACTCCACCCGGCGGACCAGACCCGCCACATCCACCGCGCCCGGCTCGGCAACCTCCAACTGCCACTCATCACCCGTCACCAACCGCGAACGAAGGACGTCGTGGCGGTCGAACACCGCACCCAACGTCGCCGACAGGCCCGCAGCATCAATGCCCACCGGCAGCTCCAGCACCGCCGACATCGAGAACCGGCCGAAACCACCCCCCAACTCCCGCAGATACCGGCTCACCGGCAACACCGGCAACCAACCCACACCACCGCCCTCGAACTCCTCCAACACCACACCCGCATCCGAACCACCAGCCACCGCCACCCGCGCCAGCTCTGCCACCGTCCGGCACTCAAAGATCTGCCGCGGCGACACCTCCACGCCCAGCACCCGGGCCCGCGACACCACCTGAATCGAACGGATGCTGTCCCCGCCCACAGCGAAGAAGTCGTCATCGACTCCCACCCGCTCCAGACCGAGAACCTCCGCATACACCCCGGCCAGCACCCGCTCCACCACCGACCCCGGCGCCCGGTAATCACCCCCACCGAACTCCGGCTCCGGCAACGCCGACCGATCCAGCTTCCCATTCGGCGCCAACGGCAGCCGATCCAGCATCACCAACACCGACGGCACCATGAACTCCGGCAACCGCCCCGCCACAAAACGACGCAGTTCGGCACTGTCGACGCCGCTGGTGAGGTCGATGGCGTCGTCGCTCAGGCCCTCGGTGTCGCCGGTGGCGTCATCCGCTCCGGTGGGGACGACATAGCCGACCAGCTGTTTCGTGCCCTGGCCGGTGCGCGTGGCGACCACGGCCTGGGACACACCCGGATGGGCGGTCAGCGCCGCCTCCACCTCACCCGGCTCGATACGGAAACCGCGCACCTTCATCTGCGCGTCATCACGCCCCACATACTCCAACTGACCATCAGCGCTCCAGCGCGCCAGGTCACCCGTGCGATACATCCGCGCACCCGCGACCCCATACGGATCCGCCACGAACCGCTCCGCCGTCAGAGCCGCACGAACTCCCCGAACCGACCCACTCCTCACCGGACGGCAGCGAGAACGTCGTCGCGTAGAAACTCTCCGTCTGCCCATAGGCGTTGACCACCCGCACACCCGGGAAGGCCTTCCGCACCCGGTCCGCCAGGGACGCGGGCAGGGCTTCTCCGGCGAAGACGACGGCGTCGACGTCCACGGTGCCGGCGATGTCGTCGACGAGTTCGGCGAAGACGGACGGCACGGTGCTGATCACACCGCCCTGCCAGTCCTCGCGCTCCGCCAACTCCAGGACGTCGCGGACCACTTCGACGCAGCCGCCGCGCGCCAGGGTGGTGAAGATCTCGAAGACGGACACGTCGAAGTTCACCGAGGTGCCCGCGAGCACCCGCGTGCCCGACTCGATGCCCACCCGCTCGGCGAGCCGCAGCACGCCGTTGACCACGTTGCGGTGCGTGACGGTCACACCCTTGGGCGTGCCGGTCGAACCGGAGGTGTACATCACGTACGCCGCGTTGTGCGGCCGCGGCGGCGTGTTCCCGGCATCGGCGCCCGCGTTCCCGGCGTCGGCGCCCGCCTTCTCGGCGTCGCCGACGAACAGGCGCGGAGTTCCGTCGTCCGGCAGCACTCCCTCGGTTGCCGCGTCCGTCAGGAACAGCCGGGGGCGGGCGTCCGACAGGATGAAGTCGAGCCGCGTGCTGGGGTACTTCGGGTCGACCGGCAGATACGCGGCCCCGGACTTCAGCACGCCGAGCAGTGCCACGACGAGGTCCGCCCCGCGCGGCAGCGCGAGTCCCACCACCGTCTCCGGACCCACTCCGCGTGCCGCAAGCTCGCGTGCCACCCGGTCCGCGCGCGCGTCCAGCTCGCGGTAGGTGAGGGTCCACTCGCCGGAGATCACCGCCACCGCGTCCGGGGTGGCGGCCGCCTGCCGCTCGAACAGTGCGGGAATCGTCACCTCGGGCGTCGGCGCCGCCGTGTCGTTGAACCGGTCGACCACCAGCTCCCGCTCCGCCCCGTCCAGCACGTCCACGACCGCCCCGATCGGCCGGGCGGGGCTGGCGACCAGTTGCTGTACGACCCGCGCGAACCGGGCCGCGAGGGCCTCGACCGTGGCGCGGTCGAAGAGGTCCGTCGCGTACTCGAGGTGGCCGACCACACCGAGGCCGGGGATGTCGGCCATGTTGAAGAACAGGTCGAACTTCGCGGTGTCGGTGGACGGGTGCTCGAGGTGCACGCGCAGGCCTTCGAGCGCGAAGTCCTCACGGGCCATGTTCTGCCAGGCGAACATCACCTGGAACAGCGGGTGGTAGGCGGTGGAGCGGTCGGGTTTGATCAGTTCCACCAGGCGCTCGAAGGGCGCGTCCTGGTTCTCGTAGGCGGCCAGGGCCTTCTCGCGCACCTGGCCGAGGAGCCCCTTGAAGCTCGGGTTTCCGGACAGGTCTGCGCGCAGCACCCACGTGTTGACGAAGAAGCCCACCAGCTCCGCGAGCGCGGCGTCGGTGCGGCCGGCGATCGGAGATCCGACGGTGATGTCGTCGCCGCCGCCCAGGTGGTGCAGCAGGACCGTCACGGCCGACTGGAGGACCATCGACACCGTCGCGCCCTGCGCGCGGGCGAGTTCTTCCACGGCGGTGACCAGGTCCGGATCGAGCTCGAACGCCACCAGGTCGCCGCGACGGCTCGCCACCGGCGGCCGGGGGCGATCCGTCGGCAGCTGCAACGGCTGCGGCACGCCCGCCAGTTCGTCCCGCCAGTGCCGCAGCTGGGTGGCGAGGACACCGTCGGGGTCGGACTCGTCGGCGAGCAGTTCCCGCTGCCACAGGGTGTAGTCGACGTACTGCACCGGAGGCTCAGGCCAGTCGGGCTCCGCACCTCGCAGCCGGGCGGCGTAGGCCGTGCCCAGGTCGCGCGCCAGCGGACCCATCGACTCGCCGTCCCCGGCGATGTGGTGGACCACGAGGACCAGCACGTGCTGGTCGGCGGCGCTGCGGACCACGGTCGCCCGCAGCGGTATCTCCGTGGCCAGGTCGAACGGCCGGGCCGCGACGGCCGCCACCGCGTCCGCCACCGCGTCCGGTGCGGACTCGACGACGTGCAGGTCCACCGGTGCCGGCGTGGCGGGCAGCACCCGCTGGTACGGCACTCCGTCACCGGACTCGGCGATCAGCGTCCGCAGTATCTCGTGCCGCGACACGACGTCCCGTACCGCGTTCTCCAGCGCCGCCACGTCCAGCGCGCCGGTGAGCCGCAGCACGAACGGGATGTTGTACGTGGCCGACGGCCCCTCGAACCGGTCGATGAACCACAGGCGGCGCTGCGCGAACGACAGCGGCGGCTGCTCCGGGCGCTGTGCCGCCCGGCGCAGCGGGGAGCGGACGCGCGCTCCCGGCGCGATCCGCTCGACCAGTTCCACGACGGTGGGACAGTCGAAGACCGCGCGGATCGGGACCTCGGCGCCCAGTTCGGCGCGGATCCGGCTGATCAGCCGGGTGGCGAGGAGCGAGTGCCCGCCCAGGGTGAAGAAGTTGTCGTCGATGCCCACCCGGTCGATGCCGAGGACCTCGGCGAACAGCGCGCAGAGAACCTCTTCCTGCGGTGTCCGCGGCGGCCGGCCCGTGGCCACACCGGCGTAGTCGGGCACGGGCAGCGCCTGCCGGTCCAGCTTCCCGTTGGGGGTCAGGGGCACCTCGGCGATCGCGACCACGGCCGCGGGCACCATGTACTCCGGCAGCCGTTCCTGCGCGTGGTCGCGGAGCCCGGCGACGAGGACGCCGATCTCCCGCGCCCCGGCCGGGTCGTTCGCCAGCGTCCGCTCGGGGCGCCCAGTGGGCGTGAACCCTCCGGAGTACGTCCGTCCGGCTTCGGTGCCCGCGGGGAAGACCACCGCGTCGAAGCACTCGGGCACGCCCGCCGTCAGGGTGAGCAGCAGGCCGACGCCTCGCCGGTCGGCCCAGTTCCGCAGGTCGTGCGGGTCCAGGGGCGGGAGCCCGGCCACCGGTGAGTCGAGGCCCGCGAAGGCGGTGGCGGTGGCGACCTCACCGGCGAGTCGGGCGTTGGGTATCCGGGTGATCCGTACCGGTGTCGTCCCGTGCTCCTGGACGATCTCGTCGAGGCCGGTGAAGTCGTCCACCCTGCGGCCCCAGGCGAGCTCCGGGATCCCGGTCAGAGGGACGAGGTCCACGGGTGCCTTGTGCAGCACGACTTCGTAGCGGTGCCGGGTCAGTTCGTTGTGGGCGCGGCCGGGCTTCAGGAGCACCTCCACCCCGGCGGCGCCGTTCTCGTCGGCCCAGCGCGTGAACCACTCCGGGTCGAGGACCAGCTCCTTCTCCACCAGGACGGCGCGGGCGACGGCGGCGCGGACCACGGACGCCGACGCCTCCGGGCGCTGGGCGTGGTGGATCGCCGTCTTCAGCAGGCTCAGCGAGCCGGCGTGGCGCACGTCACCGATCACGATGCGGCCGCCGGGGGCCAGCAGGCCGAGGGCCTGGCTCAGCACCCGGTCGAGATAGCCGGCGTCGGGGAAGTACTGTGCCACCGAGTTGATGACGACGGTGTCGAAGTACTCCTGGGGCAGGCCCGACACGTCGTCGGCGGGCTGCACCCGCAGCCGGACCCGCTCGGCGAACCCGGCCCGCTCGACCTGGTCCCGCAGCTGCTCGATGACGGGTGCCGAGAAGTCCGTGCCCCAGTACTCCGCGACGTCGGGCACGATCTGGGAGAGCAGCAGACCCGAGCCGACGCCCAGTTCGAGGACGCGCTGCGGCGCCCGGTCGAGGATCTGCTCGACGGCGGCGTCCCGCCAGGCCCGCATCTCCGCCAGCGGGATCGGCTCTCCGGTGTAGCTGGAGTTCCAGCCGGTGAAGTCCGCGCCCCAGGCGGCCGTCCCGGACCCGGTGTACGCCTCGTCGTACACCTGCTGCCACTCGTCGACCTGCTCCGCCTCCCGGGCGGTGGCCGAGCCGGTGGGGGCGGGCACCACGTATCCCACGATGCGCTGGTCGCCGGGCCGGTCCTCGCGGGTGATCACCACGGCCTGGTCCACGCCGGGGTGCGCGGCGAGGGCGGCTTCGATGTCGCCGGGCTCGATGCGGAATCCGCGCACCTTAACCTGGAAGTCGACCCGGCCGAGGTAGTCGATCACGCCGTCGGGCCGCCACTTGACCAGGTCACCGGTGCGGTACATGCGCGCGCCGGGGGTGAACGGGCTGGCCACGAAGCGTTCGGCGGTCAGGCCCGGACGGTTCAGGTAGCCGCGGGCGAGCTGGACGCCGGCGAGGTAGAGCTCTCCCGGCACACCCGGGGGGACCGGCCGCAGCGCGGAGTCGAGAACGTAGACCTGGGTGTTCCACACGGGCGCGCCGATCGGGACGCCGGTGGCGCCGTGCTCCTCGCGGCACTCCCAGGCCGTGACCTCGACCGCGGCCTCGGTGGGGCCGTAGAGGTTGTGCAGCCGGGTGCCGGGGAGCACCTGTGCGAAGCGCTGGGTGAGCTCCAGGGGGAGCGCCTCGCCCGCGGCCTCCACACGGCGCAGGCTGGTGCACTGGTCCGCGGTCGGCTCCGAGAGGAACGCCGCCAGCATGGACGGCGCGAAGTCGGCGTCGGTGACCCGCTGTTCCCGGATCAGCCTGGCCAGGTACTCGGGGTCCTTCTGCCCGTCCGGCCGTACGATCACCAGAGCCGCCCCGACCTGCAGCGGCCAGAACAGCTCGGGCACCGACACGTCGAAGCCGACGGATGTCTTCAGGAGCATCCGGTCGCTCTCGTCCATGCCGTAGTGGCCGTGGCCCCAGGCGAGCCGGTTCATGATCGAACGGTGGGACACGACCACGCCCTTGGGCTTCCCCGTCGACCCCGAGGTGTAGATCACGTAGGCGGCGTGGTCCTCGTGCACGTCGACGCCGGGGTTCGCATCCGGGTGGCCGGAGAGGTCCGGGAGTTCGTCCAGGACGAGGAGGGGCGTGCTGTCGGCGACCATGTGCTCGACCCGCTCTCCGGGCAGATCGGTCTCGATCGGCAGATAGGCGGCTCCTGTCTTGAGCACGCCGTAGATCGCGGTGAGCAGGTCGAAGGAGCGCGGCATCCGGATCGCGACGAGCCGTTCGGGTCCGGCGCCCCGCTCGATCAGCCAGTGCGCGAGGCGGTTGGCGCGGGCGTTGAAGTCGGCGTAGGAGAGCGTGTCTCCCTCGAAGACGAGCGCGGTGCGCTCCGGGCCGCGCTCCACCTGGGCTTCGAACGCCGCGGCGAGGGTGCTCCCGGCGGTGGCCGTGGGGTGAGCGGTGTCGTTCCACTCGGACACGACCTTGGTCCGCTCGGCGGACTCCAGGACATCGAGCTGCGCGACGCGGATCGACGGGTTCTCGACGACCTGGAGCAGCACCCGCAGGCAGCGGGTGGCGATGGCTTCCACGGTGGCGTGGTCGAAGATGTGGTGCTGGTACTGGAGCGCGATGCGCAGTTGCGGGTCGGCGTCGGCCGTCACGGTCAGCGGGTAGTGGGTGCCGCTGAACGGGGTGAGGCCGGTGATCGCCACACCCGCCTCGGTGTTGGCGTCGCCGAGCCCCGCGTGGTCGATCGGGAAGGACTCGAAGACGACGACGGTGTCGAAGAGGGTGCTGAGGCCGGTGTCCTGCTGGATCCGCGCGAGGCCGTGGTGGTGGTGGTCGAGCAGCACGGCCTGCCGGTCCTGGAGCCGCGTCAGCAGCCCCGCGAAGGTGTCCCCGGGGGCGCAGGTCACGCGTACGGGAAGGGTGTTGATGAACAGGCCGACCATGGTGTCGATGTCCGTGACGACGGGCGGACGGCCGGACACCGTCGCGCCGAACACCACGTCCTCGCGCCCGGTCAGCTCTCCGACGACCACCGCCCAGACCCCCTGCACCAGGGTGTTCAGGGTGACGCCCACCTCGGCCGCGTACCGGGTCAGTTCGCGGGCGGTCTCCGGCGACAGCGGTACGTCGACCTGCCCGATGTCCTCGGAGTCGGCGGACTCCGCCCCGGGGGCGAGCAGGGTAGGTTCCTCGAGTCCGTCGAGTTCGTCGGCCCAGGCGCGGGCGGCCGCGTCCTGGTCCTGCTGGGCCAGCCAGGACAGGAAGTCCCGGTAGCCGCGCACCTTCGGCAGGGCCGCGAGGTCCCCGCCGGAGCCGTACAGCCTGAGCAGGTCCTCCATGAGGAGCGGGACGGACCAGCCGTCGAACAGCACGTGGTGGGCGGTGAAGACCAGTTCGGCCCGGTCCGGGCCCATGGTCACCAGGGTCATCCGCACCAGCGGCGGTGCGGTCAGGTCGAAGTGCGTGGCGCGGTCGTCGGCGAGGATCCGTTCGAGCGCCGCGTCACGGTCGTCGCCGTGGTCGCTCAGGTCGGTGTGCTGCCAGGGCAGGCGGACGTCGTCGACGACGAGTTGGACGCGTTCACCGGCGGTGTCGCTGACGAACGCCGTCCGCAGGTTGGCGTAGCGGTCGAGGACGGCCTGTCCCGCGGCCCGCATCCGCTCCGGCTCCACCGGCCCGGTCAGGTGGAACACCAACTGCATGTGGTACGCGTCGTACGCCGCGTCGGCCAGCAGGGCGTGGAAGAGCAGTCCGGACTGCAGCGATGTCAGCGGCCACACATCCGCAAGGCCGGGATACTTCTTCTCCCAGACCTCCAGCTTGCGCTGGTCCACCGAGACCAGCGGCACGTCCGACGGCGTCAGGCCACCGGCGCCGGGCCGGGCCACGTGCCGGGCGATGCCTTCGAGCGCCGTGCACCAGAGGTCGGCCAGCTCCTGCACGTCCTCGCGGGACAGCACGCCGGTGGCGAAGCCCACGCGGGCGTTCAGGCACGGCCCGTCCTCGGCGTCGCCGACCAGCGCGTTGATCTCCAGCGTCGACATCAGCGGCATGTCCGCGTCCGGCGCCGCCACCAGGTCGGTGGTGTTCTCGGCCCGGGTCCAGCCGAGGCCGCGCAGGTTTTCCGGCATGTCGGCGGCGGAGAAGTGGCCGAGGTAGTTGAAGGCGATCTGCCCGGTGTCGTAGCGCCGGAGCACCGTCTCCGTGTCCGGGTTCAGATAGCGCAGCAGGCCGTAGCCGACGCCCTTGTCGGGGATGGCGAGCAGTTGCTCCTTCACGGCCTTGATCGCGCCCGCGGCTGCGGGGCCGCCCGCGAAGGCGTCGCTGAGGTCGATCCCCGCGGTGTCGAGGCGGACGGGGAACATGCTGGTGAACCAGCCCACCGTGCGGGACAGGTCCGCGCCCGGTACGACGGCTTCCTCACGGCCGTGTCCTTCGAGCCGGATCAGCGCCGAGGACTCCGAGACGCCGCGCTTCTGCCGCCACTTGGCCACCGCGAGGGCGAGCCCGGCCAGCAGACCGTCGTTCACCGTGGGTCCAGCGTCGTACCGAGGTCGCCACCGGCGTGCGTCCACGACCAGGTGGTGCAGTACCACCAGGAGTCGACCGGGGGCCGCCGCGCCCGGATCGAACCATACGAACCGGGCCATCACCCCGCGCACGGGGTCCAGTTGTCCGGTGGCCTCGTCCAGCTCTGTCTCCGCCTGTTCCCGCCAGGTCGGTGTGTCCCACTGGCCGTCGGACTCCACCCGGTGGACGAGGCCGGAGACGTCCACCGAGCCCTGCTCGGTGACCTTCAGATTCCATGCGTCCCCGGTGATCAGCCGCGAGCGCAGAATGTCATGCCGGTCGACCACGGCCGCCAGGGTCGCGGACAATCCCGCCGCGTCGATGCCCACCGGCAGTTCCAGTACCGCCGACATGGAGAACCGGTCGAAGCCGCCGCCCAGTTCCTGCAGGTAGTGGCTGATGGGCAGCATCGGCAGGCGGCCCGTACCGCCGCCCTCGAACTCCTCAAGCACCACACCCGCATCGGAGCCGTCCGTGATGGCCACCTGTGCCAGCTCGGCCACCGTCCGGCACTCAAAGATCTGCCGAGGCGACACCTCCACACCCAACACCCGCGCCCGCGAAACCACCTGAATCGAACGGATACTGTCCCCGCCCACAGCGAAGAAGTCGTCATCGACCCCCACCCGCTCCAGACCGAGAACCTCCGCATACACCCCGGCCAGCACCCGCTCCACCACCGACCCCGGCGCCCGGTACTCACCCCCACCGAACTCCGGCTCCGGCAACGCCGACCGATCCAACTTCCCATTCGGCGCCAACGGCAACCGATCCAGCATCACCAACACCGACGGCACCATGAACTCCGGCAACCGCCCCGCCACAAAACGACGCAGTTCCCGTGCCGACACACCGGCGGTCAGGTCGACGTCGAGCTGGCCGAGGCTCTCGACGGTGCCGATGCCGCCCTCGCCCATACCGACGGGAACGACATAGCCCACCAACTGCTTGACGCCGCGGCCGGTGCGCGTGGCGACCACGGCCTGGGACACACCGGGATGCGCGGTCAGCGCCGCCTCCACCTCACCCGGCTCGATACGGAAACCGCGCACCTTCATCTGGGCGTCGTCACGCCCCACGTACTCCAACTGACCGTCGGCGTTCCACCGCGCCAGGTCACCCGTGCGATACATCCGCGCACCAGGCCCACCGAAGGGATCCGCCACGAACCGCTCCGCGGTCAGGCCCGCTCGGCCGTGATAGCCACGCGCCACGTTGCCCGCCACATACAACTCGCCCACCACGCCCGGCGGCACCGGGAGCAAGCCAGGACCCAGCACATACGCCCTCATGTTCCCCAACGGAGAACCGATCGGCGCACTCCCCGAACCGACCCACTCCTCACCGGACGGCAGCGAGAACGTCGTCGCGTAGAAACTCTCCGTCTGCCCATAGGCGTTGACCACCCGCCGTCGCGGACCACCTCGACGGCGCCGCCCGCGCACAGCGTGGCGAAGATCTCGAACACGGACACGTCGAAGTTCACCGAGGTGCCCGCGAGCACCCGCGTGCCCGACTCGATGCCCACCCGCTCGGCGAGCCGCAGCACATCGTTGACCACGTTGTCGTGCGTGATGGTCACACCCTTGGGCGTGCCGGTCGAACCGGAGGTGTACATCACGTACGCCGCGTTGTGCGGCCGCGGCGGCGTGTTCCCGGCGTCCGCCGGAAGGGGTCCGCTCGCGATGTCGGTGACGAGAAGCTGCGGGACGTCGGTCCCGGACAGCACGTCGGCCGACTCCGCGGCCGTCAGGACGAGGGCGGGTCGGGCGGCCGCCAGGATGTGATCCAGACGCGCACTCGGGTACTTCGGGTCGATCGGCAGATACGCGGCCCCGGACTTCAGCACGCCGAGCAGTGCCACCACGAGGTCCGCCCCGCGCGGCAGCGCCACCGCGACCGTCGACTCGGGACGCGCTCCACGCTCCGCCAGGGCGCGGGCGACCTGCTCCGCCCGCGCGTTCAGCTCCGCGTACGTCAGCGTCACCTCGTCCGACACCACCGCCACCGCGTCCGGGGTGGCGGCCGCCTGCCGCTCGAACAGTGCCGGGATCGTCACGTCGGGCGTCGGCACCGCCGTGTCGTTGAACCCGTGGACCACCAGCTCCCGCTCCGCCGCGTCCAGCACGTCCACCGAACCGACCCGCGTGCCCGGGTCGGCCACGAACGCCCGCACCACGCGCACGAGGCGGGCGGCGGCGGCCTCCATGGTGCTCCGGTCGAAGAGGTCGGTGGCGTACTCGAGCGTGCACCGCATGGACCGCTCGTCGGGGTCGATGCCGAAGTTGAACTCCAGGTCGAACTTGGCGGTCGCGGTGGGAACCGCCTCGAGCCGGGCCCGCACCTCGGGCAGGGCGACGTCGACGCGGGAGTCTCCCTGCCAGGTGAACATCACCTGGAACAGCGGGTGGTAGGCCGTGGAACGCTCCGGGTTCACCGCCTCCACCAGGCGCTCGAAGGGGGCGTCCTGGTTCTCGTAGGCGCTCAGCGCCTTGTTCCGCACCCGCTGGAGCACCTGGTGGAGCGTCGGGTTCGCGGCCAGATCGGTCCGCAGCACCCAGGTGTTGACGAAGAACCCGACCAGGTCCGCCAGCTCGGCGTCCGAGCGGCCCGCGATGGTGGAGCCCATCGTGATGTCCTCGCCCGCGCCCAGATGGTGCAGCAGCACCGCGACGGCCGACTGCATCACCATCGTCGGGGTCAGGCCGGGTATGCCCTGGCCGTCGGCCAGGTTCTGCACCGCCGCGAGGAGGTCCGGTTCGATCGTGAACTCCACGCTGTCGCCGCGGTGGCTGGCGGCGGACGGCCGCGGCCGGTCCGTCGGCAGCGGCAGCTTCTCGGGGGCGCCCGCGAGCTCGTCCTGCCAGTAGCGCAGCTGGGTGGCGAGGACGCTGTCCGGGTCGGACTCGTCGCCCAGGAGTTCGCGCTGCCACAGGGTGTAGTCGACGTACTGCACCGACAGTTCCGGCCACTGCGGGGCGTCGCCCGTCAGACGGGCCGTGTACGCGGCGGCCAGGTCGCGTGCCAGCGGCCCCATCGACTGGCCGTCGCTGGCGATGTGGTGCATCACCAGGACGAGCACGTGCTCGTCGTCGGCCCGCCTCAGCAGCCGGGCCCGCACCGGGATCTCGGCCGAGAGGTCGAAGCGGTGAGCCACCGCTTCGGCCACGGCGCCGGCCAGGTCGGCCGGTGCCACCTCGGTCACGGGCACCGCCAGTCGGATCTGGTCCTCGGGCAGCACCCGCTGCCCCGGCACCCCCGCGTCGTCCTCGCCGAACACCGTGCGGAGACTCTCGTGCCGGACGACGACGTCGCGCACCGCCGAGGACAGCGCGGCCACGTCCAGGGAACCGCTCAGGTGGAGCACGAAGGGAAGGTTGTAGGCCGCCGACGGGCCCTCGAAACGGTCGATGAACCACAGGCGACGCTGCGCGAAGGACAACGGGATCATTTAGTACTTGCTCCTATCCATCTTGCGCAGGCGAGGTCGGCTCGACGCGGAGGAGTCGTTCGCAGGGGCCGCGGAGGCGTCCTTCACCTTGCTCGACAGGTCGGTGACGCGGGGGGTGTCGAAAATCGCTCGCAGGGGCACATCGGCCCCGAGCTCGGAACGGATCCGGCTGAGGAGGCGGGCGGCCAGGAGCGAATGGCCGCCCAGGGCGAAGAAGTCGTCGTCCACGCCCACCCGGTCCACGCCGAGGACCTCGGCGTACAGGCGGCAGAGGGTCTCTTCCCGCGGTGTCCGGGGGGCGCGGTACCGTCCGGCGGTGAACTCGGGTTCGGGCAGCGCGGCCCGGTCCAGCTTGCCGTTGGGCATCAACGGCAGCGCGTCCAGCGGTACGACGGCCGCGGGCACCATGAACTCGGGCAGCCGCTCAGCGGTGAATCCGCGCAGTTCGGCGGGTCCGGCGCCGCCCGTCGCGGACGGCACGACATAGGCCACCAACTGCTCGGCCCGGCCCGTGCCATGACCGTCCCGGGCGATGACGACCGCCCGGTCGACCCCGGGATGAGCGGTCAGCACCGCCTCGACCTCGGCGGGCTCGACCCGGATGCCCCGGATCTTCACCTGCGCGTCGCCGCGCCCGACGTACTCCAGGTCGCCCGCCGCGTTGAAGCGGGCCAGGTCCCCGGTGCGGTACATCCGCGCTCCCGGCGGCCCGTACGGGTCGGCGACGAAGCGTTCCGAGGTCAGCACGGTCCGGCCCCAATAGCCGCGCCCCGCCGACGCTCCGGCGACGTACAGCTCGCCCGCCGCCCCCGGTGGCACCGGCAGCAGACCGTCGCCCAGGACGTACACCCGGTTGCCCGGAAGCGGCGTGCCGATCGGCGCGTTCACCGGGGCCCGCCACTCGTCCGTGCCGTCGACGGCGAACGCGGTCGCGTAGAAGGTCTCGCTCTGGCCGTAGGCGTTCACCACGCGCACCCCGGGCAGCGCCTCCCGTACCCGGCGCACCAGCGAGGCGGGCAGCGCCTCGCCCGCGAACACCACCGCGTCCGCACCGATCTTGTCGCCAAGACGGTCGACGAGTTCGGTGAACGCGGAGGGAACCGTGCTGATCACACCGCCCGACCAGCCGTCGCGCTCGCCCAGGACCAGCACGTCCCGGACCACCTCGACGCTGCCGCCGGTGGTCAGCGTGGTGAAGATCTCGAACACCGACACGTCGAAGTTCACCGACGTGCCCGCCAGCATGCGGTACCCCGGTGAGACGCCGAGTGCGGCCGCGAGGCCCGGCAGACAGTTGGTCACGTTGCGGTGGGTGATGGCCACGCCCTTCGGGGCGCCGGTGGACCCGGAGGTGTACATCACGTACGCCACGTGGTCCGGCCGCGGGGGCCGCACCTCGTCACCGAGGCCGTGGCCGGTTCCGGTTCCGGTTCCTGTTCCGCTTCCGCTTCCGCCGGCCGTGATCTCGTCGAGCCCGGCGCGGGGGGTGCCGTCGTCGGGGAGTACCGCCGTGCCGGTGGCGGGGTCCGTGAGCACCAGGGCCGGGCGCGCGTCGCGGAGGATGTGTGCGAGGCGCCGGCTCGGGTACTGCGGGTCGATCGGCAGATACGCGGCCCCGGACTTCAGCACGCCCAGGAGCGCGACGACCAGGTCCGCCGAGCGCGGCAGCGCCACCGCCACCACGCTCTCCGGCCCGACCTCGCGCCCGGCCAGACCGTGTGCGAGGCGGTTCGCCCGTTCGTCGAGTTCGCGGTACGTCAGCGAGACCTCGCCGCACTCCACCGCGACCGTGTCCGGGGTGGCGGCGGCCTGCCGTTCGAACAACTGCGGGACGGTCAGTCCGGGTTCCGGTGCCGTCGTGTCGTCGAACCGGCCGAGCAGCCGGTCCCGTTCGGCGCGCTCCAGCACGTCGACGGCGCCCACGCGGTGGCCGGGGTCCGCCGCCAGCTGACGCAGGATCCTGCCGAAGCGGGCACCGATGCGGTCGACCTCGTCCCGGTCGAACACGCTCCGTTGGTACTGCAGCGAAAGGCGCAGCCGGTCGGAGTCGGCGAGGGCCATCACGGTCAGCGGAAAGTGCGTGGTGGCGAACGGGCGGATGCCGGTGACAGTGATGCCGGCGGCCCGGCTCGCCTCGCCGATGCCGGACCGGTCCAGGGGGAAGGACTCGAACGCGACGTAGGTGTCGAACAGCGTGGCCAGGCCCGCGGCCCGCTGGATGTCGGTGAGGGGGTGGTGATGGTGGTCGAGGAGCGCGGCCTGCCGGTCCTGGAGAGCGGTCAGGAGCTCGGCGAGGGTGTCCCCCGGAGCACACCGCACCCGTACCGGCACCGTGTTGAGGAAGAGGCCGACCATGGAGTCCGCTCCGGTCAGGGCGGGCGGGCGGCCGGAGACGGTGGCGCCGAACACCACGTCCTGGCGACCGGTGAGCCGGGCGAGGAGGATCGCCCAGGTGCCCTGGACGACGGCGTTCACCGTGATGCCCAGTTCGGCCGCACGACGGGACAGGGCGCGCGCGATGTCGGCGGGCAGGTCCACCTCCACCTGGCCGATGCCGGTGAGGTCCGTCCCGAGTCCGTCGGCGGGCGCGAGCAGGGTGGGCTCCTCCAGTCCTTCGAGCTCCGCGGCCCAGGCGGTGGCCGATGCCTCCTGGTCCTGTCGCGCCAGCCAGTCGAGGAAGTCCCGGTAGTCGCGCGCCCGCGGCAGCGCTGCCGCGTCGCCACCCGTGGCGTAGAGGCGCAGCAGGTCCTGTGTCAGGAGCGGCAGCGACCAGCCGTCGAACAGCACGTGGTGCGCGGTCAGGATCAGCTCCGAGCGGTCCGGGCCGAGCGTGACCAGGGACAGCCGCAGCATCGGCGGGGTCGCGGCGTCGAAGTGGGTGGCCAGGTCCTCGGCGAGGAACCGCTCGAAGGCGTCGTCCTGGCCGGGCCCGTCGAGTCCGGACAGGTCGTGGTGGAACCACGGCAGCTCGACCCCGTCGACCACCAGTTGGAGCTGGTCGCCGTCGTCGTCGGACACGAACGCGGTCCGCAGGGCGGCGTGCCGGTCGAGCAGGGCCTGTCCGGCCGCGCGCATCCGGTCCGGGTCGACGGATCCGGACAGGTGCAGCGTGTACTGCACCTGGTACGCGTCGAACGTGGTGTCGTTCAGCTGCGACTGGAACAGCAGTCCCGACTGGAGCGCGGTCAGCGGCCAGATGTCGGTGAGTCCCGGATAGCGGCGTTCCCAGGTCTCGATGGCGCTCTGGGTCACGGTCACCAGGGGGACGTCCGACGGCGTCAGACCACCCGCGTCGGCCCTCTCGGCATACCGGGTGAGGCCGATGAGGGCGTCGCACCACAGGTCGGCGAGCTCGCGCACCTCGTCGGCGGAGAGCACGCCCGCGGGGGCGCCGAAGACGGCGCCGAGCCGGGGGCCGTCCACGGTGTCGGTGACGGTCGCGTTGATGTCCACTTCGCACAGCGCGGGCATCCGCGCGTCGTGCCCGGCGTCCAGCTCGGCCAGCTCCGCGAAGTCCGCCAGTTCGGCGGTCTGGGTGAAGCCGAGTCCGCGCAGTTCGTCAGGCATGTCGGCGGCGGAGAACCGGCCGAGGTAGTTGAAGCCGATCTGGCCGATCGGATGGTCGCGGAGCACCTCGGCGGTCTCCGGGTTGAGATACCGCAGCAGGCCGTAGCCCATGCCCTTGTCGGGGAGGGCGAGCAGTTGCTCCTTGACCGCCTTGACCACGTCGCCGGCGGCCCGGCCGCCCGCGAAGGCGTCGTCGATGTCGGCTCCCGCGAGGTCGAGGCGCACCGGGAACACGCTGGTGAACCAGCCCACGCTGCGGGACAGGTCCGCGCCCGGTGCCACGTCTTCCTCGCGGCCGTGCCCTTCGAGCCGGATCAGGGTCGACGGCTCGTCGACGCCGCGCCGGCGGCGCCACTGGGCGACGGCCAGGGCCAGTGCGGCCAGCAGACCGTCGTTGACCCCGCCGTGGACGGCCGCGGGCAGGTCCGTCAGAGCGGTCTCGGTGACCGGAACCGGCAGCAGGACCCGCACCTTCTCCACGGTGGCCATCACGTCCACCTCGGGGTCCAGGCGCCGGGTGCCGAGAACGGGGTCGGGACCCGCCACCACCGAGCGCCACAGCGGTAGTTCCGCCACCCGTTCCGGGGCGGCGGCCGCGTCCACCAAGGCATGTGCCCAGCGCCGGACGGATGTCGTCACCGGTGCCGGATCCGGGACGCGCCCGGCCCGCACCTGCTGCCACGCCGCGGCGAAGTCGGGCATCAGGATCCGCCACGACACTCCGTCGATCACCATGTGGTGGAAGGCGACCAGGAGCCGGCCGGGACCGGCGGACGCCGTGGTGGCAGCGGTGGCCGCAGGGGAAGAGGCGGCTGCGGAGTCGGCGCCGGGCCCGTCGCCCTCGGTGGCCGGGTCGAACCACACGAACTGCGCCACCAGACCGGCTGCCGGGTCCATTCTCCCGGCAGCCGCGTCGAGTTCGCCCAGCAGCAGGGGCCGCCATGACTCCGCGTCCCAGTGCCCGGAGCACGCGACGCGCCGGATCAGCGGGTCCACGGCCGCCGAACCCGGCGGGGAGACGTGCAGGCCCGGGCCCTCGCCCGGCCGCTCGGGCCCGGTGCCGGTGTCGGCGCCGGTCACGAGCCGGGCGCGCAGCAGATCGTGCCGGTCGAGCACCGCGCCGAGCGTCGCGGCGAGACCGGCCCGGTCGATGTCTTCCGGCAGTTCGAGCACGACGGCCTGTACGAGCCGGTCGAAACCGGGGCCGCGTTCCATGATCCACCGTGCCACCGGCATCAGCGGCATCCATCCGGTACCGCCGCCGGCCAGCTCGGTGAGGACCGGCTCCGGGCCGGACCCGCGGTGCGCGGCGGCCTCGGCCAGGGCGGCCACGGTCCGGTGCTCGAAGATCTCCCGCGAGCTGAGCTGCGTGCCCTGTGCGCGCGCCCGCGACACGATCTGGATGGACTGGATGCTGTCGCCGCCGAGCGCGAAGAAGTCGTCGTCGATGCCGACCCGGTCGAGCCCGAGGACCTCGGCGAACAGCTCCGCGAGGATCTCCTCGGCGCGGGTGCGCGGCGCCCGGTAGTCGCCGCCGCCGAACTCCGGCTCCGGCAGCGCCGCCCGGTCCAGCTTCTCGTTCGGGGTCAGCGGCAGCCGGTCGAGCACCATGAAGACCGACGGCACCATGTACTCAGGCAGGCGGCCCGCGACGAACCCGCGCAGGTCCCCGGCCCGGAAGCCGGAGTCGATGGCGATGCTGCCGCCGGCAGGACCCCAGCCTGCCGTGCCGGAGTCGACCGGGACGACGTACGCCACCAGTTGCTTGCCCCCGGCGCCGCCGGAGGGCTCGCGGGCGATCACCGCCGCGTGTGCCACGCCGGGATGGGAGAGGAGCACCGTCTCGATCTCGCCGGGCTCGATCCGGAAGCCCCGCACCTTCACCTGGGTGTCGACGCGCCCCTGGTAGACCAGCTCGCCGCCGGGAGTGAGCAGCACCACGTCGCCGGTCCGGTACATCCGCTCACCGGGGTCACCGTACGGGCAGGCCACGAAGCGCTCCGCGGACAGCGCGGACCGGTTCAGGTAGCCGCGCGCCACTCCGACACCGGCCAGATACAGCTCACCGGCCGTCCCCGCCGGAACCGGCCGCAACTGGTCGTCCAGTACATGGGCACTCATGTTGTCCATGGAGCGACCGATCGGGATGTCGTCACCGACCGGCTCGGCGGGGTCCACCGCGTGGCAGACGGCGAAGACCGTTGTCTCGGTGGGCCCGTAGCCATTGACGAACTGCGTGTGCGGGCAGGCCTCGATGGCGCGTCGGACAGCACGCGGGGTGAGGCGCTCGCCGCCGACCCACACGGCCCTCAGCCCGGCCATGCAGCCCGGGTCCTCCTCGGCCAGGAGGTTGAAGAGGGAGGTGGTCAGGAAGAGAGAGGTGACGCCGTAGTCGCTGACCAGGCCGGCCAGCACCTGCGGGGTCAGGTCCCCGGACGGGTCCGCGACGACCGCGCCGCCGTTCAGCAGCGGCACCCACAGTTCGTAGATCGAGGCGTCGAAAGCCAGCGGAGAGTGCAGCAGCACCCGCTCGTGAGCGCCGCCGCGCCAGCGGTGGTCGAGCGCGAGACCCACCACGTCCCGGTGCGTGATGCCGATGCCCTTGGGCGTCCCGGTCGAACCGGAGGTGTAGATGACGTACGCAAGGTGTTCCGGGTGCACCGCCACACCGGTTTCCGGAGTGCTTTCATCCGCTTGCTGGGCCGTGACGGCCATGGCGTCCAGCTCGTCGAGCTCGACGATCGGGCAGTCGACCGGGGGCAGACCGGCGGCCGAGGCGGTGAGCAGCAGCACCGGCCGTACGTCGCGCAGCATGAACTCCACGCGCTCGGCCGGATAGTCCGGATCCAGGGGCAGATACGTCCCGCCGGCCTTGAGCACCGCGAGGAGCGCCGTCGCCAGGGCGGCCGAGCGGGGCATGACGACCCCCACCACCGCACCGGGAGCCACTCCGCGACGGACCAGTTCCCGCGCCAGCCGATCCGCCGCGTCGTCGAGTTCCCGGTAGGTCAGCGACGCCTCACCGGCCACCACCGCGACCGCGTCCGGAGTGCGGGCGGCCTGCCGCGCAAATAATTCAGAAATCGTCACATCAGGCACGGAAGGCGTCGCTTCATTGAGTTCACGCAATAGCTCGTGCTGTTCCGCCGAATCGAGCACACTACCGCCCCCAGTTTTCGATGAATGGCTAGCACACACACTCTCCGACCGTTCCATCCGCAGCGCAGCCGGGTCAAGGCATCCAGAATTTTGACGAGGCCGCCGACACGCTTCAGCCCGGTCGGCCGCACCGAAAATGTCCCGCTGACAGTACGGCGCGATTCAATTCCCCGGAAAACATCCCGACTGGTAAAGCAGGGGTAATTCAAGCCACCACACCAGCGACCGACCGATACGCCATCCAGGACATTTCATGCACCCCACCTGCAACGATGACCAGGCCGTCAGAATCTGGCCCAATAAATATCTGACTTGATCCTTGCACCACGCCTGACCATGCCTTGCGGTCGGCATCCCGTCCGTGATGCGCTCGAGCACCAGCCGGTATGAAAGGGGAATTCAGATGACCACCAAACTCGTCGACAGGTGGGGCATCCATCCGGGTCACTTGTGGCTGCGCGGGCAACGCCCGGAGCACCCCGTCCAGTTCGACGAGGAACAGAAGGTCTGGAACGTCTACGGATACGCGGAAGCACTGCGGATCCTCGGCGAACCGAAAACCTTCTCCTCCAACACTGCGCGTCTGTTCCCCGTGACCCTCGACGAGTCGCTCAGCGAGGGCGACATGTCGCAGATGGACCCCCCGGACCACCGAAAGATCCGCAATCTGGTCAGCCAGGCGTTCACGCCGAAGCTCGTGGCCGGACTCGAACCCCGCATCGAAGAGATCGCCCGGGAACTGGTCGACGCCGTGTCCGACCAGGACAGCATGGAACTGGTCGCCGACGTGGCCTACCCGCTGCCGGTCATCGTGATAGCCGAGATGCTCGGCGTCCCGAGCAGTGACCGGCACATGTTCAAGGGCTGGGCCGACAAGATCATCGAGAGCCTCAGCGGCTTCGCCTTCCTGAACGACGGCGAGGAGGGTGAGAACAACATCAATGACGCCATGGCCCACATCCGGCCGCTGCTCGAGTATTTGCGCGAGCACGCGACCGAGCGCAGGAAGCGGCCACGGCAGGACCTGTTGACCCACCTCACCCAGGCCGAGGTCGACGGTGAGCGCCTCACCGACAACGAAGTCGTGAATATCGCGAACATCCTGCTGATCACCGGGCACATCACCACCACGATGCTGCTCGGCAACACCATGCTGTGTCTGGACGGCCACCCGGAGGAGGCGGCCCGGGTACGCGCGGACCGGTCCCTGGTGCCGACCACCATCGAAGAAGCACTCAGGCTCCTCAGCCCGTCCGCGGGAATTTCGCGCGCCACTTCCACGGACGTGGAACTGGCCGGGCAGCTCATCCCCAAGGACCAGTTGCTGCTGCTCTGGCTCGGCGCGGCGAACCGGGACGGGAACCAGTTCACCGACCCGGACACGTTCGACCCGGCCCGCGACCCCAATCCGCACTTCGGGTTCGGCCGCGGCATCCACTTCTGCATCGGCGCGCCACTGGCCCGCATGGAAGGCCGAATCGCGCTCAACCTTCTCTTCGACCGCTTTCCCACCATGCGCACCGATCCCGACAATCCACCGACGTTCTTTCCGACTCCGGACATGATCGGCGTCAACACGCTGCCGCTGTCCATGCGTTAGCGCGCCCCTGGTTCAGCTGTACCCCGTTGCGGTCGCCCGGTCTCGGACCGGGCGACCGCAACGCGCCGTTTCCATGGACCGCCCGCCGCGCATGTTCGAAATCCAAGGGAAAGGAATGATGCGCCATGAATCAAATGTCGCTGCTGGAGCTGGCCTTCGGCCACATCCCGGCACGCATCCTGCACGCCGCCGTCGAGCTGAGGCTCGCCGACGGGTTCACCGACGGCCCACAGGACCACCGGGATCTCGCCAAACGCACCGACACGGACCCGGCCGCCCTGCACAGGCTGCTGCGCGCCCTGGCCGGCCTCGGCGTGGTGACCCAGGTCGACGCCGACCGGTTCGAACTCACCGAGCTCGGGGGGCAGCTGCGCGCCGACGCACCCGACTCGATCCGGGACCATGTGCTGCTGCACGCCGTCCCCGAGGTCTGGCGGTCCTGGGGCGGGCTCGGTCACAGCGTGCGGACCGGGGCGCCCGCGCGCGACCCGGAGACCGGCCGGACGGCCGCTGAATTCACCCTGAGCGACCCCGAGTTGGCGGCGACCTATCACAAGGCCCTGGCGGACGGCAGCCGCATGCTCGCGCCGGAGATCGTTCGGGCCGGTGACTTCGGCCGGTTCGGCACGGTCGCCGACATCGGAGGCGGGGACGGCACACTGCTCGCCGCGATCCTGTCCGCGGTACCCGGTCCGCGTGGAGGGCGACCTCAACATGCTGGTCTGGAGCGGTGGCCGGGAACGGACCGAGGACGACTTCCGTGCCCTCCTCGGCGCCGCCGGGCTCTCCCTCACCACCACGACCGAGGTGGTGCCCGGGTACCACCTGGTGGAGGCCGAGCCCGCGCCATGAGGCGGCCGCCCGAAGTGCTCGCCGCCCGAGTCGGCGAGCACTTCGGCGCACAACGGCACGCATGGACGGCTCCCGAGAGAGCGCGGCGGCCGGGTCAGGCCGTGGGCGTGGCCTCGACGACGTGGAACCCGGTCTGCTGCCCGTCGGCGAGCACCTCGGTGATGCTCGTGAACGTGAAGCCCGAAGCGTCGAAGAGCTCCCGGTACTCCTCCTCGCTCCGCTCGGCACCGCCGCAGCCGACCATGATGCCGAGGTCGGCGAAGGCGATCACGTTGTCCTTGGTCATGATCGACGGCAGGACGGTCTCGACGAGGAGGAGCCGGGCGCCCGGCCCCATGGCCGCCCGGCAGTTGCGCAGCACGACCACCGACTTCTCGTCGTCCCAGTCGTGGATCACGTTCTTCAACAGATAGGCGTCGGCCCCCGACGGCACCGACGTGAAGAAGTCTCCCCCGACGATCTCGCACCGGTCCGCGACCCCGGCTTCGCCGAGGATGGCCGGTGCCGTCTCCATGGCCGTGGGCAGGTCGTAGAGCAGCCCACGCGGACTCGGGCGTCTTGGTGAGCAGGACCGTGTCCCGCACCGAGTCGGGTGCGTCGGCGCGCAGTTGCCCCCCGAGCTCGGTGAGTTCGAACCGATCGGCGTCGACCTGGGTGACCACGCCCTCCCCGACGAGCGCCCGCAAGAGCCTGCGCAGCGTACGCGGGTCCGCGCCCGTCACCTTGGCGAGCTTCTGGTAACTGCGCGGACCGCCGTCGAACGCGTCGGCGAGGCGTAGTTCGGCGGCCACGTACAGAATCTCCGCGGTGATGTAGCCGAGGGCCATCTTCGCCAGCGAAGGCTGTATCTGCTGATCCATCGTACGAATTTCCTCTCTCATACGTCCTGCTGACCGGACACCGTTGGCAGAGCGACACGTGAGATGGTCCCTGCCACTTCCGGTCGGCAATTCTGTTGTTCTGGCGAGGTGTTCGTGAGCTGGTCGGCGGCGCGCTATGCGACGCGGAGCGGGAGAATCCTGGCGCCGGCCAGATCCATGGACGGGAAGAACACCGGCGGGCTGTCCGGGTCCGTGTGCATGGCGGAATAGCGGTCCAGGAGGACGTTCAACGCGACGCGGCCCTCCAGACGTGCCAGGGGCGCGCCGACGCAGTAGTGATTGCCGCGGCTGAACGCGATGTGCGGGTTGGGGTCGCGGGTCGGATCGAAGACGTCCGCGTCGGCGAACTGCCGGCCGTCCCGGTTCGCCGCCGCCAGCCACACCACGAGCATCTGGTCGGCGGGCACCACCTGTCCGCCGATGTTCACCTCGGTGGTGGTGGCGCGGGAAGTCGCCGGGAAGGGGCTCAGGAAGCGCAGGGACTCCTCGATGGTGGACGGCACCAGCGTGCGGTCCGCGCGGACCCGGGCCGCGTGTTCCGGGTACGCGTCCAGGCACAGCACCGTGCTGCCCAGCAGCATCGTCGTGGTGATGTGCCCGGCGAACATCACGATGGTCCCGAAGTTCGCCACCTCGCCGTCGGTCAGCCGCCTGCCGTCGACCTCCGCCTGAACCAGCCGGGTCAGCAGGTCCTCCCGCGGCGCCCTCCGGCGCTCGGAGGCGTGTTCGTGCAGGTAACCGTGGAGTTGCCGCATCTGGTCGTCGAGGGTACGGAGGTTGCCGTCACCCACCTCGCTGTTGTCGATGAGATCGAACGGGCTCTTGTTCTCGGTGATCTGATACGTCAGCTGCTTGAGCATCTCGCGGTCGCTGCGGGGCAGGCCGAGCAGTTCGGCGATCACGATCACCGGCAGCGGGAAGGCGAGAGCCTCCACGAAGTCGAACCGGTCGGCGCCGGCCACCTCGTCGAGGAGTTCCTCGGTGATCTCGCGGATCCGCGGTTCGAGGTCGCCCACGACCTTCGGGGTGAACGCGCTGCTGATCAGCGCGCGCAGCTTGGTGTGTTCGGGAGGGTCTAAGTGCGTCACATCGCCCTCGGAGAGCGCCGGGTCGATGTCCACGGGGAACAGGTGCGCGGTGTCGGACGTGTACGTCGCCGGGTCGCCGAGGATCTCACTGGCCTCCGCGTAGCCGTAGACGTTCCACATCGCGTGCTTCTCGTCGAAATCCACCGGCTGCTCCGGGCGGATCCCGCGCAGCCAGAAATGCTCGGGCCGTATGTTCCATCGCTCGTCGAGGGCGGTCATCAATTACCTCCACGGTTCCTGGTACTGAATGACGGTCCGAGACCACAACCTGCTTCACGTCACCTCGCGGCGCCAGCAAGTCGCTCACGCACCCAGGGAAACCGTGCCCTGGTACACCGCCGCGGAATCACCCGGGGAAGGGCAAAAGAAGACGATCTTCCACTACCGTGCGGAGCGGGAAAGGGTAGGAGCTATACGCCGTAAATGGACCGCTTGTTTCAGCCTTTTCGTGACCGCCCGACGGCGCGCGACCCCGATGGCCGATAAACAACCCCGGAGACGACGACGGCCCCCACCGGTCTCTCGACAGGTGGGGGCCGTCCCGGCACGGCTCAGGGTGTGACGGAGGATCAGCTCCAGCTGGCGTGCAGCGGCTTGCCCTCGGCGTATCCGGCAGCGCTCTGGATGCCGACGGTGGCCTTCTCGGCGAACTCCGCGAGGGACGCGGCGCCCGCGTAGGTGCAGGAGGAGCGGACACCCGCGATGACCGAGTCGATCAGGTCCTCGACACCCGGGCGTGCCGGGTCGAGGAACATGCGGGAGGTGGAGATGCCCTCTTCGAACAGCGCCTTGCGGGCACGGTCGTAGGCCGACTCCTCGCTGGTCCGGTTGCGCACGGCGCGGGCCGATGCCATGCCGAAGGACTCCTTGTACGCACGTCCCTGCGCGTCGTGCTGGAGGTCGCCCGGGGACTCGTAGGTGCCCGCGAACCAGGATCCGATCATGACGTTCGACGCGCCGGCGGCCAGCGCCATGGCGACGTCGCGCGGGTGCCGGACACCGCCGTCGGCCCACACGTGCTTGCCGAACTTCGCGGCCTCCGCGGCGCATTCGAGCACCGCGGAGAACTGCGGGCGGCCCACGCCGGTCATCATCCGCGTGGTGCACATGGCGCCGGGGCCGACGCCGACCTTGATGATGTCGGCGCCCGCCTCGATCAGGTCGCGCACGCCCTCGGCGGCGACGATGTTGCCCGCGACGATCGGCACCTGCGGGTCGAGCGCGCGCACGGCCTTGACCGCGGCGATCATCGACTCCTGGTGGCCGTGCGCGGTGTCCACGACGAGCGTGTCGACGCCCGCGTCGAGGAGCTGCTTGGCCTTGCCCGCCACGTCGCCGTTGATGCCGACGGCGGCGGCGACGCGGAGCTTGCCGTTCGCGTCCACGGCCGGGGTGTACAGCGTGGCGCGCAGGGCGCCGGTGCGGGTGAGGATGCCCGCGAGGCGGCCGTCCTTGTCGACGGCCGGGGCGTAGCGCCGGTTGGCGCCGTCCAGCTTGTTGAAGGCGTCGCGCGGGTCGATGTCCGCGTCCAGCAGGAGCAGGTCCTTGGACATGACCTCGGACAGCTGCGTGAAGCGGTCGACGCCGCTGAGGTCGGCGTCGGTGACCACGCCGACCGGCTTGTGGTCGGCGTCCACCACGACGCCCGCGTCGTGCGCCCGCTTGGGCAGCAGCGCGAGGGCGTCCGCGACGGTCTGCGTGGGGGCGAGGACGATCGGGGTGTCGAGCACGTGGTGACGCGTCTTCACCCAGGAGATGACCTCGGTGACGACGTCGATCGGGATGTCCTGCGGAATGACGACGAGGCCGCCGCGGCGGGCGACGGTCTCGGCCATGCGGCGGCCCGCGATCGCGGTCATGTTGGCGACGACCAGCGGGATCGTGGTGCCCGTGCCGTCCGGCGACGAGAGGTCGACGCCCTGGCGCGAGCCCACGGCGGAACGCCTCGGCACCACGAAGACGTCGTCGTACGTCAGGTCGTACGCGGGCTGGATGTCATTGAGGAAACGCACGTGCTGCTCATCCCAGTCGATCAGAGGTGGCCCCCGAACAGGACAGCCGGGGGAAAAGCACGTACTTCATTGTCCCATGCCGCGGGGATTGCGCTGCCTGGGACGATCACCCAGACGCCCCCGAACGCCCTGGTCGGATCGTCCAAGCCGGACGCACTCCGCCTCAGTCCGAAAGCGGCCCCACCACGAGGACGACCTCAAGGCCCCGCTCCCGCCCCCGCCAGTACGTGACCGCGTCGGCGAACACCTCCTGTGCGACCGCCCAGTCGCCCGGCGCCGCCTCGGCGTACTCCCGCCACCCGGAGACGACGAGCAGCCGCCCCGGCGCGTCGGTCGTCCAGGACAGGTCGGTGAGGCAGTCCGCGAGCGCGTCCCAGTTGCGGCCGAACCAGTCCGGCAGCTCCAGCGCCCCCGCGCACCGGTCCATGAAGGCGTCCTTGTCGAGCACGCCGGTCAGGTCGAGCGCGAGCGTGGCCCAGCCGCTGCCGCGCACGGCGTCGAGCACCGAGGCGGGCACGGGCCCGAGCGCCTCGCCCCCGCCGTCCGCGTGGACCCGCTCCGCGTCCTCGTCCGCCATCACGCCCTCGCCTCCCGCGTCACGCCCGCCGTACCCACCACGTCCACCACTCCCGCCACTGTCGTCACCGTGGACCCACGCCTTCCCCCGCCGCGCCGCCCCATCCCCGTGCTGCCGCCGTCATCTCAGGACCGCTCTGAACGACGCGTAGTGGTCGTCCGTGTAGTACGTCTCGTGCTCGCGGCCGGTGACGATGCGGCGGGCGCCGCGGTTGCGGGCGCCGGGGGTGGGGACGGTGTACTCGCGGTAGTAGCCGCGTGCGTGCCGGGGCAGCTCGCCCTCGAAGTTGCCGAAGACGGTGCCGTCCTTCTCGTACGGGAAAGGGCCGCCGCTGTCGATGAGGCGCAGCGTCCGCCGGGCCTCGGCGGGGAGCCGGGCGGCCTCGACGGTCTCCATGCCGCGTGCCCACGCGGGGGTCTGCGCGGCGCTCGGGCTGCTGCGCCGGTCGGCGGCGCTCTGCCGGTCGGGGGTGTCGTTCCCCTCGGTGCCGCAGCCCGCGAGCAGCACCGCGAGGCAGATCAGGAGCGCGCCGAGGAGCGCTCTCCGCAGCTGGCCGGAGGCCCGGAAGATCATGGGGCCGATGCTGCCACAGCTTCCGCGCACCGGCGCGCGCCGACGTATCCACGCCGGTCGGTCACCACCCCCGCGTCGGGCCCCGGCTGTCGCACCGGTCCCCGACCGTCCCCCGTCCCCGGCCCCCCGGCCGCCCTGTCCCGCGCGCCGCACGTACGCCGCGCGGGCCCCGTGCTACTCCCCGTCCGGATCCGCCCGGTCGAGGGCAGGCCGCGGGGCCGAACCGGCGACCAGGAGCTGGTCCGCCGCCGCCGTGTCCGTGACGAGGCTCGTGACGAGCCCGGAGCGGAGCACCGCGTCGATCGCGGCGGCCTTGCGCTGGCCCCCGGCGATCGCGACGACCTCGGGGATGCGGCGCAGCCGGTCCGCCTCGACGGTGATGCAGCGCTCGCCCAGGTCGCGGCCGACCCTGCGGCCCTCGGCGTCGAAGAGGTGCGCCGACATCTCCGCGGCGACGCCGAGCGAGGCGTAGTGCGCGCGCTCCTCGTCGGTGAGCATGTCGTGGACCGTGGAGATGCCGGGCTCCCAGGAGCCGATGGACACCGCCGCGACGGTGACCTTGTCGAAGTACTCGAAGGCTCGCGCGATCCCGGTCTGGTGGCGCAGCGCGGCGGCGGTCGCCGCGTCCGGAAGGAGCATCGGGGCGTAGATCGGGTGGGCGTCGCCCCCGGAGACCTGCGCGGCCCTGCGGACCGCCTCCACCGAGCCGCGCTCGGCGGTCCCGGCGTCGTACACGCCTGTCAGCTGCACGACCGTGCAGGGCGGCAGCGCGTCGAGCGCCGCCGCCATGTTGATGGTCGAGCGGCCCCAGGCGAGGCCGAGCACATCGCCCTCGTTGACCAGCTCGCCCAGGAGTCCGGCCGCGACCTCGCCGAGGTTCTCCGGGTCCGGGGAGTCGTCGATGTCCTCGGTCGCCGCCGGGGACTCGACGACGACGGCGTGCCGCAGGCCATAGCGGGCGCGGAGCGCGTCGGAGCGCTCGGCGTCCAGCTCCGCGGGCACGCGGATCTCGATCCGTACAAGATCACGTTCGAGAGCGGTCTCCAGGACCCGGGCCACCTTGAAGCGGCTGACGCCGAACTCCTCGGCGATCTGGATCTTGGACTTGCCCTCGAGATAGAAACGGCGGGCCATGGCCGCCGCCTGCACCAGCTCCGCGGGTCCCATCCGCATGGCTGACCGACCCGCCGACATGGCCGACACGGCGCTCTCCTCACTGCTGTTCACCACATACGTACACCTGGATTCGCTGTTCATCCTTGCAGATCCGGCGTACTTGATCAGCCCTGATGGGCCGCGTTCACGTTCCCGTGGCCAAGCCGTTGGCCAAGCGGCGGACCCGTCGTGCCCGGTCCGCGCCTCAGTGGGCGCACGCCCACCCTGCGGTCCCGGTGGCCTCCTCCGCCTGGGTGCGCAGTGCACGTACCGCTGCTTCGGGGTCGTCCGCCCCGTACACGGCCGACCCGGCGACGAAGACGTCGGCGCCGGCCTCGGCGCAGCGCTCGATGGTGGCGGCCGAGACGCCGCCGTCGACCTGGAGCCACAGGTCGAGTCCGTGCTTGCCGATGAGCTCACGGGTGCGGCGGATCTTGGGCAGCATGATGTCGAGGAAGGCCTGACCGCCGAAGCCCGGCTCGACGGTCATGATCAGGAGCATGTCCAGCTCCGGCAGCAGGTCCTCGTACGGCTCGATGGGCGTCGCGGGCTTCAGCGCCATGGACGCGCGGGCGCCCTTCGCGCGGATCTCGCGGGCGAGCCGCACCGGGGCCGCGGCCGCCTCGGCGTGGAAGGTGACCGATCCCGCGCCCGCTTCGACGTACTGCGGGGCCCAGCGATCGGGGTCCGTCATCATCAGATGGCAGTCCAGGGGCGTGTCCGTCGCTCGCGCCAAAGACTCTACGACCGGCACCCCGAGGGTCAGGTTCGGTACGAAGTGGTTGTCCATGACGTCGACATGGAGCCAATCTGCGCCGTGAACGGCACGCGCCTCGTCGGCGAGGCGGGCGAAGTCGGCGGAGAGGATGCTGGGGTTGATCTGCACGGCCATGCCCCAAGACTGCCATGCCGGGCGGCGGTTGCCCGCGCCGGTCCCGCCTGGGCCACCGAGGGGCGCGTGCCAGGAGTGAAAGCGACCTCCCCGGCCCGCGCACCGCGTGCCATGCTGTCCGTCCACCGCCAGCGCGTGGGACAGCAGGGGGACAACCATGCCCATGTCTCGGTCTGGGACGCGGTCCGACAACGAGCGCCAGGAACGCCGGGGAGTGGCCTGGCTGGTCTGTGGGCCGCGCGCCAAGTGGCTGGTCCTGGTGTTCTGGCTGATCGTCCTGGTGCTGGCCGCGCCGCTGGCCTCCAAACTCGCCGACAAGCAGGACAACACGGCGTCGTCCTGGGTACCGCGGTCCGCGGAGTCCACCCGGGTCCTCGACACCTCCGAGGGCTTCCGGCCCGAGACCATGCCGATGGTGATCCTCTTCGCCCGCGAGGACGGCCCGCTGACCGAGCGGGACCGGGCGCGGATCGCGGACGGCGTGGCCGAGGTCAAGCAGTTGCGCTCGCACTTCATCCGCGGCGACGAGACCCGCGGCCCTGCCTTCGACAAGCCGGGCGCCGAGGCGCGGGCGGCACAGGTCTACGTACCGCTGACGATGGACAACGACCTCTGGAACGACCTGCCGGAGGCCGTCGACGACGTCAAGGACAAGGTGGGCGACGGCGAGGACGGCCTCGCGGTCTACGTCACCGGGCCCGCCGGGGTCTCCGCCGACCTGTCCGAGGCCTTCGCGGAGATCGACTCGACGCTGCTGCTCACGGCGGGCGCGGTCGTCGTGGTGGCCCTGCTGATCACCTACCGCAGCCCGATCCTGCTGTTCGTCCCGCTGATCTCGGCGTTCGTGTCGCTGTACGCGGCGCAGGCGCTGATCTATCTCCTCGCCGAGCACGCGGACCTGACCGTCAACGGCCAGAGCGCGGGCATCCTGACCGTCCTCGTCTTCGGCGCGGGCACGGACTACGCCCTGCTGCTCGTCGCCCGATACAGAGAAGAGCTGCGCCGCCACTCGGACCGGCACGAGGCGATGGCGCTCGCCCTGCACCGGGCGGGCCCTGCCGTGCTCGCGTCCGGCGCGACCGTCGTCCTGAGCATGCTGGTGCTGCTCGCCGCCGAGATGAACTCCACCCGCGGGCTCGGGCCCGTCGCGGCGATCGGTGTCGCGGTCGCGGTGCTCGCGATGCTGTCGCTGTTCCCCGCGCTGCTCGTGATCTGCGGCCGCTGGCTGTTCTGGCCGCTGGTCCCGCACGAGGGCAGCGCCGACCCGGCCGAGCAGGGCCTGTGGGCGCGGATGGGGCGCCGAATCGCCGACCGCCCCCGCAAGACCTGGATCGTCACCTCCCTTGCCCTCGCGGCGCTCGCCCTCGGCCTGCTCCAGCTGCGCGCGGCCGGGGTCAGCAACGAGGACTCCTTCATCGACAAGCCCGACTCGGTCACCGGCCAGGAGGTGAAGGCCGACTTCTTCCCCGCGGGCACCGGCGACCCGATGGTCGTCATCGCGGACAAGGCGCGGGCCGAGGAGGTCAGCCGTGCCGTCGACAACACCCGCGGTGTGCAGAAGGGAAGCGTCGCGGTCCCGCCGGGCACGAAGGCCGAGCACGACGGCAAGGTGCTCGTCGAGGCGATCCTCACCGACCCGGCCGACGGGAAGGCGGCCAAGGACACCGTGGAGCGGGTCAGGGACGCGGTGCACGCCGTGCCGGACGCGGACGCGCACGTCGGCGGCGGCACGGCGACGCTGCTGGACATGGACAAGGCGACCATCCGCGACGACAAGCTGGTCATCCCGCTCGTCCTGCTGGTGGTGCTGCTCATCCTCGGCGCCCTGCTGCGTGCCGTCGTCGCCCCGCTGCTCCTGATCGCCACGGTGATCCTGTCGTTCTCGGCGGCCCTCGGCATCAGCGCGCTCGTCTTCCGCCACGTCTTCGACTTCCCCGGCGAGTCCACGGACTTCCCGCTGTTCGTGTTCGTCTTCCTCGTGGCGCTCGGCATCGACTACAACATCTTCCTGTCGACCCGCATCCGCGAGGAGGCGGCCCGCCAGGGCACCCGTCCCGGCGTGCTGACCGGCCTCTCCGCGACCGGCGCGGTCATCACATCGGCGGGTCTGGTCCTCGCGGGCACCTTCGCCGCCCTCGCCACGATCCCGATGGTGGCGTTCGTCGAGATCGGCTTCGCGGTCGCGCTCGGCGTCCTCCTGGACACCTTCATCGTCCGCTCGGTCCTGGTCACGTCCCTGTTCCTGGACGTGGGCCCGAAGGTGTGGTGGCCGCACGCGCTGGCGCGCGAGGACGCCCGGCGCTGAGGCGCGGCCGACCGCCCCGGGGGCGCGGCCACGCGGTGCGACGGCATCACGGGCGGGCGGTGTTGAGCCGGGCGGCCTGCCGCGTCAGGTGGTCCCGCTCGGCGCGGTTGGAAGCCTGGTGGGCCGCCTCGGCGTACAGCCGTGCCGCCGTCGTCAGGTCGCCGTCACGCTCGTGGAGGTACGCGGCCACCGCGGCGTGGCGCGGGACGGTCTCGTCGACCTCCTTCAGCGCCGTCAGCCCGGCGCGCGGCCCGTCGGCCTCGCCGACGGCCACCGCGCGGTTGAGCCGGACGACGGGGCTGTCGGTCAGGCGGACGAGTTCGTCGTACCACTCGACGATCTGCACCCAGTCGGTCTCCGCCGCGGTGGGCGCGTCGGCGTGGAGGGCGGCGACGGCGGCCTGGGCCTGGAACTCGCCGAGGCGGTCGCGGGCGAGGGCCTCCTGGAGGATCCCGATGCCCTCGGCGATCGCCGCGGTGTCCCACCGGGAGCGGTCCTGCTCGGCGAGCGGCACCAGGCCCCCGTCGGGGGTGGTCCGGGAGGCGCGCCGGGCGTGGTGGAGCAGCATCAGGGCGAGCAGCCCCGCGACCTCGGGGTGGTCGATAGCGGCGGCGAGCTGCCGGGTGAGCCGGATGGCCTCGGCGGCGAGGTCGATGTCGCCGGAGTAGCCCTCGTTGAAGACCAGGTAGAGGACGCGCAGCACGGTGGCGACGTCGCCACTCCGATCGAGGCGTACGCCGGAGACCGTGCGCTTGGCGCGGCTGATGCGCTGCGCCATGGTCGCCTCGGGCACCAGGTAGGCCCGGGCGATCTGGCGGGTGGTGAGGCCGCCGACGGCGCGCAGGGTGAGCGCGACGGCGGCGGACGGCGTCAGCGACGGGTGGGCGCACAGGAAGTAGAGCTGGAGCGTGTCGTCCACCGCGGTCGCGGGTCCGGGCGGCGGCTCTTCGTCGACGAGGTCCTCACGGCGGCGGCGGGCGGTGTCGGACCGGGTCGCGTCGAGGAACTTGCGCCAGGCCACGGTGACCAGCCAGCCCTTCGGGTCCCGGGGCTCGTCGGCCGGCCAGGCGCGGACCGCCTCGACCAGGGCGTCCTGCACGGCGTCCTCGGCCGCCGCGAAGTCTGCTCCGCGGCGGACGAGGATCCCGATGACGCTCGGCGTGAGGCTCCTGAGCAGGGCCTCGTCCATGGGCAGGGTCACTCCGTGACGGTGGGCGACTCGCCCAGGAACGGCCGCAGCTCCAGCCACTCGTGGATCGGCCGCCCGCCCGCGCCGGGGGCCGCCGACAGCTCTCCGGCAAGGGCGAGGGCGCGCTCGTAGCTGTCGACGTCGATCACCATCCAGCCGGCGATGAGGTCCTTGGTCTCGGCGAACGGGCCGTCGGTGACGGGCGGGCGGCCCTCGCCGTCGTACCGGACGAACGTGCCGCCGGGGGCGAGCGCCTGGCTGTCGACGTACTCGCCGGTCTCCTCCAGGCGGGCGGCGAAGTCGTTCATGTACTGGATGTGGGCGGTGATCTCCTCCTGCGTCCACTTCTCCATCGGCACGTGGTTCACGGACTCCGGGGCGCCGCGGTAGTGCTTGAGCAACAGGTACTTCGCCATGGTGTTCTCCTCGGTGCTGTGCGACCCATTCTGGTCACGTTCACCCCGGGGACGGAGCCGGTCACCGATTCTGGACAGCACCGGCGAAGTTTTTTCGCCCGCGTCGGCGAATCGGTGGGCTACCGGCCATCGAGCTCGGCGTTCGCCCTGGTCGTGACGTGGGCGAGCGCCCGGGCCGCGATCTCGCGGTCGGCCTGCGGCAGGTCCCCGTACAGCCGCTCGGCCGTCTCGGCCACGGCGTCCGCGAAGGCGCGCTGGACGCTGTCGCCCCGGTCGGTGAGGGACGGCCGGGCGCCCTCGACAAGACCGGCGTCGGCGATTTCGTCGAGCAGGACGAGCGCCGCCGACCCGCTGATCTTGAGCTTCGCGGTCAGGTGGCCGACGGCACCGGCGCGGTCGAACCCGTCGGAGACGGCCTTGAGCGCCACGGACTGGTGGAAGGTCAGCCCCGAACCGGCGAGGAGCCGATCCCGCACGGCGGCGATCGCGTGGTACGTGATGCCGATGACCTGGCCGTTGAGGAGGGGCGTTGCCGGGGTCGAGGAGGCGGGAGGAGTGCTGGGAGAGGTGGCGGGCGGGGTGGAGACGGCAGTCATGGCGTGAATCTCCTTACGGGCGAGGCGCGTTGAGGTTCCGGGCACCAACCGGAGAGGTCTCCGCTTGGCGTGACGCAACTCTAAGCGGAGCCTTCTCCGGTTTTCAAGAGATAACCGGAGAAGTCTCCGATACGTCCGTTACGCTGCTCCGCATGACCACCCCCGCAGGACGCGCCTCCGCAGGACGCACCCCCACCGAGCGCGCCGATCGCCCCGAGCACGCCGCTCGCCCCGAGCGCACGGAACGCGCCGACGCCGCCCGCAACCGCCTCCGCATCCTCGACGCCGCCCGGCGCCTGCTCGCGGCGGACGGCTTCGCCGAGCTGTCCCTCGACGCGGTGGCCAAGGAGGCGGGGGTCGGGGTGGGCACGGTCTACCGGCGCTTCCACAACCGCGCGGGGCTCGTCTACGCGCTGATCGAGGACAACGAGACCCGCTTCCAGGAGGCGTTCGCGCGCCACTGTGGGGACGGGGCCCCGTCGGCGTACGAACGGCTGCGCGCCTTCCTGCACGGCATGGCCGAACTCGTCGACGACAACCGGGAGTTGCTGCTCCTGGCCGAGGCGAGCGCACCAGCGGGGCGCTATCACAGCACACCGTTCCGGCGGCACCACGAGCAGGTCGTCGGCATGGTCACCGAGCTGGCCCCCGGCGTGGACGCCGCCTATCTGGCGGACCTGCTCCTGATGGCGTACACGCCGGGCCTGTTCGACTTCCAGCGGACCGAGCGCGGCTGGGACGTGGACCGCATCAAGGGCGGCCTCGACGCGCTGATCGCGGGCATCGGGGCCGCCCCGCCGGTCACCCCGTGCGCCGGATGACCGCCAGATACATCGCGTCCGTCCCGTGCAGGTGCGGCCACAGCTGGACGTCGGGGCCGTCCCCGAGCGCCGGCACGCCGGGCATCAGGTCCCGGGCGTCCACCAGCTCCGCGTCCCCCCACTGCTTGAGCACGTCGTCGACGACGGCGCGGGTCTCGGCGAGGTGCGGCGAGCACGTGGCGTACCCGACGACACCGCCGACCCGCACCGACTCCAACGCCGTGCGCAACAGAGCGCGTTGCAACGGAGCAAAGCCCTCAAGGTCCTCGGGGCGGCGCCGCCAGCGCGCCTCGGGTCGTCGCCGCAGCGCCCCGAGTCCCGTGCAGGGAACGTCCATCAGGACCCGGTCGAAGCTCCCGGGCCGCCACGGCGGCCGGGTGCCGTCGGCGGCGACGACCTGGTAGGGGCCGGGGTTCCCGGCGAGAGCCTGGCCCACGAGGCGGGCGCGGTGCGGCTGCTTCTCGGCGGCGAGGAGCACGGCCCCGCGCTCGGCGGCGAGGCCCGCGAGCATGGCGGCCTTGCCGCCGGGGCCCGCGCAGCCGTCGAGCCACTTGGTGTCCGACCCCTCGACGGGGGCGTTCGCGAGTGCGAGCGCGACCAGCTGGCTGCCCTCGTCCTGTACCCCGGCCCGCCCCTCGCGCACCAGCTCCAGCGAGCCGGGCTCGCCGCCCTCGGTGAGCCGCACGGCGTACGGCGACCAGCGGCCCAAGAGCGCCGAGTCCGGGTCGAGCGAGTCGAGGAGTTCTGCGGCCGTGGACCGTCCCGGGCGCGCCACGAGGGTCACCTCGGGCCGCTCGTTGTCGGCCTCCAGGAGGTCCTCGATCCCGGCCCGGCCGCCCCCGAGGGAGTCCCAGAGCGAGGAGACGACCCACCGCGGATGCGAGTGCACGACGGCGAGATGGTCCTCGGGGTCCTCGTCATAGGGCGGCGCGACCCTCTCCAGCCAGCCGTCGAGGTCGTCCCGCGCCACCTTCCGCAGCACCGCGTTCACGAACTTGGCCCGCCCGTCGCCGAGCACCACCCGCGCCAGCTCCACCGACGCGGACACGGCGGCGTGCGAGGGGATGCGGGTGCCGAGCAGCTGGTGGACGCCCAGGTTCAGGACGTCCAGGACGGGCGGGTCGACCTCGCGCAGCGGCCGGTCGATGCAGGCCGCGACGATCGCGTCGTACGTGCCCTGGCGGCGCAGCGTCCCGTACACCAGCTCCGTGGCGAGCGCCGCGTCCCGCGCGTCGAACTTCTCCGGCCCCTCCTGCTCACGGGCCTTGCGCAGCAGCGGCGGCAGCACGAGGTTCGCGTACGCGTCCCGCTCGTCGACGGCCCGCAGCGCCTCGAAGGCGAGGAAGCGGACCGGGTCCTTCTGCGGGCGGCGGTACGGCTTGTGGGGCTTGCCGGAGTTCCCGGGCCGCCCCTGGGAGGCGGGCTTGCCCTGACCTCCGGACTTGCCCTGGGTGCGGGGACGCCGGTTCGGCTGGTCGTTCAAAGGTGCTCCGCTGCTGGTGATGGGGCGAACCATGTCAGCGTACGTCGCCCACGCCCGACCTCCCACCCGCACCCTCAGGCCCGGCCCTCCACCCGCACCCTCGCGGGCGGCCTCAGGCGCCGAGCCGCTCCCCGGAGGCGATCCGCACCCCGCGCGCCCAGTCGGCCGCGGCCATCGGCTTCTTGCCCTGCGCCTGCACCCACAGCAGCTCCACGGCGTACGAGCCCGTGCCGACGTGCAGCGTCTTCTTGCCCGCGGCGATCTCACCGGGCGCGAGGTCGGTGCGGTCGGGGACGGGCGTGGCCTGGATCAGCTTCAGGCGCTCACCGCGGAACACGGTCCACGCGCCGGGCGCGGGCGTGCAGCCGCGCACCACGCGGTCGACCCGGAGGGCGGGCGCCGACCAGTCGATGTGCGCGTCCTCGACGGTGATCTTCGGTGCGAGGCTGACGCCGTCGGCGGGCTGCGGCACGGCCGTCAGGGCGCCGTCCTCGATGCCGTCCATCGTCGCGGCGAGCAGCCCGGAGCCCGCGAAGGCGAGCCGGGTCAGAAGGTCGCCGCTGGTGTCGGTGGACCGGATCTCCTCGGTGACCGTGCCGTACACCGGGCCGGAGTCCAGGCCCTCCTCGATCAGGAACGTGGAGGCGCCGGTGATCTCGTCCCCGGCCATGATCGCGTGCTGCACCGGCGCGGCACCCCGCCAGGCGGGCAGCAGCGAGAAGTGCAGATTGACCCAGCCGTGCGCCGGGATGTCCAGGGCGGACTTCGGCAGCAGCGCGCCGTAGGCGACGACCGGGCAGCAGTCCGGCGCGATCTCCCGCAGGCGGGCCTGGAACGCCTCGTCCCGCGGCTTCGCCGGCTTCAGGACCTCGATCCCGGCCTCCTCCGCACGCTCGGCCACCGGACTGGCGACCAGCCTGCGGCCACGGCCCGCGGGCGCGTCGGGGCGGGTGACGACGGCGGCCACCTCGTGCCTGCCGGATGCGATCAGCGCGTCCAGGGCGGGGACGGCGACCTCGGGGGTGCCTGCGAAGACCAGCTTCACTGGGTGGTACCTCGGTTCTCTGGGGGTCGGCGACGGATTCGGGTGGTCGGCGACGCACCAGTCTATGGGCCCTGCCCAGAGGTTTCCCGGGGGCGTACGCACGGCTGTGCGCCCTGCGCATATGCGCATACGCCCCTGGACCGTGACCCCTCACGACGTAGCGCGTTGGGTCAAGAGAAAGTTGACCACAACGGGCCGCACGCGCGGCCCGCTCCTCATTGCACAGCACCACCAACCCCCCACCGCCGCAGCGGAACCGGGACACGGACCGCCCCGGCACGCCCCACTTCCCCGTACGCAGCCCGTCCCCGCCCGACGCGCCCCCCGCGCCCGTCCCCGCCCTTCCCCTCCCCTTCTCCCCTTCTCCCCTTCTCCTCTTCCGTCTCCGCCCTGCTCCTTCCGCCCTTCCCCTTCCGCTCCTCCCTCACTTCCTTCTCCCTTCAGCTCCTTTCATCCCGATCCCTCAACGCCGGTTCGAGAGGCTTGTTCATGGCCGACCACGCAACCCACGACGCCCAGGCACGGGCCAGCCTGCACCTGCTGGTGCGGGACATCGAGCGGGTCCGCCGGCAGGTGGACGCACTGCGCACCCTCACCGCCCAGCTCGGCAACGTCTACCGCCCGCGCCGCTCCAGCCCCTCCGCGGGCTTCGTCGTGTACGGACGCGCTCCCGCTCCGACCGTCCGCCTGGCCCAGGAACTGCGGGACAGCGTCGAGACCCTGGTGACCGCGGCCGTCGACTTCGACCGCTCACTCGGCTTCTCGTGGGACGCGGTGGGCTCCGCGCTCGGCGTCACCAAGCAGGCCGTGCACCGCCGTTACGGCGCACGCCGCACCACGGCCCAGACCAGCGCCGAACCCGAGCGCGCACCCGAGCCGACCACCGCCGCGACCACCACGACGGCCCCCGCCCCGCCCCGCACGGTCCCGGTGGGCGCTCCCCTGCCCTCCGTGCCCGCGGCCCGCACCATGCCGACCCAGCCGTCAGCGGGCAGCCCCGGGCTCCGCGACGACATGCGACCCGGCGCCTTCCCCGGCCCGCGCAACGGCTGACCCGGACGGCAGCCGCCTGCCCCCTGCCCACGACGGGCAGGGGGCAGCCGCGCTTCCGGACCACCCACCACCCGGCCCGGCGCCCGTCGGCTCAGCCGACTCCCACCGACTCAGCCGATGTCCGCAGGATCGATCCGCACCCGAACCGCCTCCTGCTGCCCCGCCCCCCGCGCCATCCGCGCCGCCTGCGCCGTCTTCAGGGCCCGGGCGAGCGCCGCGCCGCTGCCGGGCGGAACCCGGACGAGCGCGCGCTCCCACTGCTCGCCGGGCGGCGCGTCCCCGGGCCTCCGGGGCCGGCCCGCCGCCGGGGTGGCGACCGGCACCGGGCCCAACACCTCGGCGTCCGGAGGCAGTTCGGCGCTGCGCAGGAACTCGGACAGCGCGTCCGGGGCCCCGGTCACCGACGCCATCCGCGACACCGGCGGAAACCCCAGCTCGGCACGCTCCGACAACTCCCGGACCGCGTGCCCCACGGGATCCCACCGCACCAGCGCCTGCACCGGCCGGAGCGTCGGCTCGGCGACGATCACCACCGTGCCGCCCGCGCTCTGGTCGCGTACCAGCGCGGCCGCGCCGATCCAGCGCCGCAGGGCCTCCTCGCCCGCGCGCAGGTCGGGGCGGCCGAGCATGGCCCAGCCGTCGAGCAGCAGGGCGGCCGCGTAGCCGCCCTCGGCGACGGGCTCCGCGCCCGGGGTGCTCACCACCAGGGCGGGCGCGCCGCCCACCGTGTCGAGGACCTGCTCCCGCCCCGACGTCCGCACCGGCACGGCCGGGAACGCCCGCCCCAGCTCCTCGGCGGTCCGCCGCGCCCCCACGACCTGCGCTCGCAACCGGAACCCGCCGCACTCGGAACAGTGCCAGGCACCCTCGCCCCGCCCGCACCAGGCGCAGCACAGCGCACCGCTGTCGCGGGCCTCGAGCGGACCGGCGCAGTGACGGCACCGCGCGGGCTCCCGGCACCGCTCGCAGGCAAGGCGCGGGACATACCCGCGCCGGGGCACCTGCACAAGGACGGGCCCGTGCTTCAGGCCTTCGCGGGCGACCTGCCAGGCCAGCGTGGGCAGCCGCGCGGCCCGCGCGGCCTCGTCGCGGGCGAGGTCGCCGTCCCCGACGGTCCGCACCAGCGGAGCGGCACCCCGCACCTGCTCACGCCCGGCGAGAAGCGGCAGCGCCCACCCGCTCTCGACCAACTGCGCGGCCTCCACCGTGCAGCCCCAACCGCCCAGCAGAAAGCCGCACTTGTCCCGCGCGGCACGCAGTTCGAGCACCTCACGTACATGCGGGAAGGGAGCGTTGTCGTCGCTGTGGCTGGCGTCGCCGTCGTCCCATATGACGACGAGTCCGAGGTCGCGCACCGGGGCGAACATCGCCGCCCGCGTCCCGACGACGGCCCGCACCGAGCCGCGCCGCACGGCCAGCCACTCCCGATACCGCCGCTCCTGCCCCGCGTCGGCGGTGAGCACGGCGTGCCGCCCCTCGCCCAGCCGCTCCCGCAGGGCGGCGTCGACGCGTGCGGCGGGCCGTCCGGCCGGTACGACGACGAGGGCGCCGCGCCCCGAGGCGAGCGTCGCCTGCACGGCCCGGGCGATCTCGTCGGCCCACTGCGGCCCGGGCAGCGCCGTCCACACGGCCCGGGGCGCGCCCCCGGAGGCGAGCGCCGCCACGAACTCCGCGCCGCGTCCGTACCGCGCCCACGACCCCGGTTCGGGCGCGGGCGGCGGCGGAGCGGCGGGCGGCGAGGGCCGGGACTCCGCGCGGGCGTGCCGCGGCGGGACGGCCAACTGCAGGACGTCGGCAAGGCTGCCCGCGTACCGGTCGGCGACGGCGCGGGCGAGGCCGAGCAGCTCCTGGTCGAGCACGGGCTCCGGCGACACGACTTGTGCCAGCGCCGCCAGCGGCCCGCTGTAGTCCGACTCGGCGCACCGCTCGACGACGAACCCGTCGATGAGCCCGCCGCCCTCGCGCCGCCCGTGCCGCACGTTCCGCGCCCCGGCGCCGAACCGCACCCGCACCCGCACCCCGGGCTGCGCGGCCTCGTCCAACTCCTCCGGCACCGCGTAGTCGAAGTACCGGTCGAGATGCAGCACACCCTTGTCGACCACCACCCGCGCCACCGGCAACCCCTCGGCCAACGCGGCCCCCCGCCACGTACGCGGCTTCGCCTTGGGCACCTTGGCCTTGCGCACACTCTCCCGAATGAGCGCGAGCTGCTCGGGCGCGGCGCCCTCACCGCCGTCCGACTGTCCGTTCTCGCTGCTCACAGCCAAATTCCTACCAGACGGCAGTGACAGCGCCGACCGGGGCGGGGACCAAGGGCACTCCGCGCTGCCACGGCACGCACCGAGGCCCGGCCTCCCCGAAGGGAGCACCGGGCCTCAGTGACCGGAAGAGCGTCAGGCGTGCCTACAGACCCACGGCCTTGCGCAGCGCCTCCACCCGGTCCGTCCGCTCCCACGTGAAGTCGGGGACGGCGCGGCCGAAGTGGCCGTACGCGGCGGTCTGGGAGTAGATGGGGCGCAGCAGGTCCAGGTCGCGGATGATCGCGGCCGGGCGGAGGTCGAAGACGTCGCCGATGGCGGCCTCGATCTTGTCCGTGTCGACCTTGGCGGTGCCGAAGGTCTCGACGAACAGGCCCACCGGCTCGGCCTTGCCGATCGCGTAGGCCACCTGGACCTCGCAGCGGGCGGCGAGGCCGGCCGCGACGACGTTCTTGGCGACCCAGCGCATGGCGTAGGCGGCGGAGCGGTCGACCTTGGACGGGTCCTTGCCGGAGAAGGCGCCGCCGCCGTGGCGGGCCATGCCGCCGTACGTGTCGATGATGATCTTGCGGCCGGTCAGGCCGGCGTCGCCCATCGGGCCGCCGATCTCGAAGCGGCCGGTGGGGTTGACCAGGAGGCGGTAGCCCTCGGTCTCCAGCTTGATGCCGTCGTCCAGGAGCGCCTTCAGCTCGGGCTCGACCACGAATTCGCGGATGTCGGGGGCGAGGAGCGAGTCCAGGTCGATGTCCGACGCGTGCTGCGAGGAGACGACGACGGTGTCGAGGCGGACGGCCTTGTCGCCGTCGTACTCGATGGTGACCTGGGTCTTTCCGTCGGGACGCAGGTAGGGGATGGTGCCGTTCTTGCGGACCTCGGAGAGGCGGCGGGACAGGCGGTGCGCGAGGTGGATCGGGAGCGGCATGAGCTCCGGGGTCTCGTCGCAGGCGTAGCCGAACATCAGGCCCTGGTCGCCCGCGCCCTGCTTGTCGAGCTCGTCCTCATCGCCCTCGACACGCTTCTCGTACGCGGTGTCGACACCCTGCGCGATGTCGGGCGACTGGGCTCCGATGGACACCGAGACGCCGCAGGAGGCGCCGTCGAAGCCCTTCTTCGAGGAGTCGTAGCCGATCTCGAGGATCTTGTCGCGCACCAGCTGCGCGATCGGCGCGTACGCCTTGGTCGTGACCTCGCCGGCCACGTGCACGAGGCCGGTGGTGATGAGCGTCTCCACGGCGACCCGGGAGGTCGGGTCCTCCCGCAGAAGGGCGTCGAGGATGGTGTCGCTGATCTGGTCGGCGATCTTGTCGGGGTGACCCTCGGTCACGGACTCCGAGGTGAAGAGACGGCGGGACACATCGCTCCCTGTGGTTGCAGCGGCTGCTGGCTGATCATTGGCGGACGTGCCGAGAGCTGCGCTCGGCGTCGTCCTCGACCAGTTTATCGGTCGCACTCCCCCGCGCGGTCACCTGTCTCGCCACATGGAGCCCTGTGACCTGCGGCACTGCATTGTGCGATACGACGATCGGTCTCCACCAGAGGGCCTGCCGTCCGAATTCGCGGGGTTTGAGCCCTCCACTGGGGCGAAAGTGATGTTCGCCCCAGTTTTCGGCGTGGATGCCCGGCGGTTCACGCCAGTCGCTGAACCACCAGGTCCCAGATCGTGTCCGCCAGGTCTTCCTTGGGCCCGTACGGCACAGGAGTCTCACTGCCGTCGGCGCCGAGCACGATCGCCTCATTCTGCTCAGAGCCGAATGTCTTGCGCTCGCCGACTTCATTCACTACGAGAAGGTCGCAGCCCTTGCGGGCGAGCTTGGCGCGTCCGTTGGCGAGAACGTCGTCCGTCTCGGCGGCGAAGCCGACGACGACCTGGCCGGGGCGGGGCCGCTCGCCCGCGATCTCGGCCAGGATGTCCGGATTGCGGACGAGGGTGATCGAGGGCGGTGCCTCGCCGTCCTTCTTCTTGATCTTTCCGGTGGCGTACGTCTCGGGGCGGAAGTCGGCCACGGCGGCGGCCATCACCACCGCGTCGGCGTCGGCCGCGGCCTTCAGGACGGCCTCGCGCAGCTGCACGGCGGTGCCGACGGGCACGATGTCGACGCCCGCCGGGTCCGGCAGCGCGGTGTTCGCCGCGAGGAGGGTGACGCGGGCGCCGCGGGCCGCGGCGCTGCGGGCGAGCGCGTAGCCCTGCTTGCCGGAGGAGCGGTTGCCGAGGAAGCGCACCGGGTCCAGGGGCTCGCGGGTGCCGCCCGCGCTGACGACGACGTGCCGTCCGGCGAGGTCCTGCTCGGGCTGCCCGCCGCGGGCGAGGACGCGGCGTACCACCTCGAAGAGCTCGGCGGGCTCCGGGAAGCGGCCCTTGCCGGTGTCGACGCCGGTGAGGCGGCCGACGGCGGGCTCGACGACGAGGGCGCCGCGGCGGCGCAGGGTGGCCACGTTCTCCTGGGTGGCGGGGTGCTCCCACATCTCCGTGTGCATGGCCGGGGCGAAGACGACCGGACAGCGGGCGGTCAGGAGCGTGTTCGTGAGCAGGTCGTCGGCCAGGCCGTGGGCGGCCTTGGCGAGCATGTCGGCCGTGGCGGGCGCGACGATCACGAGGTCGGCGTGCTGCCCGATCCGCACGTGCGGCACCTCGTGGACGTCCGACCAGACCTCCGTGGAGACGGGGTGGCCCGAGAGCGCCGACCAGGTCGCGGCGCCGACGAAGTGCAGCGCGGACTCGGTGGGGACGACGCGCACGTCGTGTCCGGACTCGGTGAGCCGGCGCAGCAGCTCGCACGCCTTGTAGGCGGCGATGCCACCGCTGACCCCCAGAACGACCTTCGGCTTGCCCGCCGTGTTCGCCTCGTCCGTCTTGCCCACGTTGCCCACCTTGTCCACCGTGCCTCCCCGCACTCGGAAACGTACGACTCCATGACACACCACGGGCCCGGCAGGTGCTCTGCCGGGCCCGTGGTGAAGGAATGGGTGCTTACTGCGCGGGGGCCTCGACGGCCTCGGACGTCAGCAGACCCGCGTTGATCTCGCGGAGCGCGATCGAGAGCGGCTTCTCGTGGACGTGGGTGTCCACCAGCGGGCCGACGTACTCAAGAAGGCCCTCGCCGAGCTGCGAGTAGTACGCGTTGATCTGACGGGCGCGCTTGGCGGCGTAGATCACGAGGCTGTACTTCGAGTCGGTGGCCTCGAGCAGCTCATCAATCGGCGGGTTGATGATGCCCTCGGGCGCGGTGATGGAAGAGGACACGCTCTGCCTTCCGAAGGGGGTCAAGAAAAGGGGTGAAGATCAAACAACTTTCATCAAGGCTAGCAGCTCGCGTGCTACATCCTCGACCGAGGTGTTGACCAGGGTGGTGTCGAACTCGGCCTCGGCGGCCAGTTCGACGCGCGCGGCCTCGAGCCTGCGCTCGATGACCTCGGGCGGCTCCGTGCCCCGGCCGGTGAGCCGGCGCACCAGCTCCTCCCAGCTCGGCGGGGCCAGGAAGACCAGCTGGCCGTCGGGCATCGACTCGCGCACCAGGCGGGCACCCTGCAGATCGATCTCGAGCAGGACGGGAACGCCTGCCTCCAGGTGCTCGAGGACCGCGTTGCGGGGCGTGCCGTAGCGGTTGCCCGCGAATTCCGCCCACTCCAGGAGCTCGCCGTTGGCGATCAGCTTGTCCATCTCGTCGTCGGAGACGAAGAAGTACTGCACGCCGTGACGCTCTCCGGGGCGCGGCTTGCGGGTCGTCGCCGACACCGAGAGCCAGACCTCGGGGTGTTCCTTGCGCATATGGGCGACGACCGTGCTCTTGCCGACCCCGGAGGGGCCGGAGAGCACGGTCAGCCGCGGACGTACGTCCGGGGGTACGGGGGTCGTCCCCCGGGGTGAAGCAGCCATGCAGCGATTATCCAGCCTCTTGGGACTGCCTGAGACCAGGAGCCCCGGGAAGGCTGGGACCGTCAGGCCCCGCTGCCGCCGAACTCGCGCTCGAGAGACGCGATCTGGTTGGAGCCGAGCCCGCGCACGCGGCGGCTCTCGGAAATGCCGAGGCGCTCCATGATCTGCTTGGCGCGGACCTTGCCCACGCCCGGCAGGGACTCCAGGAGGGCGGAGACCTTCATCTTGCCGATGACGTCGTTCTCCTGGCCCTGCTTGATGACCTCGTGAAGGGAGGCGCCGGAGTGCTTGAGTCGATTCTTGACCTCGGCCCGCTCCCGGCGAGCCGCGGCGGCCTTTTCGAGCGCGGCTGCGCGCTGTTCAGGGGTAAGGGGCGGAAGAGCCACGCCTACGTCACCTCGGATGTCGAACTGTCGGATACGGACCGGTGAGGAACCTAGTCGCCCCACACCAGGGGAGCAACGTGCAACGCGCTTGCCCGTCGTCCCCCCACTACCTCAAGGGTGTGGGGGGTGGCCCCCACTCGTCGGAGACTAGCGGCCATGGCCGCCAGAGTCAGCGAGAACAGACGAAAAGTCCTGGTCAGCCTCCACTGAGCCCGACATTTCAGGCATTTCACCCCTGTTTTGGCCGGGTGTCGTGTAAGCAACGCGTCAGTTCTGCGCGCGCACGCCGTCCTCGGCGTCTCCCGGAAACGCGAATCCGCACCCGGAAAAGCCTTTCTGTCCCCCCGACGTGCGCGCTCTCGGCGAAAGAAGTCGCGGACGGTCGCGAAAGGCCGCAGAAGATCGCGAAAGGAGGACCGCGTCCTACGCGGCGTCCACCGCGGCCCGCACCTCGTCCGCGAACCGCGCCGCCGCGTCCCGCAGAGCGCCCGCGTCGGGCCCCGCCTTCAGGACGCCCCGGCTGACGTTCGGCACGACGTTGCGCACGGCCGCGCCGAAGACCCGGGGCAGGTCCGCGGGAGTCGCGCCCTGCGCCCCGATGCCCGGCGCGAGGAGCGGCCCGTTGATGTCGAGCTCGAACGTCGACAGATCCCCGAGGGTGGCCCCGACGACGGCCCCGTAGGACCCCATGGGCGCCGCCCCCGCGTTCTCGGCCGCGAGGTGCCCCAGCATCGTGGCCCCGATGCTCCGGCCGTCCGCACGCACCGCGCGCTGCACCTCGGCGCCCTCCGGGTTGGAGGTGAGGGCCAGCACGAAGAGGCCGGCGCCGCTCTCCCGCGCCAGGTCCACGGCGGGCTTCAGGGAGCCGTAGCCCAGGTAGGGCGAAACGGTCAGGGCGTCCGAGAAGAGCGGGGCGTCCTTGCGCAGATAGGTCTCGGCGTACGCGGCCATGGTCGAGCCGATGTCGCCGCGCTTGGCGTCCATGACGACCAGGCCGCCCGCCGCGCGCAGGTCGGCGACCGCCCGCTCCAGGACGGCGACGCCCCGCGAGCCGAAGCGCTCGAAGAACGCCGACTGCGGCTTGAAGACGGCGACCTGGTCGGCCAGGGCCTCGACGACGGTGCGGGTGAAGGACTCCAGGCCCTGGATGTCGTCGTTCAGGCCCCAGGCGGCGAGCAGCGACGCGTGCGGGTCGATCCCGACGCAGAGCGGGCCGCGGGTGTCCATGGCGTGGCGCAGCCGGGCGCCGAAGGGTTCCTGGGGGCTCATGCTGCGGGGGCCTTTCGGGTGTCGGCGCCGACCGCTTCGGCGAGTGTGGCGTACGGCGATGTGGCGAGGCGGGCGGCGAGGCCCTTGTGGATCCCGCGCGCCCAGAACGGGCCCTCGTAGATGAACGCGCTGTAGCCCTGCACCAGCGTGGCGCCCGCGAGGATGCGCTGCCAGGCGTCCTCGGCGTTCTCGACGCCGCCGACGCCCACGAGGGTGATCCGGTCGCCCACGCGCGCGTAGAGGCGGCGCAGGACCTCCAGGGAGCGCTCCTTGAGGGGCGCGCCGGACAGGCCGCCGGTCTCGGCGTACAGCTCCGGGTCGGAGGCGAGGCCGAGGCTCTCGCGCGCGATGGTGGTGTTCGTGGCGATGATGCCGTCCAGGCCAAGATCGACGGCGAGGTCGGCGACGGCGTCGATGTCCTCGTCGGCGAGGTCGGGCGCGATCTTCACGAGGAGCGGGACGCGGCGGCCCTCGACGCTGCGGTCGGCCGCCTCGCGGACGGCGGCGAGGAGAGGGCGGAGGGACTCGGTGGCCTGGAGGTTGCGCAGGCCGGGCGTGTTCGGCGAGGAGACGTTCACGACCAGGTAGTCGGCGTGGCGGGCCAGCCGCTCGGTGGACTTCACGTAGTCGGCGGCGGCCTCGGCCTCGGGCACCACCTTGGTCTTGCCGATGTTGACGCCGACGACGGTCCTGAAGACCGGCGTGCGGGCCGCGAGACGGGCCGCCACCGCCGCGGAGCCCTCGTTGTTGAAGCCCATGCGGTTGATCAGCGCGCGGTCCTGCACGAGGCGGAAGAGGCGCTTCTTGGGGTTGCCGGGCTGCGGCTCGCCCGTGACCGTGCCGATCTCGATGTGGTCGAAGCCGAGCATGGCCATGCCGTCGATGGCGACGGCGTTCTTGTCGAACCCGGCGGCGAGCCCGAAGGGGCCGTGCATGCGCAGGCCGAAGGCCTCGGTGCGCAGCTCCTTGTGGCGCGGGGCGAGCGCGGCGGCGGCGAACGTGCGCAGGACGGGGACGCGGGCGGCGAGCCGGATCCAGCGGAAGGCCATGTGGTGGGCCCGCTCGGGGTCCATGCGCGTGAAGACCAGGCGGAAGAAGAGGTTGTACATGGGTGCTGTCCTCATGTGGCATGAGGAGGGGGACACCGGATCCGGTGTCCCCCTCGTCGGGCTGCTAGTCGCGGGCCGCGATCAGGTGCTCCGCGTGTTCCTGGAGCGAGCGCACGCCCACGTCGCCGTGGTTGAGCGCGTCGATGCCCTGGACGGCGGCGGCGAGGCCCTGCACGGTCGTCAGGCACGGCACGGAGCGCGCGACGGCGGCCGTGCGGATGTCGTAGCCGTCGAGGCGGCCGCCGGTGCCGTACGGGGTGTTGACGATGAGGTCGACCTGGCCGTCGTGGATGAGCTGGACGATGGTCTTCTCGCCGTTCGGGCCCTCGCCCTCGGACTGCTTGCGCACGACCGTGGCGTTGATGCCGTTGCGCTTGAGGACCTCGGCCGTGCCGGAGGTGGCGAGCAGCTCGAAGCCGTGGGCGACCAGTTCGCGCGCCGGGAAGATCATCGAGCGCTTGTCGCGGTTGGCGACCGAGATGAAGGCGCGGCCCTTGGTCGGCAGCGGGCCGTACGCGCCCGCCTGCGACTTGGCGTACGCCGTGCCGAACACCGAGTCGATGCCCATGACCTCACCGGTGGAGCGCATCTCCGGGCCGAGCACCGTGTCGACGCCGCGGCCCTGGATGTCGCGGAAGCGCGACCAGGGCATCACGGCCTCCTTGACGGAGATCGGCGCGTCGAGCGGCAGTTCACCGCCGTCGCCGGTCGCCGGGAGCAGGCCCTCCGCGCGCAGCTCGGCGATGGTCGCGCCGAGCGAGATGCGGGCGGCGGCCTTGGCCAGCGGCACCGCGGTCGCCTTCGAGGTGAAGGGGACGGTGCGCGAGGCGCGCGGGTTGGCCTCCAGGACGTAGAGGATGTCCCCGGCCATCGCGAACTGGATGTTGATCAGTCCGCGCACGCCGACGCCCTTGGCGATGCCCTCCGTGGAGGCGCGCAGGCGCTTGACGTCGTGGCCGCCGAGGGTGATCGGGGGCAGGGCGCACGCCGAGTCGCCGGAGTGGATGCCGGCCTCCTCGATGTGCTCCATGACGCCGCCGAGGTACAGCTCGTGGCCGTCGTAGAGCGCGTCCACGTCGATCTCGATGGCGTCGTCCAGGAAGCGGTCGACGAGGACCGGCCGGGACGGGCTGATCTCGGTCGACTCCTCGATGTACGCGGAGAGCCGGGTCTCGTCGTACACGATCTCCATGCCGCGCCCGCCGAGCACGTAGGAGGGGCGTACGAGGACGGGGTAGCCGATCTCGTCGGCGATGGCCTTGGCCTCGGCGAAGGTGGTCGCGGTGCCGTGCTTGGGGGCGGGCAGGCCCGCCTCGGCGAGCACGCGGCCGAAGGCGCCGCGGTCCTCGGCGGCGTGGATGGCCTCGGGCGAGGTGCCGACGACGGGGACGCCGTTGTCCTTCAGGGCCTGGGAGAGGCCGAGCGGGGTCTGGCCGCCGAGCTGGACGATGACGCCCGCGACCGGGCCCGCCTGCTGCTCGGCGTTGACGATCTCCAGGACGTCCTCCAGGGTGAGCGGCTCGAAGTAGAGCCGGTCGGAGGTGTCGTAGTCGGTGGAGACGGTCTCGGGGTTGCAGTTGACCATGACGGTCTCGTAGCCCGCGTCGCTCAGCGCGAAGGAGGCGTGCACGCAGGAGTAGTCGAACTCGATGCCCTGGCCGATGCGGTTCGGGCCGGAGCCGAGGATGATCACGGCGGGCTTCTCGCGCCGGGCCACCTCGGACTCCTCGTCGTAGGAGGAGTAGAAGTACGGCGTCTTGGCGGCGAACTCCGCCGCGCAGGTGTCGACCGTCTTGTAGACAGGACGGACGCCGAGGGCGTGCCGGACCTCGCGGACGACGTCCTCACGCAGGCCGCGGATCTCGGCGATCTGGGCGTCGGAGAAGCCGTGCCGCTTGGCCTCGGCGAGCAGCTCGGGCTCCAGCTTCTCGGCGGCCGTCAGCTCGTCCGCGATCTCCTTGATGAGGAAGAGCTGGTCGACGAACCAGGGGTCGATCTTCGTGGCGTCGAAGACCTCCTGGGGCGTGGCGCCCGCGCGGATGGCCTGCATGACGGTGTTGATGCGTCCGTCGGTGGGCCGCACGGCCGCGCGCAGGAGCGTGTACTTGTCGCCGGGCTTGCCGGTGAAGGAGAACTGGCTGCCCTTCTTCTCCAGGGAGCGCAGCGCCTTCTGCAGGGCCTCGGTGAAGTTGCGGCCGATGGCCATGGCCTCGCCGACCGACTTCATGGTCGTGGTCAGCGTGGAGTCGGCCTGCGGGAACTTCTCGAACGCGAAGCGCGGGGCCTTGACGACGACGTAGTCGAGGGTCGGCTCGAAGGAGGCCGGGGTCTTCTCGGTGATGTCGTTGGGGATCTCGTCGAGCGTGTAGCCGACGGCCAGCTTCGCGGCGATCTTGGCGATCGGGAAGCCGGTGGCCTTCGACGCGAGCGCGGAGGAGCGCGAGACACGCGGGTTCATCTCGATGACGATGACCCGGCCGTCGTCGGGGTTGATCGCGAACTGGATGTTGCAGCCGCCGGTGTCGACGCCGACCTCACGGATGATCGCGATGCCGACGTCCCGCAGGATCTGGTACTCGCGGTCGGTGAGCGTCATCGCGGGCGCGACCGTGATCGAGTCGCCGGTGTGCACGCCCATCGGGTCGAAGTTCTCGATGGAGCAGACGACCACGACGTTGTCGTTCTTGTCGCGCATCAGCTCCAGCTCGTACTCCTTCCAGCCGAGGATGGACTCCTCCAGGAGCACCTCGGTGGTCGGCGAGAGCGTGAGGCCCTGGCCCGCGATGCGGCGCAGCTCGTCCTCGTTGTGCGCGAAGCCGGATCCGGCGCCGCCCATGGTGAAGGACGGGCGCACGACGACGGGGTAGCCGCCGAGCTCCTCGACGCCCTTGAGGACGTCGTCCATGGAGTGGCAGATGTAGGAGCGGGCCGACTCGCCGTGACCGATCTTCTTGCGGACCTCTTCGACGACGTCTTTGAAGAGGTCGCGGTCCTCGCCCTTGTTGATGGCCTCGACGTTGGCGCCGATCAGCTCGACGCCGTACTTCTCCAGGACACCCTGCTCGTGCATGGAGATGGCCGTGTTGAGGGCCGTCTGACCGCCGAGGGTGGGCAGGAGCGCGTCGGGGCGCTCCTTGGCGATGATCTTCTCGACGAACTCCGGGGTGATCGGCTCGACGTACGTGGCGTCGGCGATCTCCGGGTCGGTCATGATCGTCGCGGGGTTCGAGTTGACGAGGATGACGCGCAGGCCCTCGGACTTGAGGACGCGGCACGCCTGGGTGCCGGAGTAGTCGAACTCCGCGGCCTGGCCGATGACGATCGGGCCGGAGCCGATGACCAGGACGGACTGGATATCGGTGCGCTTAGGCACGCTGGCCCTCCATCAGGGTGGTGAAGCGGTCGAAGAGGTACGCGGCGTCGTGCGGGCCGGCGGCCGCCTCGGGGTGGTACTGGACGCTGAACGCGGGCTGGTCGAGGAGCTGGAGGCCCTCGACGACCTGGTCGTTGAGGCACACGTGGGAGACCTCGGCGCGGCCGTAGGGGGTGTCGGAGACCTGGTCGAGGGGCGCGTCGACGGCGAAGCCGTGGTTGTGCGCGGTGACCTCGACCTTGCCCGTGGTGCGGTCCTGCACGGGCTGGTTGATGCCGCGGTGGCCGTACTTCAGCTTGTACGTGCCGAAGCCGAGGGCGCGGCCGAGGATCTGGTTGCCGAAGCAGATGCCGAACAGCGGCGTCCTGCGCTTCAGGACCTCCTGCATGACAGCGACGGGACCGTCGGCCGTGGCGGGGTCACCGGGGCCGTTGGAGAAGAACACGCCGTCCGGGTTGACCGCGTAGACGTCCTCGGCGGTGGCGGTCGCGGGCAGCACGTGCACCTCGATGCCGCGCTCGGCCATGCGCTGCGGGGTCATGCCCTTGATGCCGAGGTCGACGGCGGCGACCGTGAACCTCTTGGTGCCGATCGCGGGGACGACGTACGTCTCCTTGGTGGCGACCTCCGCGGACAGGTTCGCGCCCTTCATCTGCGGGGACTGCTGCACCTTGGCGAGCAGCTCCGCGTCGCCGGAGACGGCCTCTCCGGAGAAGATGCCGACGCGCATGGCGCCGCGCTCGCGCAGGTGGCGGGTGAGGGCTCGGGTGTCGATGCCGCTGATGCCGACGACGCCCTGGCGCTCCAGCTCCTCGTCCAGGGAGCGCTTGGCGCGCCAGTTGGAGGGCACGCGCGCGGGGTCGCGCACCACGTAGCCGGAGACCCAGATCCGGGCGGACTCGGGGTCCTCGTCGTTGACGCCGGTGTTGCCGACGTGCGGGGCGGTCATCACCACGACCTGGCGGTGGTACGACGGGTCGGTGAGGGTCTCCTGGTAGCCGGTCATGCCGGTGGAGAAGACGGCCTCGCCGAAGGTCTCCCCCACGGCCCCGTAGGCGCGCCCGCGGAAGGTGCGGCCGTCCTCCAGGACGAGTACGGCGGGAGTCTTCGCGGCTCCCCGAGTGGAGGTCGTCATCGTGCGCCTTCCGTTTGCGTCGTGCTGTCGACCTCGGCGTCGGCGCCGTCGGTCTTCGTGCTGTCGATCATGTTGTTGACGGTGGTGACCCACTCGGCCTGCTCGGCGGCGTGGTCCGAGCGGAAGCCGGAGTCGAGGAGCTTGTCGCCGTGCGCCCAGGTGACGATCAGCAGACCGCCCTCGGCGAGGACCTTGCCCGCGATGCCCTTGTCGAGCCGGGCCTCGCGCAGCGCCTCCTTCGGGATGAAGAAGTCCCGCGCCCCGGGGCGTACGACGTCCAGGCCCGCGTCCGTGAGGGTCAGCTCCACCCGGCTGCGGGTGCCAAGGCCGTGCGCCACGATCCGGTCGAGCCACTGGCCCGCGGTGGTGGAGCCGTGGTACCGGCCGGTCAGCTCAAGTGTGGCCGGGCCGGTCTCGGACGGCGCGCTGGGGAGCTCCGGCAGGTCGGACTGGAGCGTGCCGCGCCACTTCCAGCCCTCGCGCATCAGCCAGTAGACGAGCGCGATGAAGAGCAGCAGACCGACGACCCAGCCGATGCGGGCGGCCCAGTCGGTGACCTCCGCCGACTTCTCCTCGGCGGCCAGGTGGGTCAGGTGGGTGGCAAGAACGTGTGTAGCGGTCACTGGAGCTTCCCGTCGACGAGCGTGGCCCGGCCCCGCAGCCACGTGTGCGTGACGCGTCCCGGCAGCTCACGGCCCTCGTAGGGGGTGTTGCGGCTGCGGGAGGCGAATCCCGCGGGGTCCACGGGTCCACGGTATGCCGGATCGACGAGCGTGAGGTTCGCGGGCTCGCCTGCCGAGACGGGGCGGCCGTGTCCTTCGGCCTGCCCGATGCGGGCCGGGGTGTGGGACATGCGGTCGGCGACGCCCGCCCAGGTGAGCAGGCCGGTGTCGACCATCGTGTGCTGGACGACGGACAGGGCGGTCTCCAGGCCGACCATGCCCATGGCGGCCGCGCCCCACTCGCAGTCCTTGTCCTCGTGCGGGTGCGGGGCGTGGTCGGTGGCGACGATGTCGATCGTGCCGTCGGCCAGGGCCTCACGCAGCGCCAGGACGTCGCGCTCGGTGCGCAGCGGCGGGTTGACCTTGTAGACCGGGTTGTAGCTGCGCACCAGCTCGTCGGTGAGGAGCAGGTGGTGCGGGGTGACCTCGGCCGTGACGTCGATGCCGCGGGACTTGGCCCAGCGCACGATCTCGACGGAGCCGGCGGTCGACAGGTGGCAGATGTGCACGCGCGAACCGACGTGCTCGGCGAGCAGCACGTCCCGGGCGATGATCGACTCCTCGGCCACCGCGGGCCAGCCGCCGAGCCCCAGCTCCGCGGAGACGACGCCCTCGTTCATCTGGGCGCCCTCGGTGAGCCGCGGCTCCTGCGCGTGCTGGGCGACGACGCCGCCGAAGGCCTTCACGTACTCCAGGGCGCGCCGCATGATCACGGCGTCGTCGACGCACTTGCCGTCGTCGGAGAAGACCGTGACACCGGCCGCCGACTCGTGCATGGCGCCCAGCTCGGCGAGCTTCTTGCCCTCCAGGCCGACGGTGACGGCGCCGATGGGCTGCACGTCGCAGTAGCCGGACTCCTTGCCGAGGCGGTAGACCTGCTCGACGACGCCTGCGGTGTCGGCGACGGGGAAGGTGTTGGCCATCGCGAAGACCGAGGTGTAGCCACCGCTGGCGGCGGCGCGGGTGCCGGTGAGGACGGTCTCGGAGTCCTCGCGGCCGGGCTCGCGCAGGTGGGTGTGCAGGTCGACCAGGCCCGGCAGGAGGATCTTGCCGTCGGCCTCGACGACGGTGGCGCCCTCGGCGCCGAGGCCGGTGCCCACCTCGGCGACGGTGTCGCCGTCGATCAGGACGTCTTGCGGCTCGCCGCCGAGCACCTGTGCGCCACGGATCAGGATCTTGCTCATGGTCTTACTTCTCCTCGTCCGGGAAAGCGGTGTGCGCGGGGCGCTCGGTGGCGGGGCGGGTGTGGGTGACGGCGGGCTCGTTGCCGCCGAGGAGCAGGTACAGGACGGCCATGCGGATCGAGACGCCGTTGGCGACCTGCTCGACGACCGTGCAGCGGTCGGAGTCGGCGACCTCGGCGGTGATCTCCATGCCGCGGACCATCGGTCCTGGGTGCATCACGATGGCGTGCTCGGGCATCCGCGCCATGCGCTCGCCGTCGAGGCCGTAGCGGCGGGAGTACTCCCGCTCGGTGGGGAAGAACGCGGCGTTCATGCGCTCGCGCTGCACGCGCAGCATCATCACCGCGTCCGACTTCGGCAGCACCCGGTCGAGGTCGTACGACACCTCGCACGGCCAGTGCTCGACGCCCACCGGGACCAGGGTGGGCGGGGCGACGAGGGTGACGTCGGCGCCGAGGGTGTGCAGCAGGTCCACGTTCGAGCGGGCGACGCGGCTGTGCAGGATGTCGCCGACGACCGTGACGCGCTTGCCGGCCAGGTCCTGGCCGAGCCCGGCGTCCCTGCCGACCAGGCGGCGGCGCATGGTGAAGGCGTCGAGGAGGGCCTGGGTGGGGTGCTGGTGGGTGCCGTCGCCCGCGTTGATGACGGCCGCGTCGATCCAGCCGGAGTTCGCGAGCGTGTAGGGCGCGCCGGAGGCTCCGTGGCGGATGACGACCGCGTCGACGCCCATGGCCTCCAGGGTCTGGGCGGTGTCCTTCAGGGACTCGCCCTTGGAGACGCTGGAGCCCTTGGCGGTGAAGTTGATGACGTCGGCGGAGAGGCGCTTCTCGGCGGCCTCGAAGGAGATCCGGGTCCGCGTCGAGTCCTCGAAGAAGAGGTTGACGACGGTGCGGCCGCGCAGGGTCGGCAGCTTCTTGATCGGCCGGTCGGCGACGCGGGCCATCTCCTCCGCGGTGTCGAGGATGAGAACGGCGTCGTCGCGGGTGAGGTCGGCGGCCGAGATGAGGTGTCGCATCATCTGGTGGGCTCCGTAAGGGAATTCAGGTGTGCGGGTGCCCGGGTGGGGGTGTCCCCCGCGGGGCACGGCGGGCATGCGGGCGCGCGTCAGCTCGCGCACGGACCAGGGCCACGGGGGCCGGTCGTGCGGGAAGGAGCTAGCGCTCGCCGGCCGGAGCGGTCGGCTTGGCACCGAGCAGCACGGCGTCGCGGCCGTCCTCCTCGGCGAGCTGGACCTTGACCGTCTCCCGCAGCGACGTCGGGAGGTTCTTGCCTACGTAGTCGGCGCGGATGGGCAGTTCTCGGTGGCCGCGGTCGACGAGAACGGCGAGCTGCACCGCGCGCGGGCGGCCGATGTCGTTCAGGGCGTCGAGGGCGGCGCGGATGGTGCGGCCGGAGAAGAGCACGTCGTCGACGAGGACGACGAGGCGGCCGTCGATGCCGTCACCGGGGATCTCGGTGCGGGCGAGGGCGCGCGGCGGGTGCATCCGCAGGTCGTCGCGGTACATCGTGATGTCGAGGGAGCCGACCGGGATCTTGCGGCCGGTGATCTCCTCGAGCTTCGCGGCGAGCCGCTGGGCGAGGAAGACACCCCGAGTGGGAATGCCGAGCAGGACCACGTCATCGGCGCCCTTGGCGCGCTCGACGATTTCGTGCGCGATACGGGTCAACACCCGTGCGATGTCCGGGCCTTCGAGAACGGGCCGCGCGACATCGGAGTCATGCGTGTCCATGTAAAACGGACCTCCTTCTCCGCCTCACGGGACGGACCTTAAAGGACGTCTAAATTGCGCCAACTGCGTCAGCAGCGTTTCTCACGGTACCAGCAACGGCAACGCGGGCCGTCACCACCCCCACGGAAGGGGCCCCCGGACTCATTCGGCTTGACGCAGCCAAGTAACGCTGCGTAACCTCACAGTGAGTCACTAGGAGCGCGGCGGAGCCGCACGTTGTCACAGCGTCCGGGGAGCTATATGTCCAGCGAATACGCCAAACAGCTCGGGGCCAAGCTCCGCGCCATCCGCACCCAGCAGGGCCTTTCCCTCCACGGAGTGGAAGAGAAGTCCCAGGGTCGCTGGAAGGCGGTAGTGGTCGGGTCGTACGAGCGCGGCGACCGTGCCGTGACCGTGCAGCGCCTTGCCGAGCTGGCGGACTTCTACGGCGTTCCGGTGCAGGAACTCCTCCCGGGCACCCCGCCCGGCGGTGCCGCAGAGCCCCCGCCCAAGCTGGTCCTCGACCTGGAGCGGCTCGCCCACGTCCCGGCCGAGAAGGCGGGCCCCCTGCAGCGTTACGCCGCCACGATCCAGTCCCAGCGCGGCGACTACAACGGCAAGGTCCTCTCCATCCGCCAGGACGACCTGCGCACCCTCGCCGTCATCTACGACCAGTCGCCCTCGGTGCTCACCGAGCAGCTGATCAGCTGGGGCGTTCTCGACGCCGACGCGCGCCGCGCCGTGGCCCACGAAGAGGTCTGATTCTCCCAAGGGAGAGTTGAGCAGAAACGTGCCGCCGGGGTGGCCGGAACCGATTGGGTTCCGGCCACCCCGGCGGCGTTTTTGTGGGCCGCCCACAGGCGACATGTCCGCCGGAATCGGTCGGCGGACGGAAAACGCCCGGCCGTGCGCGCCGGTGCGGAATGAAAAACGCCGTAGGGCCCGCAGCCAAACAGCTGCGGGCCCTACGGCGTCCGAGAAAAGAGGCGGCAGCCTACTCCGCCCGGCGAAGACTCGGCTTCAGCTCCTTGAAGCGGCCGAGCAGCCCATTGATGAAGGCCGGCGACTCGTCCGTGGAGAATTCCTTGGCGAGCTGGACGGCCTCGTCCAGGACCACCGCGTCGGGCGTTCCGTCGACCCAGACGAGTTCGTACGCGCCGAGACGCAGGATGTTCCGGTCGACGACGGGCATCCGGTCGAGCGTCCATCCGACGGCGTACTGCGAGATCAGCTCGTCGATGCGGGAAGCGTGCTTCTCGTATCCCTCGACGAGTTCCATCGTGTACTCGCTGACCGGCGGCTGCCGGGTGTCGGAGCGCGCGTGGCGCACCCAGTCCGCGAGGACCGTCAGGACGTCTGCACCGCGCTGGTCGGCCTCGAAGAGGATCTGGAAGGCGCGCTTGCGGGCCGTGTTACGGGCGGCCACGGTTAGCTGTTCACCCGGCCGAGGTAGCTGCTGTCACGCGTGTCGACCTTGATCTTCTCACCGGTGGTGATGAAGAGCGGCACGTTGATCTGGTGGCCGGTCTCCAGGGTGGCGGGCTTGGTGCCACCGGTGGAGCGGTCGCCCTGGACGCCCGGCTCGGTCTCCTGGATGACGAGCTCGACGGCGGCCGGCAGCTCGACGAAGAGCACCTCGCCCTCGTGCTGCGCGACGGTGGCCTCGAAGCCCTCGATCAGGAAGTTCGCGGCGTCGCCGACGACCTTCTTGTCGATGTGCAGCTGGTCGTAGGTCTCCATGTCCATGAAGACGAAGTAGTCGCCGTCCATGTACGAGAACTGCATGTCGCGCTTGTCGACGGTGGCCGTCTCGACCTTGACACCGGCGTTGAAGGTCTTGTCGACCACCTTGCCGGAGAGCACGTTCTTGAGCTTGGTGCGCACGAAGGCCGGGCCCTTGCCGGGCTTGACGTGCTGGAACTCGACGACGGACCAGAGCTGGCCCCCGTCGAGCTTGAGCACCATGCCGTTCTTGAGGTCGTTCGTGGAAGCCACGGTTGCGGAATCTCCTGGACTGACGTGGACGACCCCGGGGCACGCGCACGCGCTAGAGCGCGAGCAGCTCCTTGGTCGTGATGGTGAGTAGCTCGGGTCCGCCGTCCGCTTCGCAGCGGACGACGAGCGTGTCATCGATCCGGACCCCGCCCCGGCCCGGGAGGTGGACCCCCGGTTCGACGGTGACCGGCACGCAAGCGTCCAGTTTACCCATGGCCGCGGGCGCCAACTGCGGGTCCTCGTCGATTTCGAGTCCGACGCCGTGTCCGGTGCGCGGAGGGAGCCCGTCCGCGTAGCCCGCCGCGTCCAGTACGTGACGTGCCGCGCGGTCCACGTCACGGCAGGCGGCGCCGGGGGTCAGGGCCTCGCGACCGGCCCGCTGAGCGGCGAAGACGAGGTCGTACAGCTCGATCTGCCAGTCCGCAGGCGAGGTGCCGATGACGAAGGTGCGGCCGATCTCGCTGCGGTAGCCGCGGTAGCAGGAGCCGAGGCAGACGGAGAGGAAGTCGCCCTCCTCGACGCGCCGGTCGGTGGGCCGGTGCCCGCCGCGGCCCGAGTTCGGCCCGGTGCCGACGGACGTCGCGAACGCCGGTCCGTCGGCCCCGTGGTCCACGAGGCGACGCTCCAGCTCCAGCGCGAGGTGCCGCTCGGTGCGGCCCACCAGGATCGACTCCAGGAGCTCCCCCAGCGCCTGGTCGGCGATCTCGGCGGCGATCCGCAGACAGGAGATCTCCTCCTCGTCCTTCACCAGGCGCAGCTGCTCCACGCCCTGTCCGAGGTCCGTCAGGCGTACCCCCGGCGCGACGGAGGCCAGCGCGTGGTGCCGGGCCACGGTGAGGTGGTGCTCCTCCACGGCCAGCGTCTCGGCCCCCTGCGCGGCGGCCTGCCCCGCCCCCACGACGGCCGGGTCGCCCCCGGGGGTCGCGAGGACGTGCGCCCGCAGCCCCGCGTCGGCCAGCTCCGTCCCCGGCTCCTCGCCCGGCGGCCGGCCGCACACAAGGACGTCCTCGGTCCGCCCGAGAAGCAGTACGGCCCCGGTCGGCGCCGTGCCCGCGAGATAGCGCACGTTGGCGGGCCGCGACACGAGCGCGGCGGCGTTCCCTCCACCGGCGCAGCGCTCCCTGAGCCGCTCCCTGCGTGCGGCGTACACCTCTGACATGGGGCGAGCCTATGAGGGTGGAAGCGGAGCGGCCGTTTCAGCGCGTCCGGACGAGGTGCGGGGGCGCCGAGGCGGGCCCCGTCAGGGGCGCGGGGAACTGCGCGACCAGCCACAGCGATGCCGCAGACGCATCTGCCAGGTCACGCGGCAGACGCGTCTGCGGCGTTTCGCGCGCTGAGCGCGCAGTTCCCCGCGCCCCTGACGGGGCCAGACCCAGGTCGTCCCAGAAAGCGGCCAGCCCCTACGTGTCGCAGCCGACCCCGTCCCCGTCGCGGTCGAGGTGGCGGCCGTAGCCCGGCTCACCGCGGTGCACCGGCGCCGCACCCGCCGCGCGGGCGGCGGCGCAGTTGGCGTAGGAGACGGCACCGCCGCCGGAACCGTCGTCGCCGGACCCGCCCGGCTCGTCGTCGCCCGAGCCGGTGTCCGGTGGCCGCACTGTGACGGTGGCCTTCACGGTCTTCGTCGTGCGCACGGTGACGGTGTCCGCCGGTTCGGGCTCGGCCTTCTCGGCCTTGGCCTTGGGCGTCGCGGTCACCGTGGTGGTCGCGGTGACCGTGGACCGCGCCGCGGCCTGCGCGGACTTCTTGTCGCCCTCGGAAGCGTCGCCACCGGCACCCGCACCGATGCCTATGAAGAACGCGAGGGCCAGGGCGGGGAGCACGAAGCGCTTGCGGGCCCACTTGGGCGCGGTGCGGGGCGCGGCTGGTGGTGTGACATGCGGAGTGGTCATCTCGTCCCCCGAGGACTGATACCGCTGGGCCCCGACCGTAGCGCCGTACCGGCGGGTGTGAAGGAGCTTCGGGGACGGGGTGACCTACTCGTGACTCATGAGCCGGGAGACTCGGGCCCTACCACTGCGGCGGGCTCGCGATCGCCCGGGCCAGGACGTCGTCCAGGAGACGGGCCGTGGCGGGGACGTCGAGCTGGGAGTTGTCGATGATCGGCAGCCCCGAGCCGTACCACCCGGCCATGCGGCCGTGGATGCGGGCCACCTCTTCGTCCGTGAGCCGGCGGTTGCCGCTGCGCTGGGCGTTGCGCTCCAGGACGACCTCAAGGCCGGGCAGCAGGACGACGGGCAGCAGGCCGGGGCCGACGTGCCGCTTCCAGCCGCCGAGCCCGACCACGGGCCGGTCGGGGAAGACCGCGTCGTCGAGGATGCAGGAGATGCCGTTGGCCAGGAAGTTCCGTGCGGCGAAGCCGCAGGTGCGGCGGGCCAGGCGGTACTGCGCCTCGGAGTGGTCGTTCCAGCCCGACTGGGGGTCGGCGAAGCCCGAGCGCACCCATTCGCGTACGTCGTCGAGGCTGATGTGGGACGTCGGCACGCGCCGGTGCTCGGCCCAGAACTTGGCGACGCTGGTCTTGCCCGCGCCCGCGGGGCCGATGAGGAGCACGGCGAGCGTGGTGGAGCCCGTGTCGGCCCGGGCCGTGCCGGGCGGCGGGCTCGGCATGGCGACGGGGCCGCCGGGCGGGAGCTGGATGTGGCCGGTGGTGTCGCGGGCGGGCGGCGCGGGGGCGTGGTGCGCGGCGGGGCCGGTCTGGGCGTGCCCGGTGGCCGCGGGGTGCGGGGCGTGACCGGGAGCGTGCGGAGCGGGGCCGGGAGCGTGCGGAGCCGGTCCGGGTGCGTGCGACGTCGGGCCAGGGGCGTGCGGTGCCTGTGGCGCCCCCGGAGCGTGCGGTGCCTGCGGGACCGGGCCAGGGGCGTGCGGCCCGCCCGGGACATGCGGGGCCGGTGCGTGCGAGGCGCCCGGTGCCCCGGGCACGGGCGGCGGAGGGGAGCCCGGAGCCGCACCCGGCGGCGGACCGCTCGGGTGGTGTGCGGCCGGGGACCAGCCGGTGGCCGATCCGTGCCCCGGCTGAGGGGGCGGCGGCAGCGGAGACCCCACTGCGTGCTGCATCCGGTGCCACTCCGTCTCGTACGACTGCTGATGCGGGCGGCAGCCGGGGCCACCCTTACCGAACGGTACCGTCCCCGGCCGATGTTGTGTGAACGGCCGGGGCGGCCGAGAAGTGCCCATGGCTGATTCGTTCCGCCCCGAACAGGGCGGAACGGACGGTCAGTCGGCGACTTCCCCGTACGCGGCGAGCAGCACCGCCGGGTCCGGGCCCTCCAGGACGGTGGGCTTGGCGAGACCGTCGAGGACGATGAAGCGCAGCAGGTCACCGCGGGACTTCTTGTCGACCTTCATGGTCTCCAGGAGCTTGGGCCACTGGTCGTAGCGGTAGCTCAGCGGCAGCCCGACGGACTCCAGGACGGTCCGGTGACGGTCGGCGGTCGCGTCGTCGAGGCGGCCCGCCAGGCGGCCGAGTTCGGCCGCGAAGTGCATGCCGACGGCGACGGCGGCGCCGTGCCGCCACTTGTAGCGCTCGTTCTTCTCGATGGCGTGCGCCAGCGTGTGCCCGTAGTTGAGGATCTCGCGCAGGCCGGACTCCTTGAGGTCGCCGGAGACGACCTCCGCCTTGACCTTGATGGAGCGCTCGATCAGCTCGGACGTGTGCGGCCCCGCGGGCGTGCGCGCGGCCTCCGGGTCGGCCTCGATGAGGTCGAGGATCGCCGGGTCCGCGATGAAGCCCGCCTTGATGATCTCCGCGAGCCCGGAGACGTAGTCGTGCACCGGCAGCGAGTCCAGCGCCGCCAGGTCGCACAGCACGCCCGCGGGCGGGTGGAAGGATCCCACCAGGTTCTTGCCCTCGGCGGTGTTGATGCCGGTCTTGCCGCCGACCGCCGCGTCCACCATGCCGAGCACGGTCGTCGGCACGGCGATCCACCGCACCCCGCGCAGCCAGGTGGCGGCCACGAATCCGGCCAGGTCGGTGGTGGCACCGCCGCCGACGCCCACGATCACGTCGGTGCGCGTGAAGCCGGACTGGCCGAGCGCCTTCCAGCAGTACGCGGCGACCTCGGCGGTCTTGGCCTCCTCGGCGTTGGGCACCTGCACGGCCACGGCCTCGTAGCCCTGGTCGGCCAGGTCCTGGCGCAGTGCGTCGCCGGTCTCGGCCAGCGCCTCGGGGTGGATGACGGCGACCCGCTTGGCGGCGTCGCCGATCAGGGCGCCGAGTTCACCGAGCAGCTGCCGCCCGACGAGCACCTCGTACGGCTCGGTGCCCGCCGTGCCGCCGACGTGGATGCGCGTCACTGCCTCGCTCATGCTTCCTTCAACTCCAGTGCGTCGAGGACCGCTTCCGCGACCTCTTCGGGGGTGCGGTCGTCCGTGGCGACGACGGCGCGGGCGACTTCTTCGTACAGATGACGGCGCGCGTCCATCAGCTCGCGCCACTGCTTGCGCGGGTTGACCAGGAGCAGCGGCCGGGCGGCGTTGAGCCCGACCCGGCGGACCGCCTCCTCGACGTCCATCGCGAGGTAGACCACGGGCAGGCCGCGCAGCAGCGCACGCGTGCCCTCGTCGAGGATCGCGCCGCCGCCGAGGGCGAGGACGCCGTCGTGGTCGGCGACGGCGGCCCGCACCGCGGCGCGCTCACGCATCCGGAAGTACGGCTCGCCCTCGTCGAGGAAGAGGTCGGCGATCTCGCGGCCCTCGGCGGCCACGATGTCGGCGTCGGTGTCCCGGTAGGCCACGCCGAGCCGGTCGGCAAGGAGCGCGCCGACCGTGGACTTGCCCGAGCCCATCGGGCCCACGAGCACGACGCGCGGCCCGCTCACCGGTCCGGTCGCGTCGGCCGTCACCGGATCTGGAGGTTGTCGAGGTACGAACGGACGTTGCGGCGGGTCTCCGTGACGCTGTCGCCGCCGAACTTCTCCGCGACCGCGTCCGCGAGCACCAGCGCCACCATGGCCTCGGCCACGATGCCGGCCGCGGGGACGGCGCAGACGTCGGAGCGCTGGTGGTGCGCCTTGGCCGCCTCGCCGGTGGCCACGTCGATCGTGGCGAGGGCGCGCGGCACCGTCGCGATGGGCTTCATCGCGGCGCGCACCCGCAGCAGCTCACCGGTGGTGAGGCCGCCCTCGGTGCCGCCGGAGCGGCCGGTGGCGCGCTTGACGCCGTCGGCGGTGGCGACGATCTCGTCGTGCGCCTGGGATCCCGGCACCCGCGCGAGGTCGAAGCCGTCGCCGACCTCGACGCCCTTGATGGCCTGGATGCCCATGAGCGCGCCGGCGAGCCGCGCGTCGAGGCGCCGGTCCCAGTGCACGTGCGAGCCGAGGCCCACCGGCACGTCGTACGCGAGCACCTCGACCACACCGCCCAGGGTGTCGCCGTCCTTGTGGGCCTGGTCGATCTCCGCGACCATCGCCTTCGACGCGTCGGCGTCGAGGCAGCGCACGGGGTCGGCGTCGAGCTTCTCGACGTCGGCGGGGGTCGGGTACACGCCGTACGGGGCCCTGGCCGCGGCCAGCTCCACGACGTGGCTGACGACCTCGATCCCGGCCGTCTCCTTCAGGTAGGAGCGGGCGACCGCGCCGAGGGCCACGCGGGCCGCGGTCTCGCGGGCGGAGGCGCGCTCCAGGATCGGCCGGGCCTCGTCGAAGCCGTACTTCTGCATGCCCGCGAGGTCGGCGTGGCCGGGCCGGGGGCGGGTCAGCGGGGCGTTGCGGGCCAGCTCGGCGAGCTCGGCGGGGTCGACCGGGTCGGCCGACATGACCTGCTCCCACTTGGGCCACTCGGTGTTGCCCACCATGACCGCGACGGGCGAGCCCATGGTCAGGCCGTGCCGGACGCCGCCGATGAACGTGACCTCGTCACGCTCGAACTTCATCCGTGCGCCGCGCCCATAGCCGAGGCGCCGCCGGGCGAGGTGGTCCGCCACCATGTCCGTGGTGATCGGGACGCCGGCCGGAAGGCCCTCCAGCGTCGCCACCAGTGCGGGTCCGTGGGACTCCCCCGCGGTCAGCCAGCGCAACCTGCTCAACGGTGCTCCTCATCCTCGCGCCTGGAACGGCTTGCGGCGCGACCGGGTGCGTGGCCCTGGCCCGCCACCCCCGATCCTCCCACGTCCGGCGGCGTGACCCGGCGCCCGGTCCAGCTGACGGACGCCGGGGCAGCCCGCGCCCCGTCCAGCGGGCGTCAGCGCTCCGCGAGCGCCCGCTCCCCCGCCTTGCGCATCACGTCGAGCGGTCCCGGCGTCCGCCCCGTCATCTGCTCGACCTGAAGCACCGCCTGGTGCACCAGCAGGTCGAGCCCGCTGACGACGGCGCCGCCGTACGCCGACCAGCGCGCCGCGAGTGTCGTCGGCCAGGGGTCGTACAGCACGTCGAAGAGCGTGGTGGGCCGCTCCGGCACGGCGTGGGACAGCGCGTCCGTGGTGCCCGCCGGGGTGGTGGCGATGACCAGCGGCGCGTGCAGGGCCCGCTCTGCGTCCGCCCAGTCGGCGGTGCGCACCTCGACGTCGAGCCGCTCGCCCCACTGCCGCATCTCGGCGGCGCGGGCCTCGCTGCGTACGTACGCGACGACCTCGCCGGTGCAGATCCGGGCGAGCGCGGCCAGGGCGGAGGACGCGGTGGCGCCCGCGCCGAGGATCGCGGCGGACTCGACCTGCTCGATGCCGCGCTCCCGCAGGGCGGCGATCATGCCGGGGATGTCCGTGTTGTCGCCGGTGAGGCGCCCGTCGCCGGTCCGCACGACCGTGTTGACGGCCTCCACGGACGCGGCGGTGCCGCTGACCGAGTCGAGCAGCGGGATCACGGCGCGCTTCAGCGGCATCGTGAGGGAGAGCCCCGCCCACTCGGGCCCGAGCTGTTCGAAGAACCCGGGCAGCGCCTCCTCGTCGACCTCGAATCGGTCGTACGACCAGTCACCGAGGCCGAGTTCGGCGTAGGCGGCGCGGTGCAGCACCGGGGAAAGGGAATGAGCGATGGGCGAGCCGAGTACCGCGGCCCGCCGGCCGTTGACGCTCACTGTCCGTTCTGCTCCTTCAGGTATTTCTCGCGGTTCCGGTTCTGTTCCTCGTTCGTCTCCGCGAAGAGCGTCTTGTCAGCGCTGACGGAGACGAAGTAGTACCAGTTGCCCTTCGCCGGATTCAGCGCGGACTTGATCGCGACCTCGCCCGGGTTTCCGATCGGCCCGGGCGGCAGGCCCTTGATCTTGTAGGTGTTGTACGGGTCCTTCAGCTTGCGGAGCTCGTCGACGGAGCCGATGGCGAGCTTGGACTGACCCTTCAGGTAATTCACCGTCGAGTCGAAGTCGAGGAGGCCGTAGGTCTCGGTGTTACCGGGCTTCAGTCGGTTGTAGACGACCGTCGCGACCTTCTCGAAGTCGTGCTTGTACTTGCCCTCGGCCTGCACGAGGCTCGCCACCGTGACGACCTGGAGCGGGTTCTTCAGGCCGAGCTGCGAGGCCTGTTCCTCGACGCCCATCGCGTCGTACTTGGCGGTGGCTTCGGCCACCATCTTCCGCAGGACGTCCGCGGGCTTCTGCCCCTTGGCGACGGGATAGCTGGCGGGGAAGAGGAAGCCTTCCAGCGGGTCCTTGGCCTCACCGGCCATGTTGGCCGTGGCCCACTCGGGCAGGCCGAGATTCTTCCATTCCTTGTGGGCGACGTCCTTCGTGGTGCCCTTCTTCAGCTGCAGTCGCTCATCGATCTGGCTGTACACGCGGACATTTCGCGTGCCTTCCGGAATGATGAGGTTGTTACGGCTCTTCGGGCTGAGCATCAATTCGACGGCGGACGCGGCCGACATCTGTTTCTTGAGGGTGTAGACGCCCGCCTGGATCTTCTGTCCGTCCGGGTTCTTGCCCTGTGCGGAGACGAATGCGTCGACGCTCTTGACCACCCCGGCGGCCTTGAGGCGATTGCCGATGTCATAGCCGCCGGAACCCTTTTCGATGGTCACGGTGACATTCGACGCGGTGCCGTCGCCGGAATAGTCGGGGGCCGTGCCGAAACGATCCTGGTAGAACTGATAGCCGAAGTAGCCGACGCCGCCGAGGCCACCCGCGAAGACCACGGTCACGACCAGGCAGGCGCAGCCGCTGCGGCGTTTCTTGGGTTTCTTGCCACCACGGCCGCGCCGGTCGCCGCGACCGGCGCCGCGCCCCGGTTCGTCGTCGTCCTCGTCGTCGCCGTCCGCGAAGAAGGCGTGCTCGCCCTGGTCGGGCCCGGGGTCCCAGTCGGTCTCGGGCTCAGGGTCGGGAGCGGGGCGCCGACGTCCCGGCGGCTCGGGCGGCGGGTAGGCCTCCGGCGTGCCGTAGTAGTCGGGGCGCTCCTCGGCGTAGGACCCGGGCTGCCCGCCGTAGGGGTCCACGGGGTCGCCGCCGTACGGGACCTGGCCGTGCTGTCCGCTGTCCCAGCCGCCGTCGCCGGGCCGACCGCCCCCGCCGCCGTACTGCGCCTGGGCGGGTGCGTATCCCTGCTGGTCATAGCCCTGCTGGTCGTACCCCTGGGAGCCGTAGGCCTGCTGCTGGCCCGAGTTCCAGTCGCCGTGGGGAGCCTGCTGCTGGGAGTGCTGGGGCTGCTGGGCCCCCTGAGGGTGCGGCTGCTGGTGCGGGTACTGCCCTTGCTGCGGGTGGTGCTGGTGGTGCGACTGCTGGGGGTGCTGCTGGTGCGGCTGCTGCTGGTGAGACTGGTGCGGCTGCTGGGAGTGGTACTGCTCCTGGCCGCCGTAGGGGGACGAGCCGTCGGCCTGCTGTCCTCCCCATCCGCCGTCCCCGTACAACGGGTCCTCGGGATGCCACGGTTCGGAGCCTGGGCCCCGGCCATACTCAGTCATCGATCCCCTACGAGCCGCGAGGCGGGGGCCGCCGGCTGGATGTCAGGGCAACCGTTCCGCCTCTTGATGCTGTGCGGCAGCTGTTCGAACGCCGCCGCATCGCGCGGAACGTTACCGTATCGCGATCAGATGACCACTTCGACGCCCTCGCCGGGGGCCCTTCCTGACGCCCGTTCGGACTCCAGGGCCTGCTGCAGGATCACGACAGCCGCCGCCTGATCGATGACAGACCTGCCCTTTTTGGACTTCACGCCGGAGGCGCGCAGGCTCTGACTGGCCGTCACTGTGGTCATCCTCTCGTCCACGAGTCTCACCGGAACGGGCGCAATCCCGGCGGCGAGCTCCTGGGCGAAGCCGCGGACCTTCACGGCGGCCGGGCCCTCGCCCCCCTTGAGGGAGCGAGGGAGCCCGACGACGACCTCGATCGGCTCGTACTCCTCGACGAGTTGCCGCAAGCGGCGCTGGGCGGCCGGGACGTCGCGTCCCGGCACGGTCTCCACCGGTGTGGCGAGGATCCCGTCGGGGTCGCACGAGGCGACCCCGATCCGGGCGTCCCCGACGTCGATCGCGAGCCTGCGCCCGCGACGGATGCCTTCGGTCATCGGGGCGGGCCTCAGACCGTCTCGGTGACGAGGCGCTCGACGGCGGCGACCGCGTCGCCGATGGCGGCCACGTTCTGGCCGCCGCCCTGGGCGACGTCCGGCTTGCCGCCGCCTCCGCCGCCGAGGGTCTTGGCGGCGGTGCGCACCAGGTCACCGGCCTTGAGCCCGCGCTCGCGCGCGGCCTCGTTGGTGGCGATGACCGTGAGGGGCTTGCCGTTGGCCGAGGTGAACAGGGCGACGACTGCCGGGCGGTCGCTGGCCCCCGACATTTGATTCAGCCGGCCGCGCACGTCGAGGACCAGCTTGCGCAGGTCGTCGGCGCCGGTGCCGTCCGGGACCTGGCCGGTGACCAGGGCGACGCCGTGGACGTCCTTGGCGCCCTGGGCGAGACCGGCGGCGGCCGCGAGGACCTTCTCCGCGCGGAACTTCTCGATCTCCTTCTCGGCGTCCTTCAGCTTGGCGAGCATGCCGGAGATCTTCTCGGGCAGCTCCTCGGTGCGGCCCTTGACCAGCTCCTGGAGCTGGGCGACGACCGTGTGCTCCTTGGCCAGGAAGTTGTACGCGTCGACGCCGACCAGGGCCTCGATGCGCCGCACGCCCGAGCCGATGGAGGACTCACCGAGCAGCTTGACCAGGCCGAGCTGGGCGGTGTTGTGCACGTGGGTGCCGCCGCACAGCTCCTTGGAGAAGTCGCCGATGGTGACGACGCGCACGCGCTCGCCGTACTTCTCGCCGAACTCGGCGATGGCGCCCTGCTTCTTGGCCTCGTCGATCGACATGACCTCGGCCTGCACGTCCAGCTCCCGCGAGAGCACGTCGTTGATGCGCTGCTCGACGTCCGTCATCACGGTCGTGGGCACGGCGGACGGCGAGCCGAAGTCGAAGCGGAAGCGGCCGGGCTGGTTCTCGGAGCCGGCCTGGGCGGCCGTCGGGCCGAGCGCGTCGCGCAGCGCCTGGTGGGTGAGGTGCGTGGCGGAGTGGGCGCGGGCGATGGCGCGGCGGCGGTGGGAGTCGATCGAGGCCCACACCGGGGCGCCGACGGTGATCTCGCCGACCTGCACGACGCCCTTGTGGACGTGCACGCCCGGCACCGGCTTCTGGACGTCGCGGACCTCGACGACGGCGCCGCTGTCCAGGCGGATGCGGCCGGTGTCGCCGATCTGGCCGCCGCCCTCGGCGTAGAACGGGGTGCGGTCGAGGACGACCTCGACCTCGTCGCCCTCGGTGGCCGCGGGCGAGGAGACGCCGTCGACGAGGAGGCCGACGATCACGGCCTCGTTCTCGGTGGCGGTGTAGCCAGTGAAGTCCGTGGCACCGGCGTCGTCGGCGATCGCGCGGTAGGCGCCGAGGTCGGCGTGGCCGGTCTTCTTGGCCTGGGCGTCGGCCTTGGCGCGCTCCCGCTGCTCCTTCATCAGGCGCCTGAAGCCGTCCTCGTCCACGGTCAGGCCCTGCTCGGCGGCCATCTCCAGGGTGAGGTCGATCGGGAAGCCCCAGGTGTCGTGGAGCAGGAACGCCTTGTCGCCGGGCAGCACGGTGGAACCGGCGGCCTTGGTGTCGGTGACGGCGGTGTCGAGGATGTTCGTGCCGCCCTTGAGTGCCTTCAGGAAGGCGGCCTCTTCGGCGAGGGCGACGGTCTCGATGCGCTTGCGCTCGGTGAGCAGCTCCGGGTACTGCTCGCCCATGGTCTTGATGACCGTGTCGACGAGCTCGGCGACGACGGGACCGGTGGCGCCGAGCAGGCGCATGTTGCGGACGGCGCGGCGCATGATGCGGCGCAGGACGTAGCCGCGGCCTTCGTTGCCGGGCGTGACGCCGTCACCGATGAGCATCACGGACGTGCGCATGTGGTCGGCGACCACGCGCAGCGAGACGTCCGTGCCGTGCTCGGCGCCGTAGCGCACGCCGGTCAGCTCGGTGGCCTTGTCCATGACGACGCGCAGGGTGTCGGTCTCGTACATGTTCTGTACGCCCTGCAGGATCATGGCCAGGCGCTCCAGGCCGAGGCCCGTGTCGATGTTCTTCGACGGCAGGTCGCCGAGGATCGGGAAGTCCTCCTTGCCCGTGCCGGCGCCGCGCTCGAACTGCATGAAGACCAGGTTCCAGATCTCCACGTAGCGCTCGTCGTTGACGGCCGGGCCGCCCTCCTCGCCGAACTCGGGGCCGCGGTCGTAGTTGATCTCCGAGCACGGGCCGCAGGGTCCGGGGACGCCCATGGACCAGAAGTTGGGGCCCATGCCCAGGCGCTGGATGCGCTCGGCGGGGACGCCGATGACGTCGCGCCAGATGCGCTCGGCCTCGTCGTCCTCCTTGTAGACCGTGATCCAGAGCTTCTCCGGGTCCAGGCCGTAGCCGCCCTTGTCCTGGGGCGAGGTCAGCAGCTCCCAGGCGAGCTGGATGGCGCCTTCCTTGAAGTAGTCGCCGAAGGAGAAGTTGCCGCACATCTGGAAGAACGTGCCGTGCCGGGTGGTCTTGCCGACCTCTTCGATGTCGGGCGTGCGCACGCACTTCTGCACGCTGGTGACACGGGGGGCGGGCGGCTTGGCCTCGCCGAGGAAGTAGGGCTTGAAGGGGACCATGCCCGCGGGGACGAGGAGCAGCGTCGGGTCGTCTGCGATCAGCGACGCCGACGGCACGACCTTGTGCCCACGCTCCTCGAAGAAGCTCAGCCAGCGGCGGCGGATTTCAGCCGACTCCATCAGTGGTCCTCATTCCGGTTGTACGAGTACGTCGTGTCCGTCGACTTGGCGAGGGACTTGGGGTTCTTCTTCGTCGCGGGCTCGACGAGCGCGAAGCGACGCTGTGCGGGCAGTTCGGGGTCGACCGGGGCGTTCACGCCGAGGGCGTCGCCCAGCTCGGCCTCGCGCTCGGCCATGCCGTCGCGGACGTCGAGCGCGAAGTCCTTGAGCCGGTGGCCCGCTTCGAGCGCCTTGTCGGCGGCCCGGGCGGCGAGGCTCTCCGGCGTCAGCTGCTTCAGCTTGCGGTTGACCTTGGTGGTGGCCCAGACGCCGGCGGCCGCGCCCGCGGTGAACCAGAACGTACGTCGGAACATCGCTGCGTCAGTCCTTCTTCCGCTTGCCCCGCCGTGCGGACGGGAGGGTGCGGCCCACGATCACCGTACGACGTGACGGCTTGGCGGGCACTTCCTTACGACTGAGGGCCCGGCGCACTCCGTAGCCGAACGCCGCCACCTTGACCAGCGGGCCGCCGAAGGTGGAGGCCACGGTCGTGGAAAGCGCCGACGCGTTCGACGTGACCTCCTGGACGTCCGTGGCGATGGCGTCCACGCGGTCGATCTGGGTCTGCGCGGAGCGCACGGCCGTGGAGGCGTCGGCGAGCAGCGGCACCGCCTGCTCGGTCACGTCCGCGACGAGCTTGGTGGTCGCCCTGAGCGTCTGCGCGAGCCTCGCCAGCGCCACGGCCAGGAAGGACACCAGAATCGCCCAGAAGACGGCCACCAGGATCCCGGCCACCTCGCCACCGGACACCGCTCACCGCTCCCTGAGACATCGCCCCGGATCCGCTGGGGATCCCAAGGTCGTCGAACGTCGAAAAGTCGTCCTCCGACCCTATCGCGCCGGGGCCCCGGCTCCGTACCGCATTACCGCACGCGGCACTTGAGCGCGGCAGGACACGCAAGCCCGGGCGAACTGATTGTACGGAATGCTTACGCCTGAGTACGCTCCGTACCCCATGCGACGCTCTCAGCGCCCCGACGACCGTCGGAACGACTCCGCCCGCTCCCACGGCTGCCCGCCCGCCGCGGGCAACCTCCCGGCCGAGCTGACCGCCTTCGTCGGGCGCACCGCCGAACTGGCGGCACTGCCCGCGGCCCTGGCCTCGGCCCGTCTGGTGACCGTGACGGGCGTCGGCGGCGTGGGCAAGTCACGGCTCGCGGTGCGGGTGGCTGCGGCGGTCGGGCCGCGGGACGGGGCCTGGCTGGTGGAGCTGGCGGGGGTGCGTGACCCGCATCTCGTGGAGCACGCCGTGGCCGGTGCCCTGGAGCTGACGGACCACACGAGCCGCTCGCCGCGGCAGGTGCTGCTCGACCGGCTCACGGGGCGTGAACTGCTTCTCGTCGTGGACGGGTTCGAGCACCTGGTGGACGCGACGGCGTCGCTGGTGCGGGACCTGCTGCTGCGCTGCCCGGGCCTGCGGGTGCTCGCGGCGGGCCGCAGGCCGCTCGGCACGGCCGGTGAGCGGGTGCTTCCGCTCGCGCCGATGCCGGAGTCGGACGCGGCCGCGCTGTTCACCGACCGGGCGGCGGCCTGCCTGCCGGGCTTCGCGCCGGACGAGCGCGACCTCGCCGACGTGCGGGAGCTGTGCCGCCGTCTCGACGGCATCCCGCTCGCCCTGGAGCTGGCGGCGGGGCGGCTGCGGGTGCTGTCCCCTGGGCAGCTCCTGGCCCGCCTCGACGACCGGTTCCGGCTGCTCGCCGGTACGCGCCGCGACGTGCCGCCGCGCCATCAGACGCTGCGGACGGCGATCGGCTGGAGCCATGAGCTGTGCACGGCGCGGGAGCGGCTGCTGTGGGCGCGGCTCTCCGTCTTCTCCGGGCCGTTCGACCTGGAGTCGGTCGAGTACGTGTGCAGCGGTGCCGGGCTGCACGCGGACGATGTCCTGGACGTGCTCGACGAGCTGCTCGCGCAGTCGGTGGTCTCCCGCGAGGAGAGTCCGACGGGGGTGCGCTACCGGATGCTCGACACGGTCCGGGCGTACGGCTCGGAGTGGCTGGAGGCGGCGGGCGACGCGGCACGGATGCGGCGCAGGCACCGCGACTGGTACATGGGGCTCGCCACCTGGTGCGAGCTGGACTGGTTCTCGCCCCGGCAGCGGGAGGTGGCCACGCTCGTCGAGTGCGAGCTGCCCAATCTGCGCACCGCCCTGGAGTTCTGTCTGACCGAGCCGGACGAGACGCACCTCGGCCAGTACCTGGCGGGCACGCTGTGGTTCTGCTGGGTGGGCTGCGGGCGCCTCGCGGAGGGCAGGCACTGGCTGGAGCGGGCCGTCGAGCTGGAGGGCGCGCACGAGGAGTCGCGGCTGAAGGCGCTGTGGGTGCTCGGGTACGTGGCGATCCTCCAGGGCGACACGGTGCCTGCGCTGTGCGCGCTCCAGGAGTGCAAGGACACGGCGGAGCGCACCGGCAGCGACGTCGCGGCGGCGTACGCGGTGCACCGCATGGGCTGTCTGGCCCTCGTCACGGACGACATGCCGCGCGCGGAGCAGCTGCTGCGCACGGCGCTGGAGCAGTACCGCCGGATCGGGGAGCTGAACAGCAACGTCCTGATGGGCCAGGTCGAGCTGGCGATGGCGCTGGCCTTCCAGGGGGCGCTCGGGGACGCGGTGGAGCTGTGCGAGGACGCGCGCCAGGTCTGCGAGGACCACGGGGAGCGCTGGGCACTCGCGTACGCCCTGTACGTCCTCGGCTACGCGGCCTGGACGCACGGCGAGCACGGGCAGGCGCGGGACCTGGTGACCCGGTGCCTTGACCTGGACCACGCCTTCCACGACCTGCTGGGCACGGTGCTCGCCGTCGAGCTGCTCGCGCTCTTCACGGTCGCGGAGGGCGACGCGGCGGAGGCGGCGGTGCTTCAGGGTGCCGCGGCGCGGATCTGGCCGTCGGTGGGGCTGCCGCTGTTCGGCTCGGAGCACTTCGGCGGGCCGCACGTCCTGTGCGAGACGCAGGCCCGGGAGCAGCTCGGCGACGAGCGGTACGAGGCGTGTGTGCGGGCGGGCGCCGCGCTGAGCCCCGATGTGGCGGTCTCGCGGGCGCTGCGTCGGCGCGCGGACGTGGCCGGGGCGTGCCGCCCGGGCCACGGTGAGGTGCCGGGCCCGCCGGGGGCCCCGGAAACGCGCGAACCCGCCGTCTCCCCGACCACGCGGGGCGGGGAGACGGCGGGCTGAAGCAGGTGAGGCTACGTCCGGGTCAGCGGGCGTAGTACTCGACGACGAGCTGCTCGTCGCAGATCACGGGGATCTCCTTGCGGTTCGGCTCGCGGTCCAGGCGGAAGGCCAGGGCCTTCAGGTTCACCTGGAGGTAGCGCGGGGTCTCGCCGTCGGCGGCGAAGCCACCCTCGCGCGCGACCTCGAACAGCGGCTTCTGGCGGCTGCGCTCGCGGACCATGACGACGTCGTCCGGCTTCACGCGGAAGGACGGCTTGTCGACCTTCTGGCCGTTGACCTCGATGTGGCCGTGGACGACCATCTGGCGGGCCTGGTAGATGGTGCGGGCGATGCCCGAACGCAGAACCAGGGCGTCGAGACGACGCTCCAGCTCGATGACCAGGGCCTCACCGGTCTTGCCCTGGGTCTTCGCGGCACGCTCGTAGGCGCGGACGAGCTGACGCTCGGACACGTCGTACTGCGCGCGCAGCCGCTGCTTCTCGAGCAGACGGACCTTGTAGTCCGAGTTCTGCTTGCGGCCACGGCCGTGCTCGCCCGGCGGGTAGGGGCGGGCCTCGAAGTACTTGACGGCCTTCGGGGTCAGCGCGATGCCGAGGGCACGCGACTTCTTGACCTTGGGGCGGGACTGGTTCGGCATGAACCAAACACCTCTGTTTTCTGTACGAAATCGGCTTCACCAGGGTTAGGGGAGGTCGCATCCGCAGCCTGGGAAACCCGATGGGTCCGGTCGGTCGGACTCACCTGGCAGCCGTTCCCTGGTCTGGGCACTATGTGCAGCACGCGAGTGGCCCACCGACCGTGTCCCGGGATCCGGGAGGGTGGTGGGCTGCCCGCGACACCTTCGACGGTGCGCGACGCTCCTGGAACCTCCCTGCCCGAGGGCGGGGGCTCCGGCTGGATGTCCCGTTCTGGTGGTGCCGGTACGAGACCGGACACGGGACGCAGCACTCCGAGGGATTCTACAGGGCGGTCGGGACCGCTTGCGACACAGGTCGCGGCGCAGGGCCGTCAGGGCCGCTTGCGGCCGAGGTGCTTCCTGGTCCACTCCACGGCGTCGGCGTAGCGGGCCTCGGCGCCGTGGCGGGTGGGGGTGTAGTACTCGCGGTCGCGCAGCGCCTCCGGGGCGTACTCCTGGGCGGCGATGCCCTCGGGCAGGTCGTGCGGATAGACATAGCCCTGGGCGTGCCCCAGCTTGGCCGCGCCCTTGTAGTGGCCGTCGCGCAGGTGCGGCGGGACGGGGCCCGCGTGGCCCTTGCGGACGTCTTCGAGGGCGGCGCCTATGGCCGTCGTCGCGGCATTCGACTTCGGGGCCAGGGCGAGGGCGATGGTGGCGTGGCTGAGGGTGAGGGCCGCCTCCGGGAAGCCGATCATGGCGACGGCCTGGGCGGCGGCGACGGCGGTGGGCAGGGCCGTCGGGTCGGCGAGGCCGATGTCCTCGCTGGCCGAGATCATCAGGCGGCGGGCGATGAAGCGGGGGTCCTCGCCCGCCTCGATCATGCGGGCCAGATAGTGCAGGGCCGCGTCCACGTCCGAGCCGCGGATGGACTTGATCAGGGCGCTCGCGACGTCGTAGTGCTGGTCTCCGGCGCGGTCGTACTTGACCGCCGCCCGGTCGACGGACTCCTCGAGCGACTGGAGCGTGATCTCCTTCTCGCCCTTGGAGAGGGCCGAGCCCGCGCCCGCTTCGAGAGCGGTGAGCGCACGCCGGGCGTCGCCGCCCGCGATCCGCAGGAGGTGCTCCTCGGCGTCATCGGGCAGGGTGACGGTGCCGCCGAGGCCGCGCTCGTCGGTGAGGGCCCGCTTCAGGAGTCCGCGCAGGTCATCGTCCGTGAGCGGCTCGAGGGTGAGCAGCAGGGAGCGGGACAGGAGCGGGGAGATCACGGAGAAGTACGGGTTCTCCGTCGTCGCGGCGATCAGTGTCACCCAGCGGTTCTCGACGGCGGGCAGCAGGGAGTCCTGCTGGGCCTTGCTGAAGCGGTGGATCTCGTCGAGGAAGAGGACGGTCTCCTTGCCGTGGCCGCCCATCGCGCGGCGGGCGCCGTCGATGACCGCGCGGACCTCCTTGACGCCCGCGGTGATCGCGGACAGCTCCACGAAGCGCTTGTTCGTCGCCTTGGAGACCACGTACGCCAGGGTCGTCTTGCCGATGCCGGGCGGGCCCCAGAGGAACACCGACGACGGGCCCGCGGGCCCGCTGCCGCCCTCCACGAGTCTGCGCAGCGGCGATCCGGGCCGGAGCAGATGCTGCTGTCCGACGACTTCATCGAGGGTGCGCGGGCGCATCCGGACGGCCAGGGGACTGCTGGACGGGTCCTTCTCCTGGCGGTCTTCGGCTGCGGCGGTGAACAGGTCGGGCTCCACGTCGAAAACCCTATGCCACCCCACTGACAATCGGGCCGGGGTGCCCGGCAGGACCGGTCAGGCCCAGAGGTCGGCGCCCCACCGCGTGAGGATCAGCATGGCGACGACCCCGAGGTGCATGACGGGCAGGGCCCACGAGAAGTCCTCGAAGAACGTCTTCAGCCAGCGCGGCGCGGGCAGGAAGCCGTTGCGGACGTTGAAGGCCGTGACGTACCAGAACATGATGATGGTGGCCGCCCAGGCCAGGCAGCACCACAGGCACAGCGCGTTGATGCGGTACAGCGACTGGAACATCAGCCAGGTGCAGAAGCCGACGCCGAAGAGCGTGCCCGCGTTGAACGTGAGCCAGTACCAGCGCGGGAAACGCGCGCGGCCGAGCAGGCTCATGCCGACACCGATCACGACCGCGTACGTGGCGAGGCCCAGCATCGGGTTCGGGAAGCCGAACGCCTCGGCCTGGTCGCTCTTCATGATGCTGCCGCAGGCCACGACCGGGTTGATGCTGCAGCCCGGCTGGAAGTTCGGGTCCTTCAGGAGCTCGAACTTGTCGAGCGTGATGATCCAGGAGGCGAGCAGCCCGGCGGCTCCGGTGATCACCAGGAGCAGTGCGAGCGCCCTGCTGCCACCGACGGCTCCCGGCGCGTCCTCGTGGTCCTGACCGGCCGCGGCGCCGTCCTGCACTGGCTGCTTCACCGAGGTGGATTTGCTCATCACGCCGTTCCGTCGCTCGTGGGGGCCTGCGGGCAGGGACATTGTGCCGTACGTAGCTGTGTGTCCACCGATCGGTGGACACAATCAGATACGTATGGGGGTCCCGTCGTGTTCGCTCCGGCGGGAGGCTCGATGTCATGACGACGCATCAACCAGCTGTCGACGTCCGTGGGCTGTGCAAGAGGTACGGCCCCGTGACGGCCGTGGACGGCATCGATCTGACGGTGACGCACGGCGAGGTGTTCGGCATCCTCGGGCCGAACGGCGCGGGCAAGTCCACGACCGTCGAGATCCTCCAGGGCCACCGCACGCGCGACGGGGGCGAGGTGTCCGTCCTGGGCGCCGACCCGGCGACGGCGGACCGCGCCTGGCGGGCCCGCGTCGGCATCGTCTGGCAGGACGAGTCGGCGCCCGCCGAACTGACGGTGCGCGAGACGGTGAGCCACTTCGCGCGGTACTACCCACGACCTCGCCGGCCGCAGGACGTGCTGGATCTGGTCGGCCTCCAGGAGAAGGCGGACAGCCGCATCAAGGCGCTCTCGGGCGGGCAGCGCCGCCGGCTCGACGTGGCCCTCGGCATCATCGGCGACCCGAGCCTGCTGCTGCTCGACGAGCCGACGACGGGCTTCGACCCGGCTGCCCGCCGCCAGTTCTGGGACGTCATCCGGGCCCTGGCCGACGAGGGCACCACCGTCGTCCTCACCACGCACTACCTCCAGGAGGCCGAGGCCCTCGCCGACCGCCTCGCGGTGATCGCCCGGGGCCGGGTCGTGGCCGAGGGCGAGCCCGCGGCCCTGCGCCGGGAGTACGGCAGCGAAGCCGTCGTCGAGTGGACCGAGCCCGGCAGCGGCCCCCGCAAGCTGCGCACCACCACACCGACCCGGACCGTCGCCGAGCTGATGAGCCGCTTCGACGGCGAGATCCCCGGCCTGCGCATCAGCCGCCCCAGCCTGGAGGACGTGTATCTGCGTCTGACCGGACAGGACGACGGGCCGAAGTCCGAGGAGGACGAGCGATGACCACGACGACCTCACACGGCACACCCGAGACTCCGCGGACCCCGCGTCTGTCCGGTCGCACCCGGGCCGCGTCCGGTGCCGAGCGGCTTCCCAGCGCCTGGTGGCTGGGACTGCACCAGGGCGCGCTGGAGCTGAAGCAGTTCTTCCGCCAGCGCGAACAGGGCGTGTTCACGTTCGCGTTCCCCGTGGTGCTGCTCTTCCTGTTCGCGTCGATCTTCAAGGACGACGTGGAGGACGCGGGCATCACGGCGTCCCAGCTGTACGTCGCCGCGATGATCGGCGCGGGCATCATGTCCATCAGCTTCCAGTCGCTCGGCATCGCCATCGCCATGGAGCGCGACGAGCAGGTGCTGCGACGCCTGCGCGGCACCCCGATGCCACCGGTCTCGTACTTCCTCGGCAAGGTCTGGCTCGTCCTGATCACCGGCCTCCTGGAGACCCTGGTGCTGCTCGTCGTCGGCGCGACGATGTTCGACCTGGACCTGCCGACGTCCCCGGAGAAGTGGCTCACCTTCGCCTGGATCTTCGTGCTCGGCCTGACGGGCTGCGCGCTGCTCGGCGTCGCCGTCAGCAGCGTCCCGCGGTCCGGCCGCAGCGCCTCGTCCGTGGTCGTCCTGCCGTTCCTGGTGCTGCAGTTCATCTCCGGTGTCTATATAGCCATCGACACGGTCCCGGACTGGATGCTCACGCTCGGCGCCCTGTTCCCGCTCAAGTGGATGTGCCAGGGCTTCCGCGGGGTGTTCCTGCCGGAGTCGGCCCAGGTCCTTGAGCAGGCGGGGAGTTGGGAGTACGGGCGCATCGCGCTGGTGCTCACGGCCTGGTGCGTCGGAGGATTGGCGCTGTGTCTGTTGACCTTCCGTTGGAAGAGCCGCCGGGACGGGTGAGCGCGGAGCCCGGTCCCCGGGGCAGCAACCAGTGGGACCGCGGCTTCCTGCTCTGGGACTGCTACTTCGCCGTCGTGTGGGTCGGCACGCTGGTCCTGGCGTTCGGCGTCGAGGTCCCCGGCGGCGCCGCCCGCCCGGCGTCGGCCGTGCTGGTCGTCCTGCTCCTCGTCTGGTACGTGGTCAGCGGTCGGCCGGTGCTGCTCACCGAGGGCGCCGACCAGCGTCGGGCGGTGCGCTATCTCGCGGTGGCCACGGTGCTGTTCGTGGCGTCCGGCGTCCTCGTCACCGAGACCCGCCTGCTGACCTTCGCCCTGGTGCCGCAGTGCTTCATCGCGCTGCGGGTCCGCCGCGCCATGGTCACCCTCGCCGTGATCAATGTGGTGCCGGTGGCGGGCTGGGCACTGGTGTGGCGGCCGGACGCGCAGGACGTCTTCCTCAACTCGGTGGGCGCCGTGGTGTCCCTGGTGTTCGGCGCGGCGCTCGGCACCTGGATCATTCGCATCATCGCCCAGAGCCAGGAGCGCGCCGACCTCATCGCGGAGTTGGAGGCGAGCCGCGGGGAGGTGGCCCGTCTGTCCGCCGAGCGCGGCGCCCTGGCCGAGCGCGAGCGCATGTCCCGCGAGATCCACGACACCCTCGCCCAGGGGTTCACCAGCCTCCTGATGCTGGTCCAGGCCGTCGACGCGGAGCTGGACCACGACGTGGCGGCGGCCCGTCGCCATCTGGAGCTGATGCAGGCCACGGCCCGGCAGAACCTCGCGGAGGCCCGGTCCCTCGTGGCCGGACGCGCCCCGGACGACCTGCGCGGCGGCTCTCTGCCGGACGCCCTGCGCCGGGTCGCCGCCCGCCACGGCGCCGCAGTTACGGTCACCGGCGCCGCCCGGCCGCTGCCTCCGGGCCTGGAGGTCGTCGCGCTGCGCTCCTGTCAGGAGGCGCTGGCCAACGCGGCGAAGCACGCGGGCCCCGACGCCGAGGTGCGGGTCGCCCTCGGCTACCGGCCGGGCGAGCTCACGCTGGCGGTCAGCGACTCGGGGTGCGGCTTCAACACCGGCGCCCCCCACGAGGGCTTCGGGCTGCGCGGGCTGCGCACGCGGGCCGCCGAGGTCAGCGGCACGGCCGAGGTGGTCAGCGCTCCCGGCGGGGGCACGACGGTCACGGTCCGGCTGCCGCTCCCCGAGCCCGACGGCACACCTGACGCCCACGAACCGCCGCACCCCACCGCCACCCCCGCAGCCCCCTCGGAAAGGACCGCGCCGTGATCCGTGTCCTGCTCGCCGACGACCACCCCGTCGTCCGCGAAGGCCTGCGCGCCATGCTCAGCGCCGAGCCCGACCTGGACGTCGTCGCCGAGGCGGCCAACGGACCACAGGCCGAGGCGCTCGCCGCCCGGCTGCGCCCCGACATCGTCCTGATGGACCTGCGGATGCCAGGCGGCGACGGCGCGGACGCGATCGTACGGATGACGGAGGCGGGCCTTCCGTGCCGGGTCATCGTCCTGACCACGTACGAGACCGACCGGGACATCCTGCGTGCCGTCGAGGCGGGCGCGGCGGGCTATCTCCTCAAGGACCTGGCCCGCGGTGAACTCGCCGACGCGGTGCGGGCGGCGGCCCGCGGCGAGACCGTCCTCGCCCCGTCCGTGGCGGCCCGCCTCGTGGACCAGTTGCGCGCCAGGCCGGAGCGGCCGCGTCTTTCGGAACGTGAGACGGCCGTCCTGCGGCTCGTCGCGGAGGGCTGCACCAACGCCGAGATCGGCCGTCGGCTGCACATCGGCGAGTCGACGGTGAAGACGCATCTGCTGCGCGTCTTCGGCAAGTTGGAGGTGGCCGACCGGACAGCGGCAGTGACGAGCGCGATGCGGCACGGGCTCCTGGAGGGCTGACCCGGACGCCGACCAGGCCCGGAGCGCTGACCGGAAAGCCTCGGCCCGCGCACCCCAGGGACATGGCTGGGCCCCGGGCGCGCATCCGCACCCGGGGCCCAGCCCACAGCATCAGCCCAGCTTGCTCTTCACCACGGCCACGACCTCGTCCACCGCGACCGCCTCCTGCTCGCCGGACTCCATGTCCTTGAGCTGGACGACGCCCTCGGCGAGATCACGCTCGCCGGCGACGACGGTGAAGCGGGCACCCGAGCGGTTGGCGTTCTTCATCGCGCCCTTGAGCCCCTTCCCGCCGTACGAGAAGTCGGCGGCGACCCCGGCCCGGCGCAGCTCCGTCACCTTGGCAAAAAGCACCCGGCGCGCCTCCTCGCCGAGCGGCACCGCGAACACGGTGGTGGCCGCGGGCAGGTCGAGCGTGATGCCCTCCGCCTCCAGGGCGAGCACCGTGCGGTCCACGCCGAGCGCCCAGCCCACGGACGGCAGCGCGGGGCCGCCGATCATCTCGGACAGGCCGTCGTAGCGCCCGCCGCCGCCGACCGCGGACTGCGAGCCGAGGCCGTCGTGGACGAACTCGAAGGTGGTGCGCGTGTAGTAGTCGAGACCGCGGACCAGCTTCGGGTCGTCCTCGTAGCCGACGCCCGCCGCGGTCAGGAGCTCCCGCACCTGCTCGTGGTACGCCTTGCAGGCGTCGCACAGGTAGTCGGCGAGCATCGGCGCGCCCACGAGCTGCTTCTGCACGTCGGCGCGCTTGTCGTCCAGGACGCGGAGCGGGTTGATGTCGATACGTCGACGTGTCTCCTCGTCCAGGTCCAGCTCGCGCAGGAAGGCCTGGAGGGCGGCGCGGTAGACGGGACGGCACTCCTTGTCGCCGAGGGAGTTCAGCAGGATGCGGAACTCCTTCAGGCCGAGCGAGCGGTAGGCCTGGTCGGCCAGGATGATCAGCTCGGCGTCGAGCGCCGGGTCCTCCGCGCCGATCGCCTCGGCGCCGACCTGGGAGAAGTGGCGGTAGCGGCCCTTCTGCGGGCGCTCGTAGCGGTAGTACGAGCCCGAGTACCAGAGCTTGACCGGGAGGTTGCCCGCCTTGTGCAGGTTGCCCTCGAGGGCGGCGCGCAGCACGGAGGCGGTGCCTTCGGGGCGCAGCGCGAGCTTGTCGCCCCCCTTCGTCTCGAAGGCGTACATCTCCTTGGTGACGATGTCGGTCGACTCGCCGACACCGCGCGCGAACAGCTCGACGTTCTCGAAGCCGGGCGTCTCCACATAGCCGTACCCGGAGTTGCGCAGCGGCGCGGCGATGGCCTCGCGGACGGCGAGGTAGGTCGCGGAGTCCGGCGGCAGCAGGTCGTACGTGCCCTTGGGGGCCTGGAAGGTACTCACGGGTTTTCTCTCGTCACATTCCTCGTCGGGGAGCGTCGGCTCCCAGGCCGGCGGCCACCTGGCGCAGATACGGGTTGGTGGCGCGCTCACGGCCGATGGTCGTGTGCTCGTTGTGGCCGGGCAGGACCACGGTCGAGTCGTCGAGCGGCAGGCACACGCGTGCCAGCGACTCGAGTATGTCGGCGTGCGATCCGCCGGGCAGGTCGGTGCGTCCGATGGAGCCGGCGAACAGCAGGTCGCCCGAGAAGAACACCGAGGGGACCTCGGCGGACTCGGGCAGCTGGAAGGTCACCGACCCCTTCGTATGCCCCGGCGCGTGCGCGACGGAGAAGTCGAGCCCGGCGAGCTTCAGCTTCTCGCCGTCGGCCAGCTCCCTGAGGTCGGAGGGCTCCCCCACGGTGAGCTCGCCGAGCAGCTGCGCGCCGAAGGAGCGGCCGATGGCCTTCTCCGGGTCGCTCATCATGTACCGGTCGTCGGGGTGGATCCAGGCGGGCACGTCGTGCGCGCCGCAGACCGGGACGACCGACGCGACATGGTCGATGTGGCCATGGGTGAGGATGACGGCGACGGGCTTGAGCCGATGCTTCCGGAGCGCTTCCTCGACTCCTTCGGTGGCCTGGTGCCCCGGGTCGATGATCACGCATTCCTCGCCGGCGGCGGGGGCGACCAGGTAGCAGTTGGTCCCCCAGGCCCCGGCGGGAAACCCGGCAATGAGCACGATCGTCCTTCGTTTCGTCGTCCGGCGGAGGTGGCAGCGGAGATTGCGGCAGTTCAGAGCCTACCGGCGCTGCCGATTCCACAGCTAACCCATATACGGTACGGGGCACACGCGGCCGGTCACGCCGCGCGACGACGACCCAGGCGACGTACGACGGACGCGCCGACCGAGACGTACAAGGAGTGCACCCGGTGGTCAGCCAGGAACAGCGGCGCAAGCAGCTCGCGCGGGAGAAGTTCTTGCGGCAGCAGCAGCGGCGGGAGGCCGCGCGACGCCGGCGGCGGATGCGCAACGCGGTGATCGCCGGTGCGGTCGCCTTGGTGGTGGCGGGCGGCGCGGTGTCGTACGCGGCGGGCGCCTTCGACGACGGTGGCTCGACGAAGGACGACGCGGCCCCGACGCCGACGCCCAGCAAGCCCGAGGACCCCTGCGGCAAGGCCGCGCCGGGCAAGATCAAGCCGCTGTCCTTCAAGAAGGAGCCCGCGCTCACTGTCGACAAGTCGGCCTCGTACGAGATGAAGCTCGCCACGACGTGCGGCGACATAGGCGTCGACATGGACGCGGCGAAGGCCCCGCACACCGTGAACTCGTTCAAGTTCCTGGCCGACAAGGGGTACTTGGACCACACGAGGTGCCACCGCCTCACCGCGGGCAACGTCAACGTCCTGCAGTGCGGCGACCCCAAGGGCACCGGCGAGGGCGATCCCGGCTACACCATTCCGGACGAGAATCTGAAGGACAAGCGGCTCAAGGGCGGGGTGTACCCGGCGGGCACGGTCGCCATGGCGAACAAGTACAAGCCGGACACGAAGAAGGGCCGCGACACCGGCGGCAGCCAGTTCTTCCTCGTCTACCAGGACAGCCAGTTGCCGCCCGACTACACACCGTTCGGGACGGTCTCCGACGCCGGCATGAAGGTCCTCAAGAAGATCGCCGCGGCCGGTGAGAGCAGCGGCCAGGGAGACGGCGCGCCGAACGCGACGGTCGTCATCGACAAGGCCACCGTACGTAAATCCTGACCACCGGCGGGCGAATTTCGCTCGCGCTGGATGCGGACAGCCGCCCCGCCGGTCGCCTATGTTGGCGGTGACGAAACTGTGGACGATGCCGGGGGCCCGTGGCCTTGTGCAGGCATCATGTGGAGGAGGCGCTGTGAGCAGCGACCCGTGGGGCCGCGTCGACGAGACGGGGACCGTGTACGTGCGTACGGCCGACGGCGGCGAGCGAGTGGTCGGATCGTGGCAGGCAGGTTCTCCTGAGGAGGCCCTGGCCTATTTCGAGCGCAAGTACGACGGTCTGGTCGTCGAGATCGGACTTCTCGAGCGCCGGGTGAAGACGACCGACCTGTCGGCCAAGGACGCGACGACCGCCATCGACCACCTGCGCCAGCAGGTCGACGAGGCGCACGCCGTCGGCGACCTGGACGCGCTCGGCAAGCGGCTCGACAAGCTGGTCGAGACCGTCGAGGCGCGCCGTGAGGAGCGCAAGGCCCAGAAGGCCAAGCAGTCGGACGAGGCGCGGCACGCCAAGGAGGCGCTGGTCGCGGAGGCCGAGGAGCTGGCCCAGAGCGAGCAGTGGCGTGCGGCCGGTGAGCGCCTGCGGGCTCTGGTGGACACCTGGAAGGGGCTGCCCCGCCTCGACCGCAAGTCCGACGACGAGCTGTGGCACCGCTTCTCGCACGCCCGCTCGGCGTTCTCCAAGCGCCGCAAGGCCCACTTCGCGTCCCTGGACGCGCAGCGCGAGGACGCCCGCAAGGCCAAGGAGAAGCTGGTCGCGGAGGCCGAGGCGCTTTCGGGCTCCACGGACTGGGGCCCGACGGCCGCGCGCTACCGCGAGCTGATGTCCGACTGGAAGGCGGCGGGCCGCGCCCAGCGCGAGCACGAGGACGACCTGTGGAACCGCTTCCGCGGCGCCCAGGACGTGTTCTTCGCGGCGCGCAGCGCGGTCTTCGCGGAGCGCGACGCCGAGCAGGGCGAGAACCTCAAGCTCAAGGAGGAGCTCGCGGACGAGGCCGAGAAGCTCGTCCCGGTGACGGACCTGAAGGCGGCCCGCGCGGCGTTCCGGTCCATCAACGAGCGCTGGGAGGCCATCGGCCACGTCCCGCGTGACGCCCGGCCGAAGGTCGAGGGCCGGATGCACGCGGTCGAGCGGGCGCTGCAGGAGTCCGAGGAGGCCGAGTGGCGCCGGACGAACCCGGAGGCGCGTGCGCGCGCCGAGGGTCTCACCGGTCAGCTGCAGGCCGCCGTGGACAAGCTCCAGGGCCAGATCGAGGCCGCGCGCACGGCGGGCAACACCGCGAAGGCCGACAAGCTCCAGAAGGAGCTCGACGGCCGTCAGGCGCTGCTCGACCAGGCGCTCAAGGGCCTGCACGAGTTCGGCGGCTGAGTTTTTCGCTGTCTACGGAGAGGGGCTCCCACACAGAACGTGTGGGAGCCCCTCTCCGTTGTCGTGGCCCGGTCTACGGCCTGCGTGCCGACGTCACCCGGTACACGTCGTAGACGCCCTCCACTCCCCTGACGGCCTTCAGGACGTGGCCCAGGTGCTTGGGGTCGCCCATCTCGAAGGTGAAGCGGGAGGTGGCGACGCGGTCGCGGGAGGTCTGCACGGCCGCGGACAGGATGTTGACGTGCTGGTCCGAGAGGATGCGCGTGACGTCCGAGAGCAGCCGGGAGCGGTCCAGGGCCTCCACCTGGATGGCCACCAGGAAGACCGACGACTGCGTGGGCGCCCACTCGACCTCGAGGATGCGCTCCGGCTCCCGGGACAGCGAGTCCACGTTCACGCAGTCGCTGCGGTGAACCGATACGCCACTGCCGCGCGTGACGAAGCCGATGATGGGGTCGCCCGGGACCGGCGTGCAGCAGCGGGCCAGCTTGACCCACACGTCGTCGACGCCCTTGACGACGACTCCGGGGTCGGCGTTGGAGCGGCGCTTGGACCGGCTGCGCGAGGGCGGCGCGCTCTCGGCGATGTCCTCGTTGGCGGCCTCCTCGCCGCCGAGCGCCTGGACGAGCTTCTGCACGACGGACTGCGCGGTGACGTGGCCCTCGCCGATCGCCGCGTACAGCGAGGAGATGTCGGGGTAGCGCATCTCGTGCGCAAGGGTGACGAGGGAGTCGCCGGTGAGGATGCGCTGGATCGGCAGGTTCTGCTTGCGCATGGCGCGCGCGATGGCGTCCTTGCCCTGCTCGATGGCCTCCTCGCGGCGCTCCTTGGAGAACCAGGCGCGGATCTTGTTGCGGGCCCGCGGGGACTTGACGAAGCCGAGCCAGTCGCGGGACGGGCCCGCGCCCGCGGCCTTGGAGGTGAAGACCTCGACCAGGTCGCCGTTGTCCAGGGTCGATTCGAGCGGCACGAGCCGTCCGTTGACCCGGGCACCTATGGTGCGGTGGCCGACCTCGGTGTGCACCGCGTAGGAGAAGTCGACCGGGGTCGCGCCTGCGGGCAGCGCGATGACGTCGCCCTTCGGCGTGAAGACGAAGACCTCGTTGCGCGACAGGTCGAAGCGCAGGGACTCCAGGAACTCGCTGGGGTCCTCGGTCTCCTTCTGCCAGTCGAGGAGCTGGCGCAGCCACGCCATGTCGTTGAGATGGTCGTCCTTGCCGGTCTTCTTCGGCACGTCCGTGCGCACCTTGGAGGCGCCGGCGACGGCCTCCTGCTTGTACTTCCAGTGCGCGGCGATGCCGTACTCGGCGCGGCGGTGCATGTCGAACGTGCGGATCTGCAGCTCGACGGGCTTGCCGTTGGGGCCGATGACCGTCGTGTGCAGCGACTGGTACATGTTGAACTTCGGCATCGCGATGTAGTCCTTGAACCGGCCGGGGACCGGGTTCCAGCGCGCGTGGACGGTGCCGAGGGCCGCGTAGCAGTCGCGGACGGTGTCCACGAGGACGCGGATGCCGACCAGGTCGTAGATCTCCGCGAAGTCACGGCCGCGGACGATCATCTTCTGGTAGACGCTGTAGTAGTGCTTGGGCCGCCCGGTGACGGTGGCCTTGATGCGGGCGGCACGCAGGTCGGCCTGGACCTCGTCGGTCACTATGGCCAGGTACTCGTCGCGCTTGGGGGCGCGCTCGGCCACCAGACGCACGATCTCGTCGTACATCTTGGGGTAGAGGATCGCGAAGGCGAGGTCCTCCAGCTCCCATTTGATGGTGTTCATGCCCAGGCGGTGCGCCAGCGGAGCGTAGATCTCCAGGGTCTCGCGGGCCTTCTTCTCCTGCTTCTCGCGCTTGAGATAGCGCATGGTGCGCATGTTGTGCAGGCGGTCGGCGAGCTTGATGACCAGGACACGGGGGTCCTTGGCCATGGCGACGACCATCTTGCGCACGGTCTCGGCCTGCGCGGCCTCGCCGAACTTGACCTTGTCGAGCTTGGTGACGCCGTCGACGAGCAGGGCGACCTGGTCGCCGAAGTCGCGGCGCAGGGTGTCGAGGCCGTACTCGGTGTCCTCGACGGTGTCGTGCAGGAGGCCCGCCATCAGGGTCGCGGGGTCCATGCCGAGCTCGGCGAGGATGGTGGTGACGGCGAGCGGGTGCGTGATGTACGGGTCGCCGCTCTTGCGCTTCTGGCCGCGGTGCCAGCGCTCGGCGACCTGGTAGGCGCGCTCGATCTGGCGGAGCGTCGCGGTCTCGATCTTCGGGTCGTTGCTCCGCACTATGCGGAGCAGGGGTTCCAGGACCGGGTTGTACGGGTTGGAGCGCTGGACGCCGAGGCGGGCGAGGCGGGCACGCACGCGGTTGGAGGAGCCGGAGCGCTCGGTCTTGCCGCCGACGGGGGGCTTGCTCGGGGCGGGCGTCCGGCCCGAGGGCGGGCGGACCGGCGGGGCGGCGGGCACCGGCGGGGCGGGCTGCGGCTCGGCCGACTGCTTGGGGCGGGTCTGCTCGGCCGACCGCGTCTCGGCCGGTCGCGGAGCACCCTGCTCGCCCTGTGCGGACGTCCCGCCGGGCGCGCTCGGTGCCTTCTTCGCGGGCGCGACAGCGGGCGCCGCGGCCCGCTCGGCCTGCTGGGCGGACTTGGCGGCGGCAAGTGGCTGGGACTCGTCTGGCAAGAGCGCTCCCTGTGCGCGATCGGGTCCCCCGGTGAGGTCCCGAAGTGCCCATGGTATCGATCCTGGGCCGACGGCTCGCCCTCGGCCGGTGAGACGGCTCTGTACTGGAGAAACACCAGAGGCGGGCGCCGGATTCCACCGGGCCCGCCTCTGGTGTCGCTGGGGTGCTGCCGGAGTGCCCCGCGCCGGCCGCCGCGGCCGGGCACTCCCTTCCGGGCCTCCGGGGCCCTCTCCCGGGTCCTCAGACCGTGAGCAGGGCCTCCAGGGGCGCGCCGTCCAGAGCGGGATTCAGCCGCGCGCGGCCGTTCAGGAAGCCCAGCTCCATCAGGACCGCGACACCGGCCACCTCGGCCCCGGCACGGCGGATGAGCCGCAGCGAGGCCTCGGCGGTGCCGCCGGTGGCGAGGACGTCGTCGATGACCATGACGCGGTCGTCGGGCCTGAGGTCCTCGGCGTGCACCTCGATCTCCGCGCTGCCGTACTCCAGGTCGTAGCGCTGGCTGAGGGTCGCTCCGGGGAGCTTGCCCGCCTTGCGTACGGGAATGAAGCCGACCCCGGCCTTCAGCGCGACGGGGGCGCCCAGGATGAACCCGCGCGCCTCCAGCCCGACGACCTTGGTGGCCCCGTGCCGCACGCTCAGGTCGGCGAGGGCACCGGTCAGAGCGGTGAACGCGGCCGGGTCCGCGAGCAGCGGCGTGATGTCCTTGAACAGCACGCCGGGCTCGGGGTAGTCCGGCACGTCACGGATGCGGCTCAGGAGCAGCGCGTTGACGTCGACGAGCTCGGTCATCGGCGCTTCCCCGACGGGCGGCCGCGGCCGCGGTTGCGGGTGGGCTGCGCGCGGGGGCCCGAGCGCGGGCCGACCACGGCAGGGGCAGAGTCCTCGTCGGGCTCCGCGTCCTGCGGGCTCTCGTCCGCGGACACCGGGGTCTCGGCGGACTCGCCCTTGGCGGCGGCCGCCCTGCGCTTGGCGAGCACCCGCTTCTTGAGCGCCTTCATCTGCGGCTCGGTCTCCTTGAAATCGGCGACCAGCGGGGTCGCGATGAAGATCGAGGAGTACGCGCCCGCGGCGAGGCCGACGAACAGCGACAGCGAGATGTCGTTCAGCATGCCCGCGCCGAGGAAGCCGCCACCGATGAACAGCAGACCGGCGACCGGCAGGAGCGCCACCACCGTGGTGTTGATGGAGCGCACCAGCGTGCTGTTGATCGAGCGGTTGGCGACCTCGCTGTAGGTGAAGCGGGTCTGCTTGGCGAGGTCCTTCGACTGTTCCTTGAGGCTGTCGAAGACCACGACCGTGTCGTACAGCGAATAACCGAGGATGGTCAGCAGACCGATCACCGTGCCCGGTGTGACCTCGAAGCCCACGAGGGCGTACACACCCACGGTGATGGTGATGTCGTGGATGAGCGCGATGAGGGCGGCGAGCGCCATGCGCCACTCGAAGGCGATCGCCAGATAGATCACGACCAGGATCATGAAGATCGCCAGGCCTTGCCAGGCCTTGTTGGCGATCTGTTCGCCCCAGCTCGGGCCCACGAGGTCGGCGTTGATGTCGTCGGCCTTCATGTCGAGCTCCTTGGCGAGCTCGACCTTGATGTGGTCGGACTTGGCGGTGTCCACGCCGGCGATCTGGATGCGCAGGGTGTCGTTGCCGAGCTTCTGCACGAGCGCGTCGTGGCCGGAGGTCTCTTCCGCGACCTCTTCCGCCTTGGCCACCGACACGCTGGTCTTCGGCGTGTTGAAGACGGCGCCGCCCTCGAACTCGATGCCCATGTTCAGGCCGCGCACCGCCAGGCCGACGATGGCCGTGATGGTGATCAGGATCGAGATGCCGTACCAGATCTTGCGCTTGCCGACGAAGTCGTAGCCGACCTCGCCGCGGTAGAGCTTGGCGCCGAGATCTCCGAGCTTCGACATCTCACGCCTCCTTCGGGGTCGAGTCGACGGGGGCGGCGGTCGCGGCGGCGCGCGAGCGGCGCAGCGGCGGCTTGGCACCGAGACGCTTCGGGTCGAGTCCGGACCACTTGCCGCCGCCCGCGAAGAACTTCTTGCGGGCCATGATCGTCATCAGTGGCTTGGTGAAGAAGAACACCACGACGACGTCGAGCAGCGTGGTCAGACCCAGCGTGAACGCGAATCCCTGGACCTTGCCCACGGTGACGACGAAGAGCACCGCGGCGGCGAGGAAGGACACGAAGTCGGACACCAGGATGGTGCGCCGCGCCCGCGGCCAGGCGCGCTCGACGGCGGGCCGCAGCGTGCGGCCCTCGCGGACCTCGTCCCTTATGCGTTCGAAGTAGACGATGAAGGAGTCGGCGGTGATACCGATGGCGACGATGGCACCACAGACCGCCGGCAGGTTCAGCGCGAACTTAATCGTCGGGCCGAGCAGCGTCATGATCGTGTACGTCAGCGCCGCCGAGACCCCGAGGCTCGCGATCGCGATGAGGGCCAGACCGCGGTAGTACGCGACCATGTAGACGATGACGAGCGCGAGGCCGATGGCACCGGCGATGAGACCGGCGCGCAGCTGCTCGCCACCGAGGGCCGCGCTGACGGTCTGGACGCTCTGCTCCTTGAAGGTCAGCGGGAGCGCGCCGTACGACAGGATGTTGGCCAGGTCCTTGGCCTCGTCCTGGGAGAAGCTGCCGGAGATCTCGGCCTGGCCGGTGGTCAGCGCCTGCTTCACGTACGGAGCGGAGACGACTTCGCCGTCCATGACGATGCCGAACTCGTTCTGCGGCGGCTGCTTGCTGGCGAGCTTGCCGGTGATGTCACCGAACTGCTTCGTGCCCTTGCCGGAGAACTCCATCGTGACCTTCCAGCCAGCGGCACCCTGGGTGTCGTAGACGGCCTTCGCGTCGTCGACCTCCTTGCCGTTGACCTCGGAGGGTCCGAGGATGAACTTGTCCCAGCCCTTGCCGTCGCCGCTCTTGCCGCAGGCCACGACCGGGTCGGTGGCCTTGACGCCCTCCTTGACCTTCAGGCGGGCCTTCTCGTCGGTGCAGTCGAGCTTGGTGAACCGGTCCTGGAGGTCGGCGGTGGGGTCGGGCGGCGTCGGGGCCTTCACGCCCTTGCCCTTGTCGGCGTCGTCCTTGGCGGCATTGTCCTTGGCGTCGCCGGTGGGCGTCCCGGTCGGGGTGGGCTCGTCCTTCAGGCCGTCGGTGACGGAACGGCCCTGGGTCGTCGGCGTCCCGCTCGGCGAGGTCGCCTCGTCCTGGGGCTTCTCGCTCTCCTTGGGCTTGTCGCCCTTGTCGCCCTTGTCGCCCTTGTCGCCCTCAGTGTCCTTGTCGCCCTTGTCGGAGGACGACGGCTTCGGCTTCGGCTTCTCGGCCGGGCCGGTGCTGGGCTGCTGGGCGAGGACGGGCCGGAAGTAGAGCTGAGCGGTCGTGCCGACCTGCTCCCGCGCCTGCTTGGCGTTGGTGCCCTTGGGGATGTTGACGATGATGTTCCGGTCGCCCTGGGTCTGCACCTCGGCTTCGGAGACACCCAGACCGTTGACACGGTTGTTGATGATGTCAACGGCCGTGTTCATGTTGGTCTTGTTGATCGCGTTCTTCTGGCCCGGCTCGTTCTTCGCCTCGAGCGTGATGCTCGTGCCCCCGGCGAGGTCGATGCCCAGGCGGGGGGTGGTGTGCCCGGAGAGGAACATCCCTCCGGTGAGCGCCACCAGGGCGATCATGATCAGGACCAGGGTGCGGCCCGGTTTCCCCTGGGCGGCCTGCCTACGGCCCTTCTTGGGTGCTGCCACCTTCTCGTTCTCCCTGTCCAACCGTCCGGCCTGCGGGGTGCCTCCCCTGTCACCTGCGCTGAGCGGAGGCCTGTTCGGGAGGGGGCCCCGGGCGGGCGGCCATGAAGTTGTGTCGAGACGCGGCGCGAAATCACCTGGGGCGGGGGCCGCGGTGCGCGAGCGGGCGCACGGCGGGCCCCCGGCCGTGACTACTTCGCGCCGGACTCGCCGTCGGTCTTCTTCGGCTCTGCGTCTGCGGCCTCGGGGGCCTCGTCGACCGTGTCGGCCGTGTCCTTCTTGCCGAGGTCGATGCGCGAGTCGTCCGAAGCGTCCGCGGCCTCGTCGGTCTCGGTGAGGGAGGAGGCGTCGTCGGGCACCACAGGGGCGTCGTCGGACTTCAGGTCGTCCTCGGTGCCGTGAACGATGCGGTTGTACTCGTCGTCGTCGAGGACGGCGCCGATGGAGTTCTTCGCGTACACCGCGTGGACGCCGGGGGCCACCTCGAGGAGGACCGCGTCGTCGTGGACCTCCTTGACGGTGGCGTACATGCCTCCGATCGTGCGGATGCCGGTGCCAGGCGTCATGTCGTTGCGCATCTGGGCGGCCGCCTGCTGCTTCCGCTTGGCGGACCGGGTCATCAGGAACATGGCCCCGATGAGCACGATGAAGGGGAGGAGGGTCACGATATTCACGGGACGGAGTTTCCTTCGCACGACCGCGTTCTCGAGCGGCCTGATGGATGGGGGTGGGCGGCGCCGCCCACAAGGGCGGCATCGGCGGAGTCTAAGCGAGTCCGCACCATACGAACAACGCTCAGCATGGCACCGCAGTTCCGGATGGTGCGACTCTCCGCGCCGCCGCTTCTTCAGGTCACGACCCGAACAAGTCCTGTTGTCCAGTTCCCGCTCCCTGCCGGGGCGGTACGAGACCCAGATGGGCCCATGCCGCGGGCGTCCCCACCCGGCCCCGGGGCGTCCGGGCGAGCAGCCCCTCCCGGACCAGGAAGGGCTCGGCCACCTCTTCGACGGTCTCCCGCTCCTCCCCCACGGCGACGGCGAGGGTGGACAGGCCGACGGGGCCGCCGCCGAACAGCTTCAGGAGGGCTTCGAGGACCGCGCGGTCCAGGCGGTCGAGGCCGCGGGCGTCGACCTCGTAGACGCTCAGGGCCGCGCCCGCGATCTCGCGGTTGATCACGCCGTCGGCCTTGACCTGGGCGTAGTCCCGGACGCGGCGAAGGAGGCGGTTGGCGATGCGGGGGGTGCCGCGGGAGCGGCCGGCGATCTCGGCAGCGCCGTCGGTGTCGATGGCCACGTCGAGCAGGTTCGCGGAGCGGTGGATCACGCGCTCCAGCTCGGCGGGTTCGTAGAACTCCATGTGGGCCGTGAAGCCGAAGCGGTCGCGCAGGGGCGGCGGGAGCAGGCCGGCGCGCGTGGTGGCGCCGACGAGCGTGAAGGGCGGCAGTTCCAGCGGGATGGCCGTGGCGCCGGGGCCCTTGCCGACGATCACGTCGACGCGGAAGTCCTCCATGGCCATGTACAGCATTTCCTCGGCGGGCCGCGACATGCGGTGGATCTCGTCGAGGAAGAGGACCTCGCCCTCCTGGAGGGAGGACAGGATCGCCGCGAGGTCGCCCGCGTGCTGGATGGCCGGGCCGCTGGTGATGCGGATCGGGGCGCCCATCTCGGCGGCGATGATCATCGAGAGCGTGGTCTTGCCGAGGCCGGGGGCGCCGGAGAGCAGCACGTGGTCGGCGGTGGCGCCGCGCGCGCGGGCGGCGCGCAGGACCAGGTCGAGCTGCTCCCTGACCTTCTCCTGGCCGATGAACTCGCCCAGGTCCTTGGGGCGCAGGGCGGCCTCGACGGCCTGGTCCTCGCCGTCGGCGGACGCACCGACGAGCCGCTCGGCCGCCCCGGCGGCGTCGTCGGTGGTGTCGTCCCAGTTCATGCGGTGTGCCTCGCGATGCGGTTCGGGGGTGGCGGGCGGGTATGGAGGTGCGGGTGGCTGGCCGGTACGGAGGTGCGGGTGGCTAGCGGGTGCGGTTCAGGGTCTGGAGCGCGGCCTTCAGAAGCGGGCCCACCTGCGGCGACTCCATGGCCTCCGCCTGCGGGGCGACGGCGGTGACGGCCTCGTCGGCCTCACGCGTCGCGTACCCGAGGCCGATCAGGGCGGCGTGCAGCTGGTCGCGCCAGCCCTGGGTGACGGGGGCGCCGATGGCGGGGCCGCCGGTGCCGAGCGGCTCGCCGAGGCGGTCCTTCAGCTCGAGCAGCAGCTTCTGGGCGCCCTTCTTGCCGATGCCGGGTACGGCGGTGAGGGACTTCTCGTCGCCCGTGGAGACCGCGCGGCGCAAGGCGTCCGGGCTGTGCACCGCGAGCATCGCCTGCGCGAGCCGGGGGCCGACGCCGCTCGCGGTCTGGAGCAGCTCGAAGGTCTGGCGCTCGTCGTCGTCCGCGAAGCCGTAGAGCGTGAGGGAGTCCTCGCGCACGACCAGGGACGTGGCGAGCTTGGCCTGCTGGCCGAGGCGGAGCGTGGAGAGGGTGTTCGGCGTGCACTGGACGGCCATGCCGACGCCCCCCACTTCGACCACGGCGGCGTCCGGGGCGAGGGCGGCCACCGGGCCGCTCACGAAGGCGATCATGGCGTACGGCCTTTCGGTGCTTGCTGGGCTTGCTGGGCGCGCTGCGTCTGCTGGGTGGGCCGGGCTCGCTGGATCTGCTGGGCGGGCCCGGGTCGCTGGAGCCGCTGTGCGTGCCGGGCGGTCGCCTGCTGGAGGCGGTTCTGTGCCACGGCCTGCTGGAGGCGGTTCTGCGCGGGGGCGCGCCAGATGTGGCAGATGGCGAGGGCGAGGGCGTCGGCCGCGTCGGCGGGCTTGGGCGGCGCGTCCAGGCGGAGCAGTCGGGTCACCATCGCGCCGACCTGGGCCTTGTCCGCGCGGCCGCTGCCGGTGACGGCGGCCTTGACCTCGCTGGGGGTGTGCAGGGCGACGGGGATGCCGCGGCGCGCGGCGCACAGCATGGCGACGGCGCTTGCCTGGGCGGTGCCCATGACCGTGCGTACGTTGTGCTGGCTGAACACGCGCTCCACGGCGAGGACTTCGGGCTGGTGCTGGTCGAGCCACTCCTCGATGCCCTGCTCGATGGCGACGAGGCGGTGGCCGAGATCGGCGTCCGCGGGGGTGCGCACGACGCCGACGCCGCGCATGGTCAGGGGGCGTCCCGCGACCCCGTCGACCACCCCCACGCCGCACCGGGTCAACCCCGGGTCAACGCCAAGTACCCGCACTCCAATCCCCCTTCCCCCTCTTCGATCGCCTGTTTGTGCAGGCTATCGGGTGCCACTGACAAAGCGACGGGCCGACGGGGTGTGTCCCGTCGGCCCGTTCGCCCGTTGCCGTGGTGCGCGACTCAGGCGTCGACCTTCGCCATGACGTCGTCGGAGACGTCGAAGTTGGCGAAGACGTTCTGCACGTCGTCGCTGTCCTCCAGGGCGTCGATGAGCTTGAAGATCTTGCGGGCGCCCTCCTCGTCCAGCTCGACCTGCATGGTCGGGACGAAGTTGGCGTCGGCCGAGTCGTAGTCGATGCCGGCCTCCTGGAGCGCGGTGCGCACCGCGACCAGGTCGGTGGCCTCGCTGAGGACCTCGAAGGACTCACCCAGGTCGTTGACCTCTTCGGCACCGGCGTCCAGGACGGCCGTCAGGACGTCGTCCTCGGTCAGCTCGCCCTTGGGGACGATCACGACGCCCTTGCGGTTGAAGAGGTACGACACCGAGCCCGGGTCGGCCATGGAGCCGCCGTTGCGGGTCATCGCCACGCGCACGTCGGAGGCCGCGCGGTTGCGGTTGTCGGTCAGACACTCGATGAGCACCGCGACGCCGTTCGGGCCGTAGCCCTCGTACATGATCGTCTCGTAGTCGGCGCCACCGGCTTCGAGACCGGCGCCGCGCTTGACCGCGGAGTCGATGTTCTTGTTCGGGACCGAGCTCTTCTTGGCCTTCTGGATGGCGTCGAAGAGAGTCGGGTTGCCGGACACGTCGGCGCCGCCCGTGCGGGCCGCGACCTCGATGTTCTTGATCATCTTCGCGAAGAGCTTGCCGCGCTTGGCGTCGATCACGGCCTTCTTGTGCTTCGTCGTAGCCCATTTAGAGTGGCCGGACATCTGCCTGTCTCCTTCGCGTAACCAACCAGTACGAACGCCAGAGATCCTACAAGGACCGCGGCGCCTGCTTCGCCCGCACCATGTCGACGAACAGGGCGTGCACCCTGTGGTCGCCCGTCAGCTCGGGGTGGAAGGACGTGGCGAGCGCGTCTCCCTGGCGTACGGCGACGATGTGGCCCTCGTGCTCGGCGAGCACGTCGACGTCGGCGCCGACCGACTCCACCCAGGGGGCGCGGATGAAGACGCCCTCCACAGGGTCCCCCGCGACGCCCTTGATGTCGACGGTCGCCTCGAAGGACTCGTTCTGCCGCCCGAAGGCGTTGCGGCGCACGATCATGTCGATGCCACCGAGTGTCTCCTGCCCCGAACGCGGGTCGAGGATCTTGTCGGCGAGCATGATCATGCCCGCGCAGGTGCCGTAGACCGGCATGCCGTCACGCACGCGCGCGCGAAGCGGTTCGAGCAGGCCGAAGAGGGCTGCCAGCTTGGAGATGGTGGTCGACTCGCCGCCGGGGATGACCAGGCCGTCCACCTCGGCGAGTTCTTCGGGGCGCCGCACCGGCCTGGCCACGGCGTCCGCCGTGGCCAGGGCGACGAGGTGCTCCCGTACGTCGCCCTGGAGGGCCAGGACGCCGATCACGGGGGTGTCGTTCATGGGTTACCAGCCGCGGTTGGCGTAGCGCTCGGCCTCGGGCAGGGTGTCGCAGTTGATGCCGACCATGGCCTCGCCGAGGTTGCGGGACGCGTCCGCGACGATCTTCGGGTCGTCGAAGAAGGTGGTGGCCTTCACGATGGCGGCGGCACGCTTGGCCGGGTCGCCGGACTTGAAGATGCCGGAGCCCACGAAGACGCCCTCGGCGCCGAGCTGGCGCATCAGCGCGGCGTCGGCGGGGGTCGCGACACCACCGGCGGAGAAGAGGACCACCGGCAGCTTGCCCAGCTCGGAGACCTCCTTGACGAGCTCGTACGGGGCGCGCAGCTCCTTGGCGGCGGCGTACAGCTCGTTGTTGTCGAAGCCGCGCAGCTTGGCGATCTCGTTCTTGATCTGGCGCAGGTGGCGGACGGCCTCGACGACGTTGCCGGTGCCGGCCTCGCCCTTGGAGCGGATCATGGCGGCGCCCTCGGCGATGCGGCGCAGGGCCTCACCGAGGTTGGTGGCGCCGCACACGAAGGGGGTCGTGAAGGCGAACTTGTCGCTGTGGTTGACCTCGTCCGCCGGGGTCAGGACCTCGGACTCGTCGATGTAGTCGACGCCGAGGGACTGGAGCACCTGGGCCTCGACGAAGTGGCCGATGCGGGACTTGGCCATGACGGGGATGGAGACGGCCTCGATGATCTCTTCGATCATGTTCGGGTCGGACATCCGGGCCACGCCGCCGTCCTTGCGGATGTCGGCGGGGACGCGCTCCAGGGCCATGACGGCGACCGCGCCCGCGTCCTCGGCGATCTTCGCCTGCTCGGCGTTGACCACGTCCATGATCACGCCGCCCTTGAGCTGCTCGGCCATGCCGCGCTTCACGCGGGCGGTGCCGGTGGCGGGGGCGGCGTCGGCCTGGTTGGTGCTGGGGAGCGTGCTGGACACGGGTGACCTCACTCGGGACAGAAGGCTGTGGTTTGAGCAGCCGGGGCTTGAGGGAGCCACGGCTGTACCGAGGAAACGTCCCCGGACCAGGCCACAGCAAGGGCCAATGGTGAGGCTGTGGATCGTTTTCGGGCGCCCCAGGGGCTGCCGCACGTGACGTCGCACGAGGTCGTAGCCGTACCGCTACGTTCGGTGACCCCTCCTCAGGGGGCGGTGATAGGCCCCATCCTCGGGGGATGGGGAGAATCTGGGCTTGGGTGCGGGCCGTGGCAGCACCCGTCAGGAGGTCGGGGGAACGGTTCGACCAGTGGTGGGACCGGCACGAGCTGGTCACACTGCTGATCCTGCCGGTGTTCGTCCCCTGGTCCCTCGTGGTGTACGGATTCCGCTGGTGGACGGTGCCGTTCGGGCTGCTCGCCGCCTTCGCCCTCGTGCGGTGGGTGCAGGTGGTGGCCGGGCGGTTGCGCGGGACGCGCCGGGGCTAGGGCGTGCCCACGGTGTCCCGCCCGCGCCCGCCCCGGGAGGTGTCAGGTGCCCGGCCGGTCCGCCAGGGCCTCGGGGGCCACGTCGTCCATCTCGAAGGCCATGGGGAACGGGGCGTGTCCGGCGAGCCGGAACCAGCGGACCTTGCGGTGGCGGCGCAGGGCGCGGGCGGCGCGCACGGCGTCGTTGTGGAAGCGGCGGGCCATGGGGACCCGGCGGACCGCCTGGGCCAGCTCGACCGCGGCCCCCTCGCCGCCGGGGGCCTCGCGGACCGCGTCGACCTGGGCCGCGTCCTCGAAGACCGCCCGCAACGCCTGGCTCAGCTCGCTCTCGGCGACCTCCCGGTGTTCCTCCTCCGCCTGCCGGGCGGCGTGCGCCGCCTCGTACAGGACGATGGACGCCGCCGGGTCGAGCACTCCGGAGGTCGCCACCTCCTGGGTCACCGAGGCACGGCGCAGCAGTTGCGCGTCGAGGGCGGCGCGGGCCGCGTCGATGCGCGCGTGCAGCCGGTCGAGGCGGCCCGCGGTCCAGCTCAGGTACAGGCCGATCGCGAAGAGGGCTACTGCGATCCAGATCAACGTGGAGGTCACGGCCGCAAAGGTACCCGGCGGGGGCGCTGGGGACGGCGGGGGCTGGTCGGCCTCGGCCTCGGGGTGGCCCCGGGTGCCCGTTCGCCGGGGGCGCCGTCGATCGGCCTTCGGCCTTGTCCTCAAGCGCCGGACGGGCTGAATCGATCCCGTCCGCCGGTAGGGGGTTATCGGCCTCCGGCCTCGTCCTCAAACGCCGGACAGGCTGAATCGATCCCGTCCGCCCGTGGGGGGTTATCGGCCTCCGGCCTCGTCCTCAAACGCCGGACAGGCTGAATCGTCCCCGCCCGCCGGTGGGGGTTATCGGCCTCCGGCCTCGTCCTCAAACGCCGGACAGGCTGAATCGCCCCCGCCCGCCCGTGGGGGACTATCGGCCTCCGACCTTCTCCTCAAACGCCGCACAGGCTGAATCGCCCCCGCCCGCCGGTGGGAGGCTGAAGCGCCCCGCCGGACGGGCGGCCCCTCTCCCCCACGCGCCCCGAGGGCTACAACTTGTCCTTTGCCAAGCCGAAGCGTGCCCGCAAGCCCGTGCGTTCGTCCGTCGCCACCGCTGCCGCGCCGTCCGTGACCGTCTCGTAGACCGAGAGGATGTCGGCGCCGACCGTGGACCAGTCGAAGCGGCGTACGTGCTTGGTGCCGCGTTCGCGGAGTTCCTCGCGGCGTTCGGGGTCGCGCAGGAGACGGATGGCGGCGTCGGCGAGCGAGGAGGCGTCCTCGTTGGCGAAGAGGTCGCCCGCCGCGCCCTGGTCGAGGACCTGGGCGAAGGCGTCGAGGTCGCTGGCGAGGACGGGGGCGCCCGCCGACATCGCCTCGACGAGGATGATGCCGAAGCTCTCGCCGCCGGTGTTCGGGGCGACGTACACGTCGACGCTGCGCAGCAGCCGCGCCTTGTCCTCGTCGCTGACCATGCCGAGGAACTCCACCCGGGAGCGCAGCTCGGCGGGCAGGGAGGCGACGGCCTCCTCCTCGTCGCCGCGTCCTGCCACCAGGAGGCGAGCCTCGGGGCGGGCCGCGAAGATCTGCGGGAGGGCCTTCATCAGCACCGGCAGGCCCTTGCGGGGCTCGTCGATGCGTCCGATGAAGCCGATCGTCTGGCCCTGCCACTCGGGCTTGGGCTCGGCGCGGGCGAAGAAGTCGACGTCGACGCCGTTGGGGATGACCACGGCGTCGCCGCCCAGGTGCTCCACGAGCGTGCGGCGCGCGTACTCGCTGACGGCGATGCGCGCGCTGATCTTCTCCAGGGCGGGCTGGAGGATCGGATACGCGGCGATCATGGCCCGCGAACGCGGGTTGGAGGTGTGGAAGGTGGCGACGATCGGCCCCTGCGCCGCCCAGCACGTGAGCAGCCCGAGCGACGGCGAGGTCGGCTCGTGGATGTGGATCACGTCGAAGGTGCCGTCATGGAGCCAGCGGCGTACCCGCGCGGCCGAGATGAATCCGAAGTTCAGCCGCGCCACGGAGCCGTTGTAGGGAACCGGAACGGCCCGGCCCGCCGACACCACGTACGGCGGCAGGGGGGTCTCGTCATCGGCGGGAGCGAGGACGGAGACCTCATGCCCGAGGCGGATGAGGTGCTCCGCCAGATCGCGGATGTGGAACTGGACGCCGCCCGGCACGTCCCACGAGTAGGGGCAGACGATGCCGATCTTCACGGCGACCCCTCGCCCGCCGGGCGGGGCGCCCCTTCGCCCGCGCGGCCGTCCGGCGCCTTGGCCGGGTCGAGGTCGGCGAGCCACAGGCGCTGGAGCATGTGCCAGTCCTGCGGGTGGTCGGCGATGCCGGTGGCGAAGGCGTCGGCGAGGGCCTGCGTCATGGCGGCCGTCTTCTCGCTGCGCGTCCCCGTCTCGGGCACGTCGACCGGCGGGTGGACGCGGCCCCGCATGACCGGCGAGTCGTCGTACCAGAGCGTCACCGGGAGCAGCAGCGCGCCGGTCTGCTGGGCGAGCGCGGCGGGCCCGGCCGGCATCCGCGCGCTCTCGCCGAAGAACTTCACCTCGACGCCGGACGCCGACAGATCACGGTCGGCGACCAGGCAGACGAGGCCGCCCGCGCGCAGCCGCCGCGCCAGCGTGCCGAAGGCGGAGCCGCCGGTGTGCGGCAGGACCTCCATGCCGAGGCCGCTGCGGTAGGCCACGAAGCGGTCGTACAGGGACTCGGGCTTCTGCCGCTCCTGGACGGTCGTGAACGGCGTCTGGAGCTTCGTGGTGACCCAGGCGCCCGCCAGGTCCCAGTTGCCCAGGTGCGGCAGCGCGAGGATCACGCCCCGGCCCGAGGCCAGGCCGTCGGTGAGGTGGTGCAGGTCGTCCGGGACGAAGCCGTTCCGGATGCGGTCCTTGCTCCAGGCGGGCAGTCTGAAGGACTCCATCCAGTACCGCATGTACGACCGCATGCCCGCCTTGGACAGCTCGGCGAGGCGCGCGGGGGACGCGTCGGGCACCACGCGCGCGTAGTTCGCCTCCAGACGGAGGACGCCCTTGCCGCGCCGCTTCCAGGCGAGGTCGGCGATGGTGCGGCCGAGGCGCACGGCGGCGGGCTCGGGAAGCTTCTTGACGGTGCTCCAGCCGAGGCCGTACAGCGCGTCCGTGAGCTTCTCCGTAGTGGGGCTCATGAAGCCGTCTCGCTCTCCTGGGGCGTCTCGCTGGCGGCCTCCTGGTCCGCCTCCTCCGCCTCACGGCGCACGGTCACCACGCGCTGCACCAGCGTCACGAGGCTGCCGACGGCGACGATCCACAGCGCGACGGGAAGCAGCACGTCGATGCCGGGGACCCCGAACTTGTGCAGTCCGGCGAAGCCCGCGGCGACCAGCGAGATCACCAGGCGCTCGGCCCGCTCGACCAGGCCGTTGACGGCGACGGGCAGGCCGATGGCCTCGCCGCGCGCCTTCGTGTACGACACGACCTGGCCGCTGGCCAGGCAGAAGATGGAGACCGCGCACAAGATGTTGTCGTCGCCGGACCCCGCGTACCAGAGCGCGAAGCCACCGAAGATCGCGCCGTCCGCGACCCGGTCGAGCGTGGAGTCGAGGAAAGCCCCCCACCGGCTGGACCGGCCGAGCTGGCGCGCCATGTTCCCGTCGACCAGGTCCGAGAACACGAACAGCGTGATGACGACCGTGCCCCAGAAGAACTCGCCCCGGGGGTAGAAGACCAGCGCTCCCGCCACGACACCGGCCGTGCCGATGAACGTCACCGTGTCGGGGCTGACCCCGCGGCGGATGAGAAACGCGGCGAACGGTGTGAGGACACGCGTGAAGAATGCACGCGCGTACTTGTTCAGCATGGCCTTCCCGAGGGTCGGTGCCCATGGCGGCCCCGTTGGCCACCGGCTGGCCCATCGTAGTCACGCCCGCGACACACCGGCTCGCCCCCTCACGATCGCGTACGACGTATGGACGCACCGTGACACGAGTGCAAAGCTCGAAAGCACCGCGGGCGTCGCCGGAGCCGCCTTTCGCACGCGGGTCCCGTGTGTCCGCGCACAGCCAGCATCCCTGAGGGGGCTGAGCCTCCTCAGCCATGCGCGTAACCGGGAGGCCAAGGCATGGGCGACAAGGCGAACGCACACCCCGGAGCCGCCGGCAGGGCAGCGACGGCCGACCATCCCGCGTCCGTACGGAATGTGGTGCTGGTCGGCCACAGCGGATCGGGCAAGACGACTCTGGTGGAAGCCCTCGCGCTGACCGCGGGGGCGGTGAACCGGGCGGGCCGGGTGGAGGACGGCACCTCGGTCTCGGACTACGACGACATAGAGCACCGCCAGCAACGCTCCGTACAGCTGTCCCTCGTCCCCGTCGAATGGGGCGGCTACAAGATCAATATCCTGGACACCCCGGGATACGCCGACTTCGTCGGTGAGCTGAGGGCCGGTCTGCGTGCCGCGGACGCGGCCCTTTTCGTCGTCTCGGCGGCCGAGGGCGCCGAGGGCATCACCGGCGCGACCCGCATGGTGTGGGAGGAGTGCGCCGCGGTCGGCATGCCGCGGGCCATCGTGGTCACGCACCTGGAGGCGGCGCGCGCCGACTTCACGGACATCACGCGGTGCTGCGCCGAGGCCTTCGGCGCGGACGACCCCGACGCCGTCCTTCCGCTGTACCTGCCGCTCCACGGCGAGCAGGGGCCCGACGGGCACGCACCCGTCACCGGCCTGGTCGGACTGCTCTCGCAGCGGATCTTCGACTACGCGTCGGGCGAACGCAAGGAGTCCGAACCGGGCGCCGACCAGTTGCCGGTGATCGAGGAGGCGCGCAACAAGCTCATCGAGGGGATCATCGCCGAGAGCGAGGACGAGTCCCTGATGGACCGCTACCTGGGCGGCGAGGACATCGACTACGAGACCCTCGTCCAGGACCTGGAGCGAGCCGTCGCACGCGGCATCTTCCACCCGGTCCTCGCCGCCGCCCCGGCCGCCGAGGGAGCCCGCCAGGGCATCGGCACCGTCGAGCTCCTGGAGCTGATCACCGGCGGCTTCCCCACCCCCCTGGAACACCCCGCCCCAGCCGTCACCACGCCCGCGGGAAAGCCCCGCCCGCCCCTCACCTGCGACCCCGAAGGCCCCCTCGCCGCCGAGGTGGTCAAGACCGCGTCCGACCCCTACGTCGGCCGGATCTCGCTGGTCCGCGTCTTCTCCGGGACCCTGCGCCCCGACGAGACCGTGCACGTGTCGGGGCACGGCCTCGCCGACCGCGGCCACGAGGACCACGACGTCGACGAGCGCGTGGGCGCCCTGTCCTCGCCGTTCGGCAAGCAGCAGCGCACGCTCAGCCAGGCCATCGCGGGCGATCTGGCCTGCGTCGCCAAGCTCGGCCGCGCCGAGACCGGCGACACCCTCTCCGCCAAGGACGACCCGCTTCTGATGGAGCCCTGGGACATGCCCGACCCGCTGCTCCCGCTCGCCATCGAGGCGCACAGCAAGCCCGACGAGGACAAGCTCTCCCAGGGCCTCGCCCGCCTCGTCGCCGAGGACCCGACGATGCGGCTCGAACAGAACCAGGACACCCACCAGGTGGTCCTGTGGTGCCTGGGCGAGGCCCACGCGGACGTCGCCCTTGAGCGGCTGCGCCACCGCTACGGCGTGCAGGTCGACCTCGTGCCGCACAAGGTCTCGCTGCGGGAGACGTTCGGGGGCAGGGCCTCCGGGCGTGGCCGGCACGTGAAGCAGTCGGGCGGCCACGGGCAGTTCGCGATCTGCGAGATCGAGGTGGAGCCGCTGCCCGGCGGGAGCGGCATCGAGTTCGTCGACAAGGTCGTCGGCGGCGCGGTGCCACGGCAGTTCATCCCGTCCGTGGAGAAGGGCATCCGGGCGCAGGCGGCCAAGGGGGTCGCGGCCGGCTATCCGCTCATCGACGTGCGCGTGACGCTGCTCGACGGCAAGGCGCACTCGGTGGACTCCTCCGACGCCGCGTTCCAGACGGCGGGCGCGCTCGCGCTGCGGGAGGCGGCCGCGGACGCCACCATCCACCTGCTCGAACCGGTCGCCGAGGTGCGGGTGCTGGTAAGCGACGAACACGTCGGCTCGGTCATGAGCGACCTGTCCGGGCGGCGCGGCCGCGTCGTGGGCACCGAGCAGGCCCCGGGCGGCCGCACCCTGGTCCGGGCCGAGGTCCCCGAGATCGAGATCGGCCGGTACGCGGTGGACCTGCGCTCCCTCTCCCAGGGCACCGCCCGCTTCAGCCGGTCCTACGCCCGGCACGAGCCGATGCCCGCCCAGCTGTCCCAGAAGATCCGTGAACAGGCCGAGCACGGCGTCTAGTTGACCCGGAAGGCCCCCGATGCCGCCCGCCCGGAGCCCGTCCGGCGGGCGGCATTTCACGGCCCCCTGCCGGATGTCAGTGCGCACCTATACGCTGATGACCTGATCAAAAGCTGTACCGGCCGCTCAACAGGTGTGCCTGGCAAAGCAGTCGGGAATCTCGGGAAACAACGCAGTCGGGAAGAAACGCAGTCGGGAAGAGTCGCGGCGCCAGGGGCGGTGCGGCGTTGGGGGCGGCAGGTGGCGGACGACGTATTCGACTTCAGGCCGGGGGCCCAGGTCCCGCTGGCTGGCGCCGCAGGACAGACCGCGGCGACCCATGCCCTGGCGTCGGCGGCGTATCGCGACGGCGAGGTCGACGACATCCTGAAGGCCAACAGCGACTGGCACAAATCCGTGGTCAAGCCCGGACTGTGGTCACTGTGCAAGCCCAGCCTGGGCGAGGCCTTCTCGCGCACCGTGCAGGTGCGGATGCTCGGCGGCGCACGCCCGGCGCTCATCCAGTCCTTCGGCACCGAGCCGCAGGCGGTCGTCGAGCACTGCCTGGCGGCCAACCGCATCCGCAGGCAGCGGGACAGCTGGCTCACGGCCGTGATGGCGATCTGCGGGCTGCTCTTCCTGCCGGGCCTGCTCGCCTGGCTCCTGGTGTTCACCGCCCGCAGGTGGATCTCCAAGCAGAAGGACAAGCGCACCCAGGCCATCGCCACGGCCGTTCTCGTCGCCCTCGGCGTCCTCGTCGTGCTGCTCCTGATCAAGCTGCCCTTCGGCGGCTTCTGGGCCTGGTATCTGCGGATCTGCCCCATCGCGCCCGTGCTCGGCTGGTTCTGGGCCAAGCACGTCGCCGAGGGCACCGCCAAGGACCTGCGGGACCGCTGGGACAGCCTGCTCGCGGGCGGCGGCATCGGCGCCAAGATCCCCGAAGCGGTCCCTGGCAGCCCCGGCGAGACCGCGGCCGAGCGGCTGCGCCAGGGCCTCGCCCGGCTCTCCGCCGAGCAGCAGTCCAACTCCGTCTTCTACGCGGGCCCCAAGGGAATACTGGGCATGGGCACCCGCTGGGGCAGCTGGCAGCTCGCCGAGGAGCTGACCCCCCGCGAAGAGGGCAAGGAGATCAACCCGTTCCGCAGCTGGGACGTCATACGCGCGGTGCACGACCAGCTCCGCATGCTGGAGCGCGGCCCCCTGCACACCGGCGGCTTCCCCAAGCCGTCGATAAAGCACTGGGTCGTCACCCCCATCGGCGAGAACGCGGGATCGGTCTCCCGCCCCTCGGGCACCGACGTCGACGCCTTCCAGATCAAGGGCCACGAGATACAGCGCATCTGCAACGAGCAGCAGTTCGGCAGCGGCGACCGGCACTACCTGGGCGTCCAGTTCACCCTCTGGGACGGCCAGTTGGTGATCACGATGCTGATCACGGTCACCGTGCTCCACGAGACCCTGCGCATCGAGGTCACCGGGCACGCGCTCGGCCCCGTGCACTCGCTGTTCACCAGCAAGCCCTCCCCCAAGACCAAGACGGTCAGCAAGACCGTGAAGTTCTGGGAGACCAAGACCCAGCAGCTGCCGCTCGTCGACGCCCAGGAGGTGGTGCGCCTCGCCGTGCGCGCCCCCTTCACCTGGTATCCGCCGATGCTGGACTACCTGGGCGGCAAGCTCGTCCTGCCCGAGCCGTTCGGCCTGCGGCACACCTGGGCCGACAAGCCGTGGCGGCACCGCTTCATGGCCGACGACGCCCTGCGCGCGGCCACACCGGTGCTGCGCGTGGTGCACTCGGCGGCCATCAAGGTCCTGGAGGAGAACGGCGTGAACACCGACCGCTTCAGCGGCCGCGCCACGTTCCTCAGCGGGGCGGTGCAGGACCCCATGCCGCGCAACGCGGACGTGTACGGCACCTAGGCCCGGCCACGGCGAAGAGGGCGGCGCGATCGGACCGCGCCGCCCTCTTCGCCGAACAGTCGGGCGTCACCCCACGGGCCACGCCTCCGCGAGCATCTTGCGGGTGTCGGCGAGGAGCTGGGGCAGCACCTTGGTGTGGCCGACGACCGGCATGAAGTTGGTGTCGCCGCCCCAGCGCGGCACGATGTGCTGGTGCAGATGGGCGGCGATCCCGGCGCCCGCGACGGTGCCCTGGTTCATGCCGATGTTGAAGCCGTGCGCCCCGGAGGCGGTGCGCAGCGCCGTCATCGCCTGCTTGGTCAGCTCGCCGAGCTCGACGGTCTCCAGTCCTGTCAGCTCCGTGTAGTCCGCGACGTGGCGGTAGGGCACCACCATCAGGTGGCCGCCGTTGTACGGGTAGAGGTTGAGCACCGCGTAGACGTGCTCACCCCGGGCGATGACCAGCCCGTCCTCGTCCGATTTCGCCGGGATCGAGCAGAAGGGGCAGCCGTCGTCCGCCCCTGGACCGGTGGGCTTGTTCTCGCCCTGGATGTACGCCATCCGGTGAGGCGTCCACAGGCGCTGGAACGCGTCCCGCGTCCCCACTCCGATCTGCTGCTCCGGCTCAATCGTCATGCTGTGCAGCATATGACTTCGCCCGTGGGCGGCGTGCCGCCGGGGCGGACCCCGGGGTCGACGCCGGGGCGGGACCCCGGGGGTTCGTCCCCGGGGTCCTCCTGAAGCGTCCTGCCCGGCGTCAGACCTGCACGCGCTCCTCGACGACCTTCACGATCTTCGCGATGGCCTCGTCGACCGGGATGCCGTTCTCCTGCGAGCCGTCGCGGTAGCGGAAGGACACGGCGCCGTGCTCCATGTCCTCGTCGCCCGCGATGACCATGAAGGGCACCTTGGCCTTCTGCTGGTTGCGGATCTTCTTCTGCATGCGGTCCGAGGAGGCGTCCACCTCGACCCGCAGCCCCTGGGCGCGCGCCTTCTCGGCGAACTCGCGCAGGTAGGGGATGTGGGCGTCGCCGATCGGGATGCCGACCGCCTGCACCGGGGCGAGCCAGGCCGGGAAGGCGCCCGCGTAGTGCTCCAGGAGCACGCCGAAGAACCGCTCGATGGAGCCGAACAGGGCGCGGTGCAGCATGACGGGCTGCTGGCGTGAGCCGTCCGCCGCGGTGTACTCCAGACCGAACCGCTTGGGCTGGTTGAAGTCGACCTGGAGGGTCGACATCTGCCAGGAGCGGCCGATCGCGTCCTTCGCCTGGACGGAGATCTTCGGGCCGTAGTACGCGGCGCCGCCCGGGTCGGGCACCAGCGGAAGCCCCTGCTTCTCGGCGGCCAGCCGCAGCGCCTCGGTGGCCTCCGCCCAGTCCTCGTCGGAGCCGATGAACTTGTCCGACTCGGGGTCGCGGGTGGACAGCTCCAGCTCGAACTCGTTCAGGCCGTAGTCGCGCAGCAGGTCCAGGACGAAGGTGAGGAGCTTGTCCAGCTCGTCCGCCATCTGCTCCTTGGTGCAGTAGATGTGCGAGTCGTCCTGGGTGAAGCCGCGTGAGCGGGTCAGGCCGTGCACGACGCCCGACTTCTCGTAGCGGTACACGGTGCCGAACTCGAAGAGCCGCAGCGGCAGTTCACGGTAGGAACGCCCGCGCGACTTGAAGATCAGGTTGTGCATCGGGCAGTTCATGGCCTTGAGGCGGTAGTTCTGCCCGTCGAACTCGATGGGCGGGAACATGCCCTCGGCGTAGTGCGGCAGGTGCCCCGAGGTCTCGAAGAGGTGCTCCTTCGAGATGTGCGGGGTGTTCACGAACTCGTAGCCGGTCTCCTCGTGGCGGCGCCGCGAGTAGTCCTCCATCACCTTGCGGACCACGCCGCCCTTGGGGTGGAAGACGGCGAGGCCCGGGCCGAGCTCCTCGGGGAAGGAGAACAGGTCCAGCTCCGCGCCGAGCTTGCGGTGGTCGCGCTTCTCGGCCTCGGCGAGGAACTCCAGGTGCGCCTTCAGCTCGTCCTTGGACGGCCACGCGGTGCCGTAGATGCGCTGGAGCTGGGGGTTCTTCTCGCTGCCCCGCCAGTAGGCGGCGGCGGAGCGCATCAGCTTGAACGCCGGGATGTTGCGGGTGGTGGGCAGGTGCGGACCGCGGCAGAGGTCCTTCCAGCACAGCTCGCCGGTCTTGGCGTCGATGTTGTCGTAGATGGTCAGCTCGCCGGCGCCCACCTCGGCGTCCGCGCCGTCGGCGGCGTTCGCGGCGTTGCCCTTGAGGCCGATGAGTTCCAGCTTGTACGGCTCGTCGGCGAGCTCGACGCGGGCGTCGTCGTCGTTGGTGACGCGGCGCGCGAAGCGCTGGCCGCGCTTCTGGATCTCCTGCATCTTCTTCTCGACGCGCTTGAGGTCCTCCGGGGTGAAGGGCTCGGCGACGTCGAAGTCGTAGTAGAAGCCGTCGCGGATGGGCGGCCCGATGCCGAGCTTGGCCTCCGGGAACAGCTCCTGCACGGCCTGCGCCATCACGTGCGCGGTGGAGTGCCGCAGGATGTTCAGGCCGTCCTCGGAGGAGATCTCGACGGGCTCGACGACCTCGCCGTCGGCAACCGCGTACGCCAGGTCCTTCAGCTCACCGCCCACGCGGGCCGCGACGACGGTGCGCTCGCCGTCGAACAGGTCGGCGGCCGTGGTGCCCGTGGTCACCACGCGTTCATCCCGCTCGGAATCGCGTTGGATGATCACACGGACGTCTGACACCGGTTTCTCCTGCCTGAAGGGGGCTGCCCTGCTGGAAGCGGGCCGCGCAGATCTGCCCCTGCGCGCGCAACGAATCGTACCGAGCCCCCGGGGCGCATCGCGAAACGGATAAGCCCGGCGCCGGACCGCCCCGGCTCCGCAGCGCCCTCCGCGACGGCCGACTCAGCCCCGCCCGGTCCCCGCCGCGCAGGCCCTCGGTCCCACCACGCGCCCCTCAGTCCCCGCTGCACGCCTCCTCGAAGAAGTCCAGATTCTCCTGGAGCGACTTCATCAGGCGGTCCCGCTCGGCCTCGTCGACCTGCACCGGCACCACCTCGGCCGCCTCCGTGAGCCTGCGGAAGCCGCCCCTGCTCTCGAGCCGCCCCTGCACCCGGATCGGCAGCCCGACCAGATGCGCGTGCCCCGCGATGCGGTAGTCCTCCTCGTCCAGGGCCATCCGCACATGCGGAACCTCCGCGCCCGCGAGCACCCGCACCCGTACCGTCCCGGCCCCGCGCGGCCCCGACCGCCGCATCCGCACCACGGTCCCGGTGATCCGCACCGGCACCGAAGGCTCGGCGCGCAGATAGCGGGCGCTGGCCTCGCGAAGGACGGGCAGGTCCCCGGGCGAGAACTCGACGGGCCCGGCGGCCGCGGCGCAGCCCTCGGGCACCCCGGCGGCGGGTGACCAGGACACCTCGACCCGGGCGCCCTCGGTGCCGCGGACGAGGGCGACGACGGCCTCGACCAGTTCGTGGCTGACGCCCGCGGCGACGGCGCCGTCGAAGGCGTCCATGCCGCCGGTGGCCCGCCGGTAGTCGACGGCCTCGCGGGCGGCGTAGAGCGCCTGGTGCAGCCGCACGGCGAGCGGTCGGCCCGCGGCGACCGGGACGAACGCGGTCAGGCGCCGCCCGCCGGGGGCGGGTCCGACGAGGATGTCCTCCAGGAGGGCGGTCGCGGGGCGGCGGTGGCGCGCGCCGTAGTACCCGGCCCGGGCCCGTGCGGCGAGCGCCCCGGCGAGCAGCATCTGGCGCGCGGCGGCGCGCAGGCGTTCCTCGACGGTCCAGGACGCGGTGTCCGCCGGTCCGCTCGGAACGTCGCGCCACCAGCGGATCTCGTCGCTGGGCACGGTGAGGGAGACAAGGACGTCGCGGGCGGACGGCGAGGAGCTGCGGGCGAGTGCGGTCAGGGCCTCGCCGATCAGGTCCTCGCAGTCGGGGAAGGAGCGGCTCTCGGGGACGAGCAGGCTGGTGCCGCCGTTGCCGGGTCCCGGCGGGGTCCAGCGGGAGTAGCGTCCGGCGGCGCCGCCGCGGCGGTTCCAGCCGTGCCGGTCGAGCAGCGCGCCGAGCACGGCGGGGTCGACCTGACCGGGTGCGGGCGGGTCGGACCAGAGGGCGGAGGTGTGGACGGGGTGGGGCCGGGGGCCGCGTGGCGGCGCGGGGTCGTCGATCGGGCGGTGCATCAGGGTCTCCCTCCCGTCCCGACCCGCGTCATGATCTCGCAGAGCGCGCGGTCGTCGAAGATCCGCGAGGTCGGGACGCGGACGGTGGTCCTTCGCCTGCCCGTCACCGGGTGTCCGGCGAGGTTGGTCCAGTAGCAGCAGTGCCGCAGGTCGAGCCGGTCGTGCCCGGCACGCAGCCAGTCGTCGCGGGAGCGGGGCACGATCATCACGACGAGGATCTTGTGCACCGACACGGGGGTGCGGGCGAGCTTCTCCAGGTGCGCGTTGTCCAGGGTGAAGGAGAAGGCGGGCCCCGCCGGTCGGGGCGGTATCTGGTACGTGCACTTGAGCTGCACCTTGATGGTGACCTCGTCGTCGACCGTGTGCCCGGGGGCGCTGTGGCTGACGTGCCAGTCGATGCCGTTGTCCGGAAAGGGCTGGGAGAGCGAGCACCCCGCCGCCGCGGCGACGGCGTGCAGGTAGCCCACCTGAAGGGTCTCCATGCAGGCGGTGGTGGCGAGTGTGCCGCGCGGCGGTGCGATCCGCTCGGGCAGCAGCCCACCCTGTTCGGGCTGCGCGAGCGCCATGTTCAACAAGCCTTCCGAACCAGACGTTTCCCCGCTCGGGCCGGTCGATGTCCGTGCCCTGTACCTCTGTTGTCTCCGGGCCGGGTTCGGCGCAAACGGCCCGGGTATCACCAGCGTGGGCAGTTACGCAGGTCAACTGCCGGAGCTGAACGAGGAGTTGCGTCAGGATGACGTGCTGGTACGAAGGCCCATTGGCCGCATTCGACACGGAGACCACGGGTGTCGACGTCGAGACCGACCGGATCGTGTCGGCCGCCGTCGTCGTTCAGAACGGCGCGGGGGCCCGGCCCCGTGTCACCCGCTGGCTGGTGAACCCGGGCGTTGTGGTGCCCGCCGCCGCGACCGCGGTGCACGGGCTCACCCAGGAGCATCTGGAGCGCAACGGCCGCTGGCCGGCTCCGGTGATGGAGGAGATAGGGCGCGAGCTGGCGGAGCAGGGCGCGGCGGGCCGGCCGCTCGTGGTGATGAACGCTCCGTTCGATCTGACGTTGTTCGACCGGGAGTTGCGCAGGCATCGCGCCTCGTCGCTCGCGCGGTATCTGGAGAGCCGGCCGCTGTGCGTGCTCGATCCGCGGGTGCTCGACCGCCAGCTGGACCGCTATCGCAAGGGCCGCCGCACCCTGTCGGACCTGTGCGAGCACTACGAGGTGGAGCTGACCGGCGCGCATGACGCGGCGGCCGACGCGCAGGCCGCGCTGGATGTCGTCCGCGCGGTGGGACGCCGTTTCGCGGCCCGCCTCGACCGGTTGTCCCCCGCCGAGCTGCACACGCTGCAGGCGGTGTGGCACGCGGCTCAGGCGCGCGGGCTGCAGGCGTGGTTCGCACGCAGTGGTACGCCGGAGGCGGTCGATCCCGCATGGCCGCTGCGGCCCGAACTGCCCGCCGCCGCCTGAGCGTCGGGGTGTCGCCCGCCGGTGTGCGGGCATGAAAAAACCGGTCCGTCGGGGACGGACCGGGATTCTCCGGGTGGGCGATACTGGGTTCGAACCAGTGACCTCTTCGGTGTGAACGAAGCGCTCTCCCACTGAGCTAATCGCCCGGGAACGCACTGAACAATACAGGTCCAGGCGCGGTTGGTTCAAACCGCTTCCAGGTACGCGACGAGCCCCCGCCGCCCCGACCGCATCATCAGGGCGTGGTTGACGAGGAACAGGGGCCGGCCGGGTACGGCGAGGCGTCGCATCAGCGCCTTGCGGACGTCGACCTCCTGGTCGTAGCGCGCCCTGGTGCCGCCGTCGGCCGCGGTGAGCGTCCAGCGCGCCCAGCCGTCCAGGTCGCCGGTCATGGTGATCTCCAGGACCCCGCGGCCGGGGTCCCGGCGGCTCTCCTCGGCGGTGACGACGAGGTCGTAGGGGAGCAGCGAGCGCAGGCGGGCGGTGCCGGTGCGCCCGTCGAGGGCGGTGACGGCGCGCACCTGTGGCCACCAGCGCGGGTAGTCCTCGGCCCGCTCCAGGACGGCGTACACCGTCTCGGGTGCGGCGGGCAGATTCCATACGCTGTGGAAGCGGTAATGGCACCAGTCCATGGGACCAGTCTGCGGCCCGGTCGATTTCCGCGCGACAGAGCGGACGGATCGTCAACTCGCAGAAATAGGAACGAGTTATTCCGGAAGCCCCGCACGGGGTGTGAATTCCATGAAAGGCCGTCACATACGGCCGCGTATACGATCCGGCGGACTTCCGGGCATACGACAGTGGCCCGGAGGCTGTTTCCAGCCTCCGGGCCACAATCCCGGGTGGGCGATACTGGGTTCGAACCAGTGACCTCTTCGGTGTGAACGAAGCGCTCTCCCACTGAGCTAATCGCCCGGGCGCAGAGAGAACATTACCCCATGTCAGAGGGTGCCTCCGACCACCCCGACCGGGGCGCCGCGCACCCCGACGGAGCCTGCCTCACTGATCGTTGATCTTCCAGGGCATCTGGATGCCGAACTTCCACAGATAGATCCCGCCGAGAGCCCCGACGATCACCAGGGCGATGCTCGTGAGGATGATGTTGCGCCGGCGGACACGGGGGTCGAGGGCGCGCTGCGCGGCCTCGGTGACCTTCCGCTTCGTCCAGCGGAGCACCAGCTGCGCCCACACGAACTCGGTCGCCCAGATCGCCATGCCGCCGAAGATCACGACCCAGCCCGGTCCCGGCAGGGGCAGCATGATGATGCCGGCGACGACGACCGCCAGGCCCACGATGAAGACGCCGACCTGCCAGCTCAGGTGCAGGGTCCGGCGTGCCTTGATGAACTCAGGCGCCTTGGACCCGAAGGGCTTCTCAGCCTTGACCTGCTCGGCCACCTCGTCGACGGCCTCGGCCACCTTCGCCTCGTCACTCCCCGTATTCATGCCGCCAGACCTTACCGGACAGAAACCCGTCACCGGAATGGCCGTACGAACCAATCGGACAGTCCGCCATACGAGCCACCTAAAGACACCCAAAACTCCCAGAGGGGTTTACAACGGCACCGTAGGTGGCATGTCGATTTCGCCGACGTGCGAATCCCCGAGCGCACACTGAGCGAAAGGCCCTGGCGCTTATGAACACCACGGTCAGCTGCGAGCTGCACCTGCGCCTCGTTGTGTCGAGCGAGTCCTCACTGCCTGTACCCGCAGGACTGCGGTATGACACGGCCGATCCCTATGCCGTGCACGCCACCTTCCACACCGGAGCCGAGGAGACTGTCGAATGGGTGTTCGCCCGCGACCTCCTCGCCGAGGGCCTGCACCGGCCCACCGGCACCGGCGACGTCCGCGTCTGGCCGTCCCGCAGCCACGGTCAGGGCGTCGTCTGCATCGCCCTGAGCTCCCCCGAGGGTGAGGCTCTGCTCGAGGCCCCGGCGCGGGCCCTGGAATCGTTTCTGAAGCGTACCGACGCGGCCGTGCCGCCCGGCACCGAACATCGTCACTTCGATCTCGACACGGAGCTCTCGCACATTTTGGCCGAAAGCTAGTCCGGCCACGGTCCGGGAGCGCAGGGCGCCGTCCGACTCGGGGCGACGGCGCGGGTACGACAACGACATATCGGCAGGCAGCAGGCACCGGCGCCGGTGTCGCGGATTTCCGCGGCGCCGGCGCCGTGGCGTGCGCGGCGCGAGCCGCTAGCATCGGCCAGCATCGGGCGGGCCCCAGCCCGACCCCCAGGCCAGGGAGCGAATCGTGCTGATCACCCACGACACCCGGTGCGCGCTCGACGCCGTGGTCGATCTGGTGAATTCCGCGCCGGACGACGAGGGCGCCGCGAGCGCCGGGAGCGGCGCCGCCGCCGACGGGCTCGCGGACGTCGCGGCTCTGAACGAGTTCGTGAAGCGCAACGCGATCAGCGACGTCGGTGTGCTCACGGAGCGGGACCTCGCGGGCGTGCACCGCATCCGCGGCCGCTTCGCCGAGGTCTTCGCGGCCACCGAGCCGCATGTGGCGGCGACCCTCATCAACGAGCTGATCGCGGCCGCGGGCACCACGCCGCGCCTGACCGACCACGACGGCTACGACTGGCACGTGCACTACTTCGCGCCGGGCGCCTCCGTCGCCGACCACCTGGCGGCCGACTGCGGGATGGCCCTTGCCTTCTTCGTCGTCGCGGGCGAGCAGGAGCGGCTTCGCCGGTGCGAGGCGCCGGACTGCCGCCGCGCCTTCATCGACCTCTCCCGCAACCGTTCGCGCCGCTACTGCGACAGCCGCACCTGCGGGAACCGGCTGCACGTGGCCGCGTACCGGGCCCGCCGCAGGGAGGCCGCGGGCCTGGAACAGGACGCGCAGGACGGGCAGGATTCCCCGGGGCCCGCGGCGCCGTCGCGGCTAGAGCAGGAGCAGGTCGTGCAGTGAGGCCATGAGGAACAGGACCCCGATCACCGCCAGGAAGATCATCAGCGGTGGCTGGGAGAGCGCGAAGAGGCATCCTCGCGGTTCGTCGGCGGCCTCGCGCCGCTCGGCGGCGGTTTCCCGCTCGTCGGGCGGGGCGGGATCGCTCTGTGTGGTGGTGTCCAGCATCTCGCCGTGATGATGACGCAGCGCGGGGGGTGCCGCTTACCAACACGCGCGGGTCGCTGGGGAGTTCGCCGCATTCCGTGACCTTCGCGGGCCCGGCGTGGCGCACCTGCGAACGGTGTCCGTCGATACGCTCGAACGAGGTCCCGGAATGTGGGACGCGGCGCGGAGAGCGCGCCGCGAGCCGTGCTGGTTCCGCGCTCCCCCGTGCCTCTCCGGCGCCTCAGATGCCGTGCTTCTTCAAGATGGCCTCGATGTCGCTGAAGTCCTCGCCGCCCGCGGCCTTCTTCTGCTTCTGCTTGGCGGCGGGGGCGACCTGCGGGCGTCCGGCCGCCCCGGACGGGCCCAGGGAGGGCGCGGACGCGGCGGGGGCGACGGCCTCGCGCTGGGCGGCCTTCGCCGCCGCCCGGCGCTCCTTGCGGGTGCCGCCGGAGCGGCGCTCCGCCGCGCGGGTCGCCAGGAACAGCAGCCAGGCCGCCCCGAGGACGCCGAAGCCCGCCCAGGCGACCGGGCTGAAGGCCGTCTCGGCGGCCCACTCCACGGCCCCGGTCATGACCAGACCGAGAGGGACCAGCGAGTACGCGGCCAGGCGGGCGGCGGCGAGGAATCGCTTGCGGTAGGCCGTGACGGCCGCGATGCCGAGGCCGGCCGCGGCTACGGCGGAGCAGATGGTCTCGGCAATCATCGCGGTCCTCCAGGCGTGCGGGCGCGGTGCTGTGTCGCTGGTGTCCCCTCCATCCTGCACCTGGTGGGGCGCCGGAAGCCATGGTCACCGAGGACATCAGGGAGATATCCGGGTCACGGCTCCTCCCCAGGTGCCGGTGGGCGGCGCCCCGGGTCCCGGTTGGGGCCCCTTCCCCGGGGCTGGGACACTGGGCGCATGAGCGACTCCTCCCCCGCGGCCCCCGCCGGCCCCCTCGTCATCGACATCTGGTGCGAGCTTCAGTGCCCCGACTGCCGCACCGCCCTGGACGACGTGAGCGCCCTGCGCGCCCGCTACGGCGACCGTGCCGAGCTGCGGCTTCGCCACTTCCCCCTGGAGAAGCACAAGCACTCCTTCGCCGCCGCGCAGGCCGCCGAGGAGGCCCTGGCGCAGGGCAAGGGCTGGGAGTACGTCGAGGCGGTCCTGGACCGGGTCGAGGACCTGGACCGCAAGGGTGAACCCCTCCTGGTCGAGGTGGCGCGGGAACTCGGTCTGGACGCCGAGGAGTTCGACACCGCGCTGGTCGACGGCCGGCACATCCTGATCGTCGACGCCGACCAGGCCGAGGGCAAGGCGATCGGGGTCACGGGGACGCCGACGTACGTCGTGGGCGGGGAGCGTCTGGACGGCGGCAAGAGCCAGGACGGCCTGCGCGAGCGCGTCGAGGAGATCGCCGACCGCCTCCTCGCCGGATAGCGGCCGCCCGTCCCCGAGCAGCCGCACGCCCCCTAGAGCAACGGCTTGTACACGGAGTACGCCGTCGCCTCGTAACCCAGCGATTCGTACAGGCGCAGGGCCGAGGTGTTCCCGGCGAAGACGTTCAGGCCGACGCGGTCCTTGCCGGCCTCAAGGCACTGCCGTTCGGCGAGGAGCATCAGGGCGCGGCCGTACCCCCGGCCGCGGTGCTCGCCGCGGACCTCGACGTCGTACACGAAGATCTCGCTGCCGCGCTCCGCGACCCACAGGGTGCCGACGACCTCGTCCGCGTGGACCAGGACGCTGAGCCGGGCCCCGGGGGTCGCGAGGCCGTCGGCCAGGGAGCTGTCCACGTCGGCGGCGGCCTTGGCGCGCGCCTGCGCCGCCGGTACGCCCCGGTCGATCCAGTCCTGCGCGTAGGCCTCCTTGGAGTGCGCGATCCAGGCCGCGTACTCCTCCTCCGTCATCGCGCGGGCCGTCGTACCCCCGGGCAGCTCGGGCGGGCTCAGGGGCAGGGTCTTGGCCATCTGGCGGCTGCGCTCCACATAGCCGAGCGCCGTCGCCAGGGCGAGGGCCCCGTGGGCGCCCGCGGGCACGGACGCCTCGATCCGGGTGCAGCCCCAGCCCCGCACGACCTCCTCGGCGGCGAGCGCCGCCACCGTGGCGCGGCCCCGCCCGCGGTCCGGGGCGTCGATGCGCAGGTCCAGGATCTCGGCGACGTCCGCCCCGAAGGCGGCGCTCGTGGCCAGCTTGATCCGGCCGACGGGGCGGCTGTTCACGCAGACGTCGTAGTCGCGTGACTTGGCGCCCTCGGAGCTCTCGTGGAGCGGCCCGGACGGCCGCAGGGTCGTGGTCATCACGGGAGTTGTACCCACTGAGCGCCCCCGCGTCATCCGGATTTACGCCCCGCGCGCTCCGCGCCGTCCGCCCCCGCCCGGGACCACTCGTCCCCTACGGGTCGAGGTCGTCGCCCGCGCGCTCGTCGAAGACCCGCATCGCCTTGGCCGTCACCGGGCCCGGCGCACCCGGGAGTTGACGGTCGTCGACGCGGTGCGCACCCTGCACGTCGCGCAGCGTCGAGGTCAGGAAGACCTCGTCGGCGCGGTCAAGGACGTCGAGCGGAAGATCGGTCTCGTGGGCGCCGGTCCACTCCACGGCCAGCGCGCGCGTGATCCCGGCGAGGCACCCGGAGGACACCGGCGGCGTGTGGATCTCGCCGTCGAGCACGACGAAGACGTTCGACCCGGTGCCCTCGCACAGCTGCCCCACCGTGTTGGCGAACAGCGCCTCGGTAGCGCCCTGTTCGGTGGCGCGGGCGAGGGCGACGACGTTCTCCGCGTACGAGGTGGTCTTCAGGCCGGTCAGGGCGCCGCGTTCGTTGCGGGTCCAGGGGACGGTGATCACGGCGGTGGAGTCGGGGCGGCGGGCGGCCTCGCCGAGGGCGACGACGAGCGTGGGGCCCTGGTCGCCGCGGTCGGAGCCGAGCGGCGAGAGGCCTCCGGTGTACGTGATCCGCATCCGCCCGAGGGCCATCGGGTTGGCGTCGAGGACGGCGGCGCAGGCGCGGCGCACCTCGTCCAGGTCCGGCTCGGGCAGACCGAGGCCGCGCGCGGAGCGGGCGAGCCGGTCCAGGTGGCGGGTCAGCGCGAACGGCCGCCCGGCGACCGCCTTCACGGTCTCGAAGACGCCGTCGCCGACGGTCAGGCCGTGGTCGAGCACGGAGACCCGCGCGGAGTCGAGGTCCTGCAGGCCGCCGTTGAGCCAAATCTTCACTGCGTCTCACCTTGCGATGTCGTTCCGTGTGCCCCGTCCTGCCCGCTTGCCCGGCCGGGGGTCCGGGGGCCGCCCCCCGGAGAAGCACAGTACGAGGGGGACCCTTCACCGGGTGCGTACGTGCCCGAGTCACTGAGTGCGTACGTGCCCGAGGCTACCTTCAGGAGCCGTTCGGCCTTCAGCTCCGTCTCGCGCCACTCGCCCTCGGGGTCCGAGCCCCAGGTGATCCCCGCCCCCGTGCCGAACCGCAGCACGCCTTCGCTCCGGTCGATCCAGAACGTCCGGATGCCGACGGCCAGCTCACCGGTGCCCCGGTCCGCGTCGACCCAGCCGATGCCGCCGCAGTAGGGGCCGCGCGGCGCCGTCTCCAGGGCGTCGATGATGCGCAGGGCGCTGGACTTGGGGGCGCCGGTGACGGAGCCGGGCGGGAAGGTGGCCGCGAGCAGGCCGGGCCAGCCCACGTCGGGGCGCAGTTCGCCGCGGACAGTGGAGACGAGGTGGACGAGGCCCGGGTGCTTCTCGACGACGCACAGCTCCGGGACGGTCACCGCGCCGGTCTCGCAGACCCGGCCCAGGTCGTTGCGGACCAGGTCGACGATCATGACGTTCTCGGCGTAGTCCTTCTCCAGGAGGTCCGCCTCCGTGCGCCCGGTGCCCTTGATGGGCCCCGACTCGACGACGCGGCCCGCGCGGCGCAGGAACAGCTCGGGCGAGGCGGTCGCGATCTCCACGCCGTGACCGGGCAGGCGGATCGTTCCGGCGTACGGAGCGGGGTTCCCGCGCGCGAGCAGCGCCGTGAGGGCGTCCACGTCGGCGCCCTCGGCGACCGGCGCGGACAGCACGCGGCAGAGGTTCGCCTGGTACACATCCCCGGCCGCGATGTGCTCGCGGACACGGCGCACGCCTTCCGTGTACGCGGTGCGGTCGAGCGACGACGTCCAGTCACCGGCGGCCGGGCCGCGCCAGGCGCCAGGAACCGGCGCGGGGACGGGTTCTTCGCGCACCCGCCCGAAGCGCGCGCACACCAGACGGCCCTCGAAGTCCGCGGACACCGCCCAGAAGCCGGAGCTGTCCAGGGCGGAAGGGTCGCTGGTCACGTCCCGGAGATCGGTCGCGACGAGGCCGCCGAAGCGCGCCAGAGGAGACAGGTCGTGCACGGCTGCGAGTCTATGGCCGGTGTCCCGAGCGCGCCCCGGGCCCCGGCGAGGAGGTGACCAGCGCAGCACGCTGCGCAAACGCGTTTTTGTACTGGCCCAGGAATCCGCTAGAGTTCAACACGTCGCCGGGACGCGGAAGCGGACCGGGAAAGACAAGCGGACGTAGCTCAGTTGGTAGAGCGCAACCTTGCCAAGGTTGAGGTCGCCAGTTCGAACCTGGTCGTCCGCTCGCAGGAACCGCGGGGGATCTTCCCGAACCCCCGTAACTCCTGGTGGAGTGGCCGAGAGGCGAGGCAACGGCCTGCAAAGCCGTCTACACGGGTTCAAATCCCGTCTCCACCTCCAAGGACGATTAGCTCAGCGGGAGAGCGCTTCCCTGACACGGAAGAGGTCACTGGTTCAATCCCAGTATCGTCCACTGGAATCTCTGATCATGGACTTTTGATCATGCAGAGGTTTCCCCGCGCGATTAGCTCAGCGGGAGAGCGCTTCCCTGACACGGAAGAGGTCACTGGTTCAATCCCAGTATCGCGCACGCAGTACGCCCCACCAGCTTCTGCATCTGCAGGTTGACCTGCGCGATTAGCTCAGCGGGAGAGCGCTTCCCTGACACGGAAGAGGTCACTGGTTCAATCCCAGTATCGCGCACCAGCTCCACGAAGCCCCCGGCCGTCTCCACGGCCGGGGGCTTCGTCGTGTGCGCTCCGGAGAAGCAGGTCCTCAGGAGGAGAAGAGCATGTGCCCGAAGCTCTTGTGCCGCTTGTGACCGTGGTGGCCGTGGTGACTGCCGTGCGGCGCGCCCCACGCGGGCGCGGGCGCCGCGGGATACGCCGGGGCCGCCGGTGGGGCCTGCGGGGGCTGGTGACCGCTCCACTGGCTCTCGAGCCGGGTCAGCGCCTCGAGCTCGCCGTAGTCGAGGAATATCCCGCGGCAACCGCTGCACTGCTCGATCTGGACGCCATTGCGGTTGTACGTGTGCATCGGTGCGTGGCACTTGGGACACTGCATGGTCGGCTCAACTCCTCGCCGGTCGCGACTGCTTCGCCGGATGTCTGCCCGGCTGTGGTGCAGTGCACCCTACTTCGCGCAGGTCGGCGCCAAGTCGGGCGGGACGGCGGCCATCCGGCGGCAGGCGTCCACCAGGGTCTCCTCGACCTCGTCGAGGGCCCGCTCCCCCGCCACCGCCTTGGCGATCGCCAGCGCCGCCGTCTGCACGGTCAGCGCCCGCGCCGGGACGTCGAGGGCGGGCCAGGGGTCCGCGCCGTCGGCGGGCACGGCGGGGCCGCCCGCCGCGCGGTAGGCGTTCAGGAACGACGTCCACTCCTCAGGGAGCAGCAGCCCGCAGGCGTACCAGGCCGCGGGGCGGGCCAGGTCCCAGGCCGGGTTGCCGGTGCCCAGGTCGTCGATGTCGATGAGCAGCCAGCGGCCCTCGGGAGCCCGGACGAGCTGGCCCAGGTGCAGATCGCCGTGGCACAGGTGCGCCGGGCCCGGGTAGGGGGCCTCGTCGCGGGCCCAGGGTGGCAGGACCGCCCACGCCCGCTCCACCGGGGACGCGGCCGGGTGCGGGGCGGCGGCGCGCATCCGGGCCACGGCGCGGGCCGCCTTCTCGGGGCCGCGCATCGGCGGGAGCGCGGCCTGGAACCGGGTGGGCGGGGTGCGGTGCAGGCGGGCCAGGAGGGCGGCCACCGCCTCCCAGGGGGCCGCGTCCGGGTCGTCGCGGTCCACCGGGGTGCCGTGCGGCCAGAGGGTGACCAGGCGGTCGTGGAGGCGGTCGGGCCGCGGGGACAGCGGGGCGAGGAGGGTGTCGGCGAGGTCGGGGTGGGCGGCCGCGGCGAGCCGGGCGGTCAGGGTGGGTTCGGGGGTGCCGGGGGCGTGCGCCTTCGCCACGACCTGGGCGTGCCGGACGACGGTGGCGTCCGGGCGGTCGGCGAGGACGCCGTGCGGGTCGCTGCAGGCGCAGTCGTCGCTGTGGCGGGCCCTGAGTCTGGCCTGGGCGGTCAGGGCGGGCAGCAGGGCGGTCACGGGTCCCCCGGGGTGTGGCTGTACGTCTCGCGTGAGAGTACGGGACTGTGGCGGCGTGGACGGCCCGGCGGCAGCCGGAAAAGAATCCGGAAAAGAAACAGCCCGCGCAGCTCCCCAGCTGCGCGGGCTGTCGTGCCGTCCGCCGCACCCCCGTCCCCACGGGGTTTCATGGCCGGATGTCCCCGCCCGGACCGCTCTTCCGGGCCTGGGGCGCCGCTCAGCGCCCCAGCATCACGCCCACGGACGACGCTTGTGTGACCACTGCCTCCCAGCCGCCGAAGGCGACCGTGAGCAGGGCTGCCAGGGGGAGGACCATGAGCGTGGCCACCAGCGGGTGGCGCGTTCCTGAAGGCCGCACGCCCAAGCTGGAGAGCTTCCGCCCCTGAGTGCGGATCATCGTCCGCGGCGCGGTGTCAGCCATGGTTCTCTCCCTTCCTGACCTTGGTGGTTCTGTTGTTGTCCTGCTGGTGTTTCCGGTGGTGAAGCTGGCAGCGGCGGGTGTCTGACCTCGGGGGACGAGTGCTGCACCCGCCGCTTGACCTCAAATCTAGGTCCAGCGGGAGCGTCGGGCGTCATGCCCTCGTACCGATTGGCTGGCCTCCCCGAGGATGACCGGTCGTCACACAAGTACTCCCGTGGGTGGAGACGGGGACCTAGGACTCAGGGTCTTCCCGGAGGGGGCGTCCGGAAAGCTCGGAGCTGTCCTCCCTCGGGACGGGCTGTTCCACGAGGGCCAGGACGCGGGTCGCCATGAAGCGGGCCGTGCGGACCACAGAGCCACTGCGAGTGACTTCGCTCACTTCCACCACTCCCCTGCGGACGGCCGTCTCGACCCGGCGGCCCGCCCGGCTCGCCACCACTTCGTACGTACGCGTCGTGTCGCCGGCGTCCACCACTATCTCCACGCGGTCACCCTTCACGCGATCAATCCCCCTTCAGCGACGGCTGGTTGGGCGGTCGGGCGGCGGCGAGTGCCCGGTGCGCCGCGTCACCTGACCACTTTTCAAGTTTCCCACCCGGCACTGACAATCGGTCGGCCCGCGAGGGCGCGGCCTCTGCACGTGCCCGGCCGCGGAAACGTAAGCTGTGGCTCGTCAGACGGACCGGGCAGCGGGGATGAACATGGCGATGATGCGCCTGAGGCGCGAGGACCCGCGTGTCGTCGGCTCGTTCAGGCTGCACAGGCGGCTGGGTGCCGGCGGGATGGGCGTGGTCTATCTGGGCTCCGACCGCCGTGGCCAGCGCGTCGCCCTGAAGGTCATCCGGCCGGATCTGGCGGAGGATCAGGAGTTCCGGTCCCGCTTCGCCCGCGAGGTCTCGGCCGCCCGGCGCATCCGCGGCGGCTGCACCGCCCGGCTCGTCGCCGCCGACCTGGAGGCCGACCGCCCCTGGTTCGCGACGCAGTACGTCCCCGGGCCCTCGCTGCACGACAAGGTCGCCGCCGAGGGTCCGCTGGCCGCGGCCGAGGTCGCCGTCGTCGGCTCCGCGCTCTCCGAGGGGCTCGTCGCCGTGCACGAGGCCGGTGTCGTGCACCGGGACCTCAAGCCGTCCAACATCCTGCTGTCCCCCAAGGGGCCGCGGATCATCGACTTCGGGATCGCCTGGGCGACGGGCGCCTCGACCCTGACCCACGTCGGCACGGCCGTCGGCTCGCCCGGCTTCCTTGCCCCCGAGCAGGTGCGCGGCGCCGCCGTCACGCCCGCCACCGACGTGTTCGCGCTCGGCGCCACGCTGGCGTACGCGTCGATGGCCGACTCGCCCTTCGGGCACGGCAGTTCCGAAGTGATGCTGTACCGCGTCGTGCACGAGGAGGCGCAGCTCCAGGGGGTGCCGGACGCGCTCGCTCCGCTGCTGCGGGCCTGTCTCGCCAAGGACCCGGAGGAACGTCCCAGCACGCTCCAACTCTCGCTGCGGCTCAAGGAGATCGCGGCCCGTGAGGCGCAGGGCCTCAGCGATGTGCGGCCGCCCGCGCCGCGTCAGGACCAGGACCGGCCGACGCTCACCGACACGTACGGCGGTGTCGACACGGAGCACGGGGAGTTCGGGACCGGTTCCTCGCGCCCCGGCGCCCCGCGCACCGGGGGCTCGCGGACCGGCGGGTCCCGCACGGGTGGGCCCCGCACGGGCGACCCGCGCACCGGCGGCTCGCGGGCCGGCGGATCCCGTACGGGCGGCTCCCGCACCGGCGGTCCGCAGTCCGGCTCGCGGCCCTCGGCCCCGCGTGACACCTCGCGTCCGGGGGGTCGGCCCGGTCCCCGCAGCGGCACCGGGCGGAAGGGGCCCAACGGCACGGGCACGAGGCTGCGGCCCGCCAATCCCCGACTGCTTCGGCAGCGGCTCTTCGTCTTCGTCGTCGTGACGCTGCTGGTCGCCCTGGGGATCGCCGCGGCGCAGGGGTGCCAAGGGCCCGCGCGCGGGCTCGGCGCCGAGCGTGACGGGCGCGGCGGTGTGAGCGCCGTCGCCGTAACGGAACAAGGGCACGAGCAGCTGGACGGAGCCGCGCGGAACCGGACCGCGGCCGGGCCGCGGGGCTGACCTGGCCGGGAGGACCGCGAGGCGGCCTCCCTGACTCAAGCCTCTGACTCAAGCCCCTTGCTCAGGCCCCTCGCTCAGGCCCCCGGGCGCCCCGTCGCCACCGCGTAGAAGGCGACCGCGGCCGCCGCGCCCACGTTGAGCGAGTCCACGCCGTGCGCCATCGGGATGCGGACCCATTCGTCGGCGGCGACCAGGGCCTGCCTGGACAGGCCGTCGCCCTCCGCGCCGAGCATCAGCGCGACCCGGTCCATGCGGTGGGGCGCCGCCTCGTCGAGGGTCTTCGCCTTCTCGTCCGGGGTGAGGGCGAGCAGGTTGAAGCCCGCCTCGCGGACGCCTTCGAGGCCCTTGGGCCAGGAGTCGAGGCGGGCGTACGGCACGGAGAAGACCGCACCCATGGAGACCTTCACCGAGCGGCGGTAGAGCGGGTCGGCGCAGTCCGGCGAGAGCAGGACGGCGTCCATGCCGAGGGCGGCGGCGGAGCGGAAGATCGCGCCGATGTTCGTGTGGTCGTTGACCGCCTCCATCACCACCACGCGGCGGTGCGACCGGAGGAGTTCCTCGGCCGTGGGCAGCGGCTTGCGCTGCATGGAGGCGAGGGCGCCGCGGTGCACGTGGTAGCCGGTGACCCGCTCGGCGAGGTCGGGGCTGACCGCGTACACGGGCGCCGGGACCTCGTCGATGACGTCCCGCATGACGTCGACCCACTTGGCGGAGAGCAGCATCGAGCGCATCTCGTAGCCCGCGAGCTTGGCGCGCCGGATCACCTTCTCGCCCTCGGCGATGAACAGGCCCTCGGCGGGCTCGCGCTTGCGGCGCAGCTCGACGTCGGTCAGGCCCGTGTAGTCGCTGAGGCGGGGGTCGTCGGGATCTTCGATGGTGAGGAGATCGGCCACAGGGTGATACTGCCTTGTCCTGGGTGAGGTGCCAACGGCTGGGAACCAGTTCCGTTACCGGTGGTTACGTTGGTGTGGGCGGGGTGGTCGGTGTGATCGGAGGGCCGGTCCTTGGCCTCGGTCAGGCGGGCGGGGCGGGGGTCAGCGCGGCCACCTCGCCGATCACGATGACCGCGGGGGGCCGCACCTCGTGCGTGCGCACGGCGTCGGCGACCGTCGCGAGAGTGGCGTCGACGCGGCGCTGGGCGGCCGTGGTGCCCTCCTGGATCAGGGCGACCGGGGTGTCCTGCGGCTTGCCGTGGGCGGTCAGGGTCTCGGCGATGCGGCCGATCTTGTCGACGCCCATGAGGATCACCAGGGTGCCGCGGAGCTTGGCGAGCGCCGCCCAGTCGACCAGGGAGCGCTCGTCGTCGGGGGCCACGTGGCCGCTGACCACGGTGAACTCATGGGCCACGCCCCGGTGCGTGACCGGGATGCCCGCGGCGCCCGGCACCGAGATCGAGCTGGAGATGCCCGGTACGACCGTGCAGGGGATGCCGGCCTCGGCGAGCGCGTGGGCCTCCTCCATGCCGCGGCCGAAGACGAAGGGGTCACCGCCCTTGAGGCGCACCACGGCCTTGCCCTGCCGCGCGTGCTCGATCAGGGCGTTGTTGATGGCCTCCTGCGCCATGAAGCGGCCGTACGGGATCTTCGCCGCGTCGATCACCTCGACGTGCGGCGGAAGTTCGTCGAGGAGGTCGCGCGGGCCGAGCCGGTCGGCGATGACGACGTCGGCCTCGGCGAGCAGGCGGCGGCCTCGGACCGTGATCAGGTCCGGGTCGCCGGGGCCCCCGCCGACGAGGGCCACGCCGGGGGTGCGGGTGCGGTGGTGCGGGGCGACGAGGGTGCCGTCGCGCAGGCCCTCCACCACCGCGTCGCGGATGGCGGCCGTGTGGCGCGGGTCGCGGCCCTTGGCCTCGGTGGTGAGGACGGCCACGGTGACGCCCTCGCTGTGGCCGGTCGCCGGGGTCCAGGCGGTCGCCGCGTCGGCGTCGTCGGAGCGGACGCACCAGACGCGGTGGCGTTCGGCCTCGGCGGAGGCGGCGGCGTTGGCGGTGGGGTCGCTGGTGGCGATCAGGGCGTACCAGGCGTCGGCGAGGTCGCCGTCCGCGTACGCCCTGCGCTCCCAGGTGATCTCGCCCGTGTCGGCCATCGCCTCGACCGAGGGGGTTGCCTCCGGCGATACGAGGAGGAGGTCGGCGCCCGCCGCGATCAGGGCCGGGAGGCGGCGCTGGGCCACCTGGCCGCCGCCCAGGACGACGACGCGGCGGCCGGTGAGGCGGAGGCCTACGGGGTAGGCGGGGTGAGCGGTGGCCATGGGGTGCGCCTTTCCTTGGTGCGGGGTGGGGGTTCGCGTGGTGGGGCGGGTGGGGGCCTTGCCGGGGGCTCCCCAATCCCACCCCTTCCCGAAACCCGGGGGGGGGCTAAATCATGTGCGGGCACCGCCCGGAGGGCTACTTCTCCGTTACGCCCGCCGAGTCGAACGTCGCCACCTCGTGCATCGCCCTCGCCGCGCTCTGCACCACCGGCAGGGCGAGCAGGGCGCCGGTGCCTTCGCCGAGGCGGAGGTCGAGGTCGACCAGGGGGCGCAGGCCGAGCTTGTTGAGGGCGGCCACGTGGCCCGGTTCGGCGCTGCGGTGGCCCGCGATGCAGGCCGCGAGGACCTCGGGCGCGATGGCGCGGGCGACCAGGGCCGCCGCGCCCGCGCTGACGCCGTCGAGGATGACGGGGGTGCGCAGGGAGGCGCCGCCGAGGAGGAGGCCCACCATCGCCGCGTGTTCGAGGCCGCCGATGGCCGCGAGGACGCCGATGGGGTCGGCCGGGTCCGGCTGGTGCAGGTCGAGGGCGCGGCGGACGACCTCCACCTTGCGGGCGTGCATCTCGTCGTTGATGCCCGTGCCGCGGCCGGTGACCTCGGCGGGGTCGGTGTCGGTGTAGACCGAGATCAGGGCGGCGGACGCGGTGGTGTTGGCGATGCCCATCTCGCCGGTGAGCAGGGCCTTGTTGCCGGCCGCGACCAGGTCGCGGGCCGTCTCGATGCCCACCTCGATGGCGGCCTTGACCTCTTCGCGGGAGAGCGCGGGCCCCGTGGTCATGTCGGCCGTACCGGCGCGGATCTTGCGGGGCAGCAGGCCAGGCGTCGCGGGCAGTTCGCCGGCGACGCCCACGTCGATGACGCAGACCTCGGCGCCGACCTGGTTGGCGAAGGCGTTGCAGACGGCGCCGCCGCCGAGGAAGTTGGCGACCATCTGGGCGGTCACCTCCTGGGGCCAGGACGTGACGCCCTGGGCGTGCACGCCGTGGTCGCCGGCGAAGATCGCGACGGCCGCGGGCTCCGGGATCGGCGGCGGGCACATCCGGGACAGGCCGCTGAGCTGCGCGGAGATGATCTCCAGCATGCCCAGGGCGCCCGCGGGCTTCGTCATGCGTTTCTGGCGTTCCCACGCCTCGCCGAGCGCCTTGGCGTCCAGCGGGCGGATGTTGCCGACGGTCTCGGCGAGCAGGTCGTGCGGGTCTTCGCCGGGCAGCGCGCGGCGGCCGTACGTCTCCTCGTGCACGACCCAGGACAGCGGGCGCCGCTTGGACCAGCCCGCCTGCATCAGCTCCGGCTCCTCCGGGAACTCGTCGACGTACCCGACACACAGGTACGCGACGACCTCAAGGTGCTCCGGCAGGCCGAGGGCGCGCACCATCTCGCGCTCGTCGAAGAAGCTGACCCAGCCGACGCCGAGGCCTTCGGCGCGGGCGGCGAGCCACAGGTTCTCGACGGCGAGCGCCGAGGAGTACGGGGCCATCTGCGGCTGGGTGTGACGGCCGAGGGTGTGGCGGCCGCCGCGGGTGGGGTCGGCGGTGACGACGATGTTCACCGGGGTGTCGAGGATGGCCTCGATCTTCAGTTCCTTGAACTGCTTGGCGCGGCCCTTGGGCAGGGACTTCGCGTACGCCTCGCGCTGGCGCTGCGCCAGTTCGTGCATGGTGCGCCGGGTCTCGGCGGACTTGATGACGACGAAGTCCCAGGGCTGGGAGTGGCCGACCGAGGGGGCCGTGTGCGCGGCCTCCAGGACGCGGAGCAGCACCTCGTGCGGGACGGGGTCGCCGCGGAAGCCGTTGCGGATGTCGCGGCGCTCGCGCATCACGCGCAGCACGGCCTCGCGTTCGGCGTCGGCGTAGCCCGGGGCGGGCGGCTCCACCGCGGTGTCGGCGGCGGCGAGGGGCTCGGCGAGGTCGGGGTCGTCGGCGTCGTCCGCGCCTTCCACGAGCAGCAGCGGCTGCGGGGTGCCGTCCTGGTCCGCCTGCTCGGCGGGCGTGGACAGGTCCTCGGGCGCGTCGGCGTCGACGGGGACGGCCGGGGCGGGCTGCTCGGGGTGGCTTGCGGGGTCGGTCGGTCCGGCCGGGTGAGGTGCGTGCATCGGCTCGTCGGGGTCGGTCGTCTCCGGGGCGGACGGGAAGGGGGTGCCGTCCTCCGCCGCGTCGACGGGTGCGGGTGCCGCCGTCCCGGCGGGCTCGGCGGTGGGCCGGGCTCCGTCGCGGGGTGCGGGCACGGTGGCTGCGGGCTGCTGCCCGGTTTCGGAGGGCGTGCCGGGCGCGGGTTCCGCTTCCGGCTCGGCGCCCGGGGTGGTGTCGGCCTGCTCCGGGGTGACGTCCGCGGGGGCGGGCCCGGCCGCGGGGGCATCGTGGCCGCCGGTCTCGTCCGGCTGCTGCGGCGCGAAGTACTCCGGCGGTACGGAGAGGGGGCGCGGCGGGGTCGGTGCGAGGTGCGGCGTGGTCGGCACCTGGCCGTCGACCGGCACGAACCGTCCGATGGGCGCGGCCTCCTGGACCTCGACGAACGGCTGCGCGGAGCCGTCGCCGTCCGGCATCCAGGTTGCCCCCGCGATGTGGGGTCCCTGCCCGGCGTGCGCATCCGGCCACGGCTGGGCGGCGTCGGGCGCCTGCGGGGCTACGGCCGCGTGCGGGGCCGCGGCGAGCTGGTCCTGCGCGGGCGCCCCGGGCGAGCCGAGGGTGCCGGCGGGGGTCGGGGTGCCCGGGTGTGCTCCGGGTGCGACGGCTTCCCCGGCGGGCGCGGCCTGCGGGAGCGGGGTCGCGGCGGACGCGGGGGCGGGCGGGGTCAGGAGCTCGGGACCTTCGGGTGCGGTCGGGGACTCCGGGGCGGAGGGGGTCGCCACGGCGTCCTGAGCTGCGCCGCCGATACCGGACGCGTCCGCTCCGGTATGTGGCTCGGCCGGGGGTACGGACGGGGATGCCGGCTCGGCCGACGGCAGCGGCTCGGTCGTGGTCGCCGCGGCGGCGGAGGTGACCGGGGCGTCGACGGGGCCGGTGCCCGCGACCAGGGCGTCCGCGAGGGCGGGCGCGGGCGCGGCGGGGGTGCCGGGACCGTCGGCCGGGGTGGCGGCGAGGGCTTCGGCGGCACCTGCTTCTGCCGCGGCGGGGTCGGACACCAGCGCCTGGGAGACGTGCGTGGGCGCGTCCGCGATGGGCGCGGCGGCGGACGCGTCCGGTGCTCCGGCCGCGCCCGGGGTGCCGGGGCCGGGCGTGGCGTCCGGAGCGTGCGCCGACTGCGGGGCGTGCGCCTCGGTGGCGACCTGCGCTTCCGGGGTCGCGTGCGGGGCACCGCCCGCGTCGAGTGCACCCGATGCCTCCGGCACGCCGGGGGCGTGCGGGGCGGGCGCGGGGGTCGAGGTACCGGTGAGGCCCGCCGGGTCGGCCTGCGCCGGGCCGTCGGCCGTCGCCTCGGGGCCCGCGGGCGCCGCTGAACCGTCGGTCGGGGCGGGGATGTCGGCCGGGGCAGAGCCCTCCCCCGGAGCGGAGTTGTCGGCCGTTACAGGGCCGCCCGGCTGCGCGCAGCCGTCCACAGAGACCGCACCGTCCACGGAGACCGCACCGTCCACGGGAACGGTGCCGTCCACGGGAACGGTGCCGTCCACGGGAACGGTGCCGTCCACGGGAACGGTGCCGTCCAACGGAACCACACCGTCCGCCCGAACCACACCGTCCACCTGGGCGGCACCGCCCACCGAAGCGTCACCGCCCGCGGGAACACCAGCCACCGGAACGCTGCCGTCCGCCGGAAGGGGACCACTCCCAGGAACAGAGCCACCGCCAGGAACGGAAGCACTGCCCGGAACAGAGCCACTTATCGACCCGGAGCCGTCCACCGGCACCGCGCTGTCCATGGGAACCAGGCCGTCCATCGGCCCGGCCCCGTCGCCGGTCACCGGCACATCAGCCGTCACCGACGCGTCACCCGTCGCCGGTCCGCCGCCCGGAACCGCAGCGACACCCTGCCCTCCGGATACAGCTGTGCCGTCTGTGGCGCCAGAGTCCCCAGCGACGCCCGCGTTTCCAGCGACGCCCGGGTTCCCAGCAACGCCCGGGTTCCCAGCAACGCCCGGGTTCCCAGCGACGCCGGAGCTCTCCGTGCCACCGGAGTCTCCCGTGACCACGGATGCTCCTGCGAGCATCGAGGCCCCCGTGACCCCCGCGCCCACGGGGACGACCGTTTCTGCTGCCGCCCCCTGGGGGTTCTGCGGCTGCGGTGTCCACGGCGCGGCCGCCTGCGGCGGGATCTCGCCGAGCTGCGGCCCGGCCAGCGCGCCCGCGTCGTCGCGCGGGATGTCGAGGTATTCGGGTCCCGCGGTCGGGGGGCCCGCGTGCCGGACGGGCATCGGGTGCGGCGTGCCGCCCGCGGGGCCGCGGTCGGCCAGCGAGCGCACGGGGCTCCCGGCGCCGTCGGGCACGGCGGGCGCGGCCGGGCCGCGGTGCAGAGGGCGCCGGGTGGGGCTGTGCTGCGCGGCGGGGGCGGCGCCGTGGGAGGCGTGCAGGGGAACGCCGGTGAGGTCGACGGAGCCGCTGTCCCGGCCGGACGTCTCGTGCGGTCCGGGCTGGTGGGCGAAGGCCGGACGGCCGACACCTGCGACGCCGTTCTGACCGCTCTGACCGCTCTGACCGCTCTGACCGTTCTGGACGCTCTGACCGCCCTGACCGCCCTGGCTGCTCTGGCCGTTCTGGACGCTCTGCGGGTCGGCGGCCACGGCCTGGCCGACGGCGACCTGGCCCGCGTACGCCTGAGCGGCGCTCGCGTCGGCGTACGACTGGGCAGCGGCCGACGGGTCGGCGGAGCCCGGCGCGAAGGCCGCCTGCGCGACCGGCTCCTGGGGGAGCTGCGCCGCCTCAGCCCCGGGCTGCACGGTCTGCGCCTCGCTCCACGCGCCCTGGGCACCCGGCATCAGCAGCAGGTCGTCGTCCTCGGCGGGGTTCTCGGAGGGGTCGGCGAAGGTGTACGCCGCCGGGGCTGGCACGCCCGGCTGCTCCACCCTGCCTGCGCTCTCCGGCAGCCCCTCGCCCGGGACCTGGCCGGTGTCGGTCATGCGTACCCCTCGCCCATCGGTTAGTCCTTCTTTGACCGCCCGTCATCAACAACGAGCGCACGTGCCGCGCGGCACGCATCGCGTACGGTCCACAGGCATTGTCGCGGTAGCACCGCCGCCGTGGCAGCTTGATCGGCCACGGTCCGCTGTGGACTGCGCCACGTCGCGCGTCCCGCGGTCCGCCGTACCACACGCGCCCCCCAAAACGGGCGAGCTTTCCGGACTTTGACGGACACAGACCAACGAATCGCCGGGCGCCCAGGTGCGGTACAACGATCGGCCAGCCTACCGCGCACGGCGCCGCGAGGGGGGCGCCAGGGTCACGGGGTTCGGTCGAGCAGCAGTGCGGAGACCAGGAAGACGACGGTCCGCTTCCGCTCCGTCCAGGCGCGGGTGTCGAGTTCGACGGACTGCAGGAGCGCGCACTCCACCGCGTAGCCGTGCTCCGACAGGTCCCGGCCGAGGAGTTCGGCGTCATCGCGGGTCGCGGCGTGCGTGACGATGCGCTCGGGACGGCGGTCGGCGACGGCGGAGACCACGGCCAGGCCCCCGCCGCCGACGCGTACGACGTCGGGCTCGGGCAGGTCCTCCAAGACGTGGGGCGCGGTGCCGTGCACGATCTGGGCGTGCACTCCGTAGCGGCGTACGACGGCGGTGGTGCGGGCGCAGGAGTCCGCGTCGCGGTCGACGGCGATGACGGCGGCGCCGAAACGGGCCGCCTCCGCGGCGAAGGCGCCGGTGCCGCAGCCGATGTCCCAGACCAAGTCGCCCACGCGCGGGCCGAGGCGGGCGAGTTGGGCGGCGCGGATGCGGTCGCTCTCGCCCTCGCCGAGTTCCTGCTCGCCGCCGTAGCTCGCCGCGGGCAGCGCCCAGCCGCGCGGCTCCGTGCCCGGTTCGCGGCCCGCGATCCAGCCGGTGTCGTGGACGACGGGGCCGCCGGTGCCTCCGGGGCCGCCGATGACGATGACGACGTTCGGGTCGCGCCAGGAGTGGTCGGCTGCCTTGTCGGAGGTGACGACGGTGACCTGCTCGCGGTCGGTGCCGAGTTCCTCGCAGATCACGAAGGTGCGGTGGACGCCTTCGAGGAGCAGGCCGAGTTCGGCGGGGCCCGCGCCGGGCGAGGTGAGCACGGCGACCTTGCTGTGCGCTCGGCAGACGTTCACGGCGCGGCGCAGGGTGCGGCGGTGGGCGACCACGATGGCGGCGTCGTCCCAGGGCATCCCGGCGCGGGCGAAGGCCTGGGCGACGGACGAGACGGCGGGCACCACCTCGACCTCCAGGCCGAATTCGGGGGCGCGCAGGGTGCGTACGACGCCGAAGAAGCCGGGGTCGCCGTCGGCGAGGACGACGGCGGTGCCGCGGTGGGCGGCGATGCGGCGGGCCGCGAGGGCGACGCTGCCGAGGCGGACGCGTTCGGCGGTGGGCGGGACCTCGGGCAGGGCGAGGTGGTGGGCGGCGCCTGCCACGAGGGTCGCGGCGCTCAGGGCGGAGCGTGCCGCGGCGGTCAGCGGCGAGCCGTCCCAGCCGATCACCGTGACCCGGTCGGCCATGGTCGTCTGTCTCCTGGGGTCTCGGGTCGTGCGGTGTCTCGGGTCCTGCGGTGCGGGGGCCGCCGCGTGCGGCCAGGAGGGAGCGTACCTGGTGCCCTGCCGGGAGGCCCCCAGGCCCACCCCTTCCCCGAAACCATGGGCTCCGCCCCTGGACCCCGGAGGGTGGGTGTCCCCCTTCGGGTGGGACGGGGGCACCCCCCCCGAATCGGCGCTCCGCGCCTCGTCCTCAAGCGCCGGACGGGCTGAAATGACTTCGCGGGGGCGGGATGAAAGGGCGGCCGGGCAGGCAGTGCGGCCCGCCCCGACCGAAGCACTGGCGGGGGC
>NZ_JNXT01000023.1 GCF_000716675.1 Streptomyces alboflavus
GCTGGGACGGGTGCTGAGTGCGTGGTCGGGGCTGAGGCGGGCGTGCGGGCGGGTGTGGGGGCCCAGGGCGGGGCGGGGCTTGGGACGGGGGAGGCGGGGGGGGGTGAGGCGCTGGACGGGGACGGGCGGGGTGAAGCCGCGGGCGGGGGTGAGGCTGGTGGTGAAGGGGCCAGCGGTGACGGGGCCAGCGGTGACGCGGCCGGTGGTGCGGAGTCCGCCTCACTGGCCGAGCGCAGGTGGTCGGCCGGGCACGACGTGCGGCACGCGGTGCACGGGGCGGGGTGGGTGCAGGGGAGCGGTCTGGGGCGGGTGACGGTGCGGTTCGAGACGCCGGGGTCGGCGCCGGGGCGGGTGCGGACGTTCCGGACGGATGATCCGGAGCTGGAGGCGTCGGATCCGTTGCCGTTGGTGGCTTCGGGGCCTGGCGAGGGTGGTCGGGCGGCCGTGGAGGTCGGTGCCGCTGAGGATGCTGTGGGTACCTGGGAGCCTGGGGTGGCCGGGGCGCCGGAGGTGTCGGGGGCGCCGTGAGCGCCGAGGGCTCTCTCTGGGGCCTGGGGTACGTACAGCAGCGGGCCGCAGCAGGCTACGGCGAGCCCCGCGAGCCAGGGGTGGGCCGGGTGAGCCAGGGGTGGGCCGAGCGAGCCAGGGGTGGGCTGCGGGCGCTGGTTAGACCTGTGTGCCCCGGGGGTGAGACCTGTGTGCCCCCAGGGTGACGCGTGTGCCCCCAGCGGTGAGCCGACGGGCGCGGTCTCGGCGTGCCCGTGGGCAGGCCGGCGATGCAGTCTCGACGTGCCCCGGGGACGGGTCGGCGGGCGCAGCCTCCGCATTGCCCCACGGCGGACCAGCGGCGCTGCCGCGACGTACCCCCGGGGCGGCCCACCGCCGCAGCCCCGCCGCGTCGGCTACGCGGACGTCTGGCCGAAGTCCGCGTCCGGCGGGGGCGGCGGCGGGGCCAGGTCCAGGCCGTAGTGGCGGTAGAGCTGGAGTTCCTGCTCCGGGGACAGATGGCGGCCGACGCCGAAGTCCGGGGCGTCCTTGATCAGGGCGCGTTCGAAGGGGACCCGGAGGGTGCCGTCGTCGACCAGCTCGCTGGGCTCCAGGGGGACGAAGGCGTCCCTGCTGAACAGCCCCGTCCGTATGGCCGCCCACTCCGGCGCACCGGTGGCATCGTCGAGATAGACCTCGTCGACTGTGCCGATCTTGGCCCCGTCGCGGTCGAACGCCTTGCGGCCGATCAGGTTGCGCGGATCGATGTCGGTCTGCACGGGCCCTCCAACTGGTCGCGAGTCGTTCGTGCTCGTTCCCGCTCGTACCCGGTTCTGCTTACTTGTGCCTGGACGTACCTGGTAGTACCTGCTCGTACATACTCGTCCGGAATGTGCCTGTCATCACTACGAAAGAGCACATCGAGGCGGGCGGCCACTCGAGGGATCGGTCGCGGTCCTCGCTGGTAGGCTGGCGAGTGGCTGTTGACCCCGTGCGGGAGAGCTCTTCGGTGGCAGCACCGGAGGCGCCGAAGGAGCAACTCCTCCCCGGAATCTCTCAGGCCCATGTACCGCACGGACGAGGTCACTCTGGAAAGCAGGGCGGGCGTCGGGCGGGCACGTTCGAAACCCTTCCTCACCGACGGTGAAAGCAGTGCTGTCCTCGGGCGGTGCTGTGAAGCTCTCAGGTTGAGATGACAGAGGGGGAGGCCGTCCGGGTACCCGCGCCGTGGTGCCCCTCGCAGGTCGTGTCAGACCAGGAGGCCTCCGCTATGACCGCCACTCCTCGTACTCCGCTTTCGCAGCTGGAGCAGGGAATCCCCTTCGAACAGCGGCACATCGGACCCGATGCAGAAGCCCGCGCCAAGATGCTCGCCCAGGTCGGGTACGGCTCCCTCGACGAGCTGACGGCCGCAGCGGTGCCGGATGTGATCAAGAACGCCGAGGCCCTCGAGCTGCCCGGCGCGCGGACCGAGGCCGAGGTCCTGGCCGAGCTGCGCTCGCTCGCCGACCGCAACCAGGTGCTCGACTCGATGATCGGGCTCGGCTATTACGGCACGTTCACGCCGCCGGTGATCCTGCGGAACGTGATGGAGAACCCGGCCTGGTACACGGCGTACACGCCCTACCAGCCGGAGATCTCGCAGGGCCGCCTGGAGGCGCTGCTCAACTTTCAGACCGTCGTCGCCGACCTGACCGGACTGCCCACCTCCGGTGCCTCCCTGCTCGACGAGGGCACCGCCGCCGCCGAGGCCATGGCGCTCTCCCGGCGCCTGGGCAAGGTCAAGAACGGCGTCTTCCTCGTCGACGCCGACGTGCTGCCGCAGACCGTCGCCGTGATCCAGACGCGCGCCGAGCCGACCGGCGTCGAGGTCGTCGTCGCGGACCTCACGGACGGCATCCCGGCCGACGTCGCCGAGCGTGGCGTGGTCGGCGTGCTGATCCAGTACCCCGGCGCCTCCGGTGCCGTACGGGACATCAAGGCGCTCATCGACCAGGCCCACGACCTCGGCGCAATCGTTTCTGTGGCCGCCGACCTGCTGGCGCTCACACTGCTCACCTCGCCGGGCGAGCTCGGTGCGGACATCGCCGTCGGCACCACCCAGCGCTTCGGCGTGCCGATGGGCTTCGGCGGCCCGCACGCCGGCTACATGGCCGTGCGCGAGAAGTTCGCCCGCAGCCTGCCCGGACGCCTCGTCGGGGTGTCCGTCGACGCCGACGGCAACAAGGCCTACCGCCTCGCGCTGCAGACCCGTGAGCAGCACATCCGCCGCGAGAAGGCGACCAGCAACATCTGTACCGCGCAGGTGCTGCTCGCCGTCATGGCCGGGATGTACGCCGTCTACCACGGGCCCGAGGGCCTCAAGGCGATCGCCCGGCGCACCCACCGCTACGCGACGATCCTCGCCGCGGGCCTCAAGGCCGGTGGCGTCGAGGTCGTGCACGAGGCGTACTTCGACACGCTGACCGTCCGTGTGCCGGGCAAGGCCGCCGACATCGTGACCGCGGCCCGCGAGGGCGGCGTGAACATCCACCTCGTGGACGCCGACCAGGTGTCGTTCGCGTGCGACGAGACCACGACGCGGGCGCAGCTCGCCGCGGTCTGGACGGCGTTCGGCGTCGAGGCCGACGTCGAGGCGCTCGACGCGTCCGCCCCGGACAGCCTGCCCGCCGCCCTGCTGCGCTCCGACGACTTCCTCGCGCACCCCGTGTTCCACCAGTACCGCTCCGAGACCGCGATGCTGCGCTACCTGCGCCGCCTCGCCGACCGGGACTACGCCCTTGACCGCGGCATGATCCCGCTGGGCTCCTGCACCATGAAGCTCAACGCCACCACGGAGATGGAGCCGGTCACCTGGCCGGAGTTCGGCCAGCTGCACCCCTTCGCGCCCGCCCAGCAGGCGCAGGGCTATCTGACGCTGATCCGGGAGCTGGAGGAGCGGCTCGCCGAGGTCACCGGCTACGACAAGGTGTCGCTGCAGCCCAACGCGGGTTCGCAGGGTGAACTCGCCGGACTGCTCGCGGTCCGCGGCTACCACCGGGCCAACGGCGACGACCAGCGGACCGTCTGCCTGATCCCGTCCTCCGCGCACGGCACCAACGCCGCCAGCGCCGTGATGGCCGGCATGAAGGTCGTCGTGGTGAAGACCGCCGACGACGGCGAGATCGACGTCGAGGACCTGCGGGCCAAGATCGAGCAGCACCGCGACCAGCTCGCCGTCCTGATGATCACCTACCCGTCCACGCACGGCGTCTTCGAGGAGCACGTCGCCGACATCTGCGCGCAGGTGCACGACGCGGGCGGCCAGGTCTACGTCGACGGCGCCAACCTCAACGCCCTGGTGGGCCTCGCCAAGCCCGGCCACTTCGGCGGCGACGTCTCGCACCTGAACCTGCACAAGACGTTCTGCATCCCGCACGGCGGCGGCGGCCCCGGCGTCGGCCCGGTGGCCGTGCGCGAGCACCTCGCCCCGTACCTGCCCAACCACCCGCTGCAGCCCGCGGCAGGACCCGAGACGGGCGTCGGGCCCATCTCCGCCGCGCCCTGGGGCTCCGCCGGGATCCTGCCGATCTCCTGGGCGTACGTCCGCCTCATGGGCGGCGAGGGGCTCAAGCGCGCCACGCAGGTCGCCGTGCTCTCGGCGAACTACATCGCCAAGCGCCTGGAGCCGCACTTCCCGGTGCTCTACACCGGCCCGGGCGGGCTCGTCGCGCACGAGTGCATCATCGATCTGCGCCCGCTGAGCAAGTCCACGGGCGTGAGCGTCGACGACATCGCCAAGCGGCTCATCGACTACGGCTTCCACGCGCCGACCATGTCGTTCCCGGTCGCCGGGACGCTGATGATCGAGCCGACGGAGAGCGAGGACCTGGACGAGCTGGACCGGTTCTGCGCGGCGATGATCGCCATTCGCGGCGAGATCGAGAAGGTCGCGAGCGGCGAGTGGAACGCCGACGACAACCCGCTGCGCAACGCCCCGCACACCGCCGCCGCGCTCGGCGGTGACTGGGAGCACGGCTACAGCCGCGAGGAGGCCGTCTTCCCGGCCGGAGTGGTGGCGGCGGACAAGTACTGGCCGCCGGTGCGCCGTATCGACCAGGCGTATGGCGACCGGAACCTGGTCTGCTCCTGCCCGCCGCTGGATGCGTACGAGGACTGATATCGCGGCGCCGGGGCACATGCGGCGCACATGAGTCAGGGCCGGTTCGGACGGAAGTCCGGGCCGGCCCTTGCTGTGCGTGGTGGACGGCTCAGGCGGCCGTCATCACCTGGTTGGTGCCCAGCGGCCGGTGCGGGGCGATGATCTCCCCGTTCGGCAGCAGCTCACCGGTGTCCTCGAAGAGCAGAACGCCGTTGCACAGCAGACTCCATCCCTGCTCCGGGTGGTGTGCCACGAGGAACGCGGCTTCCCGGTCGGCGGATTCGGCTGTCGGGCACGGTGGCTGGTGCTGGCACATGGAAGGGTTCTTTCGCTGCGTGGTGATGGTCGTGACGTCTGACTCGCGGCTCGATGCTGTGTTCATCGCCGCCCCCCGTTTTTTGTCGGTCCGGTCCAGTGTTGCCCTACGGGCGTGTTTCCGCAGGGATTTTGCCGCAGCGGTTCCTACTGCTTAATGACGTATCACCCGCCCGGACGGTTCAGCCCAACTCCCCTGTCTCTTCGGGTGGTTCGTGATAGCCGAAGTGGGCTAGTCCGGTTGGGCGGTGTGGTACGGGCGGTGACGAGGCCCTGACCCGCGGCGACCGGGCCGTTCGCGGCCGTGCCCCGCGGCCCGGGCGGGGCGGCGGGGCACGGCGGAGCTTGAGGGCGGCGGCGTCAGGCGGGCGAGCCCAGGAGCGGCGCCGGGGTCAGGCGGTGGGTGAGCACGGGCAGCAGGTCGGCGGCGCGGTGCGGGCGGTGGGCCGCGATGCCGGGGGGTGCCGGGGCGAGCGGCACCAGGAGGTCTGTGGGCGCGAGCGGGCCGCCGGCGCCGTCGTCCGAGCAGTCGGCGTGCAGCCACAGGGTGAGCATGTACAGCTCGGGTACGGACAGCAGCCGGGGCTGGTAGGGCTTCGGCATGGCCTCGGCGTGCCGCAGCGCCAGTTCGGCGGACGCGATGTACGGGCCTTCGCAGAAGTGCGAGAACGCCCAGCCGTCCGGCGTGAGCATCGTGTCGGCCGCGGCGACCGCACGCTCGCCGCAGCGGATCAGGAAGCGCCACCCGGTGAGCTTGGTCGGGGACGTGCCCGTCGCCGTGACGTGGTCCAGCTCGTGGACCGGCAGCGGCAGTTCCGCACTCGTGGGGCCCTGGGTGGCGCGCAGGACCGGGGTGCGGGCCCCGCGGACGGCGGTCGGGGAACCGAGGGCCGCGAGGACGCTGCGCAGGGCGGGCGCGGGAGCCGGGGGGACAGACAGGGGCATAGTGGGTCGCCTCTCTCATTCGACAGGCACAGTGGAGCGGGGGCAGGTGCGGACGGCGCTGTCAGCTCTGGGTCAGAGGGGCGGGGGCAGGGGGACCGCGAGCGCCAACTCTCTGCCTCAACCGCGGAGTTTATACGACGGGTGTTCTGAGAGTGTTTCGCCTAGCCGCTCCGAATATCGCGGACAAGTCGCAATCCGGTCGCCCTGCTGGGGCTTTTCTCCCGATTCCGGATCGCTTCCCGAGCGATGACCTCGGCATTCCCCGCGACTGCGGTCGGCCGATTCTCGTTCGTTTTCTTCACCACAACACGAGGACCGGAAACTGCGCACTTCGTCATGCCTGGTGAATGTGCCGCGCGGCAACTCCCTCCAGGGTACTTGTCCATGGTCCCGCACGGGGCGTTATGGATCACATCGGCTGGGCATCATCCCCCGTACACAGCGGCCGGGTCGCCGGCGGCCGCTCCGAGGAGGGACGCTTCGATGGGCGAGAAGGTCGTGGCAGGAACGTTCGACCTGTCCGATCGTCACCAGTACCGCATCAAGCTCCGGCAGTGCCTCACGGCGCTGGCCCGGCTCCTCGAGGAGCAGCGGTTCGACCGGCCCAAGAATCTGATGGGCCTGGAGATAGAGCTGAATCTGGCGGGGCCCGACGGCATGCCGAGAATGATGAATGCGGAAGTTCTTGAGCGCATCGCGAGTCGTGATTTCCAGACCGAGCTCGGAATGTTCAATCTGGAAGTGAACATTGCCCCGCACCGGTTGGGCGGCCGTGTTCTGGACCGGCTCGCCGAAGAGCTGCGCACCGGCCTCGCCTATGCCCACCGAAAAGCGAACGAGGTGGACGCGGGCATCGTGATGATCGGCATTCTGCCGACGCTCTCGCGCCAGGACCTGGTCTCCGCGAACCTCTCCGACGTGGACCGCTACGTCCTGCTCAACGACCAGATCGTGGCGGCGCGCGGCGAGAGCTTCACGCTCGACATCGAGGGGGTGGAGCGCCTCACCTGCACGTCCTCGTCGATCGCGCCGGAGGCGGCCTGCACGTCGGTGCAGCTGCACCTCCAGGTCACGCCGGGGAAGTTCGCCGACGTGTGGAACGCGGCGCAGTCCGTCGCCGCGGCGCAGGTCGCGGTGGGCGCCAACGCGCCGTTCCTGTTCGGCCGTGAGCTGTGGAGCGAGTCGAGGCCGCCGCTGTTCCTGCAGTCCACGGACACCCGGCCGCCCGAGCTCCAGGCACAGGGGGTGCGGCCGCGCACCTGGTTCGGCGAACGCTGGATCTCCAGCGCGTACGAGCTCTTCGAGGAGAACCTGCGCTACTTCCCGGCCCTGATCCCGCTGTGCGAGGACGAGGACCCGATTGGCGTGCTCGACGCCGGAGGGGTGCCGCAGCTGGCGGAACTCGCCTTGCACAACGGCACGGTGTATCGCTGGAACCGTCCGGTGTACGGCATCGCCGACGGCGTACCGCATCTGCGCGTGGAGAACCGGGTGCTGCCCGCCGGGCCCACGGTGACCGACGTGATCGCCAACGCCGCCTTCTACTACGGCGTGGTGCGGGCGCTCGCCGAGGAGGCGCGGCCGGTGTGGTCGCGGCTGCCGTTCGACGCGGCGGCCCGGAACTTCGACACTGCCTGCCGGTACGGCATCGAGGCGCGCCTGGAGTGGCCGCGCCGCGGGCGGTACGGCGGCACGACACAGGTGGCCGCCGTCGATCTCGTACGCGACGAGCTGCTTCCGCTGGCCGCCGCCGGGCTCGACGCGTGGGGGGTGGAGCCGGCCGACCGGGACCTGTACCTCGGCGTGATCGAGGAGCGATGTCGCAGGCGGGTCAACGGAGCCTCCTGGCAGTCCGCCACCTACCACCGGGCCCTGGAGCGCGGCCTGGAGCGGGACGCGGCGCTCGCGGCCACCACGCGGCGCTACTGCGAGCTGATGCACACGGGCGAGCCGGTGCACACGTGGCCGGTGGGGCTGCCGGAACTGGCGTTGCCGCTGGGCTAGGGGGTGCGGCGGGCGGGGCCGCGCCTCACTCGTGCCTCAGCGGCGTGCCGCCCGCGCCTCGTCGGCGTCCCGCGCGCTTCCCACCCGCCTCCCACCCGCGCCTCACTGCCGGGCGCCCGCCTGCACGATCGCCTTGAGGATCACCGAGTGGATCTGGGCGGGGTCGTCGACCTCGTGGCCCGAGCCGCCCGTGGCCCGGGCGATCTGGTCGGCCTCCCGCTCGTCGGCGTCCGGGCCGACCGCGATGGCGATGATCGGCAACGGCTTCTCCGGGTCGGCGAGGGCGCGCAGGCGGGAGATCAGTCCGGAGCGCGAGATGCTGCCCGGGTCCTGGTTGACGCCGTCGGTGAGCAGGACGAGCGTGTTGAACCTGCCGGGCGCGTAGCCCTCGTGGGCCTTCTCGTACGCGGCCAGTGTCGTGTCGTACAGGCCGGTCGCCCCGCCGGGGACGGGGCGCAGCGCGCCGAACGCCTTGGTGAGGCGGTCGCGCTGGGTGCCGTCGCCCTTCCGGTCGCCGAGGCGTCCGGTGGGCACCAGCTCGCGGTGGTCGCGCGCGCCGTCGAGTCGGGCGGCGAACTCCCACAGGCCGATCTCGTCGTCGTCCGTGAAGCCCGCGAGGGCCTGGAGCAGGGCGGCCTTCGTGACGTCCATGCGGGACTCGCCGCGCCCCGGCACGAGCCGGCGCATGGAGTCCGAGGCGTCGACGACGGTGATGAACCGCGCGCTCTGCACCGTGATGGTCCACATGCCGAGGGCCTCCTGCACCTCCTTGTCGGAGGGCGCCTCGTCCGGCTCCCGCGCGTACGGCTGCGGGGTGCGGCCGCCCGCCGCCGTGACCAGCTCCGCCGACGGCCGTGCCCCGTCCGTCGTGCGGAAGCCGTGTTCCGCGAGGATGCGCAGGCCCGCCCGCTCGCCGAAGAAGGTCATGAAGCGCAGCGCCGCCCGGCTCTCGTCGGTGGAGAGGTCGTTCTCGCGGATCAGCGTGTACGGATAGTCGAGGGCCGGTGAGCCGTCCTTGGGGTAGAAGAGGTCCAGCTCGTGCTCCTCGTCGGCGGACGCGTTGTGCGTGAACGACGCCTGCTCGGACAGGATCAGTGCCTCGTTGCGGCGCGGGTCGCCGCGCTCGGCGCCGGAGGAGTCGCGGGCCAGGGTGTCCAGGAGCCTGCTGTCGCTGTCGGACGTGCGGGACGCCAGGGCCTTGGCCGTCGCGGCGGCCCGGGTGTCGGCGTCCTCGGCGCCGGACGCCCGCGCGGAGACGCCGAGTCGGGTCAGGGCGAGCAGCCCGCTCGCGCTGCGCGCCGGATCCGCCGCGCCCAGCCGCGGCGCGTCCTCGCGGGCCGACACGCCCGCCAGCCGGCTCCAGGTGTACGTCTTGCGGGGCCACCCCAGCTCCTCCGCGGCGGACTCCAGCATGCCGACGCCGATCGGCGAGGAGGCCACGTTCCCCGCGGGGGACACCCGCGCCTGGTTGCCGCCGATCCCGGCGCGCCGCACCCACACCTGGGAGTCCGGCACCCACACGTCGTACGTCGCCTTCGCGCTGTCGCGGCGGATCTCGTCCGCGACCTCGTACGGCTCGCGTGCGGCGACGCGGATGTCCATGCAGTGCCCGTCCGAGGTGATGTCCCGGTCGCGCACATGGTCGGCGGCGTCCTTGAGCGCGGGTGTCACGGAGGGCGCGGCGGCGACGTCGAGGCGGACCGCGTCGTCGCGGCAGGAGGCGCCGAGCGGCAGGAACCCGGCGCGCACCGCCACCGCCGCGCCCGCCACGACGACCAGGACGAGGGCTGTGACCAGGGCGACGGCGCGGCCGCGACCCCGTGGACGTGGGTCGGATGCCGCCGTCCTGCGTCCATCGGGCAAGCTGTGACGTCCCATGGCGGTGCTCCCCTCCCCGTGCGATGAAGCTGCGACGAAGTGATGAAAAGCAACAAATGAGGATGGACGAGGATGAGGGGGCGGCGCGCCACGGTCGGCGTCCGTCCCCTCGGCCTGTCGCGCACGTGGTTCGTAAGTTCTTTCGAGACCCTAGCGGCACGGGGACGGGGATGAGGCGGGATTACTCAACTGGAGGCAGGAGTGCAAGCGGAGCCGGGGCCAATGGCCGGTTCTATTCCTGAGGCGGGGCCATCGCGGCGGTTCCTGCGGGACGAGACGGTGCTCGTCCTGGCGCTCTCACTGGGCGCGAGCGGAGTGTCCGCGCTGATCAGCTTTGTCGGCTCGGTCACGAGGCCGGGCGGTCTGAAGGACCAGGCGGCGACCCTCAACTCGTCGGCCGCGCCGGGGCGTCCATGGCTCGATCTCGCCTGGCAGCTGTTCGGCATCACGACCGCCCTGGTGCCGGTGGCCCTGGTCGCGCACTTCCTGCTGCGGGAGGGCTCGGGGCTGCGGGCCATCGGCTTCGACCGGAGCCGCCCGTGGCCGGACCTCGGGCGGGGTGCGGCGGTGGCCGCCGTCATCGGCTCCACCGGCATCGCGTTCTACCTGGCCGCGCGCGGGCTCGGCTTCAACCTCACGGTGGTGCCCGAGGACCTGCCCGACGTGTGGTGGAAGTACCCCGTCCTGATCCTCTCCGCGCTGCAGAACTCCATCCTGGAGGAGGTGATCGTCGTCGGGTATCTGCTGCGCAGGCTGGACCAGTTGGGCTGGAGTCCGACGAAGGCGCTGATCGGGAGTTCGGTGCTGCGCGGCTCGTACCACCTGTACCAGGGCATCGGCGGGTTCATCGGGAACATGGCGATGGGCGTGGTGTTCGTGTACCTGTACCGGCGGTGGGGCCGCGTCGGGCCGCTCGTGGTCGCCCACTCGCTGCTCGACATCGGGGCGTTCGTGGGATACGCGCTGCTCGCGGGCAAGGTGGGGTGGCTCCCCACGGCGTGAGGCGCGCGGCGGCGCGCCTCCGCCGCGGTCCTGCCCGCGAGCGCGCGAGCCGTCGTCATGCCAGCAGGTCGCCCTCGATGACCGTCACCGCGCGGCCGGTCAGGAGCGTGCGGTCGCCGCGCACCGAGGTGCGGACGAAGCCGGAGCGGGGCGAGGCCTGCAGGCCGGTCAGGTCGGTGCGGCCGAGCCGCTCGCTCCAGAACGGGGCGAGCGCGGTGTGCGCGCTGCCCGTCACCGGGTCCTCGTCGATCCCGACGCGCGGGAAGAAGCCGCGCGAGACGTAGTCGTACCCCCGGCTCGGATCCTCGGCGGGCGCGGTCGCGATGACGCCGCGCTCGGAGTGCTCGGCGAGGCTCCGGTGGTCCGGCGTGAGCGCGCGGACCGCCTTCTCGTCGGCCAGTTCGACCAGCAGGTCGCCGAGGTGCGGGCCCGTGTCGTACGCGGCGACCGGCCGCGCGCCCAGGGCCCGGACCGCCGCCTCCGGCAGCTCGGCCGGGGTGAGCGGGGCCGTCGGGAAGTCGAGCGTGAGGGTGCCGTCGGCGTGGGCGGTGGCGCGGAGCACGCCCGCGCGGGTGGCGAAGCGCACGGGGCCCGTGGCGGCGCCCGTGGCGTGCAGGACGTGGGCCGTGGCCAGCGTGGCGTGGCCGCACAGGTCGACCTCGGTGGCGGGCGTGAACCAGCGCAGCGCCCAGTCCGCCTCGCCGCCTGCGGGCAGGGGGTGGGCGAAGGCCGTCTCGGCGTGATTGACCTCCAGGGCCACGTGCTGGTGCCAGGCGTCGTCCCGGAACGCGTCGAGGAGTACGACCCCGGCGGGATTGCCGGTGAACGGGCGGTCGGCGAAGGCGTCGACGATACGGATCCGCGTGCTCGGTGCTGTCGTCATGGGGGCGACGTTAGAAGGCCAATCGCAGATGCCGCCAAGGCCAATCGGCCTCTACTGGACCTGGTTTCCCACCTTCGGCACCGTGAGCGTTCCGGGTGTTCCGGCGCCTTCGGCTGGTTCGTCGATGCGGGTCAGCTTCTGCGGATTCCGCATGAGGTGGATCCGGGTGACCCGGCCGTCCTCCAGTACGAGGCTCATCGCGGTCGGCCTCCCGTCGATCTGGAACCGGCCCGCGGGCGCGCCGTCGAGCCAGGAAGTCGGTCGTGCGCGTGCCGCTTCACAGTGTGGAGCCGTGGGATCCGGCGTGGTCGGATGGGGCGACGGCGGCCCGTGCGGCTCGCTCGATCTTGGCGCGCTGGGCATTCCAGAAGGTCGCGTTCCGCTGCGGAGTCGCGTACCGGGCTGTCGTGCCGGTCGACTCGTCGAGCTGTTCGCGCAGGATGTCGGCGTGTCCAGCGTGCCGACTGGTCTCGGTGAGCATCTGGACCAGGATGTTGAACAGCTTCACGTCGGGCCGTGGCCACCAGGGCACGTGGCCGGAGGAGTCGAGGGCGAGGGCGGTGATCGTCGTGTCTGAGTGCTCCCAGGCGCGACGGTAACGGCCGACGATCTCGTCGCGCGTCTCGTGCTCGGTCGCCCACATGTCGGCACCGTGTTCCCCGGGGGCGTCCCACCGGGGCAGCGGCCCGGGGAACGGCCGGTCGAAGACCTCCCCGAAGTACCTGGACTCCAAGATCGACAGGTGCTTGACCAGGCCGAGAAGGTTCGTGCCCGTCGGGGTCAGGGGGCGGCGGACGTCGTACTCGCCGAGCCCGTCGAGTTCCCAGAGCATCACCTCGCGCATCTCTCGGAGATCGCTGTGCAGGTACTCCTTCGCGAAGTCATCGATCACGGGACATGAGCCTGCCATGCGCCGTGGGCGGGCTCAACCCGCGCCCGTAGCTGTCGAGTTGGTGTCGATCGTGACGGGTGGAGGACTCCGAGGCGCGCCGCGCTTCCGCGCCGTCATGCCGGCGCAGCCGACGACGTGAACGACAAGCACGCCTCGATGGGGGTTGCCGACTGAACAGTTCCGATATATCGTTGAAGCATCGCGACTGGTCAACGATGTCTCTACCTGATCGTCGTTTGTCGCGGGAGGACTCGCCGCAAGGGTGGGTCACCAGGAAAGGAAAGATCGCTATGCGTTCCCACGGTTTTGAGCACAAGCACGGTCATGGACGCGGGCGCGGCCCGTACGGACCCGGTCGTGAGGACCGGGGCGGGTTCGAGGGCAGGCGCGCTGCGTTCGGGCCCTTCGGTCCCGGGTTCGGCGGCCCTTGGGGCGGCGGGCGCGGAGGCCGGGGCGGGCCCCGGGGCAGGGCGCGGCGCGGTGATGTGCGCGCCTCGATCCTGGCCCTCCTGAAGGACCGGCCGATGCACGGTTACGAGATGATCCAGGAGATCGCCGAGCGCAGCGGCGGGGCGTGGAAGCCCAGCCCCGGCTCGGTCTACCCGACCCTCCAGCTCCTGGAGGACGAGGGTCTGATCGCCAGCGAGAGCGAGGGCGGCAAGAAGCTGTTCGCGCTCACCGACTCCGGCCGCGAGGCGGCGGAAGAGGGCCCGGACGCACCCTGGGAAGAGGCCGGGCGCGGCGTCGACTTCGAGGCGCTCACCGAGATCCGGCAGGCCGGGTTCGGCCTGATGGAGGCGTTCGGCCAGGTCTGGAAGACCGGCTCCAAGGAGCAGCGAGAGAAGGCGCTCACGGTCATCAACGACGCCCGTAAGAAGCTGTATCTGATCCTCGCCGATGAGGACTGACGCGGTGCGGGCCCGCCGCCCGCACCGCTGGTGAAGCGCCCCGCGCGTGCTGCGCGGGGCGCTTCGCTGTCGTGCCCCCGGCGCGCGCGAGGTCAGGTCACCAGTGCGCCCAGCTTGCGGAGCGACTCGTTCATGGCCGCCGTCGCCGAGTCCTTGAGCTTGCCCGCCATGAGGCTCACCGCGGCGCCGGAGAACTCGCCGTTCGCGCGGATCGTCGTCGCCTCGCCGTCGGGTTCGAGCGTGTAGCGGGTGCTGACGTCGACGCCCATCGGGCCCTTGCCCTTGATCGCGAAGGTGCGGGCCGTCTCCACCTCCACGATCGTCCACGCGACCTCGGCCGGAAAGCCCATGAGCTTCATGTTCTCCGTGAAGGTGCCGCCCGTTTCGAGGGTCTCGGGGCCGCCCTTCGGGAAGCTGGTGTGCGTGGAGTTCCACTGCGCGTACGAGGTGAAGTCCGTCAGCTGCGCCCAGACCTTCTCCGCCGGTGCCTCGATGCGTGCCTCCGCGCTGACTTCGGCCATTGCGACCACCCCTTCTCGTCGGGTGCTGCGCCGGGCGCAGCCACGGTGTCGCGGAACGTATCCCCAGGCCTCGGAACATTCAATACTGATGGATCGTCAGATCTGTGGGCCCGGGTAGGGTTGGCTTCTTTGCCCGCACCGCAGGAAGGCCCTCTATGTCCTGGTCAGACCACTCCGCCGTGGTGACACGACTGCGTGCCGCGGGCTGTGTGTTCGCCGAGGACGAGGCGGATCTGCTGCTCGCCGCCGCCGAGGGGCCGGACCAGCTGGACGCGATGGTCGCGCGACGCGTGAGCGGGCTTCCGCTGGAACACGTCGTCGGGTGGGCCGAGTTCGCAGGTCTGCGCGTCGCCGTCGACTCGGGCGTCTTCGTGCCGCGCCGCCGCACCGAATTCCTGGTCCGTGAGGCGGCCTCGCTCGCCGGGCCCGGAGCCGTGGTCGTCGACCTGTGCTGCGGCTCGGGCGCGCTCGGCGCCGCGCTCGCCGCCGCCCTCGGAGACGTCGAACTGCACGCCGCCGACATCGACCCGGCCGCCGTGGCCTGCGCCCGCCGCAATGTCGCCGCGGCCCGGGGGCACGTCCACGAAGGCGACCTCTACGAAGCGCTGCCCGGCCGGCTCCGGGGCCGGGTCGACGTGCTGCTCGCGAACGTTCCGTACGTCCCGACGGACGAGGTCGCCCTGCTGCCCGCCGAGGCGCGCGAGCACGAGGCGCGGGTGGCCCTCGACGGGGGCGTGGACGGGCTCGACGTGCTGCGGCGGGTGACCGCGGACGCGAGGGCGTGGCTGGCGCCGGGCGGACGGCTGCTGTTCGAGACGAGCGAGCGTCAGGTGCCGTCGGCGGTCGAGGCCGTCGGAGCGGCGGGGCTCGTGGCGAAGGTGGTCACGGATGACGAGCTGTACGCGACCGTGGTGGTGGGGGAGCGGGCGTAGGCATGGGTGGTGGGGAGCGGGCGTAGGCGCGGACAGGGGGAGCAGGTGTAGGCATGGGTGGTGGGGAGCGGGCGTGGGCGTCGCCGAGCGGGCGCGCGCAGCCGGTCCCGGCCCGTCCGGGCCGCCGCCACCGCGTTCCGCCTCAGCCCACGCGCCGTATCACCGCCGCGTCGAAGAGGTCCAGGGCCCGCGGGAAGGGGCCCTCGTCGTGGCAGTGCCAGGCGTCCCAGAACAAGTCGGCGGGCAGCGCGTCCGCGGGGGCGTACACGCGGTACACGTACTGCCTGCCGTCGATGGCCAGGAGGGCGACCATCCAGCACCTGCTCTCCATGCCTCTGACAGACGAGCGCCGGTGCGTGGCGGTTGCGCACCCGGCGTGAAGCAAGGCGGCGCGCGCCCCACCTGGGAAAACAGTCAGATGTCATCCGTAAGGAGGACAACCTATTCGGCCATCCCCAACCTGTGTCGGACGGGGAAATGCTTCCCGCCGCCGATGCCGTGGCCCCCGGAGACTGATGGGGTGGGGGATGTGCAAAGCCGTACCCCCCAGGGCGCCGAACCCGGCCCGAACCGAGCAGACATCGAATCCAGCCTGAGCGTGGCGCTGGCCTCGGTGATGGCCGGCGCGCGCCGACGGGCCGTGCGTGACGGGGACCGGCAGGTCGACACCGCGCATCTGCTGCACTCGCTCCTGGAGCAGGAGCCGCCGGTACGGTCCGTCTTCGACGGCGGCCCGCAGGTCGCGCGGCTGCTCGGCTATCTCGTCCAGCGCAGCATCGGCTACGGACTGCAGTGGCAGGGCACCGTCGAGGACTCCGGGGCCGTGCCGTTGGTGGCCGCGGCCAAGGAAACGGTTCTCTCGCCCGCGGCCGCCGGTGCCATGGAGGCCGCGTCCGACCGCGCCACGCTGCGCGGTCAGGCACAGGCCGAGGGCGTGGACCTGCTCGCGGCCCTGGCCGCCGACGCCGAGTGCCGGGCCGTGGAGGTGCTGCGCCGCGCGGGCGTGGACGTGGACGCGCTGCTCGTGCGCATCGAGAGCGAGTGCGAGACGGGGCGCGAGTCCGGCTGGTGAGCCGAGGGCCCGCTCGCAGGGCTCGATGACCTGGGGTGCCGGGGTGCTTGAGGCCCCCGTGGGTGCCCGCTGTCCGCCCGTTGAGACAGTGGTCAAAGAGAGTGACGGTCATGACCTCGCCTGTCATCATGTGCCGGTGCTTGGGTCTGAGGAGAAGTCGCAGGGGAACCCGCAGGGGCGTGCCGGGGGCGGGCGGGGGCTCGGTCTCGGCCTCGCGCTCCTCTCGGCGTTCGCGTTCGGCGGCTCGGGTGTCGCGGCCAAGCCGCTGATCGAGGCGGGCCTCGACCCGCTGCACGTGGTGTGGCTGCGGGTGGCGGGCGCGGCCCTGGTGATGCTGCCGGTCGCCTGGCGCCACCGCGCGCTGGTGCGGGAACGGCCCGCGCTGCTCGCGGGCTTCGGGCTCCTCGCCGTCGCCGGCGTACAGGCCTGCTACTTCGCCTCGATCTCCCGCATCCCCGTCGGCGTGGCCCTGCTCGTCGAATACCTGGCGCCCGCCCTCGTCCTCGGCTGGGTGCGGTTCGTGCAGCGCAGGCCCGTCACCAAGGCCGCCGCGTTCGGCGTGGTCCTCGCCGTGGGCGGGCTCGCCTGCGTCGTCGAGGTGTGGTCGGGCCTGAGCTTCGACACCGTCGGACTGCTGCTCGCGCTCGGTGCCGCCTGCTGCCAGGTCGGCTACTTCGTCCTGTCCGACCAGGGCAGCGACGCGGGTGAGAAGGCACCGGACCCGTTCGGCGTCATCGCCTACGGACTGCTCGTCGGCACGGCCCTGCTCACCGTCATCGCACGCCCCTGGGGCATGGACTGGCAGGTGCTCGCAGGGAGCGCCGACATGGACGGCTCCGCGGTGCCCGCCTGGGCCCTCATCGGCTGGATCGTGCTCATCGCCACCGTCGTCGCGTACCTCACCGGAGTCGTGTCCGTACGCAGGCTCTCGCCGCAGGTCGCGGGCGTCGTGGCATGCCTCGAAGCGGTCATAGCGACCGTGCTCGCCTGGGTCATGCTCGGCGAACAGCTCTCGGCGCCGCAGCTCGCCGGGGGAGCCGTCGTCCTGGTGGGCGCGTTCATCGCCCAGTCGGCGACACCCGCGAAGACGGAGAGCTCCGTGGTCCGCGTCTCAGACTCCGAAGAGGAGTTGTCGACGAGCGGCACCGCCGCCTAGGGTGGCGATCATGCACGCACGAGCGCTCGTCCTTCCGCCTCCCGCCGCCTAGCGCGCGGGCCTCCCACGGATCACGCCCGGCCATCGGCCGGGTGGACGGTGCTGCCCGCAGACGCCAGTCAAGGACCTGCGTCACCGGGCTTCGCGGCTTCTTCTTCCGAGCCAGTCCACGCACCCACAGCTCTGTACGGGTGCCGGTGCGCCCGTGACGCGGTCTTCCTCCTGAACCTCTGCGGAGAATTCCACGTGTCGAGCGTGTCAAGCATGTCGAACGCGTCCACCGCGTCGACCGATTCACCTGCCGCCTCCGGTCTTTCCGTCCGGCGCGGCCTCCTGTACCTGGGCATCGCCGGTGCCGCCTGGGGCACCGCCGGGGCCGCCGCGTCGCTGGTCTTCTCGGCCAGCGACATGGGGCCCGTCGCCCTCTCCTTCTGGCGCTGCGCCGGAGGGTTCCTGCTGCTCCTCGGCGCACGGCTCGCGCGGCCGCGCCGGGGCGCGCGCTCCGGATCCGGTCTGCCGCTTCGCCGCCGGGCGCTGCGGGTCACCGCCCTCGGTGTGGCCCTCGCCGTCTTCCAGACCGCCTACTTCGCCGCCGTGGAGGCGACCGGGCTCGCGGTCGGCACCGTCGTCACGCTCGGCGCGGGGCCCGTCCTCATCGCGCTGGGCGCCCGTCTCGCCCTGGGGGAGCGACTCGGGCTCGGCGGGAGCTGCGCGGTGGGCGGCGCGCTCGCCGGGCTCGCCGTGCTGTTCGTCGGCGGCGGGGACGCGGCCGTACGTCCCTGGGGAGTGGCCTTCGCGCTGGTGTCGGCGGCCGGGTACGCCGTGATGACGCTGCTGACCCGGTGGTGGGGGCGCGACGGCGGGGCGGACTCCTCCGGCGACACGACGATGTGGTCCTTCGCCGTCGTGTCGGTGTGCCTGCTGCCGCTCGCCGCCGCCGAAGGCCTCGTGCCGCACACGGCCGAACCCGCGCGCGTGCTGGCCTGCTTGCTCTACATCGCCGCCGTGCCGACGGCGCTCGCGTACGCGCTGTACTTCGCCGGAGCCGCCGTCGTCCGGTCCGCGACCGTCTCCGTGATCATGCTCCTGGAGCCGGTGAGCGCGGCCGCCATCGCCGTCGCCCTGCTCGGGGAGGAGCTGAACGCGGCGACCGTCGCGGGCACCCTGCTGATGCTCGCGGCGGTCACGGGGCTCGCGGGGGCGGAGGCGCGAGGGGCCGCGCGCGGGCGGGAGGAAGGGGCGTGACGCGGTAGCGGGGGGGCGGGGGTGCGCCGCGCCCCCGCCGGCCCTCGCTCCTCCCGCCCGCCTGCGGCTACTTCGCTGTACGCCCGCCCAACTGATGGGCCAGCGCGGCCGCGTCACGCGGGCCGCCGCGCTCCTTCAGGCCCGCCGCTATCCGGTCCTGCACCTCCAGCGGCTTGTGGTGGGCGTACTTGAACTTCGCCTGTACGTCGACGACGTCGAGGGACACCCCGCGGATGCCGGAGAGCAGCCTGCCGAACGGCTCCTCGCCCACGGCCGTCGGCGCCGAGCCGCCGTCGGGCTGGAAGTGGCCGGCCTGGCGGTTCAGAAGCTCGGCCTTCGCGGCGGGGTCGTCCACGATCCGGGCCGTGCAGTGGAGCTGGACGGCGGCGTAGAAGCTGGTCGGCACGCCGTGCTCGGGCGGGGCCTGTGGGGCGGCGCCCCATGGACCCGGCACGAAGACGTAGTCGTCGACCACGCTCAGGACGACGTCCGGGTTCGCCTCCAGGGCCGCCCACAGCGGGTTCGGGCGCGCCAGGTGGAGCAGGACGCGGCCGCGCGGGCCGGAGTCGGCGTCGTACACGAAGTGGGTCGGCTGGAGGTGCGGCGGCTCGCCGGGCAGGCCGTTCACGGCGAGCTGGCCGAAGTCGTGCTGGGCCAGCCATCGTTGCCACTCGGCGTCGGAGGCCGGTGCGTCCCAGGGATGGACCAGCATCACCATGTCAGGCCTCTGGCAGATAGTCGGGCACGGCGATGTCGGGGGCGAGGTCGTCCGACGGGATGACGGGGTCGTAGCCCTTGCGCAGCGGGACGACACCGGACCAGTAGGGCAGGTCCATGTCCTCCGGCTCGTCGTTCGGGGCGCCCGTGCGCATCTTCGCCGACACCTCGTCGAGGTCCAGGTAGAGCACGGCGGTCGCGGCCAGCTCCTTGGCGTTGGCCGGGCGGGAGTCGGCGGAGCGGCCCGGCACCACGTGGTCGACGAGGGCGTCCAGGGCGGTGCGCTTCTCCTCGGGGTCCGTGACCTGCCGCGCGATGCCGTGCACCACCACGGAGCGGTAGTTGATCGAGTGGTGGAAGGCCGAGCGGGCCAGGACGAGACCGTCGACGTGAGTGACCGTCAGGCACACCGGAAGGCCCGGATCCGCTTCGCTGTCCGCAGTGGCGCCCGCCATCCGCAGGGGCCGCGACCCGGTCGAGCCGTGTACGTAGAGCCGCTCGCCGACCCGGCCGTACAGCGTCGGAAGGACCACGGGGGCGCCGTCGCGCACGAAGCCCAGGTGGCAGACGTACGACTCGTCCAGTATCGCGTGCACCAGCTCGCGGTCGTATGCCGCGCGGTCGCGGGACCGCGTGGGGACGGTGCGGTCGGTCGGGGTGTAGGGGGCGCCGGCCGGCGCGGCCGGCTGCGTCGTCGTCTCCATGGCCTTCTCCATCGCTTCGCAGGGTGCTGCGGTCGGGGTCATCTTGCTGCGCCTTGCGGACGCTTTTGCACTAGTGCATAATGTGCTTTGTGCTAGGAGACTATCCGATCGAGGGGCGCGGCGCAGCTGAGATCGCGTCGAGCGTAGAGCGCGCGGTGAGCGGCGGCGCGCTGGAGCCGGGTCAATCGCTGCCTCCGATGCGGGAGTTGGCGGTGCAGCTGGGCGTCAATCCCAATACGGTCGCGGCCGCCTACCGCACGCTGCGCGAACGCGGTGTGATCGAGACGGCGGGTCGGCGCGGCAGCCGCGTGCGCAGCAAGCCCGCCACGACGGCCCGCGACTACGTCCGCCTCGACGTGCCGCCCGGCGTGCGCGACGTGGCGAGCGGCAATCCGGACACGGCCCTGCTTCCGCCCCTGGCCGGGGCGTTCGCGGCGGCCGCGGCGCAGTCGGACCGCGCTCCCGCGCTGTACGGGGAGGCGCCGGTGCTGCCGGAGTTCCAGCTCCGTGCGCGTGCGGCGCTGGACGCGGACGGGGTGCCGGACGGGCCGGTCGCCCTCGCGTCCGGGGCCCTTGACGCCATCGAGCGGGTGCTCGCCGCGCGCCTCAAGATGGGCGACGCGGTGGCCGTGGAGGACCCGGGCTGGGGGAGCGTGCTCGACCTCGTGTCCGGGCTCGGGCTCCGGCAGGTCCCGGTGCGGGTGGACGACGACGGGCCGCTGCCCGACGACGTGGAGCGGGCGCTGAGGTCCGGCGCGCGGGCCCTGGTCGTCACCAGCCGCGCGCAGAACCCGACGGGGGCCGTCATCGGCGCCGCACGCGCGCGTGCCGTCCGCGAGGTCCTGGCCGCGCACCAGGACACGCTCGTCGTCGAGGACGACCACGGGCACGGCATCGTCGACCTGCCGCTGCACACGCTGTCGGGCGCCACGCGCGCGTGGGCCTTCGTCCGCTCCACCGCCAAGGCGTACGGCCCGGACCTGCGGCTCGCCGTGCTCACCGGGGACGCGGAGACGGTCGACCGGGTGCAGGGGCGGATCAGTCTGGGCCCCGGGTGGGTCAGCAAGGTGCTCCAGCGGGCCGTGGTGCGCCTCTGGGAGGACGGGGCGGTGGACGCGCGGGAGGTGGCGGCGGCGTACGGGCGCAGACGTGACGCGCTGATCGACGCGCTCGCCGCGCGCGGGGTCGCGGCGCGCGGCCGCAGCGGGATGAACGTGTGGGTGCCGGTGCCGGACGAGACCGGCGTGGTCGCGAGCCTGCTGCACGCGGGCTGGATGGTCTCGCCCGGCGCGAGGTACCGCCTCGACTCGCCTCCCGGGGTGCGGATCACCGTCTCGACGCTGTCCGGCGACGACTTCGAGGCGGTGGCCGAAGCGGTCGCGGCGGCTGTCGGTCCTGTGCCTGCGCGGAGATACGGGAGATACGGCTGAGGGGGCCGCGCGGAGGCCGGGCTGAAGGGGGTCGGGAGGGCGCGGGGGCGCGAGGGTGCGTTACGTCCCCCGGCGAGCCCTCGTCCCCTGGGGCGTGCGAGCCCGTGGCCTCGACTGGGTGAGTGCCGCGCCCGCCAGAATGACCACGGCCCCCACGGGCGTCGTCCACGTCAGCGACTCGCCGAGGACCGCGACCCCCGCCGCCGTCGCGATGACCGGCACGAAGTACGTGACCATCTGCGCCGTCGTCGGGCCGACCTCGGCGACGATGCCGTACTGGATCAGGAACGCGATGCCCGTGCCGAGCGCGCCGAGGGCGACGATCGCGAGCAGCGGCACCATCGGGAGGTGGGACGGCATGGACGTGAACAAGGGGGTCACGACGGCCAGTTCGAGCGTGGCCACGAGCAACTGCGCGCCCGACAGGGAGAGGTTCGAGTGGCCCGAGCCCGCCAGCGTGCGGCGGACGTAGATCCAGCCGATCGGATAGCTCAGCGAGGCGAGCAGTGCCATCGCCGTGCCGCGCGGCTCCAGGTCGCTGAAGCCCTGCCAGGCGCCGAGCACCGTGAGCACCCCGACGAAGCCGAGCGCGAGCCCCGCGACCCGGCGCCGCGTCGGGCGGTCCTCGGAGAGCGCCGCGAGCGAGAGGACCATGCCCCACAGCGGCGACGTCGCGTTGCAGATCCCCGCGAGCGTCGAGGGGATCGTCAGCTCGGCGTAGGCGAAGAGGGAGAACGGCAGGGCGTTGAGCAGCAGGGCCGCCACCGACAGATGGGCCCAGGTGCGCGCGGAGCGCGGCAGCCGCTCGCGCTTGACGACCAGGACCGCCGCGACCACCGCCGTGCCGAAGAAGAGCCGTCCGAAGGTGACCTGGAACGGGGCGTACCCGTCCGTGCCGACCTTGATCAGGAGAAAGCTGAAGCCCCAGATGAGGGACAGGACGGCGAAGCGGATGCGCCAGTCCAGGGCACGGCGCCCGGCGGACTCCCTGGATGTGGTGGACACGGCGTGTGTGCCGGGCGTGGTGCGTGGGTCCGACGGGGTGGTCGGCTCGGGGACGGACGTCGGCACGGAAGGGGCCGCGGAGGTGCTCATGAACGCCACCTTCGGGCATCCGACGTCTTAGTACAAGCGAGATTTCTTGCCCGGTATCGCGTAGCATCGCTTACATGTTGAACCTGGAGCGCCTGCGGACCCTCGACGCCCTCGCCCGGCACGGATCGGTGAGCGGCGCCGCGGCGGGCCTGCACGTCACCACGTCCGCCGTCTCCCAGCAGATGACCAAGCTGGAGCGGGAGGTGGGCCAGCAGCTGCTCGCGAAGAACGGCCGCGGCGTGCGCCTCACCGACGCCGGACGGCTGCTCGCCGAGCACGCGGCGCGCATCCTCTCCCAGGTCGAGCTGGCCCAGTCGGACCTGGAGCGGCAGCGCGGCCAGGTGGTCGGCGAGCTGCGCATCTCCGCGTTCCCGACGGCGATGCGCGGACTCCTTCCTGCCGCGCTGTCGTCCCTGCGCGTGCGCCACCCCGGCCTGCGCGTCGGCGCCCAGGAGCTTGAGCCGCAGCAGGGGGTCAACGGCGTGGTGCGCGGCGACCTGGACCTGGCGGTGGTCCTGGACTGGTACAACAAGCCGCTGCCGGTGCCGGACGGCCTGATGAAGGCGCCCCTCATCGACGACCCGGCGGACGTCGCGATGCCCGTCGCCCACCCGATGGCCGACCGCGCCGAGGTGGACCTGGAGGACTTCGCTGACGACGAGTGGATCACGTGGGCGGAGGGCGAGTTCTGCCACGAGTGGCTGATGTTCACGCTCCGCGCGAAGGGCTTCGAGCCGCGCATCGGGCACCGCGCGGAGGAGCACCACACCCAGCTCGCGCTGGTCGCCGCGGGGCTCGGGGTGTGCGTGGCGCCGCGGCTCGGCCGTGACCCGATGCCGGCGGGCGTGCGCACGGTTCCGGTGCGGCACCGGGTGCGGCGGCATGTGTACGTGGTGTGGCGCGCCGACGCCGACCGGCGGCCGTCGATCCGGGCGGCGGTGGAGGCGCTGCGGGTGGCGGGGGCTGGGCTGGGGTGAGGGGGCTTCGGGCGGCTGGGTGGGGGTGCTCGGGGCGGCCCGGGTCGGCGCCTAGAGCCGCGCCAGCTTCCGGAAGTCCCACGAGGCGATCGCGTCCGGCGTGAGCCGGAGCCACGCGTGCCGACCGTCGTGCACCATCTCCTCCATACCGAAGTTCTTGCGGGCGAACAGCCTCTCCGGCAGGTCGAGTTCGGGGCGCGGCTCCCCGGTGCGCGGCACCTCGCCGATGACCTCCGCCGTGCCGGTCAGCTCCACGCCGCGCAGCTCCCCGTACTGCTCACCGGCGTCGACGACCACGGCGACGCGCGGATCGCGGCGCAGCTCGGCCCAGCGCTTGCTGCGCGTGACCGAGTACAGCCACAGGGAAGTGCCGTCCCACGCGAACCACAGCGCGCTGACGTGCGGGGCGCCGTCGGCGGACACCGTCGCGATGCGGCAGGTGCGTTCGGCGGCGAGGAAGGCGTCCACCTCGTCCGGCGTCATCATGATCCGGCGACCGCGCCGCTGTGTGGTGGCCATGCGTCGTCCTCCCGTTGCGTAGTCGGCGTCCCCGTGCACAACTGACTGAGCGTCAGAGAAGCATGAGGCGTCTTCCTTCGTGACGCAATGCCGGTTAGCCTCCCGCGGACCGCGATCTCCGCCCACGGGGCACCGGGCCCCGCAGGCGCGCCGCACCGGTCGGCCCGTGGTCCGCGACAGGGGGAAGCATGCCGTCGTACGCACAGCTCAAGGAGATCGTCGACCCCGCGCACACCGTCCTGATGACCGTCGAGTGCCAACAGGGCGTCGTCGGGACCGACAGCGCGCTGCCCGAACTCGCCAAGGAGGCCCGCTCGTCCGGCGCGCTCGGCAACGTCGCCCGGCTCGTGCACGCCGCCCACACCGGCGGCGTCCAGGTCGTGCACGCCGTCGCCGAGCGCCGCCCCGACGGACGCGGCGCGAACCGCAACGCGCGGCTGTTCCGCGCCGCCGAACGGCTGCCCGTGCAGCAGCTGTCCGGCACGACGGCCGTGCGAATCGCGCCGCCGATCGAGGTCGCGGAGGAGGACTTCGTCGTACGCCGCCTGCACGGCCTGTCGCCGATCGCGGGCACCGACGTCGACGCGCTGCTGCGCAACCTGGGCTGCCGCACCCTGGTCGTGACCGGCGTCTCGGCCAACGTGGCGATACCGAACGCCGTCTTCGACGCGGTGAACCTCGGCTACACCGCCGTCGTGCCCGCCGACGCCATCGCGGGCGTCCCCGCCGAGTACACACCCGCCGTCGTCCAGAACACCCTCGCCCTGGTCGCCACCGTCACCACGACGGATGAGCTCCTGGGCGCATGGCAGGGGCCGCGTCGCTCCGGGTGAGTCCCCGGAGCGATTGAAGATCTTGCCGCCGCCCACGGGAATGTCCGCCGTCCTGGCGAGCACGGCACCGCCGCCCCCGCCTCCCTCTTCCTTCTCCGAGGCCTCACCGGCGGGCTCCTCCGACGAGCTCTTGTCGTCGTCCGAGCCGCAGGCGACGAGCGCGGCGGCCAGGCCCGCGGCACCCACCGCGGCGACGACGGTGCGACGGGTGGGGCTCGGGGATCCGGCGGGGTTCGGTGAGGTGCTCAGGCAGAGGCCTGAAGGGCGTGCGGGGAGGGGGGTGGTGGGGCTGTCCGCCGTCGGCAGGAGCGGCGCGGCGGTCTCGGCCCTGTCTTCCCTGGAAGCAGTCATGCCGGATGGTACGGACGGCGGCGCCGGGTTGTTCAGGCGTTCAAGGACTTTTTCAGGAAGTCGAGCTCCAGATTCAGCAGATTGGCCGCAACGTCCTCCCGCGCCACCAGATGGCTCGCTCCGGGCAGCGGCAGGACCGTGTGCGGTCGCCCCGCCGCGAGCAGCGCCGACGACAGGCGCAGCGTGTGCACCGGCAGGACGTTGTCGTCGGACAGGCCGTGGACCAGCATCAGCGGACGCGACAGGCGGTGCGCGTGCGCCACCAGGGAGCAGCGTTCGTAGTGCGCGGGCTGTACGTCGGGGTGCCCGAGGAAGCGCTCCTTCCAGTGGGTGTCGTAGAGCCGCAGGTCCGAGGGCGCGGCCCCGGCCACCGCCGCGTGGAACACGTCAGGACGGTGCAGCACCGCGCCCGCCGCGAGATACCCGCCGAAGGACCAGCCACGGATGCCCACCCGCTTCAGGTCGAGGTCGGGAACCAGCTCGGCCGCGGCCCGCACCGCGTCCACCTGGTCGTCGAGCACGGGCGTCAACTGATCGCCGTACACCTCGTGTTCCCAGGCCCGCCCGCGCCCCGGCGTGCCCCGCCCGTCCGCGACGAGCACCGCGAAGCCCTGCTCGGCGAACCACTGGGCGACGACCGTCCACCAGCCGCGCGCGTGCACCACGAGCTGCAGGGAGGGACCCGCGTACGGACACAGCAGGACCGGCAGCCTCCCGGAGCCCTGCTCGTGCCACGACGGCAGGAACAGCATGCCGCGCACCGCGCGCTCGCCGAGGGTGAGGTGACGGGGCTTCGGGTTCACGACGGGCTCTTCGGAGAGCACGGCTATCCGCCCCACAGGGCGCCCGCCGCGCAGCACCGTCACCGTGTGCCCGTCCGGGGTCCTGCTGTCGAGGACCACGGTGTCCCCGCCGACGGCGGCCGTGTGCACGCCCCGACCCTGACTGAGGCGCACCGGCGCGGCGGTGCGGACCGGGCCGTCCGGCTCACCGCCCGCGGAGAACGACCAGACGTGCGTCTCCGTGGGCTCCTCCGACGCCGTCAGCCACACCCGGTCGCCCGTGGTGGCGAGCACGCTGCGCACCTGCAGCCCTGGAGGCGTCTGCGTGCTGCCCGCGCACAGGCCCGCCGTGTCGGGGTCGACGAGCCGGTGCAGCACCGGCGTGCCGTCGGCGAGGCGGGCCGGGGTGCCCGGAACGAGGTCCAGCCACGGACTCTCGTGCTGCTGGTCGACGAGGCGGCACTCGCCGCTCTCCGGGTCGACCTCCAGGACGCACGCCGTGCGCTGGTCACGGGTCTGGAGGGTGACGAGGGGACCGTGCGCGTCCCAGGAGACCCGGGGGACGTAGTCGAAGGCGGTGTCCGTCCACGCGGGCTCCGCGTCGTCCCGCGCGGGCGCCGAGGTGTGCGGGGTGTGCGGGGTATGTGAGGTGTGCGAGATCTGTGAGGTGTGCGAGATGCGTGAGGCGTGCGAGATGCGTGAGGCGTGCGAGGCCTGCTCCGGTGCCTTCGTCGGCGTGCGGACGGCGACGCGCGAGCCGTCCGTCCGCAGGAGGTGCAGGGTCGTCTCCGCGTTGTCGGTGCCCGCCGCCGGGTACGGCACCGAGCGCGGCGGCCGCTCCGGGCGCTCCGGGTCGGAGAGCCACCAGCGCTGTACGCGTGCGGTGTCCACGCGGGCGACCAGCAGGGCGTCGCCGTCCGGCGACCACCAGAACGCCCGGTGCCTGTCCATGGATTCGGCGGCGACATGATCCGCGAGGCCGTACGTCACCTCCTCGCCCTCCGGCTCGGCCAGGGCCCGGTCGCCCGTGCCGTCCGCGCCCACCACGCGCATCGCGCCCCGGCTGACGTACGCGATGAGCGAGCCGTCGGGCGAGGGGCGCGGGTCGACCACGGGGCCCGGGGTCCCGATCCGGCGCGGCGCGCCGCCGTCCGTGCGGACCGTCCACAGGGCGCCCGACACCGCGAAGGCGACTACGCGCGCGTAGGTGTCGGTGGCGAAGGACACCACTCCCTGGGATGCCTCCCGCGCGCGTTCCCTGCGCACGCGTTCGGCCTCGGGCACCGGCCCTGAGGCGCCGAGCGCGAGCGGATCCGCGAGCATGCGCTCCGCCCCGGACACGGCCTCACCCCCGGACTCGCCCGCACCCCGGGACCCGTCCTCGCCCCCGGACCCGCCCGCACCCCGGGACCCGTCCTCGCCCCCGGACCCGCCCGCACCGCCGGACCCGCCCTCGCCCTCTTCCCCCGCCTCCGCCCCGACTTCGTACAGCCAGAGCCTGCTGACCGGGTCGTCGCCCGCCGTCGAGCGCACGAACAGCACACGCGCGCCGTCCCGCGACACGGTGAAACCGCGGGGCACGCCGAACGCGTAGCGGTGGGTGCGGGCGAACTGGGTGGGGAGGTCGGGGGAGTTCATGGGGTGACTGTAGGCACCACGGGGGCGCTTCGGCAGGGGGTGGGCGAGGGCTCCGGGGGAGCCGCGGGAGGGGCGGACCTCGGCAGTAACCTGGGGCGATGCTCACCGAAGTCACCGCCGTCCGGTACGTCACGCCGCTGCGCGAGGGCGGATCGCTGCCCGGGCTCGTCGAGACCGACGACGGCCGCGGCGCCCACGCGACGTACGTCATGAAGTTCACGGGCGCGGGCCAGGGCCGCAAGACGCTCGTCGCCGAGGTGATCTGCGGGCGCCTCGCCGACCGCCTCGGGCTGCGCGTCCCCGGGCTCGCGGGCATCCGGCTCGACCCGGTCCTCGGCCTCGGCGAACCGGATCAGGAGGTGCAGCAGCTCCTGAAGTCGAGCGGCGGCCTGAACCTGGGCATGGACTACCTGCCGGGAGCCCTCGGCTTCGACCCGCTGGCCTTCGAGGTGGACCCGCTGGAGGCCGGGCGCGTGATCTGGTTCGACGCGCTGATCAACAACGTGGACCGCTCCTGGCGCAATCCGAACCTCCTGGTGTGGCACGGCGACGTCTGGCTCATCGACCACGGCGCGAGCATGATCTGGCACCACAACTGGCCGACCGCAGCGGCCGCGGCCGGCAAGCCGTACGACGCCACGGACCACGTCCTCGCCCGGTACGCCCCCGACCTCGCCGCGGCCGCCGCCGACCTGGCCCCCCGGGTCACCGCGGACCTGCTCGCCGAGGTGACCGCCGACGTCCCCGACGCGTGGCTCACCGACGAGGCGGGCTTCGACACGCCCGACGAGGTGCGGCGCGCGTACGCCGAGACGCTGCTCCCGCGCGCGGAGAGCATCCACGAACGCATCACCCTGGAAGGCGCCGCGAAGTGACCGAACCGACCGAGCCGAACCGTGCCCCCGCGCGGGACGTCACCGAGCCCCACGGCGCCCCCGCGCGGGACGTCTTCGAGTACGCGCTGCTGCGCGTCGTGCCGCGCGTGGAGCGCGGCGAGCAGTTCAACGCGGGCGTCGTGCTCTACTGCCGGGCCAAGTCCTACGTGGCCGCCCGCACGCACCTGGACGAGGCGAAGCTGCACGCCCTGGACCCCGGGGCCGACGCGGCAGGCGTGCGCGCGGCGCTGTCGGCCGTCGAGGGCGTCTGCGCGGGCGGCGCGGCGGCCGGGCAGGCGGCGGGCGACGACGCCGGGCGGCGCTTTCGCTGGCTGATCGCGCCACGCTCCACCGTGGTCCAGCCGGGGCCGGTGCACACGGGCCTGACGTCCGACCCCGAGGCCGAGGTGGAGCGCCTGGTGGAACTGCTGGTGCTGGGGCCTGCCTGACCATAGGTCGGGGCCGACCGGTTCGGGGCCCGTGGGAGACGTAATGAGTCACAGTGGCCGGGGGGCCGTTGACACCGGGTGTCAGGGCTTCTAGCGTCTCGTCTGCTGAAGGTACTAAGCGGTCGCTCACCTGGGAGTGTGCCGCGACACCGCACCTCCAGAGGATCCGCACGGCATGAGAGCCGCACCCCAAGGGCGAGGAGAGCCAGCATGTCCACCACTGAGCAGCGCGTCGCGGTCGTGACCGGAGCAGCGCGAGGCATCGGCGCGGCGACCGCCGTCCGGCTCGCCGCCGAGGGCCGCGCCGTCGCCGTGATCGACCTCGACGAGGCCGCCTGCAAGGACACCGTCGCGCAGATCACCGCCGCCGGTGGCAAGGCGATCGCCGTGGGCTGCGACGTGGCCGACGAAGCCCAGGTCGAGGCCGCCGTCACCCGGATCGCCGCCGAGCTCGGCGCGCCCACGATCCTGGTCAACAACGCGGGCGTGCTGCGCGACAACCTGCTGTTCAAGATGAGCGCGAGCGACTGGGACACGGTCATGAACGTGCATCTGCGCGGCGCGTTCCTGATGTCTCGCGCCTGTCAGGCGCACATGGTGGACGCGGGCTTCGGCCGCATCGTCAACCTCTCCAGCTCCTCCGCGCTCGGCAACCGCGGCCAGGTGAACTACGCGGCGGCCAAGGCGGGCATGCAGGGCTTCACCAAGACGCTCGCCAAGGAGCTCGGCAAGTTCGGCATCACCGCCAACTCCGTGGCGCCCGGCTTCATCGCCACCGAGATGACCAAGGCCACCGCGGAGCGCGTCGGCATGGGCTTCGAGGACTTCCAGGCCGCGGCCGCCACCCAGATCCCGGTGCAGCGCGTCGGCACGCCGGAGGACATCGCCAACGCCATCGCCTTCTTCACCGGCGACGCGGCCGGATTCGTGTCCGGGCAGGTCATGTATGTGGCCGGCGGACCGCTGAACTAGCGGCCCGCCCGACAGGCACCGGATCAAGCGCAAAGGACCAGGACAGATGGCAGTGCAGGACAGCGGCAAGGCGGCGCTCATCACCGGAGCGAGCCGCGGCATCGGCTACGGCATCGCGGAGGCGCTGGTCGCCCGCGGCGACCGCGTGTGCATCACCGGGCGCAACGAGGACGCGCTCAAGGAGGCCGTGGAGAAGCTCGGCGCCGACCGCGTCATCGGCGTCCCGGGCAAGGCCCACGACGAGGCCCACCAGGCGGTCGCCGTCGAGCGCGCCATGGAGGCGTTCGGCCGCGTCGACTTCCTCATCAACAACGCCGGTACGAACCCGGTGTTCGGGTCGATGGCCGACATGGACCTGAACGTGGCCCGCAAGGTCTTCGAGACCAACGTGATCTCCGCGCTCGGCTTCGCCCAGCTCACCTGGAAGGCCTGGCAGAGCGAGCACGGCGGCGCGATCGTCAACATCGCCTCCATCGCGGGCGTCGCGCCCTCGCCGTTCATCGGCGCGTACGGCATCAGCAAGGCCGCCATGGTCAATCTGACCCTGCAGCTGGCGCACGAGTTCGCGCCGAAGGTGCGGGTCAACGCCATCGCCCCGGCCGTGGTCAAGACCAAGTTCGCGCAGACGCTGTACGAGGGCCGCGAGGAGGAGGCCGCGGCGGCCTACCCGCTCGGCCGGCTCGGGGTGCCCTCCGACATCGGCGGCGCGGCGGCGTTCCTGACCTCCGAGCAGTCCGACTGGATCACAGGTCAGACGCTTCAGGTCGACGGCGGGATGTTCCTCAACGCGGGCGTCGGCTGACGGAACCGGACATCGGTCACCGGATCCGGAGGAACCGTGAGGAAGACCTGGATTTCCGTCCGTACGTGATGTTCTCCCGCATGAAGTGCCCCGTCGGTGAGCCTGGTTGGCACGGCGGGGCACTGCGGTATGGTCTGCCGATCCATGGCACGGCAGACCGAGGAGCGTGCACGTGTTCAGAAGAGTTTCCCCGCGTCGTCGGCGGCCGGTCACCCTGCTCGCGTCACTGTCCCTCGTCGCCGGCTGCGGGGTGCTGTCCTCCGAGGGCTCGGACGACGGGGACACCGTCACCGTCGGTACGACGAGCGCGCCGAGCACCCTCGATCCGGCCGCGGCCTACGACGGCTCGTGGGAGCTGTACCGGAACATCTTCCAGACGCTCCTGAGCTTCCCCTCCGGCGCCACCGAGCCCCAGCCCGACGCGGCGGAGCGCTGCCGCTTCACCGACGGCAGCAGCATGATCTACACGTGTACGTTGCGCGCGGGCCTGAAGTTCTCCGACGGTCACCCGCTGGACGCGCGGGCCGTGAAGTTCTCCTTCGACCGGATGCGGCGCATCGACGTCAAGGGCGGTCCGGCCGGACTTCTGGGCGCGCTGCGGACCGTGCAGACCAAGGGGGACCGGACCGTCGTCTTCCGGCTGCGCAAGCCCGACGCCACGTTCCCGTTCGTCCTCGCGACCCCCGCCATGTCGATCGTCGACCCGCGCGAGTACCCGGCCGACAAGATACGCGAGGGCGACGAGATCAACGGCTCCGGGCCGTACACCCTGAAGTCCTACCAGGCCGGTGACCGGGCCGAACTCGCCAGGAACAGCCACTACGAAGGCGCGGCCGAGCACAAGAACGACGCCGTGACCATCCGCTACTTCCGTGACTCCGACGCCATGGTCGAGGCACTGCGTGACAAGGACCTCGACGTCACCTTCCGCGGTCTCGCGGCGCGGGACATCGTGGCGCAGCAGGGTCCGGACAAGGAGAGCGACATCCGGCTCGTCGAGGGCGCGGGCACCGAGATCCGCTACCTGGTGTTCAACCCGAAGGACCCGTGGGCGCGCAAGCCCGCCGTGCGCAAGGCCTTCGCCCAGGTGATCGACCGCGGCGCGATCGCCCACAAGGTCTACAAGGACACCGTGGAGCCGCTGTACTCGATGGTCCCGCGCGGTGTCACCGGGCACGGCACGGGCTTCTTCGACACCTACGGCAACCCGAGCGTGACCAAGGCGCGGCGGATCCTTGCGGCGGCGGGCATCACCGAGCGCGTACCGCTCACCCTCTGGTACACCACGGACCGCTACGGCTCGGCGACCGCGCCGGAGTTCGCCGAGATCAAGCGCCAGCTGGAGGCCTCGGGCCTGTTCGAGATCACCGTCAAGGGGCGGCCGTGGAAGGAGTTCGACGCGGCCTACAAGCGCGGTGAGTACCCGGTCTTCGGGCGCGGCTGGTTCCCGGACTTCCCGGACGCGGACAACTTCATCGCGCCCTTCGTGGGCGAGCGCAACGTCCACAACCTGCCCTACCCGTCGCGGGAACTCACTGACGACCTGCTGCCGCTCTCGCGCCGCGAGGCCGACCGGAGCAACGTCGTGGACCAGTTCGAGCGCGCCCAGCGGATCCTCCTCGACGACGTGCGGCTGCTTCCGGTGTGGCAGGGCAAGCAGTACGTCATGGCGAGCGAGGAGATCTCGGGCGCCGAGCGGGCCCTCGACCCCTCGGCGATCATGATGATGTGGGAGCTGGGGCGCAAGACGAGCTGGTAGGCGGCGCCCGCCACGCGGGTGCGGGGCCGGGCGGCGGTCCGGTGGCGGGGGATTGTCAGTGGCCGCCGGTAGGTTCTGTGGTGCAGAACTGAACGCACCCCGGAGGTTGTTGACGTGACCGACATCGCCATGCTGCCCGCGTCCTGGCGCGGAGTCCTCGGCGAGGAACTGCAGAAGCCCTACTTCAAGGAGCTCACCGAGTTCGTCGAGGAGGAGCGTGCGAAGGGGCCGGTCTTCCCGCCGCGCGACGAGGTGTTCGCCGCGCTGGACGCCACGCCGTTCGACGAGGTCAAGGTCCTCGTCCTCGGCCAGGACCCCTATCACGGCGAGGGCCAGGGCCACGGCCTGTGCTTCTCGGTCCGCCCCGGAGTGAAGACCCCGCCCTCGCTGCGGAACATCTACAAGGAGATGAAGGAGGAGCTCGGCCACCCCGTGCCGGACAACGGCTATCTGATGCCGTGGGCCAAGCAGGGCGTGCTGCTCCTGAACGCGGTCCTGACGGTCCGCTCCGGCGAGGCCAACTCGCACAAGGGCAAGGGCTGGGAGAAGTTCACCGACGCCGTGATCCGCGCGGTGGCCGAGCGGCCGGACCCGGCGGTCTTCGTCCTGTGGGGGAACTACGCCCAGAAGAAGCTGCCCCTCATCGACACCGAGCGGCACGTCGTCGTCAAGGGCGCGCACCCCTCGCCGCTGTCCGCGAAGAAGTTCTTCGGCTCCCGCCCCTTCACACAGATCGACGAGGCGGTGGCGGCCCAGGGGCACGAGCCCATCGACTGGCGCATCCCCGACCTGGGCTGAGCAGGCGGGAGCGCCCCGCCTCGCACCGCGCCTGACCGCGATTGTCAGTGGTGGCCGCTAGCGTCGGAACCGACTCGTGGGGCCGACGGCCGGACGGCGGCCGCCGGCCCCACGGCGGACGAACGACCGACGGATCGACTGACAGCTGACGACGGACTGACGTCGGACCTGCCGCGGGGCCCCGCCCGGCCCGCGGCACGTCCGGCGGCGCGGAGGGCGACGCGGTGGCGGAGCGGCAGGAACAGACGACGGACGACGAAGACGCCATGATGACCCGGATCGGGCAGGCGGTCATGCTCCAGCACGCGGGCGACCGCGAGGAGGCGAGGACCCGCTTCCTGGTGCTCTGGTCGGAGATCGGCGAGGAGGGCGACGCCCTGCACCGCTGCACCCTCGCGCACTACATGGCCGACACCCAGGACGACCCGGCCGACGAACTGGCCTGGGACCTCAGGGCGTTGTCGGCGGCCCACGAGCTGACCGACGAGCGCGTCGGCGCCCACCACCAGTCCCTCGCGGTGCGCGGCTTCTACCCCTCGCTGCACCTCAACCTGGCGGCGGACTATGTGAAGCTGGCCCGCCCCGAGGCGGCCCGCAGCCATCTGCGACTGGCCCGCGGCGCGGTGGGCGCGCTCGGCGACGACGGCTATGGGGACGGCATCAGGGCAGCCCTTGACCGGCTTGAGGCGCAGGTGGGGGAGGGGGCGGTCGAGGAGTAGCGGATCGCCTGGGGCGGGTGGGGCCAGCACGGGGGCCGGGCAGGCTCGGTCGGGGGCACGTCCCGGACGCGGGCACCGACGTGGGCACGCCCCGGACGCGGGCACGCCGCGGTCGGCTCAACGCCCGTACGCCGCCCGGCAGATCGCCGCCTCCTTGCTGTCCGGCTCCCAGCCCCCGTGGGCGCGGCCGAGGACGCACAGGTCGACCTCCACGAGGGCGGGCGGCGGCGCGTCGGACCGGGGTGCCCGCTCGTCGTCGCGGGCGGGGGCCTGAGGGCGGCCGTCCTGATGGTGCGGGGGCGGGTCGAAGCTCCCGCTGTGCCTGCCGTGCTCGCGGGCGGTGGCGTCGTCGGTGGGCGAGGGGGAGGGCGACGCGGTCGAGGGCCGGTCGGACGGGGTGGCCTGCGCTCGCGGGAAAGCGGTGCGGGACGGTGTGTCCGCCGGGCCGCCGCGCTCCAGCGAGTCGCGCGCCGGGTCCTGCACCGCCCGCGGGGGCCGGCCCGACGGTGCCCGGGCGGGCGTCGCCGGGCCCGCCGACACCGCGCCCCGGCCCGCCGCCCCCCGCTCCACCCCCATGCACCCGGATAGCGCAAGCACGGCCACGGACGTGGACACAAGGAGCACCGAGGCGGTCGTCGATCGCTGCACCCGCGCCACTCTGCTGCCCCCGGCGTGCCCCGGGGCGCCGAACGCGTCCGCATGCCCCGCACGGGTGACCCCCGCGCGCCGCCCCGGCCAAAGCCCCGCCCTACACCGCTCCCGCCCTACACCGCTCCCGGCCTACTCCGCTCCCCGGCCTACTCCGCTCCCCGCGTGTCCCCGTCCAGCATCCCCCGCAGCAACTCCGTGAAGCCGTCCCGCAGTTCGGCCATCGTCGGCGTCGTCGCGTGGTACGAACCCGCGACGCACGAGAACATCATGCCGTCGCACCAGGCCACCAGGGACAGCGTGTGCCGCTCCGGCTCCTTGGAGCCCACGGCGACCATCAGCTCGCGCAGCGGCTCCCGGAACTGGGCGCCCGCGGCGTCGTAGTACGAGCGGAGTTCGGGGCGCCGGGTCGCCTCCAGGGCCAGTTCGTAGCGGGACAGGAGCAGGCCGCGGTGGTCGTCGCCGGTGAGGAAGCGGTGCAGGGCCATGGCGAGGCCGGAGATCAGGGTGTCGCGGTCGCCCGCCGGGTCGGGCAGCTCGCTCGGGGTGAGGACGTCGTTCTCGCGCTCGGCCTGCCGCCGGACCGCGGCCTCCAGGAGGGCGAGCCGGGTGCGGGCGTGGTTCGACGTCGAACCCGGAGGGAGCCCCGCCGCCTCGTCGACGGCCCGGTGGGTGAGGCCGCGCATGCCGCGCTCGGCGAGCAGGGAGAGGGCGGTGTCGGCGATGAGTTCGGTGCGGGCTGTCCCCGTGGCACGTACAGGCATGTGGCCCAGCCTACCGGTTTCACTACAGGTGTAGTAGCGTTTGGGTGTGGGCACTACACCTGTAGTTCTCCGTGGTGCCGCCTGTGCCAAGTACGCGCGCGACAAGGAGAGATCATGCCCGGAACAGCGAAGTCTCCCGAGCTCCACGCCGTCGTCATCGGCGGTGGGATCGGCGGTCTCACCGCGGCCATCGGCCTGGACAAGGCCGGATGGCGGGTCACGGTCCTGGAGCGCGCCGAGTCCCTGGAGCCCGTCGGCTCCGGCATCGGCCTCGCGCCCAACGCCCAGCGCGCCCTCGACGTGCTCGGCCTCGGCGACCGGGTGCGCGACCTGGCCGCGTGGCAGGGGGAGGGCGGGATGCGCGCGCAGGACGGGCGCTGGATCGTGCGGACCAGCGCGGCCGCGACGGCGCGGAGGTTCGGCGGCACGCTGGTGCTGCTGCACCGCGCGACGCTGGTCGACCTGCTCGTCGCCGAACTGCCCGCGGACTGCCTGCGCACCGGCGTCGACGCCCGCCTCGCCGACCCCGGCGGCCCCGGCCGAAAGGCGGTCGTCACGACCCCCGACGGCGACATCGAGGCCGACCTCGTCGTCGGCGCCGACGGCATCAACTCCGCCGTCCGCACCGCCCTGTTCCCCGCGCACCCCGCGCCCACGTACACCGGCTTCACCGCCTGGCGGCTCGTCGTGCCCGCGCCGAAGCGCCCCTTCGCGCCGCACGAGACCTGGGGGCGCGGCGGCGTCTGGGGCACCCAGCCGCTCAAGGACGGCCGGGTGTACGCGTACGCCACCGCGCTCGTCCCCGAGGGCGGGCGCGCCCCTGACGACGAGAAGGCCGAACTGGAGCGGCGCTTCGCCCGCTGGCACGACCCGATCCCCGAGATCATCGCCGCCGCCCGCCCCGAGGACGTCCTGCGCAACGACGTGCGCCACCTGATCGACCCGCTGCGCGTATTTCACCGCGGCCGGACCGTCCTCCTCGGCGACGCCGCGCACGCGATGGCCCCCACCCTCGGCCAGGGCGGCAACCAGGCCATCGAGGACGCCGTCGTGCTCGCCCACCACGTGGCACCGGGCGCCGACCTCTTCGCGGGACTCGCCGCGCACAGCGCCGTACGCGTGCCGCGGACCACGGCGATCGTGCGCCAGGCCGCCCGCACCGCCCGCCTCAACCACCTCACCAGCGGCCCCCTGCGGGCGGTGCGCGACACCCTGGTGCGGACGGCGTCCCGGCTCGGCCCGGACATGATCACGCGGGGCTTCGCCGCCATCGCCGACTGGCGGCCGCCCCAGCCCCCGTATGCTGCGGGAACAGGCTCGGGGGCGCAGGAGCGTGAACCGGCACGACGGTAGGGAGACACTGGTGAAGGTCGGCTGCATCGGACTCGGCGACATCGCGCAGAAGGCGTACCTCCCGGTGCTCGCCGCGCAGCCCGGCGTCGAACTGCACCTCCAGACCCGCACCCCCGCCACCCTGGAGCGCGTCGCCGCCGTCCACCACGTGCCGGGGGAGCGCCGCCACACCGCCCTGGACTCCCTGCTCGCCCAGGGCCTGGACGCGGCCTTCGTGCACGCGCCCACCGCCGTCCACCCCGAGATCGTGGGCCGCCTGCTGGAGGCGGGAGTGGCGACGTACGTGGACAAGCCCATCGCGTACGAACTCGCCGACTCCGAGCGCCTCGTGGACCTGGCCGAGGAGCGGAACGTCAGCCTCGCCGTCGGCTTCAACCGTCGCCACGCCCCCGGCTACGCCCAGTGCGTCGAGCACCCGCGCGAGCTCATCCTGATGCAGAAGAACCGCGTGGGGCTGCCGGAGGACCCGCGCACCATGGTCCTCGACGACTTCATCCACGTCGTCGACACCCTGCGCTTCCTCGTGCCCGGCCAGATCGACGACGTGAGTGTGCGCGGCCGGGTCGAGAACGGCCTGCTCGAACACGTCGTGCTGCAGCTCGGGGGCGCCGGGTTCACCGCGATCGGCGTGATGAACCGGCTGAGCGGGTCCACCGAGGAGGTCCTCGAGGTCTCGGGTCAGGACACCAAGCGGCAGGTCCTGAACCTCGCCGACGTCGTGGACCACAAGGGTCAGCCCACCGTGCGGCGGCGCGGCGACTGGGTGCCGGTGGCGCGGCAGCGCGGCATCGAGCAGGTCGTGCTCGCCTTCCTCGACTCCGTGCGCGCGGGCAAGGTGCTCAGCGCGCGGGACGCGCTGGCGAGCCATGAGCTGTGCGAGCGGGTGGTGCGGGCCGTTCAGGAGCAGGGCGCCTGAACGCCCGCGCGCCCTCGGCCGCGCACAGCAGGGCGAGCACGACGAGGGCCGCGTGCACCGGCCAGTCCCCGAAGCGCACGTACGGGGTGGTGCCGGTGGCCAGCGGCACGTCGTACTCGGCGGTGCTCGACGCCGACGTGCCGAGCGGCCGGCCGACGCGTTCGCCGCTCGGGCCGTAGACGGCCGAGACGCCGGTGAGGGTGGCGTGCACCATGGGGCGGCCGGTCTCGGCGGCCCGCACCGCCGCGAGCGAGGCGTGCTGCTGGGGTGCCCAGCTGTGCTGGAACGTCGACGTGGCGGACTGGGCGAGCAGCAACTGCGCGCCCTCGCGGGTGAGGTGGCGGCTCATGTCGGGGAACGCCGACTCGAAGCACACCAGCGGCCCGACGCGCAGGTCCTTGCCCTGCCCCTGGCCCTGGCCGACGGTCATGACGACGGGCCGGTCCCCGCGCCTGCGGTCCTCGCCCGCGGCCTTGCCGACGGAGGTCGCCCAGCCGAGCAGGGAGCGGGCGGGCACGTACTCGCCGAAGGGGACCAGGCGCATCTTGTCGTAGCGGTCGCCCGTCGGCCCGTCGGGGCCGACAAGGACCGAGCTCTTGAAGATGCCCGGCCGGTCCGAGCGGCGCGCGTCGACGTTCACCAGGATGTCGGCGCCGACCTGCCGGGACAGCGCGGTGATCCGCCCGGCCAGATCGGGCCGCTCGGTGAGGTCATGGCCCACGCTGCTCTCGCCCCACACCACGAGGTCCAGATCGCGCCCCGCGAGGGAGCGGGTCAGCTGCTCCTCGCGGGCGAACCGCTGGTCGGCGCTGTCGATGCCGTTCATGACGCCGGGCTGGACGACGGCGACGCGGATGTGGCCCGCGGGCTCGGGGCGCGGGGACCAGGTCCAGGCCGCCGCGGTGGCCGCGCCGACGGCGACGAGCCCCGCGACGGCGGGAACGCGGGCGCCGCGGTGGACGACGAGCACGGCCACTCCCGTGTTCACGGCCACGACCAGGGCGCTGACCAGCCAGACACCGCCGACCGACGCGAGCCGCAGCGCGGGCTCGACCTGCCACTGGCTGGAGCCGAGCAGCCCCCAGGGCCCGCCGAGCCCCTCCCAGGACCGCACCAGTTCCACCATCAGCCAGCCGGACGGCAGCACGAGCAGCGCGGCGGCGACGCGCGCCGGGGCGGGCGTGCCGCCGAGGAGGTGGCGTACGAGCCAGCCCCACGGCGCCCAGAGCAGGCCCAGGAGTGCGGCGATGACCAGCGTGAACACATGCAGACTCGGCAGCAGCCAGTGGTGCACGGCGACCATGAAGCCGAGCCCGCCGAGCCATCCGTCCAGGGCGGCCCGGCGGCCCGTCGGGGCCGAGCGGGCGAGCAGGAGCCACGGCACCAGCGCCACGTACGCGAACCACCACCAGGACGGCGCGGGGAACGCCAGGGCGGGCAGGGCGCCGCAGAGGGCGGCGAGGGCGCCGCGCTGCCACGGCGATGCGAGGTCGACACGCCGCCACGGGGCGGTGCGCTGCCCGGAGGCGGAGCGGCCACCGCGCCGCCATGCCTTCGCGTCCGCCCACCGGGGCACCCAGCGGTGCCGCCGCTTGCTGCCGAGTGTGTCCATGCAGCGCGCCTTTCTGCCCCGATCCGTCCGACGCGGCCCGCGCCCCCCGCCGTCGTACGTTCAGTGTGCGCGTCCCTGACGATCTAGGACAGGGGGCGCCTGGTTCATGTAACCGGGTCGGACCAGTGCTGTCTGCGCCACTTCTCCTGGACGACCACCTGACGCAGCCGCCAGCCGTTGTGGGTGCGGACGGCGGTGAAGGCGTAGCGCCCGCCGCACTCGAAGTCGGGCGCGGCGCTGTCGGAGCCCTCCGCCTTGTCGGCGAGCCGCATGGGGTTGGTGTAGTCGGCCTGTATCCGGGCGGTGTCGCCGATGTCCTGGTCGCGGATGTCGAAGTGGATCCTGCGGTTGACGATGAGGTGCTGGCGTACCGGGAAGATCCGCAGGGACTCCGTGAGCCAGTCGGCGACCTCGGGCGCGGGGCCTTCGATGCCTCCGGCCGAGCGGTAGTCGGCGCGTCCGTCGGGTGCGAAGAGCCGACGGTAGGCGTCCCAGTCGCCGTCGTCGACGGTGATGGCGTAGTCGGTGATGAGGGCGTCGATGGCCAACCGGTCAAGGACTGCGGCGAGTTCCACGCGCTGCGTCATCGGATCAGTCTTGGGCACCGGGGGTGCGGAGCCAAGAGGCCGGGCGCGAGTCGTTGTGCCGCGAGGGGCCGGGGTGGCTCGATGTGTCCGTACGGGAGGGGTGGTGAGGGTGCGCGCGAGCGGTCGTGGTCGCTCGCGCGCTGAGGAATTCCTCGGTGGAGGGCGGGCCTCCGGTGCGGTGACGCCGATGGACGGCTCACGCGCGGAAGATGCGTGTGTACTGCCCCCGTTGTGTGCCGCTTACGCGGCCTGCACGATCTCCGCGCGTACCGCCTCGGCCCACTCGGTCACCAACTGCTCGTACTCCCGCCGCTGTTCGACGGAGAGGCGGCCGCCCGCACGCAGCCACAGGCCGCGTATCCGCTCGTTCAACTCGGCCGACGACCGCACGGAACCATGGGGTTGAGGGGTGAGGGGCATGACGTCAAGCCTAGGGGATAGCCCTGACAATCGGAACTGTCAGCTACCGCACACCTGCGGCACGTGATCGCGCCGGGGCGCCGCAAGGCGCGCGCGTCCGGCGCGAGTTGGAGCGGGAGCGCTGGTCAGCGGGGCAAAGGGAGGCCTTTGAGGCCGGTTGGGGCGCGGTGCGACGGGCTCGGGCCGTGATGGACGGCACGATTCCGTACGTCACTTGGCGCGTCGGGCGCCCGCGTTCGGTGATGCCGCTGTCGGACAGCGGCATCACCGGCTCTGGACCGGGGTCCGGCGCGCGTCAGGCGGCGCTCGGCCTGATGCGGTGCGCCGTGAGGACTCCGGCGGCCGCGAGCGCGGCGGTGAGGGCGAAGGTCACCGTCAGGGCGAGGGACACCGAGCCGCCGTGGGCCGCGGACAGGGTGACGGCGGCGCCGCCGAGGCCGCTGAGGACCGCCACCGCTAGGGTCTGCGCGAGCTGCATCGAGCCGCTTGCCTCGCCCTGCCGGTCGGCGGCCGCCTGCTCCATGGCGTCGGTGGTCGCCGCGTTGAACGCGACGCCCATGCCCGCGCCGCCGATGGCCCAGCCCGCCACGGCCGTCAGGGCGGGCACCGCGTCGACCAGGACGCCGAGCGCCATCACGGCGATCCCCACGAGCAGGACCGCGAAACCGGCGGCGATCGGCACGGCCCGTGACCGCCCGCTCCAGCGACTGTCGGCCCGGCCCTGCCACGTCGCCCCGAGCACCCAGGTGATGGCGCCCGCCGAGAGCCCCAACCCGGCCTCCGTGGCGCTCAGTTCGCGCAGCTTGACCAGGCCGAGGGGCAGGAACGCCTCGCTGCCGAAGTAGGCGCCGCAGAGCAGGAAGCGCAGGACGACGCCGGTGGGTACGCCGCGGCGCACGGACAGGGTGCCCGCCGGTGTGACCCGGCGCAGCGCGAGCAGGGCCGTGGCGGCGCCCACGGCGGCCAGGGGGATCAGGAGGGCGAGTTGGCGCACTTGGAGGCCCGCGAGGAGGACGCCGGTCCCGGCGGCGAGCAGGACGCTGCGGGCGACGGGGGTGGACCACCAGGGGGTCGCCTCGGCGGCTGGGGCCGGGGCCTCCCGCTCCTCCGCGCTCCCGGGGCGGCCGAGGCGGCGCAGCTGCGGCAGCGCGAGCGTCGCGGCGGCCGCGATCAGGGGCAGCAGCAGCACGAACACGCCGCGCCAGGACACATGGTCGGAGATCACGGCGGCGATGCTCGGTCCCACCAAGGACGGCACGGTCCAGGCGCCGGAGACCAGGGCGAACATGCGCGCACGCAGGTGCTGCGGATAGGCGAGCGCGATGGCGGTGTACGCGAGGGCCATGACCGCCCCGACCCCGAGCCCCTGCAGGAACCGCCCGGCCAGGAAGGCGGGCCAGTTCGGCGCGGCCCCGGCGAGCGCGCAGCCGACGGCGAAGACCGCGAGGCCGAGGGCGAGCGGTCGGGCCGGGCCGTGCCGGTCGGCGGCGACGCCCGCGGCGACGGTGCCGATGAGGTTGGCCAGCATCAGGGCGGACAGGCCCCAGCCGTAAGCGTTGAGTCCGCCGAGGCGGCCCGCGATCTCGGGCAGCACGGTGGCGACCCCCATCGACTCGAAGGCGACGAGGCCGACGGAGAGCACGATGCCCCAGGTGAGGGCGGAATAGGGGGCGCGGAAGGCGCTCTCGGGGCGGGCGTCCGGCGCGGGCGCCTGCCGCGTACCCGATGGCTGCGCGGGCGACTCCCGGGCGGACGGCGTCCGCGCCGACGAGTCCTGTACGGACGGATCGTGCATGGACGGATCGTGCGCGGACGGATCCTGCGCGGACGACTCCTGGGCGGGCGGTTCCTGCGTGGTCGCTTCCTGCTCGGACGGCAAGGTCGACCCTCCTTCTTGCGTTTCGATCCGGAACGGAACGAAAGTAGATGCTACCTATACTGACCGTCATGGCAACCCCCGAGTCCGTGGCCTCTGCCGCCCGTTCCGCCCGTGAGACCGGCCGGACGGGGCGCCCCCGTGACGCACGGCTCGACGAGGCCATCCTGGAAGCGACGCTGGCGCTCCTCGAGGAGTCCGGATACCCGAGCCTGACGATGGAGGGCGTCGCGCGCCGCGCCGGTACGACCAAGCCGGCCATCCGCCGCCGCTGGCCGTCCCGGCAGCACCTGGTCATCGCCGCGCTCGCGGAGACCGTGGGCACCGCGCCCACCCCCGACACCGGCTGCACGCACTGCGACCTCATCCTCGGCGTCGAGACCCTGAGCCAGGCCTTCGGCGGGACGCTGGGACGCCGGACGCTGCCCGCGCTCGTGGCCGAACTGGCCGACGACCCGGATCTTGACCGCGTCTTCACCGAGACGCTCTTCCGCCCCCGCAGGGCCACGACCGAGGCGGCGCTCCGCCGGGGCATCGAGCGGGGCGACATCCGGCCCGACGCCGACATCGACCTGCTCCTGGACATGCTCGGCGCCACCACGTACCACCGGGTGCTCTTCGGGCATCTGCCGGTGACGGACTCACTGGCCCACGACGTCGTGATGGTGCTCATGGAGGGCGCGGCGACGCCGCGTTGGCGCGGCCACTACAAGGAGCAGCACCAGGACGACCCGCGCCCGGGCGGGCCGACCGGCTGAGCCTCAGGTCCGCAGCGCCTGGAGGAGCTGGCGCAGCGGTGGTCCCGGCGGGCCGGGCAACACGGCGAGCGACGTGGTGAGTTCGGGCGCGGCAAGGCGTCGTACGGCCACGTGGGGCACCGACGGCAGTCCCGACACGTCGTAGAAGACCGTCCAGGACGGCGAGTCGGCTCGCTGCTCGGCCATGCCTGTCAGGGTCTCCTGGAGGGTGGTGAACGGCGGCCCGAGCGGCGGCTCCGCCCTGGCGGCCCGCAGCGCGCCGGTCACCAGGTCGTGGAAGGGCGGGTTGTGCTCGCGTGGGGCCAGGCGCAGGGGGAGGTCGGCCAGCTGTTCGAGCCGAAGCTGCTGGGTCGCTGCCGGGTGATCCTCGGGCAGCGCGACGTACAGCGGATCCCGCCACACCGGCAGCAGTTCGAGCCCCGGAGCCGTCGTCGCCGCCCGCACCAGGGCCGCGTCCAGCTCACCCGCGCGCACCGCCGCGAGCCGTTCGGTGAGGGGCAGCCGACGCAGTCGCACCCGGAGCCGGGGGGCCGTGCGCCGCAGCTCGCCGAGGAGGCGGTACGTCCGGTCGCCCGGCCCCTGGACGGTGCCGAGGCGGAGCAGGCCCTCCGCGCCGGACGCGATGTCGGCGGCGACCTGCCGGGTGCGGTGGGCCGCCGTGAGCACGGCGCGGGCCTCCGGCAGCAGGCGCTCGCCCGCGGCCGAGAGGCGGACGTGGCGCGTGGACCGGTCGAACAGCGCGACGCCCAGCTCGCGTTCGAGCCGCCGGACCTGCTGGCTGACCGCCGACTGCACGATGCCGAGCCGCTCGGCGGCCCGGCTGAAGCCGCCCGCGTCCGCCACCGCGGCGAAGTACTGGAGCTGGCGCAGTTCCACGGGTTCCTCCTGCGGCGCCGATTCATCACGATCGGTGATTTCTGCAGGGAACAACTGCTTCTGGTGCGCGGCTTCTTCCCCGGATCGAATGGGAGCCAGGAAGAGAGACCGGAAGAGAGATCAGAGAGAACAGGGAGAACGCCGACCATGACGAACCGAGCGCGCCCGGACGCCCCCGAGTCCCCGGACGCCCCCGAGACCCTGGGCACCCCCGAGACCCCAGACGCCCTGAACGCCCCCGGCGGGCCCGGCACCCTCGTCGTGCCGGCCGGGACAGCCGAGCACATCCCCCTCCCGCACGGCGGCGGCTTCGACCTGCTGGCCGACGCCGTGGACACCGGCGGCGCCCTGGGAGCCAACCGGCTGGCCCTCGGCGCGGGCGCGGACGGCGCGAGGCCGCACGTCCACGCGCGGTCGACGGAGCTGTTCTACGTGCTCGACGGAGCCGTCGAGTTCTCCCTGGACGGCGGGATGACGACCGTGACCCGCGGGGGTCTCGTCGTCATCCCGCCCGGGACGCCGCACGCATTCGGCGCGGCGGCCGGTGCGACCGCCGAACTGCTCGCGGTCCTGACACCGGGTGTCGACCGGTTCGGCTACTTCCGTGCCCTGGGCCGCATACAGCACGGCCTGGACACCTTCGACAGCCTCCTGCCCGAACAGGACCGGTACGACGTGCACTTCGTCGGCGGCGCGGACGCCGCCGCCTGGGACGCGGCGCGCGGCCGGACTACGCCGGGTCGCGCACCGTCCCGGTGACCGTCGGGCCGCGGTGCTGCTGCCACGACTGGTCGTAGGTGACGAGGCGCAGCCGCACGGTCTCCTTGGACTCCCGCACCCGGTCCTTGACGGTGGGCACGGACACCTCGACGCTGCGCTTGCCCGCGGCGATGCCCGCAGGGATGTACGGCATCTCCGACACCTTGGACAGTCGGCGGGCCGGGTTCGGCGACCGGTCGAAGGTCTCCTTCAGCCAGCGCTTGCTGACGTCCTTGGTGGACAGTTCGGTGCCGCCGGTGACCCGGCGGAGCTCGAATCCGGCCTCGATGTCGGTGTCGGCCGCCTCGGACAGCGTGACGCGCCACTTGAGGGACTTGCCCTCGGTGACCTTGTCCGCGACGGGCTTGACGCTGACCTTGGGCATCGGGTCGTCGTTGCGCACGAGCACCCCGCCCTGGTGGGAGCCGACCATCGCGCCGCTGACCGCCTTGGCCATGACCTCGTGGGACACGTCGGCGCCGTAGCGCTTGTTGCCCCGCACGGTGACGGGCACCTCGACGGTGTCTCCGCCCGGGCGCACCGTGACCGTCCGGGTCGTGGTCTTGTGCGTACGCGGGTCGGTCACGAAGAGACGGACCTTGCCGGTGCCGTGCCCGGAGACCTGGACCGGCACCCGGTACTCGCGCACCCCGGAGTCGCCCTCGTCGACCTTGAGCCGGCCGATGTCGACCCGCGCGAGGTCGGCGGTCCCGGCGTCCGGAGTGCCCGGGCGCCAGCCCCACGCGTCCATCAGCCAGGCGCGCCCGGACCGGTTCCGCGGGGTCAGCTCGAGGGAGGCGACCTGCTTGAGGTCGACTCCGGCGCGGGCGGCGGCGGACAGCGGCACGCGTACCTCGCGCCCCCAGTAGGAGGCGGTCATCTCGGTGCCCGGCAGGCCGTTCACGCGGACCTGGCCGAGCTTCGCGCGGTGGCCCGAGGCGTCGGTGACGGCGACGTCGAAGCGGGTGCCGGTGGTGTTCGGCGGCACGATCACGCGCAGGGCCAGCTTGTCGGCGCCCGCGAGGGACACGGGCTTCTTCGGCCGGACCTTCGTCGGGGTGCCCGGCTGCGTCCAGCGCATCGCGACCGCGTGCCGACCGGCCTCGGGCGAGGGACCCCAGGCCGCGAAGTGGGGCGAGGCGCCGCGCACGTCGGGGGCGAGGCAGGAGCGGGAGGCCCTGTTGTCCACCTGGGCGCACAGCCGCCCGCCGGTCACCGTGGCCGAGGAGTTCGGCACGAACGCGGGGGTGCGGCTGCCGCCGACGGCGTGGGTGAGCACGCGCGCGGGCTTCGCCGAGGGGGCACGGCGGCCGGAGCCGTCGAGCAGCGGGCGCACCCGGTCGTCACCGCCGACGAACAGGCGGGCGGCCGCCGCGATGTACGTGGAGCCCGCCTTCTGCTGCTGCTTGGCGGTCAGGCGCGTGGGCTTGCCCTTGGCGCACACGGCGTCGGGCCTGCTGCCGGAGCTGAAGTCGTCGTCCGCGGGTGCCTCGGCCTGCCCCGGCGTCCACTCGGTGTTGAAGAAGTTGTGGTTGGCGCCGACCACGTAGACCGTGCTGTGCAGGGCCTTGCCGCGGCTGACGCCGCGTGTCCCGTCGGCGTAGATCTGGCCCTGGAGGTCGGACACGTCGCCGTCGCAGCCGGGCAGGACGGTCATCGACGGCACGTCGGGGACCGGGTTCTGGCCGAAGATCGTGGGGCCGATCAGGACGGTGCCGCGGATGTTCCAGCGCGCCGGGCCCGGCGCCCCGTCCTCGGCGGCGGGCGGCGGGGCCAGGCTGTCGAGCGCGGCACGGTTGACGCCCTCGCCGCCGCGGGAGTGGCCGACGAGCAGCACGCGGGACAGGTCGGCGGGCGCGGTGGCGCGCACGGCCCTCGGCACGTCGCCGCGGCCCGCGGCCCAGTCCGCCCAGCGGCCGAGGTGCTGACGCACGAGCGACGAACGGGCCTCGGCGCCGCCGTCCTCGGCCACGTCGTCCTGGCCGTTGATGCCGTTGGCGGCGATGGACACCGTCACATAGCCCTGCGAGGCGAGGAGCTTCTGGTCGTGCAGATAGCCGCGGTGACTCGGCACCGGCTTCATGCCGCCCTTGCAGGGCCAGCCGCCGCCCTCGTCGCCGCGGGCGTTGAAGCAGGTGTAGTGGCGGCCGTGCAGGAACAGCGCGATCGGCCGCTTGCCGGGTGCGTCGACCGGACCCACCACGGTGCCGCGCATCTCCACCGGCGCCCGGAAGCCCGGCAGGCGCACCGACTTCTGCGTGTACTCGCCGGTCACCGTGCGGTACTTGCCCGGCACGCCCGGGTCGACGCGGTTCGCGGGCAGCGGGGCCGACTCCTCGGCGGACGCGGCCGGCGGCGAGATCCGCGGCGCCTCCTTCGCGCCCTCGTCCAGACGCCGGCCGCCGGCCTGTGCCCGCAGCTCGGCGGCGGGACCGACGTCCGTGCTGTCGAGCCGCAGCCGGAAGGTCCGCCGGTCGTCGTGGGGCACGGGGACGCCGATGAGCCGGTCGCCGGAGTAGAACTCGACCCGGGAGTCGCCCATCGGCACGGCCTCCGGGGCCTTCCAGACCAGCTCCTTGCGGTCGCCGGACCCGTCGACCCGCCAGCCCTTGGGCAGTTGCTCGTCGGACTCACCTGACGAAGTGGAGGCGCCCGACAGCGCGGCGGGTATCGGTGGGGCGGGCGGTATTCGGTCGGCGGACGGCTGCGCGTGCGCGAGGCCCGGCACCCCCACCGCCAGCGCGAGGACCGCCGCCGCGGCGGTCACCGAGCGCGGGACATGGATCAAGACATTCCTCCGGTTTCATCCTGTTCGTCGGTCACCCCGGATCCCTGGAGAGATCACCGGGCCCCGGACCTGGAGGATGACAACGCGCCTACTGGGGTTGCCTCGTGTCACGCTCTTCACTTGCCCGTACTCGGCCGCGCTCGGCCGCGCTTGCTCACGTGGGCCGTCCGCCCTTGCCCACGCGCCGCCCGGCCGCGCATCATGCGGTGATGGATGATCATGATTTCGGGGCCCTGACCGCGGTCCGGCTCGACGCGTACTCCCGGGCCGACCAGAACGAGATACTCGGCGACGGCGCCGACCCGTTCGGCGTCTCGGAGACCGGCCTGACGTGGCTGCCCAAGGAGGAGCACTTCGGCGTCAGGTCGGCGGCGGGCCGACTCGTGGCCCACGCGGGCCTGTTGCGGCTGCCGACGGCGATCGGCGGGAGCGCCACGGAGGTGATCGGCGTCGGCGGCGTGGCCGTCGCGCCCGACCTGCGGGGCCGGGGCCTCGCGCGGACCGTCCTCACGGCGGCGCTCGACCACGCCCGCACCCTGGGCCCCCGGCACGCCCTCCTCTTCTGCCGCCCGCCCCTCGTCGCCCTCTACGAACGGCTCGGCTGGCGGGAGTTGACGGGCGATGTCCACGTGGAGCAGCCGGACGGGCCGGTGGTCATGCCGCTGCGGACGATGTGGACGCCGTTGGGCACGGGGCCCGAGGCGGCTCCGTGGCCGGAGGGTGAGGTGCGGCTGCTGTCGTTCCCCATGTGAGCGGCGAGGGGTGCGTGGTGGGCGGGGTGCGGCCCGGACTCAGCTCGGCGCGCACCCGTGCGTCCGCTCGTCCTGTTCCACCATGTCGAGGTGCTTGCGCAGATTCCCGGCCTGCCGGACGAGCTTCGTCTGCTCCCGCCGCGCCTCGTCCGGTTCGCTCCAGTCGACCTGCTGTATCTGCCCGCGTACGTCGTCGAGTTGCTCGGCGAGGTCCACGTACCGCGCGTGCAGCTGCTCGCACACCCCGGACGTGGCGCCGACGGCCACCCGGATCCGAGGACTGGCCTGGCCGAACCAGCTGACCCCTTCCTGGAGCATCTGCCAGCAGAACACGTACCGGCCGGGGGCGGCCGGAGCCGTCGCGGTGAACCGGAACTGGATCCGCTCGCCGGGGTCGACCGTGGCCTTCGGCAGGTTCACCCGGCCCGGGCCCCAGGTGGTGTTGTCCTGCGGGGCCTGGCTGCCGAGGCGGTGGAGGTCGCGCGCGGCCCACGTGGTCGAGCCGGTGTTCGTCACCGTCAGCGTCACCTGGGCGAGGGCGCCCGGCGCGAACCGGGGCGGCGGTGGCGCGGTGGCTGCGACGGTGGCGCCGTCGACATAGGCGGGGGACGGGTCGGCGGGGATGTAGGGGATGCGGAAGAAGCCGCGGATCTCGCCGGGGGTGGCGTCGTCGCTGGTCCCGTTGGTGGTGATGACCTTGGCAGGGGTGGGGGAGCCGATGTCGAGCCGGATGACGATGTCGTCCTCGCCGGGGTGGTTGCAGTCGTACGTGCGCAGCGTCAGGACATCGCCGTGCCGCTCGTACCCCCACGCCAGGACCACGTGGTTCAGGAAGACGTCCCAGGGCGCGTAGGAGTGGACCAGGACGAGGCCGAGCGGGCTCAGGGTCCCGTTGTCGATGTCGTCGAGGATCGCCGGGATCTCGGCGAGGGTGCGGCGGAAGAGGCCGTGCCCCCAGAACACGGTGTCGTGGCCGAGGGCCTGGGTCTCGCCGAGCCAACGGCTCACCACCCCGGGCCCCTTGAAGCTGTCGAGCAGCCGGCCGAGGATGTGCTGGGCCACCTCGACGGGTACCTCCCGCGACGACCGGCCGCGCAGCTGCGGGGTGCCGTTCTCGAAGATGTCCCTGGCCAGGAACGACATGCCGCCGCACAGCCCCATGCCGGTCGCGTCGACGGCGGCCACGGGGAGGCCGAACACGTCGATCCGGAGCGCCGTCCCGGGCGGCCACGGATTGTTGCCGAACAGCGGTGCCCTGGTCGAGGGGAGGAACCCGGGCACGGCGACGGGCCCGAAGCGCTGCACGGTGTCCGAGGCCCACAGCGGCGCCCCGGACTCGGCGTACAGGACGAGGTTCCCGTCGTCCTGCGCCACGAGCCAGGAGCCCGGGTTGCCGTCGGTGTCCGTCGCCCAGTAGGGCTTGTTCTCCTCCGAGTAGAGGACGAAGTTGCCGTCGTGCTGCATCACCGCGCGGGTGACGGGCTGCTGCCAGGTGTCGGAGGCCCACAGCGGGACGCCGTCGTCGGTGCGGTGGAGGACCAGGTTGCCGTCCCCCTGCATGACGAGGCGTATCCGCCCGTTGGGCGAGGTCAATTCGTCCCCGACGTCCAGCCGTTGACTGGCGAGCAGACGATCCATGGCAGATCCCCCCAGTACAGGTGCGGTCCCGCCGCCGCGCGCCCGGACGTCTCCGCACGGCGGCCGCTGTGAGCGTCCCACCGGAGGGGGCGGTACGTAAGGCTCGGCGGGGCACCCGGCCGCACCGGCGCCCGGTCCGCCGAAGAGGGTGCTGGTGGCGGTGGGTCCGGCGCCCCGCGTGGACCGCGCGCGGGAGGGGCGCGTAGCGGGCGCACGAGGCGCAGAGCGGGCGCGGCGGACCGGCGCGCCTGCGCACTGGCCGGGGGTCCGACCCGCGCCTACAGTGTGGGGCCCATGGCGCTGCGGTACCGAGCACGGAATCCGCGTACGGAACTGAGCAGGGACACGGAACCGAGTACGGAAACGGCACACGGGGCCACGGCCCCGCGGCACGTGCCGGGGGAGGGCGCAGCCCCGTCCCGCGGTCACGAACACCCCCGGCCGGGCGCCGCCCCGGCCCGCCACCGCCGGGACGACCGGCGGGCGCGGACGCGGCGCCGTACGGGACCCGGTGACCTGCTGCCGCGGCCCGGCCCCGCCCCGCCGTGACCTCCGCCCGGGCCCGCGCCACGACGTGCGCGCGGACCGAGTGCGCGCCGAGAGCCGCTGGAGGCAGCCGTGTCCGGACCGTGCGTCGCCCTGATCACCGACCCCACGTCCCCCGAGGGATGCCGGGACTACCTGGCCCGCGCCGTGGAACTCCTCACCGGCGCCCCGCCCCACCGCATCGACTCCCGCCACTTCGCCCCGTGCGGCACCGGCCGCGTCCGCGACCGCGACGGGAACCGGTTACGCCTCGACGTGCCCGACCAGGGCCTGGAGGTGGTGCCCGACGTGGTCGTCCTGTACGAGATCCCGCCGCACCGGCGCCGCTCCCTCACCGCGTTCCAGCGTCTCCTCGCCCACCACCGGGCGGTGACCCTGGGCACCGGGGTGACGGCGTGGCGGACCGCCACCGAGAAGGACCGCACGGTCGACCGCTTCCGGCGGGACGGCATCGCGCAGATGGACACGGTCGTCCTCGCGCGGCCGGGCGCGCGGGAGGCGGCCGCCGCCTTCGACGAGCTCGGCCGTGACACCTGGGCCCGGCCGGTCGTCGGCACCGGCGGCAGCGACACGTTCCACGTCACCTCCGAGGCGCAGTTGGCACAGGCGGCCGAGTACTACGCCCGTCGGAACAGCGCCTGGCTGCTCTCGCGCGACGCGGGCAACATCACCGCCGACGGCCACCGGCACCAGTTCCGCGTGTTCGTCCTCGGCGGCCGCGTCATCCACGCCCGCGAGCACATCCAGCCCGCGACGGACACCCCCTGCAACACCTGCCAGGGCGCGACGGCCACCTTCATCGCCCCGCGCGACCTGCCGCGCCGCCTGGCCGAACTGGCCGTCGCCGCCACCGCGTCGGTCGGACTGCCCTTCGCCGGGGTCGACCTGGCCATCGAGAACGGCGGGGTCGTCTTCGAGGTCAACGTCCAGCCCGCCTTCATCGAGGGCGAGCTGGAGCATGTGGCCGTGCCGTACATCCAGGCGCACTTGGACGCGCTCGCCCAGACGGCCGGAAGTCACCGGGGGCGTCATCCGGCCCGGGGCAGGCGGCGGGGCAGCCAGGTCCACGGCCGGACGCCGCGCGTGGCGTAACGGGCGACACCGGCTTCGCCTCCTTCGGGTGAATGGCGGAATGCATGAATCCGCACCGGGGCAGCATCGGCGTGCCCGCTTCCCGGTCCACGGGCGGGGGGCTCCTCAGCGACCCGACGGCACAGCTGCACCGAACGGAAAGGCACCAACCCGACATGACGCTGAAGCACTCCTCCGACACCGCCGCGTCCGCACCGAGGGCGAGGACCGTCAGGCGGGCCCTGCTCGGCGTGGCCGCGGCACTCCTGGTGTCCGGAAGCCTCGCCGTCGCCACCCCGGCCGGGGCGGCCGACTGTCCCAGCGGCCACTTCTGCACCTGGGAACACTCCAACTACGACGGCCAGCGCGCCAACTGGTCCGGTGACGACGGCTGGTGGGAGAGCTGGATCGCGGACGAGGACTCGTCGTGGGCCAACCACGGCATCTCGGGTGCGGGCGTGAAGGATCACGTCAAGGTGTACTCGCGCGCCCACCAGGGCGGCCACATGACCATCTGCCTCACGCCCGGGCAGGAGGTCAACTACAACGGCGCGGCCAACGACAACGGCGACTCCCACACGTGGGCCATGAGCTGCTGATCGTCCCGCCCCGGTACGCCTGGCACGGGCCCGCCGCCTTCGGGCGGCGGGCCCGTACGCATCTCCGCCGTTCTGCGCCCGTCTCCTCCCGGCGGGCATAAGCGGAGCCGGACCGCGCATAAGAGAAGTGAGGAACGCAGAGAAAGCCGAAGCGTCGAGGCCCCGCCCGCCCCGGGCAGGGGGCCGACGGCGGGCAGTGCCCCGGACCCCGGCTCCGCCCCCGCTCGGGGGCGTCGTCCCTGTCCGTCCGCGCCCCTCCCGGGCCGCGGCGGCACGAGGAGGTCGACTGTGGGGACCGTGCGCCGCATGACGGAGGCCGAGTGCCAAGAGGTCCTTGCAAGGGCCTGGACCGGACGCCTCGCGGTGGCCCGGCGCGGGCGCCCGTACGTGGAGCTGGTCGGCCTGGTGGTCCGGGACGGGGCTCCGGTGGCGCTGGTGTCGGAGGAGGGGCCGGTGGCGCGGGCGCTGCCTCCCGTGGTGGCTCCCCGTCAACTGGTCGTCCTGGAGGCCGATGAGGCGGTCGGGGCCGATGACGGCGACGGCGCGGGTGGAGTCCGCCGTGCGGTCCGGGCGGTCACGGCGCTGGGGCGGCCGCGCTGGGTGGTGGCGACGGACGAACTGGGCGCGTGCCGTCACGCCGCGGGGGCGCGGGGTCTTGACGTCACGGTGGACGTCCGGTTCCTCACGCTGACCGGGCCGGTGCTGAGCGGCGAGCACCATGTGCTGCGGTGCGGGCCGGGTGGGCAGGCCGCTGCTGTCGGCGGCGTCACCGGGCCGACTCCTGGGGGAGTTGAGGCCGTTGGAGACAGAAACCCGCGTGGGGCGGCCGCGCGCGGAGGAATCGCCTCCCGTTTGCGGCAGCGGTCTTCACTGCGTGGACTGGTTTGACTACCGTGGGTACAGGCATGGTCAGGACGCGGCCACCGAGGCATGGGCATCGCCCAGGAACAGCCCCTTGGATCTCCCACGGACCTCCCCACGGACTTTCCACGAGGTCCCACGGGCTGCTCGCGGAATTCCCGGGACTTGTCACGGATTTCCCAGGACTCGCCATGCGGCCGCACCCGCTCTCCCCGCCCCGGGGGACGCGGTCGTGCGGCGCTCTTCGGCGACCGGCTGCCCTGCGGGCCGACGGTCCTTGACGGGCGGCTGTTCGTGACGGACGCCGCACGAAAGAGGGGATGAGGCAGCCGGGGCCGCGCTCCAGGCAGCGGACACCGCGGTCCCGGCTCCTCCTCTCCTCGGGGGAGGCTCCCGCCCGCCCCCGAGGAGAGGGCAGCGGTGCGAGGACGCCCGGCGGAGGGGGAGCCGCCACGTCCTCGCACCTCGCGGCCGCCGCCCCCGCCGACGAGCCGGCGGCGGCCGCCCGGGGATACGCCCGTACGACCAGCGTGCACCCATCGAGCGGAAAAAGCGCCCCCCTTGCCTACACAACGTGCCCAGGTCGCCGTTTTAGGTAGCAGAGGGACATGTGAGGCCAAAGTGACTACGCGCAGTGACCAGTTGAAGGTCGCCGAGCGGCCCGAATCTCGGATCCGGTCACCCCGCCGACTCGCCCGCGTGCGGGCTCAGCGTGCCCGCGCCCACCAGGATGAACAAGATGATGCCGAGCAGGATGCGGTAGTACACGAACGGCATGAAGCTCTTGGTGGTGATGAACTTCATGAACCAGGCGATGACCGCGTAGCCGACGATGAAGGCGATGATCGTGGCGAAGATCGTCGGGCCCCAGGAGACATGGCCCTCGCCCGCGTCCTTGAGTTCGTACGCGCCCGAGGCGAGGACGGCGGGGATGGCGAGGAGGAAGGAGTAGCGGGCCGCGCTCTCGCGGGTGTAGCCCATGAGGAGGCCGCCGCTGATCGTGGCGCCGGAGCGGGAGACGCCGGGGATGAGGGCCATGGCCTGGCAGACGCCGTAGATCAGGCCGTCGCGGACGCCCAGTTCCTTGAGGCCCTTGCGTTCGCGTACCGCACGGTGCTTGCCGCCGGTCTCGTCGCGGGCCGCGAGGCGGTCGGCGACGCCGAGGACGACGCCCATCACGATCAGCGTCGTGGCGATCAGGCGCAGATCGCGGAACGGGCCCTCGATCTGGTCCTTGAGCGTGATGCCGAGGACGCCGATCGGGATCGAGCCGACGATCACCAGCCAGCCCATCTGCGCGTCGTGGTCCGAACGCGGCACCTTGCCGATCAGCGAGCCGAACCAGGCGCTGATGATCCGCCCGATGTCCTTGCGGAAGTAGATCAGGACAGCGGTCTCCGTGCCGATCTGGGTGATCGCGGTGAAGGCGGCACCCGGGTCGTGCCAGCCCGCGAACGCCGCGGTCAGTCGCAGATGAGCGCTGGATGAGATCGGAAGGAACTCGGTCAGTCCCTGGACGAGTCCGAGGATGAACGATTCGAGCCAAGACATGAAAACTGCGCCGTCCAGTAACTGATCGGGTGCTGACCCGTGCGGTGGCGGTCAGAAGCGTGGGCGGGGGACCAGGAGTGGCGAGGCGTGATGCGGGTGTGCGCGGGGTCGCGCGAGGGGCCGGGAGGGACGATCACGTGCCTCGACGGGGGGCAGCGTAGCGGCACAAGATGAAGTGCTTGTGCGAGGGCCTCGCCCGGGGCCTCCGGGCGATGGCCGACGGGGCCGTGCCACGTGCCGGAAGCGGCGTCTCAGTGCCTGCCCCGCAGCCGGTGCCGCTTGCACCACGCCACCACCGCGCCCCCGAGACCGGTCACCGCGATGAACCCCATCGCGATCAGGAACGCGGGCGACGTCGGCGTCGACGCGCGGGCGCCCGCTATGACGTACGCCGTCGTGTTCGGGACGGAGCCGAGGGCGGTGGCGAGCAGGAACGGCAGCCAGCCCATGCGGGACACGGCGGCGCAGTAGTTGGCGGCGACGAACGGCACGCCGGGGAAGAGCCGCACCGCCAGCATCGAGCGGAACCCGTGCTTGCTCAGCTGGCCGTCGGCCGCCTTGAGCCAGCGGCCCCGGAGCAGCGGCCGCAGCGCGTCCTGCCCGAGGACCCGGCCGAGCCCGAAGGCCACCCCGGCCCCGAGGACCGTCCCGGCGATCGCCGCGGGAATCCCGGCCTGCGAGCCGAACAGCGCGCCCGCCGCCAGATTGAGCAGCGGCCGCGGCACGAACGCGACCGTGCACATGCCGTACGCCAGCGCGAACGCGCACACCGCGGCGGCGCCGTTCAGCTGCGGCGGCCAGCCCTCCGAGAGCAGCCGCTGCGGCTCGAAGAGCAGCACGCCCGTGCCGGCCGCGGCCAGCATCAGGACGAGCAGGGACAGCCGCGACCACGGTGACAGGAGCACCCGGGTGCAGCGCACGGCGAGGCCCGGCGTCGGGGCGGCGGCGGTGTCGAGCATCCGGAGAGACTAACCGGCTCATGTGTCTGATCGCCGTATGGTGCGTCTCATGAGCGTCACAGTGCCGCCGAGTTCCCTGGCCGACACCGTCGTGGAACGGCTCGTCGCACGGTACGCGGAGGCGGCCGATCCGGTCCGGGCCGCGGACATGCGGGCGTACATGAAGGACATCGCGCCGTTCCTCGGCCTCTCCTCGCCCGTGCGCCGCGCCCTGCACCGGGACGTCCTCGCCGGGACCCCGCGCCCCGACGAGACGGACTGCGTCGCGATCGCCCTGCGCTGCTGGGAGCTGCCCGAGCGCGAGTACCAGTACTTCGCCGTCGGCTACCTGCGGCGGCACGTGCGGCGGTGCTCGTCCGGCTTCCTGCCCGTCGCCCGCCACCTGGTGACGACCCGCCCCTGGTGGGACACCGTCGACGCGCTCGCCGCGCACGTCGTGGGCGGCCTCGTCGCCGCCGACCCCGCGCTGAGGGCCGACATGGACGCCTGGATCGAGGACGAGGACCTGTGGGCGGCCAGGACCGCGCTCCTCCACCAGCTGCGCCACAAGGACGCCACGGACACCGGCCGCCTCTTCGCGTACTGCGAACGCCAGGCGGGCCACCCGGACTTCTTCATCCGCAAGGCCATCGGCTGGTGCCTGCGGGAGTACGCGAAGACCGACCCCGACGCCGTACGGGACTTCGTCGCGCGCCACCGCGAGGTCCTCGCGCCCCTGTCCGTGCGTGAGGCGCTGAAGAACATCGGGGGCTGAAGCGCCGCAACTTCCCTGTGTGGCCGGTGTGTCACGGAAAATGATTCGACGCCGACCAGGGTGTCGGCAATGATCGTCCACATGTTCCGGCACGCCTCCTTCCCGCACACGTCCGCAGTCGCGGACGCGGTCGAGGCTGCCGTCCCTCCGCTCGCGGTCCCCGCACCGCCGGCCGTACTCGCCGCACTTCCTTCCGACGGCGCCCGAAGCTGACCCTCCCCGGACATTCCGGCGGACCCCGCAGGGGGAGGGTCGGCCAGGCCCCCGGGGGTCCCCGTCCGCAGGCCGTCCGTGCCGCGGACCACACCTTTCGAGTTCCGGAGAAGGAACCACCATGTCCAAGACGGCATACGTCCGCACCAAGCCCCACCTCAACATCGGCACGATGGGCCACGTCGACCACGGCAAGACCACCTTGACCGCCGCCATCACCAAGGTCCTCAGCGAGCGCGGCACCGGCACGTTCGTGCCCTTCGACCGCATCGACCGGGCGCCGGAGGAGGCGCAGCGCGGCATCACCATCAACATCGCGCACGTCGAGTACGAGACCGACACCCGGCACTACGCCCACGTCGACATGCCCGGCCACGCCGACTACGTGAAGAACATGGTCACGGGCGCCGCCCAACTCGACGGCGCGATCCTCGTCGTGTCCGCGCTCGACGGCATCATGCCGCAGACCGCCGAGCACGTGCTCCTCGCCCGGCAGGTCGGCGTCGACCACATCGTGGTGGCCCTGAACAAGGCGGACGCGGGTGACCCGGAGCTGACCGACCTGGTCGAGCTGGAGGTCCGCGAGCTGCTGTCCGCGCACGGGTACGGCGGGGACGCCGTGCCCGTGGTCCGGGTCTCCGGCCTCGGGGCCCTGTCGGGGGACCCGCGGTGGACGGCGTCGATCGAGGCGCTGCTCGACGCGGTGGACACCTATGTCCCGATGCCGGAGCGCTACGTCGACGCGCCCTTCCTGCTCCCGGTCGAGAACGTCCTCACGATCACCGGCCGGGGCACCGTCGTCACCGGCGCCGTCGAGCGCGGCACCGTGCGCGTCGGCGACCGGGTGCAGGTGCTCGGCGGCGACGGTGACACCGAGACGGTCGTCACCGGCCTGGAGACCTTCGGCAAGCCGATGGACTCCGCGCAGGCCGGCGACAACGTCGCGCTGCTCCTGCGCGGCATGCCACGCGACGGGGTCCGCCGCGGCCATGTGGTCGCGGCCCCCGGCAGCCTCAGTCCGAGCCGCCGCTTCACCGCGCAGGTGTACGTCCTGTCCACCCGCGAGGGCGGTCGCAGCACCCCGGTGTCCACGGGGTACCGCCCGCAGTTCTACATCCGCACCGCGGACGTGGTCGGCGACATCGACCTCGGCGCCGCGGCCGTCGCCCGGCCCGGCGACACGGTCACCATGGCCGTCGAGCTGGGCCGCGAGATCCCCCTGGAGCCGGGGCTCGGCTTCGCGATCCGCGAGGGCGGGCGGACCGTCGGGGCGGGCACGGTCACGGAGGTCGGCTGACGCCGTGCGGTGAAGCGCCGCCCGGAACGGCGCCCCGCCACCTGCCGGCGGCGGGGCGCCGCGGCGGGGGCCGCGCCCGGCCGGAGGGCGGACCTGCATCCCCACCAGAGGGCAGGTCCGCTTCCGGTCAGGGGCGGGGGCGCCCCGCCCCTGAGGGGAGCGGGCGCGCCCCGCCCGGGGACAGTTGTGCAATTCCGGTCAGGGGCGGGCGCACCCCGTCCCGGGGGCAGTTGTGCTTCCGGTCGGCGGGCGGCCCCACCCCCTCCCGGGGGCCTGGAAAGAGGGACGGATGCGGGCACAATGGAGCGGTGAACGAGCCCGCCGAGCGACCCGCACCCGAGGCGATAGCCGACGCGCCCACGGGGGCGATACCCGCGGCGCGCGCCGAATCGCCCCCCGAAGCAGGCGCCGGGAGGCGGGCCGCTGGGCCCGCCGCGCCGTCCGGGCCCGCCGCACCCTCCGAGGACGCGTCCTCAGCGCCTGACGCACCCTCCGATCCCGCCGACGCCGACGCCGACGCCGACGTCGCCCCCGACCCCGACCCCGTCCCCGTCACCCGCGCCGTCGACCACGGCACCGCGAAGCTGCTCCCCGACGTGGACCGGGCGCGGGCCTGGCTCCTGACCGTGGACGGGGCCCCGCAGTCCTACGTCGACCTGGACGAGCCCACGTACCTGGAGTTCGAGTACGCCCGCAGGCTCGGGCACGTCCTCGACACCCTCGCCGCGCCGGGCCGCCCGCTCGACGTCGTGCACCTCGGCGGGGGCGCGCTCACCCTGCCGCGCTACGTCGCCGCGACCCGGCCGGGGTCCCGGCAGGACGTGGTCGACGCGGACCGGGGACTGCTCGAACTCGTCGTGGCGGAACTGCCGCTGCCCGCGGGCTCCGGGATCGCCGTGCACGCCGCGGACGCCCGCGCCTGGGTGGAGGCCGCTCCCGCGGCCACCGCCGACGTGCTCGTCGGCGACGCCTTCGGCGGCTCCCGGGTGCCCGCGCACCTCACGTCGGACGCGTACGCCCGTGCCGTGCGCCGCGTGCTGCGCGCGGACGGCTGTTACGCCGCGAACCTCGCCGACGGCGCGCCCTTCGCCTTCCTCCGCTCCCAACTGGCCACCTTCGCCACGGTCTTCGATGAGCTGACGCTGATCGCCGAGCCCGCCGTGCTGCGCGGGCGCCGCTTCGGCAACGCCGTGCTCCTCGCCTCCCACACACCGGTCGACGTGGACGCCCTCGTCCGGCGCACCGCCGCGGACGCGTTCCCCGCACGGGTCGTGCACGGGGAGGCGCTGCGGAGGTTCATCGGGAACGCGCGAGTCGTACGGGACGCGGACGCCGAGGCCTCGCCACAGCCGCCGGACGGGGCGTTCAGCGTCGGCTGAGCGGAGCGGCAGGGGAGCGGAGCGGCGGGGGACCGGCGGGGGAGCGTCCGGCCCGGCCCCGCACGGCTCGGCCCCGCCCCGCCCGGCCTGACTCGGCCCCGCCCGGGCCGCGGCATCGGCTCAGGCGGAGGGCTTCTCCGACGCCACGGCGTCCACCGGCGCCGCCCCGGCGCCCGGCCCCTCCGCGGCCACCACCGCCTGCGTACGCCGCGTCAGATTCCGTACGTCCGGAACCAGCAGCACCGCCGCCGTCACCACGACCACCAGCGCCGCGCACCCCCACAGCGAGGCCGACCGGCCGAAGGCCTGCTCGGCGGGGCCCGCGAGCGCCGTCGCGAGCGGCACCATCGCCACGGAGCCGAACCAGTCGTACGCCGATACGCGCGACAGCTTCTCCTCCGGGATCTCCTGGTGCATGGCCGTCATCCACGAGACGCCGAACACCTCGATGGCGACACCGCTCACGAACATCACCACCGCGAGCCCGGCCACCGGCAGCGGCACCGCGAGCGCGGCGGACGGCGCGGCCAGCGGGAAGACGCACAACGTACCGGCGAAAAGGAGCCGTCGCGGCTTCCAGCGCATCATCAGGAGCGCCCCGCCGACCGTCCCCGCGCCGAACGCCCCGAGCGCGAGCCCCCAGGGCCCCGCTCCGCCCAGCTCGTCCTCGGCCACCAGCGGCCCGAACACGGACTCGGCCGCGCCGACCACCGCCACCACCACCGAGAACTGCGCCACGATCGACCACAGCCAGGGCCGCCCGACGACCTCCCGCCAGCCGTCCCGCAGATCGGCGAGGAGACCGCCGCCGGGGGCGCGCCGTGGGATGTGGCCGACGTCGAGGAACGCGCGCAGCGCCCCGGCCGCGGCGAACGCCGCCGCGTCCACGGCGAGCACCCAGCCGGGCCCGATCACCGCGACCATGAGGCCGCCGAGCGCCGCGCCGCCGAGGCCCGCGCCCTGCATCGCCATCCGGTACAGGGCGAAGGCACGCCCGGCCTGCTCGCCGGTGACGGAGGACAGGAGCATGCCCTCGGACGCGGGCCCGAAGAAGGCCTGGCCGGTGCCGCCGAGCGCGGTGAGCAGCATCATCTGCCACAGCTGCGGGTCACCGGCGAGCACGACGGCGGCGAACGCGGCCTGGGAGACGCAGTTGAGGGTGTTGGCGGCGACCATGACGTGGTGCCGCGGCAGCCGGTCGGCCACCGCGCCGCCGATGAGCAGGAACAGCACGAGCGGCAGCGTGCGGGCCGCGGCGACCAGACCCACGTCGCCGCCGTCGCCCCCGGCATCGAGGACGGCGAACGCCGCCGCGATGAGCGCACCGTGGCCGCCGAGATTCGTGATGATCGCGGCGGTGGTGAGGAGCGTGTAGTTGCGACCGGCCCAGGAGGGGCGGCGGGAGGCGGGGGGTGAGGTCACCACGGGACTATCCCCGGCGGACCACCGCCATGACAAACCGATTCTCCGGCCGCCGTGACGGCGGCCGGAGCGTCAGTTCAGGACTCAGGAGGCGTCCTCGGGGTCGCCCTGCAGCCGCACCGTGGAGAGGATCTTCTTCACCTGGGCGTCGGAGACCTCCTCCTTCACGCCCTTGGCGCCGTACATGGACCACGCCACGTAGTCGCCCGCCGCGTTCTTGAACGCGAACGTCGTCGCCTTGCCGTCGGAGTCGCACTTGTCCGACTTCTCGGCACCGACCGTGGTGGACGTCGTCACGCTGCCCGTGATGCCGGACTTCGTGGTGTACGACTTGACCTTGCCGATCTTGATCTTCTTCTTGTCGGACTTCTTCTGGCCGGTGTAGCCGCCGAAGACCCACCACGCCGAGTCGTTGCGGGAGACGTCCTTGGTGTTCTTGGCGCCGTTCTGGCCCTTGGTGCCGACGACCGCGAGCGAGGTGTCGTCCTTCTGCCCGTCCTTGTCGTCGTCGGACGAGCACCACTTCTCTTTGTAGATCGCGGGCGCGGACATGATGATCAGCGCGCTGCCGTCGCCCTTCTTGCGGTCCTCGAAACCGATGAAGGTGTCCGGCGACTTGATCGTCCAGTCCGCCGGTACGTCGAAGGCGGTGCCCCACTTGGGGTTCACCACGACCTGCCAGCCGGGGATGGTCGGCTTGGGGTCGCCGTCCGTGCCGCGCGGGTTGTCGTCGTCCGACGCCGTGGGGCTCGGCTTCTTGGTGACCGACTTGGACGGCTTGGGGGCCGCCTTGTCCGACTTGTCGTCGTCGCCGTCACCGCCGAGGACCAGGAAGCCGGTGACGCCCGCGGCCACGACCACGGCGGCCGCCGCGACGATGGCCGTGACCTTCGTCCTGTTGCCGCCGCCGCTCCCACCGCCGCTCGGGTCGGGCCCGCCCGCCTGGGGCGTCCCCATCGGGAACGTCGGCGCGCCCCACTGCGGCTGCCCGGGCTGGCCGGGCTGGCCCACGGGGGGCTGCCCGGCGGGCGGCTGCTGGTAGGGATTGGGCTGCTGGGGCCCGGGCTGTTGCTGGTACCCGGGCTGTTGATACGGATTGGGCTGCTGGTACCCGGGCTGCTGATACGGGTTCTGACCCTGGTCCTGCGGGTTCTGCTCGCCCCCGGGCGGCTGCTGTTCTGGCCACATGGCCAGTAACCATAGATGGGCCGGGGCCCCGGGTGCCACGCCCGGTCGGCTGCCGGACCGGCACCGGAGCCGGGGGCGGACGAAGCGGTGACGAAGTGGTGAAGAAGTCGTACTGATGGGCGTGAGATCGCGTCGTCACGCCCCCTTCGGACCGTGCCCTCGCCCCCTCAGCCCCTGGACGTCCTCAGCCCGTCAGCCCGTCGGTTTGCCGTGCAGCCGCACCGTGGCGAGGATCTTCATGATCGTCGAGTCCGGGATCTCCTCCTTGACGCCCCGGGCGCCGTACAGGCTCCAGGACACGAAATCGCCCTCGGAGTTCTTGAAGCCGAACGTGATCGCCTTGCCGTCCGAGGCGCACTTGCCCCGCTGCGGGGTGTCCGTCGACTTGCCCCACGCGATGCTGCCCTTGATCCCGGACTTGGTGGTGTAGGGCTTCGCCTTCTCGTCGTACGTCATGGTCTTCTTGTCCGGCTGCGTGTAGCCGCCGTAGATCCACCAGCCGACGGTGTTGACCGCCACCTCGTCGGTGTTCTTGCCACCGCGCCCGCCCTTGGTGCCCGCGGCGGCCAGCTCGGTGTCCTCGGAGCGGCCGTCCTTGTCCTCGTCGGAGGTGCACCACTTGGGCTTGAGGACGGCGGGCGAGCCCATCGTCGCCACCGGCTCGCCCGTCTTGTGGTCCTCCATGTTGATGGCCCGGCCCGGGCCCGCCACCTGCCAGTCGGGCGGTACGTCGAAGGCGGTGCCCCACTTGGGGTTCACGACGACGTTCCAGCCCGGAACGGTCGCCTTCGGCCCGCCGTCGTCCGTGCCCCGGTCGCTGTCGTCGCCGTCCGACGGCGAGGACGGCTTGTCGGACGCCTGCTCCGAGGAGTCGGACTTGGCCTTGTCGGACTTGTCGTCCTTGTCGTTGCCGTCGCCGACTATGAGGAAGCCGGTGACGCCCGCGGCCACGACCACGGCGGCCGCGGCGACGATCGCGATGACCTTGGTCCTGTTCCCGCCACCGCCGCCACCGCTCCCGCCCGGCGGCTGCGGCGCGCCCGGGTGGGTCGGGGCGCCGGCCCAGGGCCCCTGCGGCCCCGCGGGGGGTTGCTGGTAGGCGCCGTGCTGCGGGTGACCAGGCTGCTGGGGCTGCTGATATCCCGGCTGCTGATAGGGGTTCGGCTGCTGGTACCCGGGCTGCTGGTAAGGATTCTGGTCCTGCGAGCTCATGGCGGATCACGATACGGGTGCGGGGTGGCGGCGGCCGCGAGCGCCCTCGCTGTTGCCGAGAGTGCCCCGGATGCTGGGGGATTGGGTGCGGTGGCGGACGGCGGTCCGGTACGGGGAGGGGTGCCGGGGGCTGGGGCTGCGGCCCGTGAAGCCCTGGCCAAGGGAGGCTACTCGTGGGTAACATCCCTGGCATGAGCACAGACCAGATGTCGATCGGCGAGATGCTCGCCGCCACCGTGCCGATGGCCAAGACCCTGAACCTCAAGTTCGGCGAGACCACGCCCGAGCGGGCCGTGGTCGTCCTTCCGGACCAGAGCGAGTACCACAACCACGTGGGCGGACCGCACGCCGGAGCGATGTTCACGCTGGGCGAGTCCGCGAGCGGCGCCATCGTCCTTGCCGCCTTCGGGGCGCACCTGTCGCGGGCCGTGCCGCTCGCGGTGCGCGCCGACATCGCGTACAAGAAGCTGGCGATGGGGGAGGTCACGGCCACCGCGACGCTCGGCCGTCCGGTCGCCGACGTGGTCGCCGAGCTGGACGCGGGGCAGCGCCCCGAGTTTCCGGTCGGCATCGCCATCACGCGCGCGGACGGCGCCGTGACGGGCGAGATGACCGTGGTGTGGACGCTGCGCCCCAACGACCCGAAGTAGTCCGGGCGGACGGCTCGGTGGCCGTCCCGTCGAGTGACTGAGTATCCGTACTCAGGTGCGGGCGGGGCCCGGCGCCGAGCATGGGCGGCATGAGCCTGCCGAGCGCGCCGCCCGCCTTCGACGCCTCCGACGACACCGGTGCCGACGGACGCGCCGACATCATGGCCGCCGTCGGCCTCTTCCTGGTCGAAGGGGCCGTCCTCGTCGTGGTGTTCGGGGCGTGGCTCCTGTCGGGGGTCTCCTTCTTCCCCGCGGGCGGCGCCGAAGTCGAGCCCGACTCCCTCGGCGGCTACCTCGTCGCCGCCGGGGCGGTCGGGCTCTTCGCCGTCCTGGCCGCTGCCCTCGCCTTCCGGAGGCGGGCCGCGGCGACCGCGTGGAGTCAGGGGTTCATGGCGGCGCTGGTCGCGGCGGCGGTGTGGTGCGGCCCGGCGTATCCGGACCGGGCCCAGGAGCGGGAACGCGAGCGGAATCAGCCCGCGCCCGCGTCCACTTGGAGCGGGCAGGTGGGGTGCCGCAGCGGGGGCGACAGTGACGAGTGCGCCGGTTCGGGGCGATGAAGGGTCCCTGAATCCGGCGGGTTTGAGCCTCGCGGGTTCCTGAACCCCGCGCGTGCGGGACCCCTCCCGGGCGTCCGCGCAGAGAACGGTCCCATGACCACATCGGAAACTTCGGCCCGCCGCCGGGCGGTCCGGCTGTCCTCGGCGCGGGGCGCGGTGGCGGCCGTCGGCGCCTTCCTGACCCTGGCCGCCGCCGTGACCGGATGCGGCTCCGACTCGGGCGACGACGAGGGGGCGTCCGCGCCGTCCTCGCCCTCGCGTCCCGCGAAATCGTCACCCGCCTCGCCGACGCCCACGAAGCCCGCCAAGTCGCCGTCGCCGTCACCGACCGCGGTGCGGCCGAAGAAGCCGCTGAAGCCGTCGACGCGGGCCGAACTGCGGGCATGCGCGGACGGAAGCTGCACGGTCGTGGTGAAGAGGGGCGCCGAGATTCCGGGCGTCGAGAGCCTTCGGGCCGGACCGTTCACGGTGAGCGCCGTCGGTCCCGAAGGGGTGGACCTGACCTCGGTCGACGCGAGCGGATTCACGTCCAGCCTGCTCGGGCAGCGCCCCGACCAGGGCGGGCCCTCCACCGTCAACGAACTGTCGATCGCCGTCCTCGCCATCGTGGGCGACACCGCGAAGCTGCGGCTCTTCCCGGCCAAGTAGGGCGCGTGCCGTTTCGACGGCCGCTCCCGCCCGTGGCATTGACACGAGTCATCACCGGTCGTAGCTTGTGCGCCGCACCGGCGGAATCCGACGGTGCGTCAGACGACAGAAGCGGCGCCCGTGTCCGCCACCGCGCTGCCCGCGCCGCTGCCTCTCGCGGCCGCGTTCGACCCCGAACCGGTGCGCCGCTACGGGCGGGGGGATGCCGCGGATCGCGCCGCGGACGCTGGCGCCGCGGGGCGTGCGGCGGGGCGGCTGGGTACTCGGTACCGGGCGTCGTGAGATGCGTGTGGGCGTCTGCGCCCAGGAGTTGGTCCTTTCCGGTGTCATCGACGTGAAGGTGGTGCGGGTGTGAGGAGTGGTCGGCGTGCGGGGCGTTTCGTGGTGGCCGTCGGGGTGCTGATCGTGGCCGGGGCGGTGGGGCTCGCGCCGGAGGCGGCGCGGGCGGGGCAGGCGGACTCGGGCGTGCGGGCCGGGCAGGTGGAATCGGCCGCGTGGCGCGGGCAGTCGGGGGCGGCGGGGGCTGCCCTGCGGGCCGGGTCCGGGGGCAGGGCCGACGGCGGTCCCGCCGTGGTGCGGACCGACGCGGGCTGGGTGCGCGGACGGGTCACGGACGAGGGGCGGCGGTTCCTGGGGATTCCGTACGCGCGACAGCCCGTCGGTGCGCTGCGCTGGCGGGAGCCGCGCCCGGTCGTCCCCTGGCGCGGGGTGCGCGCGGCCACGGGGTTCGGCAACCGTTGTGTGCAGACGGCGAGTTGGGATCCGGGGTACGAGAAGCCCAGCCACACGGAGGACTGCCTCGCCCTCAACGTGTACGCGCCCGCGGGGGACCGGGGCACCAAGGCCGCGCGGACCCCGGTGGACGTGCGGCGGCCCGTCCTCGTCTGGCTGCACGGCGGCGGGCTCACCGCGGGCGCGGGCGAGGACGTCGTGCCGGAGCGCTTCGCCCGCGCCACCGGCACCGTCGTCGTCACCGTCAACTACCGCCTGGGCGCCCTGGGCTTCCTCGGCTCGCCCGCGCTCGACGACGAGGCGTCCGACGGAGTGTCCGGCAACTACGGACTGCTCGACCAGCAGGCCGCGCTGCGCTGGGTGCGTACCAACGTCGGCCGGTTCGGAGGCGACCCGCGCCGCGTGACCGTCGCGGGCGAGTCCGCGGGCGGCCGCTCCGTCTGCACCCACCTCGCCTCGCCGACCGGCCGCGGCCTGTTCCGCGCGGCCGTCATCCAGAGCGGCGCGTACGACGACTGCGCGGGCCGCACACGGCGGCAGGCGGCCGGGGACGGCGCCGCGTTCGCGCGGAAGGCGGGCTGCCCGGACCCGGCGACCGCCCTCGCGTGTCTGCGGCGCAAGCCCGCGAAGGACCTGCTCGCGGCGCAGGCGGAGTTCGACTGGGGGCCGGTCGTCGGCGGGCGCCTCCTGCCCGTACAGCCTGCGGAGGCCTTCGAGCGGGGCAGCGCGGCGAAGGTGCCGGTCCTGAACGGCGCCAACACCGACGAGGGCACGCTGTTCGCGTTCGCGCAGTTCGACGGGCAGGGCGAACCGCTCGCCGCCAAGCGCTACCCGGCGGTCCTGGACGAGACCTACGGGCCCGCGCTCGCGGAACGGGTGGCGCGCCGCTACCCGCTCGCGCGGTACTCCTCGCCCTCGCACGCCTTCGCCGCGACCATCGGCGACCAGCTGTTCGCCTGCCCGGCCCTGCGGCTCGACCGCTCCCTGGCAGGGCGCGGCCCCGTCTACGCCTACGAGTTCGCGGACCGCACCTCGCCGCCCTTCGCCAGCCTGCGCGACCGCGGCACGGACTTCGCCTTCGGTGCGACGCACGTAAACGAAGTGCAATATCTGTTCCAACACTTCGGCCTGCGCTCGCCCCTGAACACCGAACAGCGCGCCCTCGCCCGGCAGATGACCGCGTACTGGGGCTCCTTCATCCACTCCGGGGTGCCCCGCGCGAAGGGCGCCCCGCCGGCTCCCGACCAGCGCACTCACCCCGGCGCCACCCTCTCGCTGCGCACCGGATCAGCGGGCGGCACCATGATCGACAAGGGTGTGCACCGGGCCCACCACTGCGCTCTGTGGGACCCGGCCGCACCCCGCTGAGCAGGTAGGCTTCCACGTCGTGCGTGATCGACAAGGACGCGCACGCCGGGGGAGTCACCAGCACAGCGGAAGGAACCGGGGTTGCACGTCCAGGAGTGGCTGGAGAACGTACCGGCCGTCAGCGTCTACCTGCTCGTGGGCCTCGTGATCGGCCTGGAGTCGCTGGGCATCCCGCTGCCCGGCGAGATCGTCCTCGTCTCCGCCGCGCTGCTCTCGTCGCAGCACGGCGACGTGAACCCGGTGATCCTCGGCGCCTGCGCCGTCGCGGGCGCGGTGATCGGCGACTCCATCGGCTACGCGATCGGACGCAAGGGCGGCCGACCGCTCCTCGCCTGGCTGGGGCGGAAGTTCCCCAAGCACTTCAGCGAGGCGAACGTCGGCAGCGCCGAGCGGTCGTTCCAGAAGTGGGGCATGTGGGCGGTCTTCTTCGGCCGGTTCGTGGCGCTCCTGCGGATCTTCGCCGGGCCGCTCGCCGGTGTGCTGCGGATGCCGTACTGGAAGTTCGCCATCGCCAACGTTCTCGGCGGCATCGTGTGGGCGGGCGGCACCACGGCCGTCATCTACTACATCGGCGTGGTCGCGGAGGACTGGCTCAAGCGCTTCTCGTACGTCGGCCTCGGCATCGCCGTCCTCATCGGCATCGGCTCGATGCTGCTCGTGAAGCGGCGGGCGAAGAAGGCGGCGGAGGAGCACGCGGCGGCTTCGGCCGGGGCGGAGGTGCCCGCGCAGGCGGGGGCCGACGCGGCCACCGGGACGGACGGCGGGACCGAGGGCGCCGCCGCCACCGAGGGCGAGACGGCGCTCGCGGCCGCCCGGGGTGCCACCGGTAGCTGAGCCGCGCCGGGGCCACCACGGACCGGCCCCGCACACCCCTGTCGTACCCGCTCGCGCGTCGCGCGCGAGCGGGTACGCGCATGTGCGCCCTGCGTTCCGCTTGCCGTGGCTCCCGCCCGTGCGTCCGCACGCCCCTGACTGTTCCGGTCCGCCCAAGTCCCCTTCCGCGGGGCGCGACCTGCGCTCCTCCCGGATCCGGGGGGGTCTGCCCCCGTGCGCTTCCGGGGGCAGGCTCCGTTGAGCGCGGGGCGCCGGGCCCCTAGCGTCGGTCGGCATGACTTGTGTAGAGCACACCGAGAAGAGAACGTCCGCACGGGCCTTACCCGGGCGCCGTCGAGCCGGGCGGGCGACCGCGGTCGCCGTGGTGACGGCGGCGTTGACGCTGCTCGTCCCCGTGGCAGACGCGGCGGCCCGCCCCGGCGCGCAGTCCCGTCCGGCGGCCCCGACTCCCGCCCCGCCGCCCGACTGTGACGCGGCGCGCGGCGCGGTCAAGGCCTCCCTCGCTCCCCTCGTCGACCGCCACGGCATCCCCGGCGCCGCCGCCGAAGTGGTCGACCGGCGCTGCGGGCGCTGGTCCGTCGCACGGGGCGTCGCCGACCTGGACAGCGGCCGCCCGATGGACGCGAGGGACCGGCTGCGGATCGGCAGCGTCAGCAAGACGTTCACCGTCACCGTCGTCGTACAACTCGCCGCGGAAGGCCGGATCGGCCTCGACGCGCCCGTCGAGCGCTATCTGCCGGGCCTGATCCGGGGCAACGGCCATGACGGCCGCAAGATCACCGTGCGTCAGCTCCTCCGGCACACGAGTGGACTGCCCGACTACGTCGAAGCCCTCGCCGAGCGGCCCGTGGCGGAGTGGCGCTTCCGCCACTTCGAGCCCCGCGAACAGATCGCCACCGCCCTGAAGATGCCGCGCCCGGCCAAGAAGTGGCACTACGCGACGACCAACACCGTCGTCGCCGGGCTCATCGTCGAGAAGGTCACCGGGCACCGCGTCGAGGCGGAGGTGGATCGCCGCGTCATCCGGAAGCTCGGCCTGCGGGACACCTACTGGCCGGGCGACGACACGCGCATCCGGGGCGCGCACTCGCGGAGCTACATGCCTGGCCCGGAGGGCGGGCCGGACGGCAGGGTGTCCTTCCGGCCCGGTGGCGAGGCGTCCTCCCGGGGCGGCGGCAAGGCGTCCTCCCGCGTCGACGGCACCGAGTGGAACATGACCTTCGGCGGCGCAGGCGGCGCCCTGGTCTCGACGCCCGCCGACGTGAACCGCTTCTTCGGCGCGCTGTCCGGCGGGAAGCTGCTGCCCGCGCGCTGGCTCGCCGAGATGAAGCGCACGGTCCCCGCCGACCCGGACCGGCTCTGGCCCGGCGCCCGGTACGGCCTCGGCCTGATCTCCTCGCCGCTGGCGTGCGGCGGCCGCTGGTGGGGGCACGCCGGCACGGCCCCCGGCGGGCACCGCGCCGTCGGAGCGGTCGGCCCCGGCGGCCGCACCGTCGCCCTCGCCCTCAACCAGCTGCCCGCCACCGACCACGCCGAACAGGACTTCCGGGCCGTCGTCGACAGCGCCCTGTGTCCGCCCGACCGCACCTCGCGTCTCAAGGAGAACCCGTGACAGCCACCAGCGCCGCCGCGCGCCGCACCTCGGTGGGCCTCGCCCTCGCCGCCTGCTTCACCGCCACGCCTGCCCTCGCCTCGGCGGCCCCGGCCCCCGCGCCCGAACGCGGCACGGGCGCCACCGCTCCCGCCGCTGTTCACGCCGCCGCTCCCGCCGCCGGTCTCGGCCGTTTCCACGACCAGCGCCTCGACTGGCGCTCCTGCGTCCTCGGTCCGGGCGACGAGACGGGCCACGCCCTGGCGAAGGCGGGCGCCCGCTGCGCGGACGTCACCGTACCCCTTGACTACTCCGACCCCGGCGGCCGCACCATCACCGTCGCCATATCGCGGATCAAGGCCACCGACACCCGCCACCGCGTCGGCCCGCTGCTCCTCAACGGCGGTGGCCCCGGCGGCACTTCGCTCGGTGACGCCCCGGACATCCACAAGGCGATGAAGGATGTCGCCGCGCGCTACGACATCATCGGCGTCGACCCGCGCTTCGTCGGCCGCAGCACCCCGCTGGACTGCGCGTGGCCCGTCTCCAGCGCCATCTTCTCCGCCGGGGTCGGCCGCGCGGGCTTCGACCGGCAGGTCGCCCTGCACAAGGACCTGGCCGCCAAGTGCCGCACCACCAACAAGTCCGTGCTGCCGTTCGTCACCACCCGCGACACCGCCCGCGACATGGACGTCATCCGTGGCGCGCTCGGTGAGCGGAAGATCTCCTACCTGGGCTACTCGTACGGCACCTACCTCGGCACCGTCTACACCCAGATGTTCCCCGGCCGCTACGACCGCGTCGTCCTCGACGGCGCGCTCGACCCGCGCCGCTACACCCCCCGGCTGCTGCGCGGCACCGAGGCCGAGAACGACCAGGCGCTCTCCGACTGGGCGCGCTGGGCGGCGCGGCGGCACGACACGTACGGCCTCGGCCGCACCCGCGCCCAGGTGCTCGCCGCCGTCGACCGCACCATCGCGGCGTCCGCGCGCGGGCTCACCGTCGGCACCGCCCCCGACGCCTTCCGGCTCGACGACTCGACGGTGCCGACCCTGCTCGCCATGGGCATCGCCGACGACACCGACGATGCCCGCGCGACCCTCGGCGAGCAGGTGTCCGTGCTCGTGCGGGCGGCCGAGGGGCGACCGACGCGGCTCTCACCGGAGTTCGCCGAGGCCCTGCGGGGCTACATCACCGGCAAGGAGTCGCACTACGGCAGCGTGCAGACGGCCATCCTGTGCGGCGATGCGGCGGCCCCGCGCGACCCGGAGCGCTACTGGCGCGACATCCAGCGCAGCCGCGCCACGCACCCGGTCATGGGACCGCTGGCCAACAACATCAACCCGTGCGCCTTCTGGGACCGGCCCCGCGAGGAGCCGACCCAGGTCCGGCGCGACGCCCCGGCGCTGCTCGTGGGCGCGACCGGTGACCCGCGCAGCGACTACCAGGGCACCGTGGCGCTGCACGGCATGCTGCCCAGCTCGAAGCTGATCACCCTGAAGGGCGCCAACCGGCACGGGATCTACGGCTATTACGGCAACGCCTGCGTGGACGCGCGGGTCAACGCCTACCTGGACAGCGGAAAGTTGCCGGGCAAGGACCTGACCTGCGTGAAGGAGGACGGCTGACACAGGCCCGCCGCCCGCTCGGACCGCTCTCGGCCCGGGCGGGCGGCTCGGTCTGTGTCCGGTCCGACGGCGCGGCGCCGCTAGCCCTCCTCGCCCCGGCCCTCCCGGGACGCGTGCGCCTCGCGGTGGGCCTTGGCCAGCTCCACGTACAGCGTGCCGTTGAGGGAGATGCCCGCGCGCTCCTCCTCGGTCAGCTCGCGCTTGACCTTCGCGGGGACGCCCGCGACCAGCGAGCCGGGCGGCACCCGCATCCCCTGCGGCACCAGCGCCTGCGCGGCGACGAGGGAACCGGCGCCGATCACCGCGCCGTTGAGGACCGTGGCGCCCATGCCGATGAGGCAGTCGTCCTCGACGGTGCAGCCGTGCAGGACCGCGTTGTGGCCGACCGAGACGCGCTCGCCGATGGACATCGGGAAGCCCGGGTCGACGTGCAGGGTGCAGTTGTCCTGAATGTTGCTGTCGGCCCCGATCGCGATGGGCCCGCAGTCGGCGCGCAGCACCGCGCCGTACCAGGTGCTCGCGCCCGCGCTCAGCGTCACCTCGCCGATCACCACCGACGTGGGCGCCGTGAAGGCCTCCTGGTCGACCTTCGGCTCCTTGCCGGCCAAGCCCATGACGAGTGCCTGCTGGCTCATCGGCTCGCTCCCTCTTCCCGCGGCGCCGTAGCGTCATCGCGTCGTCGTGCCCGTGTCGCGCCTGAGCGAACCGTACGGGACGGCCGGGCGCCCGCGGCCGCGTGGGGTGAAGATCACAGGTCGTCGGCGTGCTCGGCGCGCGCCCGGCTGAGTAACGTGTGCGGGTGCCCAGGAACAAGAACGTGTTCTCATCGCTGGCCGCCTGGCGGCGCGGCGTGGCGCAGCGCGCCGTCCACGCCGGGTGGGACTGGGTGCAGCGCACCGGCGCCGTCACCGCGCGGCGGCCCGGACGGCTGCGGTTCGGCGCGATCGGCGAGGGCACGCGCCTCGCGTTCCCGCAGGGCACGGTCTTCGGGGCGCCCTGGATCCGGCTCGGCGCGCACTGCGTCGTCGGTGAACAGGTCACGCTGACCGCCGGGTTGATGCCCGACCTCGACCTCGGCCCGGACCCGATCCTGCGCATCGGCGACGGGGTGGTGCTCGGCCGCGGCAGTCACGTCATCGCGGACACGACGGTGACCATCGGCGACGACTGCTACTTCGGTCCGTATGTGTACGTGACCTCGACGAACCACTCGTACGACGACCCGCACACACCGATCGGCAAGCAGTGGCCGCGGATGGAGCCGGTCGAGATCGGGCCCGGCTGCTGGGTCGGCACCGGCGCGGTGATCCTGCCCGGCGCCCGGATCGGCCGCAACGTGGTGGTGGCCGCCGGGGCGGTGGTGCGGGGCGAGGTGCCCGACCACGCGGTGGTGGCCGGGGCGCCCGCCCGGGTCGTGCGGACGTGGTGCGCCGAGCGGGGCTGGGAGCCGCCGCTGCGTACGCCCGCGCCGGTGCCGATCCCCGAGGGTGTCACGCCGGAACAACTCCTCGCGCTGGGCGAGTTGACCGACCTGGAGGCGGCGCGACTGGCCGAGGTCGAGGGGAACGTCTGAGGGGTCCCGGTGGCGCCCTGAAGGGGCGCGCCGCTGTGGTTCAGCCCGTCGCCAGCAGCACCGTGCCCACCAGCGCGAGGCCCGCTCCCGCGGCCTGCACCCCGCGCAGCCGCTCCTTGAGGAGGCCGCGCGCCGCGAGCGCCGTCACGATCGGGTAGAGCGAGGCGAGCACGGCGGCGACGGTGACGGGGCCGCGCTGGGCCGCCATGGCGTACGTCCCGTTGGCGGCGACGTCCGCCAGGCCCACGAAGGCGAGCGCGGGCAGCGCGGACCAGATCACGCCCATGCCGTGGCCCTCGGGGAGCGCCGCGCCGCCCCGCCGCACGGAGACGTACAGCGCCGTGCCGCCCGCGAGCACATTGGTGACGCGCTGCACGAACAGCGCCAGGAACAGGCCGGTGACGCTGCTCGACGCCTCCGCGATGAGAGCCATGACCGCGCCGAAGCCGAAGGCGGCGAGCAGGGTCAGGAGCACCGCCTGCCGCTGCACCGGGGCGCCACGCAGCTCGGGCCCGCCCGCGAGGACGATGCCGACGACGGCCACCGCGATGCCCGCGAACTGCCCGAGACCAGGGCGCTCGCCCAGCATAAGACCGACGCCCACCGGCACGGCCACGCCGAGCGAGCCGAGCGGGGAGACGACGCCCATGGGGCCGAGCGCGAGGGCCTTGTAGAAGGCGAGCATCGCGACCGGGCCGACGAGGCCCGCGCCGACCGCGAACCACAGCTGCGGGCCCCACTCGCTCCAGGCGCCGGTGGAGACCACGACCGCGCCGAGGACGACGACCGCGACGCACTGGGAGGCGACCACCACCGTGAGCGCGGGGATCCGTCGGGTCAGCAGTCCGCCGCCGAAGTCGGCGAGGCCCCAGAGCAGGCTGGTGGCCAGGGCGAACAGTGCTGTCAGTCCCGTCATGGGATGCCTCGCAGTACAGTGTGGTGAACCTTCGGGAACCCTCAGGTGCACCACACCGTAGTTCAGTACAGTGAACTCTGTCATCCAAAATATTGGACGGAATGTGTCGGACCTCGACCAGCTGACTCAGTCGCTCGCGCGTAACCTCAAGCGCTGGCGCACCGAACGGAACTTCACGCTCGACGCGCTCGCGGCCCGCGCGGGCGTCAGCCGCGGCATGATCATCCAGATCGAGCAGGCCCGTACGAACCCCTCCGTGGGCATCACGGTCAAGCTCGCGGACGCGCTCGGCGTCAGCATCACCACCCTGCTCGACTACGAACAGGGCCCGCACGTGCGCCTCGTCCCGCCCGAGCAGGCCGTGCGGATGTGGTCCACGGAAGCGGGCAGCAGTACGACGCTCCTGGTCGGCACCGAGTCGCGGGGTCCCTTCGAGCTGTGGACGTGGCACCTGACGCCGGGCGAGGGCAGCGACTCCGACGCGCACCCGCCCGGGACGATGGAGCTGCTGCACGTCAGGTCCGGCGAACTGACGCTGGTCGTGGACGGCGACGAGCACCTGGTGGCGGCCGGATCGGCGGCGTCGTTCGAGGCCAATGTGGCGCACGGCTACCACAACAAGGGTGCGGAGCCGGTCGAGATGACGATGGCGGTGTCGGTCCCGCCCGCCCACGCGGGGGCGTACTGAGTTACGGTGCCGCCATGCGCGCTCCTCTCGGTGACTTCGACGTAGTCCGCTCCGCCCCCGAAGCCCTCGACCTCCTGGTCGCCCCCGTCGCCGCCGCCGTCCGCGGCTGGAGCGGGGCCGTGCCCGCCGACGAGTTGATCCATGTCGACACCGAGCCGGAGTGGGCCGACACAGCCACGTTCGTGGAGCACTACGGACCCGAGCTGTTCTCCCAGTCCGCGAACTGCGTCATCGTCGCCGGGAAGCGCGGGGGCGAGACGACGCTCGCCGCGTGCCTGGTCCTCTCGGCCGCGCGCGTCGACGTCAACGGCGTCGTACGCCGCCAACTCGGTGCCCGCAAGGCCTCGTTCGCGCCCATGGACACCGCCGTCGGCGAGACCGGCATGGAGTACGGCGGCATCACCCCCATCGGCCTGCCCGACACCTGGCCGCTCCTTGTCGACGCCGCGGTGGCGGACCTGCCGTACGTCCTCGTCGGCAGCGGCAGCCGGCGCGGCAAGCTGATCGTGCCGGGCAAGGCGTTCGCGGGGCTGCCGAACGCGACGGTGATCGAGGGGCTCGGCGTCTGACGGGACGCGTGGGCGGGCACCTTGGCCTTCGCCCCGGTCGGCTTCAACACCCCTGCCGGTGCTAGGAGATGACCCCCTCGGCCCGCAGTCGCTCGATGTCGGCCGCCTTCCGGCCCAGCTCCGCCAGGATCCTCTCCGTGTGCTCGCCCACGCCCGGCACCGGGTCCATGCGCGGGCTCACCCCGGACAGGTCGGCGGGCGGGACGAGGGCCTGGATGCCGGGTGCCGTGCCGGGCAGACCGACGTCGTGCCAGCGGCCGCGTTCCGTGAGCGCCGGGTGGTGGAGGAAGTCCGGGACGGAGTTCACGCCCGCGTTGGCGATGTTCGCCGCGTCCAGGAGCGCCGTCGCCGCCGCGCCGTCGAGGTCCGCGAACCGCGCCTGGATCGCCGCGTCCAGCTCCTCGCGGTGCGCCACCCGCGCCGAACCGTCGGCGAAGCGCGGGTCGGCCACCAGCTCGGGCCGCCCCAGGAAGTCCTCGCAGAGCGCCGCCCACTCCCGTTCGTTCTGCACGGAGAGCAGCACCTCCTTGCCGTCGGCCGCGGTGAACACGCCGTACGGCGCCACCGTCGCGTGCCGGGCGCCGACGCGCGGGGGCTGCGTGCCGCCGTACCGCGTGTAGTACGCGGGCTGGCTCATCCACTCGGCGAGCGCGTCGAAGAGGGACACCTCCACGGCGGGCGCCCGGCCGGTCGTCGCGCGCGTGAACAGCGCCGACAGGATGCCGCTGTAGGCGTACATCCCCGCCGCTATGTCGGCCACCGAGATCCCCACCCGCACGGCCTCGCCGGGCGTGCCCGTGAGCGAGAGCAGCCCGGTCTGGCACTGCACGAGCAGGTCGTACGCCTTGCGGTCCGCCCAGGAGCCGCTGGTGCCGTAGCCGCTGACCGTGCAGGTGATCAGGGACGGGTGGCGGGCCTGGAGGTCCGCCGCCGCGAGACCGAGGCGGTCGGCCGCGCCCGGCGCGAGATTCTGCACGAACACGTCGGCGCCCGCGACGAGTTCGCGCAGGACCTCCTGCCCGGACGCCGACTTCACATCCAGCGTGAGCGACTCCTTGGAGCGGTTCAGCCACACGAAATAGCTGGCCTCGCCGTGCACGGTGGTGTCGTAGCGCCGCGCGAAGTCGCCCCCGCCGGGGCGCTCCACCTTGATCACCCGGGCGCCGAGGTCGGCGAGCTGACGGGTCGCGAAGGGCGCGGCGACTGCCTGCTCCAGGCTCACGACCGTGATGCCGGCGAGCGGCAGCGGATGCGGCACGGCCCTCAGCCCCTCGTCCCGCGGTACTCCTCGTGGAACTGCTCGAACGACACCTCGTAGCCGTCCGGGTCCAGGCCCACGAAGATCCGCGCCCAGTCGGTGTCCTCGGGCTCCGTGAGCACCGGCAGGCCCTCGGCGCGCCACAGGGCGTGGGCCGCGTCGAGGTCGGGCGTCGGCACGGCCAGCGTGAAGCCGAGGCCGAGCGGGCCCCGGCGGGCCGCCGCGCCGCGCTCCTCGTCGTAGTACCCGTGCGCGTCCCGGTCCGTCAGGATCAGCCAGGTGTGGCCGAAGGTGAGATAGCGCAGGTGCGGCTGCTCGTCGTTCGGCAGCTCGCGGAAGCCGAGCCTCAAGTAGAGGTCGCCGGAGACCTGGAGATCCCTGACCCGCAGGCCGATCTTCAACTGCTTGCTGCCCATCATGCGGTACGCCCCTCCCGTGGCCGCGCCGGACGGGATCGGCCGCCCGGTGTGCGACGACCGTACCCGGGGGTGCGGGCCGGGGCGCGGCGGCCGTGCCCGGGAGCGCGGGCCGGGGCGCGACCACCGCCGTTCACCTGATGCTCACGAGGGTCGGCACGATCGGTCTCGCGCACCTTGTGCGCAGTTCAGCCAGGGCGGTCACCGTGCTGAACAGGCGCCTTTCCCGCAGTCGGCCGCACGCTCACCCGCACCACCGCTTCGCCGCACTCCCTTCGCTCCCCGTGTCGCCCCGCTTCCCCCTCTCCTCCCTCCCCGCTCCTGTCACTCCCGCCCGTCGGTCTCAGCGGACTCCCCGTCCGTCCCATCGAACGGAGAACGTGTCATGCCCGCGACACCCCTCACCCCCGCCCCCGCGACCCCGGCCGCGCCCGGCACCCCGGTCGCCCCGACCGCCGCTCCCCCTCCGGTCGCCCCGGCCACCCCCGACGCCCCCCGCTACGTCCCCTCCATCGCCGACTCCGAGGACCAGATCCGGGCCGCCCAGCGGCTGCGCTTCCAGGTCTTCGGCGAGGAGATGGGCGCCGCGCTCGACACCCCCGTGCCCGGGCACGACATCGACGCCTTCGACGCGCTCGCGGACCACCTGATCATCACCGACACCGCGAGTGGCGACGTCGTCGGCACCTACCGCCTGATCCCGCCGGGACGCACCGAACGCTCCTACTCCGACGGCGAGTTCGACCTCGCGGCGCTGCGGCCCCTGCGCTCCGCCACCGTCGAGGCCGGACGCTCCTGCGTGCACCCCGACCACCGCTCCGGCGCCGTGATCAACCTGATGTGGTCGGCCCTCGCCCGCTACGTCCTGCTGTCCGGCCACCGCTACCTGGCGGGCTGCGCCTCCGTGCCGCTCACCGACGGCGGCACCGCGGCCGCCAGCGCCTGGCTGCTCGGCACCGCCAAGCACGTCTCGCCGCCCGAGCTGCGCGTGCACCCGCACCGCCCGTGGACGCCCGGCGAGCGCGCCGGACACCGGCCGAGCTACGCCGACCTGCCGCCGCTCCTGCGCGGCTATCTGCGCCTGGGCGCCTGGATGTGCGGGGCGCCCGCGCACGACCCGGAGTTCGACTCCGCCGACTTCTTCGTGCTGCTCGACACCGAGCGCCTGAGCGACCGGCACCGCAGGTTCTTCCTCGGCGACGCCGAGCGTGGCCACGCCGCGCAGGGGAGGGGCGTGTGAACCCCTGGGCCGTGGACGCGGGCTGTCCCCGGACCTGCGCGGTGCGGCCCGCGACCCGGGTCGGGCCCGCCGAGGAGGCGCTGCGGTACGCGGCCGTCGCCCGGGAACTCGGGCGCAGCCTGCTCCTCGGTGAACGCCTCGCGGGGGACGCTGCGCCGCGCGTGCAGGCGCGGCGGGTCCTGCGGGCACTCGGCGTCGACCTGGAGGCGGCCCTCGCGCCGCTGAGCGTGCCGGGCACCGACACCGGCACGCTGATCGTCGCCAACCACATCTCGTGGCTGGACGTCGTCGCGCTGCTCGCGGTCGAGCCGGTGTCCTTCGTGGCCAAGAAGGAGATCGGCCGCTGGCCCGTGGTCGGTACGCTCGCCCGCCGCATGGGCACGCAGTTCATCGACCGCGAGGGCGGTCGGCGGGAACTGCCGCTCATGGTCGGCGAGTTGGCCAAGACGCTGGCGTCCGGGCGGTCGGTCCTTGTGTTCCCGCAGGCCACCACGTGGTGCTCGGTCGGCTCCGGGAGGTTCCGGCGGGCCGCGTTCCAGGCGGCGGTGGACGCGGGCGTGCCGGTGCGGCCGGTGACGGTGGCGTACCGGCAGGGCGGCGCGGCCAGTACGGCGGCGGCGTTCCTGGCGGACGAGGGGTTCGGGGGGTCGCTGCGGCGGGTGGCCCTCGCGCGGGGGCTCACGGTGCGGGTCAGCGCGCACGCGCCGCTGCACGGGCACGACCGGAAGATGCTGGCGGCGCAGGCGTGGGCGGCGGTGTGCGCGGGGGACGACGCCGTGGCGGAGGCGGCGGGGGAACACGGGCGGGTCGCCCTCTCGTGACCACGGCGTGTGACCGCGTACGTTCAACTCGTGTTCACGGGGTGCTCGCGCACCGCTGGCACGCTCGTCCCGCTCGCCCACCCCCCGACGAAAGAGGACCACCGGTGCCCGTCACCCGAAAGCTCCGTACCCCCCTGCTCTCCGCGAGCGCCCTCGCGGGCGCCGCCGCGCTCGTCCTCCAGACCGCGCTGCCCGCGCAGGCCGCCGTGGACTTCGACGTGACCGCGACGGTGGAGACCGCGCCGGTGTCGCACAGCGGGGACGCCGCCGACGACCCGGCGATCTGGGTGCACCCGGACGACCCGGCGAAGTCCGTCGTGGTGGGCACGGACAAGAAGGGCGCACTCGAGGTGTACGACCTCAAGGGTGCGCGCGTCCAGCGGATCGACGGGGACCACGGCAACAACGTCGACGTGCGCGGCGATGTCGTCGTGTCCGCGGACGACGAGGCCGCGGGCGGCGACGGCGCGCTGCACGTGTACCGGATCGACCCGGCCACGCGGCGCCTCAAGCACCTCAAGGACGTCCCGACCGAGGTCACCGCGCACGGCGTCTGCCTGTACCGGTCCCCGCAGTCCGGGAAGCTCTACGCCTACCCGAACTCCACCTCGGGCCGCGTCGAGCAGTGGGAACTCGCCGTCAGCGGCGACTCGGTGACGGCGACCTCCGTGCGGCTCTTCGACGCCGGGTCCGCCGTCGAGGGCTGCTACGCGGACGAGAGCAACGGCAAGCTCTACCTCGGCGAGGAGGACGTCGGCGTGTGGGTGTACGGCGCCGAGCCGGGCGCCGGGACCGCCCGCACCAAGCTCGACTCCACCGGCTCCGGCGGCCACCTGACCGCCGACACCGAGGGCATCGCCGCCGCCGGGAACCGCCTGTTCGTCTCCTCGCAGGGCAGCGACGACTTCACCGTGTACGACCGGCGCAGCGGCGCCTACCTCGGCCGCTTCGGTGTCGCGTCCGGCACCGCCGCCGACGACTGCGAGGACACCGACGGCATCGACGCGACCGCCACGGCCCTCGGGTCCGCCTTCCCCAAGGGCGTGTTCATCTGCCAGGACGGCTCCAACGGCGCGCCCGGCTCCAGCGGCAACCAGAACTTCAAGTTCGTACCGCTGGAGCGGATCACCGACCGCGTCTGAGCCCGGCCGGGCTCACCAGCCCGTGAACAGGAGGTGGTTGACGGCGAGGGCGAGCACCGCCTGAGCCGTCAGCCACGCCCGCGCGGACGGGCGTGGCAGGAGCGCCGCCGCGGGCAGCAGGAACAGCGCGAACGGCAGCCAGATGCGTTCCGTCTCCGCCTTGCTCATGCCGGACAGGTCCGCGGCGGCGACCGCGAGGAGGGCTGCGAGGGCCAGGCCCACGAGACGGTCCGTCGCCGTCGTGTCCCGGGTCCGCCAGCGGTGTACCGCGCCCGGCGCCGCCGTGAGCGTCCGCCGCAGCCCCGCCACCGTCGCGAGCCCGACGACGAACACCGTGCACGCCGGATTGGCCCACACCCAGTACCAGTACGGGCGGACGCCCGCCGCCCCCTGGTAGTAGCGCTCCACCAACAGGTGGTACGCCTCCCACCAGTCGAAGCCGAACGCCGTGAACACCAGCGGCACCACCACCGCGCCCGCCACGAAGTACGGCAGCGGGCGCGGCGAGCGGGCGATCAGCAGGACACCGGCGGCGATCACTGCGAAGAGCGTCAGGCCGTACGACAGGTAGCAGGTCAGGCCGAACAGCAGGCCGGCGCCGGTGGCGGCGAGGGCGGGGGAGCGGACCGTGCGCGTCGCCGCCAGGGTGAGCAGCGCGATCATCCAGGCCGCGACGGCCGCGAAGTAGCCGTCCGCCGACGCCCCCATCCATACGGCGGCGGGCGCGAGCACCAGGAACGGCGCCGCGCGGCGGGCCGTCGCCTCGTCCGCCAGCGCCCGCACGGTGAGGAGCACGGCGAGGACCGCCGTGCCGCCCGCCGTGATGACGAACGCGCCCGCCCAGCCACCGCCGCCCAGGCCGATCCGGTCCAGGAGGACGAACGTCAGCGGCGCGGCCGGGGGGTGGCCCGCGGTGTGCGCGGGCCAGTGGTACTCGCCGGGCACCTGCACGATGTGGTGCGTGAAGTCCCGCAGCGTCGCCGGGATGTCGTCGAACCGGTCGATCACCCGCAAGTACTCGTACTTCGTGGTGAGGCGCTCCGCGACGCCGCGGTGCCAGCCGTCGACCAGGGCGAGGGACCAGATCCAGGCGGTGGAGCCCGCCCACGCGGCGGTGAGGAGGGCCCGCCAGGGCAGGCGTGCGGCGAGCGCGGGCCCGTACGCGACGACGAGGGCGGCCACGGCGAGCGCGGCCGGGGTGCCCGGCCCGATGTGCGGGTCCCACTTGGCGTACAGGGGAGGCCAGTTGACGTGGAGGCTGCCGTCGTGGTTCTCCAGGTACCGGCCGACGACGACGGCCGCGGTGACGAGGAGGACGGCGAGGGCGGCGACGGCGAGGTCCCGGCGGGGGCCGGGCGGGCGGGGTTCGGGGTGGTTCACCCTTGGCACGGTAGGGCGCCGAGGGCGGTGGACGGCGGGTCTGCGGGCCCGCGTCACCGAACCGTCAGATCTTGTGGCCCCGAGGCGCCGTCAGCGTTTCGTCATGAGTCGTGACCGTCGAACCGCAGGTCGCGCGGCTTACGGTCGGGGCAGGGCGACGGACCCACGTCGCGTGGACCGCTGAGGACGCAGCATGCGTGACGTACCCCCACCATCCCGCAGGACCCGCCTTCGGACATCGCTCCGCGCGGCCCCGACGAGACTCAAGGACCGCTCGCCGTCGGCGCCCGGCTTCTGGCGCAGTCCGCTGCGCGGGACGTGGTTCACCGCCGTGCTCGGCACGGTGCTCCTGTTCGGGATGACCCTCCTGTTCGTCACCGGCCTGCTGTCGTACGCCGCGTACAACCCCGACCTCGCGCCGGTCAACGACAAGACACCCGACAAGGGCCTGCTCGGCTTCTACCTCTTCTCCTGGCCCACCGACCCGCACTGGCTGTACCGGCTCACCCAGGGCCTGCACGTCACCGTCGGGATCACGCTGATCCCGGTGCTCCTCGCCAAGCTGTGGTCGGTGCTCCCGAAGCTGTTCGCGCTGCCACCCGCGCGGTCCCTCGGCCACGCCCTGGAACGGCTCTCGCTGCTCCTGCTCGTGGGCGGCGCGCTCTTCGTGTTCGCGACCGGCGTCCTCAACGTCCAGTTGGAGTACGTCTTCCCCGGGTCGTTCTACCCGCTGCACTTCTACGGCGCGTGGGTGTTCTTCGCCGCCTTCGTCGCGCACGCGGCGCTGAAGCTGCCGCAGACGGTACGGGTGCTGCGCGCGGGCGGGCTGCGGGAGCGGCTGCGCACCCACGAGGGGCACGGCCCCGACGACGAGGGCGAGGACGGCCTCGCCGCGCCCCGGCCCGCCGAGCCCACCGTGTCCCGGCGCGGTGCGCTCGGCCTCGTCGGCGGTGGCTCGCTGCTCCTGTTCGCCACGACGGCGGGGCAGAGCTTCGACGGGTGGCCGCGCGCCACCGCCCTGTTCGCCCCGCACGGCGGCGCCGAACCCGGCCGCGGGCCCGGCGCCTTCCAGGTCAACAAGACCGCCCGGTCCGTGGGCGTCGGCCCGGACCGCACCGGCGAGTCCTGGCGGCTCGTCGTCGCGGGCCCCGGCCGCACCCTGCGCCTGACCCGCGCCGACCTGCTCGGCCTGGCCCAGCACACCGCCGACCTGCCCATCGCCTGCGTCGAGGGCTGGTCGACGTCCGACCAGGCGTGGAGCGGCGTACGGCTGCGGGACCTCGCCGCGCTCGCCGGGTACGAGGACGACGCACCCGCCGTACTCGTCGAATCACTCCAGCTCCGGGGCTCCTTCCGCAAGGCGGCCCTGCGCGACAACCAGGTCCGCGACCCCCGCTCCCTGCTGGCGCTGCGCGTCAACGGCGCCGACCTGACGCCGGACCACGGCTACCCGGCCCGCGTCATCGTGCCCGCCGCGCCGGGCGTACTGAACACCAAATGGGTGTCCCGGCTGACCTTCGGAGAACTGTGATGAAGCGTGTGCACGCCTCGACGAAGCAGGTGACCGCCCCGCTGAAGCGCGTGACCGCCCTCGTGCGGCGCTGGTACGGGGAAGGCCCGCTCCACCTTCTGCTGCTGCTCGCCTCGTTCGCGCTCGCGCTCTACGCGGGCGTGCGGCTGCTCGCCGACGACTGGGTGATGGTCGCGGTGTGGTTCGTGGGGGCGGCGCTGCTGCACGACCTGGTCCTGGTGCCGGTGTACGCGGCCGCCGACCGCGCGGTGACGGCACTCGTCGGCGGACGCGACGGTGGCCGCCGGGAGCGGACGATGTACGTCCGCGTCCCGGCGGCGCTGTCCCTGCTGCTCCTGCTGGTCTGGTACCCGCTGATCACCCGTCAGGTGCCGCGCTACGAACGGTCGACGGCACTGCCCGCCGACGTGTTCCTGACGCGCTGGCTGCTGGTGACGGCGGCGCTGTTCGCGGGCTCGGCGCTGTGGTTCGCGGTGCGCGCGTGGTCGGCGGCACGGTCGGCGTCGCGGTCGGGGCGGGAGGAGGGCGCGGGGCGGGGGTGACGCGGGGTGGGGGTGTGCGCGGCAGCAGTGTGTACGGCAGGGGTGTGTGCGGCGGGGCTGTGCGCCTTGGGTGTGTGTGCGGCAGGGCTGTGCGCGGTCGGGCGGTCTGCCGTGGCCCGCGCCCGCTGTGCGTCCGGTACGGCCCGTGCCGCGCGCCCCTCGGCCTCCTCGTGGGGGTCCCGGCGGCGCAGCGCCACGAAGCGGCGGCCGTCCGCCGACCATTGGTCGGCGACCTGCCAGCCCGCCGCGCGGGCGTGGCCGATGAGCGCGGGCGTGCCGATCCTGGCCCAGGGGAAGGCCTCGCCGGGATCGGCAAGTCCCCTGCCGTCGTCGAGATGCACCCGCACCCGCTCGTCGATGTCGACGGGCGCGGTCTCGGCGATGAGCAGACCGCGCGGCGCCAGGAGTTCGGCCACCCGCGCGAGCAGCGCGGCGGGGTCGCCCCCGATGCCGATGTTGCCGTCCATGAGCAGCGCGGTGCCCCAACGCCCCTCGCCGGGCAGCGTCTCGAACACCGACCGGCGCAGGGCCGTCCCGCCGAGTGCCAGTGTGTGCAGGACCGCCGCCTCGCTCACGTCGATGCCGAGCGCGCGCCGGCCGAGCGCGGCGAGCGCGGCCACCAGGCGGCCGGGGCCGCAGCCGATGTCGAGGACGGGCTCCGCGCAGCGACGCAGCGCCGACAGGTCGGCCGGGTCGGGCGCCGCGCACCAGCGCTCCACGTCCAGCGGCAGCAGCCAGCCGTCCGTACGGCGCAGGAACAGCGGGCCGCGCCCGGCGCGCAGCGCGTCGGCGTACGGCCCCGCGCACCACGAAGGGACCGCGTCCGGAGGGGGTGCGACCGTGCTCATCGGCGCCCGGCCCCGGCCAGGCGGGCGAGTTCCGCCGCGAACCGGGTGTCCGGCGCGGCCGCCGCGACCGCCGCCGCGTCGGCCGCCGTGTCGACGTCCCGCAGCACCGGCAGGTCGCGCACACGCAGGCCCGCGGCGGTGAGGCGGGCGCGCTGCACGGCGCCCGTGGTCGGCGTCGACATCGGCACGCCCCGCAGCAGCCCCGGATCGGGTACGGCCAGGCCGAGTGCCCAGAACCCGCCGTCCGCCGCAGGACCGAACCAGGCGTCGGCGGCCCGCCAGGCGTCCCCCGCGAGCACGGGGGCGAGCAGCGCGGGGGAGACCTGCGGGGTGTCCATGCCGACGAGCAGCGCGGGCCCCGCACAGACCCCGAACGCCCCGGCGAGCCGCTCGTCCAACCCGCCCGCACCCTGCGGCACTACCTCGAAGCCGTCCGGGAGCCAGGGCCCGGGCGCCCCGTCGAGGACGAGCACCCGCCGCCGCGCGGGCACGTCGAGCACGACGTGCAGGGTGTCGACGAGCGCGGCCTCGGCGAGCCGGGCGGCCTCAGCGGGCGAGTAGGGCGGGGTGAGCCGGGTCTTCACCCGGCCGGGGACGGGGGCCTTGGCGATGATGAGGAGGGTGAGGTCGGTGGTCATCGCGTCCAGCCCTCCCGCGTCGGCCGCGCCGCCGTGCCCGGAGGTTCGGCGAGTACGGCGCGCATGTCCCGTACCGCCTGCCAGGTGCCCCGCCACGTACCGGTGACCTTCGACTTGCCGGTGCGCGGCAGGTAGGGCACGTCGCGCTCCTCGACCCGCCAGCCCGCGTCGGCGGCCCGCACCACCATCTGCAGCGGGTAGCCGCTGCGCCGGTCCGTCAGGGCCAGGGCGAGCAGGTCCGCGCGGCGGGCCGCCCGCAGCGGGCCCAGGTCGTGCAGGCGCAGGCCGGTGCGGCGGCGCAGCATCCGGGCGAGGGCGAGGTTGCCCGCGCGGGCGTGGGCGGGCCAGGTGCCGCGCGCCTGGGGGCGCCGACGGCCCAGGACGAGATCGGTGCGGCCCGCGGCCACGTCGCGTACGAACGGTTCGAGGTCGCGCGGATCCAGGGACCCGTCGCAGTCGCAGAAGCAGACCACGTCCGCGTCCGCCGCGGTGAGCCCCGCGTGGCACGCGGCGCCGAAGCCGCGCCTCGGCTCGTGCACCACGGTCGCCCCGAGCGAGCGCGCCACCTCCGCGGAGCCGTCCGTGGAACCGTTGTCCACGACGATCGCGCGCCAGCCCGCCGGGACCCGCGCGAGCACCCACGGCAGCGCGGCCGCCTCGTCGAGGCAGGGCAGGACGAGGTCGGCCCGCGTGGGCGGCGGCGCGGCGGCCGGGTCCGGGGGCGCGGGGGCCGGCGACGTGAGGTCGTCCGGGGGCGCCAGGTCGTCCGGAGACGCGGAGGTGCCGGGGGCGGCGTGCGAGCCGTGGGCGTCGGGGGAGGAGTGGTTCACGGCATTCACCCTACGAAGCGAAAAGGTGCAAAAGGGGCATCGCTTCCTTACGAAACACGGACGTCCCGTCCCCGTGGAACAGGGCGACGCCGGGCTTTCGGGGACGGTGGCCCCCCCTTCGCGCCGACGGCCGCCAAGTCCTTACGAAACGAGGACAACCGCAGGCCGTGGCAGCTCTCCGTCCTCGCGCGCGGGCACGTGGTGCGAGGCTTGTCGCATGGACACACCACCCTCGGGGCCCGACGCCCACGAGCCCGCACACCCCGGCCCCGGCGCCCGCGTCCTCGTCGTGGACGACGACCGCACCGTCGCCGAGGTCGTCACCGGCTACCTGGAGCGCGCCGGGTTCGAGGTGGAGCAGGCGGAGGACGGCCCGGCCGCCCTCGAACGCGCCGCCGCCCGCCGCCCCGACCTCGTCGTGCTCGACCTGATGCTGCCCGGAATGGACGGCCTGGAGGTCTGCCGCAGGCTCCGGGCGCGGGGGCCCGTGCCCGTGATCATGCTGACGGCGCGGGGCGACGAGGACGACCGGATCCTGGGCCTGGAGGTGGGGGCCGACGACTACGTCACCAAGCCGTTCAGCCCGCGCGAACTGGTGCTCCGGGTCGAGTCGGTGCTGCGCCGCAGCCAGGCGTCCGCCCGCCCCCGCCCGCGCCCCGGCGGCGCGCTGCTGCGCACGGCGGGCATCGGCCTCGACCCCGAGGCCCGCCGCGCCACCAAGAACGGCACCGAACTCGCCTTGACCGTAAGGGAGTTCGACCTCCTCGCGTTCTTCCTGCGCCACCCCGGGCGGGCCTTCGGCCGGGAGGAGCTGATGCGCGAGGTCTGGGGCTGGGACTTCGGCGATCTGTCCACGGTGACGGTCCATGTGCGCAGGCTGCGCGGGAAGGTGGAGGACGATCCGGCGGCGCCGCGGCTGATCCAGACGGTGTGGGGGGTCGGGTACCGCCTCGACGGGGCGGATCCGTTCGATGGGGCGGGCCTGGTCGACGGGGCGGGCTCCCCTGGCGGGGAGGGCCCCCTCGGTGCGGCGAGGCGCCTCGGCGGGGAGGGCCCCCTCGGCGCGGCGGGGCCCCTCAGCGAGGCGGGCCCCCTCGGCAGGGCGGACTGGGAGCCGGGGGCGGACGTAGATCCAGCGGCGGACGTCGATCAGCGGGCGGATGCCGATCAGCGGGCGGACGCGGATGTGGACCTGGCGACGGGTACGGACCCGGCGCAGGCTGCGGACCCGAGGGCCACCGCAGCCCAGGCGACGCGTGCGGCCATGGACCCGAAGTCAGCCGCACACGCGGCCCACGCGGGCGTGGCCCCGCACCCTCAGCCCGGCGGGAGGCGCCCCCAGCCCGGCGGGAGCCACCCCCACCCCGACGGAAGTCACCCCCACCCATGACCGACATCCTCCTCATCGCCCTCTACGCCTTCCTCGGCGCTGTCGCCGCCGGTCTGCTCGGCGCCCTCGTCCTGCGCCTGCTGCGGCACCGCTCCCTGGTCGTGTCGCTGACCGTCGTCGTCGCGGTCGCCGTGACCGCGATGCTCGCCGGGACGCTGGCCGTGGCCTGGCAGATGTTTCTGTCCCGGCACGACCTGACAGTGGTCACCGTGGTCGTCGCCATGGCCGCCGCGGTGTCGCTGGCCACCGCGCTGCTGCTCGGCCGGTGGGTAGTGGCCCGCAGCAAGGCACTGACGCTCGCGGCCCGCTCCTTCGGCACGGGCGGCAGCTTCGCCGCACCCGACGAGCCCGCGACCGCCGAACTCGCGGCCCTCACCCGGGAGCTGGAGTCGACCAGCGCGCGGCTCGCCGAGTCGAGGGAGCGTGAGCGGGCCCTGGAGAGCTCCCGCCGTGAGCTGGTCGCCTGGATCTCGCACGACCTGCGGACGCCGCTCGCCGGACTGCGGGCCATGGCGGAGGCGCTGGAGGACGGCGTGGCGGCGGACCCCGACCGCTATCTGCGGCAGATCCGCACGGAGGTGGAGCGCCTGAACGGCATGGTCGGCGACCTCTTCGAGCTCTCCCGCATCCACGCGGGCGCCCTCGCCCTCTCGCCGTCGCGGATCTCCGTGTACGACCTCGTGGGCGACGCGCTCGCCGGGGCGGACCCGCTGGCGCGGGAGCACGGCGTACGGCTCGTGGGGCGCCGCATCGACGCGGTGCCGATCGAGGTCGACAGCAAGGAGATGAGCAGGGTCCTGGGGAACCTGCTGGTCAACGCGATCCGGCGGACCCCGGCCGACGGTACGGTCGCCGTCGCGGCGGAGTGCTCGGACGCCGGCGTCGTCCTGTCGGTGACGGACGGCTGCGGCGGCATCCCCGAGGAGGACCTGGGCCGGGTCTTCGACACGGGCTGGCGCGGCACCCACGCGCGTACGCCCCCGGCGGGCGCGGGCCTCGGCCTCGCCATCGTCCGCGGCATCGTCGAGGCCCACGAGGGCCGCGCGGCGGTACGCAACGTCTCCGGAGGCTGCCGGTTCGAAGTGGTCCTGCCCCAGGCGGGACCTGCGTAGGGCAGGCGGGCCCGTCGCCTTCGGCCAGGTCGCGGGGCCGGGCGACCCGCAGAGGAGCCCCGGGCCGCTGAGGGCGCCGCCGCCCCGGCCGCCCTCACCGCGCGCTCCGCGAAGCCGCCGTCACTGTGGGTCCTACGAAGCCGCCCTTGCTCCGGGCCTCGTGAAGCCGCCTTCACCGTGGGTCCTACGAAGCCGCCCTTGCTCCGGGCCCCGTGAAGCCGCCTTCACCGTGGGCGCCACGAAGCCGCCCTCGCGCCGCACCCCGTGAAGCCGCCCTCGCGCCGCACCCCGTGAAGCCGCCCTCGCGCCGCACCCCGCGAAGCCGCCCTCACTCCGGGCCCCGTGAAGCGGCCCTCACGGCCGGTGCCACGACGTCGCCGTCGCTTCGGGCCGTGCGAGTGCCCCTCCCCACAACGCCCGCCGCGCAGGCGCCCTCACCGCAGCTCCGCCCCCGCGAACTCCCGCATCCCCGCCGCGAAGCGGACCTCGGGTCGCCACCCGAGCGCCGCCCGCAGCCGCGCCGAGTCCGCCGTCACATGGCGGACGTCGCCGAGCCGGTACTCCCCGGTGACCACGGGCGCGGGTCCGCCGTGGGCGTCGGCGAGGGCGCGGGCCATCTCGCCGACGGTGTGCGGGTCGCCGCTGCCCGTGTTGAAGGCCGTGAACGTCCCGGCGGCCGCCACGTCCCGCACGGACTCCAGGGCCGTCGCCGCGGCCGCCGCCACGTCCCGTACGTGCACGAAGTCCCGCCGCTGGCCGCCGTCCTCGAAGACGCGCGGCGCCTCACCGCGGGCGAGCGCGGAGCGGAACAGGGCGGCCACCCCGGCATAGGGGGTGTCGCGGGGCATGCCGGGGCCGTACACGTTGTGGTAGCGCAGCGACACCGCGCGGCCGTCGGTCGAGCGGGCCCACGCCGCGCTCAGGTGTTCCTGGGCCAGCTTCGTCGTGGCGTACACGTTGCGCGGGTCGAGGGGCGCGTCCTCGGCCACCAGGCCGGGCGCCAACTCGGCGCCGCAGGACGGGCAGAGCGGCTCGAACCGCCCGGCCGCCAGGTCCTTCTCGGCGCGCGGCCCCGGCCGCACCACGCCGTGCCGCGCGCACACGTACCGCCCCTCTCCGTAGACGACCATCGACCCGGCGAGCACCAGGTCCCGCAGTCCGGCCCGTGCCATCGCGGCGAGCAGCACCGCCGTGCCCAGGTCGTTGCAGCCGACGTACGCGGGCGCGTCCGCGAAGTCCTTGCCGAGCCCCACCATGGCTGCCTGGTGGCACACCGCGTCGACACCGGCCAGCGCCGACTCCACGCCGTCGGGGTCGCGCACGTCGCCGACGACGAACCGCTCGCCGGCCCGGGCCGCGCGCGGCGGCCCGCCGTGCGCCGACGCGAGGACCGCGTCGTAGGAGACGACTTCGTGGCCGCGCGCGAGCAGCGCGTCGACGACGTGTGTTCCGATGAACCCGGCTCCGCCGGTGACCAGTACCCGCATGCAGCCCACGCTAAGCAGCGGACGGCCCGCACGGACCGCGCCACGGCCCCGCGTCACCGTTCCGTAAGACCCTGCCCGGGACGGCCGTCGTCGCCATGGCCGTACAGCGCCGTCGTACGGACCCCCGCCTGGAACCGCGTCCGCACCCCGAGCACCGCCATGATCCGGCTCATCCGGCGCTCCACCGTGCGCTGGGCCACGCCGAGCCGGCGGGCGATGGCGCTGTCGGTGAGTCCTGCGCGCAGATGGGCGAGCAGCAGCTCGTCGTCGGGGGAGAGCCCGGCGTGGGCGGCCGGGGCCGCGGGCCACAGGGGCGTGGCGCGCTGCCAGAGGAGTTCGAAGAGGGCGATGAGCCCTTCGAGCAGGGCGGACTGCTGGAGGACCAGGATCTCCTCCTCGCTGGGCAGCACGAACGGCACGAGCGCCACCTTGCGGTCGGCGACCACCAGCTTCAGCGGTACGTCCGCGAGCACCCGGCTCTCCTCGCCGCGCTCGGCGAGCTCCCGGGTGGCCTCCACCCGGCCGGGGCCGTCGAGGCCCGCCTGGTCGTAGATCGCGCGATAGCGCAGGCCCTTGTCGAGGCGCTCGCGCTGCACGGTGTCCTGCCGCCGCAACGGCTCCACCACGTAGGGCGGTTTGTCCAGGATCAGCATCTCGCTCTTGGCCATCTGCTGGGTCTGGAAGAACTGCTGGGCGATGGCCTCGCGCCCGCGCAGGATCAGCACCGGCGAGCCCTCGCCGCGCAGCCGCCCGGCCCGGAACTCCTCGGCGAGCCCGGCCGCGGCGAGGCGTGCGTGCGCGATCTCCTCCTGGCGGCGCAGCGCGAGGACTTCGAGCGCCACGTCGGGCGGGGCCGGGGTGAGCCGCTCCGTGCCGTCCGCGGCGCCCGTCAGGAGCCCCAGGTCGGTCAGCGAGCGCACGTGCCCGCGCACCGACTCGTCGGTGAGGCCCGTGGCCCGGGCGAGCGCGCCGAGCGTCGAGCCGGGGGCCGCGAGGAGCGCGCGGTACACACGCTCCTCGCCGGGGCCGACGCCGAGCCCGGCGAGGACCGGGGCGTGCGGGGGTGGCGGGGTCTGCTCCGGCGTCGCGTCCATGCCACCGTCTTCCCTCTTCTGCGCGTCGGAATGCCGACACTGGCGGAACTCCGACGCTCTCTTCGGCGCGGACCCCGGTACGGTCATGCCTGCCATGGATGCGGTTGTCATGAACGCCGAAGTCGCGTGCCGGAAGCGGCAGTCTGCCTGACGGCGATTTCCGCGTCCACGGCGCGTTCCGCCTTCCGGCGACGCCGCAGGCCGTGCAGGGCCGCGCGCGGCGCGCGGTACGAGACCGGCACGGGATGCCCCGGCTCTACGCCCCCGCACGTCAGGGGCGCCAACCCCCCACTCGGGGCATCCCGTGCCACCCGCGCCCCCACCTTCTTCGCGCGCCCCCGGCCCGCTGCGCGCGCTCCCCGCCCGTCGGCGGCTCCATCTGGCCCACCCGCCCCACCTGCCGCGTCGGCATCCGCCCGACGGCCGCGCGCCCGTGCGGCATTAAGAACGCATAAATACTGCCGGAAAATGGCAGTGCGCCGAAGGGGTGGGTCGCGTCAGGATGGGAGTGCAGGGACGGGGGGCGAGGCCCGGGTGCCGGATCACGGAAACGAGGTCCGGCACCCGGGTGCGTGCGGCTCCCGTGCGTGACCGGTCAAGGGGGCGGGGGCATGGGGGAGTTGATCGACGCGGCGGTGGGGTTCCCAGGAGTGGCCTTCACCTCCGCGATGGCGGTGGTGGTGTGCTTCTGGCTGCTCGTCGCGGTGGGCCTGGGCCGGGCCGACAGCTTCGACGAGGACGCCGACCTGGGCGCCGCCGGGCTCGGCGGCGTGCCGGTGGCCGTGGCCGTGTCGCTGCTCGTGGGCACGGGCTGGCTGGTGACCCTGGCGGGCTCCGTCGCGCTCGAGCGGACCGGCTGGACGGGGCTCGCGCACGCGGCGGGGGACCTCGGGCTGCTCGCGGTGGCCGCGCTCGTCGCGTACGGGGCGACGCGCGCCCTCGTCCGCGCACCGGCGCGGGACCCGAGCGGCGCCGCCACGTCGCCCCAGGACCTCGTCGGCTCGGTGGGCACGGTCCGCACCGGCTGGGTCGACCTGGAGTCGGGCCAGGCCGAAGTGGCCGCGCCGGACGGGACCGTGGCCGTCGTCGAGATCCGGCAGGACCCGTCCGTGGCGGGGGAGCCGATGGCGGTCGGCGGCAGTGCCCTGCTGCACGCGTACGACGCCACCGGCGCGTTCTTCTGGGCCGTGCCCTGCGCGGTGCCGCTCGCCCCGGGCCGCCCCCGCCCCGCCCGCGCGGCCGAGGCCCCACCCGCGAGCCGCGCGGACACCGGCCCCGCGGACGACCCCTGGCCCCACGCCGACTGCGCATGACGCCCGGCCCGCGCCCGGCCCCCACTGGCCCGAGCGGCCGTTCTGACGCCGCGCGCACGGCAGTTCACCCACACTCAGGCGTAGCTGAGGATCAGTGCCGCCAGGGTGACCTGCGCGCTGATCTGCACCGTGATCAGCAGCCCCCGCCAGCCCTCGAACGGCTCCCGGCGGCGCGGCCACGCGGCCGCGAGGACGCCGGACACCGCCGAGACGAGGAAGGCCCCCGCGACCAGGGCCGGGGACACCCGCGCGCAGTCGACGCCGTACGTCAGGCACCCGGAGGCGCGCTCGGAGGACAGCGTGAGCACGAGGGAGCCGATGGCGGTGGGCACGAGGAGCACGAGGGCGACCAGGGCAGTGATGCGGGCGGCCCGGTCACCGGCGTCGGGTCGCGGGGCGGCGGTGCTGCGGCTTTCGGTGGTCATGCCCCCAGTCCAGCCGTGGCCGAGGCCCCGGAGAACCGGTCGGGTACTCAGACGCCTTGAGTGGCCGCACTCATCCGCATGCAGCCGAACTCAGCCGCACGCAGCCGCACTCATCTGCTCAGGTGTCCGTGCGTGGCCGCATCCATCCGCTCACGCGTCGCGCGTCGTCGCGCGCCCCCGGATGCGGGCCTCCGCGACCGCGGCCCGCCCGCCCTACGCCGCAGGCCCGAGCCGCGGTATCTCGATGGCGGGGCACCGGTCCATGACCATGTCGAGGCCCGCGGCGCGCGTGCGCGCGTAGGCCGCCTCGTCGATGACGTCGAGCTGGAACCACACGGCCTTCGCGCCGATGGCGACGGCCTCGTCGGCGACGGCGCCTGCGAGGTCGCTGTTCACGAACACGTCCACGACATCGACGTCGAAGGGAATCTCGGCGAGCGAGGCATACCCCTTCTCGCCGTGCACCGTCTCCGCCTTGGGGTGGACCGGCACGACGCGTTTGCCGTACCGCTGGAGCACCTCGGCGACGCCGTACGCGGCACGCCGCTCGTTGTTCGACAGGCCGACGACGGCCCAGGTGTCACCGAGTCCGGTGAGGATCTTGCGGACGGTGGCGGGGTCGCCGTGCATGTCGGGCCTCCAGGGTGTCGTCGGTCTCACTACGCCAACGGCGGCGCGAGCCGGGTGATTCCCGGCTCGCGCCGCCGTCGGGCAGGGCGGCAGGACGGGGTGTCCGCGGCGCCGCCGGGCGGGCGTCAGACGTTGACGCCGAAGTCCGACGCGATGCCGCGCAGGCCGCTCGCGTAACCCTGGCCGACGGCACGGAACTTCCACTCGGCGCCGTGGCGGTAGAGCTCGCCGAAGACCATCGCGGTCTCCGTCGACGCGTCCTCGGAGAGGTCGTAGCGGGCGATCTCCTGGTTGTCCGCCTGGTTCACCACGCGGATGAACGCGTTGCGGACCTGGCCGAAGGACTGGCCGCGGTTCTCCGCGTCGTGGATCGACACCGGGAACACGATCTTCGTGATCTGCGGGGGCACCCCGGCGAGGTTGACCTTGACGGCCTCGTCGTCGCCCTCGCCCTCACCGGTGAGGTTGTCGCCCGTGTGCTCCACGGAGCCGTCGGGGCTCGTGAGGTTGTTGTAGAAGATGAAGTGCTGGTCGGAGACGACCTTTCCGGAGTCGTCGCAGAGCAGCGCGCTGGCGTCGAGGTCGTAGTCCGTGCCGGTGGTGGTCCGCACGTCCCAGCCCAGGCCGATCAGCACGGCCGTGAGGCCGGGCGCCTCCTTGCTCAGCGAGACATTGCCGCCCTTGGAGAGGGAAACTCCCACGTGTCCTCCTGTGGTCCGCTACCGAGAATCGCATCCGGCCGTGGTCAGGGCCGGGACTTAGAATCTACATGAGTGTAGAAGCGTCCGAAGGGGGTACAGCCCCTTCCGGCCGTTACGATGTGGCGCTCCCTATGAGACGTACGCGACATACGTGAGGTATGTGATGCGAGGGAGCGAGAGACGACGGAAGCACGCGCGGCGGCGGCAGGCGCGGCACACCGCGACGGGAGGCGAGGGCACGGTATGACGCAGCATGCGGAAGGGCCGCGGGAGCCGCGTCCGCGCAGACGCGGGCAGGGCGAGCTGGAGGCCCAGGTGCTCGCGGCGCTGCACGGCGCGCGCGGCCCGGTGAGCGCGGCCTGGGTGCAGGAGCGCATCGGCGGCGACCTCGCGTACACGACGGTCATGACGATCCTCACGCGCCTGCTCGCCAAGAACGTGGTGACACGTGAACGCGCGGGCCGCTCCTTCGTGTGGCGGTCCACCGCCGACGAGGCCGGGCTCGCCGCGCTGCGGATGCGCAAGGTCCTCGACGGTGAGAGCGACCGGTCAGCGGTCCTCGCGAGCTTCGTCACCACCCTGTCCGCCGACGACGAGCGGCTGCTGCGCGATCTGCTCGGCGAGGCGGGCGGCACCGCGGGCGCGGAGGACTGACCGCTCGCCATGGGGCTCTTCGTCTTTCTGCCGCTCGTGCTGCCGCTGTCCGCCTGGCCGGTCGCCCGGCTCGCCGCCCAGCACCTGCACCCGCGCACCGCGACCCGCCTGCTGACCGCGCTGGCCGCCGTCATGGCCGTGTGCAGCACGCTCTGCCTGGCCCTGCTCATGGTCGTCGGCACCGCCCAACTCCCCGGCAACCCGCTGCCCGACGGCTGGTCGGACCCCGAGGTCCGCGCCGCGCTGCCCTACGACGAGGTCGCGGGCCGGGCCGCGATCCCGGCGCTGACGCTCGTCTGCGGGGCTCTCGCGCGCACGCTGTGGCGGCATGCGACGGTACGGCGCCGTGGGTGGCGTGCGCTCGCGGGGCTGCCCGGTACGTCGGTGGCCGTGGTGCCGGACGAGACCGAGGCGTATGCCTACGCGCTGCCCGGGAAGGAGCGGCGGGCCGAGGGCCGTTCGCGGGGTCGGCGCCGGACCGGGAGGAGCGGCCGGGGCGCGCCGCACGGGCGTGTCGTCGTCAGCCGCGCGCTGCTCGACCGGCTCCAACCCGCCGAACGGCGTGCCCTGTTCGCCCACGAGCGAGCCCATCTCACCGCGCGCCACCACCGGTTCCTGCTGGTGACGCAGTTGGCGGCGCGCGCCAACCCGTTCCTGCGGCCGCTCTGCACAGCCACCGCGTACACCGCCGAGCGGTGGGCCGACGAGGAGGCGGCGGCGGTCGTACGGGACCGGCGTGTGGTGGCGCGCGCCATCGGCAAGGCCGCGCTCGCCCGGCCGCGCACGCCCGGGCCCGCGCTCGCGGGGCTTGCCGCCGCGGGCCCGGTGCCGCGCCGCGTCGCCGCACTGCTCGGCCCGGCGCCCGCGGCCCGCACCCGGCCCTCGCTGTTCACGGCGATGGGCCTCGCGCTCTGGGGCGCCGCGTGCGGCACCGTCGTGTCCGCGATGTCCTCGGCGAACGCGACGGTGACGATGGTGCTCGTCCTGCGGGCCGCCACGCCGCTGTGACGCGCCCGCCCGCCGGCCGGTCAGAGGTCGGATCAGAGGTCGAACTCGTGCGGCGGCAGGTCGAGGGCGAAGCACGCCTCGCGCACCACGGCCTGCTCGTCCTTGTCGAAGTCGCCGTCGGCGCCGCCGATGACGATGCCGATCTGGATGACGGCACGTGCCTCGGCCGGCTTCTTCTTGGCCTTCGCGACCTCCTGCAACACGCTCACCTTGCCGAACGCGAAGTCGGCCGTCAGCTTGTCCACGTACGCGTCGAAGCGGGCCCGCAGGTCGTCCGCGGCGAAGTTCTGCAGCACCTCGTTCGTGGCGATCAGCTGCGCGACGCGCTGGCGCTCGGCGGCGTCCACGGTGCCGTCGGCGGCGGCGACAAGGGCGCACATCGCCATGCTGGAGTCGCGGAAAGCCCCGCTCGTGAGGTCGTTCTTCTTCGCCGTCAGCTGCGCCTGCATCGTCGAGGCGGATTCCTTCAAGCGGTCCCACAGGGCCATGGAAAAACTCCATCAGTTGGTGCCGGCGGTTGCCGCCGACCAATTTCTACAGCACTGTAGAAGTTAGCATCCGCGGCAGCCGTACCGAAATGCGCCGTTGGTCGCGTGAGTCACGCAAGTCACTTGTGTTTCATGGGTTCCATCAGTTCCGTACGTACGGAGAGGCCGACCGATGACACCGACGCCCCGCGAGCGTCCGCACAGCACGGCACGCGAACTCCTGGACGGCGCGACGGCGGAGCTCGCCCCGAAGCCGCACGCCAACCCGCTGGTCCCGCTCGTCGCGGACGGCGCCGCCGACCGGCGCGCGCTCGCCGCACTCGCCCTGGAGCAGTGCCGCGTCATCCCGGCCGACCGCCGGTCCTTCCTGCACCTGGCCGCCCGCTCGGCCGACGCGGGCCTGCCCGCGTGCGCGGCCTTCTTCGCGGCGCTCGCCGAGGGGGAGGAGGCGGCCCTCGACCGGCTCGGCCCGCTGCTCACCGCCTGCGGGGTGGACGCGGAGCAGGCGGCGGCGTACGTCCCGACGGCGGGCTGCCAGGCCTATCCCGCCTACGTGGCGTGGCTCGCCCTGAACGCCGAACCGGCCGACGCCGTGCTCGCCCTGACCGCCAACTTCGCGGCGTGGGGCGGCTACTGCGGCGCGCTCGCGCGGGCGCTGCGCGGGCACTACGGCTTCTCCGACGAGGCCTGCGGCTTCTTCGAGTTCTTCGCCGGGCCCGCGCCCGACCTCGACCGCGCGACCCTCGCCGCGCTCCAGGAGGGCATCGACCTGGAGCGCCTCACGCCCGCGACGGCGCTGCGCCAGGGGCGGCTGCTCCAGGACTACGAGGAGATGTTCTGGGGGACGCTGGCGGGGCTCGCCTGAGCGCGCCCCGGCCGCACGGCGCGGGGGAGGACGTACTGAGTCCTAACCCGCCTGCCCCGCCCGCATCACGATGGCCGTCACGACGACCCCGTCCCGCACCAGCCAGGTGCCGGAGAACCCCGTCAGGCGTGCGCCCGCGACCACAGGGCCCTCCACCAGGAGTGCGGCGCTGAACGTGCCGTCCGCGCGGATGTCCAGGTGCGCGTCCTCGAAGCCGAGCCAGCGCCTGGCGAGCGGGAACCACGCCTTGTAGACCGTCTCCTTGGCGCTGAACAGCAGCCGGTCCCACGGGACGGCGGGCTCTGTGACGGCGAGCGCGGCCAGCGCGGCGCGCTCCTTCTCGTCGCTGACCAGTTCCAGGACGCCCGGGTCGGACAGCGGCTCGGCCGGTTCGGCGTCGACACCGACGGAGATGACGGCGCCGGCGCGGGCGACGACCGCCGCGCGGTAGCCCAGGCAGTGCGTCATGCTGCCGACGACGCCCTCGGGCCACACCGGCGCGCCCTTGTCTCCGCGCGGGATGGGCCCGGGCGGCACATCGATCCGGGCGAGCGCGGTGCGGGCGCAGTGCCGCGCGGTGGTGAACTCGCGCTGGCGCTTCGGCACCGCCTTCGCCACGTACGCGACCTCTTCGGGGAACAGGACGGCGTCGGCCGGGTCCTCGCGGGTCTCGACCACGACGACGGGCTCCGCGGCCAGGAGCGCGCCCAATATGCCGGTCTCGTCGGTTACTTCGCCGGTGGACTTCGAGGGTGACGTCACAGTCGATCACTGTACCGGCGGCCCGCGCGGCGCGGTCCGGGATTCCCGCGTCGGGCCCGGCGACCGGCGCGCGGGGGCCCGTGCAGGGAGCGCATAGGGTGGCCTGATGCAGGACGAGTACCGCACCGTGGCCCGTGAGGGCGTGCACGAGACCGAGATCAACCGCTCGCGCTTCCTGTGCGCGCTCGCACCCGCCGCCACCGAGCGGGAGGCCCAGGACTTCGTCGCCCGCGTCCGCAAGGAACATCCGACGGCCAGCCACAACTGCTTCGCGTACGTCATCGGCGCCGACGCCTCCGTGCAGAAGGCGAGCGACGACGGCGAACCGGGCGGCACCGCGGGCGTCCCCATGCTCCAGATGCTGCTGCGCCGCGACATGCGCTACGTCGTCGCCGTCGTGACCCGCTACTACGGAGGCGTCAAGCTCGGCGCGGGCGGCCTGATCCGTGCCTATGGAGGAGCCGTCGGCGAGGCGCTCGACACGATCGGCACGCTGACCCGCAGGCGCTTCCGGCTCGCCACCGTCACCGTCGACCACCAGCGCGCGGGCAAGATCCAGAACGATCTGCGGTCGGCGGGGCGCGAGGTGCGCGACGTGCGGTACGGGGACGCGGTGACCATCGAGATCGGCCTTCCCGACGCCGACGTCGAGGCCTTCAAGGGGTGGCTCGCGGACGCCACGGCGGGCAGCGCGTCCTTCGAGCTCGGGGGAGAGGCGTACGGGGACGCCTGAGGGCGGTCGAGGCCCGGCCCGGGTGGGATCGGGCCCCGGGGAGGGGCGACCTCGACCCCGCGCCCAGGCGTGAACGGGTGTGAATAGGTAGAATTCGGGCATGGGGAAGCGGCCCGTGACGCCGACTGCGCCCGAACTCGTCCTCGAGACCGACACCGGCTCCACGGTGATGAGTCCGAGCCGGGACTATCACGTCGGCCGCGACCCGCTCAGCGACGTCGTCATCGACGACGCCCGCGTCTCCTGGCACCACGCGGTCCTGCACGCCGAGCTCGACCACTGGACGATCGCCGACGAGCACAGCACGAACGGCACCTACGCCGACGGACACCGCGTCCAGGAGTGGAGCGTCGGCCCCGGCAGCGTCCTGCGCTTCGGCAACGCCACGGACGGCCCGCGCGCGGTGCTCGTCGGCCGCGAACCGCCCCCGCCCGCCGCCCCCGAGCGCCCCTCCGCCGTCCGCACGCCCTCGGCCACGGGCACCTTCCGCCAGCCCACGACCGTGCGCCCGCTGCCCACCCGCACCGTCCGCATCGGCCGCGCCGCCGACAACGACGTGGTCATCGACGACCTGGTCGTCTCCCGCCGCCACGCGGAGCTGCGGTTCCTCGCCGACGGCAGCTACGAGATCGTGGACCTCGGCAGCCACAACGGCACCTACCTCAACGGCCAGCCGGTCGCCCGCGCCCCGGTCCTGCCCGGGGACATCGTCGGCGTCGGCCACCGCGCGTACTGCCTCGTCGGGGACCAGCTGCAGGAGTACGTCGACACGGGCGAGGTGTCGCTCGACGTGCAGGAGCTGACCGTCGCCGTCGACCGGGGCCGCAGGACGCTGCTCGACCGGATCTCCTTCCCCGTCGGAGAGAAGTGCCTGCTCGCCGTCGTCGGCCCCAGCGGCGCGGGGAAGTCCACCCTCCTCAACGCCCTCACCGGACTGCGCCCCGCCGACGGCGGCACCGTCCTCTACGACGGCCGCGACCTCTACCGCGACTTCGCCGAACTCCGCCAGCGCATCGGCCTGGTACCGCAGGACGACATCCTGCACACGCAGCTCACCGTGCGCAGAGCCCTCGGCTACGCGGCCGAACTGCGCTTCCCCCAGGACACCGAGAAGGCCGAACGCCGGGCCAGGGTCGACGAGGTCATCCGCGAACTCGGCCTGGAACAACGCGTCGACCAGCCCATCCACAGCCTCTCCGGCGGCCAGCGCAAGCGCGTGAGCGTCGCCCTCGAACTGCTCACGAAGCCGTCGCTGCTCTTCCTCGACGAGCCGACGTCCGGGCTCGACCCCGGCATGGACCGCTCCGTGATGCACATGCTGCGCGGACTCGCCGACGACGGCCGCACCGTCATCGTCGTCACGCACAGCGTGCTCAGCCTCGACGTGTGCGACCGGCTCCTCGTGCTCGCGGCGGGCGGCAGGATCGCCTACTACGGGCCGCCGCAGGACGCGCTCCCGTTCTTCGGCTACGCGCAGTGGCCCGAGGCGTTCGAGGCCTTCGAGGGGGACCGCGACCGGGACTGGGCCGGGGGCTACCGGCAGTCGCCCTTCCACCAGCAGTACATCGTCAACTCCTCGGCGCAGCCGTATCTGCTGCCGCGGGGCGGCGTCGGTCAGGGCGGCGCGGGCGCCGTCGCCTTCGCGCCGCCGCCGAAGGCACAGAGCTGGGGCTCCCAACTGCGCACCCTGGTGCGGCGGTACGCGGCCGCCCTCGGCGCGGACCGGACGTTCCTCGCCATCATGATCGCGCTGCCGTTCGTGATGGGCGCCATGGCCCGCGCGCTCGCCGGGAGCAGGCTGACCCAGGAGACGGCGATGAACGCGCTGCTCATCCTGTGCGTCGGCGGCGTCCTGACCGGCGCCGCCAACGCCGTGCGGGAGCTGGTCAAGGAGCGCGTGATCTACCAGCGCGAACGGGCTGTGGGGCTCTCCAGATCGGCGTATCTGATGTCCAAGGTCGTCGTGCTCGGCACCGTCACCGTGCTGCAGGCCGTCGTGCTGACCCTGGTGGCCCTGCTCGGCGTCGACCTCAACGCGCCCGCGGGGGAGGGCGTGCTGCTGCCGCCGCTGGTCGAGATCACCTTGGCGGTGGCCCTGCTCGCCTTCACGGCCATGATGCTCGGCCTGCTCGTCTCGGCCCTGGTGCGCAAGGAAGAGGTGACGATGCCGCTGCTCGTGCTCCTGGCCATCGTCCAGGTCGTGTTCTGCGGCGCGCTCCTGAAGCTCCACGGGGTGCCCGGCGTCGAGCAGCTGGCGTGGCTCGTGCCCTCGCGGTGGGCGCTCGGCGCGATGGCCGGGACCATCGGCCTCGGCCGGATCGTCCCGGGCGAGCTGACGGCCGATCCGCTGTTCCGGCACTCCGCGGGTGTCTGGCTGCTGAACATGGGCGCGCTGGTGGCCCTCTCGGTCGTCTTCGGGTACGCCGTCGCCAGGCTGCTGCGGCGGCACGAACCGGCGATCATGCGGAAGTAGCGAGCAGCGGCCGACGACGGGTGACCGGCGAACAGGGACAGCGCGGGAGCGGCGAACAGGAGCGGGAGCGGACGAGATGACCACTGCGGACTTCCGGCCCACACATGTCGTCCCCCAGGACGGGCTGCCCGCCTGGGAGGCGCCGGACGCCACCCGGCCGACCACACCGCTCGACGCGCTGCTGCCCGTGTGCCTGGTCGACAGGATCGGCGACTGGGGCCGCGTCGTCTGCGCCAACGGCTGGTCGGCCTGGGTCGACGGCCGTCTCCTGGTCGCCGTGCCGCAGGACCCGCCGGCCGCGGGCCACCCCCTGACCCGGACGGCCGACCCGCGCCCGCTCCTCGCGCGCTCCGAGGACGCGCTCACCCGCTACCGGCGCGCGGCCGAGGAACTGGTGAGCGGCACCGCGGACGGCGAGTCCTTCCACCGCCGGACCCGCGGCCTGCGCGTCGGCATGATCGTGGACGGCGAGTCGGTGTGGCTCTACGACGCCGAACACGAGCGGTGGGTGTACTGCGACGGGACGCGGCTCAGCACGTACGCGGCGGGGGAGGGGCCGAGCGCGCACGGTGACGGGGGCGGCGGGACCGCGGCGAACGGGGGGCAGGCGGGCCAGGCGGGGGCGCCGGAGCCGACGCAGGTGGTCGAGGCCGTGCCGGATCCGGGGTCGGGTCCGGTTCCGGGTACGGCGGACCGTCCGGACGGCGGGAACGGCACCGCGGACCCGTACGGCCGAAGCGCCGCCCCCGCCCCGTACGACCAGAGCCGCACCCCCGACCCGTACGGCCGAAGCGGCACCCCCGACCCGTACGGCGAGGACCCCACCCGCCGCATCCCGCCCGTCACGGTCGACCCCGACCCGCCCGCCCGGCCCGGTGACGCCTGATGGGCGGCGCCCCGCACGACGCGCCGGCGAGCCGCAGCTCGCACTCCGGGCGGCCGTCCGACCTGATCGGGAAGCAGATCGCGGGCTACCGGGTGGAGAGCGAGATCGGGCGCGGCGGGATGGCCGTCGTCTATCGCGCCAAGGACCTGCGCCTGGACCGGACCGTCGCGCTGAAGCTGCTCGCCCCCGAGCTGGCCCGCAACGACACGTTCCGGCAGCGCTTCACGCACGAGTCACGCGTGGCCGCAGCCATCGAGCATCCGCACATCGTGCCGGTCTTCGAGGCGGGCGAGACCGACGGCGTGCTCTACATCGCCATGCGCTACGTCCCCGGGCTCGACCTGCGCCATCTGCTCGACCGCTCGGGCCCGCTCCCCGTCGGCACGGCCCTGCGCATCGCCGCGCAGGTCGCGTCCGCGCTCGACGCGGCCCACGACCACGGCCTCGTCCACCGCGACGTGAAGCCCGGCAACATCCTGGTGGCCAAGGGCACGGACAGCGACCACCCGGAGCACGTCTACCTCACCGACTTCGGCCTGACGAAGAAGTCGCTCTCGCTGACCGGGTTCACGTCCGTGGGCCAGTTCGTGGGGACGCTCGACTACGTGGCGCCGGAGCAGATCTCCGGGCGCCCCGTGGACGGCAGGTGCGACGTCTACAGCCTCGCCTGCGTCATCCACGAGACCATGGCCGGCGGGCCGCCGTTCCAGCGCGACGACGACATGGCGCTGCTCTGGGCCCACCAGTACGACCAGCCGCCCCGCCTGACCGAGAAGCGCCCCGGCAGCCCCGGAGCCCTCGACGGAGTCCTCGCGAAGGCGCTGGCCAAGAGCCCCGACGAGCGGTACGGCTCCTGCCTGGAGTTCGTGGCCGCGCTGCGCGCCGCCGTCACGGGCAGCGCCCAGGGGCACCCGCCGACGCAGGTCGACCTCCAGGTCGTGGGGGCCCCGGTGGACCCGGGGGCGCCTCCGGACCCGCCCCGCTGGGCCAGGCCGGTGTTCCGGCGGCTGCCCGAGTAGGCCCGTCCGGGCCTGTCGGTGTCTGTCGGTGTCTGCCGGTCTCTGTCGGTGGCCGTCGATGTCTGTCGGCGCCCGACGGTGCCCGTCCGTCTCCGTCAGGGCCCTTCCGCCCCCACCTCGCCGCGCCGGTGCACCGGCCGCGCGAGCAGGCCCCCGATGAACCCGGCGACCAGGCCCCAGGCCACCGCGAGCAGCAGCGCGCTCCCCAAGAGCGGCCGCAGCTTCACGAGGCCGGTGAGGCCGCCGCCGAGGTCCCCGATGCCCAGGAGCGACAGGCCGGCGTGGGCGGAGACGCTTGCCAGCAGACACACGGTGAGCACGGTGAGGGCCAGCGCCACCGCCATGTGCACGGCGTGCTGCCAGGCCCGCATCCGGGCGGGCGAGCGTGCCGCCATCATGAACGCGGCCCCGAGGACCATGACCGCCGCGACCACAAGCAGCAACCACACCCGGTCGTCGTGGTCGGAGAGCGTCCGCAGATTGAGCGTGGAGTCGCTCGGCGTCCGCAGGACCTGGTCGAGCACGCGCGGCATGGGCAACCCGAAAGGACCGTCCACCCGGCCCTCCCAGGACGCGCCGAGCCCGAGGGTGAAGGCGAGCCAGAGGAGGTTGGGCAGCCCCAGCAGCAGCACCGCGAGGGTCTCGGCGGTGTGCCCCTGCGTCGCCGCCACGACCACGCCGATGACAAGCCCCAGGGCGACGTACGCGAGCAGCAGCACCAGCATGGCGTACGCCGCGGGACGTACCGACTCCTGGAAGCGCACCAGACGCGCGGGGAGCGGGGCCCCGCGCGAGACCAGCAGCGCCATGGCGAACACGCCCGCGAGCCACAGCAGGCCGAACACGACGGTCGGCAGTACGTCCGTCTCGAACCCGACTTTGGGCGAGGCGCCGAGGAGGTCACCGATGTCGGCGGCCGCCCCCTCCCCGAGCTCGATGGTGAACCGGTGGCGGGCCACCAGGCCGAGGCCCACGAGGAGCAGGACCCACAGCAGCGCGATCCGGGCGGCCCAGCCGAGCAGCTCCTTGGTGTCGGCGACGGCCCGGTGCCGCAGCGGCCTGAGGAACCCCGCGGCGATCACCAGCGCGCCGACGAGGGAGACCGAGAGCGGGACCACGGAAAGACCCGCGTCCGTGTCGGCGATCCCCCCGGCGCCGCCGGAGAGGCCGACGGAGCCGCCGACCGCCATGACGACGACCGCGGCGACGACGGCGGGGAACGCGCCGTCCGGCAGGTCCCCGGCCCCGGCGGCCCACAGGCCGAGCCCGGCGACGACGGCCATGGCCACCAGCGAGGCGAGCACGGCGAGGACGGCGTGCGGCCAGCCGTGGGGGTCCCGTCGGCTCTGCGGCGCGCTCGGCGTGCCCGCCCGGCCGGGCGGTGTCTGGTGACTCACGTTGTCACGCTAAGCAGCACCGCGTCGGCGCGCCCCTCGGGAGGGCCGACCGCGTCGGCTTGCGGGCTCCCACGAACCGGTACACACAATGGGCGCGTAATGGAATAGAACGTGCGAAACGGTTGAAATGTGATGACCGGTCCCGCACATCGCAGTCCCCTACGCAGGGAAGAAGTGCCGTGAGCGTCGAACCGCCCTCGTCAGGTCGCCCCACAGGACCCCCGTCCGGCCCGCTCTCGGGCCCCTCGCAGCCGGGCGCCACCCAGCACAGCGGCACCCCGGGCGCGGGTCCGCCCGGTGCGACGCCGCCGCCCGGCGGGGACCGGCCTTCGGGTCCGCCGGGCGGCCAGGGACCGGGCGGAGGCGGGGACGGGGGACCGCACGAGCCTCCCGGCGGGCGCCCGGAGCCGGAGCGCCCCTGGTGGCGGTCGGCGCCACGCGTGGCCGTGCTCGGCCTCGCCGTCGTGGCCGCCGTGGCGCTCATCGTCGTCCTCACCCGGCCCGAGGGCACCAAGGAGTCCCGCGGCGAGGTACTCCTCCAGGCCGCGGGCAAGTCGGGCCCCGACCCCTTCACCGAGTCGACGGCCCGGGACGACGACACCCCGCCGTCCCCTACGCCCGTGGCCAGCACCTCGGCGTCGGCCAACGTGACGCGCGGCGTCGACGGCGCCGCGCCCGGCCTCTACGGCGGGACGCGCAAGGTCGGGGCCTGCGACGTGGAGAAGCAGGTCGACGTCCTCGGGAAGGACCCGGCGAAGAACAAGGCGTTCGCCTCGGTCCTCGACATCGAGGCGGCCGCCGTCCCCGCGTACCTGCGGGCGCTCACGCCCGCGCAGCTGCGCATGGACACCCGCGTCACCAACCACGGCTACCGCGACGGCGCCCCCACCGCCTACCAGGCGGTCCTGCAGGCGGGCACCGCCGTGCTCGTCGACGACCGGGGCGTGCCGCGGGTGCGCTGCGCCTGCGGCAACCCGCTGCTGCCGCCCGTCGCGCAGCAGGGCACCCCGAAGCGGACGGGCGACGCCTGGCCCGGCTACCGCTCGTCGAACGTCGTGTTCGTGGCACCCGCCGCCCACGTCGTCAACGTGTTCGTCATGTACGACCCGAAGAGCGGCAAGTGGTTCGAGCGCGACAAGGGCGACACGGGCGCCGGCGACAAGGAGACGCAGCCGCCGCCGGACCAGCCGTCCCCGTCGCCGTCCCTGTCCATGTCCCCGTCGTCCCCGTCGTCCCCGTCGTCCCCGTCCCCCTCGGTCTCGTCCCCCTCGCCGTCCGCCTCCCCGTCCTCGCCGTCCCCCTCGTCCGCGTCGCCCTCCGCCGAGCAGGAGCAGCCGCCCGAGTACCGGTCCCCGGAAGAGCAGCCGTCGCCCGGGGCATATTGAGGTCCGTGATCGAGCAGGTGCCGACAGGCGCTAGCGTGGTGGGTGCTGTCGGCGGGGCCCGTGCTGGGACGGTCCGCGATCCGGCGGTCCTCGATCCGAGGCACGGGAGGGATGAGCGAGCATGCGGGCCGGAGCGGCGTCTTGAGAATTCTGCACACGTCCGACTGGCACCTGGGCCGGGCGTTCCACCGCGTGAACATGCTCGACGCCCAGGCCGAGTTCATCGGCCACCTCGTCGCCACGGCACGTGAACGCGAGGTGGACGCCGTCGTCGTGTCGGGAGACGTGTACGACAGGGCGGTGCCGCCGCTCGCCGCCGTCGAGTTGTTCGACGACGCGCTGCACCGGCTCGCCGACCTCGGCGTGCCGACCGTGATGATCTCCGGGAACCACGACTCGGCGCGCCGCCTCGGCGTCGGCGCCGGGCTCATCGACCGCGCGGGCATCCACCTGCGGACGGACCCCGCGGGCTGCGGGCAGCCCGTGGTGCTGGCCGACACACACGGGGACGTCGCGTTCTACGGCCTGCCGTATCTCGAACCGGCGCTGGTCAAGGACGAGTTCGGGGTGCGCAGGGCGGGCCACGAGGCAGTGCTCGGCGCCGCCATGGAGCGGGTCCGCGCCGACCTCGCCGACCGGCCCATGGGCACCAGGTCCGTCGTCCTCGCCCACGCCTTCGTGACCGGCGGCGAGGCCAGCGACAGCGAGCGGGACATCACGATCGGCGGTGTGGCCGCCGTGCCCGCCGGAGTCTTCGACGGCGTCGACTATGTGGCGCTCGGCCATCTGCACGGCAGCCAGGCCATCAGCGAGCGCGTGCGCTACAGCGGCTCCCCGCTGCCGTACTCCTTCTCCGAGTCCGCCCACCGCAAGACCATGTGGCTGCTCGACCTCGGCGCGGCCGGGGAGATCGAGGCCGAGCGGATCGACTGCCCGGTGCCGCGGTCCCTCGCCCGCATCCGGGGAGACATCGAGACGCTCCTCACCGACCCGGACCTCGCCCGCCACGAGGACGCCTGGGTCGAGGTGACGCTCACCGACCCGGTGCGCCCCGACGACCCCATGGCCCGCCTCTGCCAGCGCTTCCCGCACACCCTCAGCCTCGCCTTCGACCCGGACCGCGCCCCAGAGGACCCCGACGTGTCGTACGCCCAGCGGCTCAAGGGCCGCGACGACCAGCAGATCGCGGAGGACTTCGTGACCCATGTGCGCGGCGCGGGCCCCGACGCGCGCGAGCGGGACGTGCTGCGGGACGCCTTCGACGCCGTCCGCGCCGACGACGTGCTGCGCGAGGTGGCCCGATGAGGCTGCACCGGCTGCGGATCACCGCCTTCGGCCCCTTCGGCACCACCCAGGACATCGACTTCGACGAGCTCTCGGCCGCCGGGCTCTTCCTGCTGCACGGCCCGACGGGCGCCGGGAAGACCTCCGTCCTGGACGCCGTGTGCTACGCCCTGTACGGCTCCGTCCCCGGACCCCGCCAGGGCGGCGGCCAGGGCGCGACGCTGCGCAGCGACCACGCGAGCCCGGACACCCGCACCGAGGTGCGCCTCGAACTGACCGTCGCGGGGCGCCGGTTGGAGATCACCCGGCAGCCGCCCTGGGAGCGCCCGAAGAAGCGCGGCACGGGCACGACGACGGACAAGGCGCAGAGCTGGCTGCGGGAGTACGGGGGTGGGGCGCGGGCCGACCGGACGTCCGGCGCGGGTGCCGGTGGCGCTTCTGGCGCCGGGGTCGAGGGTGCCGTCGCCGTGGGGGGCGCCCCGGCCGGGGGTGCCTCGGTCGAGCCGGACCCCGCCACGGGGTCGGACGCCGCGATGGAGCCGGGTCCCGCAACGGGGCCGGACGCCGCGATGGAGCCGAGTCCCGCCACGGAGGCGGGCGTGTCCGCCGGTTCCGGCGACGCGGGCGGATGGCGGGACCTCAGCCGTTCCCACCAGGAGATCGGCGAGGAGATCAGCCAGCTGCTCGGCATGAGCAAGGAGCAGTTCTGCCAGGTCGTGCTCCTGCCGCAGGGCGACTTCTCGCGCTTCCTGCGGGCGGACGCCGAGGCCCGCGGCAAGCTCCTCGGCAGGCTCTTCGACACCCGCCGGTTCGCCGCCGTCGAGGCGCGCCTCGCCGAACAGCGGCGCGCGGCGGAGGCACGGGTGCGCGAGGGCGACGCGGAACTGCTCGCGGACGCGCACCGCATGCAGCAGGCGGCGGAGGCAGGGGGCGCGGGCGCCGAGCTGCCGCTGCCGGACGCCGCCCCCGGTGACCCGGGGCTCGCGGACGCCGTGCTCGGGTGGGCCGCCGTGGCCCGCGCGGGCGCCCGCGAGCGCCTCGACATCGCCCGCAGTGCCCTCGCCCACGCCGAGTCCGCGCACGCCGCGGCGGCCGCCGAGCTCGACGACGTACGCGAACTGGCGCGGCTGCAACGGCGGTTCGCCGACGCCACGGAGCGCGCGGCCCGGCTTGAGGAGCGCGCCGACGACCACCGCGAGCTCACCGCCCGCATGGAGCAGGCCCGCAAGGCCGAGACCGTCGCCCCGGCCCTCGCCCTGCGCGCCGAGGCCGACGAGGAGCACCACCGCGCCACGGCCGAGGAGGCGCGGGCGCGGGCGTACCTCCCCGCCACGTACGCCGACGAGGGCGCCGCGGGCCTCGCGAACGCCGCCCGCCGGGCCAGCGAGGAGCTGGGCGGCCTCGCCTCCGCCCGCCGCGCCGAGCCGCGCCTCGCCGAACTGACCGCCCAGCGCGCCGACCTGGACCAGCAGGAGCGGTCCGACGACGAACTCCTCGCCGAGGCCGGGGGCTGGCTCGCCGACTGGGACGCCCGCAGGACCCGGATGCGCGACGCCATCGAGGAAGCCCAGGACGCCGCCGCCCGTGCCGAGCACCTCGCGGGACGGCTCCAGCCGGCGCAGGAGAAGCTCGACGCCGCCCGCAGCCGCGACCGCCTCGCCCAGGAGGCCGACGCCGCCCAGGAACGCTCCCTCGCCGCCCGCGAGCGCGCCGGGTCGGCCCGCGAGCACTGGCTCGGCCTCAAGGAGCAGCGCCTCGCGGACATCGCCGCCGAACTCGCCGCGAACCTCGAACCCGGCGCCCCCTGCGCCGTCTGCGGCGGCACCGAACACCCCGCCCCCGCGCGGAAGTCCGCGGGCCACGTCGACCGCGCCGCCGAAGAGGCCGCCCTCGCCGCCCACCAGCGCGCGGACGAGGCGCGCGGCACGGCCGAGCGGGACCTCGCCGCCGTACGGGAGTCGCTCGCCGCCGCCACCGCGGCCGCCTCCGGCACGCCGGTCACCGAACTCGCCACGGCCGTCGAGGAGTTGCGCGGCGCGCACACCGAGGCCCGGGACCGCGCTTCGCGGCTGCACGCGGCCCGCGAGGCGCTGGCCCAGGCCGAGCGCGAGCACGACCGCCGGGTCACCGCGCAGCAGGAGGCCGCCCGCCGCGTGGACTCGCGCGCTGCACTCCGGGACGCCATCGCCGCCGAACAGACGGGCCTGGAGGAGGAGTTGGCCCGTGCGCGCGGCACCGCCGCGAGCGTCGCCCAGCGCGCCGCGCAACTGGAGCGGCAGGCCGCCCTCCTCACCGCCGCCGCCGACGCCGCGCGCGCCGCCGACGAGTCCGCCCAGCGCCTCAAGGACGCCGACGCCCGGCTCGCCGACGCCGCCTACCGCGCCGGCTTCGACACCCCGGCCGCCGCGTCGGCGGCCCTCATCGACGACTCCGGCCACCGCGAGCTCCAGCACCGCATCGACGCCTGGCGACACGAACAGGCCGCTGTCCGCGCACTGCTCGCCGAGCCCGACACGGCCGCCGCGGCGCAGCAACCCCCCGCGCGGCTCGCCGCCGCCGAGTCCGCCGCCGGGGCGGCCGCCGCCCGCTTGCGCACGGTCGCGTCCGCGTGCGACGCCGCCGCCCGCCGCCGCTCCGAGCTCGAACGGCTCTCCGCACGGTCGGCCGCCGCCGCCCGGCGGCTCGCCCCGCTGCGCGAGAGCCACGACCGCGTGGCCCGCCTCGCCACGCTGGCCGCGGGCACCTCCGCCGACAACGAACGCCGGATGCGCCTGGAGTCGTACGTCCTCGCGGCCCGCCTGGAGCAGGTCGCCGCGGCGGCGACGGCCCGGCTGCACCGGATGTCGTCGGGCCGCTACACCCTCGTCCACTCCGACGACCGCACCGGCCGCGGCCGTTCGGGCCTCGGCCTGCACGTGGTCGACGCGTGGACGGGCCGGGAGCGCGACGCGAGCACCCTCTCCGGCGGCGAGACGTTCTTCGCCTCCCTCGCGCTCGCCCTCGGCCTCGCGGACGTCGTCACGGACGAGGCGGGCGGCGTGCGCCTGGACACCCTCTTCGTCGACGAGGGCTTCGGCTCCCTGGACGACCAGACGCTCGACGAGGTCCTCGACGTCCTGGACGCCCTGCGCGAGCGGGACCGCAGCGTGGGCATCGTCAGCCACGTCGCGGATCTGCGGCGCCGGGTGCACGCGCAGCTGGAGGTCGTGAAGGGCAGGGCGGGGTCGGTGGTGCGGCAGCGGGGCGCGGGCTGAGGCGGGACGTCGGCTGACGCGGGGCCGCGTGGTGCCTCACTGGCCCAGGGGCCGCCTGGTCAGCGGTGAGGAGTAGACAACGCTCGTCGTCACCGAGCCGAGGGCGCCGATCTTGCCGGAGACCTCCTCCAGGTGCCGCATCGAGCGCGCGGTGACCTTGATCACGAAGCAGTCGTCGCCGGTCACGTGGTGCGCCTCCAGGATCTCAGGCGTCGCCTCGACCAGGTCGTGGAACGGTTTGTAGTTGCCGTTCGGATAGCGGAGCCGTACGAACGCGAGCACCGGCAGGCCGAGGCGCTCCGGGTCGACCACGGCCGCGTAGCCCTGGATCACCCCGGCCTCCTCCAGGCGCCGCACGCGTTCGGTGACCGCGCTCGGGGACATGGAGACGGCGCGCGCCAGCTCGGCGTAACTGGCTCGGCCCTGCCGTTGGAGGACGTCGAGGATGCGCCAGTCGGTGGCGTCCGTGGAATAAGCGGTCATGTCCGAGAGGAAACAGGGAAAACCCCGGCTGATCAAGAGGTGGACAGGGAATCGCCCCTTCAGGACAGACGGCCATGGCCATAGATTTTTGGCCATGAACCACACCGCTTCCGCACCTCTCACGAACGCCGCGACCAGCACGGACGCCGCGAACCCCGGCGCCACGGACGGCGCGAACCCCGGCGTCACGAACGCCGTCCTGCGCGTCCCCGCGGCCGCCCCCGCCGCAGCAGCCGCCTACTTCGGCGCGAGCCTCGCCTTCCACGCGGACGTGTCCGACGTCGCCTCCGCGCTCGCCGCCGACGGCGACCCCGGCTTCGTCGTCCTCGACTCCCGCTCCACCGCGTCCTGGGACCAGGGCCACGTCCCCGGCGCCGTCCACCTGCCCACCGCGCTCATACCGGCCCAGGCCGAGCAGATCCTGGACAAGTCGGTCCCCGTCGTCACGTACTGCTGGGGTCCCGGCTGCAACGGCGCGACCCGCGCCGCCCTGGCCCTCGCCCAGCTGGGCTTCCAGGTCAAGGAGATGCTCGGCGGCTTCGAGTACTGGGTCAGGGAGGGCTTCGCGTACGAGACCTGGGAGGGCCCCGAGCGGCGCGCCGCTGACCCGCTGACGGCTCCCGCGGACGAGGCGGACTGCGGCTGCTGAGCCGCGCGGACGGAGGGCGGGCCCCGGCTCACATCGGCTGCACGAAGTCCGCCCGCCACGGGGGCGACGGGTCCGATCCCAGCTCGCTCCAGTACTCGCGGCCCGCCACGATCCGCCCGTCCCACACCGTCCAGAAGGACGCCACGCGATGTATCCCCATGGTCTCGTGCGGCACCTCCACCTCCGAGACCACCGTGTCGCCGGCCGCGACGGTCCGCAGCAGCCGGATCGACCAGCCTTCCGGATACTCCGCGTTCACACGCAGGTAGTTGTCCCTGCCCACGATGCGCTCGGCGCTGACCGGCCACTCGACGACGATGTCCTCGGCGAGCAGCGCCTCCACCCCCGCCCAGTCCCGTGCCTGCATGCGGTCCCACAACGCCGTGACGATCTCCGTAGGTGTCATGACGGGCATCGTGGCAGCAGCCACTGACAACGGGCGCCTGCCCGGGCCCCGGACGTGTCCGCCCTGGGCGCCCTGGTCCTGGCCGTGCCCGGATTAATCGGGTGCGCCCGCCAGCCGCGAGCCCCATCATGATCTGTCATGCCTCAGCTTCCCCAGCCCACCGCAGCCGAACTCCGCCGCGACCCGCTGCCGTTGCGGGGGCGCACCGCCCTCGTCACCGGCGCGAGCCGTCGCGGGGGCATCGGCTACGCCGTCGCCCGCCGCCTCGCCGCGTACGGGGCGAGCGTCTATCTGCACCACCACGTCCCGCACGACGCCGAGATGCCCTGGGGTGCCGACCGGCCGGAGGACGTCGCCGCCTCCGTCCGCGAGGCGCGGGCCGACCCGGACGCCCTCGTTCGTCACGGCCCGGCCGACCTCGCCGACGCCGACGCGCCCGCCGCACTCGTCGCCACGGCGGCCGAAGCCCTCGGCGGGCGCCTGGACATCCTCGTCGCCAACCACGCCCGCAGCGGCATGGACGGCACCCTCGACGAGATCGACGCGGCCATGCTCGACGTGCACTGGGCGGTCGACACTCGCTCGGTGATCCTGCTCGTGCAGGCGTACGCGCGGTTGCGCGCCGGGCTCCCGCCGCGCACGCCCGGCGGCCGCGTCATGATGATGACGTCCGGCCAGGACAGCGCGGGCGGCATGCCGGACGAGATCGCCTACAGCCTGCAGAAGGGCGCCCTCGCCTCGGTGACCCGCTCGCTCGCCACCTCGCTGTCCGACCTCGCCGTCACGGTGAACACCGTCAACCCCGGCCCCGTGGACACGGGCTACATGTCCGGGGAGGCGTACGAGAACATCGCCGCCCTCTTCCCGGCGGGCCGCTGGGGCATGCCCGACGACCCGGCCCGCCTGCTCGCCTGGCTCGCCACGGACGAGGCCGAGTGGATCACGGGGCAGGTCATCAACTCGGAGGGCGGCATCCGCTGACGCAGGCCCCGGTCCGGGACCGGGGAGACCGACGAGGCCGGGGGAGACGGGGCGGGAGCCCGAAGGCGCCCGCCCCGCCCGCCTCAGAGCGCCGAGAGCTCGTCCACCAGGTCGTCGAGCCCCAGCGACCCCTGCGAAAGCGCCGCCATGTGCCACGCCTTCGCGTCGAACGCGTCCCCGTGCCGCCGCCGTGCGTTCTCGCGCCCGAGCAGCCAGGCGCGCTCGCCGAGCTTGTAGCCGATGGCCTGGCCGGGAATCGTCAGATAGCGGGTCATCTCGCTCTCGACGAAGTCCGCGGGCCGGCTGCAGTGCGCCCCGTAGAACTCCTGGGCGAGGTCGGGGGTCCAGCGCTCGCCGGGGTGGAACGGGGAGTCCGCGGGGATCTCCAGCTCCAGGTGCATGCCGATGTCGACGATGACCCGGAGGGCGCGCATCATCTGCGCGTCCAGGTAGCCGAGGCGCCGCTCGGGGTCGGTGAGGAAGCCCAGCTCGTCCATCAGGCGCTCCGCGTACAGCGCCCAGCCCTCCGCGTTGGCGCTGACGATGCCCACGGTCGCCTGGTAGCGGGACAGGTCCTCGGCGACGTGCGCCCACTGCGCGAGCTGCAGATGGTGGCCGGGCACGCCCTCGTGGTACCAGGTGGACACCAGGTCGTACACGGGGAAGCGGGTCTCGCCCATGGTGGGCAGCCAGGTCCTGCCGGGGCGCGAGAAGTCCTCGGAAGGGCCGGTGTAGTACGGGGCGGCGGCGCCGCCGGGCGGGGCGATCCGCGACTCCACCTTCCGCACCCGCTCGGCGAGTTCGAAGTGCGTGCCGTCCAGCGCCTCGATCGCCTCGTCCATGAGGTCCTGCAGCCACTGCCGGACCTCGTCGACGCCGTCGATGTGCGCGCCGTGCTCGTCGATGTGCGCGAGGGCCACCCAGGGCGTGGCCGCGCCCGGCAGGATCTTCTCGGCCTCGGTCCGCATCTCGCCGAGCAGCCGGTGGTACTCGGCCCAGCCGTACGCGTACGCCTCGTCCAGATCCAGGTCCGTGCCGTTGAAGTGGCGCGAGAGGCGGGCGTAGCGCTCCCGGCCCACGACCTCGGGCGCGCCCTCGATCGCGGGCGCGTACACGTCCCGCATCCAGTCGCGCAGCGCCACGACCGCGCCGGTCGCCGCCTTCGCCGCCGTGTCGAGGTCGGTCCGCAGCGCCTGCGGCCCGTCCGCCGCGAACTCCTCGTACCAGCCGGGACCGCCCTCGGCGCCCGCCCACTGCGTCAGCTGCTCGATGAACGTCGCCGTCGGCCGGGGCGCGGCGAACAGCTTGCGCTCCAGACCCAGTTCGAGGGCGGCCCGGTAGCCCTCGTACGCGCCGGGCACCGCCCGCAGCCGCTCGGCGATCGCCGCCCAGTCCTCGTCGGTGTCCGTCGGCGTCACCGTGAAGATCTCCCGGACCGCGTGCGGCGCGGTGTGCAGATTGCCGACGGCGCGCAGGCCCTCGTCGGCGTCGTGCACGGCGAGCTCCGCCGTGAGCCGCTCGCGCAGCAGCCGCGCGCAGCGCCGCTCCACGTCGGAGTCGGCGCCCGGGCGCGCCTCGGCCTCGTCGAGCCGCGCCAGCGTCGTGCGGGCGAGCGCCGCGAGGGCGTCGAGGCCCGCGGGGGAGAGGTCGGGGAGTTTGCTGTTGCTCTCCTTGACGCCGAGGTAGGTGCCGGTGATGGGGTCCAGGGCGATGAGCTCGTCGACGTAAGTGTCGGCGACCTGGCGGGGCAGCGGGCCCGGGCCCGCTGCCGTGGGGGTGATGTTCGTGTCTGACATGCGGACATCCTGGTACGGGACAGGGCCGCACGTCACTGGCGCGTCGGGGCCGCACGGGGCGCGACGGCGATCAACCGTCCCTTAGTTGACCGGTCGTTCCAGTTGGGGTTAACTTCTGCCGTATGGCGAGGACCAAGGAATTCGACCCCGACGCCGCGCTCAGGGCCGCGCTCGACCTGTTCTGGAGCCGTGGCTACGAGGCGACGTCCATGGCGGACCTCGTCGAGCACCTCGGCATCGGCCGCGCCAGCATCTACGCGACCTTCGGCAACAAGCGCGAGCTGTATCTGAAGGCCATGGACCGCTATACGGAACTGAACGATCCGCTGCTGCTCGACGAGCTCTCCCGGCCCGGCCCCGCGCTGCCGGGGGTCCGCGCCCTGCTCGATCGGTTCGTCGCCGAGTCGTCCGCGCCGGACACCGGCCGTGCGGGCTGCTTCGTCACCAACACGGCGGCGGAGCTCGCCCCGCACGACGCCGCGGCCGACCGCCGGGTCGAGCTGAACTGGGAGCAGATCGAGACCCTGCTGCACGCCGCGCTCACCCGCGCGCGAGCCCAGGGCGAGATCCCCGAGGACCGCGATCCGCGCGCCCTCGCCCGCATGCTGCTCGTGCTGCTCCAGGGCATGCGGGTGGTCGGCAAGGTCTCCGGCGGCGAGGCCCGCGTGCGGGCGGCGGCGCAGCAGGCGCTGGCGCTGCTGGCATAGGCGGTCACCGCACCGACTCTCCCCGTCCTGGCGCGCCGTGCCCGGGCGGATTCTCACGCCTCAATACAAGAACGATCGGTCAATTATGACAGTCCCTTCGAGGAGGACGCACATGGCGCAGAAGAAGGTCGCCGTACTCGGCACGGGGATCATCGGCGCACCCGTGGCACGCCATCTGCGCGCGCACTTCGCGGTGCGCGTCTGGAACAGGACCCGCGCGAGGGCGGAGCCCCTCGCCGCCCACGACGGCCTTGAGGTGTGCGGCACCCCGGCCGAGGCGGTCGCGGGCGCCGACGTCGTCGTGACCGTCCTCAAGGACGGCCCCGCCGTGCGCGAGGCGATGGCGGCGGCCGCCCCCGCGCTTGCCGAAGGCGCGGTGTGGGTGCAGCTGAGCACGGTCGGCGCGGAGGAGATCGACGAGCTGGCGCGGCTCGCGGACGCGTACGGGCTCGTGCTGTACGACGCGCCGGTACAGGGCACCAAGCAGCCCGCGGAGAACGGCGCGCTGGTGGTCCTCGCCTCCGGGCCGCGAACCGCCGGGGAGCCGCTGGAGCTCGCCCGGCTCGTGTTCGACGCGATCGGCTCGCGCACGGTCTGGGTCTCCGGTGAACCCGGCGCGGCCAGCCGCCTCAAGCTCGCCCTGAACAGCCTCGTGTTCGCCCTCACGCACGGCGCCGCCGAATGCCTCGCCCTGGCCGAGGCGTTGGGCGTGGACCCGGCGCTCGTCGTCGACGCGGTCGCGGGCGGCCCCCTGGACAGCCCGTTCTTCCAGGCCAAGGCCGCCGCGATCCGCGCGGGCGACTACTCGGCCAGCTTCTCCGTGAGCAACTCCGTCAAGGACGCGGAACTCGTCGTGGCGGCGGCGGAGTCGGCCGGGGTCGCGGCCGATGTCGGCGCGGCCGGACTCGCCCGGTTCCGGCGCGCGGTCGGCGCCGGACATGGCGACAAGGACATGGCCGCCTCGTACCTCGTGGCCCCGGCCGGCGCGGGGCGGAACCCGGGCGCGGGGGACTGAGGGCTCCGCGCGGCGGACGCCCGCACCCCGACCGCGCGAGGCGGGGGATGCGGGCGTCCTTCGCGGCCGGGCCCTTCGGCGGCCCCGGACCGCCGGGGCTTCCCGGTAGCCCTGGACGCTACTGGTGGCTGTCGTACGGCAGTTGCGACCGCACCGGCGTGGCGTCGAGGCGGGCGGTGATGACGAGCGTGCCCTCCTCGATCTGGAAGTCCAGGGGGAGGCGCAGACCGCGCATCGCGGCGACCATGCCGGTGTTGGACGACTGCGTGACCGCGTACACGCTCTCGCAGCCCGCCTCGATCGCCATCGAGACCAGCCGGCCGAGGAGTTCGCCGCCGATGCCGCGGCGCTGCCAGTCGTCCTCGACGAGCAGCGCGATCTCCGTCTCGTCGCCGTCCCACAGCAGATGGCCGAGGCCGACGACACGGCCGGACGCGGTGCGCGCGGCGAGCGTTCGGCCGAAGCGCGGGCTCAGGAGGTGGTTGAGATAGCGGTCGGCGTCGTTGACCGGGCCGTGGTAGCGCATGCTCAGGGTGCGCTTCGAGCAGCGCTCGTGCATGTCCTTGGCGGCGTCGAGGTCGCCCGTGTCGGCGCGGCTCACCGTGATGTCGCTGCCCTCGGGGAGCGTCAGGACGTCCTGGCCGCGCGGGACGCGCGGGCCGAGCCGGGTGTCCAGCTCCACGAGCGCCCGCGCGCGGGCGAACTCCGTGGGGGTGAACGGGAGATAGGGGCGCTCGACCGTGATCACTCCGCCCTCGGGGGCCCGCAGCCGCAGCACGGTCCCGTCGAGGACGCCCTCGACGGGCGCCGCTTCCTCCTGTGCCCCCTCCGTCCGGCTCGCCTTGGCGGGCAGGGAACGGATGGTGCACCGGCCGAGCAACTGGCGCAGTGCGAGCGGAAGTTCCGCCGCGTCCAGGGCCGTGCGCGTGGCCAGGCCGAGGATCCGGGTCGGCGCGTCCACCAGGTCGTGGGCGTCGGCCCGCTCGACCCAGGTGCTCGATCCGCCCGCGCGCGAGACCGTGCGGGTGAGGTCGGCGGCGGGCAGCGCCGCCGGGGCCCGCAGCAGGAACTCGTCGACCGTGCCGTCGGCCAGCGGGTGGGTCTGCAGGCTCAGGATGTCGACGCCGTCCCCCGCCAGCGCCGTGCACAGCGCGGCGAGCGAGCCGGGGGCGTCGCGCACGGTCGTGCGCATGCGCCACAGCGTCGTCGGCTCGGGCCGCGGACCGGCCGCCGCGCCGGTGGCTTCCGGCGCGGTCGTGGCGGCCGCGGCGGTGGTGCAGCCGGTGTTGGTGGTGTCCCCGGTCCGGTCCTGGGCCGGGAGCGGCGGGGTGCCCGTATCGGGTCCGTCCGCGTCCGGCGGCGCATGCGTGTGGCGCCGTGCCCACCATGTGTGGAACCCGGCCGTGGCCGCCAGGATCACGGCCGACACCAGGAGAAGCTCGGGCCCGTCCGGGCCGTGCCCCACGAGATTGGCCACCGCGTCCGCCACGGCCACGGCCGTGAACAGGGCGGCGAGTTCGACGAGGTCCCGGCGCCAGTGGTGCACCGGCCTGCCGTGCCTCTTGCGCGTCACATCAGACATGTCAGCACTCATGCAGTCACTCTGGCCGAAGGGTGTTGCGTGATCACGAACGGTTTGTGACTGATGGGTTAAGAGCGGTTCTGTCCGTTTCATTACTCTTTGCTCACCCCGGTTGTCCGTTGCTGTCCCCCGTATGCCCGCAACGGTCCGCGCGGGTGCCGACCGGAGGTGGCCGGTCCGCACCCGCGCGGGTCGTCACTGGCCCACGCGTCCCGGCTGCAGCACCTTGGTGAAGAGCACGCCTCCGCCCTGCTGCCGCAGTCGCACCGTCAACTCGCCGCTGTCGCCGTCGATGTCCACCTCTCCGTAGTAGGGCGGTGTCTCCGCCGGCGATGTGTTGGCACGGTCCGGCGCCTTGACGAACGTCTGGTCCGGGCCGAAGGTTCCATCGAGTTTCACGGCCGGGAAACCGCCCGCGGCGAGCGGCCCGGACACGAATTCCCAGAACGGCGCGAAGTCCTTGAAGGCAGCGCGCGAGGGGTCGTAGTGTTGCGCCGAGGTGTAGTGCACATCGGCCGTCAGCCACACCGTGCCCGTGATCCGGCGGTGCTTGATGTGCCGGAGCAGCTCGGCGATCTGCAGCTCACGGCCGAGCGGCGCGCCCGGGTCGCCCTGCGCGACGGCCTCGAAGTTCGTCTGGCCGTCGCCGACCACCAGGCCGAGCGGCATGTCGGAGGCGATGACCTTCCACACTGCGCGCGAGCGCGACAGCTCCCGCTTCAGCCAGGCGAGCTGCTCGGCGCCCAGGATGCCGGTGGCGTCCTCGGGCTGCCGGTTCGGCGAGTTGGCGTTGCGGTACGTGCGCATGTCGAGCACGAACACATCGAGGAGCGGGCCGTGCCTGAGCACCCGGTACACCCGTCCGTCGCGGTCGCCGGGGCGCTGCGTGGAGATCGGGTAGTACTCGCTGAACGCCCGCAGCGAGCGCCCCGCGAGGACGTCGACGTCCTTCTCCGTGTAGCGCGGGTCCTCCAGGATCTGCCCGGGGTACCAGTTGTTGCGCACCTCGTGGTCGTCCCACTGCACGATGGACGGCACCTGGGCGTTGAACCGGCGTACGTGCTCGTCGAGGAGGTTGTACCGGAAGTTGCCGCGGAACTCCGCGAGGGTCTCGGCGACCTTCGACTTCTCCGGAGTGGTGATGTTCTTCCACACCCGGCCGTCGGGCAGCTTGACGCTCGCCTGGATGGGCCCGTCGGCGTAGATGTTGTCACCGCTGCACAGGAAGAAGTCGGGGTTGCGGCCGCGCATCTCCTCGTACACCCGCCAGCCGCCGAGCTCCGGGTTGATGCCCCAGCCCTGGCCCGCGATGTCCCCCGACCACAGGAAGCGCACGTCGTCCCGGCGTCTGAGCGAGGTCGTGCGGAACGTGCCGGTGACCGGTTTTCCCGTGCGGCGCGGGTCGTCGGGGTCGGCCAGGAGCACGCGGTAGTGGATCTGCTCGCCGGCGGGCAGCCCGCGAAGGCGCGTGGTGCCGGTGAAGTCGGTGCGGGGGCCGAGCAGCGGGCCGTGCCAGCGGGTCGGCCGCCGGAACGACTCCGTGGCGGACGTCTCCACGATCATGCGGGCGGGCCGGTCGGAGCGCACCCACACGAGCCCCGAGTGCGCGCCCACGTCACCGGCCTGCACCCCCCAGTCGGCGCTCGGGCGCCCCCGCAGGGCCAGCGCCGGGGCCGCGCCGGACAGCGCGGGCACGGTGAGTGCCGCGGGCACGACGAGCGAACCGCGCAGCAGGCTGCGGCGGCGCGGAGACGGGCTCGACGGACGGTGTGACATGAAGACGCCTCCAGGGACGGCGAATCGATCGGATGTGCAGTGCCACGTGTACTGCTGCGCCACGGCGCCCACGCGAACCACAAGTGAACAACCGCCCATGGGACGAGGGGAACAGCCGCGCCGGACACCGGTTTCGCGCGTGCCGAGCACCGGCGCCCGGTGCTCGACGCGCGCGTGGTCCGAGCTCGGTACGCGCGCGTGGTCCGACTCCCGAGGTCCCTGAGCCTCGGGAGGCCTTCGGCCCGCGCCCGCCCTGTCGAGGTCAGCGGCTGGTGTCGAGGATGACCCGCGCCACCCGGGCCGGGTCGTCGTGCATCGGGACGTGCCCGCACCCGGGCAGCCGCACGAGCCGGGCCCCGGGGATGGCGTGCTTGGCCCGGATGCCCTGGCGGCGCAGCAGCAGCCGGTCGCGGGTGCCCCAGGCGACCGTGACCGGAAGACCCGGCACGTCGTCGCGGAAGCGCACGTCCCGCCCGGCGGCCAGCGTCTCGTGGAAGCCGGTCGCCTCGCGCAGCGCCAGCGTCTCCGCGACCACCGCCTCCGGCGAACGGTGGCCGGGGTGGGCGTAGATGGTGCTGGTGAGCGCGGTCCTGCCGACCGCGCTCCGGGAGAGGCGCTCGATCATCGGCAGGGGCATGCGGCGCGCGATCCCGTGCATGGCGCGCAGCGTCGAGAAGGCGTACCGGCGCTCCGCCTCGCTCCAGAACCCGGCGGGGGACAGGGCGGTGACGGACCGTACGAGCTTCTCCCGGCCCAGTTCGAGCGCGAGCAGTCCGCCCAGCGAGTTGCCCGCCACATGCGGCCGTTCGACGCCCAGGGCCCCGCACAGGGCGTGCAGCGTGGGCACCACCGTCGACAGGTCGTAGGCCAGTCCGTCCGGCAGCGCCGGGGAGGCGCCGAAGCCCGGCAGGTCCACGGCGATCACGTCCCGCTCGGCCGCGAGGATGCCGACGACGGGGTCCCAGGCCTGGCGGTGGTGGCCGATGCCGTGCAGCAGGAGCAGCGGTGCCCCGGTGCCCGAGCGCTGGTAGGAGACCGTCACCGAGCGCGGCCCGCAGGGTGAATCGACGCTGAACGACACCTCTGCGGCCTCTGCGGCCCCTGCCACCCGTGCGGCCATGACTGCTCCTGACTTAGACACCTTGTCAGCAACAATTACCGCTCAGTAGCGTCGACTTCAAGGGTGCGACGGCACCGACTTGCCGCCGGGTCCGGTGCCGGGTCCGCCGGGGGCCCGGTGTGATCCTCGTCGGCTTGGCCGACGGAGGTGGACACCGGCAGATCCGTCGGCTGGGATGGAGTCGTGGCTACCGATATCGCGACCGACGTCTTCGAAGAGCACCGGCCCGTCCTGATGGGCGTCGCCTACCGCATGCTCGGGCGGGTGGCCGACGCCGAGGACGTCGTCCAGGACGCCTGGCTGCGCTGGTCCGCCGGCGAGCGCGAGGACGTGCGCGAACCACGCGCCTACCTGGTGCGGATCACCACCCGCCTCGCCATCGACCGACTGCGCCACGCCCAGTCGCGCCGCGAGTCGTACGTCGGGCCCTGGCTGCCCGAGCCGCTGGTCACCGACTTCGGGCCGACCGTGCCCGACACCGCGGAGAAGGCCGTGCTCGCCGACTCCGTGTCGCTCGCCGTGCTCGTCGTCCTGGAGTCCCTGTCGCCGCTGGAGCGCGCGGTGTTCGTGCTGCGCGAGGCCTTCGGGTTCCCGTACGCGGAGATCGCCGAGACGCTCGACCGCAGCGAGGCCGCCGTGCGCCAGCTCGCCGGGCGCGCCCGCAAGCACGTGGAGGAGGGGCGCCCGCGCTTCGAGGTCGACCCGGCCGAGCGCCGCGACCTCACCGAGCGCTTCCTCGCCGCCGCCGTGGACGGCGACCTGGAGGGGCTGATGTCGGTGCTCGCGCCGGACGTCGACCTGGTGGGCGACAGCGGCGGCAAGGCCAGGGCGCCCCTGCGGGTCGTGACGTCCGCCGACAAGGTGGGCCGCTTCGTCGTGGGCGCGGCGCGCAAGGGCCTCGCGGAGCACGCCGACTTCGAGATCCGCCACCTGGAGGTCAACGGCGTCCAGTCCGTCCTCTTCTTCGCCGACGGCAAGCCCGACAGCGTCATCCAGCTGGAGATCTCCGACGGACGTATCCAGCGCGTGTACATCGTGCGGAATCCGGACAAGCTCGGGGGGCTCGGCATCTAGCCCGCCCCTCCGCGCGAAACAGCCCCCGCCCGTGCACCGGGCGGGGGCTGCGCCGTGTGCGCGCCCGGTGGGGACGTATCGGATTGCGTCACGCCCGCCCGCCAGGTGTCGACCACGCGCGAACAGCGCGTGAATGCTCTGTGGCACCACTTCACTGCGGGCTGTAACGGACTCAGGATTGGTCTTGACCAAGGGTGAGCGCGGCTCTATCGTCGCTGAGATAGTGCAGGAACCTTTAATAAACAAGGCGCGAAAAAGCCGCCTGCGCACGGCGATTGCGGAGGACAGGGTGGGGACCACGCAGCTGGAATCGGTGCCGGAGCCGAAGTACTGGCACCTCAAGACCGTGCTCAGCGAAGCACTGGACTCCGAGTTCGCCGTGGGCGAGATCCTGCCCAACGAACGCGACCTCGCCGCCCGGTTCGGCGTCGCCCGCGCGACGCTGCGCCAGGCACTGGAGCAGCTCGAGCTGGAAGGACGCCTGCAGCGCCGCCGCGGCGTCGGCACGACCGTCGCCCCGCCCCGCATGGGCGTGGCCGTCGGCTCCGCCCAGGGCACCTGGCCCGGCGCGGCCGGGGACGCCTGGCAGCCCGCGGACAGCGAGCTGGCGCCCGCGCCCGCCGAGGTGGCCCGAGCCCTGGACATCGACCCGGACGAGCCGGTGCACGTGGTGCGCCGCACCCGTGTCTCCCACGGCCAGCCCGTGGCCGCCGAGCTGCTGTACGTCCCGGCGGGCTCCGTCCCCGACCTCACCGCGATCGACGCCCCCGCGGGCGCCGCACGCGCGCGTGCCGTGCTGCGCGAGCTCGGCCGCCTCGCCCTGGAGGGCCAGGACCGCTCCGTCGAGCTCGGCTCCGCCCGCGCGGACGACGCCAAGGCCCTGGACCGCCTGCCCGGCGCCCCGGTCCTGGTCGTCACCACGCGCTTCCTCGCCGGCGGGCGCACGGCCGCGCTCTCCATGGCGACGTACCGCGCGGACACCTGCCGCCTCACCTTCGGCGACCAGGGCGCGGTCGAGATCCACCACGGGCCGGAGCAGCAGGCTTCCTGAGCGGCGTCACAGCGGGACGTCACGAAGGCGGGGCCTTCCTTTCGAGGAAGGCCCCGCCTTCGTGACGTCCGCACGTCTTCCGGCGGCGCCGCACCCTACTGCCGCGCGGTCACCGTGCCCTCCACCGCGAACAGCTCCTCCTCCACGTGGTCGAGCGCGAGCCGCAGCGCGCCCGTCGCCACCGCCGCCTCGCCGAGCATCGACAGCGTCACCCGGGGCGGCCTCAGGCAGTAGCGGGCCAGCTCCTGGTGCAGCGGCTCCAGGACGCCGTCGAGGCCCGCGGCCCAGCCGCCCACCACGACCAGCTCCGGGTCGAGCGCGAGGACCAGCGCGGCCACGTCGTGCACCAGACGGCGGATGAAGCGGTCGACCGCGGCAAGGGCACGCTCGTCGCCCTCACGCGCGTGCGCGAAGACCTCCGCGACCGCCTGCTCGTCCAGCGGGTGCAGCGGCTCGTCCGTGGTCGAGAGCAGCGTCTCCGGCGTCACCTCGCGGCCCAGCAGATGCAGCGCGCCGATCTCGCCCGCCGCGCCGCCGTACCCGCGGTGCAGCCGCCCGCCGATCAGCGAACCGGCACCGGGGCTCAGCCCGGCCAGGACGAACACCACGTCGTCCGACTCCGTCGCCGCGCCCTTCCAGTGCTCGGCGACCGCCGCCGCGTTCGCGTCGTTCTCCACCAGGACCGGGCACTTGAAGGAGCGCCGCAGCCGCTCGCCCAGCGGCAGCCCCGTCCAGCCCGGCAGCGCCGTGCTCAGCCGCACCGAACCGTCGGCCTCCACGATCCCCGGGCTGCCGACGCCGACGGCGCGCAGCGAGCCGCGTGAGACGCCCGCACGGCGCAGCAGATCGGCGACGGCACCCCGCATCCGCTCCAGGCGCTCGTCGGCGGACGCCGTCTCCGACACGTCCTTCGCCGCCGTCCCGAGGATCTTGCCGTCGAGGTCGGACAGCACGGCGGCGACGCGGTGCGGACCGATCTCCAGACCGAGCAGATGTCCCGCCTCCGCCCGGAACCGGAACTTCCGCGCCGGTCGGCCCTGCCGTCTCGCGCCGCCCTCGCCCGCGTCCGTCTCCACGACGAGCCCGGCCTCGCTGAGCCCCTCGACCACGCCCTCGACGGTGGGCCGCGAAAGCCCCGTCACCCGGGTGATCTCGGTGAGTGTCGCGAAATCCGCCGCACGCAGCGCGTGCAGCACGACCGCGGAGTTGATCCGCCGTAGCAGAGAAGGATCTCCGCCGGTCAGCCGCCCCAACGTCCGTCCTTCCATCCCATGCGCATGATGGGCGAAGAGTACTCGGAAGCCACCGATCGGGGCGAGTGCCGATCAGGCCGCCCGGAAGGGGGCCGCTTCAGCCCGGCGCGACGAAACCGGACTCGTACGCCGTGATCACCGCCTGGGTCCGGTCGCGCGCCCCGAGCTTCGCGAGCAGCGAGCTCACATGCGACTTCACGGTCTCGGTGCCGACGACGAGGCGCCCCGCGATCTCCGCGTTCGACAGACCGCGCGCCATGAGCCGCAGGACCTCCTCCTCGCGCCCCGTCAGGGCGGCCCGCTCCAGGGCCGCCCTCGCGTCCGGATTGCCCCGCTGCCGCCCGTGGGAGCCCGCGAGCTCCCGCACCGCCGCCGGGAACAGCAGCGACTCGCCCTCGGCGACGAGGCGCACCGCGTGCACGATCTCCGCGGGCCGCGCGCGCTTCAGGAGGAAGCCGTCGGCGCCCGCGCGCAGCGCCTCGTACACGTACTCGTCGTTCTCGAAGGTCGTGATGACGACGATCTTGGGCGGGTCGGTGACCGTGCGCAGGACCGCGCGGGTCGCCTCGATGCCGTCGAGCAGCGGCATCCGCACGTCCATGGCCACCACGTCCGGCCGCAGCTCCCGCACCAGCGGGATCACGGCGGCGCCGTCCGCGGCCTCCCCGACGACCTCGATGTCGGGCTGCGCCTCCAGGACGGCGCGCAGACCCGCGCGGACGAGGGGCTCGTCGTCGACGAGCAGGACGGTGACCGGCATCCGGTCAGCGTAGATCACGAGCGTTTCCGTACGCCGTCGAGTACCGGAGTAGGCCTCTACGTAGAGCGTGCCGTCACGTCAGGGGGAGTTCGACACGGACCCGCCACTCGCCCTCGTGCGGTCCCGTGTGGGCCCGGCCGCCCAGCAGCGTCGCCCGCTCACGGATCCCGCGCAGGCCGCTGCCGCCGCGCCCGGTGGGTGCCGCGGGCCCCGACAGGGCGTTGCGCACGTCGAGCGTGAGCAGGCCCTCGTCGGCGGCGACCCGGACGCGTACCGGCACCGGGCCCGCGTGCCGCAGGACGTTGGTCAGGGACTCCTGGAGCATGCGGTAGCCCTCGCGCGACACAGGGCCGGGCAGCCGGTCCACCGGGCCCGTCACCTCGGCGTCCACCTTCACGCCCGACGTGCGCGCGGAGTCCAGGAGCCGGTCGGCGTCCACGAGCGTCGGCCGCTGCCGCCCGGGCCGACCGTCCTCGCGCAGCACCCGGAGCACCCGCTCCAGGTCCTCCAGGGCGTGCCGTCCGGTGTCCTCGATGGCCTCCAGGGCGCGCTCGGTGAACGCCGGGTCGGCGGTGGCCCGGGCGGCGCCCGCCTGCACCACGGCGACGGTCAGCGCGTGCCCGATGGAGTCGTGCAGTTCGCGGGCGATGCGATTGCGTTCCAGGAGCTGCTCGGTGCGCTCCTCCAGGGCGGCGAGGCGCTGGGCGGGGGAGGGGCCGAGGAGACGTTCGGCCACGGTGGCCACGAAGTGCCCCACCGCCACCACGAACCCGAGCAAAATCATCAGCGGCACGGGGACGAGCAGCGCGTCCACCCACCAGGGGCCGTCCGCCAACGCGGGGAAGAACAGCGCAGGATCCGTCGTCCGCTCCTGCGCCGTCGCACCGATCAGCGCCAGCGTCTGCCCGATGAGCAGCGTGGACGCGAAGCCCGTCGCGCACCCCGTCTCCATGCGCAGCAGCAGCCAGAGCGCCGTGCGGCACCGCTCGTTCCAGGAGGCCGACGGCATGACCGAGACACCGGAGTCGACGTGCTCCGCGTCGGACGGGCCCGCCGCCCCGCGCGCGTGGGCGCCGGGAAACAGCATCAGCCGCGCCTGCAGCCCCTCGGCCCGGCGCAGCGCGGGCAGCAGCCCGGCCACCACCCCCAGGGGGATCGGGAGGACGAAGAACCCCACGAACAGGTCGACGGCCCCCGCGTCCGACATCCCGTAGATCGACGCGCACGTCAGCCCGGGAACGGCGCCGAGGAGCACATGCAGCCAACGGGTGTACGTGACCGCGCGGGTGAGCGGTCGCAGGAAGCGGGGCATGCCGTCATCGTGCCAGCACCCGCGCGGGGCACGGCTCCCCCGTGCGGGGGAGAAGATCTCCCCGGGCGGGGGAGGCCACGGGCCCGCCCGCACCGCGACGCTGTCCCCATGACCAGCATCGACGTCCAACAGCTCACCAAGGAGTACGGCACCACCCGCGCGGTGGACGACGTGACGTTCAGCGTCCGCCCCGGCCAGGTCACCGGCTTCCTCGGCCCCAACGGCGCCGGAAAGTCCACCACGTTGCGCCTCGTCCTCGGCCTCGACCGGCCCACGTCCGGGACCGCGACCGTCGGCGGACGCCCGTACACGGCGTACGACGAACCGCTCCGCCAGGTCGGCGCCCTGCTCGACGCGCAGGCCGCCCACGGCTCCCGCACCGCCCGCAGTCACCTGCTCGCGCTCGCCGTGAGCAACCGGATCGCCCCGGCGCGCGTGGACGAGGTCCTGGAGGAGACCGGCCTGGCGGCCGTCGCGGGGCGCCGCGTGAAGACGTACTCGCTGGGCATGCGGCAGCGCCTGGGGATCGCCGCCGCGCTGCTCGGTGACCCCGCCGTCGTCCTCCTGGACGAGCCGTCCAACGGGCTCGACCCCGAAGGGATCATCTGGATCCGTGAGTTGATGCGCCGTCTGGCCCGGGAGGGCCGCACCGTCCTGGTGTCCAGCCACCTCATGAACGAGACCGCGACGTTCGCCGACCACCTGGTCGTCCTCGGCCGCGGCAGGCTGCTCGCGGACACCCCGATGCGCGAGTTCATCGAGGCCCGCAGCCGCCCGCGGGTCCGGGCGCGCACCACCGACCCGGCCCGGCTGCGCGCGGCGCTCGCCCGCGCGGGACACGAGCTGGCGGAGGCCGACGACGGCCGCTGGACGGTCGACGGCGTCCGGGCCGAGGAGGTCGGCAGGCTCGCCGCCGAAGCGGGCGTGCCGATCCTCGAACTCGCCGACCAGGAGGCCTCCCTGGAGGAGGCCTACCTCGCGCTCACCGCCACCGAGACGGAGTTCTCCGCGTCCGCCGCGCCCTCGGCGTCCCCCGCCGTTCCCACACCTCTCCAGGAGGCCTGACGATGTCCACGTCCGCCGTACTGCACTCCGAGTGGATCAAGATCAAGTCGCTGCGGGGGAGCGTCGGTTCGCTCGTCGCGGTGTTCGTCGCGACCGTCGCCATCACCGTCCTCGTCTTCGCCACCGTCGGCCGCGCGGAGGCCGACAACGCCGACGCCGAACCCCTCTTCGACGCCTTCTACGCGTTCAACTTCGGGCAGGTCGCCGCCATCAGCTTCGGAGCCGCGGCCGTCAGCTCCGAGTACGTCAACGGCGCGCTGCGGGTCTCGCTCGCCGCCGTGCCGCGCCGCGGCCTCTTCTACGGCGCGAAGATCGCCGTCCTGGGCGCGGCGGCGCTCCTGGTGGGGCTCGTCACCAGCTTCACCACGTTCCTCGGCGGACAGGCCTTCCTCGGTGAGTACGCCATCGGGCTCGGTCACCCCGGGGCGGTGCGCGCGTGCGTCGGGGGCGGCGTCTACCTCGCGTTGATGGCGCTGTTCGCGGCGGGCCTCACGGCGGTGCTGCGCAGCGGTGCCGTGGTGCTCGGCGTGCTCATCCCGTTCACCCTGATCGTCCCGTTCGTGCTCGGGGACATGGCGGGCGGCGCGGCCCAGTTCCTGCCCGACCGGGCCGGGCAGCAGATCCTGCACGAGGCCCCGGACGGGATGCTCGGCCCCTGGGCGGGGCTCGGGGTGACGGCGCTGTGGGCGGTGGCGTCGCTGGGCGCCGGGTGGTGGGCGGTGCGGAGGCGGGACGCGTGACGAGGCGCGGACGCGGGCAGCCGCTGAGGCCTCGTCAGTCGTCCGACGCCTGACGGACAGCCAAGGGGCGGTGGCAACGGCTTTACTGGATGCCATGAGCAGCGCAGACCACCTCGCCGCGATCGACCTGCTGCGCACCCGGGACTTCCCCGAGACGCCCGGCAGGTCGGAGCACGGCTACGGCGGACCCGGCTTCCACGTCGCGGAGCTGTCGACGTACGACCAGCTGTGGGACGACGACGGCACGGCGCACGAGGAGACGGAGGCGCGGTGCGAGGCCGAGCGCGACGCCCTGCGGGTGCTCCTCACCGAGCGCTGGGGCGAGCCCCGGCTCTTCGGCCTGACCAGCGTCCTCATCCGCGTCATGGCCCAGGAGGCCGACGGTTCGGGCGCGTCGGTCCCCAACCCGTGGGCCACGCTCAGCGAATCCGTCCCCGACGTCCACCTGTGGCGGTCCGACGGGCAGTGGATAGCCCTGGGGGTGGCCCGCTGGGGCGAGCGCCTCGCGGTCCAGCTCCTGGCCGTGGTGACGGTGATCGATCCGCCGTAGTACGCGCCGTGCGAGCCGGGTCAGCCCAGCCCCAACTCCCCATACGTGCCAGGGCCGAAGAAGCGCTCCACGTCTGCCTCCGTGACCGACGCGAGGTCGGCGGGCACCCACCTCGGGGCGCGGTCCTTGTCGACGACCTGGGCCCGCACGCCTTCGGGGAAGTCGGGCGCCGTCAGACAGGCACACGACACGCGGTACTCCTGGTCGAGCGCCTCCTCCAGGGACCCGAGAGCACGGGAGCGGCGCAGCGCGGCCAGCGTGACCTTCAGCGCGGTGGGGGAGCGCGAGAGCAGGACCTCGGCGGTCTCCTTCGCCGCCCGCTCGCCGCAGGACTGGAGGCGGTCGACGATGTCCTCCACCGAGTCGGCGGCGTAGCAGGAGTCGATCCACGCGCGGCGCGCGGCGAGTTCGCCCTCCGGGGCGGTCGCCGCGAACGCCCGCACGGCGTCCGCCGCGTCGGTGTCCGCGAGCGCCGCCGTGAAGTCCGCGAGGCGCTCCGACGGTACGTAGTGGTCGGCGAGGCCGCACAGCAGCGCGTCGCCCGCGCCCACCGGCGTGCCGGTCAGCGCCAGATGCGTGCCGAGCTCGCCCGGCGCCCGCGTCAGCAGATACGTGGCGCCGACGTCGAGGACGAAGCCGATGATCGTCTCGGGCATGGCGACCCGGGACCGCTCGGTGACGACGCGCACGTCGCCGTGCGCCGAGACGCCGACGCCGCCGCCCATGACGTACCCGTCCATCACCGCCACATACGGCTTGCGGTAGCGCGCGATCCGGGCGTTGAGCAGGTACTCGTCGTGCCAGAACGCCGCCGACGCCGCGCCGCCGCCCGCGAGGATGTCCTCGCGCACGGCCCGGATGTCGCCGCCCGCGCACAGACCGCGCTCACCCGCGCCCGTCACGACCACCGTGCGGACCTCGTCGTCGTGCTCCCACGCGGTGAGCGCCTCGTCGATGAGGCGGACCATCGGGTGGTCGAGCGCGTTCAGGGCGCGGGGCCGGTTCAGGACGATGTGGCCCGCGCGGCCCTCGACCCGCGTCAGGACCGGTGGTGCGTCGACACTCACTGAGCCGAGTCCTCCTTGTCGTTGCGGTCGGCCTTCTCATTGCCGTCGGCAGGTCCCTGGAACGCGTCCAGGATCCGTTCCGCCGCCGTCGTCGCCGTCAGCGTCCCCTCCCGTACCCGCTGCTCCAGGTCGGGTGCGAGGCGCCGCACGTCGGGGTGGGCGTGCAGCCGGCCGAGGAGTTCGTCGCGGACCATCGTCCACGTCCAGTCGACCTGCTGGTCGCGGCGCTTCGCGGCGAGGCGGCCGGTGGAGTCCAGGAGCGCGCGATGCTGTTCGAGCCGGTCCCAGAGGGTGTCGAGGCCCTTCGACTCGCGGGCGCTGCAACTCAGGACCGGGGGCGTCCAGGAGGCGTCCGCCGGATGCATGAGCCGCAGGGCGCCCGCCAGCTCCCGCGCCGCCGAGCGCGCGTCCCGCTCGTGCGGCCCGTCCGCCTTGTTGACCGCGATCACGTCGGCCAGCTCCAGGACGCCCTTCTTGATGCCCTGCAGCTGATCGCCCGTGCGGGCCAGGGTGAGGAGCAGGAACGTGTCGACCATGTTCGCGACGGCCGTCTCGGACTGGCCGACGCCGACAGTCTCCACGAGCACCACGTCGTACCCGGCCGCCTCCATCACCACGACGGACTCACGGGTCGCCTTCGCGACGCCGCCGAGCGTCCCCGCCGTGGGCGAGGGCCGCACGAACGCCATCGGGTCCACCGACAGGCGCTCCATGCGGGTCTTGTCGCCCAGGATGGAGCCGCCCGTGCGCGACGACGACGGGTCGACGGCGAGCACCGCGACGCGGTGGCCCATCGACGTCAGCATCGTGCCGAGCGCGTCGATGAACGTCGACTTGCCGACTCCGGGAACACCGCTGATGCCGATGCGCCGCGCCCGCCCCGAGTGCGGAAGGAGCTGCGTCAGCAACTGCTGCGCGAGCACGCGGTGTTCGGCCCTGGTGGACTCCACGAGCGTGATCGCCCGCGCGATGTGCGCGCGCTTGCCGTCGAGTACGCCCTTCACATAAGTGTCGAGATCGATCCTCGGTGCCATGGGCTCAGCGGCTCACAGCTCGCCACTGCCGGAAGCGGCCTCGCCGGGCAGTTCGTGGCCGAGCCCGACGGCGAGCCGCCGCACCAGGTCGTACGCCGCGTCCGGGATGACCGTGCCGGGCGGGAACACCGCCGCCGCGCCCGCCTCGTGCAGTGCCTCGACGTCCTGCGGGGGAATCACGCCGCCCACGACGATCATGATGTCCTCGCGGCCCTCGGCGGCCAGCTCCGCGCGCAGCGCGGGCACCAGCGTCAGGTGCCCCGCCGCCAGCGAGGAGACGCCGACGATGTGCACGTCCGCCTCGACGGCCTGCCGCGCCACCTCCCCGGGCGTCTGGAACAGCGGGCCGACATCGACGTCGAAGCCCAGGTCGGCGAAGGCGGTCGCGATGACTTTCTGGCCCCGGTCGTGGCCGTCCTGGCCCATCTTGGCGACCAGGATGCGCGGACGGCGGCCCTCGGCCTCCTCGAAGGACTTCACCAGCGCGCGCGTGCGCTCCACGGACGGCGAGGGGCCTGCTTCGGTGCGGTACACACCGGAGATCGTACGGATCTGGCCCGCGTGCCGCCCGTACGCCTTCTCCAGGGCGTCGGAGATCTCGCCGACCGTCGCCTTCGCGCGGGCCGCGTCGACCGCGAGCGCGAGGAGATTGCCCTCGAGGCCGGGGCCCGAGCCGCGCTCGGCCGACGCGGTCAGCTTGCGCAGCGCGTCCTGGCAGACAGCCTCGTCGCGCTCCTCGCGCAGCCGCCGCAGCTTCTCGATCTGCTGGGTCCGCACCGAGGAGTTGTCGACCTTCAGGACCTCGATCTGCTCGTCGCTGTCCACGCGGTACTTGTTCACGCCGATCACCGGCTGCCGCCCGGAGTCGATGCGGGCCTGCGTGCGCGCGGCGGCCTCCTCGACGCGCAGCTTCGGGATGCCCGCGTCGATGGCCTGCGCCATGCCGCCCGCCGCCTCGACCTCCTGGATGTGCTGCCAGGCGCGGCGCGCCAGGTCGTACGTCAGCTTCTCCACGTACGCGCTGCCGCCCCACGGGTCGATGACCCGGCACGTGCCCGACTCCTGCTGGAGCAGGAGCTGGGTGTTGCGGGCGATGCGCGCCGAGAAGTCCGTGGGCAGGGCGAGCGCCTCGTCGAGGGCGTTGGTGTGCAGGGACTGGGTGTGGCCCTGCGTCGCCGCCATCGCCTCCACGCAGGTGCGCGTCACGTTGTTGAAGACGTCCTGGGCGGTCAGCGACCAGCCCGAGGTCTGCGAATGGGTGCGCAGCGAAAGGGACTTGGCGTTCTTCGGGTCGAACTGCTTGACCAGCTTCGCCCACAGCAGGCGCGCCGCGCGGAGCTTGGCGACCTCCATGAAGAAGTTCATCCCGATCGCCCAGAAGAACGACAGGCGCGGCGCGAACGCGTCCACGTCCAGGCCCGCCTCCCGGCCCGCCCGCAGATACTCGACGCCGTCGGCGAGCGTGTACGCCAGCTCCAGGTCGGCCGTCGCACCGGCCTCCTGGATGTGGTAGCCGGAGATCGAGATGGAGTTGTAGCGCGGCATCTTCTGCGAGGTGAACGAGAAGATGTCGGAGATGATCCGCATCGAGGGCTTCGGCGGATAGATGTAGGTGTTGCGGACCATGAACTCCTTGAGGATGTCGTTCTGGATGGTCCCCGCCAGCTTCTCCGGCGCTACGCCCTGCTCCTCGGCGGCGACGATGTACAGCGCGAGCACGGGAAGCACCGCGCCGTTCATCGTCATCGACACCGTCATCTTGTCCAGCGGGATCCCGTCGAACAGCTGCCGCATGTCGTAGATCGAGTCGATGGCCACGCCCGCCATGCCGACGTCACCGGTCACCCGCGGGTGGTCGCTGTCGTAGCCGCGGTGGGTCGGCAGGTCGAAGGCGACCGACAGGCCCTTCTGGCCCGCCGCCAGGTTGCGGCGGTAGAAGGCGTTGGACTCCTGCGCGGTGGAGAAGCCCGCGTACTGCCGGATCGTCCAGGGCTGGTTGACGTACATCGTCGGGTACGGGCCGCGCAGATACGGCGCGACGCCCGGGTAGGTGCCGAGGAAGTCCAGGCCCTCCAGGTCGGCGCCCGTGTACAGCGGCTGGACCGCGATGCCCTCCGGGGTCTCCCACAGCAGGTCGTCCGCGTCCTTGCCGGTGGCCGACTCGACCGCGGCGCGCCACTGCTGGGCGGAGCCCCGCGGGGCCGCGTCCGGCTCCAGGCCGATGCCGGAGAAGTCGGGGATCGTCATGGCGCCACTCCCATGAGGTCGAGGGTGGAGGTGAGCACGGCCACGGCGTCGCAGCCGGCGAAGACATAGGCGTCGACATCCCCGAACTCGCCGGGCCGTCCCGCGAGGAATACCCGCTCCGCGCCCGCCGACTTCAGCGCTGCGGCGACTGCGGCCGCCTCCTCCGCGTACAGGGCGTCGCTGGAGCACAGGCAGGCGACGCGCGCCCCACTGGCCCGGAAGGCCTCGGCGGCGCTTTCGGCGTCCACCGAGACCGGGTCGTGGACGGCCTCGACACCGCCCGCCTGGAAGAGGTTCGAGGCGAACGTGGCGCGGGCGGTGTGCGCGGCGGCCGGGCCGAGCGCGGCCAGGAACACCTTCGGGCGGGCGCCGGTCTCGGCGAGGTGCGCGTCGGAGCGGGCGCGCAGGGCCTCGTACGCCTCGTCGCGCCGCACCCGCGGCAGGCCGCCCGTCGGCCCGGCGGGCGCGCTCTCGCGCTCCACGGGCTTCTCGGCGAGGTTCGGGAACTCGCTGACGCCCGTGATGGGTTCGCGGCGCTTGGCGAGCTTCCTTCCGCGCTCCGCCCAGGTCGCCGCCAGGCGCTCGCCGAGCATGCCGGAGCGCAGGGCGGCCGCCTGGCCGCCCGCGCGCTCGATCTCCTGGAAGAAGTCCCAGGCGGCGTGCGCCAGTTCGTCGGTGAGCCGCTCCACGTAGTACGAGCCGCCCGCCGGGTCGATGACCCGGGCCAGGTGCGACTCCTCCAGGAGGATCGTCGAGGTGTTGCGCGCGATGCGGCGCGCGAACGCGTCCGGCAGGCCCAGGGAGTGGTCGAACGGCAGCACCGTGACCGCGTCCGCGCCGCCCGCGCCCGCGCTCAGGCAGGCCACGGTCGTGCGCAGCATGTTCACCCACGGGTCGCGGCGCGCCATCATCACCGGCGAGGTCACCGCGTGCTGACGCTGCGCGCCCGCGTCGACGTCGCCGCTCGCCTCCGCCACCCGCGCCCACAGACGCCGGGCCGCGCGGAGCTTGGCGATGGTCAGGAACTGGTCGGCCGTGGCCGCGTACCGGAACTCCAGCTGAGCGCACGCCTCTTGCAGGGTCAGGCCCGCGCCGGTGAGCAGCCGCAGATAGGCCACGCCCGTCGCCAGGGACGCGCCCAGCTCCTGCGCGGCCGAGCCGCCCGCCTCGTGGTACGGCAGCGCGTCCACCGTGAGCGCGCGCAGGCCGCCGTACTCACGGCCGCACAGGCGCGCGAGATCGACGGCGGCTTCCGTGCCCAACTCCGAGCCCGTGCGCGCCTCGTACGCCAGCGGGTCCGCGCCGAGGTTGCCGTGCGCCGCGTCCTTGGCGACGCCCGCGGCCTCGACCAGGCGCAGCAACTCATGGGCGGCGGGCCCGACATCGGCTCCGGCGTCGAGCACGATCGGGGCCAGGTCCAGATAGACGCCGTCGAGCGCCCGCTCAAGGCCGGAGACGGGCAGCGCGTCGGGGCCGAGGGTGAGCCACAGCGACGTCACGCCGTTCTCGAGGTCGGCGAGGATCGATTCGTTCGTGCGGGCCGGGTCGCCTGTCGCGTGCCGCTGCCGTACGTCCCAGCCGGTCGCGGCACCGCCCGCGGCGCGCCCGCCGCGTACGAACGGGGCGAAACCCGGATGGCCGACATCGGCCACGACGTCACGGGCGGTGTACAGGGGGCGGGTGCTGAGCCCGTCCTCGAGCGCGGTGGACAGCGCTTCCTCCGCCGCCGCCCCCGATACGTCCTTACCCGACTTCCGCAGTACGCCCTCCACCAGGCGCTGCCACTGCTCATGGGTCGCATCAGGGAACTCGGCGGCCAGGGAAAGCCCGTCGTCAGGCAGGACCGTCATGTTCCGATGCTAGGGCTCAATCAGGGCCCGGTGCCGGGGCACCGCTGTGACCTTGCACTCTCCCCGTCGGTCTTGAACTCGGACGGCCCGCAAGTTATTACCGGTGGGTAATATATAGGGGTTTCATAGGGGTCGTATCTGTCCGCCGCGCGCCTTCAAGCAGGGGTTTTCTCCGGCACTCGCGGTGTGGCCTGGGGCGGGACCGACCCCTGTACGGCGCTTTCGCGGGCATCGGCGCGGACGGCGGCGCCGACGCCGCGCGGGGCGCCGCCGGTGACGTAGTGGGTGTACTCGCGGTGCAACCGGAATCCGGCCGTCCAGGCGAGCAGGCGGCTGGGGCGGTTGTCGCGGGCGCAGGACCAGCTCGCGGTGCGGCCGCGGGCCGAGACGTCCGCCGTGAGGGCGGCGACGCAGGCGAGCGCGAGGCCCTTGCGGCGGTGCTCCGGCGCGGTGGCCACGGCCACGTCCTCGTACGCGTCGCCCGCGAAGTAGGAGCACGCCACGGCGAGGACCCGCCCGCCCCGGCCGAAGGCGGCGACGGCGTGCCCGGAGGCGGCGAGCGCCGAGGGGCCGCCCCAACTGGCGTGGATCCAGTCGGAGTCCGGCCAGAGGGCCGCGAGCGCGAGCGCGTCGTCGCCCGTCACCCGGCGCACCCGCACCCCGCGCGGCGGCCGGGGCGTGGCGACGGGCTCCCGGTGGACGTACACCATGCGCTCGTCGGGCACGAGGCGGTCGAAGGCGGCGCCGAGCACGGGCAGGAACCGCGCCGAGGCCACGACATGGCTCGCGGTGAACCGCGCGAGGCCGTCCGGGGACACCGCGCGCGGGTCGCCGCCGAGCAGGACGTGACCGGCGCAGGACACCGCGAGGGCGCGCGGCGCGTCGGCGTCGTCGGCCCACCACTGGCCGGTGCCGTGCGTGCGGACGTGCTCGGGCAGCGCGGCCGTTCCGGGCGCCCCGGCGGCGAACCAGTCGGCGAGGGCGGGAAGTCGGTGCCGCGGGAGCGGGATCACGGGGCGGTCCTCCGGGGGCTCTGGTGGGGTGGGTGGGCG
>NZ_JNXT01000024.1 GCF_000716675.1 Streptomyces alboflavus
GCCCCACCAGCACCCCTCCCCCCACCGGCCCCCTCCCCGCCGACCGACGCCCCTCCCGCCGCAGGCTCCTCCTCTGGGGCGGCGGCGCCCTCGCCGCCGTGGCGGGCGGCACCGGTGTGGCCGTCGCGCTCCGGGACGGCAGCGGAGGCACGGACGGCAAGGGGGCGGGGTCGCGGAAGCGGACGCCGAACGCGACGGCGAAGGGGCGGGTGCTGTGGAGCCGGGACGTCGGCGAGCTGCGGCCCGACGGCCTGGTGCGCCGGGGCGACGACCTCTACTTACTCGCCCCCGGCTCCCTCACCTGCCTGGAAGCCCGGTCCAACACCGAGCGCTGGGTGTACTCGGTGGAGCGGTTGCAGAGCGTGGACCGCTACCGCGACACGGTCTACGTCCTCCGCGACGACCTCTTCGAACCCGAGATGCACGCGCTGACCGCCACCACCGGCCGCAAGGTGTGGACGTCCCCGTTCCCCCGCCTCAACCCCGAGCGCCGCGCCGCGGGCCTGCCCGGCTTCAACGCCGACAACAGCGCCCTTGAGGGCAACCAGGGGACGTTCGTGCTGGCGGGGGACGTGCTGTGCTTCCTGACGTACGCCCCGTACGACACCATGTGGGCGCGGCGCAGCTCCTGGGGGCGGCGCTGGCGTGCGTACGGGTTCGACGCGCGGACGCGTGAGGCCCTGTGGTTCCACGAGGGCGCCGCCGCGGGGGTGATCGGCGTCGACGAGGCGGGTGGCCGCATCGCCGTGGCCGCGTCCGCGAACCCCGGCATGGCGGGCACGGGCGACTACGCGCGGCGGGACCCGCTGGTGGTCCTGCGGGCGGCGGACGGGAAGGTGGAGCGGACGGTGCGGGGCGGGGCCCGGTACCCGCGCGCCCACCCCGGCGCGAAGGGCATCGCGTGCTACGCGAACCGCACCGCGATCCGGGCCGTCGACCTCGCCACGGGCCGCGTCCGCTGGACCCGCCGCCTCGACTCGCCGACGGCCGTCACACCGGTGCCGACGCGCGGCATGCTGCTCGCCGCCACGTCCGAGGGCGTCAGCGGGTACGCGGCCGAGTCCGGCGGCAAGCCCCGGTGGACCCGTACGGACGTCGAGGAACTGACCGCCTCCGACGGCTCGTTGCTGACGGCGGGCGGGCACGCGTACGTCGTGGGGCCCGAGCCCGGCACGACCGGCGAGCCCGGCTGGGGCGTGCACGCCCTCGACGTCCGCACCGGCCGCACGGTCTGGGCCGCCCGGTCCGAGGGCCTGACGACGGTGAAGGCGGCCGCCGCCGCGGCTGACGTGATCCATGTGTACGCGGACGGGACGGTCGCGGCGATCGCACCGCCGGAGCGGGCATGACCTCGCCGCTCCTCTCCGAGGACCCCAGAACCCTGGGCGGGCACCGGCTGTTGTCCCGGCTCGGCGCGGGTGGCATGGGGCAGGTCTATCTGGCCCGGAGCCCCGGCGGGCGGCTGCTCGCCGTGAAGACGGTCCACGAACACCTCGCCGCCGACGCGAAGTTCCGGGAGCGCTTCCGGAGGGAGGCGACCGCCGCGCGGGCCGTCACCGGCGCCCACACCGCCGCCGTGGTGGACGCCGATCCGGACGCTGACCAGCCGTGGCTCGCCACCGCCTACCTGCCGGGGGTCACCCTGCGCCAGGCCGTCGCCGCCGGCGGCCCGCTGACCGGCGAGGCCGTCCGGGCGCTCGCCGCCGCCCTCGCCGAGGCCCTGGCCTGCATCCACGCCGCGGGCATCGTGCACCGCGACCTGAAGCCGTCCAACGTCCTGGTCACCGCGGACGGCCCCCGCGTCATCGACTTCGGCATCGCACGGGCCACCGGCGAGCCCGCGAAGGACGGGCCGCTGACCGCGACCGGGTCGATGCTCGGCACGCCCGGCTACATGGCGCCCGAGCAGATCCTCGGCGGTCCGACGGGACCGGCCACCGACGTGTTCGCCCTCGGCGCGGTCCTCACCTTCGCCGCGACCGGCGCGGGTCCGTTCGGCGCGGGCCCGGTCGCCGTCCTCCTGTACCGCGCGGCCCACGAGGACCCCGACCTCACCGGCGTCCCGGAGGCGGCCGGGCTGCGCGCACTTGTCGCGTCCTGCCTTCGGCGCGATCCGTCCGGGCGGCCCGCGGTCGGGGAGGTCCTGCGCCGGACCGCCCGGCACGACGGCCCGCTGTGGTGGCGGGACGAGCCCTTGCGGTCCCTCGTCGCCGACGCGGTGGCGCCGGAGGGCCCCGAGGGTGACGTCGCCTCCGAGGAAACGGCCACCCGCCCGGCGGCGGAATCGGCCACCCGTCCGACGGCGGATGCGGGACCGCCCACCCGCGTCGCCACCACCGCCCCGCCCCCGGCACCCGACACCACACCAGAACCCGCGCCGAAGCCCGCACCGGACCGCGCCCCAGAACCCTCACCGGACCCCGCACCACCCCCCACCGCCGAGAACCGCCCCGCCCCCGACCGCGCCCTCCGCCGCCGCGCCCTCGCCCGCCGCTCCGCCCTCACCGTCGCGGGCGGCGGCCTCGCCGCGCTGATGGGCTGGGCCATCAGCACCGCGCCGCCCGGCTCCCGGCCGCGGGACCCGGCGGAGCAGAGCGCGCTGAGCCTGCGCGAGGGCAAGCGCGCCCCCGGCGCCACGCGGTGGACGCTGACCCTCGACGACGCGGTCGGCGGCAGCCTGGACGCGCTGCTGCTCGCAGGCGACACCGTGCTGGTGCGCGGGCCGAAGCGCGGCACCACGCTGGGCGGCGGCGCCGTCCACGCCGTGCGGGCCGCCGACGGCTCCGAGCGGTGGCGGCGGGACGGCGGGACGCAGTCCGGGCCCGCGCTGTGGGGCGTGACCGACGGGCTCCTGATCGCGCCGGACGTCCTCGCGGAGGTCGTCGACGTACGGACGGGAAAGCCGTGGCCGGTGAAGAACGCGTGGCCGTCGCCGGGGACCACCCGGTGGTTCGCGGTCGCGGCCGGGCGCCTGGTGACGCTGCACGTGACCGGCTCGTCGAACGACCCGGAGCTGCGGCTGCGCACCCTGCCCGGCGGCACCGCGCCGAGCGTCCGCGAGGACGTGCCCGCCTGGCTGCCACCCGCCGTCTCCGGGTCGTCGCTGCTGCTTGCGCCGGAGCCCGCGGACCTGACGGAGGGGGCGTCCTGCGTGGACGCGCGCACGGGCGAGCTGCGCTGGACGCACCGGCACCTCACCGGCGACGAACGGGCGGTGGCCGCCCCTGTGACGCTCCCTCAGAAGGGGTCCGTCGGCGCGCGGTTCGCGCTGCTCACGGAGGAGTCCGAGCTGCACCTCGTCGACGTGGGGGACGGCGAGCGGCCGGCGCGGCGACACCTGGACCTGGCGGCGGGGCGGGGCACGACCGCCGTGGGGCAGGCCGCCGGGGTCGGCCTGGTGCTCGGCGGCGGCAGGATCGAAGGCTTCGACCCCCGAGGCGGCGGGCGGTTGTGGAGCCACGCCTCGGCGGGCCTGGACGCGAGCTGGCCGCGCCGGGCGGGCGGCGCGCGCGGCCCGGTGACCGCCGGCGGCGTCCTGGTGCACTGGACGGACACCAACACCCTCGCGGCCGTCGACGTGCGCGACGGCCGCAAGCCGCTGTGGACGGCGTCGTTCGGGGCGACCGGGCAGCGCCCGCCCGCGATCGGCGGCGACACCGTCTACGTCACGGCGGGCCGCGAGGTCCGCGCCCTCGGCCTGCGCGACGGCAGGCGGCGGGCGCGGTGGCGTCTGGACGGCACGGCCACCGCGCTCACCGCCGACGCCGACGGGTGGTACGCGATCGTGGGCGGGACATCCGCGCGGGCCGTCAACGCGGCCGCGCGGTGAGCACGACGGCCACAGGGAGACAGGGGGTCAGGGGCGCTGGCGGCGCCACGGCCCCTTGATCGCCAGCATGATGCCGGGCGTCTGGATGTTGGCGTACAGCGTCCGCCCGTCGGGCGAGAAGGTGACACCCGTGAACTCGCTGTAGGACGGCTTCTCGGGGGTGCCCGCGTTCAGTTCGTTGCGGGCGATGGGGTACGTGCGCCCGCGCTCCGTCGCGCCGAACAGGTGCTGGATGCCGTCGCCGTCCTCGGCGATGACGAGGCCGCCGTAGGGCGAGACGGTGATGTTGTCGGGGCCGTCGTACGCGCCGTCCTTACCGGGGACCGAGCTTTCCGCGTGCGCCCCGATGAGCACCTTCAGGGTGAGGGTGCGGCGGCCGGGGTGGTAGAACCACACCTGCCCGTCGTGCTGTCCGGGGCTCTCGGCACGGGCGTACGAGGAGACGATGTACGCGCCGCCGTCGCCCCACCACATGCCTTCGAGCTTGCGGGCGCGGGTGACGTCACCGGCGCCGAACTGCTTGCGGACCGGCACGGTGCGCGCGTCGCGGTCCTCGACCTCCACCCAGTCCACGCCGTACACGGTGCCGATCTTCGTGGCGCGCGCGAGGTCGTCGACGAAGCGGCCGCCGGAGTCGTAGCACTTGACGGCCTTGAGGACACCGGCGTCGTCGGCGAGGGTGCGCAGCCTGCCGCGGCCGTGCCGGAACCCGTGCGGCGGACTCCAGCGGTACAGCAGGCCGTTGGGGCCCGCGGCGTCCTCGGTGAGGTAGAGGTGGCCGCGCTTGGGGTCGACGACGACCGCTTCGTGGGCGTAGCGGCCGAGGGCCTTGAGGGGCTTGGGGTTCCGGTTGGCGCGCCGGTCGTAGGGGTCGACCTCGAAGACGTAGCCGTGGTCCTTGGTCATGCCGTTCTGGCCGGCCTTGTCCTCGGTCTCCTCGCAGGTGAGCCAGGTGCCCCACGGCGTGGAGCCGCCCGCGCAGTTGGTGGCGGTGCCCGCGACGCCGACCCACTCGGCGACGTCGCCGCCGCGCCGGACCTCGACGACCGTGCAGCCACCGGCCGCCGCCGGGTCGTAGACGAGTCCTTCGGTGAGCGGCACCGGGTGCTGCACGCGGGTGCGGGGGCCGCCCAGCTCGTGGTTGTTGACGAGCAGCGTCACGCCGCGCGGGCCCTCGAAGGCTGCGGTGCCGTCGTGGTTCGACGGCGTGAACTCGCCGGTGTCCAGTTTCGTCTTGCCGCTGTGCGTGATGACGCGGTACGAGAATCCGGCGGGGAGGGCGAGCAGGCCCTTGGGGTCCGGCAGGAGCGGGCCGTAGCCCGGCGCGCCGTGACCGTGGCCGTGTCCGTCGGCGTCGTCGAGGCCGTCGGCCCCGGCCACCTCCGGGTCCTCCGCGGCGAGCGCGCCGGGCGCGGTGGCGAGCGCGCCGACGCTGCCTGCCAGGGCGACGCCCGCCCCGGTGACCGCTGATCGTCTGGCGAAGTCCCTGCGAGTGAGCGACGGCATGATTTCTCCTGAGGGCGCGTCGACCGGGCCTGCTGTCGGCGACAGATTCCCGCTCACGTATAAACGGCGGTTGAACGAAGGCCGACTTCGGCGGTCGTTTTCCGGATGCTCACATTCCGCCAGGAGGTTCCCATGAGCGACGCGCACACGGCCACCGACGCGAGCGGGCACGCTCCCTTTCCCGCCACCGGCCGCCGCGTCCTGGTCAGCGGCGCGTCCCGGGGCCTCGGCCGCGCCCTGGCCCGGGCGTTCGCGGACAACGGGGACCGGGTCGCGGTGCACTTCGGCTCGCGCGAACAGGAGGCGCGGGCCACGCTCGACTCGCTGCCGGGGTTCGGGCACGCCCTGGTGGGCGGCGACCTGTCGGACCCGGCCAGGGCCAAGGACGTCGCGGACCGCGCGGCCGAGGCGCTCGGCGGCGGCGTCGACGTACTGGTGAACAACGCGGCCGTGAACCTGCCGCACCCGCCCGCCACCACCTCCTACGAGGACTGGTCCGCGCTGTGGCAGCGGCACATGTCCGTCAACCTGCTGGCCACCGCGAACCTCAGCCATCTCGCGGCGCACCGCATGATCGGCCAGGGCACCGGCGGCCGCATCGTCAACATCGGCTCGCGCGGCGCCTTCCGGGGCGAGCCGGACCACCCGGCGTACGGGGCGACGAAGGCGGCCGTGCACGCGCTCGGCCAGTCGCTCGCGGTGGCACTCGCGCCGCACGGGATCGCCGTGGCGTCCGTGGCGCCGGGGTTCTTCGGGACGATGGGGGTCCCCCCTGCTCATTAAGAGCATGGGGGAGGGTCGCACACCGGCTGAGCGGGGCGGAGGGCGAGGCGATCCGCGCGCAGAGCCCGTTCGGGCGGGCGGGCACGGCCGAGGAGATCGCGGCGGCGGTGGTGTGGCTGGCGTCGCCGATGGCAGTGGGGTCTCCCCTGCTCGAGCGTAGTCGAGAGCTTGGGGAAGGGCCTCCGGCGCCGTCCTCGATCTCAACGGCGCGTCCCACCTGCGCACCTGAGCCCGCCGCGGCCTACGTGAAGCGGCGTATGTTGCGTGCGCGTTACTGGTCGGAAGGGACTTCGTATTCCCGGAAGAGTCTTCGTAAACAAGGTCAACAGGCGCGGACCGTCCGCAAAGGCAAGATTTCGCGCAGAACGCCTTGACCGCCGGTGGCCACGGCAATAGACACCCAGGTACCGCATCCCGCAGGTACACCTGCGGAACCGCATCACCCACGCGGGGAGGCGAGCCGGAGTGGACGCACACCAGGCCCGCGGCCTCCATGAGGGCCGGCTGATGAGGCTGGCCAACGTCACCGGAGTAGGCACCGGCAGGGACGAACACTCGGGCGCGGACGTGATCGTCGTCTTCGTCACGCACCGGGTGCCCCGTGACCGGCTCCGGGACGAGGACGTGGTTCCGGACGTACTCGACGGCGTGCCCGTGCGCGTGCTGGCCATCGGCGACGTCGGCGCACAGGGCGACGCCTGAGACGTCCACCGGAACCCGGGACTTCACCACAAGGGGAAGAGGTGGTCTGGCGTGAGCCAGCCCGAATTGATGCGAGGACCCACCGGCGGCACCCTCAGCGACAGCTCCCGTCAGCAGGCGATGGCCGACTTCATGCGCCGCGAACAGCCGCTCGCGAACGTGGTCGGCTTCGGGCACGGCGTGAAGTGGAGCGACGGCAGGCCCACCGGCGAGCCCGCCGTGCTCGTGTTCGTCACCCAGAAGGTGCCCGAATCACTGCTCCCCGAACGGGATGTGATTCCGCGTCAGATGGGCGACGGCACCCCCACCGACATCCTGGCCGTCGGCCATGTGGCCGCGCAGCGCCAGCAGCGCAGGTCCGCGCGCGGCGAGGACCGCTCCTCGGTGTCGTACGACGCCGACGGCACCGTCAGCGAGCAGCTCGCCGGTCTGTCCCAGCCCCGGCTCGAAGAGCTCGGCGGCCTCGGCGCGTTCGAGCCGCAGCTCCTCAAGCGCCGGATGCGGCCGAGCCCCTCCGGCTTCTCGGTCGGCAACGTCCGCGTGACCGCGGGCACCCTGGGCAGCGTGGTGTACGACTTCCTGCCCGGCGCGTCCGTCGACCCGCCCGGCGCCGGACTCGGCGTGCCCGCGAAGTTCTACATCCTGTCCAACAACCACGTCCTCGCCGACTCCAACCGGGCCCAGCTCGGCAGCTCGATCGTGCAGCCCGGCGTGTTCGACGGCGGCCAGGACCCGGCCGACCGGATCGCGACCCTGGACCGCTTCATCACGATCCAGTTCGCCCCGCAGATTCCGCTGGAGCGGCACAACAACGTCGTGGACGCGGCGCTCGGCACTGTGGACTTCCAGGACGCGACCCGCGAGCAGTACTTCAGCGGGGCGCCGCGTGCCTGGCGGCGCAAGGCCAACGTCGCCGTCGGCGACCTCGTCAAGAAGTCCGGCCGCACCACGAACATCAGCTTCGGCCGGATCGTCTCCGTGGACGCCACCATCGACGTCAACTACGGCACGGCGGGCACCGCGCGCTTCAAGGACCAGATCCTCACCACGAACATCTCCGCGGGCGGCGACTCCGGCTCCCTGGTGACCTCGCTCGACAATGTGGCGCTCGGCCTGCTCTTCGCGGGCTCCTCGACCGTCACCGTCATCAACCACATCGAGAACGTCCGCGCGCTGCTGCGCGTCGAGATCGCCGAGCAGCTGGCCTGACGCACGACGTCCCGGAGGGAGGGTTCCATGACCACACAGGCACGCAAGCAGAAGGGCCAGGCCCGCGCGGAGCACCGTTTCCACAACCCGCAGGGGGCCGAGGTCAAGACGCGTGACGAGGCGTTCGCCACGCAGTTCGACGTCTCGGCGGAGGCCGTCTCCACCGACTGCAAGCTCACGCTCCACAACGGCCAGGTCACGTTCGGCATCGAGGTGAAGTACAACCCCAACACCTACCCGCACGTCGTGACCGGCGGCCAGATCACCTCCGGCATCTGCGGTGCCCCCTGGGACATCACCGGTGGCTTCGTCGGTGACACCATCCGCCTGGACGCCAAGCGGGCCGGCCAGGGGTCCTGCGCCACGACGATCACCATCGTCGGCGAGTACCAGAACCCGCCCGCGTACCGCGGCACCTATGGCTTCGACGGCGCCACATCGTCGTTCAAGCACACGACGCACTACGAGTGCTGAGCCCTCGGGCCGGGCCGGGGAACCGCCCCTCGCGGCCTCCGGCCCGGCTCGTCCTCAAACGCCGGACGGGCTCTCCGGGCCGGTGTCACCGGCGGGTGCGCCGCACCTCCGCCGATCGGCCTCCGGCCTCGTCCTCAAACGCCGGACGGGCTGGAGACTTCGCCCGGGCGGGCCTGAGGGTGCCGGGCTTTTGGTGGACGCCGAGGAAGGTTGGGCGGGTGGGTGGGAGAGAGCCCGTCCGGCGTTTGAGGACGAGCGCGCAGCGCGATCGGCGGCGGCCCGTCCCACCCGCACGGGACCTCCGCCCAAGGCCCTAGGCCTGCTGGGAGCGGGCCTTGAAGGCCGCCTTGCGGGCCTCCTTCGCGACCTTCTTGTCGGGGTGGAGGCGCCCCATCGCCTCCAGGACGTCCGCGGTGGCGGGGTGCTCCACACGCCACGCCGCGGCGAAGAACCCGCTGTGCTGCGCGGCGAGCCCCTCCACGAGGGCCTGGAGCTCCTCGGAGTTGCCCTCGGCGGCGAGCTGCGCGGCGATCGTGTCGATGGTGAGCCAGAAGACCATGCCCTCGGACGGCGCAGGCACATCGGCGGCGCCGTGCTCGGCGAGCCACACCCGGGCGAGCCCACCGAGCTCGGCGTCGTCGAGGACCTCCCGCAGCGCGGGCTCGGCCTCGTCCCCGACGAGGGACAGCGCCTGCTGGCACCGCAGCCGCCGCAGCGGCGCCCCCTCGTCGCCGCCGCGCGCGGCGGACAGCAACTCCCGTGCGGCGCCGAGCGATTCCCGCCGGGCGAGCCACTGCTCGATCTCGGCCTGCGCGGCACCCTGCGGGAAGGCGGCGGTGCCGTCGAGGAGCGTGTCGGCGCCCTTGTCGGCGAGGTCGCCGACGGCGGGCGCGTCGAGCCCGGCCTCCAGCATCCGCGCCCGGATGCCGTAGAGCCCGAGCGGCGTCAGCCTGACCATGCCGTACCGCGTGACGTCCTCGTCGTCGACGGGCGGCATCGGCTCCTCGCTGTCGATGTCGGCCATCAGGGCCTCGTCGACGGGCTGGTAGGCGACGAGCCCGATCGGCTCCAGCATCCGGAACTGGTCGTCGAGCCGCATCATCGCGTCCGACACCTGCTCCAGGATGTCGTCGGTGGGCTCCCCCATGTCGTCGGGCACGATCATCGACGCGGCGAGCGCGGGCAGCGGCACCGCACCGTCCGCGGCGCCCTCGCCGACGGTCAGCAGGTACAGGTTGCCGAGGACGCCCTCCAGGAAGTCGGCCTCGCCCTGCGGGTCCCAGCCGAGCGCCTCGAAGTCGATCTCGCCGCCGTCCTCGATGGCGTCGACGAGGTCGTCCAGGTCGGGCACCGTCGCGTCGGCGAACACGGTCTCCAGGGCGGCGAGCCAGATGCCGAGGACGTCCTGCGGCGCCCCGGAGGTGAGCAGGCCCAGCTCCTCGCCCTCGGTGACGGTCCCGTCGGCCTCGGCCTCGGCGCCCTCGGCGTCCTCGGGTGCCTCGTGGATCTCGACCAGGCCGGTGTCGACGGCGACCCGCCACGCCTCGCTGGCGTACGCCGCCGCGTCCCCGTCGTCCAGCCCGTCCGCCCCCTCGGGGCCGGTGAGCCCGAGCTCGGCCGCCGCGGCCGGAAGCTGCTCGTCGACGAGCTCGCCGCCGGCGCCCACCCGCGTGTCCGGGCCCGCCCAGCGGGCGAGCCGTGCGGCGCGGGCGAGCAGAGGCGTGGCGAGCGCGTCCCGCGCGAGCTCCGCTTCGGAGTGCAGCAGCACCGGCGGCAGGGTGGCGGGGCTTTGGGACATCGGCTGGTTCTCCTGACGGACGTGCGGGTCTGCCGCCCTGACGGGCGTGGGGTCTGCTGCGTGAAGCCTAGACGGATTTGACCGTTTGCCGCCCGCCCCTCGGACGCACCCGCCCCAGACCCGCCTCCATCCCCCGGACGCACCGGCCCCGGACCCGCCCCGCCCGTCGCCCGACACCCCCGCCCGGCTTCGCCCGCATCGCCCCGACTCCGCCTGGCTTCACCCCGCCGTCAGGAGTCGTACAGATCACGCACACCCGAAGAACCTTGACAACTCCCCCGCCCGCACAAGAGATTGACGCGCGTAGAGCGGCACTCCCCCGGCCGATGCACCGCGCACCCCCGTACGCGTCCCGTTGATCCCGTTCATCACTTTCACCCTCACTCGGAGTCCCCGATGCCCCACATACCGAGAACCGCTGCCGTCAGCACCCTCGTCGCCACCGCCCTCGCGGCCGGGCTGCTCGTCGCCACCACCTCCAGCGCGTCCGCCGACCAGGTGCGGGTGCACGACATCCAGGGCACGACGCGGCTCTCACCGCTCGCGGGGCAGCAGGTCAGCGATGTGCGGGGCATCGTCACGGGCGTGCGCGGCTATGGTTCGAAGGGCTTCTGGATCCAGGACACGGCGCCGGACGACGACCGGGCGACCAGCGAGGGCGTGTTCGTGTACACGTCCTCGACGCCGACGGTGAAGCCGGGCGACGCGGTCCTGGTCTCCGGCACCGTCACCGAGTACGTGCCCGGCGGCGCCGCCTCCGGCAACCAGTCGCTGACCCAGATCACCAAGCCGACGGTGACCGTGGAGTCCTCCGGCAACGCCCTGCCCGCCCCGGTGGCGATCGGCGCCAGGTCCGTGCCCGCCACGTACGCCCCCAAGGGCGACCCGGCCGCCGGGAACAGCGTCAACGGGCTGCCCCTGAAGCCCCGTTCGTACGCCCTGGACCTGTACGAGTCCCTGGAGGGCATGAACGTAACCGTCGGTTCCGCGCGCGTCGTCGGCGCGACCGACCCGTACAACGAGCTGTGGGTGACCGTGAAGCCGCACGAGAGCGCCACCCGGCGCGGGGGCGCGCTGTACGGCTCGTACGACTCGCAGAACACCGGCAGGCTCCAGATCCAGCAGCTGGCGCCGGTCTCCGAGCAGCCGTTCCCGAAGGCGGACGTCGGGGACACGCTGACCGGGGCGACGGAGGGGCCGCTGGACTTCAACCAGTTCGGCGGGTACACGCTGACCGCCCGTGAGCTGGGCAAGGTCGTGCCGCAGGGCAAGGGCAAGGGCCTGCAGCGGGAGCGGACCCGGCCGCAGCGCGCGGGCGAGCTGGCCGTGGCCACGTACAACGTCGAGAACCTCGACCCGGGCGACCCGCAGTCGAAGTTCGACGCGCTGGCCTCCGGCGTGGTCACGAACCTGGCCACGCCCGACATCGTCGCCCTGGAGGAGATCCAGGACGACAACGGCGCGAAGAACGACGGCACGGTGTCCGCCGCGGCGACCCTGAAGAAGTTCACGGACGCGATCGTCGCGGCGGGCGGCCCGCGCTACGCGTGGCGGTCCGTCGACCCCGAGAACAACAAGGACGGCGGCGAGCCGGGCGGCAACATCCGCCAGGTGTTCCTGTTCAACCCCGAGCGGGTGTCGTTCACCGACCGCGCCGCCGGGGACGCGACGACCCCGACGGGCGTCGTCCGCGTCGGCAAGCGGGCCGCGCTCACGCACTCGCCGGGCCGGATCGCCCCGGCGGACTCGGCGTGGACCAACAGCCGCAAGCCGCTCGCCGGTGAGTTCTCCTTCCGGGGCAAGCCGGTGATCGTGGTCGCCAACCACTTCGCGTCCAAGGGCGGCGACGAGTCGCTGACCTCGCACCACCAGCCGCCGGTGCGCTCCTCCGAGACGCAGCGGGTACGCCAGGCGGAGGCCGTGAACTCCTTCGTCCAGGAGGTCAGAGAGACCCAGCGGGACGCGGACGTGCTCGTGGTCGGCGACATCAACGACTTCGAGTTCTCCGCCACGACCAAGGCCCTGGAGAAGGGCGGCGCGCTGCGCGCCGGGATCAAGACGCTGCCGCGCGCCGAGCGCTACTCGTACGTCTTCCAGGGCAACTCGCAGGTCCTGGACCAGATCCTGGTGAGCCCGGGCGTGGGCCGGTTCCGCTACGACAGCGTGCATGTGAACGCCGAGTTCGCGGAGCAGAACAGCGACCACGACCCGCAGGTGGTGCGCTTCCGGCCGTAGCCGTCACGGAGGCGACCACCGGAGCCGGAGCCCGCGTCAGCCGTACAGGCGCGTCAGCCAGTCCCGCCACGCGGGCTCCGCGCTCTTGGCGTCGGCGTGCGCCGCGAAGTCGTGGACAGTGACACCGACGCGACGGCCGAAGTGGTTGCGGCCGAAGAAACGGTAGAGCGCGTCGTCGGTGCGCAGACCGATGAAGTACGGCGTGCGGAAGTCGAGCACGGCGTCCAGGTCCACGCCGGCGGCGCTCAGCCGGAAGCGGGCGCCCTCCGAGGCGTCGGTGGGCAGGCCGAGTTCGCGCGCGAGCCGGGTGAAGGCGTCCTCGGCCGTGGCGGCGGCGGGGGCGTCGAGGTGGGTGTAGGTGACCGGGCGGCCCGCGAAGTACGTCAAGTACTCGCGCAGGGTGTGCAGATAGAAGTCGGTGTGCTTGCTCGCCGCGTCGTACTGGTTCTCCCAGTCCTGGGTGAAGATCCCGCTGTGCGCGTGCCGCACCCAGGCGCGGCGGCCGCCGTCGCAGGGCTCGATCAGGTGCTCCATGTGGAGGGTGCTCCGCTCCGCGAAGAGCGCGGCAGGACCTTCGGAGCGGACCGTGAGCCGGCGCGGCGGATCCCAGGCCGTGACGACGGCGCCGTGCGGCGCGGCGCCGCCCACCCGCGGCTCGTACTCCATCGGCCAGAGCCAGCCGCCGGTGCCGGTGACCGTGGTGAACGCGTCCCACACCTGCCGCGGCGGTGAGCCGACCTCGAACTCCCGGACGATCTCGAACTCCCGGACGCCGCTGCCGACGGTGCCGCCGGTGCCCGGGCCGCCGCCGTCCGCCCTGCCGCTCCCCCGGCGCCTGCCCCTGCGGCTGTCCTTGGTCATGGCGACTCCTCCGGTCGAGCGGGACGGCCGGGGCCGCCGGGCCCCGGTCCCGCTCCGCCTCCATGACCCCACGGGCAGCCCGCCGGGGTAAAGCCCCGGGCACGAACTAGCCGGGCACGACCCCGAACTCCCGCCGCCAGCGCCGCACCTGCCCCCGCTCCAGCGTCCCCGGGAACTCCCGCACCCGGCGCCACTCCTCCGACAGCGTGCCGACGCCGTCGCCCGGCGCCTCCAGCGCCCGCTGGTGATCCGCCGCGGTCTCCCACTCCGCGTAGTTGACGATCTGCGTGCCGTCGGTGCTCAGGTGGAAGTGCGCCGAGGCCAGGCCCGGGACGGCGCCGGTGCCGAGCGCGGCGAGGACGGTGTCCACCCACCTGCGCTGCCGGTCGGCGTCGGGTCCCTCGAAGTCGACGTGCACGGTCACGAACGCCTCGGGCGCGGGGCCGCCGGCGCCCGGCGTCACGCTGCGGTACAGCCGGGTCTTGATCAGGCCGACGCGTTCGATGCCGGGCACGGCCGCGTCGATCTCGTCGTTGCGCGCGTCCCGGCCGTTGGCGAAGAAGTCCTGGTAGGACTCCTCGTCCCGCCACTGCGAGTGGTGCATCAGGGTGGCGCCGTCCTCCCCCGCGTACACGTGGTAGCCGAGCAGGCCCTCGTGCGGCCAGGGGCGGCTCTCCCAGGCGTGGGCGATGGCGGCCACGGCCGCGCGCTGCCGCTCGGGGGTGCCGACGTTCCAGGTGCTGAAGAAGGTGAGGCCGATGTCGGAGCGGGTCGGATCGGGGTGGGCGAGGGCGCGGCGGGTCATGGCGGTCTCCACGTTCGGTGGGCGTGCGCGGCCGTCGGTGCGGCCACGGACGCGCAGGTCGGTGATGGTGTACGCGGTGTTCGTGCGGTGCGTACGACCCCTACGCTCCAACGTGAAGTTAGGTTCAGGTCAAGCCCGTTCGGGTGCGGGCAGGGTGACCGCTCAAGCCCGTTCGGGTGCGGGCAGGGTGACCGCGTCGAGTCCGGGCCGCTTCGCCCGGTGCGCGCCGCCCCCGCCCCCGCCGGGCCGCATCCGCCGCACCCGCCGCCGCGCCCAGGGCCCGGCGGCGCCGACGAGCCAGCGCACCTCCTGGGCCGCGCCGCCGAGCGCCGACACGGGGGCGAGCGGCGGCAGCGGGCGCGCCCAGTCCTCGTGCCCGGCGAGGCCGAGCAGATCGGCGACGCCGGCGGCGATGCGGGCGTGGCCGACGGGGCTCGCGTGGGTGCGGTCGCGGCTCCACAGCCGCGGGTCGGCGGTGATCCGCTGCGGGAACAGGTCGAGGACCACGACGCCGTGCCGGTCGGCGGCGGCGCGGATACGGGCGTTGAGTTCCATGACGCGCGGCTGGGCGCGGCGGGCCAGGGGGGCGATGCGGCCGATGTCGGGGAAGGTCACGGTCACCACGCGGGCGCCCGCCGAGGTGAGTTCGGCGAACATCTCCTCGACGGCGCGGGCGGTGCGGGCGGCGTCGTAGCCGGGCCTGACCAGGTCGCCCATGCCCGCGACGACGGTCGCGAGGTCCGGCTTGAGCGCCAGGGCCGGGGCCAGTTGCTCGTCCCTGACCTGTTCGGCGAGGCGGCCGCGCACGGCCAGGTTGGCGTACGCGAAGTCGGGGCTCGCGACGGCGAGGATCTCCGCGAGCCGGTCGGCCCAGCCGCGGTAGCCGTGCCGTTCGTCGCCGTCGCCGATCCCCTCGGTCTGGCTGTCTCCGACGGCGACGTAACGCTCGTACGGATGCGTGGTCATGGCCCGAGGGTCCTGCGCCCGCCCGGGCCCGTCAACGACGCCTCGACGACACGTGTCACACTCCTGTACACCGCGTCCCACCAGTACTCCCGCGCCCCGGCCGGGAGTGGACGCCAGCGGGACACCGGCGGTCCCTGGCCCGTGCGGGCACCCCAGACCTCGTAGCGCTCCTTCGCATTACCTCGTAGCAGAATTAAGTGGAGCTTCACGACCGGTCCCGCCCAGACTGCCCCTATGACCGCTCCCTCCACACCCGCCGCGTCCCCGGACGCCCCCTTCGGCCGCGCCCTGTGCGCCATGGTCACGCCCTTCACGGCGTCCGGCGCCCTCGACCTGGACGGCGCCCAGGTCCTCGCCGACCGGCTCGTCGCGGACGGCTGCGAGGGGCTGGTCCTCTCCGGCACCACGGGTGAGTCCCCGACGACGTCCGACGCCGAGAAGAGCGCGCTCCTGCGGGCCGTCCGGGAGGCCGTCGGCGAGCGGGCCGCCGTCGTCGCGGGCGTCGGCAGCAACGACACCGCGCACACCGGTGAACTGGCCCTGCAGGCCGAGAAGGCGGGCGCCGACGGGCTGCTCGTGGTCACGCCGTACTACAGCAAGCCGCCGCAGGACGCGGTCGAGGCGCACTTCCGCGCGGTCGCGGACGTGTCGGGCCTGCCGGTGCTCGTCTACGACATCCCGGGCCGCACCGGCACCCGCGTCGAACCGGACACGATGCTGCGCCTCGCGGAGCATCCGCGGATCGTGGGAGTCAAGGACTGCGCGTACGACCTGCTCGGCTCCGCCAAGGTGATGGCGCACTCGGACCTCGCGTACTACACGGGCTGCGATGAGTTCGTGCTGCCGCTGTACGCGCTCGGCGGCGCCGGGTACATCAGCACGGTCGCCAACGTCGCGCCGCGCTCGCTGCGGGCGATCCTGGACGCCTTCGACGCGGGCGACACGGCGGGCGCGGCGCGCGGTCAGCGCCAGCTCAGCGAACTCATCGAGCTGATGATGGCCTCCGGGCTGCCCGGCGCGGTCACGGCGAAGGCGCTGCTCGACGCGCTCGGGCTGCCCGCGGGCCCGGTCCGGGCGCCCCTGCTGCCCGCCGACCGGAACGCGGTCGACGGGCTGCTTGCGGCCTACGAGGCGCTCGGCGGAGCGCTTCCGGCCGGGGCCGTTCAGCGTGCGGTGAGCATCGGCGTCCACACGCGCTTGTAGCCCTGGGGGGCCGTGCGGGCGCCGGTCAGCGGCACGGCCTTCTTGCTGTCGACGGTGACGAGGACGAGCCGCTTGGGGTCGTTGTTCTTGCCGGTGCAGCGTGCCGGGTCGGCGCAGGCGAGCGCGATGATCCGCTTGCTGTCGGCCCAGGCGAGCTGCTCCTGGCTCGGCACCCACGCGACCCTCCTGCCGGTCATCGGGTCGAGGACCGGCGAGCCCTTGGCGTCGCCGTCGGCCGCGAGCAGTCTGCCGTCGGGCGAGAGTCCGGCCTGCGCCCGGCCCGCGTGCTTCTCGGCGGGGGGCGCGGAGGTCGGCCTGCCGCTCAGGGTGTACCAGTCGCGGTAGTCCTTCTTGCCCTGGCGCGCGTACTGCTGGACGTAGAGCCGGGTGCCGTCGTGGTTGAAGTGCAGGTCCTGGCGCGAGACGCCGGGGAACATGCCGTCCTCGTCCGGGTCGGGCTGGGGCACGTCGCGGAAGGGGCCGACCTTGCCGGACGCGGCCTCGATCAGGACGTAGCCGGTGCGGCTGCCGTGGTGCCGCGGCCAGTTCACGGAGCCGTTGCCGGGCACGGAGACCATCAGGTCCGGGTTCTTGCGGTACGCGGTCGCCACCAGACGCTTGCCGTCCGGGGACCACTCGACGGCCGCCACACCGTGGCGCAGCGTGATCCAGCGCGTCACCTTGCCCGTGCGCAGGTCGAGCATCCCGACCCGGCGCGTGGGCAGTTCGCCCTCCAGGACGGCGGCGGTGCGCATGCCCGGGGCGACGGCGACCCAGGCCCACTCGGTGTCGGCCTTCTCGTACTTCATGGTCTTGGGGTTCAGCAGGAAGTACGAGCGGGCGAGGAGTTCGTCGCCGTTCCGCTGCGGGACGTCACGGGTGACGGAGTATCCGGCCAGGCCGGTCTTCCCTGCGGCGACGAAGTCGCGGGGCACCGACTGGCCGGAGTGCGCGATCACGTCGCCCGTGCGGGACGCGCTCGCCGGGCCCGCGTCCTCGCGTCCCGAGTCGAGGGCACTCACGCCCACGACGACGGCGGCGGCCGTGCCGAGCGCGGCACCCGTGATCGTCCGGGCGCGTCGGCGGCGCCTGGTGGCGAGCACCCGGCCCGCCAGGTCCCCGCGCGGTCCGCCCTGTTCGGCGGCCTGTTCCTGGAGCGCCTCGCGCACCAGCTGGTCAACGTTCACGGACGTACCTCCACAGGCGAGATGTCACGGGGCGGCGAGGCCTCGGCGGCGGCCGGGCCGAGCGCGGCCAGTTCGGGGGCGAGGGAGCGCAGCCGGGCCAGGGAGCGGTGCGCGGTGCTGCGGACGGTGCCGACGGAGCACCCGAGGATCCGGGCGACGTCGGCCTCCGGCAGGTCCTCGTAGTACCTGAGGACGAGCACGGAGCGCTGGCGCGGGGTGAGCCGGGCGAGCGCGCCGCGCATCACGACGCGCAGCTCGGCGGCGCTCTCCCCGCCGTCGTCGGCCCGCTCGGGCGGCTCGGCGACGGCCACCTCGCGGCGCGGCCACTTCAGACGCCACCAGCTGACCTGCTGGCGGTAGAGCACCTGCCGGACGTACGCCTCCGGGTCCTCGACCCTGCTCCACCGGCCCGCGACCTTCACCAGGGCGGTCTGCAACTGGTCCTCGGCGGCGTGCCGGTCGCCGCCGCACAGCAGCACGGCGGTCCTCAGCAGGGCGGAGGACCTGCTCTCCACGAACTCCCGGAAGCGGTCCTGGCTCTCGGCATCCATCGTCACCTTCTCTTCTCCGGCGGCCCTGCTGCCCCCTCTGCTGTGGATGACGTGCGCGGACCCGCACCGCTATGCCTGTGGCGCGGCGCGGGCCCGGAAGAAGAACGCGGGTCGGGTGTCAGTCGAGCGGGTTCTTGGGGAAGCCCTTCGCCTTGGTCCACTTCAGCCGGTCGGAGTGGTACTTGAACGTGACCTGCTTGCCGTTCTTCGTGATGTCGGCCTTGGCCCAGCCGTCGAAGCCCTTGGTGAGGTGGCGGTCCCACTTCGTCAGACGGCCGGTGGCGACGGCGGCGAGGGACTCCTGCGGGGGCTCGCCGTCGGCGCAGTACGTCGCCCAGTCGGCGATCGCCGCGACGGTGCCGGCCCGGTGCTTGAGGTGGATGCCCTGGCAGGCGTCGGTCTTGGTGCGGTAGATGTTCTTCGGCTTGGACCAGCCGCGCGCCTTGGGGCTGTAGTCCTGGACGTAGAGGCCCTTCTTCTCCAGGTAGTGCATGGCGACCCGGCGCCCGTCCGGGAGCTTGATCTGCGACTCGAAGGGGGTCTTGGAGCCGCTCCAGTGGATGTCGGAGTGCTGGAGCTTGTAGGTGTGGCCCCCTGTCTTCGGCGCCGCGTGCGCCTGGGTGTTGTCGCCGGTCCGCGCGACGCTCTGCCCGCAGGCGACGAGCACCGCGACGGCCACCGTGCCCGTGACCATCGACCCGACCGCTGTCTTTCGCATCCAGTCCTCCCCGAGTTCATGTGCGGTGTGCCCGCGCAGCATACGCACGCGAAGCGCCCTCCCGGCGGGCCGGGAGGGCGCTTCGGTGGTGCGGGTGTGCTCAGTTGTGGCTGTGCAGCACGTCGTTCAGGCCGCCCCAGACCGCGTTGTTCGGGCGGGCCTCGACGGCACCGGTGACCGAGTTGCGGCGGAAGAGGATGTTCGAGGCACCGGACAGGTCACGGGCCTTGACGATCTCGCCGTCGGGCATCGTGACGCGCGTGCCCGCGGTGACGTACAGGCCGGCCTCGACGACGCACTCGTCGCCGAGCGCGATGCCCACGCCGGCCTCGGCGCCGATGAGGCAGCGCTCGCCGATGACGATGCGGACGTTGCCGCCGCCGGACAGGGTGCCCATCGTGGAGGCACCGCCGCCGATGTCGGAGCCGTCGCCGACGACGACGCCCGCGGAGATGCGGCCCTCGACCATGGAGGTGCCGAGCGTGCCCGCGTTGAAGTTCACGAAGCCCTCGTGCATCACGGTGGTGCCCGCGGCGAGGTGCGCGCCGAGCCGCACCCGGTCGGCGTCGCCGATGCGGACGCCCTTGGGGGCGACGTAGTCCGTCATGCGCGGGAACTTGTCGACCGAGGTCACCGCCAGGTGCAGGCCCTCGGCGCGGGCGTTCAGGCGGACCTTCTCCAGGTCGTCGACGGCGACCGGGCCGAGCGAGGTCCAGGCGACATTGGCGAGGAAGCCGAACATGCCGTCCAGGTTCGCGCCGTGCGGCTTGACCAGGCGGTGGCTGAGCAGGTGCAGGCGCAGGTAGACGTCGTGCGCGTCCAGCGGCTTGTCGTCCAGGGACGCGATGACCGTGCGGACGGCGACGACCTCCACGCCACGGCGGGCGTCGGGCCCGATCGCCTTCGCGGCGCCCTCGCCGAGCAGTTCCACGGCGCGCTCGGCGGCGAGCCGCTCGGTCCCGGCGGGGCCGGGCTCGGCGACCAGCTCGGGGGCGGGGAACCAGGTGTCGAGGACGGTGCCGTCGGCGGCGACGGTGGCGAGCCCGGCGGCGACGGCGCCGGTCGTACGGGAGGTGTCAACAGAAGGCGTATCGGTCATGAGTGAAACCTAACCGTGCCGAGCCGACGGAGGCTAACCGGTGCGGGTGCCCGTCTCACGGACCGGGCGCGCCTCCTCGGTACGTGACACCCCCGGCCGCCCCGCCCGTCCCGCCCGTCCCGCCACCAGGAGCAGCACCCCGGCAAGACCGGCAAGCCCCGCGCACACCGGCCACAGCGCCCCCGGCGCCACCGTGTACAGCGCCCCGCCGAGCGGCGCCGACAGCACGACCCCGCTCACGGAGACCCCCGAGTACAGGCTCTGGAACCGCCCCTGCACATGCGCGGGCGCGTGGTCGGCGACGTACGCCGTGGCGGGCGTCTTGTACAGCACCTCGCCCGCCGTGAGCAGCAGCATCATGGCGACGGCGGTCCCCACCCCGGTGCCGGCGGCCAGCGCTGCGTACCCCGCCCCGACGAGCAGCACGCCCCCACCGATGATCCGCAGCGGCGCCCGCCCGCGCAGGGCGACGGTGACGGGCAGCTCGAGGAGCAGGATGAGGCCGCCGTTGATGGCGAGCAGCCAGCCGTACACGCCGGTGTCGAGCCCGTGGTGGTCGAGGTCGGCGGGCAGCGTGGAGTACTGCTGCCGGTAGACGAGGTCGGTGACGAGGATCGCGGCGAGCAGCAGGACGACGGTGGGCCGCTGCCGCAGGCAGGCGAGGACGCCGGGCGCGTCCGGGGCCTCGGTGGGCGCGGCCGCGCGGGCCGCGCCCCGTGCGGGCAGCACCCGCGCGGCGTACGCGGCGAAGATCAGCGTCCCCGCCCCGTCGACGACGAACAGCGTCCCGTACCCGGCCTGCGCGATGAGCAGCGCCCCCAGCGGCGGCCCCGCGGTGAACCCCGCGTTGGCGGCGAACCGCATCACGGCGAAGGCCTGCCGCCGCGCCCCCTCGGGCACGACGGTGGCGACGAGGGCGGCGTTGGCCGCGCGCACGCACCCGGCCGCGTACTGGCTCACGACCGGCACGACGTACAGCGGCGGCACGGAGAGCAACGGCAGCGCCAGCACGCCCACCCCGCTGATCAGTGAGCCGACGAGGAGCACCCGCCGGTGTCCGTAGCGGTCGCCGAACCAGCCGCCGGTGAAGTTCCCGGCCACCATCCCCGCGCCGCCGATGCCGCTGATCACCCCGGCCTGGGCGACGGAAAGCCCCCGTTCGTCGGTCAGGTACACGAAGAAGTACACGAACGTGAAGGCCACGATCATGTTGAAGAACTGGCCCGCGGCCAGCAGCCACACGGTCCTCGGCACGTCCCGCAGCCCGCGCCGCAGGCCTCCCCCGCTCATCGTCACGCCCCCGCCTCCGAGTGAGTTCCTTTTGGGAACGGACTATGGCAGCATGCGAGGCTCCGGGTCAACGTCCCGCCGACCCCGGGAGAGCGTGAAGGACATGCCACGGCGAACGAGCCTCGGCGACGCCCACTGCGCGATCGCGCAGGCCCTGGACGTCGTCGGCGACTGGTGGACCCTGCTGATCGTGCGCGACACGGCCCGCGGGGTGCACCGCTTCGAGGAGCTCCAGCGCGAACTGGGCCTGTCCCGCAAGGTGCTGACCGAGCGCCTGCGGCTCTTGGTCGACGCGGACGTGCTGACCCGGGTGCCGTACCAGGACCGCCCGCCGCGCCACGAGTACCGGCTCACGCCGCGCGGGCGGGCCCTGCTGCCGGTCCTGGTCGCCCTTCAGGACTGGGGAGACCAATGGGTGCTCGGAGAGGGAGAGATGACGGCGTCAGCCCCGGCGAAGGCGTCACAGGAGGCTCGGCGCGTGCACGAGCTGCTCGGCACGAAGGTGCCCGCGCTGCGCCTGCTCGCGGACGACGGCGAGCAGGCGGACCCGGTCACGGACGCGGCGTACACGGTCCTGTACTGCTTCCCCGGCGCCTATGCCCGCAAGGACGCCTATCCGCCCGGCTGGTCGGCGATCCCCGGCGCGCCGGGCTGCACGCTGGAGTCGTGCACGTACCGCGACCGGCTCGCCGACTTCACCGCGGCGGGCGCGGCCGTGCGCGGCGTGTCCACCCAACGCCCGGACGAGCAGCGGGCGTTCGCCGCCAAGGAGGGCCTGCGCTTCCCGCTCCTCTCGGACGCGGACCTCGCCCTGACGGCGGCGCTGCGGCTGCCGACGTTCCGCGCGGCGGGCGTGAGCCGCCTCAAGCGGCTGACGCTCGTCGTGGACGCGGACCGGGTCGTCCGGGACGTGCAGTACCCGGTCACGGATGTGACGGCGAGCGTGGAAGCGGCCCTGGAAGCCGTCAACTCACTGCGGAACCAGCGGAGTTGAACACCCGCCCGAGCAGATCCCGGGTGTACGCCTCGTCGTAGTCGCCCCCCGTGAGCAGCACCTGCAGACAGATCCCGTCCATCACCGCGACCAGGCCGCGCGCGGTGACGGGGTCGGTCCGCTCCCGCAGGACCTCGGCGACCCCCTCGCACCACTCGGCGGCCACCGGACGCAGCGCGGGGCGGCGCAGGGCGGACAGATAGAGCTCGTACTCCAGCTCGACCGCCTCGCGCCGCCCGGAGGCCCACTCACCGAGCAGCGCCGCCAGTTCGGCGGGGACGTCGGCGCCCGGGTCCCGCAGGCCCCCGCGGTCGCGCACCATCTGCGCGAACCCCTCGTTGGACTGGCGCAGCGCGGCCACGAGCAGGTCGTCGAGCGTCTTGAAGTGGTACGTCGTCGACCCCAGCGGCACGTCCGCCTCGGCGGCGACGGTCCGGTGGCTGAGGCCTGCGATGCCCTTCTCGCCCGCGACCCGCAGCGCCGCCTCGATGATGCGCTGCCGCCGCTCCGGGTCGTAGCGCCGACCCATCAGTGGGCCCCGCCGAGGTTCAGGACGACGACGCCCGCGATCACGAGCGCGATGCCCGAGATCTTGAGCAGGCTCGCCGACTCGCCCAGGAACAGCATCCCGATCCCGGCGACGGCGGCGGTGCCGATGCCCGCCCAGATCGCGTAGGCCGTCCCGACCGACAGTGTCTTCAGCGTCTGCGCGAGCAGCGTGAAGGCCAGCAGATAGCCCGCGACGGTGAGCAGCGACGGCCACAGCCGGCTGAACCCCTCGCTGTACTTCATGGCCGTAGTCCCGGCCACCTCCGCCGCGATCGCCGCGGCCAGCAGTCCGTATCCCATGCGTACTACCGTACACAACGATAGGTACGGCTGTACATATGCGCGTGCATAAAAAAATCCGCCGGTACGGCGGGCGGCACGGAAAAGGGCCCGCACCGGTTCGGTGCGGGCCCTTCAGAGGCGTACAGCGGCGGGACTCAGACGTTGAAGCCCAGCGCCCGAAGCTGCTCGCGCCCGTCGTCCGTGATCTTGTCCGGGCCCCACGGCGGCATCCAGACCCAGTTGATCCTGAGCTCGTTGACGATGCCTTCCGTCGCGGACTTCGCCTGGTCCTCGATGACGTCGGTCAGCGGGCAGGCCGCGGACGTGAGCGTCATGTCGATGGTGGCGATGTTGGCGTCGTCGATGTGGACGCCGTAGATCAGGCCCAGGTTGACGACGTCGATGCCCAGTTCCGGGTCGACGACGTCGTACAGCGCCTCGCGGACCTCTTCCTCCGAAGCGGGCTTCGTGGTCAGGGTCTCGTTCTCGCTCATGCCGTCTTCCTCTCCACGCTCTCGCCCAGGGCCTGGGCGGTCGCGTCCTTCCACGCCATCCAGCTCAGCAGAGCACACTTCACGCGCGCGGGGTACTTGGAGACCCCGGCGAACGCGACCGCGTCCTCCAGGACCTCCTCCATCGCGTCGTCCGGCTCCAGCTTGCCCTTGGACTGCATCAGCTCCAGGAACACGCCCTGGATCTGCTGCGCCTCGGCCAGGTCCTTGCCGACGAGCAGCTCGTTCAGGACGGACGCGCTGGCCTGGCTGATGGAGCAGCCCTGGCCCTCATAGCTGACGTCCGCGATGCGCGATCCGTCGTACTTCACGCGCAGCGTGATCTCGTCGCCGCACGTCGGGTTGACGTGGTGCACCTCGGCGTCGCCCGGGCGCAGACCGCGCCCGTGCGGATGCTTGTAGTGGTCCAGGATCACGTCCTGGTACATCGAATCCAGCTTCACGTCTCAGCCACAGCCCCTCAGCCGAAGAAGTTCCGTACGTGCTCCAGGCCCTCGACGAGCGTGTCGATCTCGCCGGGCGTGGAGTACAGATAGAACGACGCTCGCGTGGTCGCGGGAATTCCGTACCGCAGGCAGACCGGCCGTGCGCAGTGGTGGCCGACCCGGACCGCGATGCCCTGCTCGTCGAGGACCTGGCCCACGTCGTGCGGGTGGATGTCGCCGAGCGTGAAGGAGATCGCGGCGCCGCGCTCCTCGGCCGTGGACGGGCCGATGATCCTGAGGTCGGGGACCTCAAGGAGCCGCTTGACCGCGTACTCGGTGATCGCGTGCTCGTGCTGGGCGATCTTGTCCATGCCGATCGAGCTGAGGTAGTCCACCGCCGCGCCGAGGCCCACGGCCTGCGCGACCGGCGGGGTGCCCGCCTCGAACTTGTGCGGCGCGGGGGCGTACGTCGACGAGTGCATCGAGACCGTCTCGATCATCTCGCCGCCGCCCAGGAACGGCGGCAGGTCCTCCAGGAGCTCCTGGCGGCCCCACAGCACGCCGATGCCCGTCGGGCCGCACATCTTGTGGCCGGTGAAGGCCACGAAGTCGGCCTGCAGGGCCTGCACGTCGAGCGGCATGTGCGGCGCGGCCTGGGAGGCGTCGATCAGGACCAGGGCCCCGACCTCCTGGGCGCGGCGCACGATCGCCTCGACCGGGTTGACCGTGCCCAGGATGTTGGACACCAGCACGAAGGAGACGATCTTCGTCTTCTCGGTGATGACCTCGTCGATGTTCGACAGGTCGAGCCTGCCGTCGTCGGTGAGGCCGAACCACTTCAGCTTCGCGCCCGTGCGCTGGGAGAGCAGCTGCCACGGCACGATGTTGGAGTGGTGCTCCATCTCCGTGATGACGATCTCGGTCTCGTGGTCCACGCGGTAGGGCTCGTCGGCCCAGCCCAGCATGTTGGCCACGAGGTTCAGCGACTCCGAGGCGTTCTTGGTGAAGATCACCTCGTCGCGGCTCGGCGCGTTGATGAACGCGGCGACCTTGTCACGCGCGCCCTCGTACAGCGCGGTGGCCTCCTCGGCGAGGACGTGCACGCCGCGGTGGACGTTGGCGTTGTGCTGCTCGTAGTACTCGCTGAGCACGTCGATGACCTGGCGCGGCGTCTGCGACGTCGCCGCGTTGTCCAGGTACACGAGCTTCTTGCCGTCGTGGAGCGAGCGCTCCAGGATCGGGAAGTCCTTGCGGAGCGCCTCGGTGTCGAGGAGGCCGGGGAGCCCCTGGCGGGCCACAGTCACGCTGATGCGCCACCCTTCACGTAGGCCTCGTAGCCCTCGCTCTCCAGCTTGTCGGCGAGCTCGGCGCCGCCGGACTCGGCGATCTTGCCGTTCGCGAACACGTGCACGAAGTCGGGCTTGATGTAGCGCAGGATGCGCGTGTAGTGCGTGATCAGCAGGGTGCCGACCTCGCCCGTGGCACGGACGCGGTTGACGCCCTCGGAGACCACGCGCAGGGCGTCGACGTCCAGGCCGGAGTCGGTCTCGTCGAGGATCGCGATCTTCGGCTTGAGGAGCTCCATCTGCAGGATCTCGTGGCGCTTCTTCTCACCGCCGGAGAAGCCCTCGTTGACGTTGCGCTCGGCGAAGGAGGGGTCCATCTGGAGGCCGGCCATGGCCTCCTTGACCTCCTTCACCCAGGTGCGCAGCTTGGGGGCCTCGCCGCGGATCGCCGTCGCCGACGTGCGCAGGAAGTTGGAGACGGAGACGCCGGGGACCTCGACGGGGTACTGCATGGCGAGGAACATGCCCGCGCGGGCACGCTCGTCGACCTCCATCTCGAGGACGTCCTCGCCGTCGAGGGTGACGGTGCCCTGCGTGATCGTGTACTTGGGGTGGCCCGCGATGGAGTAGGCGAGGGTCGACTTGCCGGAGCCGTTGGGGCCCATGATGGCGTGCGTCTCGCCCTGCTTCACGGTCAGGTCGACACCCTTGAGGATTTCCTTGGTGCCGTTCTCGACCTCGACGGTCACGTGCAGGTCGCGGATTTCAAGCGTTGCCATGGTGCCTCAGGACTCCTGGGAGAGGGAGACGAGCACATCGTCCCCTTCGATCTTTACGGGGTATACGGGGACGGGGCGCGTCGCGGGAAGGCCGGACGGCTTGCCGGTGCGGAGGTCGAACGCGGAGCCGTGCAGCCAGCACTCGATCTGGCAGTCCTCCACCTCGCCCTCGGAGAGGGAGACGTTCGCGTGCGAGCAGATGTCGTGGATCGCGAACACCTCGCCCTCGGTGTGGACGACCGAGACCGGCGTGCCGTCGAGTTCCACCCGCTTCGGGGTGTCCTCCGCCAGCTCGCTCAGGCCACAGGCGCGTACGAAAGTCATCAGACGGACGCCTCCAGCTCCTCGTCGATCTTCACGAGGAGGCGCTCTTCGATGTCGGCGACGGCGATCTGCTGGACCAGCTCGGCGAAGAAGCCGCGGACCACCAGACGACGGGCCTCGTCGGCCGGGATGCCGCGGGCCATCAGGTAGAAGAGCTGCTCGTCGTCGAAGCGGCCGGTGGCGGAGGCGTGACCGGCGCCGACGATCTCGCCGGTCTCGATCTCCAGGTTCGGTACGGAGTCCACGCGGGCGCCGTCCGTGAGGACGAGGTTGCGGTTCATCTCGTAGGTGTCCGTGCCCTCGGCCTTGGCCTCGATGAGGACGTCGCCGATCCACACCGCGTGCGCCTGCTCGCCCTGGAGCGCGCCCTTGTAGACGACGTTGGACTTGCAGTGCGGGACGTTGTGGTCGACGAGGAGGCGGTGCTCCTGGTGCTGGCCCGCGTCCGTGAAGTACAGGCCGAACAGCTCGGCCTCGCCGCCGGTGCCCGCGTAGGTCACGCGCGGGTGCAGGCGCACGACGTCGCCGCCGAAGGTGACCACGAACGACTTGAAGGTGGCGTCCCGGCCGATCAGCGCGTTGTGCTGGCCGACGTGGACGGCCTTGTCGTCCCAGTCCTGGACGGAGACGACGGTCAGCTTGGCGCCGTCGCCGAGGACGTAGTCGACGTTGGCCGCGAGGACCGCGTCGCCGGTGTGGTCGATGACCACGACGGCCTCGGCGAAGGCGCCGAGCTCGATGACCTGGTGGCCGTAGGCGACGCCGCCCTCGCCGTGCACGGCGATGCGGATCGGCTCGGTGAGCACCGTCTCCTTGGGGACGGTGACGACACCGGCCTTCTCGAAGGCGGAGTAGGCCTGGGCGGCCACGCGGTCCACGGGGGTGCCCGCCTTGCCGAGCCGCGCGTCGTCACGGCCGACGGTCTCGACGACGACGCCCTCGGGAGCCTGGATGTCGATCCGCACGCCGTCGCCGGTGGCGGCCGCGGTGCCGTCGTGCAGCCCGCGCAGGCGCTCCAGCGGCGTGAACCGCCACTCCTCCTCGCGGCCGTGGGGGACGGGGAAGTCCGCCACGTCGAAGGACGGGGGCGCGCTCATGCGCGTGGCGACGGTCGACTCGGCGGCCACCGCGATCTGGCCCGCGGTGGTGGAGCCCACGGGGATGTTCTGAGCCTCAGCCATGGCTGTCGGTCTGCTCTCTTCCTACGTACCTACGTCAAGAAATCTGGCGACTGCTCCGGAGGGCGGGTGTTAGCCGACCGCTCCTTCCATCTGCAGCTCGATCAGCCGGTTGAGCTCAAGGGCGTACTCCATGGGCAGCTCCTTCGCGATGGGCTCGACGAAGCCGCGCACGATCATGGCCATCGCCTCGAACTCGGTCAGGCCGCGGCTCATCAGGTAGAAGAGCTGGTCCTCGGAGACCTTGGAGACGGTCGCCTCGTGGCCCATGGACACGTCGTCCTCGCGGACGTCCACGTAGGGGTAGGTGTCCGAGCGGGAGATCGTGTCGACGAGCAGCGCGTCACAGAGCACGTTGGACTTGGAGCCCGCGGCGCCCTCGCCGATCTCGACCAGGCCGCGGTAGGAGGTGCGGCCGCCGCCTCGGGCCACGGACTTCGACACGATGTTGGAGGACGTGTTCGGCGCCATGTGGACCATCTTGGAGCCGGCGTCCTGGTGCTGGCCCTCGCCGGCGAAGGCGATGGAGAGGGTCTCGCCCTTGGCGTGCTCACCCATCAGGTAGACGGCGGGGTACTTCATCGTCACCTTGGAGCCGATGTTGCCGTCGATCCACTCCATGGTCGCGCCCTCGTACGCCACGGCGCGCTTGGTGACCAGGTTGTAGACGTTGTTCGACCAGTTCTGGATGGTCGTGTAGCGGCAGCGGGCGCCCTTCTTGACGATGATCTCGACGACCGCGGAGTGCAGGGAGTCCGACTTGTAGATCGGCGCCGTGCAGCCCTCGACGTAGTGGACGTAGGCGTCCTCGTCGACGATGATCAGCGTCCGCTCGAACTGGCCCATGTTCTCCGTGTTGATGCGGAAGTAGGCCTGGAGCGGGATCTCGACGTGCACGCCCTTCGGCACGTAGATGAACGATCCGCCGGACCACACGGCCGTGTTCAGCGACGCGAACTTGTTGTCGCCGACCGGGATGACCGTGCCGAAGTACTCCTTGAAGAGCTCGGGGTGCTCCTTCAGGGCCGTGTCGGTGTCCAGGAAGATGACGCCCTGCTCCTCCAGGTCCTCGCGGATCTGGTGGTAGACGACCTCGGACTCGTACTGGGCGGCGACACCGGCGACGAGGCGCTGCTTCTCCGCCTCGGGGATGCCGAGCTTGTCGTACGTGTTCTTGATGTCCTCGGGCAGGTCCTCCCAGGACTCCGCCTGCTTCTCCGTGGAGCGCACGAAGTACTTGATGTTGTCGAAGTCGATGCCGGAGAGGTCGGAGCCCCAGTTCGGCATGGGCTTCTTCTCGAACAGGCGCAGGCCCTTGAGGCGGAGCTTGGTCATCCACTCCGGCTCGCTCTTCTTCGCGGAGATGTCTCGGACGACAGCCTCGTCGATGCCCCGCTTGGCAGAGGCACCGGCCACGTCGGAGTCGGCCCAGCCGTATTCGTAGTTGCCCAGACCCTCGAGCTCGGGGTGGGCAGTCTCCTCGATGGGGAGCGTCATGCGGGGTTCCTCCCGGCGGTGCTTGCAGATGCGTTATCAGTGGTCTGGGGGGTCGCCTTGGGGATGTACGTCGTGCAGACGCCGTCTCCGTGGGCGATGGTGGCCAGGCGCTGGACGTGGGTCCCGAGCAGTGCGGAGAAGATCTCCGTCTCCGCCTCGCAGAGCTGCGGATACTGCTCGGCGACGTGGGCGACCGGACAGTGGTGCTGGCAGAGCTGCTCCCCCACCGGCGCACTGCGCGCCGTAGCAGCGTACCCGTCGGCGGTCAATGCCTTCGCCAGCGCGTCGGTCCTGCGCTCGGGGGGTGCCGCGTCCATCGCCGCGCGGTAGGCCTTGGCCTGCTCGGCGATGCGGGCACGGGCGAACTCCACGACCGCCGTCTCGCCGTGCGTCTCGGAGATCCAGCGCAGGGCGTCGGCGGCCAGCTTGTCGTAGGACTGGTCGAAGGCGTCGCGGCCGCAGTCGGTCAGGGCGAAGACCTTGGCCGGGCGGCCTCGCGTACGGGCGCCGTAGACCCGCTTCTCGCGGCCCTCGACCACGTTCTCCTGGACGAGGGAGTCGAGGTGGCGGCGGACGGCGGCCTGGGTGAGGCCGAGGCGGCCCGCGAGGTCGGCGACGGTGGACGGGCCGTGGTCCAGGATGGAGCGCGCGACGCGGTTGCGGGTCGACCGCTCACCGGTCGCGAGCTCTTCCTGAGGGGCCCCCGTGGGGGTCTCCCGAGCCTCGCCAACGTTTTTCACAACGCCATTGTTGCGTAATTCCTCAGAGCCTGACAACCCGCGTCCGGATCACTGTTCGGTGCGCTACGTCACTTAGGCATACCTAAGCTGACCTGCGAAAACGATCACTGATCGATCAAATCGGTGGCGCGTTCCCGCCCCGCCGGGAAGACTTCTGAACATGCCCACACCCCCTCCCACCGGCCCTTTGTGCACCCGTGAGTCGATCGCGGACGAACTGCGGGCGCTCGGCGTCGGCCACGGCGAGACGCTGCTCGTGCACACCTCGCTCAGCTCGCTCGGCTGGGTCAGCGGCGGCGCCGAGGCCGTCGTCCTCGCACTGTTCGACTGTCTGGGTGACGAGGGGACGCTCGTGGTGCCCTCGCAGTCCAGCGACAACTCGGATCCGGCCGAGTGGGAGGACCCTCCCGTCCCCGCCTCCTGGTGGCCCGCCATCCGCGCCACGATGCCTGCCTACGACCCCCGTACCGCCCGCACGCGCGGCGTCGGCGTCCTCCCCGAGACCGTGCGCACCTGGCCCGGCGCCGTCCGCAGCGCCCACCCGCAGACGTCCTTCGCGGCCGTCGGACCGCACGCGAAAGCCCTGATGGACGGCCACGCCCTGGACTGCAGGCTCGGCGAGCACAGCCCGCTGGCCCGGCTCGAGGCAGCCGGGGCGCGGGTCCTGCTCCTCGGCGCGGGCTTCGGCGCCTGCACCGCCTTCCACCTGGCGGAATACCGGCTCCCGGCACCGGGGCCGCTCGTCGAGAACTCGTTCGCCGTCATGACGGACGAGGGCCGCCGCTGGATGACGGTCCGCGAGACCGACATCGACGAGGAGCGCTTCGACGAACTCGGCGCGGACTTCGAACGGGAGCGGTCCGTGGTGCGCGGCACGGTCGGGGCGGCGACGGCCCGCCTCTTCCCGCTGGCCGACGCGGTGGCGTACGCGCAGGCGTGGCTGCCGAAGCATCGGCCGGGGGGCGGCGTCCCGTAAGGGGCGCGGGGAACTGCGCGCTCCGCGCGCGACAAGCCGCAGACGCGACTGCCGAGAAAGACGCAGACGCGTCCGCGGGTGGTTCGTGGCTGGTCGCGCAGTTCCCCGCGCCCCTTACGGGACGCCCCCCGGACCGCGGGCAGCCCGGCGCTCTCTAGACTTCCCGGCATGGGAACTGAGTCCGTCGTCCAGGCCGTGGGTCTGGTCAAGCGGTACGGAAAGAAGACCGCGGTGGACGGCCTCGACCTCGACGTCCGCGCGGGCGCCGTCACCGCCGTCCTCGGCCCGAACGGCGCCGGCAAGACCACCACCATCGAGACCTGCGAGGGCTACCGCAGGCCGGACGCCGGCGAGGTCCGCGTCCTCGGCCTCGACCCGGTCCGGCAGGCCGCCGCGCTGCGGCCCCGCATCGGCGTGATGCTCCAGTCCGGCGGCGTCTACTCCGGCGCCCGCGCCGACGAGATGCTGCGGCACGTCGCGAAGCTGCACGCGCACCCCCTCGACGTCGACGCCCTCATCGAACGCCTCGGCCTCGACTCCTGCGGCCGCACCACCTACCGGCGCCTCTCCGGCGGCCAGCAGCAGCGCCTCGCGCTCGCCATGGCCGTGGTCGGACGGCCCGAGCTCGTCTTCCTCGACGAGCCGACCGCGGGCCTCGACCCGCAGGCGCGCCGCGCCACCTGGAGCCTGGTGCGCGACCTGCGCGCCGACGGTGTCTCGGTGATCCTCACCACCCACCACATGGACGAGGCCGAGGAGCTCGCCGACGACGTCGCCGTCATCGACGCGGGCAAGGTCATCGCCCAGGGCAGCCCCGACGAGCTGTGCCGCGGCGGCGCCGAGAACACCCTGCGCTTCACCGGCCGCCCCGGACTCGACGTCGGCTCCCTCCTCAAGGCCCTGCCCCCGGACTCCGCCGCCGCCGAACTCACCCCCGGCGCCTACCGCGTCAGCGGCACCGTCGACCCCCAGCTGCTCGCCACCGTCACCTCCTGGTGCGCCCAGCACGGCGTCATGCCGGACCGGATCTCGGTCGAACGCCACACCCTCGAAGACGTCTTCTTGGAACTCACGGGCAAGGAGTTGCGGTCGTGACCAGCACCACCGGCACCACCGGCACCACGGGCACGCCCGGCACGTACGCGCCGAAGCCGGGCGCCGCCCCGCTCCCCCGCATGATCGCCGCGCAGGCCGCGCTCGAGACGAAGATGCTGCTGCGCAACGGCGAACAGCTGCTGCTCACCGTCGTCATCCCGACGCTCCTGCTCGTCCTGTTCAGCGCGGTCGACATCGTGGACACGGGCGACGGCAAGGCCGTCGACTTCCTGACCCCCGGTGTCCTCGCCCTCGCCGTGATGTCGACGGCCTTCACCGGGCAGGCCATCGCCACGGGCTTCGAGCGGCGCTACGGCGTCCTCAAGCGCCTCGCCGCGTCGCCGCTGCCGCGCTGGGGCCTGATGACGGCCAAGACCCTGTCGGTCCTGGTCACCGAGGTCCTCCAGATCGCGCTGCTCACGGCCATCGCCTTCGCGCTCGGCTGGTCGCCGCACGGCAACCCGTTCGCGGTGCTGCTGCTCCTGGTCCTCGGCACGGCCGCCTTCTCCGGGCTCGGCCTGCTCATGGCGGGAACGCTCAAGGCGGAGGCGACGCTCGCCGCCGCCAACCTGGTCTTCCTGCTCCTGCTCGTCGGCGGCGGCGTCATCGTGCCGCTCGACAAGTTCCCCGGCGCCGTCGAGTCGACGCTCGGCCTGCTGCCGATCTCGGCGCTCTCGGACGGGCTGCGGGACGTGCTCCAGGACGGGGCCGCGATGCCGTGGGCGGACCTCGGGATCCTGGCGGTGTGGTCGGTGCTCGGGCTGGGCGCGGCGGCACGGTTCTTCCGCTGGGAGTAGGCGGATCCTCCGCCGGGAGCAGACGGCGGGCGTCACCCCCAGGCGTAACCCACGCCACAAATGGAGCGGATACGTCCCCCTCGTGAAGGCGTGCACAAGCGGCCTTCTACGATGGGGCCCGTGCCAAACGTGACCCGAGCCGACGCCGCTCAATTCGTGCGCAATCCGCTCGCCTTCATCGCCGAGCGCTGGACCCCGACGCAGCGGACCGTGCAGCAGGCGGCGCTGATCTCGCTCGTGATGACGTGCGTCATCGTGGTCACCGGCGGCGCCGTCCGGCTCACGGGCTCCGGCCTCGGCTGCCCGACCTGGCCCAAGTGCACCGACGAGTCCCTCACCGCGACCAGCGAGATGGGCTTCCACGGCGTCATCGAGTTCGGCAACCGCATGCTGACGTACGTGCTGTGCGCGGCCGTCGGCTGGGCCATCATCACCATGCGTGCGCAGAAGCCCTGGCGGCGGAGCCTGACGCGGTACGGCTGGGCCCAGTTCTGGCTGGTCATGGGCAACGCGGTGCTCGGCGGCATCGTCGTGCTCGTCGGCCTCAACCCGTACACCGTCGCGGCCCACTTCCTGCTCTCCACCGCCCTGATCGCGGTCGCCACGGCCACCTGGCAGCGCACGCGCGAGGGCGACGACGAGCCCCGCCCGCTCGTCGGCAAGGCCGTCGCCCAGCTCGTGTGGGCCCTGACCGGGGTCACGGTGCTGCTCATCGCGGTCGGCACGGTCGTCACCGGCGCGGGTCCGCACGCGGGCGACTCCAGCGACGTACCGCGCATGAACGTCGGTGCCGTGGGCCTGGACTGGGAGGGCGTCACGAAGTTGCACGCCGTCCTCGCGTGGATCGTGGTGACGCTGACGTTCGCGCTGTGGTTCGTCCTGAAGGCGGTCGACGCCCCGCGCGGCCCGCTGAACCGCACCCGCGACCTGTTCCTGATCCTGCTCGCGCAGGGGCTCGTGGGCTACGTCCAGTACTTCTCCGACCTCCCCGAGGTCCTGGTCGGCGCCCACATGCTGGGCTCCTGTCTGGTCTGGATCGGGGTCGTGCGGGTGCTCCTCTCGCTGCGCGAACGCCCGCACGCCACCGTGGACGTACCGCGGCCGGTGTCGTCGGACCAGCTCACCTCGGCCTGATCCGGGGCCAGGGCCTGTCCGGTGCGACGCCGCGCCGACCCGTCGGACAGGCCCTAGTCGAGCCCGTAGACCCGCCGCGCGTTCCCCGCCGCGATCAGCCCCGCCACCCGCTGCGCGTCCGTCAGCGACCACGCGCCCTCCGCGACCCACGTCCCGAGCACCCGCCCCAGCGCCTCCCGGAACAGCTGGGCCCCCACCACGTGCAGCTCGGGCAGCCCCTGAGCGCCGCTGGAGAACAGCAGCTTGCCGAAGGGCGCGAGCTCCAGGATCTCGGCGAGCACGGCGGTCGCGCGCGCCCCGGTCCGCACGAGCGCGGAGCCCAGGTCGGCGTAGACGTGCGGGAAGACGCCCGCGAGGTGGGCCGCCGCGCGGTGGTGCGGATAGCCGTGCAGGAGCACCAGGTCGGTGCCGAGCCCGGCGGTGGCGCGGGCGAAGTCGCCGAAGGAGCACTGCGGGTCGGCGGCGCCGGTGTGCAGTTGCAGGGGCAGGCCGGAGGCGACCGCGATCCACAGCAGGTGCCGAAGGAGCACCGGGTCGGCCAGCTCACCGCCCACCTGCCGCCCGGCCAGCCAGCGCCCTGCCGCCCCGCGCACCTCGCCGGGCCCCGGCGGTTCGCAGGCCAGGGCCTCGCCCGCGCGCACCCCGGCGACGGAGGTGAACGCGACGGCTCCGTGCGCGGCGCCGTGCACGGACTCGGCGAGGTTGGCGAGGAAGGAGTCGACCGTGCCGGAGGTGTCGGCGACCTGCTCGGCCAGTAGTTCCAGGCGGACGATCTCGCGGGCCTGGGCAGCGCCGGTCGACGCCAGTTCGCCGGGCCCGGTCAGGTCGCCCGGCAGGCCGGTGTCGACGAGGTACGTCGTGATCCCGCTGCCGCGCAGCAGCCGCCGCCCGGCCTCCAGGACGCCGAGTTCACGGCGGCGCGCGAGATAGCGGGCGGGCGGGCAGTGCGCCTCGAGACCGAGCAGCGGCGGACACCAGCGGCGCACGGCGAAGCCGGTCTGGGTGTCGAAGAAGGTGGTGCCGGGGGCGGGCGGGCCCTCGCCCCGGCCGAGGTGGGCCTCGAAGGTGCCGAGCCCCAGCTCCGTGCGCAGGACGCCGTGGCAGTGCTGGTCCACCAGGGACGGGGTTTCGATCATCCTGGCTCCAGACGTGGACCGTGTTCCTACGGTCCTAACGGGTGACCCCGGCGTCAGGTGTTGCTCGCCGTGTCACCCCGTGCCCGCGCCGCGCGTGTCGTCAGGCGCCCTTGGGGCCGCCGATCTGGATGCCCGCCATGCGCTTCCACTCGTACGGTCCGGTCGTCACCTTGGCCGCGAAGTCGCCGTCGAAGTCCTCGTGGACGGTGATCCCGGCCTTCTCGACGGCGCTCGTCGCGATGGCGTGGCTCGGCGCGACGAGGTCGCCCCAGCCGCCGTCCGCGCCGACGAGGACGATGCGCGCGCCCCGCTCGCCGATGTACGCGACCTGTCCCTCCGCGCCGCCGTGCGCCCGCGCGAACGCGCCGATCTCCTTGGCGAGCCGCGCGGCCCTGCGGTCGGCACGGGCGGCCTCCTTGGCGGCCTTCGCCGCCGCGCCGTCGCCGCTGCCCGGGGTGCCCTGCTCCGTCTCCTGCTCCGTGTCTGCCATGGCACAGGATGCTACCGACGGGTAGATCATTCGGCGACGCCCGGGCGGCGTGGTCTCGGCCACGGTCGCGCCGGGGGCGCGCACGCCCGTTCCGCCCGGTGCCGCCCCGTGGTAGGCCAGGGGGCATGACCGGACTGCTGATCGGTGAGGTCTTCCGGTCCGCCGCCCGCGCCGTCCCGCACCGCACGGCCGCGCTGGTCGGCGACCGCGCGCTCACGTTCGCGGAGCTGGACGCGGCGGCGGACCGGACCGCCCGGCACCTGGCCGCCCACGGCGTGCGGCGCGGCGACCGCGTGGTCTGCCCGGTGGCGGCCTCGCCGGAGACCCTCGCCGCCTTCGCGGCGGCCGCGCGGGCCGGGGCGGTGTTCGTTCCCGTCGACGCGGGCTCCGGTGACGCCTGGGCCGGGCGGGTCGCGCGGATCGTGCGGGCGGCCCGGCCGCGCCTGCTCGTGACGGACGCGGCGCGGGCGGGGTCGGGGGCACGGCTCGCCGCGGGGTCGGGGGTACGTCATGTCGTCCTCGCGGACGTAGGGGAGGACGGGGTGCCGGACGACCAGGCCGAGGGGCCACCGGCAGCGGGGCCGGAGGAGTCCGACCCCCACGTGATCCTGTTCACCGAGCCCACCGGCACGCCCGAGTTCACCGAGCCCACCGGCACCCCCGAGCCCGACCACCCCCGGGGCGTCGTCCTCTCGCACCGCGTGAACGCGCTGCGCACCCACCCCGGCTGCCGCCCCGCACCCCGCGGCCCCCTGGTGTGCGGCCTGCCTCTGGAGCGCTGGGCCGCCTGGGCCGCCGTGCTGCGGCAATGGCAGGCACGGGGCACCGTCGTCCTGCCGACGGCCGACGGCGCGCCGAACCCGGCGGCGATCTGCGCGGCCGTGCGGGCACACCGCGCGGAAGGCCTTGTCTGCGCGCCCTCCGCGTGGGAGGGCGTCCTGGACACGGCACCGCACCTCCTGGCCCGGCTGCGGTACGCCGACGTGGAGTCGGAGCGGCCGACCGCCGTGGAGCCGTGTCTCCTGGAGGCCGTGCGCACGGCGACCCCGGCGGCCCGCGCCCGCGCCGTCCTCGGTTCCGCCGAGACGGGTGACCTCGCCGTCCTGGAGCACGCCGACGGCCGCGGCAGGCCGGGGAGCTGCGGGGTGCCCGCGCCGGGCAGCGAGGTGCGGGTGGCGGGCGGGGAGCTGTATGTACGGGGGCCGCTGCTGTTCGGCGGCTACTTCGAGGACAGGAGGGGGACGGCCGCCGTGCTGCGGGACGGCTGGTTCCGCACCGGCCGGGCCGCCGCGCTGGACGGGGACGGCTATCTGTATCTCCGGGAGGACTGATTTCCGTACCTCCGGGAGGGCTGACAGCCGTGTGGCCCCCGCCGCCCTGAGGACGACGAGGGCCACACCCCGTACCGAGAAGCGCCGAGGGGCTACCGCAGGAAGGGGTCCACCGCGACCGCCACGAACAGCAGCGAGACATAGGTGATGGACCAGTGGAAGAGCCGCATCTCCTTGAGCTTGCCGCCGGTGACCTCGGCCTTCGCGCGGTTCTGCAGCCCGTGGGCCTCCCACAGCCACCAGCCGCCGGTGGCGAGGGCGACCGCGGTGTAGAACCAGCCGGTGTAGCCGAGGGGCTGGAGCAGCAGGGAGACGGCGACCATGACCCAGCTGTAGACGACGATCTGGCGCGCGACGACCTTGTTGGAGGCGATCACCGGGAGCATGGGGACGCCCACGCGCGCGTAGTCCTCCTTGACCCGCATGGACAGCGGCCAGTAGTGCGGCGGCGTCCAGAAGAACATGACGAGGAAGAGGACGATCGGCGCCCACGACATCGAGTTGGTGACGGACGACCAGCCGATGAGGACGGGCAGGCAGCCCGCGATGCCGCCCCAGACGATGTTCTGGGAGGTCCGGCGCTTCAGGATCATCGTGTAGACGACGACGTAGAAGAGCAGCGCCCCGAGCGACAGCCAGGCGGACAGCCAGTTGACGGCGAGTCCGAAGAGCAGCGTCGAGACGACGGCGAGCGTGATGCCGAAGACCAGGCACTCACGGGGACTGACCATGCCGGTGACGAGCGGCCGCTGCGACGTGCGCTCCATGAGCGCGTCGATGTCGCGGTCGTACCACATGTTCAACGCGTTGGCGCCGCCCGCCGACAGGTAGCCGCCGAGGCAGGTGACGAACACCAGCGTCAGGTCGGGCACCCCCTGCTCGGCGAGGAACATCACCGGAACGGTGGTGATCAGCAGCAGCTCGATGATCCGCGGCTTGGTCAGCGCCACGAATGCCTTGACTCGGGCCCCGAACGGCCGGTTGCTCGGGTTCTGGCTCGTCCCGAGTACCCCCGCTGGACGGGATTCAACGGCCGTCACGCACACCCCTGACAGAGACTCCCAGCAAGCCCTGCGTCGGACGTTCGGACATGAAGATCCGGTAAAGGCTCGCGCGTACCACGCCACTGTAGACGTTGCCCATACCTCGCCCTTCGCGGGGGTGGGTTCGTGTTGAGGGGCCAGACGAGCGGAGTTCATGGGCGGGTTCGCCCCGGTGTGGACGCCGGTGCGGCAAGCGGATGAGTCGACCAGATGAGCAGTGCCGCATTCACATGGTGAATGCGGCGGAGCCCTTTCGACAGGCGGATCGGGACGTGTCCCGGCAGTCTGGAATGACTCGAAAAAATGCACGTTCTCACAGCGGTAGGCTCGACAGCGGCCGGTGCGATCCATACGCCGCCGGCATTCGACATGTGGAGAGGAGCCCTGACTCAGGGTGAGCACCAAGCCGACCACCACAGACCTCGAGTGGACCGAACTGGACCAGCGGGCTGTCGACACCGTCCGCGTCCTGGCCATGGATTCCGTACAGAAGGTCGGCAACGGCCATCCGGGTACGGCCATGAGCCTCGCGCCCGCCGCGTACACCCTTTTCCAGAAGGTGATGCGGCACGATCCGGCGGACGCCGACTGGACCGGGCGCGACCGTTTCGTGCTGTCCGCGGGCCACTCGTCCCTCACGCTCTACATCCAGCTGTACCTGGCCGGTTTCGGCCTGGAGCTGGATGACCTGAAGGCCTTCCGCACCTGGGGCTCGAAGACCCCGGGCCACCCGGAGTACGGCCACACGGTGGGCGTGGAGACGACGACGGGCCCGCTCGGCCAGGGCGTCGCCAACGCCGTGGGCATGGCGATGGCCGCGCGGTACGAGCGTGGACTCTTCGACCCGGACACCGCGACGGGCGAGTCCCCCTTCGACCACTTCATCTACGCGATCGCCGGAGACGGCTGCCTCCAGGAGGGCATCTCCGCCGAGGCGTCCTCGGTGGCCGGGCACCAGAAGCTCGGCAACCTGATCCTGCTGTGGGACGACAACCACATCTCGATCGAGGGCGACACCGAGACCGCGATCTCCGAGGACACCGAGAAGCGGTACGAGGCCTACGGCTGGCACGTCCAGCGCGTGGAGCCGAAGGAGAACGGCGACCTGGACCCGGCCGCGCTGTACGCGGCGATCCAGGAGGCCAAGGCGGTCACCGACAAGCCGTCGTTCATCGCGATGCGCTCGATCATCGCCTGGCCCGCCCCGAACGCCCAGAACACCGAGGCCGCGCACGGCTCGGCGCTCGGCGACGAGGAGGTCGCGGCCACCAAGCGCGTCCTCGGCTTCGACCCGGAGCAGTCCTTCGAGGTCGCCGACGAGGTCCTGGCGCACACCCGCCAGGCGCTCGACCGCGGCCAGGAGGCCAAGGCGACGTGGGAGAAGGGCTTCGCGGCCTGGCGCACCAAGGAGGCCGACCGCGCCGCGGAGTTCGACCGGATCGCCGCGGGCGAGCTGCCGTCGGGCTGGGAGGAGAAGCTCCCGGTCTTCGAGGCGGGCAAGGGCGTCGCGACGCGTGCCGCGTCCGGCAAGGTCCTGCAGGCGCTCGGCGCGGTGATCCCCGAGCTGTGGGGCGGCTCCGCCGACCTCGCGGGCTCGAACAACACCACGATCGACAAGACGTCGTCGTTCCTCCCCGCGGGCAACCCGCTGCCGGAGGCCGACCCGTACGGCCGCACGATCCACTTCGGCATCCGTGAGCACTCCATGGCCGCGGAGATGAACGGCATCGCGCTGCACGGCAACACCCGCATCTTCGGCGGCACCTTCCTGGTGTTCTCCGACTACATGCGCAACGCCGTGCGCCTGTCCGCGCTGATGCACCTGCCGGTGACGTACGTGTGGACGCACGACTCGATCGGTCTCGGCGAGGACGGCCCGACGCACCAGCCGGTGGAGCACCTGGCCACGCTGCGCGCGATCCCGGGCCTGAACGTGGTCCGCCCGGCCGACGCGAACGAGACGGCCGTGGCCTGGCGCGAGATCCTCAAGCGCTACACCAAGGTGTTCGGCAAGGGCGCCCCGCACGGTCTGGCGCTGACCCGTCAGGGCGTGCCGACGTACGACCGCGAGGTCACCGAGGGCGCGGTCAAGGGCGGTTACGTCCTGTTCGACGCCGAGGGCGCGGACGGCACGCAGGCCGAGCCCGAGGTCGTCCTCATCGGCACCGGCTCCGAGGTGCACCTCGCCGTCGAGGCGCGCGAGCAGCTGCAGGCGGCCGGCGTGCCGACGCGCGTCGTCTCGATGCCGTCGGTCGAGTGGTTCGAGGAGCAGGACCAGGGGTACCGGGACTCGGTGCTTCCGCCGTCGGTCAAGGCGCGCGTGGCGGTCGAGGCGGGCATCGGTCTGACCTGGCACCGGTTCGTCGGGGACGCGGGGCGCATCGTTTCGCTGGAGCACTTCGGGGCTTCGGCGGACGGCAAGGTCCTCTTCCGCGAGTTCGGGTTCACTGCCGACGCGGTGGCCGCGGCGGCGCGGGAATCGATCGCGGCCGCTCAGCGCTGACGCCCATATACGACCAAGTAGGAGATGTAATTCCATGACAGACGCACTCAAGCGCCTCTCCGACGAAGGCGTCGCGATCTGGCTGGACGACCTGTCGCGCAAGCGGATCACGTCCGGCAACCTCGCCGAGCTCCTCGACGAGCAGCATGTCGTGGGCGTCACGACGAACCCGTCGATCTTCCAGAAGGCGATCTCTTCGGGCGACGGTTACGAGCAGCAGCTCACCGACCTCGCCGCCCGCAAGGTCACCGTCGAGGAAGCGATCCGCATGATCACGACGGCGGACGTCCGTGACGCCGCCGACATCCTGCGGCCGGTGTTCGACGCGACCGAGGGCCAGGACGGCCGGGTGTCGATCGAGGTCGACCCGCGGCTCGCCCACCACACGCAGGCGACGGTCGCCGAGGCCAAGCAGCTGGCGTGGCTGGTGGACCGGCCGAACACGCTCATCAAGATCCCGGCGACGAAGGCGGGCCTGCCCGCGATCACCGAGGTCATCGGCAAGGGCATCAGCGTGAACGTCACGCTGATCTTCTCGCTCGAGCGCTACCGCGAGGTCATGGACGCCTACCTCGCGGGCCTGGAGAAGGCGAAGGCCGCGGGCCTGGACCTGTCCAAGATCCACTCGGTGGCGTCGTTCTTCGTGTCCCGCGTGGACACCGAGATCGACAAGCGGATCGACGCCCTCGGCACCGACGAGGCCAAGGCCGCGCGCGGCAAGGCCGGTCTGGCCAACGCCCGGCTCGCGTACGAGGCGTACGAGGAGGTCTTCGGCTCCGACCGCTGGGCCGCCCTGGACAAGGCGCACGCCAACAAGCAGCGTCCGCTGTGGGCGTCGACCGGTGTGAAGGACAAGGCGTACAAGGACACGCTGTACGTCGACGACCTGGTCGCCCCGGGCACGGTGAACACCATGCCGGAGGCCACTCTTGAGGCCACCGCCGACCACGGGCAGATCACCGGCAACACCATCGCCGGGACCTACGAGCAGTCGCGCGCCGAGATCGAGGCCGTCGAGAAGCTCGGGATCTCCTACGACGACGTGGTGCAGCTGCTTGAGGACGAGGGCGTCGAGAAGTTCGAGGCGTCCTGGAACGACCTGCTCAAGTCGACCGAGGCGGAGCTCAAGCGCCTCGCACCTTCGGAGGGCTAAGACCTTGTCAAGCAGCAATCCGCTGCGTGACGCCGCGGACCGACGGCTCCCGCGTATCGCGGGGCCGTCGGGCCTGGTCATTTTTGGCGTCACGGGCGATTTGTCCCGTAAAAAGCTGATGCCCGCCGTGTACGACCTGGCCAACCGGGGGCTGCTGCCGCCGGGCTTCTCGCTCATCGGCTTCGCCCGCCGCGAGTGGCAGGACGAGGACTTCGCGCAGGAGGTGCACGACGCGGTCAAGCAGCACGCGCGTACGCCCTTCCGCGAGGAGGTCTGGCAGCAGCTCATCCAGGGCATGCGCTTCGTCCAGGGCAACTTCGACGACGACGACGCCTTCGAGCAGCTCAAGGCGACCATCGAGGATCTGGACAAGAAGCAGGGCACGGGCGGCAACTTCGCCTTCTACCTCTCCGTGCCCCCGAAGTTCTTCCCGCAGGTCGTCCAGCAGCTCAAGAAGCACGAGCTCGCGGACGCGCCCGAGGGGTCCTGGCGCCGCGCGGTCATCGAGAAGCCCTTCGGGCACGACCTGAAGTCCGCCAAGGAACTGAACGCGATCGTGCACGAGGTGTTCGCCCCGGACCAGGTGTTCCGGATCGACCACTACCTCGGCAAGGAGACCGTCCAGAACATCCTGGCGCTGCGCTTCGCCAACCAGATGTTCGAGCCGATCTGGAACAGGTCGTACGTCGACCACGTCCAGATCACGATGGCCGAGGACATCGGCATCGGCGGCCGCGCCGGGTACTACGACGGCATCGGCGCCGCCCGTGACGTCATCCAGAACCACCTGCTCCAGCTGATGGCGCTGACCGCGATGGAGGAGCCCGCCTCCTTCGACGCGGACGCCCTGGTCGCGGAGAAGGCGAAGGTCCTGGGCGCGGTGAAGCTGCCCAAGGACCTCGGCAAGGACACCGTGCGCGGGCAGTACTCCGGTGGCTGGCAGGGCGGCGAGAAGGCCGTCGGCTACCTCCAGGAAGACGGCATCGACCCCAAGTCGAAGACCGACACCTACGCCGCCATCAAGCTCCAGGTGGACAACCGCCGTTGGGCGGGCGTCCCGTTCTACCTGCGCACCGGCAAGCGCCTCGGCCGACGCGTCACGGAGATCGCGGTCGTCTTCCAGCGCGCGCCGCACTCCCCCTTCGACCACACGGCGACCGAGGAGCTCGGGCAGAACGCGATCGTCATCCGCGTCCAGCCGGACGAGGGCATCACGGTCCGCTTCGGCTCGAAGGTGCCGGGCACGTCCATGGAGATCCGGGACGTGTCGATGGACTTCGCCTACGGCGAGTCCTTCACCGAGTCCAGCCCGGAGGCGTACGAGCGCCTCATCCTGGACGTGCTGCTCGGCGACGCCAACCTCTTCCCGCGCACGGAGGAGGTCGAGCTGTCCTGGAACATCCTCGACCCGATCGAGGAGTACTGGGACAAGCACGGCAAGCCCGCGCAGTACCCGGCCGGTACCTGGGGCCCGGTCGAGGCGGACGAAATGCTCGCACAAGACGGACGGAGCTGGCGTCGGCCATGAAGATCGACCTGACGGACACCACGGCCAGCAAGATCAACAAGGCGCTCGTGCAGGGCCGCCGCGCGATCGGCACCCCGGCCGTCGGCATGGTGCTCACCCTCGTCATCGTCACCGACGAGGAGAACGCCTACGACGCGCTCAAGGCCGCGAGCGAGGCCTCGCGCGAGCACCCCTCGCGCACGCTGGTCGTCATCAAGCGGGTCTCGCGCTCGCCGCGTGACCGCACGACCTCGCGCCTGGACGCCGAGGTCCGGGTCGGCGCCGACGCGGGCACCGGAGAAACGGTCATTCTGCGTCTGTACGGCGAGGTGCTCAACCACGCCCAGTCGGTGGTCCTGCCGCTGCTTCTGCCGGACGCCCCGGTCGTCGCCTGGTGGCCGGTGAACGCGCCGCTGGACCCCGCGCAGGACCCCCTCGGCGCGCTCGCCCAGCGGCGCGTCACGGACACCTACGCCGCCGAGCAGCCCATCCACGAGCTGACCGCCCGCGCCGAGGCCTACCACCCCGGCGACACGGACCTGTCCTGGACCCGCATCACGCCGTGGCGCTCGATGCTGGCCGCGGCCCTGGACCAGGTCACGTGCGAGGTCACCGCCGCCGCGGTGGACGGCGAGGAGTTCAACCCGAGCGTTGAGCTCCTCGCGATGTGGCTGGCGGAGCGGCTCTCGGTGCCGGTCAAGCGCACGGTGTCGCCGGGTCCCGGCCTGACCGGCGTGCGCATGGAGACCAACTGCGGCCCCATCGTGCTCGACCGGGCCGACGGCTCCCTCGCCACGCTGTCCATCCAGGGCCAGCCGGACCGCGCGGTCGCGCTCAAGCGCCGTGAGACGTCCGAGCTGATCGCGGAGGAGCTGCGGCGGCTCGACCCGGACGACACGTACGCGGCGGCGCTGCGCTTCGGCGTGGACCGGCTCGGCGAGGCTGCGGCTGCCACGGCCAAGGACGGCGCCGACGCCAAGGCGGAGACCGGGTCTGGCTCTGAGTCCGGGACCGGTACCGGTACCGGGGCTGCCAAGAAGGCCCCGGCGAAGGCTGCGGCCAAGAAGGCGGCCGCGAAGTGACGGTGGCTCCGCAGCTGGTCGTGCACCGCGACAAGGAGCTGATGGCGCAGGCCGCCGCGGCCCGGCTGATCACGAAGATCGTCGACGCGCAGGCGGCCCGCGGCTCCGCGTCCGTGGTCCTCACGGGCGGCCGCAACGGCAACGGCCTGCTGGCGGCGCTCAGTTCGGCGCCCGCCCGCGACGCCGTGGACTGGTCCCGCCTCGACCTGTGGTGGGGCGACGAGCGGTTCCTGCCGGAGGGCGACCCCGAGCGCAACTACACGCAGGCCCGCGCGGCCCTGCTCGACTCGGTGCCGCTCGACCCGGCGCGGGTGCACCCGATGCCCGCGTCGGACGGCACGTTCGCCAAGGGCGCCGACGGGGACGGTGCGGACGCGGCGGCCGAGGCGTACGCGGCGGAGCTCGCGGCGGCCGCCGGCCCGGAAGACCACGGCCCCGTCCCGACGTTCGACGTCCTGATGCTGGGCGTCGGCCCGGACACGCATGTGGCGTCGCTGTTCCCGGAGTCGCCTGCGGTACGGGAGACGGACCGCACGGTGGTCGGCGTGCACGGCGCGCCCAAGCCGCCGCCCACCCGCGTCTCGCTGACCCTCCCCGCGATCCGCTCGGCCCGCGAGGTCTGGCTCCTCGCGGCGGGCGAGGACAAGGCGAAGGCCGCGGCGATCGCCCTCTCCGGAGCGGGCGAGGTCCAGGCCCCGGCAGCGGGCGCGTACGGCCGCGCCCGCACGCTGTGGCTCCTGGACGCGGCGGCGGCCTCGCAGCTGCCGCGGGACCTGTATCCGCCGGCGTCACCCTGACCCCGGCTGTACGCGCCGACGGGCCCCGGTCCTTTCTGGACCGGGGCCCGTCGGCGTGCCTGTACCGGGACCCGTCGGCGTGCTGCCGTCAGAAGCCGTCGCAGGTGGCGGTGGCGAACTTTCCGCTGGCCGTGGCGGTGCGAGTCGTCCCGTCAGCGGTGACCTCGCAGCGGATCTTGCCGCCGGAGGCTCCGGTGGTGACAGCGAGGGTTCCACCCTTCACGAACCCCTTCGTCTTCTCCTCCTTGCGCCAGGGCAGCTCCACGTCGCTGAGTTGGTTCTGCGAGAGGTCGCCGTCGCTGTAGGTCGAGTAGGTGATCGTGACGTCCTTGGCGCTGCCGGTGACCTCGTACGTGACCGTGATCTCGCGCTTGGTCTCCTTGTCGACCTCGTTCGCGACACCGGCGATCAGCGCCACGCAGCCGCCGGTCATCAAGAGGAACACGACCAGGAGCACCCAGGGCCACTTCCGGCGCTTCTTCGGCTGCGGCGGCGGTACGGGGGCGGACCATCCTTGCTGCTGTGCCATGGCGGCCATGCTGTAGCGGTGGCCCGCCCGCTGCCGCCCGGACCGCGTCCGCATCAGCCATCCGAGTGAAGGCGGACGTTGACGGCGCGGCGCAAGGCGCCCCGGGCCTCGCGGACCGGGGCGCCACTGGCGAGCCGTGGGCTCAACGCCCGCGCAGCTCCCGGTACTTGGCGACCAGGGCCTTGGTGGAGGCGTCCAGGCCCGGCACGTCAGCGCCCTCCGTCAGGGCGGGCTCCACGCGCTTGGCGAGGACCTTGCCCAGCTCGACGCCCCACTGGTCGAAGGAGTCGATGTTCCAGACGGCGCCCTGGACGAACACCTTGTGCTCGTACAGCGCGATGAGCTGGCCGAGGACCGACGGGGTCAGCTCGGTCGCGAGGATCGTCGTCGTCGGGTGGTTGCCCTGGAACGTCTTGTGGGGCACCAGTTCGTCCGGCACGCCCTCCGCGCGGACCTCGTCGGGTGTCTTGCCGAAGGCGAGGGCCTGCGTCTGGGCGAAGAAGTTGGCCATCAGCAGGTCGTGCTGGGCGACCAGGCCGGGCCGCAGGTCGTCGACCGGCTTGGCGAAGCCGATGAAGTCGGCCGGGATGAGCTTGGTGCCCTGGTGGATGAGCTGGTAGTAGGCGTGCTGCCCGTTCGTGCCCGGCGTGCCCCACACCACCGGACCGGTCTGCCACTGCACCCGCTCGCCGTCGCGGTCCACGGACTTGCCGTTGGACTCCATGTCGAGCTGCTGGAGGTAGGCCGTGAACTTGGACAGGTAGTGGGAGTACGGCAGGACGGCGTGCGACTGCGCGTCGTGGAAGTTGCCGTACCAGACGCCGAGCAGGCCGAGCAGCAGCGGCGCGTTCTCCTCGGCGGGCGCCGTGCGGAAGTGCTCGTCGACGAGCCGGAATCCGTCGAGCATCTCGCGGAAGCGGTCCGGTCCGATGGCGATCATCAGGGCGAGGCCGATCGCCGAGTCGTACGAGTACCGGCCGCCGACCCAGTCCCAGAACTCGAACATGTTGGCCGTGTCGATGCCGAAGTCGGCGACCTTCTCGGTGTTCGTCGACAGGGCCACGAAGTGCTTGGCGACGGCGCTCTCGTCGGCCTGGAGCTGGGTGAGCAGCCAGTTCCGCGCGGAGGTCGCGTTCGTGATCGTCTCGATCGTGGTGAACGTCTTGGAGGCGATGACGAACAGCGTCTCGGCCGCGTCCAGGTCCCGGATCGCCTCGTGCAGGTCGGCGCCGTCCACGTTCGACACGAAGCGGACGGTCAGGTCGCGGTCGGTGAAGGACCGCAGCGCCTCGTACGCCATGGCGGGGCCGAGGTCGGAGCCGCCGATGCCGACGTTGACGACGTTCTTGATGCGCTTGCCGGTGTGGCCGGTCCACTCGCCGGAGCGGATCTTGTCGGCGAACGCGGACATCTTGTCGAGCACGGCGTGCACGCCCGGCACCACGTTCTCGCCGTCGACCTCGACGTCGGCGTCCCGGGCGGCGCGCAGCGCGGTGTGCAGGACCGCGCGGTCCTCGGTGGTGTTGATCTTCTCGCCGCGGAACATGGCGTCGCGGAGCCCGAAGACGTCCGTCGCCACCGCGAGGTCCCGCAGCAGCGCCAGGGTCTCGTCGGTCACCAGGTGCTTGGAGTAGTCGATGTGCAGGTCGCCCACCCGGAGGGTGTAGCCGGTGCCGCGCGCCGGATCAGCGTCGAACAGCTCCCGCAGCCGCACCTCCCCCAGCTGCTCCTTGTGCTTGGCCAGCGCCGTCCACTCCGGCGTCTGATTCAGCTTGGTGCGGCCTTCTGCGTTCATCTCGGACTTCAGCCTTCTCTCGTACAACCTGAGTACCGTTGCGTTCGCCCCGCTGCCCTCCCAACCTAGTTGATCAGCGAGCGGTTTGAGTTGTCTGTCCGCTGTCGGCCGACTTAAGCGCGGGTGTGAGCGCGGTGACCGAGAGGGCGAACAGGGCGGCGGCGAGCAGCATCGGGGTGTTGGGCCCCCACAGCGCGGCCACGGCCCCGCCGAGGATCGCCCCGAGCGGCGCCCCGGCGACCGCCAGGGTCCGGAACGCCGAGCTGACGCGCCCGAGCACGGCGGCGGGCGGACGCTCCTGCATGAGCGTGTGGGTGCTGACGTTCCACACCATCCCCATGGCCCCGAACACCGCCATGCTCACGACCAGCGCCACGAGGTCGCGGACCGTGCCCATCGCCACGAGCGCCGCGATCTGGGCCGTTCCGGCGACGAGGATGCCCCGGACCCGGCCGAGCGTCCGCGCGAGCCACCCGGCGAGCGCCCCGCCCACGAGGCTCCCGGCCGCGTACGCCGTTATCGCCGCCGCGTACCCCCCGCTGCCCGCGTCCAGCCAGCCGGTGACGAGGACGACGAGGGTGGCGAGGAGCGCGCCTATGCCGACGTTGCCGAGCGCGGTCGCCGCGCACAGGCGCCGCAGCACCCGGTCCCGCCACAGCACGCGCAGGCCGTGCGCGATGTCGGACCGCAGGGTGGCCCCGGCGGGTCTGGGCGGGTGCTCGGGCGCGGGCACCCGCAGGGAGGCCACGAGGGCGGCCGCGACCAGGTAGGTCGCCGCGTCCACCGCGTACGGAAGGCCCGCGCCCGCGGCCATCAGGAAAGGCACGACGGGAGCGGCGAGGAGGCCGCCCGCGAACTGCTGGCCGGTGAGCAGCCGTGCGTTCGCGCTGCCCAGGGTCGCGCGGTCCACGAGGGCGGGGAGCAGGGCCGTGGCGGCGTTGTCGAACAGGGTCTGGAGCGTCGTGAGCACCACGGCGAGGGCGATGAGCAGGCCGATCGAGGCGTGGCCGAGCGCCACGGCGAGGGCGAAGCCCGCCACAAGGAGTCCGCGCGCCACGTCCACCGTCCACATGGCGCGCCGCTGGTCCACGCGGTCGGCGACGGCCCCGCCGACCAGGCCGAACACCAGCCACGGCAGATAGCCGCAGGCGGTCACCGACGCTATGAGCAGCGGGTCGTCGGTGAGGGACGCGGCGAGCAGCGGCAGCGCGGCCTTGCGCAGCGAGTCCCCGAAGCTGGAGAGCACCGCGGCGGCCCACAGCCGCCCGAACCCACCGCGCCAGGCGACACTTCGCGCGCCCGTCCCGCTCACGTGGACCGCAGCCGTCACAACTCCCCCTCCCCACCCCGTGGTTCCTCCGCGGCACGGTGGTCCCTCAAGGTCTCCGAGGGTTTACCGAGCCACGGTCAAACCGTAGACGCCACCACTGACATCGAGGTCGGGCGCGTCGCTGACCAGCGGCTTCGGCGCGGGAAGCCGACGCGCGGCTCGGCGCGGGAGGGCAGACGGCTCCGGCCGGGCACCCGAAGGTGTCCGGCCGGTTCTCAAGTCCTAGATCTCGCCCCGCAGTTTGGCGAGCGCCTCGGCGAGGATGGCCTCGCCGTCCGCGTCGCTGCGCCGCTCGCGGACGTACGCGAGATGCGTTTTGTACGGCTCGGTGCGCGGCGGGTCCGGGGGGTTGTCCCGGTCCTGGCCCGCCGGAAAGCCGCAGCGGGGGCAGTCCCAGGTGTCGGGGACCTGCGCGTCGCTGGCGAAGCTCGGCTGCGTCTCGTGCCCGTTGGAGCACCAGAAGGAGATGCGCAGCCGCGGCGCGGACTCGCCGCGCTCGGCCTCGCCCATCGGCCCCGCCCCGACCCGGCTTCCCCGGATCGCGTTGCCACTTGCCACGGTCGTAACTCCCTGCGTGATGGTGCTGCCTGTGTCGAACGGCGGCTGCGCCGCGGGGTCGACTGCCGGCTCCGCTGCGGGTGCCTCAGTCTACGTAAGGCCCAACGCGCGTCCAGTGTTGGGAGTTACACCCCACCCCGACACGCAAGCCCCATGATAAGCCGCGCACGGGGGCGCGTACTGAACATGGGGCTATGAGCGGGACAGCGGACAGGACCGCCCCGAAAGGGCGGGCGGCACCCGACTGCTGTCAGTTGTTGACCTTCATCAGGATGCCGAGCACGACAATGCTCGCGAACCACAGCAGACCGACCACGACCGTGATGCGGTCGAGGTTGCGCTCGGCGACCGAGGAGCCACCGACCGACGACTGCATGCCGCCACCGAACATGTCGGAAAGGCCGCCGCCCTTGCCCTTGTGCATCAGCACCAGCAGCATCAGCAGCAGGCTGAAGACGATCAGGGCGATCGAGAACCCCATAACCACGGCTGGACCAACTTCCTCGGATCTGAATCGACGACGGGGCCCGAAGCTCTTCGGTGAGCACTGTGGCTCAGAGAACAAGCCTCGGACCCCGCAAGGGTACGACGTATCGCCGCTAGCGCATACTCACTGGTCTCGTCACTGGTCGCCGAAGCGAACGATCTTGACGAACTCGTCGGCGTCGAGCGCCGCGCCGCCCACCAGGGCACCGTCGACGTCGGGCTGCGCCATGATGTCGGCGACGTTCTTCGCCTTCACGGAGCCGCCGTACTGGATGCGGACCTTGTCGGCGAGCTCCTGCGAGTACAGCTCGGCGAGGCGGCCGCGGATCGCGCCGCACACCTCCTGGGCGTCCTCGGGGGTGGCGACCTCGCCGGTGCCGATGGCCCACACCGGCTCGTAGGCGATCACGATGGACTCGGCCTGCTCGGCCGGGACGTCCTTGAGGCCGCCGTCGAGCTGGTTCAGCGTGTACTGGACCTGCTGTCCCGCCTTGCGGATGTCCAGGCCCTCGCCGACGCAGAGGATCGGCGTGATGCCGTGCTTGAAGGCGGCCTTGACCTTGGCGTTGCAGAGCTCGTCGGTCTCGTTGTGGTACTGACGGCGCTCGGAGTGGCCGACGGCCACGTACGTGCACTTCAGCTTGGCGAGCATCGGGCCCGAGATCTCGCCGGTGAAGGCACCGGAGTCGTGCGCCGAGATGTCCTGGGCGCCGTACTTGATCTTGAGCTTGTCGCCGTCGACCAGCGTCTGCACGGAGCGCAGATCGGTGAAGGGCGGCAGGACGGCGACCTCGACGGCCTCGTAGTCCTTGTCGGCCAGCGCGAACGCGAGCTTCTGGGTGTGCGCGATGGCCTCGAGGTGGTTGAGGTTCATCTTCCAGTTGCCCGCCATGATCGGCGTGCGGGTGGTCTGATTCGTCATGAGGGGTGTCAGTTCTCCAGTGCGGCGAGACCGGGGAGCGTCTTGCCCTCGAGGTATTCGAGGGAGGCGCCGCCGCCGGTCGAAATGTGACCGAATGCGTTCTCGTCGAAGCCTAGGTTGCGCACGGCCGCGGCTGAGTCGCCGCCGCCGACCACGGTGAAGCCGTCGCAGTTGAGCAGGGCGCGGGCGACGGCCGAGGTGCCACCGGCGTAGTCAGGGTGCTCGGCGACGCCGACCGGGCCGTTCCAGAAGACGGTCTCGGCGTCGGCGATCTTCGCGGCGAAGAGCTCGCGGCTCTTGGGGCCGATGTCCAGGCCCTCCATGTCCGCGGGGATCCGGTCCGCGTCGACGGTCTTGAAGTCGGCCGGGGCCTTCGTCTTCAGGTCGGGGAAGTCCGTGGCGACCAGGACGTCGACAGGCAGGACGAGCTCCACGCCGCTCTTCTCGGCGCGCTCCATGTACTCCGTGACAACCGGGATCTGGTCCTCCTGGAGGAGGGAGATGCCGACCTCGTACCCCTTGGCCTTGAGGAAGGTGTAGGCCATGCCGCCGCCGATCAGCAGCCGGTCGGCCTTGCCGAGCAGCTCGTCGATGACGGCGAGCTTGTCGGAGACCTTGGCGCCGCCGAGGATGACGGTGTACGGGCGCTTCACGTCCTCGGTGAGCTTCTTGAGGACGCCGACCTCGGTGGCGATCAAGTAGCCCGCGTAGTGCGGCAGCTTGCCCGGCAGGTCGTACACGGAGGCGTGCTTGCGGTGCACGGCGCCGAAACCGTCGCCTACGTAGACATCGGCCAGGGCCGCGAGCTGGTCGGCGAAGGCGCCGCGCTCGGCGTCGTCCTTGGCGGTCTCGCCCGCGTTGAAGCGCAGGTTCTCGATGACCGCGACCTGGCCGTCGGCGAGGTCGGCGACGGTGGCCTTGGCCGAGTCGCCGACCGTGTCGGTGGCGAACCGGACGTCGGCACCCAGGAGTTCACCGATCCGCGCGGCGGCGGGGGCCAGCGAGAACGCCGGGTCCGGGGCACCCTTGGGGCGGCCCAGGTGCGAGGCGACGACCACGCGGGCACCGGCGTCGGCGAGCGCCTTCACGGTGGGCAGGACCGCGCGGATGCGGCCGTCGTCGGTGATGGTCGTGCCGTCGAGCGGCACGTTGAGGTCGGCGCGGACGAAGACCCGCTTGCCTGCGACACCGTCGGCGAGAAGTTCGTCGATCGTCTTCATGTAATAGGACTCCGTGACTGGGACTTCTTGAGGGGTGCTCACGCGCAAAGGGTCCGAACGGCGCGGCGCTGCGCTGTCCGGACCCTGTGCTCACATCGAGATGCCTGGCTCTGAGACGTGGACCGCTTAGAGCTGGCCGCCGACGAAGACCGTGAGGTCGACGAGGCGGTTGGAGTAGCCCCACTCGTTGTCGTACCAGCCGAGGATCTTCACCGACTTGCCCTCCTGGACCATGGTCAGGGAGGAGTCAAAGGTGCAGGAGGCCGGGTCGCTGACGATGTCGGACGACACGATCGGGTCCTCGGTGTAGTAGAGGATGCCCTTGAGGTCGCCGTCGTCGGCGGCCTTCTTGAACGCGGCGTTGACCTCGTCCTTGGTGACCTCGCGCTGCAGCTCGACGACCAGGTCGGTGGCGGAGCCCGTCGGGACCGGCACGCGCATGGCGATGCCGTCGAGCTTGCCCTTGAGCTGCGGCAGGACCAGGGCGGTGGCCTTCGCGGCACCCGTCGTGGTCGGGATGATGTTCTCGGCGGCGGCGCGGGCGCGGCGCAGGTCCGAGTGCGGGAAGTCCAGGATGCGCTGGTCGTTGGTGTAGGCGTGCACCGTCGTCATCAGGCCCTTGACGATGCCGAAGTTCTCGTCGAGAACCTTGGCCATCGGCGCCACACAGTTGGTGGTGCAGGAGGCGTTGGAGATGACGTGGTGGTTCGCCGCGTCGTACTTGTCCTGGTTGACGCCCATCACGATGGTGATGTCCTCGTCCTTGGCCGGAGCCGAGATGAGGACCTTCTTCGCGCCACCGGCGATGTGCTTCTCGGCGTCCGCCTTCTTGGTGAAGATGCCGGTGGACTCGATCACGATGTCGACGCCCAGCTGGCCCCACGGGATGTCGGCGGGGTTGCGCTCGGACAGCACCTTGATGGTGTGGCCGTCGACGGTGATGGTGTCCTCGGTGTGCGACACCTCGGCCTTGAGGCGGCCCAGGATGGTGTCGTACTTCAGCAGGTGAGCGGTGGTCGCGGTGTCACCCAGGTCGTTGACAGCCACGATCTCGATGTCCGCGCCCTGCTCAAGGAGCGCGCGGAAGTAGTTGCGACCGATGCGGCCAAAGCCGTTGATGCCTACGCGGATCGTCACGAACCGATCTCCTCGTTGGTACGCCGGTCTGAGACGCCGGCGAGATGTATTGGGATGTCCCCGACCGCCTCCGACCCTACCTCTCCGGCGGCTCCGGGGTGACATCGACAGGGGCCCTCGACACCCCGGCGGCCCGTACCCCCCAGTAGGGACACGGGCCACCGGGACCTTGGTCCTGACTACGCAGCGTCAGCGGCGCAGGTGGTCCAGTGCCTTGCCGATCAGCCGGGCCCGGTCGGCCGCGGCGGGGATGTGTTCGAGGCCGAAGCCGAGCAGCACGCTGTCACGCGCTGTGATCGCGGCGTGGGACGTGTAGAGCTCGCCGGTGCGTGCCCAGTCGCCCGTGATATTGGGGCTTCCCGCCGGGGCCGGGGCGACGGCCCAGGTGCCGAGCGAGGACTCGAATCCCTCGGTCTCGGTGGGGGTCCCGCCGACGACCAGACGCGCGTTGTCGGCGAAGAGGCCGCGGCCGCCGCTGCCGGGGTCGGTGACGGCGCTGAGCGACACCTCCACCTTCTTGCCCGCGTAGGGGGCGAGGTCGAAGGCGACCTGCTTCCAGCCGCCGGAGGAGCCGGTGAAGCTGTTCCAGGCCCCGCTGCTGCCGCTCGCCGTGCAGCCGGTCGCGCCCTGCGTCAGATAGTGCTTGAGGAAGGGGTGGCCGTTGATGAAGAACCCGGCCGCGCACTGGGCGGGCACGGCGGCCGATGAGTTGCCGTTGGTGTCGGGCAGCGTGGTCCAGTCGTCGGCGCCCGTGGTGTGCGCCTCCAGCAGGCCGTGGTCGAAGCCCGGCTCCAGGTTCCAGTTGAGGGCGAGCCGCAGCTCCGGCTTGTCGGCGGCCGTGACGCCGGTCAGGTCGAAGGTGCGGGTGAGCCGCTTGTAGTCCCGGTCGGCGTGGGTCGCGGCGGCCATGCCCTGGCCCTCGAAGGGCGCGTAGGGGTTGCTGAGGCCGGGGTAGGAGCCGCCCGCCGCGCTCTTGAACTGCGGGAACTGAGGGGCGGGCAGGGTGTCGGAGGTGACGGTGAAGCGGCCCGCCTTGTCGAGCGGGTTGCCCTCGGCCGCGCCGAGCGCGCCGTCCGTCCCGGCGAGCGCGCCGGTGCCGCTGAAGCTCTTGGCGTCGGGTGCGGAGAGGCGTTCGTAGGCGCCGAGGTAGTACTGCGCGAAGTCGTCGGTGAGGGCCTCGCCGAGGTCGACGTCGCTGCCGGTGCGCTCGCCGGACTCGATCAGCTTGCCGCCCTCGTTGAGGTAGGCGCGCAGGGCGAGCTGGGTGGGCGCTCCGGGCACCGGGTCGCCGGTGTGGTGGACGACGGCGGAGAAGTGCGAGAGGACGCCGAGCGGGTGCGGGGCTCCCTGCTTGGCGACGTCCCACACGGCGGCCGGGCGGCCGTTCGCCTTCAGGGCGTCGACGTACTTCTGGGTCTGGGTGGCGGGTGCGCCTTCCTCGGCGACGACGAGGGTGCTCGCCTTGGGGCGTTCGGCGACGGTGTACGTGAAGTGCTCGCTCTGCGTGCGGCCCTTCTTGGTACGCCCGGTGAACCACACCTCGACCTTGTCACCCGCGCGGGCGCCCTCGACGTCGGCGCGGTACTGGTCGAAGTGCAGGTTGTCCTCGCCGCCGTAGGTCTCGCCGCCCTTCCAGGCCTTGAGCTTCTCGTCGTGCGTACGGCCGCCGTTGATGCGGTAGTTGAGCTCCTTGGCGCGCACCGACTTGCGGGCGGTGACGGCGACTTCCTGGTCCGCTCCGCGGGCGTAGGACGTGCTGAAGGTGTCGGGCGTGAAGTCGGGGGCCTTGATGCCGGTGACGGAGACCGGCTGGTCGGGGTGGAGCGCGGTCTCGGCGACGGCGAGCGCGAAGGGGACGTTCTTCGCGAACTCCTGCTGGATCAGCTTCTCGTCGTCGGGGAAGGTGAAGATGGACGCGCAGTCCTGGGGCCGCCAGGCGTCATTGGGGTCCACGTTCGACGCGGTCTGGCAGGTGGACATCTCCGGCGTGAACATCGGGATGCCGTTGACGTTGCCCGCGTGGCCGTCGGCCTCGCCGTTGGTGGTGTACAGCTCGGAGGACACCTGCGGGTGGTAGCCGGGGACCGCGGGCTTCTCGGGGGTGCCGGCGAGCGCCTTGTAGAGCACGTCGTCCGGGGTGGGGGTGGCGACCTGCCAGCCCACTCCGTAGAGGATCAGTTCGGCGGCGGAGTGGTAGTTGATGCCGTACTGGAAGCCGATGCGCTTCTGGAAGCGGTCGATGACCTTGGTCTCGGGCTCGGACATCGGTCCGGTGCCACGGTAGGTCTCCGAGGACGCGTCGGGCGAGGAGCCCTCGTTGTCGTAGCCCCACTTGTAGGCGAAGTTGCGGTTGAGGTCGACGCCGTCGCCGGGGGCGATCCTGCCGTCGCCGTCGATGTCACGGAGGTTCTTGCGCCACTGCCGGTCGCCGTCGGCGGCGTGCGTGAAGTCGTAGCCGTCGGGGTTGGCGGAGAGCACGAACCACAGCTCGGTGGAGTTCACGAGCTTGGTGATCCGCTTGTTCTTGCCGTAGTTGTCGAGGTAGTGGTGCATCAGGCGGCGGGTCATCTCGGGGGTGATCCACTCGCGCGCGTGCTGGTTGGACATGTACAGGGTGGCGGGCTTGGAGCCGTCCTTGGACTTCTTGGCGTTCTTGGAGAGCTTGAGCGCGAGGATGTCCTTGCCCTGGACCGTCTTGCCGATGGAGACGACCTTGGTGAGGCCGGGGTGGGCCTGACCGGTCTTGACGATCTCCTCCTGGAGCCCACCCTTGCCGCTGTACGGCCTGAAGACGCCGTCCCCCGCGGCCTTCAGCTTCTTCGCCGTCGCCGCGGACACGCGGTGCTCGGTGAGGTCGATGCCCTTGCGCTCGATCGACTCGGCCTGGCCCTCGGTCAGGTACAGCTCGACGCGGCCGGTGCCGCTCTCGGGTGCCTGTCCGGCGAGTTCATGGGCGTCCTGCCCCGCCTCGACCAGGATCGGTATCTGCTTCTTGGTGACGTCGGCCTGGTAGACCTTGACGGCCGCCGGGTCGTCGTCGGCCGGAGACTTGGCCGGTCCGCTCGCCTGGGCGTGCGGTGCGGCGACGAGTCCGCCGACGAGCAGTGCGCTCGCGGCGAGAATCGATCTCGCGCTCGCTCTTCGTCTCATGAGCCCCCCCTTGCAGTTGTCCGGCACGTTTGTGCGCGAACGCCAGGCTCGTCACGCTTCATGATCATGTCAATACGGCGGGTGAGGGGTTCCCTGGCCGGATCAGGGGGCTGTGCGGGCATGACGAAGCCGCCGGGGCCTGGGGGCCACCGGCGGCTTCGGGGGTTTACGGAGGCGTCAGGGGAGCGCGCCTCGGGCCACTGCGTCCGCGACGGCCACGCCTCGGACAGCCATGCCTCACGCAGCCCCGCCTCAGACGACCATGTTGTCGGCGAGCTCCTCGCTCAGGTTGGACTCCGTGCCGGGGATGCCGAGGTCCTGCGCCCGCTTGTCGGCCATGGCGAGCAGGCGGCGGATGCGGCCCGCGACGGCGTCCTTGGTCAGGGGCGGGTCGGCGAGCGCGCCCAGCTCCTCCAGGGAGGCCTGCTTGTGCTCCATGCGCAGCCGGCCCGCGGCCGCGAGGTGCTCGGGCACCTCCTCGCCCAGGATCTCCAGGGCGCGCTGCACCCGGGCGCCCGCGGCGACGGCGGCACGGGCCGAGCGGCGCAGGTTGGCGTCGTCGAAGTTGGCGAGGCGGTTGGCGGTGGCGCGGACCTCGCGCCGCATCCGCCGCTCCTCCCAGGCGAGCACCGACTCATGGGCGCCGAGCCGGGTCAGCAGGGCCCCGATGGCGTCCCCGTCCCGGACGACGACGCGGTCCACGCCGCGCACCTCACGGGCCTTCGCGGCGATCTGCAGCCGCCGGGCCGCGCCGACCAGCGCGAGCGCCGCCTCCGGGCCCGGGCAGGTCACCTCCAGGGAGGAGGAGCGGCCGGGCTCGGTCAGCGAGCCGTGCGCGAGGAAGGCGCCGCGCCAGGCCGCCTCGGCGTCGCAGGTGGCCCCCGAGACCACCTGCGGGGGCAGGCCGCGGATGGGCCGGCCGCGGCCGTCCACCAGGCCGGTCTGGCGGGCCAGCTGATCGCCGCCCGCGACCACCCGAACGACGTAGCGCGAGCCGCGGCGCAGGCCGCCGGGGGCCATCACGATCAGCTCCGAGCTGTGCCCGAAGATCTCCAGGATGTCCCGCTTGAGGCGGCGCGCCGCCATCGCGGTGTCCAGCTCCGCCTCGATCACGATCCGGCCGCTCACCAGGTGCAGACCGCCCGCGAACCGCAGGATCGACGAGACCTCTGCTTTTCTGCAGCAGGTCCGGGTGACGGGGAGCCGGGAGATCTCGTCCTTCACCGCTGCCGTCATCGCCATGGGCCGATCCTTCCATGCATCCGAAAAATACGGTCGTACGCGGCGGCCAGCAGCTCCGGGTCGTGCTTGGGGCTGCCGTCCTGGCGGGCCACCGGCGCCAGCTCCACCGTGGCGCCGAACCGCTTGGCGGCGTCGGTCAGTGATCCACGGTCGGGCACGGCGGCCTCGTCGGCCAGCACCACGTCCAGGGCGAGTTTAGGGGCGTGTCGGGCCAAAACCTCCAAATGACGCTGCGGAGAGAACCCCTCGGTTTCTCCGGGTTGCGGCGCGAGGTTCAGCGAGAGGACCCGGCGGGCCTTGGTCTCGGTGAGCGCGTCGAGGAGCTCGGGCACGAGCAGGTGCGGGATCACCGAGGAGAACCAGGATCCGGGGCCGAGAACCACCCAGTCGGCGTCAAGGACGGCGGCGACGGCCTCCGGCACGGCCGGGGGGTCCTGCGGGACGACGTGCACGGACTGCACCTCGCCCGGGGTGAGCGCGACCGTGGCCTGGCCGCGGACGGTGTCCACGTCGTCGGGGCGGTCCGGGTCGTGGCCCTTGACCAGCGCCTGGAGCTCCAGCGGCACGGCGGACATGGGCAGCACCCGGCCCTGCGCGCCGAGCAGCCTGCCGACCAGGTCCAGAGCCTGGACGTGATCGCCGAGCTGTTCCCACAGGGCGACGATCAGGAGATTGCCCACCGCGTGCTCGTGCAGGTCGCCGCGGGACTGGAAGCGGTGCTGGATGACGCGGGACCAGGTCTGGCCCCAGTCGTCGTCGCCGCAGAGCGCGGCGAGCGCCTTGCGCAGGTCGCCGGGTGGCAGCACGCCCAGCTCGGCGCGCAGCCGCCCGCTGGAGCCGCCGTCGTCGGCGACCGTCACCACGGCGGTGAGGTCGCCGGTGATGCGGCGCAGCGCGGCGAGCGACGCGGACAGGCCCATGCCGCCGCCGAGGGCGACGACCTTGGGCTGGGTGCCCCGCTTGCGGCCCAGGCGGTTCAGGCGGAGCACCCGGCGGTTGGGCTTCATTCGCGCCCCATGTCCCGGTGGACGAGGACGGTCTCGATCCCGGCGGCGGTCAGTCGGGCCGCCAGCTTCTCGGACGTGGCGACGGAGCGGTGCTTGCCGCCCGTGCAGCCCACGGCGATGGTCACGTACCGCTTGCCCTCGCGGCGGTAGCCCGCGGCGATCAGCTGGAGGAGTTCGGTGTAGCGGTCGAGGAACTCCTTGGCGCCGGGCTGGTTGAAGACGTACGCCGACACCTCCTCGTTGAGCCCGGTGTAGGGGCGCAGCTCGGGGACCCAGTGCGGGTTGGGCAGGAAGCGCATGTCGACGACGAGGTCGGCGTCGACCGGCAGGCCGTACTTGAACCCGAAGGACATGACCGTGGCCCGCAGCTCGGGCTCCTCGTCGCCCGCGAACTGGGCGTCCATCTTGGCGCGCAGCTCGTGCACGTTCAGGCTGGAGGTGTCGATGACCAGGTCGGCGTCGCCGCGCAGCTCGCGCAGGAGCTCGCGCTCGGCCTCGATGCCGTCGACGATGCGGCCGTCGCCCTGCAGCGGGTGCGGGCGGCGCACCGACTCGAAGCGGCGCACCAGGGCGTCGTCGGAGGACTCCAGGAACACGATGCGCCGGGTGACGTGCTTGGACTCCAGGTCCGCGAGGGACTGGCGCAGGTTGTCGAAGAAGCGGCGGCCACGGACGTCGACGACGACCGCGATGCGCGCGACATTGCCCTGGGAGCGGGCGCCCAGCTCCACCATGGTGGGGATCAGCGCGGGCGGCAGGTTGTCGACGACGAACCAGCCGAGGTCCTCCAGGCACTTGGCCGCCGTGGAGCGGCCCGCGCCGGACATCCCGGAGATGATCACCAGCTCGGGGATGGCCGCCTCCGCGGCTTCGCCCGGTTCGATGGTCGTGCCCGTACTCACTTGTTCTCCGCCTTCGTCGTGCTCGCTCATGTCTCCATCCCCCGTCGTGTCCGTGCGGCGCCCACGCGCGTGGGCGCCTCGCTGTCGGTCGGGGCCCCGGTCGTGTCGGGCCCGTCGCCGTGCGGGTCTCCCGCCTGTGCGGGATCCTCGCCACCGCCGGACGAGTCTCCCGCCTGTGCGGAATGCCCGCCGCCGTCGGACGAGTCTCCCGCGTGCGCGGGCTGCTCGCCGTGGTCGGAGTCACCCGCCGTCGCGGGTTCCTCCTCTTCCATGATCTCTCCAGTCGCGGTGTTCACCGCGGGGGCCGCCGGGGCGGCCTGGGCGAAGGCCGCCAGGACGGCCTCCGCCGTCTTGCGGCCTATGCCCGGGACCTCGCAGATCTGGTCGATGGTCGCGGACCGGAGTTTCTTCACCGAACCGAAGTGCTTGATCAGTGTCTGCTTGCGAGCCTCGCCCAGGCCGGGCACGGCGTCCAAGGGGCTCGCCTTGAAGCGCTTGGTCCGCTTCGACCGCTGGTAGGTGATCGCGAACCGGTGCGCCTCGTCGCGCACCCGCTGGAGCAGATAGAGCCCCTCGCTGGTGCGCGGCAGGATCACCGGGTCGTCCTCGCCCGGCACCCAGACCTCTTCGAGGCGCTTGGCGAGGCCGCAGACGGCGATGTCGTCGATGCCGAGGTCGTCGAGGGCCCGCTGGGCGGCGGCGACCTGCGGCTGACCGCCGTCGACGACGACGAGCTGCGGCGGGTACGCGAACTTCTTGGGCCGCCCGTCCTCCTCGGTGAGGCTCTCCTGCGCCTCCTCGGGGGACCACTCCCCCGTCTTCTCCTTCTCGGCGAGATACCGCCGGAAGCGCCGAGTCAGCACCTCGTGCATGGAGCGGACGTCGTCCTGCCCCTCGAAGCCTTTGATCTGGAAGCGGCGGTACTCGCTCTTGCGGGCGAGGCCGTCCTCGAAGACGACCATGGAGGCGACGACGTCGTCGCCCTGGAGGTGCGAGATGTCGTAGCACTCGATGCGCAGGGGCGCGCTGTCGAGCTCCAGGGCCGTGGCGATCTCCTCCAGGGCGCGGGAGCGGGTCGTGAGGTCGGAGGCGCGCTTGGTCTTGTGCAGCATGAGGGATTGCTGGGCGTTGCGCGCGACGGTCTCCATGAGGGCCTTCTTGTCGCCGCGCTGCGGGATGCGCAGCGACACGTTCGACCCGCGGCGCTGGGTCAGCCACTCCTGCACCGGCTCGACGGGGTCGGGCAGGGCGGGGACGAGCACCTCCTTGGGGACGGCGTCGCCCGTCTCCTCTCCATAGAGCTGCTGCAGCGCGTGTTCCACGAGGTCGGCCGTGGTGACCGCCTCGACCTTGTCGGTGACCCAGCCGCGCTGGCCGCGCACGCGTCCGCCGCGCACGTGGAAGATCTGGACGGCGGCCTCCAGCTCGTCCTCGGCGACGGCGATCAGGTCGGCGTCGGTGGCGTCGGCGAGGACGACGGCGCTCTTCTCCATCGCCTTCCTGAGGGCGTCTATGTCGTCGCGCAGCCGGGCCGCGCGCTCGTACTCCATCTCCTCGGCGGCGTCCGTCATCTGCCGCTCCAGGCGCCGGATGTACGTCCCCGTGCGGCCGGTCATGAACTCGCAGAAGTCCTCGGCCAGTTCACGGTGCTCCTCGGCGGAGACCCGGTCCACGCAAGGCGCCGAGCACTTGCCGATGTAGCCGAGGAGGCAGGGGCGGCCGGTGCGGGCGGCGTTCTTGAAGACTCCGGCGGAGCAGGTGCGCACGGGGAACACGCGCAGGAGCAGGTCCACGGTGTCGCGGATCGCCCACGCGTGGCCGTAGGGGCCGAAGTAGCGCACGCCCTTCTTCTTCTGACCGCGCATCACCTGCACGCGCGGGAACTGCTCGTTCATCGTCACCGCGAGGTACGGGTAGCTCTTGTCGTCGCGGTACTTGACGTTGAAGCGCGGGTCGTACTCCTTGATCCAGGTGTACTCCAGCTGGAGCGCGGCGGTCTCCGTGGCGACGACGGTCCACTCCACGGACGCCGCCGTCGTCACCATCGTGGCCGTGCGCGGGTGCAGGTTCGCCAGGTCCTGGAAGTAGCTCGCCAGGCGCTGGCGCAGGCTCTTGGCCTTCCCGACGTAGATCACCCGGCGGTGCTCGTCGCGGAATTTGTAGACCCCCGGCGAGTCGGGGATCTGTCCCGGCTTGGGGCGGTAGCTGGAAGGGTCGGCCATGTCGGACAGCCTACTGGCGGGGTGTGACAGTCAGTGTCTGCGGCTGGGTGGTGCCGTGATGGCGGGCCTCGTGCTCCGCGGGCCTCGCGGACCGCCGATCCGACCGCGCTGCGGGGCTCCCCGCGCCGGGCCGACCGCTGAAAGTCCCCACCCGCCCGCCCTGTGAAGGGCGGGCGGGTGGGGGGATGTCCCGGCCGGAGGCCGGGACCGGCTCAGCCCAGGCGGCGGGAGCGCCGCCGGACAAGGGCAGCCCCGGACAGGCCCAGGGCGACCAGGGCCCCGGCTCCGGCCACCGTCGAGGCGACGGTCACCGCCCCGTCGGACGAGGACGAGGACGACGCGGACTCAGACTTCCCGGCCGCCTCGGCCGACGTACCCGCCGGTTCCTCGGCGAAGCCACCCGCCTTGCCGGACTTCGCGTACGCCGACCCCGGCAGCTTGTCCCCGTACGCCTTCTGGACCCGCTTGCGGTAGGCGTCGGTCGAGGTCCCCTCCGCGCCGACCGCACGTACCGCGTCCTTGTCGAGGGGCAGCACGCGCGCGCCCTTGGTGACGTACCAGCCGTTGATCTGCGGCTCGTGGAAGACGGTGCCTCCGGGGAGCTTGTCGCCGCCCACGCGCGCGTAGTGGGTCTCGTCGTCCCCGGTGGCGATGTTCACGATGCGCCAGGAGCCCTCCTGCCGGACGGACCAGAGCGACGCCTCCTGGCCGTCGGAGGAGACCGCCTTGCTGGCCAGGAACTCCATGCGGGCGACGGGCGCGTCCTTCTTGCCGGCGACGAAGTCGGGCGACAGGTAGTAGACGGGCACGGCCTTGTCGCCCGCCACGCGCGGCTCGGCCGCGGCCTTGGTGACGGCTCCCTCGCGGGCGAAGAAGCGGGAGAGCGTGTCGAGGGTCTTCGGGGCCTCGGCCGCGTCGTGGGCGGCGCCGCGGGCGGCGTCCGACGGGGCCGAAGGGGCGGGCGGCGCGGGCCGTGCGGCCGGTCCGGAGTCGGCCGTGGCGTGCGGGGCCGCGAGGCCGAGGAGCAGGGCCGCGGCCGAGCCCGCGAGCACGGCCTTCAGGGCGCGGCCGGGCGTACCGGAAGCGTGCGACGCGAAGGAGTCGCGCGCCGCGGGGGCGACGGGAGACGCGGGGGAAACGGGACGGGTCATCGCTCTCACGCCCCTATCCGGTACAGCGAGTGGGTCCAGGAGAAGGTGTTGTTGTTGACGTACCAGTCGTGGGACGCCCAGTTGTAGCGGTCGCTGGAGGGCCATGGGTCGCCCCAGTACACCCAGCTGTTGGCGGTGTCGTAGCCGTAGATGACGTGCATGTGGCCGCCGCCGTTGGACCACTGGATGCGGGTCTCGATGGGCCGGTTCGCGTTGATCTCGGACTGCACGGTGGGGTAACGCAGCCAGCCGGTGACGTACGACCCGGAGTTGATGCCCGCCCAGCGGAGCCCCGTCTGCACATTGCCGAGAGTGGCCTGGTTGTTGGGGCACTCGGTGTTCTGGTTGCGGCCGAAGGCGGCGTTGCAGAACTGGTTCTGGCTGTAGTTCTTGCCGAGGTACGTCGCGATGGTGTTGCCCGCCGCGGCCCAGCACCAGTTGGACTTCTGCTGCGCCTGCATCGTGATGTTCAGGCGCTTGGCGGCGAGGACCGACGGGTCGGCCGCTCCCGAGGCGGCCGGAGCGACGGTCGACGACGTGTCGTGGGGCGCCGCGGCGGCGGTGGCCGCCGGTACGGCGAGGAAGGCCGCCGCGGCGACGGCCAGTGCGGACAGCCGTCTGCGACGGCTCGACCCGCGGGTGGAGTGGTGCATCGCGTTCCTCCCGAGCGGAGTGGGGGTGGGATGTGGAGGAGCGCGTCCGGACGCTGCGATTGAGCATCAGGTGTTGTCCAGTGCAGGTCAACACGCTTCAATGCGGCATGGTTTGAAGCGTGAACAACGGCGTACATCTGTGAACGCCCGGCGCACGCTCACCTGGCCACCCGCTTCGACCGGGGCGTACACCCGCACGGCCGGAGTGAACGTTCACAGAAAGGACCTGCGGTGCGGAACGTCACCCCCCACGCAACGCCCCACCCGACGCCCCTGGACGACACCCCGGCAGACCTCGCCACCGCCCTGCGCACCGGCCCGTTCCACGTCGCCCTGCGCGCCGCCATCGCCGCCCGGCGCCTGCCCCTGCAACGGGTGCGCCACCATCTCGCACGCGCGGGCGTCCACGTCGGCGTGACCAGTCTGAGCTACTGGCAGCAGGGTGCGCGCCGCCCCCAGCGCGCCGAGTCGCTTCGGGCCGTACGCGCCCTGGAGGAGATCCTGCGGCTGCCGGAAGAATCACTCATCCGGCTTCTCGCCCAGGCAGAGGAGCGTATCAACGCCGAGCGCCCCGCCGCCCGTTCGTACCGCTCCCTGGTGGAGGCCTCCGACGTCCTGCAGTCGCTCCTCGCGGACCTGGAGTCCCCGCTCGACGGCGGTCTGCACACCGTCGGCCACCACGAGCGGATACGCATAGGCGCCCACCGTGAGCTCCTTGGCCGCGATTCCCAGCATGTCGTACGCGCCCACACGGACGGGATCGACCGCTATCTGGCCATCCACCACGGGGACCCCGGCTGCGCCCCGGAGCGGATGGAGGTGCGGGCCCTGGAGAACTGCCGCACCGGGCGGGTGCGCTGGCACCACGACACCGGTGTCCTGGTCGCGGAGCTGCTGTTCGACGCCCGGCTGCGCACGGGCGACACCCATCTGTTCTGCTACGGCTTCGAGGACGGCACGGCCGGGGTGAGTGCCGAGTACGTGCGCGGCTTCAGCTTCGCCGGCGGCCAGTACGCCCTCCAGGTCCGCTTCACCGAGGACACCCTGCCCGTGCGCTGCCACCGCTTCACGCAGCGGTCGGCGGCGGCGCCGCGCCTCGGCCTGCGGGAGCTGACGCTGAGCGGCAGCCATCGGTCGGTGCACCTCGTGGAGCCGCAGGTGCGGGCCGGGATCATCGGGATCGGGTGGGACTGGGAGTGACCCCGGGGCCCATCCGGGAGTGACCCCGGGGTCCGTCCGGGAGTGACCCCTCAGGCTCCCGGGCCCGCCACGATCTTGCCGCCCGCGACCTTCACCGGCAGCTCCTCCAGGGGCGTCACGGCGGGCTCGCGCAGCACCTTGCCGTTCCGCGCGTCGAACTGGCTGCCGTGGCACTGGCAGGTCAGCTTGGTGCCCTGAAGCTTCTCGATGGGGCACCGGGCGTGCGTGCAGATGCTGCTGAACGCCTTGTACTCGTCGTCGGCGATCCGGCTGACCACCACGTTCTCGTCCGGGTAGAGCTTCGATCCGCCCACCGGCACCTCGTCGGCCGCGCCCAGGTCCACCGGCTCGGTCGGCGCGGAACGACTGCCGCTGCCACCGGAGGAGCAGGCGGTGAGCCCGAGCCCGACGGCGGGGGCGAGGGCGGCCGCGCGCAGCACGGTGCGGCGGGCGGGGGACGTGCCGGGCATGAAGTCTCCACAGGTCAGGCTGGTTCGGCGACGAATCGACCCTACCGGTGGGAGATCGCGTGACCGGGTGGGGCACCGGGGTGCCCGAGTGCCGCCCGCATCGGTCGCGTCCGCCGGGTCTGGCTTTAGCCTGTCCGCAGGCGGAGGCCGGGGCTCCAGGACGTCTGGGCTCCGCCCGCGCCGGAACGCCCGACCGCCGGAGCCGTACGCCGGGAAGGAACCGTCAGTGATAGTCGTCGCAGGAGAGGCCCTCATCGACCTCGTGCCGCAGGACGGGCTGCGGGGCGCCCTGTCCGCCCTCGCGCCGCGCCTCGGCGGCGGGCCGTACAACACGGCGGTCGCGCTCGGCCGCCTCGGCTCCCCCACCGCCTTCTGCTCCCGGGTCTCGCTCGACGCGTTCGGCGAGGCGCTGCTCGGGGGCCTGCGGGCGGCGGACGTCGACGTGTCGTACGTCCAGCGCGGCCCCGAGCCGACGACCCTGGCCCTGACCTCGATCGACGGCGACGGCTCGGCCGCGTACTCCTTCTACGTGGACGGCACCGCCGACCGCCTGTTCGCCGTGCCACGCCGGGTCCCCGACGGTGTGCGGGCGATGTCCTTCGGGACCTGCTCGCTCGTCCTGGAGCCGGGCGCGAGCGCGTACGAGGAGCTGATGCGGCGCGAGGCGGCCCGCGGTGTCTTCACGGCGCTCGACCCCAACATCCGCCCGGGCCTGATCGCCGACGCGGACGCCTACCGCGCCCGGTTCAAGAGCTGGCTGCCGTCGGTGGCGCTCCTGAAGCTGTCCGAGGAGGACGCCCGGTGGCTGGGCGGCACGCCCGCGGAGTGGCTGGCGTCGGGACCGGCGGCCGTGGTGGTGACGCGGGGCGGCGACGGGCTCTCCGTCTTCACACGCGAGGGCGGCGAGGTCTCGGTGCCGGGCGTTCCGGTCGACGTCGTGGACACGATCGGCGCGGGCGACACGGTGAACGCGGCGCTGCTGCACTCCCTTGCCACGCGGGACGCCCTGTCCGCGCGGACGGCGGCGGGGCTCGGCGACGACGCCTGGGCGGAGGTGCTGCGGTTCGCGGCGCGCGCGGCGGCGGTCACCTGCTCGCGGGCGGGGGCGGAGCCGCCGTACGCACGGGAGTTGGACGGGGGCGCGGGGCGCTAGAGCCGGCTTCCGCGGACGCCGGGGCCGACCCCTGCGGACCGCTGCGCTCCGCGGGCGGGTCTCAGCCGCTGACCGCGCGCAGACCGCCCGGCCGGCGGCCGTTGAGCCGGTCGAGCGCCGCCGAGGTGGCGTCGTCGGCCGGGAGGTGGACGATCAGGCGCTGGCCGTCGACGTCGGGCAGCGCCAGCGTCTCGTACGCCAGCCGTAGCGCGCCCACCTGCGGGTGCGTCAGGCGCTCCACGCCGCTGCGGCGCGGCAGGCCCGGCACGGCCTCGACGCGGTCGGCGAACGGCGCCCCGGCGAGCACCGTCAACTCGTCGACGAACTGCACCGCATGGGGGTCGATCATCGGCGACTCGTTCCTGAGGTGCGCGATCTGCTCGTCGGCGACGCGGTCCCACTCGGGGAAGACCGTACGGGCCCGTTCGTCGGTGAAGACGAACCGCAGCAGGTTGGGCCGGTCGCCGTCGAGCAGGCCGAGGGGGCGCGCGATCTGCTCGTAGGCCGTCGTGTACGTGAGGACGTCGCTGAGCCGGTTGAGCAGCACCGCCGGGGTGGGTTCGAGGCGGTCGACCAGGGCGCGCACGGTGGGCCGCACGGACAGCGCCGGGGGCGGTGCGGCGGAGCAGCAGGGGTTGTCGGCGCCGTTGCTCGCCTTCTCCAGGCGGCGCAGGTGGACGCGCTCCTCGACGGTCAGGCGCAGGGTGTCCGCGAGCGAACCGAGCACGGACGGCGAGGGGTTGCGGTCGCGGCCCTGTTCCAGGCGGGTCAGGTACTCGACGCTGATGCCGGCGAGGGTGGCGACTTCGGAGCGGCGCAGTCCGGGGGTGCGGCGGCGCGGGCCGCTGGGCAGGCCCACTTCGGTGGGGGTGACGGCCTCGCGGCGGGCGCGGAGGAAGGCTCCCAGCTCGTTCTCGCTCACCGTTCGAACGTACCAGGGTGGCTCCTGGGACCGCCGCCCCTGATCGTGGCCCTGCCACTACCAGTCTCCGCCCGGCCTTCCTCGGCTGCGGCGGCCGCCGCAGAGTGGACGGCATGACCACCGAGACCCACACCACTGACGCTGCCACCCCCTCCGCCCTGCCGCTGCCGGCGGGCCGCTGGGCGCTTGACCCGCTGCACTCCGCCGTGAACTTCACCATCCGCCACCTGGGCATCTCCAAGGTGCGCGGCCGTTTCACCGAGTTCGACGCGGAGCTCGTGGTGGGCGAGACCCTCGCCGACACGACGGTGAGCGCCACCATCGCCCTCGCGTCGATCGACACCGGCAACCCGGACCGGGACGCGCACGTCCGCGCCTCCGACCTGCTCGACGTGGAGAAGCGTCCGACGATGGCGTTCCGCTCGGCCGGGATCTCCGGTTCGGGCGAGGACTGGACGATGGCGGGCGAGCTGACCATCGGCGATGTCACCCGCCCGGTGACGCTGGCCGTGGAGTTCGGCGGCCTCGGCGAATTCGGCGACACCCGGCACGCCGGTTTCGAGGCGACGGGCGAGATCCGCCGCAGCGAGTACGGCCTGACGTTCGCCCCCGGCATGCTCGGCGAGGCCGTGAAGATCCAGCTGGACATGCAGTTCCTGGAGCCGGGCAAGGGCGAGGCGTAGGGCTCCGCCCCGGGGACGGAGGTTCGGCTCGTCCCGGGGCCCAGGTGGGGCCGGGGCACAGCCCGTCCCGGAGTCCAGCCCGTCCCGGGGCTCAGCCCACGCCGGAGTCCAGCCCGCGCCGAAGTTCAGCTCGTCCCGAAGGCGCCGTGCCGTCCCGCTCCGGCGGCGAACCGCGCGGCGCCTTCCGATGCTTCGCCGAGGGCGTGCATGCCGTGGGCCAACTCGCCCGCCAGCGCCTGCTGTTCGGGCAGCCCGTGCTGTTCCCGGGCGGACAGCCGGTCGTGCCGCAGGCAGGTCTGGGGGAACGCGGCGATCTCGGCGGCGAGCTGCTCGGCCGCCGCGCGGGCGGTGCCGTTCGCCACGACGCGGTTGACCAGGCCCATGCCCAGCGCCTCGGCCGTGTCGACGGGGCGGCCGGTGAGGATGAGGTCCATGGCGCGCCCCTCCCCGATGATCCGGGGCAGCCGCACCGTCCCGCCGTCGATGAGCGGCACTCCCCAGCGGCGGCAGAACACCCCGAGCACGGCGTCGTCCTCGGCGACCCGGAGGTCGCACCAGAGGGCGAGTTCCAGACCGCCCGCGACGGCGTGCCCGGAGATCGCGGCGATGACGGGCTTGGACAGGCTGAGGCGCGTGGGCCCCATCGGCCCGTCGCTCTTCCCGTCGACCTCGGCGACCTCGTTCCCCGACGGCGTCCCCAGCGCCTTCAGATCGGCCCCCGCACAGAAGGTGCCCCCTTCGCCCCAGAGCACGGCGACCGACGCCTGCGGGTCGGCGTCGAAGTCCCGAAAGGCGTCGGCGAGGGCCCGCGCGGTGGGCCCGTCGACGGCGTTGCGCACGTCGGGCCGTGACAGGACGACCGTGGTGACGGCCCCTGCTCGTTCACTCCGCACGGACGGGACGGCTGCGGCTGACATCTCGGGCGCCTCCTGGTCACGGTGGTGCGTCGGGCGGTGGCTGCCTTGGACGGTACGCGAGGGCTGCCCTCGGCGGTATGCGAGTTGGGCGGGGGGAAGAGACGCCAGCGCGCCACCCCGCACAGGGGTGGCGCGCTGACGTGACGGCCCGTGGCCGTGGCCGGACGGACGCTCGGCCTCAGGCCTTGCGGGTCCGCGTCGCCGTCTTCTTCGCGGGTGCCTTCTTGGCCGTCGCCTTCTTGGTGGCGGCCTGCTTGGCGGTGGCCGTCTTCTTCGTGGCCGACGCCTTCGTGGGCTCCGACTTGGTGACCGTCGACTTGGTGACGGCGGTCTTCGTGGGGGCCGACTTGGAGGCCACCGTCTTCTTGGCGGTGGTCTTCTTGGTGCTCCGGCGGGCCGCGGGCACCGCCGCGTCGCTGATGCGGTCGGCGGCGATGATGTCGCGCAGGAACTTGCCGGTGTGGCTGGTCGGGACGCCGGCGACCTGCTCGGGGGTGCCTTCGGCGATGACGAGGCCGCCGCCGCTGCCGCCCTCCGGGCCCATGTCGACGACCCAGTCCGCGGTCTTGATCACGTCGAGGTTGTGCTCGATGACGATGACCGTGTTGCCCTTGTCGACCAGGCCGGACAGGACCGTGATCAGCTTGCTGATGTCTTCGAAGTGCAGACCGGTGGTCGGCTCGTCGAGGACGTAGACCGTGCGGCCCGTGGAGCGCTTCTGGAGCTCGCTGGCCAGCTTCACACGCTGGGCCTCGCCGCCGGAGAGGGTGGGCGCGGACTGGCCGAGCCGGACATAGCCGAGGCCCACGTCGTGGAGGGTCTTCAGGTGCCGGGCGATGCCGGGCACCGCTTCGAAGAAGTCGAGCGCCTCCTCGATGGGCATGTCGAGGACCTCGGCGATGGACTTGCCCTTGTAGTGCACGTCCAGGGTCTCGCGGTTGTACCGCGCGCCGTGGCAGACCTCGCAGGGGACGTACACATCCGGGAGGAAGTTCATCTCGATCTTGATGGTGCCGTCGCCGGAGCAGTTCTCGCAGCGGCCGCCCTTGACGTTGAAGGAGAAGCGTCCGGGGAGATAGCCCCTGACCTTCGCCTCCGTGGTCTCCGCGAAGAGCTTGCGGACGTGGTCGAAGACTCCGGTGTACGTCGCCGGGTTCGACCGGGGGGTGCGGCCGATGGGTGACTGGTCGACGTGCACGACCTTGTCGACGAGGTCGTCGCCCTCCACGCGCGTGTGGCGGCCGGGGACCGACCTGGCGCCGTTCAGCTCGCGGGCCAGGTGGGTGTAGAGGATGTCGTTGACCAGCGTGGACTTGCCGGACCCGGAGACGCCGGTGACGGCGGTGAGGACGCCGAGCGGGAAGGAGACGTCGATGTCCTGGAGGTTGTTCTCGCGGGCGCCGTGCACCGTCAGGCGGCGGGTGGGGTCGGCGGGGCGGCGGATGTCGGGGACGGGGATGGCCTTCTTGCCCGACAGGTACTGACCGGTGACCGACTTGTCGTTGGCGAGCAGTTCCTTGAGGGAGCCGCTGTGCACGACCTTGCCGCCGTGCTCGCCCGCGCCGGGGCCGATGTCCACGACCCAGTCGGCGACCTTGATGGTGTCCTCGTCGTGCTCGACGACGATCAGGGTGTTGCCCATGTCGCGCAGCCGGACCAGGGTCTCGATGAGGCGGTGGTTGTCGCGCTGGTGCAGGCCGATGGACGGCTCGTCCAGGACGTACAGCACGCCGACAAGACCGGAGCCGATCTGCGTGGCCAGGCGGATGCGCTGGGCCTCGCCGCCGGAGAGGGTGCCCGCGGCGCGGTTGAGCGAGAGGTAGTCCAGGCCGACGTCGACCAGGAAGCGCAGTCGTTCGTTGACCTCCTTCAGGACCCGCTCGGCGATCTTCTTGTCGCGGGCGTCGAGCCGCAGCTCGGCGAGGAAGTCCGCGCAGTCGCTGATCGACATCGCGGAGACCTCGGCGATGGACCGCCCCATGACCGTGACGGCGAGGACGATCGGCTTGAGGCGCGTGCCCTCACAGGTGGGGCAGGGCACCTCGCGCATATAGCCCTCGAAGCGCTCGCGGCTGGCGTCGCTCTCGGCCTCGCTGTGCCGCCGCTTGACGAAGGGCACGGCACCTTCGAAGGCGGTGGTGTAGACGCGCTCCCTGCCGTACCTGTTGCGGTAGCGCACTTCGATCTGGGTCTTGTGGCCGTGCAGCAGGGCCTTCTTGGCGCGCTGGGGCAGGCCCGCCCAGGGCATGTCCGTGGCGAAGCCGAGCGCGTCGGCGAGGGCGCCGACGAGGCGGCCGAAGTAGTCCTTGGTGTGGCCGTGGGACCAGGGGTGGATGGCGCCCTCGTCGAGCGACTTGTCCTCGTCCGGGACGATCAGCTCCGGGTCGACCTCCATGCGCGTGCCGATGCCGGTGCAGTCCGGGCAGGCGCCGAAGGGCGAGTTGAACGAGAAGGAGCGGGGCTCCAGCTCCTCGAAGGACAGGTCGTCGTACGGGCAGTAGAGGTGCTCCGAGTACATCCGCTCGCGCTCGGGGTCGTCCTCGGGGAGGTCGACGAAGTCCAGGACGACCATGCCGCCGGAGAGGCCGAGCGCGGTCTCCACGGAGTCGGTCAGGCGGCGCTTGGCGGAGTCCTTCACCGTGAGGCGGTCGACGACCACCTCGATGGTGTGCTTCTCCTGCTTCTTCAGCGTGGGCGGCTCGGAGAGCTGGATGGTCGCGCCGTCCACCCGGGCGCGGCTGTATCCCTTGGTCTGGAGGTCGGCGAAGAGGTCGACGAACTCGCCCTTGCGCTCGCGCACCAGCGGCGAGAGCACCTGGAAGCGGCTGCCCTCGGGCAGTTCGAGGACCTTGTCGACGATGGCCTGCGGGGACTGCCGGGAGATCGGGCGGCGGCACTCGGGGCAGTGCGGCTTGCCGATGCGCGCGAACAGCAGGCGCAGGTAGTCGTAGACCTCGGTGATGGTGCCGACCGTGGAGCGCGGGTTGCGCGAGGTCGACTTCTGGTCGATGGAGACCGCGGGGGACAGTCCCTCGATGAAGTCGACGTCCGGCTTGTCCATCTGGCCGAGGAACTGGCGGGCGTACGACGAGAGCGACTCGACGTAGCGCCGCTGACCCTCGGCGAAGATCGTGTCGAACGCGAGCGAGGACTTGCCGGACCCGGACAGACCGGTGAAGACGATGAGGGAGTCACGCGGGAGGTCGAGCGAGACGTTCTTGAGATTGTGCTCGCGCGCGCCACGGACGATGAGACGGTCGGCCACGCCGGTCCGCACCTTTCTTGAGAGAAGTGACAGGGGCGGGGCCCCCGTCGTTCACAGACTAGGGCGACCCACTGACAACGCCGGGCCGGATTCTCTGGTTCGCGAGACCCGGAGGTCGATGAAACCCGGACTACCAAGAATGCCCGATGCCGCAACCGACCTTATAGCACGGACATTCGATTTGCGGGCCTCGCCCACCGCCTTCACCCGAACGTGTGGCGGAGCTATCGTCGGGCCCATGATTGATCATGTGCGCGACCTGGCGTCTGTACGTGACGCGACCGAACGGCTGCTCGCCGCAGCCGCCGCATTGGACAACGTTTCGACGGCCGAGCCGTCACGGCTTCCCGGCTGGACGCGCGGCCACGTCCTCGCGCACGTCGCGCGGAACGCCGACGCCCTGGTGAACGTTCTGGCCGGGCGGCCCATGTACGTGAGCGGGGAGGCGCGGGACGCCGACATCGAGCGGGACGCTCCGCGTGCGCTGGAGGTGCAGCTCGCCGACCTGCGGGAGAGCGCGGCCCGGCTGGAGGCCCAGGCCGCGCTGCCCGCCGACTGGTCCCGCACCATCACGATGCGCAACGGTGTCACGGACTCGGCGTCCCGGGTGCCGTTCCGGCGCTGGGTCGAGCTGGAGCTGCACCACGTCGACCTCGGGATCGGCTACGAGCTGGAGGATGTGCCGGCCGACTTCCTGGAGCGCGAGATCGGCTTCCTCACCGACCGCTTCTCGGGCAACCCGGAGGTACCGCCGACGAGGGTCACCGACGGCACGCGCGCGTGGTCGACGGGCCGTGCCGCGGACAAGCCCGAGGTCACCGTGAGCGGCCCGGCTCCGGCGCTGGTCGGCTGGCTCGCAGGCCGCCGCGACCAGCACACGCTCACCGCCGAGCTGACCGTCGAAGGCGGCACCCTGCCCGCCCTCCCCCCGCTATAGGCTGAGTCGCATGACGTACAGCGGAGTGGTGAAGGTCGGCGGGCCCGCGGACGTGCACGAGCTGCAGGACCTGATGATCTCGAAGGTCGCGGTCGGCCCGATGGACAACAACGCCTACCTGCTGCGCTGTCGGGCCACCGACGAGCAGCTCCTGATCGACGCGGCGAACGACCCGCAGACGGTGCTGAGCCTCATCGGTGACGACGGCGTCAAGGCCGTCGTCACGACCCACCAGCACGGCGACCACTGGCAGGCCCTCGAGGAGGTCGTCGCGGCGACCGGCGCGCGCACGTACGCGGGCCGCGAGGACGCCGAGGGCATCCCGACGCCGACGGACGTCCTCGTCGACGACGGCGACACCATCACCTTCGGCCGGATCTCGCTGACCGCCCGGCACCTCGTGGGCCACACCCCGGGCTCGATCGCCCTCGTCTACGACGACCCGCACGGCCACCCGCACGTCTTCACCGGCGACTGCCTCTTCCCCGGAGGCGTCGGCAACACCTGGGAGGACCCGGAGCGGTTCGCGAGCCTCATCGAGGGCGTCGAGACGAAGATCTTCGGCACGCTTCCCGACGAGACGTGGGTCTACCCGGGCCACGGCAAGGACACCACGCTGGGCGCGGAGCGCCCGCACCTCGCGGAGTGGCGCGCACGCGGCTGGTGACCCCGCTGGGGCGGGCCTAGCCCCGCCCCAGCAGCGCCGCCACCCGCTCCACCCCGAACACGTACCCCTGCACGCCGCAGCCCGCGATGACGCCGTCGGCGCGCTGCGAGACGTACGAGTGGTGCCGGAACGACTCACGCTGGTGGATGTTGGAGATGTGGACCTCCACCACCGGCATGCCGTCGCACGTGTTGAGCGCGTCCAGGATGGCGACCGACGTGTGCGAGTACGCGGCCGGGTTGATGACGATGCCCGCGTGGTGCTCGCGCGCCTCGTGGATCCAGTCGACCAGCTCGCCCTCGTGGTTGGACTGCCGCAGGTCGACCGTCCCGCCGTGCGCCGCGGCCGCCTTGGCGCACATCGCCTCGACGTCGGCGAGCGTGTCGGTGCCGTAGATCTCCGGCTGCCGACGACCCAGGAGGTTCAGGTTGGGCCCGTTCAGGATCAGGACCGGGGCGGTGGCGAGAGTGTGGGGCACAGGGACCTCCGTGCGTCGGACTGCTGCTCCCAGACGGTTTATCACGGCGCGGGCGCGGTGACCCGGGCCGTACGCTGCCGGGCATGACACCACCCGGCCGCCCGCACCCGCCGATCTATCCGCCGAAGCCCTCCCCGGGCGACCGCGTCGCCGTCGTGTCGCCCGCGGCCGGACTGCCGGAGCTCTTCCCGCTCCCCTACGAACTGGGCCTGCGGCGGCTGCGGACGGACTTCCTCCTGGAGCCCGTGGAGTATCCGACGACACGCAGGATGGGCGCATCGCCGCAGCAGCGGGCCGACGACCTGCACGCCGCGTTCACCGATCCGCAGATCAAGGCGATCATCGCGAGCATCGGCGGCGACGACCAGATCACCGTGCTGCCGTTCCTCGACCGGGAGTTGATCCGGGCGCACCCCAAGCCGTTCTTCGGGTTCAGCGACAACACCAACCTGCACGCCTTCCTGTGGCAGACCGGCGTCGTCAGCTTCCACGGGGCGTCGGTGATGTGCGAGCTGGGGCGACCGGGGGCCATGGCCGCCCCGACCGCCGACTCGCTGCGCGCCGCCCTGTTCACGCCCGGCCCCTACGAGCTGCGCCCCGCCGAGCGTTTCCGTGACATCGACGGCTCCTGGGACGACCCGGCGGCCCTCGCCGTGGAACCGCCGACGGAGCCGGGCGAGGGCTGGAGCTGGCATCTGCCGGAGGGCGCCGAGCGGGTCGTGGAGGGGCGCTCCTGGGGCGGCTGCCTGGAGGTCCTTGCCGGGCTCCTGATGGCCGACCGCGAGATCGCCGACCCCGCCGCGTACGACGGGCACGTGCTGTTCCTGGAGACGACGGAGCAACTCCCCTCCCCCGCCGAGGTCTTCCGGATCCTGCGCGCCATGGGCGAGCGCGGACTGCTCGCACGCTTCGCCGCGCTGATCATGGGCCGCGCCAAGCGCTGGAGCCTCGACCGCCCCAACGGCCCCGAGGAGCGCGTCCGTTACGCCCGCGAGCAGCGCGAAGCCGTACTGGACGCGCTCTTGGCGTACGCGCCCGCCACCATGGCCGTCTTCGACGTGGACCTCGGGCACACGGATCCGCAGTACGTGATCCCGTACGGCGGCACCGTGCGGGTGGACGGCGACGAGCGGCGGATCACGGTCACGTACTGACCACGCGCGCGTGCGGGACGTCGGCATCCTCGGGCGGGGCGCGCCGCCGGGCCTTCCGGCGCGCCCTCGGACTCCCGCACGCCCCCGTAACCGCCCGTCACACCGGGTAGTTGACGCACCGTGCACAACAGTGACTCTCCGTCAGAATCCCAGGCCACGGCCCAGCCCACAGCACCGTCCACGCCCAAGTCCGCACCCCGGCCCACGCCCCCTTCGCTGCCTCGGCTCGCCGCCGCGTCGCTCGCCGGGACGGCCATCGAGTTCTACGACTTCTTCATCTACGGCACCGCGGCGGCCCTCGTCCTCGGGCCGCTGTTCTTTCCGACGTTCTCCCCGCTGGCGGGAACTCTCGCGGCGTTCGCGACATTCGGAGTGGGCTTCGTGGCCCGGCCGCTCGGCTCCGTGCTCTTCGGGCACCTCGGAGACCGGCGCGGCCGACGGCCCGTCCTGGTGATCTCGCTGCTCTTGACGGGCCTCGCCACCGTCGCCGTGGGCTGCGTACCGACGTACGAGACGATCGGTGTGGCCGCCCCCGTGCTGCTGCTCGTGCTGCGTTTCGTGCAGGGTGTGGGGCTCGGCGGCGAGTGGGGCGGTGCGGTGCTGCTGACCGCCGAGCACGCGCCGCCCGAACGGCGCGCGCTGTGGGCGAGCTTCCCGCAGGTCGGGCCCGCGATCGGGTTCCTGCTGGCCAACGGCGTGACGCTGGCGCTGTCCGCGACCCTGACGGAGGCGCAGTTCGCCTCCTGGGGGTGGCGCATCCCGTTCTGGGGAGCGGGGGTGCTCGCCGTGGCGGGGATCGCGCTGCGCGCCTCGCTCACGGAGAGCCCGGACTTCCTCCAGGTCCGCGAGCACGCGCGCGTGCCGCTCGTCGAGGTGGCGCGCGGACACTGGCGGCTCGTGCTGCTCACGGCGGGCGCGCTCGCCGTCGGGTACGCGGTGTTCTACGCCGTCACGACGTGGTCGCTGTCGTACGGCGTGGAGCACCTCGGTGTCAGCCGTACCGTCATGCTGGCGTGCATCATGGCCGCTGTCGTCGTCAAGGGCGCGCTGACGCCCGTGGCGGCCGTCCTGGGCGACCGGTACGGAAGGCGGCCGATGTGTCTGGTGGGGTGCACGGCGATCGCCCTGTGGATGTTCCCGATGGTCGCCCTCCTGGCCACGGGCGAGCCGCTCCTGATGTTCCTGGGCTTCCTGGTGGCGCTGCTCGCGTTCGTCACGATGTTCTCCGTGATCGCCGCGTATCTGCCGGAGCTGTACGAGCCGCGGGTGCGCTGCACGGGGGCGGCGGTGGGCTACAACCTGGCCGGTGTCCTCGGCGGGGCGCTCACGCCGATGGTGGCGACCGCGGCGGCGAACGGTGAGGGCACTCCATGGGGTGTGGCCGCGTATCTGACGGCCGTGGCGGTGCTGAGTCTCGGGTGCTTCGCGCTGCTTCCGGAGACGCGGCCCGTGCGCGAGGAGGCGGTGGTGCCGGCCACGGGGTGATCCCGGGGCCGGCACCGTCGCTCCCGCGCGTCAGGGATTGACCGCGAGCTCCAGGTACGCCGCGAACAGCACCAGGTGCACACCGCCCTGCAGGGGCGTCGCGCGGCCGGGCACGACCGTGAGGGTGCCGACGAGGACGGTAAGCACGAGGAGCACCATGTGGGTCGAGCTGAGGCCGAGCACGAGCGGCCCGGACAGCCACACGGAGGCGATGGCGACGGCGGGGATGGTCAGGCCGATGCTGGCCATCGCCGAGCCCAGGGCCAGGTTCAGGCTGGTCTGGACACGGTTGCGGCGGGCCGCGCGCACGGCCGCGATGGTCTCGGGGAGCAGCACGAGCAGCGCGATGATCACGCCGACGACGGCGTGCGGCAGACCGGCCGACTCGACGCCCGACTCGATGGTGGGCGACACGCCCTTGGCGAGCCCGACGACGCCGATGAGGGCGAGCGCGAGCAGGCCGAGACTGATCAGGGCGGTGCGGGCGGAGGGGCCTTCGGCGTGGTCGTCCTCGTCGACGACCGCTCCCTCCTTGGTGACCGGCAGGAAGTAGTCGCGGTGCCGCACGGTCTGCGTCGCGACGAACAGGCCGTACAGGACGAGGGACGACAGGGCGGCGAAGGTGAGCTGCGCCGTGGAGAACTCCGGTCCGGGCTTGGACGTCGTGAACGTCGGCAGGACCAGGCTGAGCGTGGCCAGGGTGGCGACGGTCGCGAGCGCGGCGCCGGTGCCCTCGGAGTTGAAGACGGCGACGCGGTGGCGCAGGGCGCCGGTCAGCAGGCAGAGGCCGAGTATGCCGTTGCAGGTGATCATCACGGCGGCGAAGACGGTGTCGCGGGCCAGCGTGGAGCTCTTGTCGCCGCCGTCGACCATGAGGGTGACGATGAGGGCGACCTCGATGATGGTGACCGCGACGGCCAGGACGAGGGAGCCGAAGGGTTCGCCGACGCGGTGCGCGATGACCTCGGCGTGGTGGACCGCGGCGAGCACCGCTCCGGCCAGTACCGCCGTCACCAGGCCGACGACCACGCCCGGAAGGTCGCGCCCCCAGGTGAGGGCGAGGAGGACGATTCCGAGCACGGGCACGGCGGTCGTCCACCGTGCGGCGAGTGCCCGGAGCTTAGGGATCATGTTTTCGATGCTGCCCCGCTCACGGGAGGGCCGCGACTTCATAGGTTCCTTTCATGCGGAAGCGGTGCACGGTCGAGGACCGTGTACCGCTCCGGGGTGGTTCTTCACACAGCCGCCACCGTCACGCCTCGATGCTGTCCTTCTGGACGTCGTCCTTGCCGGACCCGTCGCCGCTGCCGGCCTCGGCGGCGTCGCGCTCCGCCTGCTTCTTGGAGGCCATGAGGCTGGTGATCGTCGTGATGATCAGGACACCGCAGATGACGCCGAGCGAGACCGGGATGGAGATCTCGGGGACGTGCACGCCGTTCTCGTGCAGGGCGTGCAGCACGAGCTTCACACCGATGAAGCCGAGGATCACCGACAGGCCGTAGCTCAGGTGGACCAGCTTCTTGAGCAGTCCGCCGATGAGGAAGTACAGCTGCCGCAGACCCATCAGGGCGAAGGCGTTGGCGGTGAAGACGATGTACGGGTCCTGGGTGAGGCCGAAGATCGCCGGGATGGAGTCCATGGCGAACAGGACGTCGGTGGTGCCGATGGCGAGCATGACGACCATGAGGGGCGTCATGATCTTCTTGCCGTTCTTCCGGATGAAGAGCTTCGTGCCCTCGTACCGGTCGGAGACGCCGAACTTCTTCTCGATGGACTTCAGGAGGCGGTTCTCCTCCCAGTCCTCTTCCTCCTCGTCGGCACGCGCCTCCTGGATGAGCTTCCAGGCGGTGTAGATCAGGAACGCGCCGAAGATGTAGAAGACCCAGGAGAAGTTGGCGATGACCGCGGCGCCGGCGGCGATGAAGATCGCTCGCAGGACCAGGGCGATCAGCACACCGAACAGCAGCACGCGCTGCTGGAGGTGAGAGGGCACCGAGAACTTCGCCATGATCAGGATGAAGACGAAGAGGTTGTCGACGGAGAGCGACTTCTCCGTGATGAAGCCCGCGAAGAACTCGCCGGACGCCTGCGTCTCGCCCGCGAACAGCAGGCCGAGGCCGAAGAGCACGGCGAGGATGATCCAGACGATCGTCCAGATTCCGGCTTCCTTGATCGACACGTCATGGGGCTTGCGCCCGATGAAGAAGTCGACCGCGATCAGGGCACACAGACCGAGAACGGTCGTCACCCACAAGGTCATAGAAACGTCCACTGCGCCTCCGGCGTCGTACGGCTACTGATCAGCGTCGTCGCTGCCGGAGGTCTCTTCCACCCGGGCGCTGTCCGCGCGCCCCGGTCCGACGCCCCGGGACCGATGGCGGTCCGTATTGACGGGTACGTCTCGTCTGGGAGTACTCCCCTCCGCACGGAGAAGAGTACGCGAAAGACCAAGGTTAGGTAAAGGGACCGGCAAACGAGCACCAAATGACCAGCTCAGAGGGGTGCGTGGGCACCCGTCAGTCTCTAGGTCGACTTGGCGGCGCCGGCACGGGAGGGGCCGGTGGGACATTTGTCGACTTGGTGACGCGAGGTCGTGCGGATGCGCGGAAGCCCGCGTCCGAGCCCTCGACGGGCGGCTCGGACGCGCGGTGGCGGCTCAGCGGCTCCCGGTGCGGCGGGCCGCGCCCACGCGGTCGAGGACGTGGCCGATGACCTGGCTGCCGGGCGGGGCGAGCGAGGGTTCGTACGTCCACGCGTGACCCACCCACGGGTCCGCGAGGTGGTCCTCAGGGACCGGGGTGAGGCGCAGCAGGGCCCGCCACAGCGGGTCGAGGAGCGGGCCGTACTCCGAGGCGTCCTCGCGGTCGGCGACCAGCATCAGGTGCACGCCGACGGCGGGGCCCTCGTCCGCGAGGTAGCGCAGCCGGGTCACGGCGCGGTCGTCGAAGCCGTGCGGGAAGTCGTTGACGATCAGGAGGTGCTCGCCGGTGTCCAGGTCCTGCGGCAGCGCGTCGGCCATGCCGCCGCGGACCGCCATCTGGACGAGGTCCACGCGCTGGGTGAGCCGTGTGAGCACGGCGGCGGCGCCCGCGGCGCCGGTCGCGGGCGGCTCGTCCAGGACCCCGGCGCTCACCAGCGGGGCGAACGCGCTCCTGCCGCTGCCCGCGGCGTCGATGATGTGCACGGTGAACGCGCCGGGCGGATACGAGGCGAGCAGCCGCGCGGCGTGCGCGACGGCGCTGTCCAGGGCGAGGCGGCGCAGCTGGTCGGCGTCCGCGAGGGAGTCCGTGCCGGAGCGGCCGCTGTCGATCCACAGGCCGCGCTCCAGGGGCAGCCGGACGAGCATGGGGATGCGCAGCTCGGGGCGCTCGGGCAGATGGAGGCCGCCGAGGCGCAGGGCCATGGGGATCTCCATGGGCGCGCGGTACCCCTGCCAGACCGGGCTCGACCAGTCGGCGAACGCCGGGGGCAGGGCCGGCTCGACGACCTCCGCCTCGGTGGCGAGCTGGGCGAGGTCCCGGTCGAGGGCGGCCCTGGCCTGGTCGACGAGGTCGCCGTGGCGGGCGCGGGCGGCCTCGCGCGCGGCGTCGCCGGTGCCGCCGATGCGGCTGCGCGGGTCGGAGAGGACCTTGTCCAGCTCCTGCTCCATGCGGGACTCGGCGAAGTCCACCGCGCTGCGGTACGCCGAGGCGGAGCGGGCCAGGTCCTCGAACATGCCCCACACCTGGTTGTACAGACGCTCCTCCATGGACCAGCCCGTGGCGTCGCCCGCGACGGGGCGGGCGGGCTGCCCGGGTGCGGCGGGCGGCGCGGTGGGCGGGGGCGGCGGGGGCGCGCTGGTCTGACGGCGCGGGTGGGTGTAGTTCACGGGGCCGCCGTCGCCGGGCTGCGGGGGCGGGGTGGCGTCGCCGGCCGCGGGCGCGACGGGCTGCGGGGGCTGGCCGCCGTCGGCGGGCGCGGGGGTGACGGCCTGGGAGGTGGTGTCGGGGCCCGGCTCGGGTGCCGTGGGCTGGCGGCCGGGGCTCGTGTGGCCCTGGGCGGCGGCGCGCACGCGGGTCTCGTCCGTCGGGCGGGGCGGGGGCGCGGCCACCGAGCGGGCGAGGCCGCGCGCCACCGCGTCGTTGATGGCGGTCGCGAGCTCCTGGGCCTCGGGCAGGCCCTGGTCGGCGAGCATGTCGGCGAGTCCGCCGGCGTAGCCCTGGCCGACCGCGCGCACCTTCCAGACGTCCTGCTTGCGATACAGCTCCAGGGCGACGACGGCGGACTCGGCGGACAGGTCCGTGATCGTGTAGCTGGCGATCTCGGTGCCGTCGAGTCCGGTGACGGCCACGAAGGGCGCGGCGACGGCGCCGAAGGTGACCGGGCCCGCGACGCCGACGGGCAGCGCGAGCAGCACGTTGACCTGGTGCGCGCCGTCCGGCAGCGCGCCCAGGTCGACGGCGAGGCGGTGGTCGGCGGCCGCCTGCCGGGACACTTCGAGTCCGGGCAGGGTGGGGGCACCGGGGTGGGCGACCCAGGAGGTGCCGCGCACCTTGCGCCGGTCGTCGCAGAGGGTGGCGCCGGCGACGATCGGCTTTCCGGCCGACACCCGGATCTCTAGGCGGGTGCCGGGAACCGGATGGTTCTGCCCCCTGACCAGCTCGGCGGTCATCGCGTTCGTTCCCCCTTGGTGTAGGCCCCCTCACCGGGCCTGTGTGCGGACTGCCGTCTGGGCGGTGGTGCTCGACCGGGCGGTGGTGCGGTGATGCTCAGAGGTGCGGCAGGATCGACGGCATCAGGTCCTGGAAGGTGCGGCCGTTGGCGGGGTTGCCGAGGGCGGTCATCTGCCAGCCGGAGCCCGCGCGGTTGACCTTGGCCATGATCTGGGCGGTGTACTGGCCGCCGCCGTCGAGGGTGTAGCGGGCCAGTTCCTGGCCGTTGGTCTCGTCGACCAGACGGCAGAACGCGTTCTGCACTTCCTGGAAGGTCTGGCCGGTGAAGGAGTTCACCGTGAAGACGATCTGGTCGATGTGGACCGGGACGCGCTGCAGGTCGACGAGGATGGCCTCGTCGTCGCCGCCCTGTCCGACGCCGCCGACCAGGTTGTCGCCGGTGTGCCGCACGGAGCCGTCGTCGCTGACGAGGTGCCGGAAGAACACCACGTCGACGGGCTGCTTGTCGGCGAACAGGACGGCCGACGCGTCGAGGTCGATCTCACGCGTGCGGGTGCCGAACAGGCCGCGCCGCGGGGCCGCCTGCCAGCCCAGTCCCATGCGCACCGACGTCAGAGCGCCCCCGTCGTCCTTCTGCAGGCTGATGGCCTGGCCCTTGGTCATGTTGACCGTCACGCGCTGTCCCCTTCTCGAACTGCCCTGGGCAACCGCCCGCTGCGGGCGGTTGCCCATCACCCTATGCAGCCCTGTCCACCGCGCCGCACCCTGCCGGGCACTTTGTGTCGGTGTTGCAACACTGCGCTACGCCTGGCCTGCCTCCTTCATCTGCCGCAGTTCCTTCTTCATCTCCGACACCTCGTCGCGCAGGCGTGCCGCGATCTCGAACTGCAGGTCCGCGGCGGCGGCGCGCATCCGCGCGGTCATCTCCTCGATCTGCTCGGCCAGTTCGGCGGCGGGCCGGTCCGTGGGCACCGTCTGCGCGGCCTTGCCCTTGGCGGCCTTCCCCGCCGTCCCCGCCTTCGCGCCCTTGGCGGCGGCCGCGCCGCCCGCCGTGCCGAGCGACGGCACCGGGGCCTTGGCGTTCTTGCCGTCCTTCGACTTGCGGTAGTCGGTGCCGAGGAGTTGCTCCGTGTCGACCTCTTCGCGCGCGATGGCCGACACGATGTCGTTGATCTTCTTGCGGAGGGGCTGCGGGTCGATGCCCTTCTCCTTGTTGTACGCGATCTGCTTCTCCCGGCGGCGGTTGGTCTCCTCGATGGCCTTCTCCATCGCCGGGGTGATCTTGTCGGCGTACATGTGGACCTGGCCCGAGACGTTGCGCGCCGCGCGGCCGATCGTCTGGATCAGGGAGGTGCCGGAGCGCAGGAAGCCCTCCTTGTCGGCGTCCAGGATCGCCACGAGGGAGACCTCGGGCAGGTCCAGGCCCTCCCGGAGGAGGTTGATGCCGACCAGGACGTCGTACTCACCGGCGCGCAGCTCGCGCAGGAGCTCGACGCGGCGCAGGGTGTCGACGTCGCTGTGCAGATAGCGGACCTGGATGCCCAGTTCCAGGAAGTAGTCCGTGAGGTCCTCGGCCATCTTCTTGGTGAGGGTGGTGACCAGGACGCGCTCGTCCTTCTCGGTGCGCTTGCGGATCTCGTGCACCAAGTCGTCGATCTGCCCCTCGGTGGGCTTGACGACGACTTCGGGGTCGACGAGGCCGGTGGGGCGGATGATCTGCTCCACTGCGCCGTCGGAGCGGGAGAGTTCGTACGCCCCCGGGGTCGCCGACAGATAGACGGTCTGGCCGATGCGCTGCTGGAACTCCTCCCACTTCAGCGGGCGGTTGTCGAGCGCGGACGGCAGCCGGAAGCCGTGGTCCACGAGGGTGCGCTTGCGGGAGGCGTCGCCCTCGTACATCGCGCCGATCTGCGGGACCGTGACGTGCGACTCGTCGAGGACGAGCAGGAAGTCGTCCGGGAAGTAGTCGAGGAGGGTGTGCGGCGGGGTGCCGGGGCCGCGGTCGTCGAAGTGCATCGAGTAGTTCTCGACGCCGGAGCAGGAGCCGATCTGGCGGAGCATCTCCAGGTCGTACGTCGTGCGCATGCGCAGCCGCTGGGCCTCCAGCATCTTGCCCTGCTTCTCCAGCTCCGCGAGGCGCTCGGCGAGCTCCTTCTCGATGCCGTTGATCGCCTTCTCCATGCGCTCGGGGCCCGCTACGTAGTGGGACGCCGGGAAGACGTACAGGTGGTCGTCGTCGCTGATGACCTCGCCGGTCAGCGGGTGCAGCGTGGAGAGCGCCTCGATCTCGTCGCCGAACATCTCGATGCGCACGGCCAGTTCCTCGTACACCGGGAAGATCTCGATGGTGTCGCCGCGGACCCGGAAGGTGCCGCGGGTGAAGGCGAGGTCGTTGCGGGTGTACTGGATGTCGACGAAGCGGCGCAGGAGCTGGTCGCGGTCGATCTCGTCGCCGACCTTGAGCGGGACCATCCGGTCCACGTACTCCTGCGGGGTGCCGAGGCCGTAGATGCAGGAGACGGAGGCGACCACGATGACGTCGCGGCGGGTGAGCAGGGAGTTCGTCGCGGAGTGGCGCAGGCGCTCGACCTCCTCGTTGATCGAGGAGTCCTTCTCGATGTACGTGTCCGACTGGGGGACGTACGCCTCGGGCTGGTAGTAGTCGTAGTACGAGACGAAGTACTCGACGGCGTTGTTCGGCAGGAGCTCGCGGAACTCGTTGGCCAGCTGGGCGGCCAGCGTCTTGTTCGGCGCCATCACGAGCGTGGGGCGCTGGAGCTTCTCGATCATCCACGCGGTGGTGGCCGACTTGCCGGTGCCGGTGGCGCCGAGCAGGACGACGTCCTTCTCGCCCGCGCGGATGCGCTTCTCCAGGTCGGCGATAGCCGTCGGCTGGTCGCCACTGGGCTGGTACGGGCTGACGACCTCGAAAGGTGCCACCGTGCGTTCGATCTTCGATACGGGCCGCATGGAACCCACCGTACGACCCCCCACTGACAACGCCCCCGCGCTCACCACTTCTGCGGTGTCCGCGCCCCCGTTCTGCGGCGGATCCTGCGGCCGGGGCGCGACCCCGGGCGACGGGTGACGTGCCCGAGCTGGCGGTCGCCGGAGCGGGGCACGGGGTAGGAGGCGCCGCGCGGGCGGGCCGCCGCGGCCTTCAGGTCGGCCTTGCCCAGCATCATCAGCGGGTCGAACATCACGATGACACCGGCGAGCAGCAGGAAGGCGAGCGGGCCGACCATGAGGGGGGCGAGGATCTCGGGGGACGAGTCGCCGGGCGGCGCGGTGGAGCGGCTGTGCAGGTGGACGGTGACGGCGGCCATCCCGGTGTAGTGCATGCCGCTGACGGCGAGGCCCATGACGAGGCTGGCGCCGAGGCTCCACAGGAAGCCCCTGATCTGGCCCGCGGCCCACAGGGCGGCGATGGCGGCGACGACGGCGATCACCACGGAGGCGGCGACGGTCAGGGTGTTGTACTGGAGCCTGCCGCCGAGGCGCATGCCGGCCATCCCCAGGTAGTGCATCGAGGCGATGCCGAGCCCCGTGATGGTGCCTCCGGTGAAGAGCGCCGCTCCGCTGGCGCCGCGGTAGCCGACGATGAAGATCCCGACGCCGACCATGACGATGGCGACGGCCAGGCTCGCGAAGGTCGTCACCCGGTCGTAGTGGATCGGCGTCCCCTCGACGCTGAAGCCCATCATCGCGATGAAGTGCATGGTCCAGATGCCGGACCCGATGGCGGCCGAGCCGAGCGCGAGCCAGCCGGGCCGCCAGGAGTGCGCGACCAGGAGTGACCGCGTGGTGCAGCGCAGGCCGAGCGCGCCGCCCAGACAGGCCATCAGATAGGCGATCACCGGCGTGACGAATCCGTAGCTGAAGCCGTCGACCGTGCCCTCCATGAGCGGTAGCCCTTCCGCCTGTCGTACCTGGATGTCCCGGATCGCCCCGTCTGCTCTGACCGACGGCCAGGTGACGGGCCGTCGGCTGAGGTGAGAGTAGGGCTCAGCCGTGAACGCACGACCGATTTTCCGGCAAAGAAGCACGGGTTCCACGCCTGGGGTCCCCACTTGGGAGGCCGGTGTTCAACGTGTGGCCATCCTGTACCTGTCTGTAGTTGGCCGTGCACTGTCATTCTCAACCGAACCGTGAGCTCATGACGCGAGGAGAACCCGTGCACGCACGCGCCGCAGCCGCCACGACCGCAGCTCTCCTGGGAACAGGAGCACTCGTCCTCCCCTCCACCGCCAGCGCCCAGGCACCCGCCGACACCGCCGTCGTCTCCGCCTCCGCCGCGCACAAGAACCCCACAGTCGTGGCCCACCGCGGAGCTTCCGCGTACGTCCCCGAGAACACGCTCGCCGCGATCGACAAGGCCGCCCGCATGGGCTTCCGCTGGGTCGAGAACGACGTCCAGCGCACCAAGGACGGCGTGCTCGTGATCGTGCACGACGACAGCCTGAAGCGGACGACGAACGTCGAGGAGGTCTTCCCCCACCGCGCCCCGTGGAAGGTGAAGGATTTCACCGCGGCGGAGATCGCCAAGCTGGACGCGGGCAGCTGGTTCGGAGAGAAGTACAAGGGCGCGCGCGTGCCGACGCTCACGCAGTACATGAACCGCGTCTCGCGCAACCACCAGAGCCTCGTCCTGGAGATCAAGAAGCCCGAGCTGTATCCCGGCATCGAGCGGGACACCCTGCGGGTGCTGCGCAAGACCGGCTGGCTGGACCGCGACCACGTGAAGAACAAGCTGGTCGTCCAGAGCTTCAGCGCGGACAGCATCAAGAAGGTGCACGCCCAGCGGCCCGACATCAAGACCGGCTTCCTGGGCACGCCCGCGACCGCCGACCTCCCGGCATACGCGAAGTTCGCGGACCAGATCAACTCGACGCACACGTCCATCTCCGCCGGCTACGTCTCCGCGATCCACCGCCTCAAGGGCGCGCACGGCAAGCGCCTGGAGATCTTCACGTGGACCGTGGACGAGGCCGCCGCCGCGCGGCGGGTCGCGGGCTTCGGCGTGAACGGCATCATCACCAACAAGCCCGACGTGGTGCGCAGGGCGATCAACGACTGACGTCGACCGGCATCGAGCGGTATCGAGCGAGCGGTATCGAGCGGTATCGACTGACACAACGGCCGGCCGCACGGCCGACGGCAGACCTCTCGCCTGCCGGGCGCCGCGGGACCACTCGTCCTGCGGCGTTGTCAGTGCCCGGACGTACCGTGGTTTCCATGAACGCCATGGGGCACAACGAGCAGGACCCGGACGAGCGTCGGGAGCCGGACGCGCGGTCCGGCGCCGTATGGGCCGTCGTCGGGAGCGACATCGGTCCGCTGCTGCTCGCGGCGACCGACGCGGGCCTGGTCACGGTCGTCTTCCATGCCACGGACGACGTGCGCGACAAGGCCCTGGAGCGCCTCGGCTCCCGGCTGGGCGCCGAGCCGGTCGAGGACCCGGACTCACCGCTGCTCGCCGAGCCCATACGCCAGCTGCGGGCGTACTTCGCCGGACAGCGGCGCGACTTCGAGCTGCCGCTGGACTGGTCGCTGATCTCCGGCTTCAACCGCCAGGTGCTGCGCGAGCTGGCGGCGGGCGTGCCGTTCGGGACGGTCGTGGGGTACGGAGACCTGGCCCGCCGCGTCGGCCAGCCCGGCGCGGCCCAGGCCGTGGGTATGGCGATGGGCGCCAATCCCCTGCCGGTCGTGGTGCCCTGCCACCGGGTGGTGGAGAGCGACGGCGGCATCGGCGGGTTCGGCGGCGGCCTGGAGACGAAGCGGCGGTTGCTCGCGCTGGAGGGGGTGCTGCCCGAGCCGCTGTTCTGAGGCGGCCCGCCGATCTGAGGCGGTCGGCCGATCTGAGGCGGTCGGCTGTTCTGTGGCAGTCCGCGGACGTGTTTCCCTCCCGTACCGCATGTACATGAACACCACCTGTCCTGACACACTTCCGACGTGGTCATATCCCCCTCACCCTCGTCCTCGCCGTCCCCCGTCACCGTCGAGCAACTGCCTGCGCTGCGGCGGCGGATCACGGCGGTCCTGATCGCGAGCCAGATCCTCGGCGGGCTCGGCGTGGCCGTCGGCATCGCACTGGCCGCCGTGCTCGCCAAGGAGGTCAGCGGCACGGAGTCGCTGTCCGGGCTCGCGCCCACCGCGACCGTCGCCGGGACGGCGCTGCTCTCGGTGCCGCTTGCGGCGCTGATGACCGCGCGGGGCCGCCGCCCCGGTCTCGTACTGGCGTATCTCATCGGCGCGTTGGGCGCGACCGTGGTGGTCGTGGCCGCGGCCGTCGAGAACTTCCCGCTGCTCCTGGTGGGCATGGCCGGGTTCGGCGCGGCGTCGTCGGCCAACCTGCAGGCGCGGTTCGCGGCGGCCGACCTCGCCGAGCCGGGGGCCAGGGCGCGCGCCATCTCCAACGTCGTGTGGGCCACGACGATCGGCGCGGTCCTCGGGCCCAACATCGCGGCGCCCGCGGGCCGCAGCGTCTCGGGGATCGGCATCCCGAAGGAGGCGGGGCCCTTCGTGTGGGCCGCCGGGATCTTCCTGATCTCGGCGGTCGTGGTGGCGCTGCTGCTTCGCCCCGATCCGCTGCTCACCGCCCGCGCGCTGGAGCCCGCCGACGACCAGAGCGCGGCGGGCCGATCGCTGCGGGCGGGGTTCGCCGCCGTGGCCGCGTCGCCGCAGGCGCGACTCGCGCTGGTGACGGTCGCCATCGCGCACACCGCCATGGTGTCGATCATGTCGATGACGCCGGTCGACCTCGGTCACCACGGCGCGAGCATCGATCTGATCGGCCTGGTCATCAGCGGGCACATCGCGGGCATGTACGCGTTCTCGCCGGTGATGGGGCGGCTCGCGGACCGGATCGGGCGGCTCGCCGTCATCGCCCTCTCGGTCAGCCTGCTCGCCTGCGCGGCGCTGCTCTCGGGGACCGCGGGGAGCAACCACGGGCAGACGGCGGCGGGCCTGTTCGTGCTCGGCCTCGGCTGGTCGGCGGGGCTCGTCGCGGGATCCGCGCTGCTCACCGACTCCGTGCCGCAGCCCGCGCGCGCCGCAGCCCAGGGCCTCTCGGACCTCACCATGAACACGGCGGCGGGAGTCGGCGGCGCGTTGGCGGGCCTGATCGTCGCGCGGGCGAGCTACGGCTGGCTCAACCTGATCGCGGCGCTCCTGCTGCTGCCGCTGGCGGCGTTCGCGCTGTTCACGCGCGGCCCCGGCCGCACAGACGTGGAGACCGCGGCCGGGGTTGAGGCCGGAACCGAGGTCGGTGCCGGGGACGGGACCGGGGCCCGGGCCGAGGACGGGACGGGGACCAGGGCCGGGGCCGGGATCGTGGCCGAGGACGTACCGAAGGACTGACCCCGACCCGGCACGCGGGCTCTCAGCCGCCGAGGGTGATGTGGTATGCCTTGCGCAGCGTCTCGTGCACGGTCCACGTCGTACGGTCGCCCTCGCGCAGCACGGCCGCGTCGCCGGGGCCGACCTCCAGGACGGCGCCGCCCTCCACCTCGATGGTGGCGCGGCCGCTGACGACCACGAACAGCTCGTTGGCCTCGGTGTCGGTCACCACGCCCGGGGTGATCTGCCAGATGCCGCGCAGCTGCTTGCCGTCGGCGGACTCCCAGAGGACCTTGCCGGTGACGACGGGGTCCCCGGAGACGATCTGCTGGGGGTCGAGCGGCTCCTCCTCCAGCTCGGCGTCCGGAATGTGCACGGCAAAAGAGGGCGCGTTCTGATCATTCGTGGTCATGGCCGGTCACCTTAATGGGTTTGCCGTGGGGCGCCGCCACGGGTTTGCCGCGGGGCGCCGCCCGCCAGGGATGAAGGAAGACCCGACTGGCAGGAGGCTGACCGTGTTGGTGGTGTCCGACGAGGTACAGGCGGCTCTCGCGCGACGGCGCCCGGTCGTGGCCCTGGAGTCCACGATCATCGCGCACGGGCTGCCCCGCCCCCGCAATCTGCGCGTCGCCCACGAACTGGAACAGGCCGTACGCGACGAGGGGGCCGTGCCCGCCACGATCGCCGTGCTCGACGGGCGCCCCCACATCGGCCTCGGCAAGGACCAGTTGGAGCGGGTCGCCGGGGAGGACGGCATCCGCAAGCTGGGCCACCGGGACCTGCCGCTCGCCGTCGCGGCGGGCGCGAGCGGGGCGACGACGGTGTCCGCGACGGCCCTGCTCGCCGCACGCGCGGGACTGCGTGTGTTCGCCACGGGCGGGCTCGGCGGAGTGCACCGGGAGTGGACCCTCACCCAGGACGAGTCGGCCGACCTGGGGCTGCTCGCGCGGACCAGGATCACGGTCGTGTGCGCGGGCGTGAAGTCGATCCTGGACGTGGCCGCGACCCTCCAACGCCTGGAGACCCTGGGCGTGGCGGTGGCGGGCTACGGCACGTCCCGCTTCCCCGGCTTCTACCTCACCGACTCCGGGCACGACGTGGACTGGACGCTGCGCACACCGGACGAGGTCGCCGCGGTCATGCGCGCCCAGGACGCGCTGGCCGCACCGGAGTCGGCGCTCGTCGTGGCCCATCCCGTACCGGAAGCCGAACAGCTCGAACCCGCCCTCCACGCGCGCGTACTCGACGAGGCGCTGCGGGAGTGCGCCGCGCGAGGCGTGCAGGGCCAGGCAGTCACCCCGTTCCTCCTCGACCACTTGATGCGGCACACCGAAGGGGCCTCCCTGGAGGCCAACCTCGCGGCGGTACGCGGGAACGTACGGCTTGCGGGGCGGATCGCGTCGGCGTGGACGCGGGCGTGACGGCTTCGGGTGAGCCGCCGGACGCGGGCGTCGGGCCAACCGGCGGGCCACCGACCCCCGGCGCGATGGCCCCCGGCGGGCCCGACCGTCACCCGGCGCCCTCCCCGAACGGAACCGGCGCCCTCCTGGTCGTGGGTGACGTCGTCACGGACATCGTCGCCCGCCACCGGGCGCCCCTCGCCCCCGGCACCGACACAGTCGCGGCGATCCGCACCGTGCCGGGCGGCGCGGGCGCCAACGTCGCCTGCTGGGCGGCGCACTGGGGGTGCCGCGACGTGCGTTTCCTCGGCCGGGCGGGTGCCGACGCCGCCGCGTGGCACGAGGAGACGCTGCGCCGTGCCTCGGTACGTCCCCATATCGCCGTCGACCCCGAGGCGCCCACAGGCACGGTGATCTGCCTGGTCGACGCGGCCGGTGCGGCGGCCGAGCGGACCTTCCTCACGGACAGCGGCGCGTGCCTGCGCCTGTCCCCCGCCGACTGGACGCCCGCCCTGCTCGACGGCGTGACCTGGCTCCACCTGTCCGGCTACCTGTTCTTCGCCGAGTCCAGCCGCGCGGCGGCGCGGGCGGCACTGGCGTCGGCACGCGCGCGTGGGGTGACGGTGAGCCTGGACCCGGCGTCCGTGGGGTTCCTCGTCCGGCACGGCGTGGACCGCTTCCTGGCCGACGCGGCCGGCGTGGACGTACTGCTGCCGAGCCGCGACGAGGCACTGCTCCTGACGGGGCCACCCGGGACGACGGGACTCGCCGACGCCACGGGCCTGGCCGCCGCTGCCGGGCCGACCGGGCCCGCCGCCGCGGCCGCCGAGCTGAGCCGCCGGTTCCCCGAGGTGGTGGTGAAGCTGGGCGGGGACGGCGCGCTGGCCGCGCGGGACGGGCGCGTGCGGGTCCGCGTCCCGGCGGTGCGAGCGACCGCCCGGGACTCCACGGGCGCGGGCGACGCGTTCACCGGGGCGTACGTCGCGTCGCGGATGGCGGGGGCGGGGCTGCGGGGCGCCGTGAGCGAGGGGTGCAGGGCGGGGGCGCGGGCGGTGTCACGGGTGGGGGCCCGGCCGGAGCTGCGGGCCCCGCTTCCCGGGGGACGTGCGGGGGCTCCCCCGGGGGCGTGAGGCGCTCCGGGTGCGGGGTCACTCTCCGGGTGCGGGCTCACTCTCCGGTGTGGACTTACTCTCCGGCGTGGACTCACGCCCCGGTCGAGGGCCGCGTCTCGGTACAGGCCCCGCGCCCGGACCCACACCCAGGTCCGGGCTGACGCTCCGGTCCAGGGCCGCACCTCAGTCCAGGGCCCCGTTCCTCGGTCCAGGCCCCGCGCCCGGACTCACGCCCCGGTCCAGGCCCCGCGCCCGCGTCCGGGCTCGCGCTCCAATCCAAGCCCCACCCAGCCCCGGCTCACACCCGTCCACGCCCCGCCCGGGCCGGGCCGGGCTCACGCTCCCCTCCAGGCCCCGCCCGGCCCCACCAGTCCCAGCCCGGCCCCCGACTCACCCTCCGATCAAGCCTTGCGGGCCCACGCCGACACCAGCGGAGCCGTGGCCGGGACGACGACGCGGTCGGCGACATGGGCGAGGTGTCGTTCGATGTCGTCGTGCGAGGCGAGGCCCGCCGCGACGAGGTCCGCGCGGACCTGCTCGACGGTGGCGGACTCCAGGGCCGCGCACGCCGGGGAGACGAGCGGGAAGTACGCGTCCGCCTCCACCTGCCGCAGTCCCGCCGCGCGCAGCAGCCTCGGCAGCACCCGCCCGAACGCGAGGTCGACGCCGCGGTCGGCGAGCAGCGCGCGCACGCCGCCGCGCAGCCGGTTCGCCGCCTCCTCCTCGGGGCCGTGCTCGTCGGGACAGGCCAGGGGCTGCAGGGCGGGGTCGGCCTCCTCGATGAGGAGCCGGCCGCCGGGGCGCAGCGCCTTGATCATGGAGTGCAGGGCCCGCTCGCGGTCCGGTACGTGGGTGAGGACGAGGCGGGCGTGCACGAGGTCGAAGGCCTCGGCGGGCGGCGCGTCGGCGGCCACGTCGTGGGCACGGACCTGTACGGGCGGGCGCGCGGCCGAGAGGAGCGGCGCCGTGTCCGTGGCGGTGGCGAGCACACGGCCGGTGGGGCCGACCCGTTTGGCGAGCCAGGACACGACGGACGTGCCGCAGGCGCCGACCTCCCAGCAGCGCCAGCCGGGCCCGATCCCGAGCCGTTCGATGTGCCGGAAGGTGGTGGGGTCGAAGAGGGCGGCGAAGGCGCTGGAGCGGGCCGCCGACTGGTCGGGCCTGCCGTCGAGGAGATGTCCGTCGGTTCGCGTCATGTGGCGATCATTACAGTTCCGGAGCGGAGTATTCCGTTCCCACAGGCCTCACCGTGGTGTCGGACCGGACTGGCAGACTTGCTCATCAAGTCCAGCACGAGGAGCTGCACATGTCGATGTCGGGCAATCTGCGGAAGGTCGGAAGCCTCCGCAAGGTCGGGAATCTGCGGAGCGTCCGCGGCCTGCGCAAGGTCGCGGGACTGACCCGGCGTGGCCCTCGCGTCGACCTGAGCCACCCCGCCCGCTCCCCGCTGGGCTCGTCGGTGGTGAAGTGCGTGACCTATCGCAAGGGGGTGCGCCAGACACCCGCCCGCGACGGCGATCTCGTCGAGGCCGTGGGCCAGGTCCGCAAGCACGACGACGGCTTCGTGTGGCTGGGGCTGCACGAGCCGACGGAGCGGGAGTTCGCGGGCATCGCCGAGCTCTTCGACCTGCACCCGCTGGCGGTCGAGGACGCGGTGCACGCCCACCAGCGGCCGAAGGTGGAGCGCTATGGCCAGACGCTGTTCGCCGTGTTCAAAACGGTCTGTTACGTGGAGCACGCGGAGCTGACCGCGACCAGCGAGGTGGTGAACACCGGCGAGATCATGGTCTTCGTCGGCAAGGAGTTCGTGATCACCGTGCGGCACGGCAGGCACGGCTCGCTCGGCCCGCTGCGCGAGGAGCTGGAGGGGACGCCGGACCAGCTGGCGCAGGGCCCGGCGGCGGTCCTTCACGCCATCGCGGACCAGGTCGTGGACGACTATCTGGTGGTGGCGGACTCGGTGCAGGCCGACATCGACCAGGTCGAGGCGGAGGTGTTCGCGCCCGAGGGCGCCCGCGGGGCCGACCCCGGCCGGATCTATCAGCTCAAGCGCGAGCTCCTGGAGCTGAAGCGGGCGGTGGTGCCGCTCGGCCGCCCGCTCCAGATCCTCGCCGCCAAGCCGATGCGCCTCGTCGCCCCGGAGATACAGGCGTACTTCCGCGACGTGGACGACCACCTCAAGCGGGTCACCGAACAGATAGCGGCCTTCGACGAACTGCTGAACTCGATCCTCCAGGCCCACCTCGCCCAGGTGACGGTCGCTCAGAACGAGGACATGCGGAAGATCACGGCCTGGGCCGCCATCGTCGCCGTACCCACGATGGTCTGCGGGGTCTACGGCATGAACTTCGACCACATGCCCGAGCTGCGCTGGCAGTACGGATACGGCCTGGTGATGGGAGTGATAGCGACGGCGTGCGTCCTGCTGTACCGCGGTTTCCGGCGCAACGGCTGGCTGTGACGGAGGCCCGGACGGGGCAACCGCGGGACGGGTCAGGCGCGGGACGGGTCAGGACTTGGCGTAGACGCTCTCGACCCAGGCGGAGAGCTGTTCGTCCGTCAGGTGCTGGGCGAGGTCGGCCTCGCTGATCATGCCGACGAGGCGCTTGTTCTCGATCACGGGCAGCCTGCGGATCTGGTGGCCCTGCATCTCGTGCAGCACCGCCTCGACGTCGGCGTCCGACGCGATCCAGCGGGGTGTGCCCTTGGCCATGTCGCCCGCGGTGACCTTGGCCGGGTCGTGCCCCATCGCGACGCAGCCGACGACGATGTCCCGGTCGGTGAGGATGCCGCACAGGCGGTCGTTCTGGTCGCTGATGGGCAGGGCGCCCACGTCGAGTTGGCGCATGAGCTGGGCCGCGCGGTCCAGGGTCTCGTGCGCGGGGATCCACTGGGCACCCCGGTGCATGATGTCTCCGGCGGTGGTCATGGGTACCTCCCGGTGCCGGACGGCCGGCGCGGCGCGGGGGCGCCGCTAGTCCCGGCGTCCTCATTCTCGTCGCGGCACCCCCGGGCCGCACCCGCAGCCGCGACGGGGCTGATCGGCACTGGTCGGAGCGGGTCCGGTCCGGTCGGGTGGAGGCCCGGCGGGTCGAGGCCGAGCGTGCGGCCGGGACCAGGTGCGGGTCGAGGCCGAGCGTGCGGCCGGAACCGGGTGCGGGTCGCGGGTCGCGGGTCGCGGGTCGCGGGTCGCGGCCGAGCGTGCGATCGGGGCCGGGCGCGAGGCCGGATCAGCCCGTCCAGGCCGGGTGGCGCGGGTCGTCGGCCCGGACGACGACATCGGCCGCCGCGGTGGGGTCGGCCTCCGCCTCGTACCGGTCGAAGGCGGGCAGGGTCCACTGGTCGTCCGGCGGGGTGCGTCGCCGCAGGGCGCCGGCGGAGAGGTGGACGTGCACGGCCAGGTCGAGGGGGAACCAGTGGCCGAGGAGCAGGGGGCCGTGCAGCAACAGCAGGGCTCCGGGAGGGAGTTGGACGTAGGGGGTGCGGGTGGCGCGGTCGGCGTGCGGGTCCCACAGGTCGGGCAGGACGCGGCCGGTGCCGCCGGGGTCCAGCGGTCCGAAGACCTCGCGCCAGAGGGCGCCGGTGTCGAACCAGCCGCTGTAGTACGCCTCGACGTCCTCGTGTCCGTACTCGAGGCGCAGCGAGGCGGGCCGCAGGAACCCGGCCGTGCCGACGACGAGCGAGGGCCGCCCGCGCACGCGCAGCGCCTCGGCCACCGCGGCGGCGAGTTCGCCGGGGCGGGCGGCGGGGGCGCCGTCGAAGGCGACGCGCGGCCAGGCGCCGCCGTCCCGCGGCTCCAGGCCGAGCAGCCGGTCGGCGAGGGTGTCCGTGAGCCGTTCCCAGGTGATCGCTTCGAGTCGCACGGGCCCATGATGCGGGGTGCCGGTGGGCGGGCATGAACCGGGCATGGCCGTTCCTCGCGTGCGCACCGGGCCCGTCGTCATCCAGCCGCTGAAGCGCAGGCGTTGTGTGGAGTGCCGGGGCGGACCGCTGTCGCTGCTGGTCGACGAGGGCGGGCAGCCACGTTGCCTGGACTGCGCGGACCTCGGGCACCTGGTGTATCTGCCGCGCGGGGACACGGCGTTGACGCGGCGGGCGCGGGAGGGCAGCGGGCTTGCCGCGGTGGTCGTGCGGTTCAACCGGCGCAAGAGCCGGTACGAGCGGCAGGGCGTCCTGGTCGAGGAGGCGGCGCTCGTCCGGGCCGAGGAGCGCTGCCTGGCCGACGCGGACGCGCGGGCGCGGCGGCGGGCCCGGGACGGCGCCCGGCGGGCCGGGGAGGACGTGCGGTTCGTCGGGGAGTTCGCGGCGGAGATCCGCCGGCTGTTCCCGGGCTGCCCGCGGGACCGGGCCCAGGCGATCGCCGCGCACGCGGGCGCCCGGGGCAGCGGCCGCGTGGGCCGCAGCGCCGCAGGACGCGCCCTGACGCCGAGGGCGGTGACGGCGGCGGTGATCGCCGCGGTACGGCACACGGACACGGAGTACGACGAGCTGCTGATGCGCGGGGTGCCGCGGGGCGAGGCGCGGCGTGCCATCGCGGGCGCGGTCGAGGAGCGGTTGCGCGGGTGGCGGGAGGACGGGCCCGGGCGGGGCACCGGGGCATGAGGCGCCGGTCCTGGCCGGGGAGACCGAAACCCGGCCGGGGAGACCGAAACCCGGCCAGGGCGACCGCAGGCCCGGCCAAGGACACCGCAGGCCCGGGCCGGACCGGGGCGCCACCCCGCCCAAGCGCCCGCACCCGACCCACACCCGCACCCACACCCACCCGACCGGCACCCGCACACGCACCCCGCCCAAGGCCCCCGGCCAGTGAGACGCGGGCTTATGGGTGTGCGGCGTCCGCGTATGGCGTCCGGCTCGTCGTGGTCATTGACTGGTCACAGACACACCGCGCCGTGCAGGATCGGGCGCGCCACGCCGGCCGACGGAGGCCGGACCCACCCAGGGAGTAGCCATGATCGACGGACCGTACTTCGTGCTCACCGTTCTCGGTGCGGTGACCTGTGCCCTCGTCGCCGGGGTGTTCATCGGCTTCTCCACCTTCGTGATGCGGGGACTCGCCGCGCTGCCGTCGGCCCAGGGCATCGCCGCGATGAACGCGATCAACGTCACGGCGGTCAGGCCGCCGTTCATGGCCGTGTTCATGGGGGCGACCGGCGTCAGCGTGGTGCTGGCCGTGGTCACCTTCGTGGTCTGGCCGGACGAGGGCGCGGTGGAGCTGCTGCTCGGCTGCGCGCTGTATCTCTTCGGCTGCTTCGGGGTGACGGTCGTGGCGAACGTGCCGCGCAACAACGAGCTGGCGAAGGTCGACGCGGCATCGGAGTCCGGCGCGGAGTACTGGCGTACGTACGTGGCCGAATGGACGATGTGGAACCACATCCGGACGGGTGCCGCCACCGCCGCGACGGTCTCCTTCATCCTCGGCCTGACCTGAGGGGCCTCGGCCCGGCCCGGGAGTCCTCCGCCTGACCTGGGAGTTCCCGGCCGGCCGGGCGCCGCTCCGCCGCCGCCGGAGCACATGCCGACCCCGTCTCCCCGGCATACCGTGGTGGCTGAAAGACGCGCCCTACGCGTAGGGAGACGGCCATGGCCGACCCCAAGGGGTTCCTGCGGCACCCGCGCCGCGAGTGGCCGCGGCGGCCGGTGGGCGAGCGGGTGAAGGACTGGGACGAGGCGTACGTCCCCGGGGCGCCGCTGCCCCTGATCGAGGAGCAGGCCGACCGGTGCATGGACTGCGGGGTCCCGTTCTGCCACCAGGCCTGCCCGCTGGGGAACCTGATCCCCGAGTGGAACGACCTGGTCTCGCGGGCCGACTGGCGCGCCGCCGCCGAGCGGCTGCACGCGACGAACAACTTCCCCGAGTTCACCGGCCGGTTGTGCCCGGCGCCGTGCGAGGCGGGCTGCGTCCTCGCCATCGACCAGCCCGCGGTGACCATCAAGAACGTGGAGGCGGCGATCGCCGACCGCGTCTGGGCGGACGGCCTGGCCCCGCCGGTGCCGCCGGAACGCCTGACCGGGAAGTCGGTGGGGATCGTCGGGTCGGGCCCCGCGGGCCTCGCGGCGGCGCAGCAGCTGACGCGGGCGGGGCACACGGTCGTGGTGTACGAGCGGGACGACCGGGCGGGCGGGCTGCTGCGCTACGGGATCCCCGCGTTCAAGATGGCGAAGCACCACCTGGAGCGGCGGCTCGCGCAGCTGCGGGCCGAGGGCACGAGGTTCCGTACGTCGACGGAGGTCGGCCGGGACATCGGCGCGGCGGCGCTGCGGAGCCGCCATGACGCGGTCGTGCTCGCCGTCGGGGCCACGGCGTGGCGGGAGCTTCCGGTGCCGGGCCGGGAGCTCGTGGGGGTCACCCAGGCCATGGAGTACCTGCCGCAGGCCAACCGCGTGTGCGAGGGCGACCTCGACGTCTCCCCCCTGTCCGCCGTCGGCCGGCACGTGGTGATCGTGGGAGGCGGCGACACCGGGGCGGACTGCCTGGGCACGGCGGTCCGGGAAGGCGCCGCGTCCGTGACCCAGGTGGACATCCGCGCGCTCCCCCCGACGGAGCGGGACGAGACGGCCGACCCGTGGCCCACGTACCCCACCGTGCACCGGGTCTCCCCCGCCCACGAGGAGGCCGAGGCGTTGGGTTTCGGCCAGAATCCGGACGCCGACGCGCGGCTCTTCGCGGCCTCGACGCTGCGGTTCTCCGGGGACGCCGCGGGGCGGGTGCAGGCCGTTCACCTGGGCACCGTCGATACGCGGCGGCGTCCGGTGCCGGGCGCCGAGCGGGTCCTCAGGGCCGACCTGGTGCTGCTCGCGCTGGGGTTCCGGGGGCCACAGGTGACCGTCGGGACCGCGGTCTCGGAACTGGGAGTGACGGTGGCGCCGGACGGCACGGTCGCCAGGGACGGCGGCTACGCGACGAACGTTCCCGGGGTGTACGTCGCCGGGGACGCCGGGCGCGGCCAGTCCCTGGTGGTGTGGGCGATCGCGGAGGGCCGCGCGGCCGCGGCGGCCGTGGACCGCCACCTCATGGGCTCGACGTCACTGCCGTCACCGGTCACCGCGCACGACGGCCCCCTCAGACCGTGACCGGGTACCGCGGAACAGGCCGCCGACCGCCCCCTCAGGCACAAGAGCCCGCCCCACAGCCCGCGGCGAGCGACCCCCACCCCTTACCGGGCGCGAGCGACCCCCACCCCTTACGGGCGCGAGCGACCCTCACCCCTTACGGGCAACCCCGCCGTAGATGGGCAGCGGCCCGTCCCCGACGGGCTCCGCCCGCTCGCCCAGTTCCGGGTGCCACGCGTCGGCCACCGTCACACCGGGCTCCACCAGGTCGAGGCCGTCGAAGAAGCGGACGACGTCGGGGCGGTCGCGCAGGGCGAGGGTGAGGGCGCGGGACTTGTACAGGTCACCGGCCGTCCTGGCCCGGTCGGGGGTGAACTCGCCCGTGCCGTGGGACAGCATCAGGAAGCTCCCCGACGGCAGCGCGGACACCAGCTCGTCCACCACTTCGTACGCGCCGTCCTCGTCGGGGACGAAGTGCAGCAGCGCGATCAGCGACAGGGCGACGGGGCGCGTGAAGTCGAGGGTCTTGCGGGCCTCGGCGAGGATGGCGGCGGGTTCGCGGGCGTCACCCTGGATGTACTCCGTGGCGCCCTGGGGCGTGGACCGCAGGAGCGCCTCGGCGTGGGCGAGGACGATCGGGTCGTTGTCGCAGTAGACGACGCGGGTGTCGGGCGCGATGCCCTGGGCGATCTGGTGCAGGTTGGGCTCGGTCGGGATGCCGGTGCCGATGTCGAGGAACTGCCGGATCCCGGCGGTGGCGAGCCAGCGCGTGGCGCGCTGCATGAAGGCGCGGTTGGCGCGTGCGACGGCGGGGATGCGCGGGTCCATGGCGACGAGCTGGCGGCTCATCTCCTCGTCGACGGGGTAGTTGTCCTTGCCGCCGAGCCACCAGTCGTACATCCGCGCGGGATGCGGCTTGCTCGTGTCGATGTACGACGAGCCGCCCTCGGAGGCCTGCCCCGTCCCGGTCATCTGTGGCTCCCTTGCCCCTTCACCGAGGTCCGCGCGCACCGTGGTCGAGGTGTGCGCGCACGACGTACGAGTTCACCGGCGGATGCGGCACCCGCCGCCCGGCCGGTGGCGTAACCGCGCACCCGCCGGTGACGTACCCGGTCACGACAGCAGAAAGTCCGCCTCCCCCGCCTTCGCGCCCTGTATGAACGCCCGGATCTCACCGTCCGTGTAGATGAGGGCGGGGCCGTCCGGGTCGGAGGACTGGCGGACGGCGACGCGGCCGTCGTCCAGCTTCATGGCTTCGAGACAGTTGCCGCCGTTGCCGCCGCTCCACGGCTTGTGCCAGCCCTCGGCGCCGAGTTCGCGCGCGGGCATGCCGTTGTAGATCCGGGACCCTGGGGGCCGGGAGTCGGCGCGGGTGTCGGGCCGGGACGCAGGGCCCGTGCCCGCACGGTGTCGATCTCGGTCCATTCACAGCTCCTTGCGGACATCCCGGAGGATCTCCTTCGTGCGTTGTGCGGTAGCGGCCTGGGCCGCCATGCGGTCCATGACCTCAAGATGCGTCGCCACCTCGGTGCGGGCGTCCAGATAGACGGCACCGGTCAGGTACTCGCTGTAGACCATGTCCGGCAGCTCCGCCATCGCGAAGCGGAAGAGCACGAACGGCCCGAAGGTGCCCGGGTGCGGCCCGGAGGAGAACGGCGCGACCTGGAGCGTCACGTGCGGCATCTCCACGGCTTCGAGCAGTCGGTCGATCTGTGCCCGCATCACGTCGGGGCCGCCGACGGGCCTGCGCAGGGCGGTTTCGTCCATCACGGCCCACAGGCGCGGCGCGTCCTCGCGGGTGAGCAGCGCCTGGCGCTCCATGCGCAGCGCCACGTACCGCTCGATGTCCTCGGGACGGGTCTGGCCGATGGCCCCGGAGCGCAGCACGCCACGCGCGTAGCTCTCGGTCTGGAGCAGTCCGGGCACGAAGTGCGGTTCGTAGGACCTGATGAGGCTCGCGGCGCCCTCCAGGCTGACGTACATGCTGAACCAGCCGGGCAGGATGTCGTGGAAGCGCTGCCACCAGCCGGGCTTGTTCGCCTCCTCGGCGAGCAGCACAAAGGCGTCGGCCTCTTCGTCCGTGACGCCGTACGCCTTCAGGAGCAGCTGGAGATACGGGATCTTCAGCGCGACCTCGGCCGTCTCCATGCGGCGGACCGTGGCGGGGGCCACGCGGAGTACCCGCGCGGCTTCGTCGCGTTTCAGACCGGCTCGTTCGCGCAGGTCCTGCAGGCGACGACCGAGAACGACCTGTCCGACGGTCGGCGCCGACCGCGGTTCGCTCACGTCCTACCTCCACCCACTTCGCGTCGCTCTCTGCATCGCCGTTGTACGACTCGCGTTACCGTGCGTCACCGCACTTCACCACGTGTCGCGCACGTCACGCCGCTCGGTGAGGCGTTGCGAGAAGTGTGCCATGGGACGTCTCAAAGGAACACGTCACTGTGCACTTTTCAGAGTGGGTCTTGCCAAGGTGTTCGCGGCGGGGCGATAGTGGAGAGCGTGACTCCGCCCGCATCGTTAGGAACTGAAGCCACCCGAGCTCGACTTGGCGTTTGTGCCGAGGGTCGGGCGGAGGCCGGCGAGCCTTGCGTCACCTTCACTCTTGCCGCGATGCCGAGTTCTGTGGCGCGGGCAAGGCGGCTGACGCGCGAACGGCTGTGTTCCCTCGCGGTCGGCGACGACGCCTGCGACCTGGCGGCGCTCGTCGTATCGGAGCTGGTCACCAATGCGATCGTGCACACCGCGAGCAACACCGTCGTCTGCGAGATCTGCACGGGAGCCGACACCGTGCGGATAGCCATACGCGACGAGGGTCGGAACGCGGGCGTGCCACGGCCGACAGGGCTGCGGGGACCTGACGAGGAGCATGGGAGGGGACTGCTTCTCGTGAGCGCCGTGAGCAACGCATGGGGTGTCCAGGACTCCGGATCCGGCCTTTCGGTGTGGGCGGAGCTGCCCAGATCACCCGATCCGGCGGCGTGCTTCGGCACGCGGGAGACCGGTGTCCACGGTTTCGATACGGAGGCCCTCGGCTACACGGACGTCGAGGGCATCGAGGCCTTGACCGACGGCCTGTGAGCCGAATGACGGGGATGCGAGTGCGACAGTGATGCGGTCGGGGGACATGTGAGCACGAGGACAGCGCGACTGCTCGACCTTGGCACCTTGGTACGGCTCTCGCGAGAGCGGGAGCGGGCGGTCGGACGGCGAGTCGTGAGTGTGCAGCCAGTGGCACGACTCGCCGTCCCCGCCGGAATGCGGCAACCCCTCGGCTGCGACGCGGTCGCCATGCCGGCGGAGTTCGGTCCGCGCCTCCTGGAGCGACTGCCCCGGGTGGGATGTGTGTACGAGGACGGGCCGCGCTGGTGGTGGATCGTGCCGGCGGACTCGGACGTGGCCCTGCAGTGGCCGCCGTCGGCGTTCTACTCGCCGGGCGCCGTGGTTCCCGACGCGACCCGGGAGCCGGTGCTCGTGCACCGGCCCGAGGGCTCCGTCCCCTATACCCCGCCGATCCCCCTCTATCTGGGCCTGTGCCGCCTCTCGGGGGCCGTTCCGGGGTGGGCAGGGGCCGTCCGGGCCTGAGGCCCGGACGCTGTCAGGCCGCCGGGCGCCCGCTCGCCTCCTGACCCCGCACGATCACCAGGAACGCGTCGCTCGACAGGTCCATCACGACCTCCGCGCGCTGCCCCTCACGACGCCGGTCCCGCGCGAACTCCTCCGCGGGCCACGACCCGCGCGGTCCGCCCGCCGGAAAGCTCTCAAGCACCACTCGTCCGTTCATCATGTTCACGTTCCCCCGTGTACGACTCGGCGCTCTGTTCGCTGCGCCTGTCTGTGCTTCTCTGCGGTTGGTGAAAACCAAGACCTTGCACTGAGGAGAACGCGCGCCGCACCCCGAACGGCTCACAACGTGACCGAAACGACACGGAGTTGGGTCCCTACGGCAGCACGGTGTCAGTACCCGTACCCGTCGTAGTCCTCGTACTCGTCGTGGTACCGCACCCGGTCGCTCCCCGCCGGAGCCCCGAGCGCCGACGCCCGGCCCCGCGGCCGCTCCCACTCCTCCTGGCGGCCGAGCGCGGTGAGGTCGAGCAGGCTGGTGGTGGAGCCGATGCCGTCCAGGCCCCGGTCGAACGTGGAGTACGTGTGGAAGACGCGGTCGCCGTCACGCAGGAAGCAGCTGAGTCCTGGCCGGTCCTGGACGCGGCCGTCGGCGCCCGCGAACGACGCGGCGAAGTCGCGGTTGAACTCGCCGCCGCACGCCGAGAACCAGGGCACGACCCAGCCCATGCGGGCCTTGAAGGGCAGGATGCGGGTGAAGGGGGCGCGCGAGACGGCGACGAAGGTCGTGCCGCGGGCCCGCAGGTGCGCGAGGTGTCCGATCTGGTCGAGGAACGCCGAGCAGCTGCGGCAGCCCGCGTCCCACTCGGGGGCGAACATGAAGTGGTACACGATCAGCTGGGCGCGGCCGTCGAACAGGTCGAGCAGGGTCGCCTTCCCGTCCGCGCCGTCGAACAGGTAGTCCTTGTCCACCTCGACCATGGGCAGCCCGCGCCGGTCGGCGTTCAGCTCGTCGCGGGCGCGGGTGGCGGCCTTCTCCTTGGCGAGCAGCTTGTCGCGGGCGGCCAGCCACTCCGCGCGCGTGACGATGTGCGGCAGTCCCATGGCGCATTCCTCCGGATCCGGTCCGCGGTCGCGGGTTCTCGGGAGGGCTGACTGGATGTCTCACAAGAACTCATCGGTCCCGTACGGGATTTCCCGGATTTTTTCTCAGCCGGGCCGTGGCCGGGTCGCCCGATCCCGCCACAGAGGGCGCCGCACCCCCGCGACGGGCCCGGTTCAGAAGGTTCAGAACACCACCGGCAGCGCGAGCAGCCCCCGTGCCCGCATCGAAGGACGCCACCGCAGTTCGCTCTCGGGCACGCCGAGCGCGAGGTCCGGGAAGCGTTCGACGAGCGCGCCGATCGCGGTCGTCAGCTCCAGGCGGGCCAGGGGCGCGCCCACGCAGTGGTGGATGCCGTGGCCGAGGGCGAGGTGGCCGCTCGCGTCGCGGGTGAGGTCGAGGCGTTCGGGTTCGGGGAAGCGGTCGGGGTCGCGGCCCGCGGAGCCGAGGCCGAGGAACACCGTCTCCCCGGCCGGGACGGTCACGCCGCCGATCGTGACGTCCTCGCGCGCGAAGCGCCGGATGGAGAACACCGCCGACGTGTCGTACCGCATGAACTCCTCGACGGCGCCCGGCAGTCGCGCCGGGTCGGCCCGCAGGGCGGCGAGCTGGTCGGGGTGGCGCAGGAGCGCGAGGACGGCGTTGCCGATGAGCTGGACGGCGTTCTCGTACCCGGCGAAGTGGAGCAGGAAGGCGAGTGACGTCAGCTCGTCCTCGCTGAGCCGGTCGCCGTCGTCGCGGGCCGCGATCAGGTCGGAGAGCAGGTCCTCGCCCGGCCGTTCGCGCTTCTCGGCGATGAGCGCGGTGTAGAACCCGAGCATCGCGACGACGGTCTCCTTGGCGCGGTCGGGCTTCGCCGGGTCCGGTGCGATGAGCGCGTCGGTCCAGTCCGTGAAGTCGCGCCGGTGGTCGGCGGGCACGCCGAGGAGGTCGCAGATGGTGGTGATGGGCAGCGGCGCGGCGTACGCGGCCACGAGGTCGGCGCGGCCCGCGCCCTCGACGGCGTCGAGGAGTTCGTCGGCGGTGCGCCGGACGGGCGCGCGCAGGCTCTCGACGCGCTGCTTGGTGAACGCCTTGACGACCAGGCGGCGGATGCGGGTGTGGTCGGGCGGGTCCATGTTCAGCATGTTCGCGTCCAGCGCGGGCGGCAGCGAGAAGCCGCGGTAGCTCCCGGGCGACGCATGCCTCTTGTCCACCGAGAACCGCTGGTCGGCGAGTGCCGCACGGACGTCCGCGTAGCGCGTCACGAGCCAGGCCGGGGTGCCGTCGGGCCCGGTGATCCGCCGCACGGGGGCGGTCCGGCGCAGCTGCGCGTAGGTGCCGTAGGGGTCGGTCATGAGCCCGTCGAGGTGATCGGGTTTCGCGGGGGTCGCCATGGGTTCCACCCTAAGGAGCGCGGCGGGCCGAAGATCGGCGGGCCCGGACGCGAGAGGCGGCGGACCAGCCGGGAGGGAGGGAGCCCGCGTGCCCCTGCGGCGGCGGGCGCCCGCCTCACCCGTCGTACTCCTGGATCCGCTTCCCGTGCCCCCGCTCCACCAGCGCGGGCATCCGCTCCCCCAACTCCGCCACGACGGCCGCCACATCGACCGTGAGCAGCTCCCGGTCCCGCATCAGGACGCGGCCGTCGACGACGGTGGTGCGTACGTCCCCGCTGCGCGCGCTGTGCACGAGGGTGGCGGCCAGATCGTGCACGGGCTGGGTGTGCGGTCCGGTGAGGTCGACGAGGATCAGGTCGGCGCGGCGGCCCACGGCGATGCTGCCGATCGCGTCGCCGAGGCCCACCGCGCGGGCGCTCTGCAGCGTGGCGTGGTGCAGGGCCTGCCGGGACGTGAGCCAGCGCGGGTCGCCGGTCGTGGACTTCTGGACGAGGGCGGTGAGCGCCATCGCCTCCCAGACGTCGAGGGAGTTGTTGGAGGCGGCGCCGTCCGTGGCGAGGCCGACGGGGATGCCGAGTTCGGCGAGGGCCCGCACCGGGGTGGGGTCCCAGGCGAACTTCAGATAGCCGCGGGGCGCGCTCGCGACGCCGACGCGGCCCGTGGCCCCGGCCAGGACGGGCAGGTCGCGCTCGACGATGCCGGTGCCGTGGGCGATGAGGACGTCGACGTCGAGGAGCCCGGCGCGGTGCAGGATCTCGATGGGCGTGGCGCCGTGCCGCTCGATGCTGTGCTCGGTCTGGGCGCGGCTCTCGGCGGCGTGCAGATGCACCAGCAGGCCGTGCTCGCGGGCGAGTTCGGCGGTCGCGGCGAGGTCGGCCTCGTCGACGGTGTAGGGGGCGTGCGGGGCCAGGCAGGTGGTGACGCGGCCGTCGGCGGATCCGGCGCGGCGCAGCGCGAAGTCCAGGGACGCCTCCCGCCCTTCGGGGCCCTGGGAGGAGAAGTAGGCCTGCCCGAGGCTGGCCCGCAGGCCGGTCCCGGCGACGACGTCGGCGACGGTGTCCATGGCGAAGTAGTGGTCGGCGAAGGTGGTGACGCCGCCGCGGATCATCTCGGCGCAGGCCAGGCGCGCGCCGAGCTCCACGTCGCGCTCCTGGAGGTTGGACTCGATGGGCCAGACGTAGTCGTTGAACCACTCCTCCACGGGCAGGTCCTCGGCGATGCCGCGCAGGGCCACCATCGGGGAATGGGTGTGGCAGTTGACGAGGCCGGGCAGGGCGGCCTGGCCGCGGGCGTCGACGCGTTCGACGGCTTCGAGGTGCGCGACGGCACCGGTGGTGGTGACGTCGGCGATGACTCCGTCGCGTACGACGATCGCGGTGTCCGCCGCGAAGCCGACGCGCTCGGCCGAGTCGTGGACGAGGGCCGTGCAGCCCATGATGATGAGGTCGGCGGGGCCGGATGCGGCAGGCGCGGTCATCCGTTCACGGTACGGGGAGTGGGTCGCCGTGGGCCTGTCGCGGCAGGCGTTTCGGGAGCACTCTGGCGTCAGCCGCCCGCCGCGGGGCAGCGGCCGCCCGCCGCCCCGGGCCCGCGGGAAGACCACACGACGGCGCCCGCGCGAGCGCCCGCCCCGGCCGGGAACTCCCTGCCCTGGTGACGCTCCCGCCACGACGCCGAGAAGGAGCCCGGCATGCTCCTCGGCACCTGGAACCTGGAGAACCTCTACCGGCCCGGCGGCGAGTTCGGGCCGCGCGACAAGGCGGCGTACGAGGCGAAGCTGAGCGCGCTCGCGGAGACGGTGCGCGCGCTGCGGCCGAGCCTGCTCGGCGTGCAGGAGGTCGGCGACCCGGCGGCGCTCGCCGACCTGGCCGGGATGCTCGACGGCCACTGGCGCACGGCCGTGTCGGAGCACGCGGACAGCCGGGGCATCCGGGTGGGGTTCCTGAGCCGGCTCGACCTGGAAGTGCTCGCGGACGTCGAGGCGTTCCCGGCGAAGCTGCGGCCCGTGCAGGGCGACGACGCGGGGACACCGGTCGCCACGACCGGCCGTGGCCTGTTCGCCGTGCGGATCGTCACCCGGGCCCTGACCGTGGACGCGGCGGTCTGTCATCTGAAGTCCAAGCTCCTGACGTACCCCGGCGGCCGGTTCCAGCCGCGCGACGAGGGCGAACGGGCCCGCGTCGGCGCGTACGCCCTGTACCGCCGGACCGCCGAGGCCGCGACCCTGCGCGCGCTCGCCGACCGGCTGCTCGGCGGGGCCGGACTCGACCGCGACGTGGTGGTGCTCGGTGACCTCAACGACGAGGTGGCGGCGGCCACCACCCAGATCCTGCTCGGCCCGCCCGGATCCGAGCTCGGCACGCCGGGGCACGGCAGGCCGGACAAGGGCGACGCGACCCGGCTGTGGAACGTGGCGCCGCTGATACCGGCCGAACGCCGCTTCTCCCGCGTCACCTTCGGCCGCCGCGAACTCATCGACCACGTCCTGACGAGCCACCGCCTGACCGGCCGGGTGACGGCCGACGGCGAGGCGGGCACGGGCCTGCCGGACGCGGCGGCGGGGCCCGACCTGCCGTCGGTGGGGGCGGATCCGCAGGCGCGCAGGGACGCGGCGGGGTCGGACCACGCGCCGGTGTGGATACGTTTCCAGCCCTAGCGCGCGGCTGCGACGACCCCAGGCCGCGTCGGCGCCGTCGCCGTCGCCCCGGCCGCCCTCATCCGCGCGGAAGCACCGTGGAGAGCACCCCCGGCAGCGGATACCAGTCGGACGACACGATGCTGGCGTGCCGTCCCGCGAGGAGGGCGACGCGGTCGCGGGCCTGGGCCTCGGTCGGGTGGGTGGCGCTGATGGCGGGCGGCACGTTGTGGGCGTCGGACATGACGACGAGATAGCGCCGGTCGGCGTACCACTTGGTGTCGACGGACCCGCCCGCGTACACCGACGCGTCCCCGTCGAACAGCACGAACCACGGCCGGATCGAGGCGTCCTGGTAGCGCGTGCGGGGGTCGCCGGACGCGGCGCCGAGCACGGCGGGGAAGGCGCCGGCGTCCGCGAGGCGGCCGGCGGCGGCGAGGTCCCGCAGGTGCGTGGCGTACTCGCGGTCGGTCCACAGCCTGTCGGCCGGGTTGTTCTGCTCGACGGTGCCGGGGATCAGCTCGACGATGAACTTGCCCGCGAGGTCGGACCGGTCGGGCCAGCCTTTCTTCTGTACGGCCTCGTCGAGGTTCGCGCCGCCCTCGGCGAGTTGGCCGGGGCGGTAGAGGGCGTCGCCGAGCTTGCTGCGGAGCAGGGCGTCGAGTTCGGCGGGGCCGCGGCCGTTCTTCGCCTGGAAGCCGTCCTTCAGCTCGACCTTCACGAGGACGGGCCGGTGGCCCGGGTGGGCGTCGTGCCAGGCCTTCATGTCGGAGAGGCAGCCGTCGAGCCGCTGGTTGCGGGCCTTCGTCCGCAGCTCCTCGGGCTTCTGCGCGTTCTCGCAGTTGTTGTCGTTGCCGACGGGGTTGCTGTGCGAGACGCGCCAGCCGCCGCCGAAGACGTTGGTCCACACGTCGAGTTCGAGCATGCCCGCGCCGGAGTCGAGGGCGTCCGCGAAGTAGGGGTACTTGGACTTCTCGTACGCGTTGTGGACACCGACGCCGGTGGTGGCGGCGTACGGCGCGTCGGCGGCGGGCGCGGAGGCGGGGCCGCTGTCGGCGAGGGCGGACGGGGCGGCGGTGAGGGCACCGGCGAGGGCGAGCCCGAGGGCTGTGCCCCACCCGCGCCGCGCCCCCACACTCACGGCACGTGGCGCACGTGGCGCACGTGGCGCACCTACCGCCCCTTCCCCACGTCCCGCACCCTCCACACCCTCCGCACGCCCCATCACTGCCCGCACCGTCGTCCCCTCCGCCACACCCGTCAAGTCCTGGGAAAGGTAAGGGATGAGGGTGACGGGACGGAAGACGGCGACTTACGGACAGGCCCCGTGCGTCGACACGTCCACAAGGCCCAGGTCCTCTACCGTGTACGCCCGTCGACGCCGTTCCGCACGCGCCCGTCGGCACCCCTGCCCGTCGCCCGGCCCGCGTGGCCGCGCGCCCGCACGAAAGGCGGCCCCATGGCCCTCACCCTCACGCTCACCGGCCCGCGCCTCGCCCTCGCCGCCACGGCGGCGGTCCTCGCGATCGGCGCGCCGACGGCGTACGCGGCCCTGGACTCCGAGGACACCGCACCCCGCACGCAGGCCACGGCCGCACGCGGCAAGCCCTTCGTCGAGACCCGCCTGTTCTTCGGCACGGAACGCCCCGACGGCGGCCCGGCCGTGACGGACAAGCAGTTCATGAAGTTCATCGACACCGAGGTCACGCCGGGCTTCTCCGACGGCCTGACCGTCCAGCAGGGCCGCGGCCAGTGGAAGGACAGCAACGGCAAGATCGAGCGGGAGCGCTCGTACGAGCTGATCCTCCTCTACCCCACCGCCGAGGCGAAGAAGCGGGACGTCCTCATCGAGGAGATCCGCTCCGACTACGAGAAGAAGTTCAAGCAGGACTCGGTGGGGCGGTTGGACGATCGGGCGCGGGTGGACTTCTGAGGAGCATGACGGCGTGAAGCACGTGGACTTCTGAGGCACGTGGACTTCTGCGGCACGTGAAGTTCTGCGGCACGTGAAGTTCTGCGGCATGTGGAGATCAGACGCGCGCGGCCTCCTGACGCGCGCGTCGGCTCCGCCTAGCCCAGCGTGACGTCGCCCACGGTGTGGGCCTGGATGACGTTCCCGTGCTGCACGCCACCGCTGATGCTGTTGCGCACGCTGCCACCCCGCCCCTCCTCACCCCCGTCGGGCGCCAACTCGTCGAGCAGCACCCGCAGTTCGGCGGCGGCTTCGGGGTCGTCCCGCAACGCCCGTCGCATCCGGTTGCGCCACTCGGCCTGCACATCGGCGGCGGTGTCCGCGTCCTCGGCGTCCCGCGCGGCGACCAACTCCTCGCGCGCCTCGTCGAGTTCACCGGCGACGGCGACGGCCGCACCGTCCGCACCGTCTCCGTTCCCCGCGCGCCGCCGCGTGAAGAACCCGACGACCCGCTCCCGCGCGTGCGTCCACCCGTCCCCCACCATCGACTGCACGAGAGCCGTGGCTCCGGCCGCCGCGAGGGCCGTCAACTCTGCGTCCACGGGGTCTCCTTCGTCGCTGCTGCCGCCGCTGGGGAGTCCACGGTAGCGGCCGCGCGCGTCAGCCGCCGAGCAGACTCGTGAGGGCGCCCACCGGGTCCTCGTCGGCGGGGCCGTCCGGCCACCAGTCGGCCGGGCCGGTGTGGGGCTCGGCGCGGTAGGGGTACCAGCGGCCGTCGTGGCCGTACCGGATCTGGTGGGTGCCGGTGGGGTCCGTGAGGTGGTTGCGCTGAATCGTCATGCGGGGCAGGTCCGCTGCGGCGAGGGCGCCCCTGGCCCGGTCGAAGGGGCCCGCCGGTGGGTCCCAGGGGGACTCCAGGACCGCCAGGCCCTCCTCGCCGCCCTGCCGCCAGGCCGCCGCCGCGCGGGACAGGTCGGCGGGCGTGCGGCCCACCGACGCGGCCAGCTCGGCGAATTGCCGGCTGAAGGTACGGCGACCCGTCAGCCCCGGGTGGGACGCGGCCAGCCGCACCGCGTCGAGCCACGCGTCGGCCGCGAACGGGGACTCGCCCCACCTCAGGTACGCGTACGCCCGCGCCGCCGCATCCGTCGCGAGGAACTCCAGCGCCGTGGCGTCGGGCGCACCCGGCACGACGGGCAGGAGGGGCGGCTCGCCGGGGTGCGGCGGCACGGGGAAGGGGGGTGGGAGCGGGGGGCGGTAGTCGCTGGTGAGGGCGTCCCGGGCAGGGGTGCCGGGGAAGGACGGGGGTGTGAGGGGCGGTGTCGCGGGTCCTGGGGGGTGGGGTGCGGGGGGGGG
>NZ_JNXT01000025.1 GCF_000716675.1 Streptomyces alboflavus
GGTGCGGCCGGTCCGGGGGCGCGGGTGTGCCGGGACGCGGGGGCGGTGCGACTGGTCCGAGAGAAGTGGGCGGGTGGGTGGGAGAGATCCGCCGCGGAGCGGCGGGGAAGGGCTGCAGCCCGGCGGCACCCTACGCCGGGGGCGACCCGAGGACCTCGGTCAGGTCGTACCCGGCGGGCTCCTCCAGCTGGGCGTACGTACAGGAGCCGGGATCCCGGTCAAGGCGCCACGCCCGAAACTGCGCGGTGTGCCGGAACCGCGCCCCGTTCTCCATGTGGTCGTAGGCCACCTCACACACCCGCTCCGGCCGCAACGGCACCCACGACAGATCCTTCTTGCCGGTCCACCGGCTCACCGCCCCCGGCAGCCGCGCCCCCTCGTGGGCGGCCTCCTCGGTCCACGCCGCCCACGGATGCCCCGCCACGGACTCCATCCGCAGCGGTTCGAGCTCGGCCATCAGCTCGGCCCGCCGCTTCATGGCGAAGGCCGCGCACACCCCGACGTGCTGCAACGTCCCCCCGTCGTCGTACAGACCGAGCAGCAGCGACCCCACCACGGGCCCGCTCTTGTGGAAGCGGAAGCCCGCGACGACGCAGTCCGCGGTCCGCTCGTGCTTGATCTTGTACATGAGGCGCTCGTTCTGCCGGTACCGCAGGTCCAGCGGCTTGGCGATCACCCCGTCGAGCCCGGCGCCCTCGAACTCCTCGAACCACCGCTCGGCCACCTCCCGGTCGAGGGTGGCGGGAGCCAGGTGCACGGGCGCGCTCACACCCTCAAGTGCCCTGGTCAGAAGCGCGCGCCGGTCGCTGAGGGAGACGTCGAGCAGGGACTCGTCGAAGAGGGCGAGCAGATCGAAGGCGACGAACGACGCCGGTGTGCGCTCGGCGAGCAGCCGTACCCGGGACTCCGCCGGATGGATGCGTTCGCTGAGGGCGTCGAATTCGAGCCGCCCCCCGCGCGCGATGACGATCTCCCCGTCGACCACGCACCGCTCCGGAAGGCGTTCCCGCAGCGCCTCGACCAGCTCGGGAAAGTACCGGGTCAGGGACTTCGTGCCCCGACTGCCGATCTCGACCTCCGGGCCGTCCCGGAAGACGACGGCCCGGAACCCGTCCCACTTCGCCTCGTACTGCATCCCGGGCGGAATCCGCGCCACGGACTTGGCGAGCATGGGCTTCACGGGCGGCATCACCGGGAGATCCATGGTCCAAATCTATGAGGCGTCCCCACAGTCCGCCTGTTCAGCCAGCGTCTGGTGAGCGGTTCTATGTGGCTGCTCCGAGGTGCAGTATTGGTGGGGGGCCTTGCCACGCTGCGCTACATGCGTCAGGTGGCGCGCAGCACCGGCCCTGCCGCCTTCGGCGCGGCGGGACCTTCACACGTTCCAGCCCGATCACGCCAGCCGCGCCGCTACGCTCCGGGGCCTCACACAGCCTCCGGGGGAAACCATGCGCCGCACTACGATCACTGTGCTCACGCTCGCTGCCCTCACCTTGGCAGGCTGCTCCAGCTCTGACGACAGCTCCAACACCGAGCCTGAGAAGCAGAAGCCGTCCAAGACGCTGAACGTCGACGCGGCCGAGCAGCGAAGAGCGTGCATCAAGGCATGGATGCACTCCATCGAAGCGCGCCCGGACGACTTCGACCCGGAAGTCGACGAGGACCCGGAGCCTGCCGAGTGCGCGGAGGTGCCGGACGCGAGCCGTGAGGACATGTACTTGGAAGCGCTGGAGCAGGTGAACGAGGCGGGCCAGGAAGAGTTCGCCGACTGCTTGGACGACCCGGACTGCACGAGCTTCCCCGTCGGGGGCTGAAACCTGAGTAGACCCCTGGGGCTTCGCCCCACCGCACTACCCTGCTGGAATGAGAGACATGCCAGCCAGGACGCTGTTCGTGACCGTTCAGGTGAAGCCTGAATACCGAGAGCAAGCACGCTTCGCGCTCGAAACTCACGGCATCGCCTCCGAGTTCAGCCACCGCCGGGACACCGAGGTCGAAGCCTGGTTTCAACCCCCCGACGGCGAATGGCCACCCGCCGCCGATTTCATATGGGACTGCTACAGCAAAGTCACCGATGCCCTCGGACCCACACCCTTCATTGCCATCGAGCCCGGGCTATTGGAAGGCAGTGACCTGACCACCTGGGCAGCTGTCGTCCGGCAGACGGGCCGAGCGCTCGGCTTCATCATCGACCCAGTGCACGTCAGCGCCGTACAAATGCTCGATCTCACCGAGCTTCTGGAACGCCGGGGCCTGACCAGCGACGACATCACATGGCGTCCTGTGGGGGAACCGGAAAAACTCCCTGAGTAACGGGAAACATACGCCTCGGCCTCGCCTCGCTCCCTGCCTGGCAAAGGCCTCACCTCGCACCTCGAAGGGGGCATTTCTGCGTTGCGGGGTCAGCCCCGCTGTGCCGCCACGGCGCCCGTGTACGTCTCCCGCGTCAGGTCCTCCGCACCGACCCCGAGGTCGGCGAGCACCTCACGGATGTCGCCCAGGGCCGCGGTCACGTCGTCCTCGTCGACGAGGGTCTCGACCTCCAGGAACGTCCCGTCCAGCTCGGGGACCCGTACGAGGGTGGCGAGCATCTGGCGGCCGCGCGCCTCGAAGTCGTAGTTGCGGCACTGCTTTTCGAAGGCGATGACCTCGACGTGGCCGAGCCCGCGGAGGATCGCGTGTGCCTGGTCGGCGTCCTCGACACGAGTCTCGTGCTCGGGCTTCGACCCGGACTGCTCGTCGACGGCCGCGCCCTTGTAGGTGAGCACCGTGCGGGTCTCGTCCGCTCCGTGCACGGTACGCACCCGAAGCTCCTGGCCCGCCTTCTCCAGCGACCCGTCAGGGCGGTCGTAGTACGTATCCCGGTACACCTCGACACGGGCCGTCGCCCTCTCGTCGAGCAGCCGCATCACAGCTTCCCGAGCATGAATCCGGGCCTTCAACTCGGCCTCGATCACCACCGTTTCCCCTCTCTTCAGACAGTGCGCTGTGCCCCGTTGACGACTGCCTCGAACATTCGCCGGAAGCCCCGGAAGAGCGGGCCGTGCGGCGTTGCCATGACCTTGTACATCGCCGACTCGTGACCCTCCCAGCCGGCGTCGAAGGCCCCGACGAACATGGTGGAGTCCGTGCGGATGACCCGCCAAGTGGGCAGCATCCGGTACCGCCACACACCGATGTCCCCTGCATCGGCCAACTCCCGCAGCCGCGCCTCCGTCAGTCGCACCCCACCGGCGAGAGACTCCGCGGACTCGCCGATCTCGGCCGCGCGGCGGGCCAGGGCATCGCTGCCGGGGTCGAGAAGCGCCACCCGGATCCGGAGTCCCCGGCCGCCCTGTTCGCGGGGCAGGCAGGCGCGCAGCAGGCTGTCGTTAAGGCCGATCAGCCCGAGCCCGCGCACCGCGAGAACGTCCAACTCCGCGGCCTCGCGGGCTTGCTGCTGGATCTCCTCGGCCGCCGAGTGCTGTGCCCCGTAGACCCGCACCACCTCCGGAAACGCCGCAAGGTCGAATGCGGGGCCGCCCGCTCGACGTTCCCGGGCGGCGGCCAGACCGAGGAGGTGGCGGGCGTCGTCGGGCATGCGCAGCCCGCTCGCGATCCGCTCGTACACGTCGAGGCGGGACACTTCGCGGCGGCCGTTGATGATCTCGTTGACGCGGCCCTGCGTCATCCCGGCGGCCGTGGCGATGCGGGCCTGGCTCGCTCCCGCGTACTGCTGCACATGCCGGAACACGGCGCCCATGTCGCGCGCTCTCAGTGCCTTCCGGACCTCTGCGCGCTCCCATGCCCAGTCCGGCAGTTCGATCGGTTCCAGTGCGGTCCCCATGGCGCAGCCCCCGGCCATCCACGAACAGGATGGAATTCCATCCCACGGTGAGATTACCGGTGGGGGATCGAGTCGACACCTACCGTCACAAGACACTGGCCAGAGCAGCAAGAGCCCAGGCGGCCGTGCACCGGCCCCGGGGCGTGGCCGACGATGAGGGAGTCGACATGGCCGAGAGCAAAGGCCCCCGGCCGAGCTCAGAAGGCAGCGCACGGGAGCACTCGCCGGACCGCGGTGCCATCGCCGACTGGCTCGCCCGGGTGCACCCCGCACCGCGTCAGGCCATGTCAGAGTGGGCCAACCACGGAATCGCGCTCCTGCCGCTCGGCGAGCGCTTCGACGCCATCCGCGTCCCGGGCCGCCTCCTCCACGCCGCAGTGGGCAGCGACCAGGCGGACGTGGTGCAGCAGGCGCTTGACGACTGTCTGCACGGCCCCGTCATCTGTGACACCCGCACGAACAGCGGCCGCTACTACGCACTCGTAGCACCCGACGCCGTGTGGGAGGGACCCGGGGATCGGCTCAGGACCGGCACATACCTAGCCGTGCCGCGCATCGGCAAGCAGGCCTCGCCCGTCACCTACTGGGCAGTGGCACCATCACGCCGCGGGCACTTGTGCGACCCCGTGCGTCTCGCCGCGCTGCTGTCGACGGCCGACGTGTTGCAGGCGATCGAGTCGTGAGCACCACCGACCAAACCTCATCGCGTGCGGACAAGCTGGCGGACGACCGGTACGCCGACTACATGGGGCACCTCTATGGCTGCCCTCCCTGTCAGGAAGAGAACTACTGCCGGGTGGGAACCCGGATGCGCGCTGCGTGGAAGGGCGCCCAAGCCGCCGCCGACCAGGCCTATCGGGCACGCAGGCAGCGACGGCCAGCCGTGCCTTCCTAGCCGTCATGAACAAGCGAAGCGGCGCCTGGTGGTCAGATTCTGCGACCGGCCGAGCCATACAACCCAATATGCGGCATTTGTCGGGCACGGCTACCGTGGCACGCATGGGCGCCGGCGCGGCGGTGGAGCTGGCGGCTGGAGAGCGGCAGGTGCGGCTCTCCAGCCCCGACCGCGTGCTGTTCCCCGAGCGCGGCTTCACCAAGCGGGACCTGGCCGAGTACTTCATCGCCGTCGGCGACGGCATCCTGCGGGCGCTGCGCGACCGGCCGACCACCCTGGAGCGGTACCCGGAGGGCCTCGGCGGCGAGCACTTCTACCAGAAGCGCGCCCCGAAGAACCTGCCCGACTGGATCCCCACGGGCACCATCACCTTCCCCAGCGGCCGCACCGCCGACGAGATCTGCCCCACCGAGGTCGCCGCCGTCGTCTGGGCCGCCCAGTTCGGCACGTTCACCTTCCACCCCTGGCCGGTCCGCCGCGCGGAGCCCGACCACCCCGACGAGCTCCGCATCGATCTCGACCCCCAGCCCGGCACGGACTACGGTGACGCCGTCCGCGCCGCCCACGGGCTGAGGGAGGTCCTCGGTGACTTCGGGCTGCGCGGCTGGCCCAAGACCTCCGGCGGGCGCGGCATCCACGTCTTCGTGCCCATCGCGCCCCGCTGGACCTTCGTCGAGGTACGCCGCGCCGCCATCGCCTGCGGCCGGGAGCTGGAGCGCCGCAATCCGGACGCGGTGACCACCGCCTGGTGGAAGGAGGAGCGCGGCGAGCGCATCTTCGTCGACTTCAACCAAACCGCACGCGACCGCACCATCGCCTCCGCCTACTCGGTGCGCGCCCGCCCGCACGCCCCCGTCTCCGCGCCGCTGCGCTGGGACGAGATCGACGACGCCGTGCCCACCGACTTCGACATCGGCACCATGCCCGCGCGCTTCGCCGAGGTCGGCGACGTCCACAAGGACATGGACGGGCACGCCTTCTCCCTTGAGGGGCTCCTCGAACAGGCCGACCGCGATGAGAGGGACCACGGGCTCGGCGACATGCCCTATCCGCCCGAGTACCCGAAGATGCCCGGCGAGCCGAAGCGGGTCCAGCCGAGCCGCGCGAAGCACGACGACGACTGAACCCGCTTCGTTTCAGGGGGAGTTGCTACAGCTCCTTGATCCGGATGTCGCGGTACGACACCACGTCCGTGACACCGTGGACCTGGAGCCCGATGTACCCGGACGCGAAGCGGCGGCCGTCCGTGCCCGGGTCGTCGCCGCGCGGCGGCTCGAAGAGCTGGCCGCCGGTGTTGTCGAACTCGTTGAGCAGGACGCCGTTGCGGTACACCGAGTACTTCTGGTCGACCACGCGGATCTCGTAGTCGTTCCAGGTGCCCTTGGGTGTCACGCCCGCGCCCGCGAGGCCGACGCGGTCGAAGCCGTACACCGAGCCGGTCTTGTACATGTCGCCGTCGGGACGGTCGAGCACCTGCACCTCGTGGCCGTACTTGATGGCGACCCACTCCGGACGTGACTCCTCCGGGTGGTCGTGGACCTGCGGGAAGCGTACGAACACACCGGAGTTGGCGTTCCCGGCGGCCGGGGCGTCGTCGCGCCACTGGAGCTTCAGCGAGAAGTCGCCGTACTTGCGCTCGGGGAACCACAGCATGCCGAGGCCGTTCTTCGTGGTGCCCGAGGTCATCGACCCGTCGGCGTTGAGGCCGAACGAACCGCCGCCCACATGGCTCCACTTGGCGAAGGACTTCTGCGTGCCGTCGAAGAGCGAGCGGTAGCCCTCGGTCTGGCCCGGCTTGCCGATGCCCGACTGCTTCGCCGCCTTGTTGATCTTGTTGTACTCGCGCTGGTCGATCTCGGCGTTCTTCTTGAGGCGGTCCGTGACGGTCTTGACGTGCTTGAGGAACAGCGCGTGCGACGACCAGTCCTTCTCGTCCTCGATCAACTCGCCTATGCGGCAGCGGTTGTTGGTGACGCGGTTCGGGATCCCCGTGTCGACCGTGCCGACAAAGACCGTCAACCGCTCGTCGTACTCAGGGCAGTTGGGGCCTGGCACCCCGCCGCCCTCGTCGACCGTGAACGCCACCGACTTCGCGGGCGCGGTGTTGCCCGCCTTGTCGCTCGCCCGGTACGCCACCGTGTGCCGCCCGACGCGGTCGACGACCACGGGCGCCGCGTACGCCACGTACGGGCCACCGTCCAGGGAGTACTCGACCTTGTCCACACCCGACCCGGAGTCGGTCGCGGTGACCGTCACCTTGGCCTTCCCGATGTAGGCGCCGTCCGAGTTCTTGTCGCCCTCGACCTTCGCCGACGTCTCCGGCGGCGTCTTGTCCTCGGTCGGCGGCGCGACCACCGTGAACTCCACCGACTTCTCCGGCGCGACATTGCCCGCCTTGTCGGAGGCGCGGTAGCGGACCTTGTGGCTGCCCACCTCGTGGACCATCACCGGTGTCGTGTACGGCTGCCAGTCGCCGGCGCCGATCGCGTACTCGACCTTGTTGAGGCCCGAGCCCGCGTCGGACGCCGACACCGTCACCGTCGCCATGCCGAGGTACTGGCCCTGGCCGTTCTGCTCGCCGCTGACCGTCGCCGAGGTCTCCGGCGGTGTCTTGTCGTCGGTCGGCGGCGCGACGACCTTGAAGTCGACCGCCTTCTCCGCCGCCACGTTGCCCGCCTTGTCGGTCGCCCGATAGCGGATCTTGTGCGTGCCGACCGTGTTCACGACCACGGGCGCGGTGTACGGCTGCCAGGCGCCGTCGGCCCCGACCGCGTACTCGACCTTCTCGACGCCCGAGCCGCCGCTCTCGTCGGTCGCCGTCACCGTGACCGTCGCCGAACCGACGTACGCGCCGTCGGAGTTGGTCGCCCCGTCCACCTTCGCCTTCGTCTCCGGGGCGGTGGTGTCCTCGCCGCCGCCCTCGGTCACGACCAGGATGCCCTGCATCGCGCCGTGGCCGGGGATGGTGCAGTAGTAGCGGTAGCGGCCCGGCTTCAGGGTGACCTCGGCCGTGTGCTTGCCGCCCTTGTCGTCGCCCGGGTTGGCGAGGATGTTCAGCGGGACGTCGTTGTTGTACTCCGGGTCGGAGACGTCGAACGTCAGCGTGTGCGGCATGCCGGTGGTGTTGCCCGTCGCCACGCTGTTCTCGAAGACGATCGTCGTCTTGCCCGCGACCGCCGTCGCGGGCGCCGACTTGTACTTGGAGATGTCGTTGTCGGCCGTCCAGGTCAGGGTCTGCTGCTGCGCGGAGAGCCCGGTGTTGTCGGGCCGCGCGCTCGCCGCCGACGTCAGGCCGACCGCCATCAGGAGCGCGGCGAGCAGCGCCGTCCAGAGCCTGCCGCGACGAGCGGATCTCAGGGAACTCACGGATCTCATCGTCCCGCCTTCCTCGCCAGGTCGGACACGGCCGGAGTGGCCCCGCCGCCCTTGTATGTCACGCGCCACAGCGCCGACTTGGCGTCCGAGGTGAAGAAGCCGCGCCCGTAGTCGAGGACGTAGAGCGAGCCGTCCGGAGCGAACTTCCAGTCCATGAGGTTCTTGATGTGGTCGTTGCCGACCGGAATGATCTTCTTGAGCGATTCGGCGTGCACCGGCAGACCGCCCTTGCCGACCGTCTTCGGGTCGGTGAGCACCGCGTGCCGCGGCTGGTCGCCGTCGTAGAAGTCCCCGACGAACCACTTGCCGTCCCAGTACGACGGCCACTTGTCGGCGCTCGTGCTCGCCGCGTCGTAGCGGTAGACCGGGCCGTTCATCGTGGCCTGGCCGCCGCCCTTCAGCCACGGAAGGAGCTGCTTCTGCTCCTCCGGCTTGTAGCTCGGCACGCCGTTCGCGTCGCGCGGGTAGTCGATGCCGCCGCCCTGCGGTGAGTACCAGATGGTGTTGGGCTCGGCCGGCGGGATCTTCACCAGGCCGTCGTTGTTGGGCGACTCGTTGCGCAGGTTCTTGCAGTCGTACCAGCCGAGCGGCTTGCTCGGGTCCGGCAGATTGCGGTCGCGGTAGGGCTGGTTGTTGCCCATGCAGTACGGCCAGCCGCGGTTGGAGGCGTGCGTGATGGCCGCGAACGTGTCGTACTTCGCCGGGCCCCACGTCGTCGACGGCTGACCGGCGTCGGGGCCGACCCACCCGGCGTACAGGATGTCGGTCTTCTGGTCGACGAAGATGCGGGCCGGGTTCCTGACCCCCATCACATAGATCTCGCCGCGCGTCTTGCCGCCGCCCTCGTCCGGCTCCTTGCCGGTGAAGAGGTTGCCTTCGGGCAGGGTGTACGTGCCGTCGGGCTCGGGGTGGATGCGCAGGATCTTGCCGTTGAGGTTGTTGGTGTTGCCCGCGGTGCGGCGGGCGTCGGCGAAGGAGACGCCCTTGAAGTTCGGCTGCGGGTTGTTGCCCGAGTAGCCGTCGCTGAAGCCGGAGGAGTTGTTGTCACCGGTCGCGATGTACAGGTTGCCCTTGGAGTCCCAGGACATCCCGCCGCCGGAGTGGCAGCAACTGTGCACCTGTACCGGCCACTTGAGCAGCACCTTCTCGCTGTTCAGGTCCAGCTTGTCGGTGGCGCGGTCGAGGGTGAAGCGGGAGACGTACCGCTCGGCCATGTGCGTGTCGCGGTTGAGCTGCGAGTGCGGCGTGTAGTGCAGGTACACCCAGCCGTTCTGCTCGAACTTCGGGTCCAGCTCGATGCCGAGCAGACCCTCCTCGACCTTGATCAGCTCACCGCCGCCGCCCTTGTTCCCGAAGACGGTGAGCGCCCCGGCCAGGGTCGACTTCTTGGTCTTCGGGTCGTAGACGTGGATCTCGCCCTTGCCCTTGCCGATGTCCGGGTTGTTCCAGTCGGTGATCACGGGCTGCGAGGAGTCGGCGCCGCCGCGGCCGATGTAGAACACCTTGCCGTCGGGGGCCGTGACCAGGCCGTGCGGCTCGCCGATCTGGTCGTTCTGGCCCGGCTTGTTGGGCTGGGTCAGGCGCTCGGCCCGGTAGTTCGCGTTGATGGTGGCCTTGCAGTCGGCGCGGGCGATGCGGGTCGTCCAGAGCAGGGCGCCGCGCAGATGGCCGCGGAAGTCCGCCTCGTCGTAGGCGTCGGCGGTGCCGCCCATGCCGGTGTAGAAGGACCGGCCGCCGTCGTAGTCACGGCACCAGGACACCGGGTGGTCCGCGCCGTTCGCGCCTTCGCCCGGCTTGTACGTCGACTCGCGCACGCGGGCCACGGTGTGCACGGCGCCCGACGGGTTGGTCTCCCAGTTGAGCCACTTGTCGGGGCGCTTCCACTCCAGCGGCAGGTCCTTGGTGGCGGGGTTCTCGCGGTCGCCGACCTCGACGGTGGCGCGCTGCGCGGCGGTGGGGCTCGCGTCCTTGGGGCGGGCGCCGACCAGGCCGGTGAACCAGGACGAGTAGGGCTCCGCGCGGGCCGCGTCGTGCAGGCCGAGGAAGCCGCCGCCCGCCTCCATGTAGGCCTCAAGGCCCGCCTCCTGCTCGGCGTCGAGGACGTCGCCGCCGCCGGTCACGAACGTCACCGCGTTGAACTTGCCGAGCTTCTTGGCGTTGGTGAACACGGCCGGGTCGTCGGTGGCCGTGACCGTGAACCGCTGCTCGGCCGGGCCCGATTGGCCGATCTTCTCGATGGCGGCGATGGCCGCGTCGACGACCGGCGACTCGTCGCCGCCCGCGGCCGAGCCGTAGAAGGCGAGCACACGCACGTTCGCGCCGCCCGGGGGAGCGGGCAGCGCGCGTGACATCGTTGTCTTCATCGCCTCCGCGTCGGGGGGCGGTTCCGGAAAGGGCCGCGCGGTCGCGGCGGGGCCCGTGAGCAGGCCGGCGGCGACGGCCCCGGCGGCCAGGGCCGCCGCCCAGGCGCGGCGCGTGGATCTCTGTCTGGTTCTGCCCAACCCTCGTGCGGTTGGGGGCGTTTGATGCGGTTTCAGCCGCATGAGTACACCCACCCATCGTCGGTCACGGCTACGGCGAATACATCAACAGCACCGGAGAAGCTAGCCCCCTTCGAGGGCTGGCGCCGACGAAGCTAGCCCTCTTTTGACGGCTAGCCAAGAGCTACGACATCACTTCGTGCGACCTTTGTCCTGCGTGTGGATAAACCGGAGCACTGCCGCTAGCGTGTGGCCGGAATCCGGTGCCCCGGGCGCCCCGGCGGTGTCCGTACGTAGCGTCAGTTTCCGTATATGAGTGGGGAGTTCGCCATGGACAGACGGAGCTTCAACCGCCGGATGCTGGCCGGGGGAGCGGCGGCCACCGTGGGCGTGACATCGTTGTCGGTGATGGCCGCGGACTCCGCGGCCGACGCCCCGCGCGCCGTCGACCCGCCGAAGACGGCCCCGGCGGGCGGCGAGGTGCGACGCATCAAGATGTACGCCGAGAAGCTTCCCGACGGGCAGATGGGCTACGGCCTGGAGAAGGGCAAGGCCTCCATCCCCGGCCCGCTCCTCGAACTCAACGAGGGCGACACCCTGCACGTCGAGTTCGAGAACACCACGGACGTCGACGTCAGCCTGCACGTCCACGGCATGGACTACGAGATCTCCAGCGACGGCACGAAACACACCAAGTCCCAGGTGGCGCCCGGCGGCAAGCGCACCTACACCTGGCGCACCCACGCGCCGGGCCGCCGCAAGGACGGCACCTGGCGCCCCGGCACGGCCGGCTACTGGCACTACCACGACCACGTGGTCGGCACCGAGCACGGCACCGGCGGCGTGCGCAAGGGCCTCTACGGCGCGGTGATCGTGCGCCGCAAGGGCGACATCCTGCCGGACCAGACCTGCGTCGTCGTCTTCAACGACATGATGATCAACAACAAGCCCGCGCACTCGGGGCCGAACTTCGAGGCCACGGTGGGCGATCGGGTCGAGTTCGTGTCGATCACGCACGGCGAGTACTACCACACGTTCCACATCCACGGTCACCGCTGGGCCGACAACCGCACCGGCCTGCTCACCGGCCCCGACGACCCCAGCCAGGTCCTCGACGACAAGATCACAGGACCCGGCGACTCCTTCGGCTTCCAGGTGATCGCGGGCGAGGGGGTGGGCGCCGGGGCGTGGATGTACCACTGCCATGTGCAGAGCCACTCCGACATGGGGATGGTGGGTCTCTTCCTGGTCAAGAAGCCGGACGGCACGATTCCGGACTACGAGCCGCACCATCCGCACGCGAAGGCGGAGAAGAAGTCGGGCGTGGAGAAGTCGGGTTCGGACACGTCAGGTGCGGGCGGATCGGGTGCGGGCAAGTCCGGTGACTCCGGCGAGTCCGGTGGGGCGAGCGCGGATCACTCGCACCACTGACACCGGTGTCACCGGTGCCGCGAGCGCCTCAACGCCGTGCGTGGCGGATCTTCAGCCGTCCCATCCCCATCGCCCCGGTGATCCGGATCGTCGGTCCGCCACCGGGGCGGGCGCCGCGCCCGGCCTTGTACAGCGTGTCCTTCCAGCCGGCGCTCAGCCCTTCGAGGTCCACGACCGCGTCGTGCGGCACCGTGATCCTCGCCGCGCCCGTGCCGAGGCGCAGCTCGATGTCGACCACCGGATGCTCGAACACCGCCTGGGACAGGTCCAGGTGCACCCGGCCGAGGGCGGAGTGCACCTTGAGGGTGCGCGGCACCCGCCAGGCGCCGCGCCGCCGGATCCGTCCGGTCGCGGCGGCGATGGTGGAGGTGGTGCCGGGGTCCTCCGCCGGGAGCGCGGCCAGGGCCTCGTCGAGCTCGCCGGGCGCCGTCGCGGTGAGGACCTGGTGCAGGCGCTCGTCCATCTCCTCGTGCGAGATGTGCCCGTCGGCGTACGCCTCCTGCAGGCGTCGCACGGCGGTGTCACGGGCGTTCTCGCTGATCCGTGGCGGCGGGTCCTTCGGAGGCGGAGTCATGGTCCCGACTCTAGGCGACGGGCCTGCCGCGCGGCCCGGGGCTATCCTGATCGGCAACCGTCGACGAGGAGTCCCGAGGTGCCCGAGGCAGCAGCGCGTCCCACGCTGGAGGCCGTGGCCGCGCGGGCCGGGGTGTCGCGGGCGACGGTGTCACGGGTGGTGAACGGCGACGCCGGGGTGCGGGAAGTGCTCGCGGCGAAGGTCCGGCACGCGGTCAGGGAACTCGGCTACGTCCCCAACCGCGCCGCCCGCAGCCTCGTCACCCGGCGCCACGACGCCGTGGCCGTAGTCATCGCCGAGCCGGAGACCAGGGTGTTCGCCGACCCGTTCTTCGCCCGCCAACTCCGCGGCATCAGCAAGGAACTGACGGCGCGTGACGTCCAGCTGGTGCTGCTCCTGACGGAGGGCAGGGACGACCACGAGCGGGTCGGACGCTATCTCGCGGGCGGTCACGTCGACGGCGCACTCGTCTTCTCGCTGCACCTGGACGACCCGCTGCCCGGCATCATCCACGGCGCCGGTCTGCCCACGGTGTTCGGCGGGCGGCCCGGCTGGACGGGCGGCGCGGGCAGCGTCCGGTACGTCGACTGCGACAACCGCGGTGGCGCCCGCCAGGCCGTACGCCACCTCACCGGCCTCGGCCGCGGCCGCGTCGCCCACATCACCGGGCCGCTCGACCAGACCTCCGCCGTCGACCGCCTCGACGGCTACCGCGACGTCGTACCGGCCGGCGATCCACGGCTTGTCGCCGAGGGCGACTTCACCCCCGCGGGCGGCGAACGCGCGATGCGCGCCCTCCTGGAGCGCTGCCCGGACGTGGACGCGGTCTTCGCCGCGAACGACCTGTCGGCGGCCGGGGCGCTGCGCGTGCTGCGCGAGTCCGGGCGGCGGGTCCCCGAGGACGTGGCGGTCGTCGGCTTCGACGACATGCTGCCGCTGGCCGAGCAGGCGGATCCGCCGCTGACGACGGTGCGGCAGGACATCGAGGAGATGGGACGCCTGATGGCGGCGCTGCTGCTGCGCGACCAAGGGCAGGGCGTGGTGGGGCAGGGCCAGTTGCGGGGCCGGGCGCAGGGCCCTGACCAGGGGCAGCCGCAGCCCGGGACCCCGGACGCCCCGAAGGAGGCCGCACGCGTGGTGCTGCCCACGCACCTCGTACGCCGGGACTCCGCCTAGCGGTCCGCCACTCCCCGGGCACCCGGAGGGGGCGGGCACCGGAAGGATCTGCCCGCCCCCTGGAACGCGTCGTCCAGCGCCTACGCGCCGACCGACACCGTGAACCTCCGCGGGTTCCCGTCGTGCGCCGCCCCCGACACGTCCGGCTGGCCGTCCGGACGGACGTCGTCGTACGGGAAGGCGTAGCCGATGGGCGAGTTGGCGTGCACCACGCGGGCCCAGTGGTTGGTGACGTCGCCGCGGTAGTAGTCACCGGACGTCGTGCCGTTGGGCTGCGAGGGGTGGGTCAGCATGATGCTGCGGTTGAAGCCGGCGGCGAGGCGGGCGAGGAGGCCCTTCTTGTCGTCGGGGTCGTTCGGGTTGTTGGCGAACGGGCCGTGGTTGCAGGTGAAGATGTCCTTCGACGAGGGCTTCGCGAAGGTGTGGCCGCCCTCGAAGGTGAGCGTGTCCCCGGTGACCCGGCCGACGCGCACGCCTCGCCCGCCCTGGAGGTCGATGCGCAGGTCGGTGGACCGGTACTTGTCCCAGACCTGGTCGACGTAGCCCTTGAAGAGGTCGCGGAACGGCATCTGGTCGGGGCGGTCGAAGTACGGGGCCATGAGGTTCTGCGGGGAGATGACCCGCAGCACGCCGCCGTCGCCGCGGATCACCAGCTTGTCCCAGGGCTGCCCGTCCTTGCCCGCCTGCGCCACCAGATCGGCGGCGATCTTGTCGACGGCGCCGTTCGGCAGCGGGGCGACGGTGTGGGTGGCGTCGCCCGCCAGGGTCAGGCCGATGGGCAGCGCGGTCACCAGGTCGACGTAGCTGATGTTCGCGTACAGCTGGGTGCTGTTGAAGGTGAACTCGCAGAACGACCACGTGCGGCCGTAGTTCGGGTCCTCCTTGGTGGCGAAGGCGGGCTCGACCAGGCTCGGGCCCGGGTTGAGGAAGAAGCCGAGCTTGTCGTCGCGGACGAAGTAGACGCGGGCGCCGTACATCTGGGGCAGTGTCAGGACCTTGGGCGCCGAGCCCGCGGCGCCGAGGGGGATGGCGCAGTCCACCGGCAGCGGTGTCTGGGGGGCCGACGGCGACTCGGGGCGGTAGACCCCGCCGTCCGGCTTGAGCAGCAGCCAGCGGTCGGTGCCGGGCTCGTGCCCGGTGACGTACGCGCGGACCTGGCCCGGCAGCGACTTGTTCTGCAGGGCGAGTTCGCAGGTCGCGGGCGCGGCGTGGGCGCGCGGGCTGAGCGCGGGGCCCCAGGCGGGGTAGGTGAGGGCGCCCGCGGCGGCCGCGGACGACGTCAGGAACACTCTGCGCGAGATCACGGAAATTCTCTCCTGGCTGGAAAGTGGGGGGAAAGTGGGGGGAGTTGAGCAGGAGTGCGGCCCGGGCGCGCGGTCGTGCGTCGACGTGCCCCCACTGTTGCCGCGGTGAAAACGTGGCGTCAAGAGGTGTGGCTGAGAGCGCTCTCAGAATCTTGTCCGGGTTCACAAGGTGATGACGGGCGGGTGCGGAGGGTGACGGAAACCGGTCCGGTGGCGCGACGGGTGGTGACGGTGGGTGTCCGGGCCGGGGTCGCGCGCGCGGATTGTCAGTGCCCGGTGGAAGACTCGGAAGTGGCGGTCCCGTCCGGCGACGAGGGCCGTCCCGTGAGGCGACAAGAGCGACAAAGGAGTCGATCATGCTCAGCAATCTCACGCTCACCGGCGCCCCGATCTGGGTCGATCTGGGCACCACGGACATCGACGGCGCGGCCGCCTTCTACCGCGAGGTCTTCGGCTGGGACTTCGAGAGGGGCGGCGAGGACGTCGGCGGGTACGGCACATTCCAGCTCGGCGGCAGGACCGTGGCCGGCGGGATGGAGAACCCGCCCGACGTGGCCGCCCCCACCTGGTCGCTGTACTTCTGCACGCCCGACGCGGACGCCACCGCCAAGCAGGTCGGACAGGCCGGCGGCCGCACCCTGTTCGAGCCGATGGACGTCCTGGACCTCGGCCGCATGGCGGGCTTCGCCGACTCGGGCGGCGTCCCCTTCTGCGTCTGGCAGCCGGGGCAGAACAAGGGCCTGGAGCTGGTGAACGAGCCCGGCGGGCTGATCTGGACCGAGCTGTACACCCCGGACATCGAGGCGGGCGCCGCTTTCTACGGGACGGTGTTCGGCTGGAAGACCATCGTCCAGCCCTTCGAGGGCGGCTCGTACACCATGGTGTACCCGGGCGAGGGCACCCCGGACGACATGTTCGGGGGCCTGTGGCCGCTGGACCAGGACCCGGTCGAGCAGGAGGCGGGGGTCTACTGGATGCCGTACTTCCAGGTGGCCGACATCGACGCGGTCGTGGAGAAGGCACGGACGAACGGCGGCACGGTCCGGGCCGAGCGGATGGACCTCGCGGGGGTGGGCGCGTTCGCCAAGCTCGCCGATCCCCACGGCGCGCGGTTCGCGCTGATGCAGCCGGAGCCGCCGCAGGGGTGACGTGGTCGGAGCGGTCGGAGTGGCCGCGGGGGCGAGCCGGGGCGTGCCGCGTGGCGCGGGTCGCGGGGCCGGTGAGAGCCGGTCCCGGGGCGCTCGGCGCGCCGCGTTGAGCGAACGTTGATCGCTTGTTTCGCGCCGTCCAGCACGATCACCGTATGCACTACGACACCACTGTGACCGAGCCCGAACTGGCCTGGCAGGAGCAGGCGCTGTGTGCGCAGACCGGGCCCGACTTCTTCTTCCCCGAGCCGGGGAGCTCGGTGCGCGAGGCCAAGCGCATCTGCCTCCTGTGCGACATGCGCGAGACCTGCCTCACGTACGCACTGGACAACGACGAGCGGTTCGGGGTCTGGGGCGGGCTCTCCGAGAAGGAACGGCAGAGCCTCCGCCGCGACCAGGCCTGAGACCGCTGCGGGTGGCCGCGCCCGGCCCGGGCCGACGGGGGAACCGGGCCGGGCGCGGCACGTCCCGGCGCTAGGCGTAGCTCACCTCGACCCGTCGCGTGCCCGCGGGGACATGCACGTCGTCGCCGCTCACCGGCAGCTCGCGGCCGTCCGCCGATGCCGACCGCACGCTGCCGAAGCGGCACGGGTAGACGTACCGGACCCGCTCCGGGGCCCGGGTGACGTCCACGGTCACCGTGCGCGCGCCCGCGTCGTGCGTGAGCCGGTAGCCGAAGGGCGCGCCGAACAGCGTCGGAGCGTCCTCGACCGTCACCGCGTCCCCGTCCGGCACCCAGTGCGGACGCACGCCCGGGGCGATGTACAGATGCGGATCGCGGTCCTCGTCGGCCTCGAAGAGCAGGATGTCGCGGAGCAGCAGCAGATACTCCGCGGCGGCCCAGCCGTGCGGGATGTCCCCCATGTACCAGTGCCGGTGGGGGACTTCGGTGAAGCCCGACGCCACGGGGAACGCGTGCTGCTCGTTCCACGCGCCGAGCGCCACCGCCCGGTCGTCGACGCGCGCCATGGAGGCGGCCACGGCCCAGCCGAGCAGCGCGTCCATCCGCGCCGGGTCCCCGGCGAGCAGATACGCGTGCGCCAACTGCGTGGTCAGATAGGGCCCGTAGGCGTTCCAGGCCGCCTCGTGCCGGAAGCCGCCCGTCACGAACCGGCCGTACATGGTGTCGAGGGTCCAGCGCGCCGCCCGGTCGACGTCGTCACCGAGCTTGTTGCCCATGTGCAGGCGCAGCGGATGGAAGTACGCCGCCGCGCCGATCATCGTCGAGTCGCGCCGTCCCACGTCGCCCGGCCCGGTCGGGATGTACGTCTCCCACTCGCCGCGCCGCCGCTGCTCCGCGAGGACCCAGCGGATCGACGCCGCCGTGGCCTGCTTCAAGTCGTCGAAGGCGGCCCACAGTTCGCGCACGTCCGGGGTGCCGAGACGCTCGGCGAGCCGGGCCGCCTCGTACAGGCCCGCGAGGCCCCACAGGTCGTCCCAGTAGTGCGGTTTGTCGCGCTCGCCCAGGTGCTCGGCGCTCCAGCCGCTGTGCAGCAGGCCGTTCCCGTCCCGGTTGTCGCGCAGCCAGCGGGCGCCGTCGATGACGTACGGCGTGTACAGCTTCGCGCCGAACGCGGCCGAGCTGCCCGCCGTGCGGTCGTAGCGGCCGATTGCCCACAGCGCCTGGCCGTTGCTGTCCCACTCGTGGTCGTCCCGCTCGTGCGGACCGCCGTAGAAGCCGTACTCCGCGCACGGCCCGATCCGGCCGGTGCCGCGGTTGAACCGCCCCGGATAGTGCGTGCCCAACTGGTGCTCCGCGAGCGCCGCGTCCCCCACCAGGGAGCACGCCGTGGCCTCCACCGAGGAGTCGCGGATCCAGAACGAGTCGTACACCGTCGGACCCGGGTGGATCTCCCCGTGGTCGGAGAGGACGAGCAGCTGCGAGCGCGCCTGCCGGAACAGGTCCGTCAAGTGGGCCACCGGCCCTGGCAGTCCGGGCTGCACGCCCTGCCCGAGGAGCTTCGCCGACCAGAACGCCCGGTTGGCCGCGGCCAGGTCGGCGGCGGGCGTGGCCCGCAGCTCCGCGAGGTCGGCCGCCCCGCTGTACAGGTCGACGGGCAGCCGCACGTCGACCTCGAAGACCTCGTCGCCCGCGAGCCGGAACGGCCACGCGAACGCGGCGCTGCACAACCCGGCGACCTGGTCCTGCGCCTGCAGTGCGGCGTTCAGCTTGCCGTCGACGGCCAGGTCGTGGAACGGGCTGCGCGCCAGATACGTGGCCGGGTCGAGTGAGAAGTCCGGGTTGCCGTACACCCCGTAGTACTCGGGCGCCGTGTCGAACGCCGGGCCCCAGCCGCTGTTCGTCTCCACCCGCGCCTCGTCGGGCAGATAGCGCAGGAACGTCAGCCGCCGGTCGGTGCCGGAGGGGGCGCGACGGTCGTGCCGCTGGAAACCGCTCGGCCCCGCGGGCAGCACCGCCGCGCACAGCCAGCCCTCGCGCGCGGGCCCGCCGGGCCCCGTGACGCTCAGCCGGGTCACCGTGAGGTCCCGCTGCCGCGGCCCGACCGGCACCGCGAACGTCCGCTGGGTGAAGGCGACGCCGTCCGTCCCGCGGAACGTCGTCACGACCTCCGGCACATGCGGCGCCTCCATGTGCTGCGTGACCGTGCCGCACTCCGCGAGCTGCGGCACCCCGACGGTGCCCGTGGCCGGGTCGTACAGGAAGAACGCCAGGCAGTACTTGTCGTACACCGGCTCGATCTCCCCGGCCTGCCCGACCAGGGACTCCTGGCGATGGTCCTTGACGCCCACCATGTGCCAGTAGCGGTAGAGCGCGTTGGAGGCGAAGGCGGCCTCCCGTGACTCGTACGTGCCCGCGTCGAAGTCGTCGCTCCAGCGCCGGAAGGCGGTCTGTGCCCACCAGGGCACGGGGTACGGCACCCGTGCCCGGTCCGCCCAGCTGCGCCACATGACCTCGTAGAACATCCACTCATGGGTCCGTGCCACTCCCGTGCACCCCCTGCGGTCGACGGCGGCTGTGTCCGTCCGCTCAACTCCGACCAACATGGCACCGCGGGCAGGGGGCGTAAATGGGGTTCCGGGTCAGCCCCGCGCGGCCATGCGCGCCTTGCGGGCGGCCAGGCGCTCGTCGAACTTCGAGGCCTCCGCGTCCAGGCCGCCCATGAAGAGGCCGAGCTCCTCCTGGGCGCGGGCGCCCTCGGGGCCGAGCCCGGGGACCTCCATGACCTTGAGGAAGCGCAGCACGGGCTGCAGCACGTCGTCGTGGTGGATGCGCAGGTTGTAGACACCGCCGATGGCCATCTGCGCGGCGGCGCGCTCGAAGCCGGGGATGCCGTGTCCGGGCATGCGGAAGCCGACGACGACGTCCCGTACGGCGCACATCGTGAGGTCGGGGGCGAGGTCGAAGGCGGCGCGCAGCAGGTTCCGGTAGAAGACCATGTGGAGGTTCTCGTCGGTCGCGATGCGCGCCAGCATCCGGTCGCAGACGGGGTCGCCGGACTGGTGGCCGGTGTTGCGGTGGGAGATCCGCGTGGCCAGCTCCTGGAACGCGACGTACGCCACGGAGTGCAGCATCGAGTGCCGGTTGTCCGACTCGAAGCCCTCGCTCATGTGCGCCATGCGGAACTGCTCGAGCTGGTCGGGGTCGACGGCGCGGGACGCGAGGAGGTAGTCGCGCATCACGATGCCGTGGCGGCCCTCCTCGGCGGTCCAGCGGTGCACCCAGGTGCCCCAGGCGCCGTCGCGGCCGAAGAGCGAGGCGATCTCGTGGTGGTAGCTGGGGAGGTTGTCCTCGGTGAGCAGGTTGACGACGAGGGCGATCCGGCCGATGTCGGTGACCGGCGACTGCCCCTTCTCCCAGGCCTCGCCGTCCTCGAAGAACCCGGGGAAGTTCCGGGCGTCGGAGAACGGCACGTACTCGTGGGGCATCCAGTCCTTGGCGACGCCCAGGTGCCGGTTGAGCTCCTTCTCGACCACTTCTTCCAGGGCGTACAGGAGCCGGGCGTCGGTCCATGTGTCCGTGCTGCCGAGGTGGGAAGGGGTGATCGTCACGGGGGCTCCTGGGGACGGGAGGGGGAGGGGTGCGGTGCGAGGGGGGAACCACGGCACCGCGAGCGGCGTACCTACGGCATCGTAGGTTACGTTCCCGTAGGTTAAGCCCTCCGTAAAGAGCTCCCCGAACCGGGTCCCGCCGGAGCCCCCGGTTCCGCCGTCAGCGCACCCCGCTCCCGGGCGCCCCCACGGCCCGCCGAAGATGCTCCGCGGTGTGCGAGCCGCGCGCCCCGAGCAGCTCCCGCGGCGTCCCCTCGAAGACGATCCGCCCGCCGTGCTTGCCGCCCTCGGGCCCCAGGTCGATCACCCAGTCCGCGTGCTTGACGACGTCCAGGTTGTGCTCGACGACGAGCACGGTGTTCCCGGCGTCCACGAGCCGGTCCAGCATCGCGAGCAGTCCGTCCACGTCGGCCATGTGCAGTCCGGTCGTCGGTTCGTCGAGGACGTAGGTGGTGCCGGTGCGGTGCAGCTGGGTGGCGAGCTTGATGCGCTGGCGCTCGCCGCCGGAGAGCGTGGACAGGGGCTGCCCGAGGGTGAGGTAGGTCAGGCCGACGTCGCGCAGGGCGTGCAGCCGGCGGCGTACCGCCGGGTCGGGGAAGTCAGCGAAGAAGGCCAGCGCCTGCTCGGCGGTCATGTCCAGGAGGTCGACGACGGAGCGCCCGCCCACGGTCAGCCGCAGCACCTCGTCCTTGAAGCGCCTCCCCTCGCAGGCCTCGCACGTCGTGGTGACCGGGTCCATGAAGGCCAGGTCGCTGTAGATGATCCCACGGCCCTGGCAACTCTCGCACGCGCCCCGGGAGTTGAAGCTGAACAGACCCGGCTCGGTGCCCGTCCGCCTCGCGAAGAGCGCCCGGATCCGGTCCATGATCCCCAGATACGTCGCCGGGGTCGACCGCCCCGAGATGCCGATGGACGACTGGTCGACGGCCACGGCGTCGGGGTGCTGCTCCAGGAAGGCCCGGGACACCAGCGTGCTCTTGCCGGAGCCCGCGACACCGGTGACGGCCGTGAGCACCCCGGTCGGCACCCGCACGCTCACGTCCTTGAGGTTGTGCAGATCGGCCCCCTTGATCCACTCGCCCCCGACGGGCTCGCGCGGGTGCTCCTTGACGCCGCTGGTGCGGCGCAGGCAGCGGCCCGTGAGGGTGTCGGCGGCCCGCAGCTCCTCGGGGGTGCCCTCGAAGACGACGAGGCCGCCGTCGCTGCCCGCGGCCGGGCCCATGTCGACGATGTGGTCGGCGAGGGCGATCACGTCCGGGTCGTGCTCCACCACGAGCACGGTGTTGCCCTTGTCGCGCAGGCGAAGCAGCAGGTCGCCGAGGCGTCCCACGTCCCGCGGGTGCAGGCCGACGCTGGGCTCGTCGAAGATGTACGTCATGCCGGTGAGGCTGGAGCCCAGGTGGCGCACCATCTTCAGGCGCTGGCCCTCGCCGCCGGAGAGCGTGGACGTCTCGCGGCCGAGGCTCAGATAGCCGAGGCCGATCGCCTCGATGCGGCTCAGCGCGGCGACGGCGGCCCCGGCGATCGGCCCGGCCACCGGGTCGTGGATCCGGCCGAGCGCCGCGATCAGGTCGGTGACCTCCATGCGCGCGCAGTCGGCGATGGACAGGCCGCCGATGCGGCTGGCGAGGGCGGCCGGGTTCAGGCGGGCGCCGTCGCAGGCCGGGCAGTGGCCCTCGACGAGGAAGGGCTGCACCGTGTCGCGGGTCTTCTGGGACAGCGCCGACAGGTCGCGGTGCAGATACAGCCGCTCGAAGCGGTCGGCGAGGCCTTCGTAGGCGGTGGGGTGGGAGCCGCCGGCGGTGTCGACGGTGACCTTGGCGGCCCGCGCGCCGCGTCCGCCGCCGCGCATCAGGAACTGCCGTTCCACCGCGGTGAATTCACCGACCGGCTTGTGCGTGTCGAGGTCGGTGGTGTTCGTGTACGTCTGGCCCTGCCAGGTCCCGGCGGCGAACGGCGGGAACAGGATCGCGCCGCCCGCGAGGGACTTGGCGGGGTCCAGGATGCGGTCGTAGTCGGGCCGCACGGTGTGGCCGAGCCCGGCGCACTCGGGGCACATCCCGCTCGGGTCGTTGAACGAGTACGCGGTGGCCGGGCCCGCGCTCGGGGTGCCGTGCCGCGAGAACAGGACCCGGATCGCCGAGTAGATGTCGGTCATCGTGCCGACGGTGGAGCGGGAGTGGCCGCCGATCGGCTTCTGGTCGACGACGATCGCGGGCGCGAGGTCCTCGATGGCGTCCGCGTGCGGCCGCTCGTACTTCGGCAGCCGGTTGCGGATGAACCATGTGAACGTCTCGTTGAGCTGGCGCTGCGACTCGACGGCGATCGTGTCGAAGACGACCGACGACTTCCCGGACCCCGACACCCCGGTGAAGACCGTCAGACGGCCCTTCGGGATGCGCAGGTCCACCTCCTTCAGGTTGTTCTCACGGCCTTTGCTGATGGTGATGTGCTGGTGGTCCGACGGCGGGTGCGGTGGGTGACTGGCTGCTCGCATACACGTGAAGCTAACCGGGATACCCGACAGCTTCTGTCGTGATTTACGCGGTGATCCGCGAGCTGTCGACCACCTCCGCCGCCGCCTCCTCGGCTTCCTCCTCCGCGTCCGCGCCCTTGGTGCTCTCGATGAACTCCGTGATCGCCGCGAGGTCCCCGAACTCCTTCAGCTCCCCGTCGAGCAGCAGCCAGCGGGTGATGCCGATGGACTCCAGGAACGGCAGGTCGTGACTGGCCACGATCAGCGCGCCCTCGTAGCTCTCCAGGGCGGTGGACAGCTGCCGGACGCTCGCCATGTCGAGGTTGTTCGTCGGCTCGTCGAGCATCAGAAGCTGCGGCGCGGGCTCGGCGAGCAGCAGCGCGGCGAGCGCCGCCCGGAACCGCTCGCCCCCGGAGAGGGTCGCGGCCCGCTGGTCGGCCTTCGCGCCCTTGAACAGGAAGCGGGCCAGGCGCGCCCGGACCCGGTTGTTCGTGGCGTCGGGCGCGAACCGGGCGACGTTCTCGGCGACGCTCAGCTCGTCGTCGAGTACGTCGAGACGCTGCGGCAGGAAACGCAGCGGGACGTGCGCCCGCGCCTCCCCGTCGAGCGGTTCGAGTTCGCCGCCGATCGTCCGCAGCAGCGTCGTCTTGCCCGCGCCGTTGCGGCCGACGAGCGCGATCCGCTCGGGTCCGCGCAGATCGAACCCGCCCTTCACCCGCGCCCCGTAACGGAGCGTCAGGTCGAGGAGCGTCAGGACGGTGCGGCCCGGCGGTACCGCGGTGTACGGCAGGTCGACGCGGATCTCGTCGTCGTCCCGCACCGCCTCGACGGCGTCGTCCAGGCGCTCCTTGGCCTCGCTCAATTTCTCCTCGTGCATGATGCGGTGCTTGCCCGCGGACACCTGGGCGGCCCGCTTGCGCGCTCCCATGACGATCTTCGGCTCGCGCTTCTGGTCGTTCATCTTCTGGCCGTACCGCTTGCGGCGGGCCAACTTGACCTGGGCGTCGACGAGTTCGCGCTTCTGCTTGCGCAGGTCGGATTCGGCGACGCGCACCATGCGCTCCGCGGCCTCCTGCTCGACGGCGAGCGCCTCCTCGTACGCGCTGAAGTTGCCGCCGTACCAGGTCACTTCGCCGTCGCGCAGGTCGGCGATGTGGTCGACGCGGTCGAGCAGCTCCCGGTCGTGGCTGACCACGACGAGCACACCGGACCAGGCGTCGACGGCCGCGTACAGGCGCCGGCGGGCGTGCAGGTCCAGGTTGTTGGTGGGCTCGTCGAGCAGCAGGACGTCGGGCCTCCGCAGGAGCAGCGCGGCCAGGCGAAGCAGCACGGATTCGCCGCCGGACACCTCGCCCGTGGTCCGGTCGAGGCCGATGTGGCCGAGGCCGAGCTGGTCGAGGGTCGCCGTCGCGCGCTCCTCGACGTCCCAGTCGTCGCCGACGGCCGTGAAGTGCTGTTCGCTCGCGTCGCCCGCCTCGATGGCGTGCAGGGCGGCGCGGGTGGCGGCGATGCCGAGCACCTCGTCCACGCGCAGGGTGGTGTCCAGGGTGACGTTCTGCGGCAGGTAGCCGACGTCGCCCGCGGTGCGGACGGCCCCTTCGGCGGGCGTCAGTTCACCCGCGACGAGCTTCAGGAGGGTCGACTTTCCCGAGCCGTTGCGGCCGATCAGACCGGTCCTGCCGGGGCCGAACGCGACCTGGAAGCCGTCGAAGACGCTGGTGCCGTCCGGCCAGTTGAAGGCGAGCGACGTGCAGGTGATGGAGGTGGTGGGGGACAAGGACATACAGGCCTCGCGGTTGCTTGTGGTGCGGCGGGTGTGGGCAACGTGTGCGGGACACCGCGAGGGCCGTGCGTGCGTCGGCTCGCCGCCGGGGCGCCGGGAGTGCCGGGGCCGGACGGCGGGGGAGGACGGCGGGGGCGGTCACGCCGGAGGGCCGGAGAAAGAAGAAGGCCCGGTGCCGGAACGGACGGCTCGTACGCCGAGGTCGCACACATCGTGCGCAGCGGGGAACTCACCCAGGGCGGGGAGTTCGTCGACAGCTGCGACGCGGTGTCTCAAGACCTCAGACGAGCAACGTCCTTCTCCAATCGACGGCAACAGAACCGCTATACACCGTAGAAGTGGTGCGGGGGTCTGTCAACGGGCTTTTTCTGCGGGCGGGGCTTTTGCGGGTGAAGCTTCCGCGCGCGGGGCTTCTGCGGGCGGGGCTTCTCCGGGCGGGGCGCACCGGCGCTCCTGCCCGGTGGCCTCCACCACCAGCGTGCCGGTCCGGACGGCCGGCGCGCAAAGGAGTTTCCGCTCGGCGGGACGGTGAGCGGTGATGTCGGATTGTCGCCAGACCCCGCCCCGCGCCCCTGCTTGAGTACCGGCCATGACGAACCAGCACGCCACCGCGACCGCCTTCCGCGCCCTGCACACCCCCGGCGCCCCGCTCGTCCTGCCCAACGCCTGGGACCTCGCGAGCGCCCGCGTCGTCGAGTCGGCCGGTGCCGCCGCCGTCGCCACCACCAGTGCGGGCCTCGCCTGGGCCCTCGGCGCCGCCGACGGGGACCGGCTGTCCCGGGACCGGGCGCTCGCCGCCGTCGCCGCCCTCACGGCCGCCGTCGACGTGCCGGTGACCGCCGACATCGAGAGCGGTTACGCGAAGGACGCGGCGGGTGTCGCGGACACGGTGCGCGCCGTCCTCGCCACCGGGGCGGTGGGCGTGAACATCGAGGACGCGCTGTACGGGGCGGCCGAGCCGTTGCGGCCCGTCGCCGAGCAGGCGGAGCGGATCGCGGCCGCGCGCGGCGCCGCCGACGCGGCGGGCGTGCCGCTGTTCGTGAACGCGCGCGTCGACACCTACCTGCGGGGCGTCGGCGACGGTCCGGACGCCCGGCTCGCGCTGACCCTGGAGCGGGCCGCCGCGTTCCTCGCCGCGGGCGCGGACGGGGTCTTCGTGCCCGGCGCGGTGGCTCCGGACACGGTCAAGGCGCTGGTCGAGGGCGTCGACGGGCCGCTGAACGTGATGGTGGGTCCTGGCGCCCCGGCGGTCGCGGAGCTGGCCGGTCTCGGCGTCGCGCGCGTCAGCGTCGGCTCGGGCATCGCGCAGGCGGTGCACGCCCTGGTCCGCGGTGCCGCGCGGGAGCTGCTGACCGAGGGGACGTACGCGTCGCTGGCGGGCGGGCTCGACTACGGGGAGCTCAACGGTCTTCTGGGGCGCTGAGGCGGGCCGCTGAGGCGGGCCGCAGGGGCGGGGGAGGTGCGGTGGGTGGCTGAGCTGCGGCCGTCGGCTCAGGTGCGGCCGTCGGCTCAGGTGTGACGGTCGGCTGAGGTGCGGCGGGCGGGGCCGGGGCCGGGGCGGCCCCGGCTCAGCACGCGTCGCGCATCAGGTCGGCCAGGTCCTGGTCCAGGTCGACGTGCAGGTGCTCCTGCCCCGCAGGGACGAGGGCCGTCGTCCGCTGGAGGAAGTGGCGCAGGTCGCCCGTCTGGACGTGCACGATGGCGGTGCCCTCGGGGGCGTGGAACTCCAGGACCGTGCGGTCGTAGCCGTACGGCCGCACGCGCACGTCGCCGTCGCCCACCGCGTTCTCCACGCCGTGCGTGAGCAGCTCGCGGGCGAACGTCCAGTAGACCTCCACGCCCTCCAGCGTCGCCGGGGCGGGGAAGCTCATGCGGACGGCGAAGGGGTCGCGCCCGTCGTAGTGCAGGGTGGCGGGAATGGTGGGCATCCGGGGCGCGGCGGCGACCAGGCGGGCCTCAACGGCTTGCTCGATGACAGTGGACAACGCCTGCTCCCTCAACTCTGACGGCTGGACGACTCTGACGGCTGGACGACCTGGGTGTGCACGACCGGGGTCGGACACTTGAATAGACGTCGGAAACGGAGGATCCGTGCACGCGAGGACCCCTCTGGAGCGAGTGACCTCTGTCACCGCGACACCCGGGTACCACGACCGGTTCCCGTCGACCCCCGCTCGGGCGACCGCCGAAAGGCTCAGTACCGCCATCTGGACGAGGCCCTGGGGGTGGGCTAGCTTCGGCCCGCCATGAGGGCCACGGGGCAGCTGGACCGGGAGGGGCGTGCGATGCGTGAGGTACGGAAGATACGGGCGGGGTTGGCGATACGTACGGGGAATGCGGAATGTCCTGGGCAGGAGGCGGCCCCGGTGCGGTCCCGGTGGGCGAGCCGTGGCGTGTGGGCCGGTCTCGGCGCGGCGGCTCTCGCGCTGACGTCGGTCGCGGCGGTGCCGCCCGCGCAGGGTGAACCGTCGGCCCCGGCCGTGCCGAGTACGGCGGCCGGCACGTCGGCCTCCCTCACGCCCGGCGAACGGACCGCCGCCGCACCCGCAACCGGCGCCACGCACCACCCGACCCGCCCCGCCTGGTCGCTCAAGCCCACCGGCACCGACGCCCGCTTCCGCGGCCTCGCCGCCGTGAGCCGCAGCACCGCGTGGGCCGCGGGGACGAAGGGCACCGTGCTGCGCACGACCGACGGCGGCGCGAGCTGGCGGAACGTGTCACCGCCCGGGGCGTCGGCGCTCGAGTTCCGGGACGTCGAGGCGTTCGACGGGCGCCGTGCCGTGGTGCTCGCGATCGGCGAGGGCGAGGCGTCCCGGGTGCTGCGCACCGACGACGGCGGCGCGACCTGGACGGAGTCCTTCCACAACACCGACCCCAAAGCGTTCTACGACTGCATGACGTTCTTCGACCGCCGTCACGGCCTGGCGATGAGCGACCCCGTGAACGGCAAGTACCGCATCCTGTCGACCAGGGACGGCGGCCGCTCCTGGAAGGTCCTTCCCGACAAGGGCATGCCGAAGGCGCAGGAGGGCGAGTCGGGGTTCGCCGCGAGCGGCCAGTGCCTGGTCAGCTCGGGCCCGCGCGACGTGTGGCTCGCGACCGGCGGAGCCGCCCGCGCACGGGTGCTGCACTCCGCCGACCGGGGCCTGACGTGGACCGCCACGGACGCCCCGATCCCGGGCGGCGACCCCGCGCGCGGCGTCTTCGGCCTGGCCTTCCGCGACCGCGCGCACGGCATCGCGGTCGGCGGCGACTACCGCGCCGACCAGCAGTCGCCCCGCGCCGCCGCGACGACCACCGACGGCGGCCGCACCTGGCGGCCCGCCGCGAAGCCCGTCCCCGCGTACCGCTCGGGCGTCACCTGGCTGCCGCACACCCGCCGCTCCGCCCTCGCGGTCGGCCCCACGGGCACGGATCTCACGACGGACGGCGGCCGCAGCTGGCGGACGGTCGACACGGGTTCGTACGACACCGTCGACTGCGCGCGGGACCTGGGCTGCTGGGCGGCCGGGGAGAAGGGGCGGGTGGCGCGGCTCGAACGGGGCTGAGGGCACCGGCGCGCGGCGGCTGCCGCCGGGCTCAGCCCGGCAGCTGCTGCCGGTAACCGGCCAGCTCGGGTGCCGTCTTCGTCGCCAGGAACTCCGTGATGCGGTACGCGCACACACCGCCGACGGTGAACGGGTCGCTCGCCGCCAGCTTCTCGATCTCCTCCCGGCTCTCGCCCACGGCCAGGATCACGCCGCCGTCGCGCGGGTTCTTGCGCCCCGACGCGATGAAGACCCCGGCCGCGTACTGGGCGTCCAGCCAGGCGACGTGGTCGGCGAGCAGGGCGTCGACGCGGTCGACGGGGGCGGTGTAGGTCAGCTCCATGACAAACATGATCGAGAGGCTACCCGGGCCAGGCCGCCGTCCCCGCCGACCCATCGGACAGGCCCTAGGCTCGGCCCACCATGAACACGACCACCACCACCACGATCCCGCCCCTGCCCGCCGACTGGCCCACGGACGAGGCCGCGGCCCGCGCCGTCCAGGACGCCCTGCGTCAGCGGGTCGTACGCGACGAGCCGGGGCCCCGGCCAGGCACCGGACACGTCGCGGGCGTGGACGTCGCCTACGACGACGAGCGCGACGTGGTCGCCGCGGCCGTGGTGGTGCTCGACGGGGCGAGCCTGGAGGTCGTGGAGGAGGCGACGGCGGTCGGCCGGGTCGCCTTCCCGTACGTGCCGGGCCTGCTGGCGTTCCGGGAGGTCCCTGCGGTGCTCGCGGCCCTGGAAGCGCTGACGGCCGACCCGGGGCTCGTCGTGTGCGACGGCTACGGCGTCGCGCACCCGCGCCGCTTCGGGCTCGCGAGCCACCTCGGCGTGCTGACCGGACGGCCCACGATCGGCGTCGCCAAGAACCCGTTCACCTTCGCGTACGAGGCGCCGGGCGCCGCACGCGGCAGCGCGGCGCCGCTGCTCGACGGCGCGGAGGAGGTCGGCAGCGCGCTGCGCACCCGCGAGGGCGTCAAGCCGGTGTTCGTGTCGGTGGGCCACCGCGTGACCCTCGCCGACGCCCGCGCCCACACCCTCCACCTCACCCCGCGCTACCGCCTGCCCGAGACCACCCGCAGAGCGGACGCGCTGTGCAGGGCGGCCCTGCGGGAGGCGACGGGCGGCTGACGGGGCGGCACCCGGCCCCGGGCGCCGCCCGGCCCGAGGCGGGCTCCACGGCCGCCCCGGACCCGGCCGCCCCGGACCCGGCCCACGCACCCGTCAGCGCACCGCCGCCACACGGAACCCGATCCCCGCGTCCATGAGGCGCCGGGTCAGCGCGTCGCCCATCGCCACTGCCGTGGTCACCTGGCCCGCGACGGCGGGCAGTTCGTCCAGGGCCAGGGACATCGCGCCCTCGGCGAGGATCTTCGCGGTCTCGCCGTAGCCGGGGTCGCCGCCCCACACCTCGGTGTACACGCGCCTGCCGCCGCCCTCGCCGACGAAGCGCATGGAGAACCAACTGGTCGCACGGCGCGCCGCGTCGGGCCCCTCGCCGGGCTTGAGGAGGCCGCCGAGCCAGCGCCGCACCGGCGGCACCTGGGCCACGGTGAACAGCGCGCCCGCGGCGGCCACCCCGCCGATGGCGACGGGGAGCGACTTCACGGCGGCGTAGTGGCGGTAGCGGAAGTCGGGGCCGTAGCGGGGCAGGGCCCGCGCCGAGCGCGCCACGATCTGCGGGTCGATGGTCGGCAGCGGCAGCGCCCAGGCACCGACCTCCCCGGCGTAGCGGGGACCGCTCGCCGGGGTGGAGGCGCGGCGCTCCACGAGCCGTGGCTCGTGCCGTCGCCGGTCCCGCGCGGCGGCCAGCATCTGCGGCCCGCGCGCGAACTGCTGCAGGGCGGAGGAGAACGTACCGCCGGAGAAGCGCGCGTCGGCGCTGATGAACCCGTCGACGCGCAGCGGCACGTCCTGAGGGAGCTGGCGCACGGTGTAGTACGCGCCCAGGTCGTGCGGCACGGAGTCGAAGCCGCAGGCGTGCACCAGGCGCGCGCCGGTCTCCCGCGCGCGGGCGTCGTGCCGCACGTACACGAGGTCCACGAACTCGGGCTCGCCGCACAGGTCGACGTAGTCCGTGCCGGTCTCCGCGCACGCGGCCACGAGGTCCTGCCCATGGCTGAGGTAGGGGCCGACGGTGCTCGCCACCACGCGCGCCCCCGCCGCAAGCTCCCGCAGGGCCACCGGGTCGGTCGCGTCCGCGTGCACGACGGGCAGCTCCGCGCAGCCGGGACGGTCCTCGGCGAGCCGCTCCCGCAGGCGGCGCAGCTTGGCCGCGTCCCGCCCCGCGATGGCCCACCGCAGGGTGTCGGGGGCGTGCGCGGAGAGGTACTCGGCGGTCAGCGCCCCCACGAAACTCGTCGCTCCGAAGAGCACGATGTCATAGGGACGGTCCTTGTCATGACTGGTCATGGCACCTCTCAGCCGTGTGTCCCGCGCCGTTGTCGGTGGCTGAGGCTAGCGTGAACGAGCGGGCCCCGAACGAGGAGGTGCCATGGCGGACACGGCAGGACCGCAGGCGGGCGATCCGGAGCGACCGAAGAAGCAGAAGCGGCCGTCGAAGGCCGCGCTGGCCAAGTGGGAGCGGGTGCGGGGCTTCGCGCTCGGCCTCCCCGGCGCCACCGAGGAGTTCCCCTGGGGCGAGACCGTCGCGAAGGTTCACAAGAAAGTGTTCGTCTTCCTCGGCGTCGACGACGGCAGCTATCCCATGGGTGTCACCGTCAAGCTCACCGACGAGGCGGCGCACGCCCACGCGCTGACCGCCCCGGGCGCCGAACCCGCAGGGTATGGCCTCGGCAGGTCCGGCTGGGTGTCGATCCCGCTGGAGGCCAAGGGCGCCCCGGCCGCGGACCTCCTGTGCGACTGGGTCGAGGAGAGTTATCGGACGATCGCACCGAAGAAGCGCGTGGCGGAACTGGAGGAGCGCGGCACATGAGGCCGCACGCCCCCACGCGGCCCGTGCGGAGCGCTCCGCCGCGCCCTGCCAGGACCCGCCCCGGCCGGCCCCTCGGCTAAGCGCTTGCTCGTCAGGGGCTTGTGCGGAGTGGAACGCGTTCTTAGCATCACTGGTGTTACATCGGTTGTGTCACAGCGCTGGGGGCTCAATGGCAGTGCCGGACAAGGGCGTTCACGGGCCGCTCGCCGGGGTGCGCGTGGTCGAGCTGGCGGGCATCGGGCCCGGCCCGTTCGCCGCCATGCTGCTCGCCGACCTCGGCGCCGACGTGGTGCGCGTCGACCGCCCCGGCGGCGGCGGACTCGCGATCGACCCCGCGTACGACATCACGAACCGCAACAAGCGCAGCGTCGTCGTCGACCTCAAGTCCCCCGATGGCCCGGCCCGCGTCCTCGACCTGGTCACCCGCGCGGACGTGCTGATCGAGGGCTATCGCCCGGGCGTCGCCGAGCGCCTCGGCGTCGGCCCCGAGCCCTGCCACGCCCGCAATCCGCAGCTGGTCTACGGCCGCATGACGGGCTGGGGCCAGGAGGGCCCGCTCGCCCAGCGCGCCGGGCACGACATCGCGTACATCGCCCTCACCGGCACCCTCGGCATGATCGGCGCGCCCGGCGAGCCGCCCACCGTCCCCGCGAACCTCCTCGGGGACTACGCGGGCGGCTCGCTGTACCTGGTCGTCGGCGTCCTCGCCGCCCTGCACCACGCGCGCGCCACCGGCGCCGGACAGGTCGTGGACGCCGCCATCGTCGACGGCACGTCCCATCTGTCCTCGATGATCCGCGGCATGGTCGCGGCGGGCAGCTGGCAGGACCGCAGGGGCGCGAACCTCCTCGACGGCGGCTGCCCGTTCTACGGGACGTACGAGACCGCCGACGGCGAGTTCATGGCCGTCGGCGCCCTGGAGCAGCAGTTCTACGACGAGTTCATCGCGCTCATCGGCCTCGCCGAGGTCGCCCCGGCGCGCAAGGACCTCGCGCGCTGGGGCGAGCTGCGCGAGGCGGTGGCCGCCCGGTTCCGGACGCGTACGCGCGCGGAGTGGACGGCGCTCTTCGAGGGCTCCGACGCCTGCGTGGCGCCCGTGCTCTCGCTGGGGGAGGCCCCGCACCACCCGCACCTCGCCGCCCGCGGCACGTTCACCGAGCACGGCGGCATCACCCAGCCCGCGCCCGCGCCGCGCTTCTCCGCGACGCCCACGTCCGTGCGCTCGGGGCCCGCGCGGCCCGGCGCCGACACGGCGGCCGTGGCCCACGACTGGGACGTACCGGACCTGCTCGCCCCGCACGCACCGGACCCGGCAGCACCCGCCCCGCACCACCCCGGCCAGGAAGGCGCCTGATGGAGATCTCCACCCCGCTCGCCTACGCGGGCGACCCCCGCGCGGGCGCCGACGCCGTCGCGGCCCTGGAACGGGCGGGCCTCGACGCCGTCTGGGTCGCCGAGGCGTACGGCTTCGACTCGCCCACGATCATGGGCTATCTGGCCGCCCGCACCGAGCGCATGCGCATCGGCGCCGGGATCCTCAACGTCTACTCGCGCACCCCCGCCCTCATCGCCCAGACCGCCGCCGGGCTCGACGCCGTCTCCGGGGGCCGCGCCATCATCGGCCTCGGCGCGTCCGGGCCGCAGGTCGTCGAGGGCTGGCACGGCAAGGCGTACGACAAGCCGCTCGGCCGCACCCGCGAGACCATCGAGCTGACCCGCCGCATCCTGCGCCGCGAGGTCATCGACCACCACGGCATCACGGACATGCCGCTCCCCCCGGAGCGGGGCAGCGGCCTCGGCAAGCCCCTGAAGATCCTCACCAGGCCGGTCCGCCCCGAAGTGCCGCTGTACGTCGCGTCCCTGGGGCCCGCGAACGTCCGCATGACCGCCGAGATCGCCGACGGCTGGCTGCCCACGCTCTTCCTGCCGGAGAAGGCGCACGAAGTCTGGGGCGCGCCCCTCGCCGAGGGCCGCGCCCGGCGCGATCCGGCGCTCGGCCCGCTCCAGGTCGTCGCGGGCGGACTGCTCGCCATCGGCGACGACGCGGCGGCGGCCCGCGACCTCGCCCGGCCGCAGATCGCCCTCTACGTCGGCGGCATGGGCGCGGTCGGCAAGAACTTCTACAACGACCTGGCGGTCGCGTACGGCTACGAGAAGGAGGCCGCGCGCATCCAGGAGCTGTATCTGGCCGGGCACAAGAAGGAGGCCGAGGCCGCCGTGCCCGACGAGTTCTGCGAACTGATGTCGCTGTGCGGCCCCGCGGAGTACGTGCGCGAACGCGTCGAGGTGTTCCGCGCCGCGGGCGTCACCATGCTGAACGTCGTTCCGGTCGGCCCCGACCCGGCCGGACTCATCGAAACCGTCAAGGGCTGGCTCTAGGGCCGGGGAGGTCACTGACACATGCAACGGCAGCTCTTCGACCCCGAGCACGACGCGTTCCGCGAGACGGTCCGCACCTTCCTCGCCAAGGAGGTCCTTCCGCACTACGAACAGTGGGAGAAGGACGGCGTCGTCTCCCGCGAGGCCTGGCTCGCCGCCGGGCGCCAGGGCCTGCTCGGCCTCGCCGTGCCCGAGGAGTACGGAGGCGGCGGCAACCCCGACTTCCGCTACGCCGCCGTCCTCGCCGAGGAGTTCACCCGCGCGGGCGCCGCGGGCCTCGCCGTCGGCCTGCACAACGACATCATCGGGCCGTATCTGACCGGCCTCGCCACCGACGAGCAGAAGCGCCGCTGGCTGCCCGGCTTCTGCTCCGGCGAGACCATCACGGCGATCGCCATGACCGAGCCCGGCGCGGGCTCCGACCTCCAGGGCATCCGCACGACCGCCGAGGACAAGGGCGACCACTGGCTGCTCAACGGCTCCAAGACGTTCATCTCCAACGGCATCCTCGCCGACCTCGTCATCGTCGTCGCCAAGACCACCCCCGAGGGCGGCGCCCACGGCCTGTCCCTGCTCGTCGTCGAGCGTGGCACGGCCGGCTTCGAACGCGGCCGCAACCTCGACAAGATCGGCCAGAAGGCCCAGGACACCGCCGAGCTGTTCTTCAACGACGTGCGGGTGCCCAAGGAGAACCTGCTCGGCGAGCTCAACGGCGCCTTCGTGCACCTGATGACGAACCTCGCGCAGGAGCGCATGGGCATCGCCGTCGCCGGGATCGCCGCCGCCGAGTACCTGCTCGAGATCACCACCGCGTATGTCAAGGAGCGCGAGGCCTTCGGGCGCCCGCTGGCCAAGCTCCAGCACATCCGGTTCGAGATAGCCGAGATGGCCACCGAGTGCGCCGTGACCCGCACCTTCCTGGACCGGTGCATCGCCGACCACTCCGCGGGCACGCTGGACGCCGTGCACGCCTCCATGGCCAAGTGGTGGGCCACCGAGCTGCAGAAGCGGGTCGCGGACCGCTGTCTGCAACTGCACGGCGGCTACGGCTACATGACGGAGTACCGCGTCGCGAAGGCGTTCACCGACGGCCGGATCCAGACCATCTACGGCGGCACGACCGAGATCATGAAAGAGATCATCGGCCGCTCGCTGCTCGGCTGACCCCACCCCTCCCGGACACCCCCGAAAGGCTCTGGCGTGACCACCGAAGCGTATGTGTACGACGCGATCCGCACCCCGCGCGGACGCGGCAAGGCCAACGGTGCCCTGCACGGCACCAAGCCGATCGACCTCGTCGTCGGTCTCATCCACGAGATCCAGGCCCGCTTCCCCGGCCTCGACCCGGCCGCCATCGACGACATCGTGCTCGGCGTGGTCGGCCCCGTCGGCGACCAGGGCTCCGACATCGCGCGGATCGCCGCCATCGCCGCCGGACTGCCCGACACGGTCGCGGGCGTCCAGGAGAACCGCTTCTGTGCCTCGGGCCTCGAAGCGGTCAACCTGGCCGCCATGAAGGTCCGTTCGGGCTGGGAGGACCTGGTGCTCGCGGGCGGCGTCGAGTCGATGTCGCGGGTGCCGATGGCCTCCGACGGCGGTGCCTGGTTCGCCGACCCGATGACCAACTGGGACACGAACTTCGCGCCCCAGGGCATCGGCGCCGACCTCATCGCCACGATCGAGGGCTTCAGCCGCCGCGACGTCGACGAGTACGCGGCCCTCTCCCAGGAGCGGGCCGCCGCGGCCTGGAAGGAGGGCCGCTTCGAGCGGTCCGTCGTGCCCGTCAAGGACCGCAGCGGCCTCACCGTGCTCGACCACGACGAGCACCTGCGCCCCGGCACCACCGCCGACTCCCTCGCCAAGCTCAAGCCGTCCTTCAAGGACATCGGCGACCTGGGCGGCTTCGACGCGGTCGCGCTGCAGAAGTACCACTGGATCGAGGAGATCGACCACGTCCACCACGCGGGCAACTCCTCCGGCATCGTCGACGGCGCCTCGCTGGTCGCCGTCGGCACCAAGGAGGTCGGCGAGCGGTACGGCCTCGCGCCGCGTGCGCGGATCGTCTCCGTGGCGGTGTCGGGCTCCGAGCCGCTGATCATGCTGACCGGGCCCGCGCCCGCGACGCGCAAGGCCCTCGCCAAGGCCGGGCTCACCATCGACGACATCGACCTCGTCGAGATCAACGAGGCCTTCGCGGCGGTGGTGCTCCGCTTCGTCAAGGACATGGGCCTGTCCCTGGACAAGGTCAATGTCAATGGCGGGGCGATCGCGTTGGGCCATCCCTTGGGGGCGACCGGGGCGATGATCCTCGGCACGCTCGTGGACGAGCTGGAGCGGCGTGACCTGCGGTACGGGCTTGCGACGTTGTGCGTCGGAGGCGGGATGGGCATCGCGACGATCGTCGAGCGGCTGTAGGGCTAGTCGCCGTAGGGGCTAGGGGTGCGTCGCCGACCGCGGGTGCGTCGTGGTTGCTCGCGCAGTTCCCCGCGCCCCTGAAAGGCGCACTCCGTGCGCCTCTTGAGGCGCGGCGGAACCGCTTGCCTCAGGGGCGCGGGGAACTGCGCGACCAGCCCCCACCGGCGGCCAGTCGGCAACGAGACAGTACCGCCCTCCCCGGAATCCGCCCGCCACAGACTTCACGGAGACAAAGACATGACCGCAAGCACCACCATCCGCTGGGAACAGGACGACACCGGCGTCGTCACCCTCGTCCTCGACGACCCCAACCAGTCCGCGAACACCATGAACCAGGCGTTCAAGGACTCCATCGCCGCCATCGCCGACCGCGCCGAGGCCGCCGTCCAGGCGGACAAGGACGCCATCCGCGGCTTCATCTACACGTCCGCGAAGAAGACCTTCTTCGCGGGCGGCGACCTGAAGGACATGATCCAGGTCGGCCCCGAGAACGCCCGGGTGGCGTTCGAGACCGGCACCGCCATCAAGAACTCGCTGCGCCGCATCGAGACCCTCGGCAAGCCCGTCGTCGCCGCCCTCAACGGCGCGGCCCTCGGCGGCGGTTACGAGATCGCCCTCGCCAGCCACCACCGCGTGGCCCTCGACGCGCCCGGCTCCAAGATCGGCCTGCCCGAGGTCACCCTCGGCCTGCTGCCCGCGGGCGGCGGCGTCACCCGCACCGTACGCCTCATGGGCATCGCCGACGCGCTCCTGAAGGTGCTGCTCCAGGGCACCCAGTACAACCCGAAGCGAGCCCTGGAGAACGGCCTCGTGCACGAACTGGCGGCCACCCCCGAGGAGATGATCGAGAAGGCCCGCGCCTTCATCGACGCCCACCCCGAGTCGCAGCAGCCCTGGGACGTCCCCGGCTACCGCATCCCCGGCGGCACCCCGGCGAACCCGAAGTTCGCCGCCAACCTGCCCGCGTTCCCCGCCAACCTGAAGAAGCAGCTGGCGGGCGCCCCCTACCCGGCTCCGCGCAACATCCTCGCGGCCGCCGTCGAGGGCTCCCAGGTCGACTTCGAGACCGCCCTGACCATCGAGGCCCGGTACTTCACCGAGCTGGTCACCGGCCAGGTCTCCAAGAACATGATCCAGGCGTTCTTCTTCGACCTCCAGGCCGTCAACGCGGGCAGAAACCGCCCCCAGGGCATCGAGCCGCGGACCGTCCGCAAGGTCGCCGTGCTCGGCGCCGGGATGATGGGCGCGGGCATCGCCTACTCCTGCGCCCGCGCGGGCATCGAGGTCGTCCTCAAGGACGTCTCCGCCGAGGCGGCGCAGAAGGGCAAGGCGTACTCGGAGAAGCTGTGCGCCAAGGCCGTCTCCCGGGGGCGTACCACCCAGGAGAAGGCGGACGCGCTGCTCGCCCTCATCACGCCTACCGCCGACCCGCAGGACGTGGCGGGCTGCGACGCCGTGATCGAGGCCGTGTTCGAGGACCCGGCGCTCAAGCACAAGGTGTTCCAGGAGATCCAGGACATCGTCGAGCCCGACGCGCTGCTGTGCTCCAACACCTCGACGCTGCCCATCACCGCGCTCGCCGAGGGCGTCGCCCGGCCGGTCGACTTCATCGGCCTGCACTTCTTCTCGCCCGTCGACAAGATGCCCCTCGTGGAGATCATCAAGGGCGAGCGCACCGGCGAGGAGGCCCTGGCGCGCGCCTTCGACCTGGTCCGCCAGATCAACAAGACGCCCATCGTCGTCAACGACTCGCGCGGCTTCTTCACCTCGCGCGTCATCGGGCACTTCATCAACGAGGGCGTCGCGATGGTCGGCGAGGGCATCGAGCCCGCCTCGGTCGAGCAGGCCGCCGCCCAGGCCGGCTACCCCGCCAAGGTCCTCTCCCTCATGGACGAGCTGACCCTCACCCTGCCCCGCAAGATCCGCAACGAGTCCAAGCGGGCCGTCGAGGAGGCGGGCGGCACCTGGCCCAGCCACCCCGCGGAGGGCGTCATCGACCGGATGATCGACGAGTTCGGGCGCACCGGCCGCAGCGGTGGCGGCGGCTTCTACGAGTACGGCGAGGACGGCAGGCGCACCCGTCTGTGGCCCGGCCTGCGGGAGCACTTCACGAAGCAGGGGCACGAGATCCCGTTCCGTGACATGCAGGAGCGGATGCTGTTCTCCGAGGCGCTCGACACGGTGCGGCTCATGGAGGAGGGCGTCCTGACGTCGGTCGCCGACGCCAACATCGGCTCCATCTTCGGCATCGGCTTCCCCGGCTGGACCGGCGGCGTCCTGCAGTACATCAACGGCTACGACGACGGCGCCGGGCTGCCCGCGTTCGTGGCCCGCGCGCGGGAGCTGGCCGAGCGCTACGGCGAGCGGTTCGCGCCGCCCGCGCTGCTCGTGGAGAAGGCCGAGCGGGGCGAGCGGTTCAGCGACGCCTGACCCGGCGCCGTACACAGGGGGAGTGGCTCAGGTCTCCTTGAGCCACTCCCTCAGCTCTTCCTTCAGCGACCGCTGAAACGCCGTCACCAGGGCCTGCACCACCATCGGCTGCATGTGCGCCGACAGGGACCGCATCGCGGCGACGTGCTCGGGGTCCGACTCCCGCTCGCGGCAGGCGTCCCCCACCTCGTCCCGGAAGAGCCGCGACAACTCGTGCGCCGCCGCGCGCGCGTGCTCCATCAGGACCGTGCGCGAGGCCAGGATCGTCTCGTGCGCGATCGGCACGTCGAGGAGCTGCACACCGAGCCGCAGCAGCCCGGTGTCCACCCGCAGCCGGTCCTCCGCCTCCGCCGCGCGGCCCACCACGCCCATCGCCGCGAGCCGGTCCAGGTCCGCGTCCGACAGGGCCCGGCCCGCCCGCCGCTCCAGCTCGGCGCGCGCCATGTCCTCCGCCGCGTCCGGCGCCCACGAGGCCACCACCGCACGGTGGATGGCCAGGTCGTGGGCGCTCAGGTCGGGCGGCAGCTGCTCCAGGTAGCGCTCGATGGCGGCGAGCGTCATGCCCTGGTGCTGCAACTCCTCGATGAGGGCGAGGCGGGACAGATGCTCCGGGCCGTAGTGGCCCACGCGGCGCGGGCCGATCACCGGTGGCGGCAGCAGGCCCTTGGTGCTGTAGAAGCGGATCGTGCGGACCGTGACGCCCGCGCGGGCGGCCAACTCGTCGACGGTGAACGTCGATTCCTCCGCCGCCGCGGAAACGTCCGCCGCGGCGGACTCCTCCGTCGCCGCGGACCGCTCCATGTCCGTCGTCATCGCGGCTCCTCACCTCCCCGGCTGCTGCACCAATGCGGTGCAACAGTATTGCTGTGCCACCACTGTTGTGAAAGCCTCCGGGCCAGTCACGCCACGTAGCCGATGACGAACCCACGGTGTCAGGAGGCGGTTTCATGACCACGATCCTGCGGCTTCCCGCAGACCCGGCCCGCATCACCTTCCCCGCCCTGCTGCTGCGCAACGCCGAGGACCACCCCGGACTCCCCGCCCTCTCCTGGCGCGAGGGCACCGGCTGGACGACGCTCACCTGGAGCGAGGTGCGCCGCAAGACCGCCGTCCTCGCCGCCGGGTACGCCGCGCTCGGCGTCGGGCGCGGCGAGCACGTCCTGATGATGATGGGCAACACCCCCGAGCACTGGCTGAGCGACCTCGCCCTGGTCCACCTCGGCGCGGTCCCCGTCACCGTGTACGGGACGTCGGCGCCCGAACAGATCGCGCACATCGTCCGGCACAGCGGCGCCCGCGTCGCGATCGTCGAGGGCGCGCGGGAGCTGCCCCGCTGGGAGCCCCTGCTCGACGACCCGACGGCGCCGCTCGAACGCCTCGTGGTCGTCGACCCGGCCGCCGCAGGACCGCACCGGACGTACGGCTCGCTGCACGCCGCCGGCGCCCGCCTGTTCAGCCCGGACACCTTCGAGAAGACCTGGCGGGAGAGCCGGGCCACGGATCCGCTGACCGTCGTCTACACCTCGGGCACGACCGGCGATCCCAAGGGCGTGCGCCTGACGCACGGCATGGTCGTGGGCAACGGCACCGCCCTGGACTCCGTGATCGAGTTCCCCGAGCACGTCGGCCACATCTGCTACCTGCCGTTCGCGCACATCGCCGAGCGCATGCTCGGGATCTATCTGCCGCTGCTCCGCGCCGCCCACGTCTATCTGTGCGCCGAGCCGACGCAGGTCGCCGCCACCGTGCGGGAGCTGCGCCCGCACCAGTTCTTCGGCGTGCCGAGGGTGTGGGAGAAGCTCGCCGCGGCCGTGCGGGCGGCGCTCGCCGGGCTGCCCGAGGAGCGGCGCCGGGCGGTGGCGGCCGCGAACGAGACGGCCCGCGCCCACGTGGCCTGCCGCGAACGCGGCGAGGAGCCGTCCGCCGAGCTGGCGGCGGCGTACCGCGAGGCCAAGGAGGGGGTGCTCGACCCGCTGCTCGCGCTGGCCGGGTTCGACCGGCTGCTGTGGACGGCCAGCGCGGCGGCTCCGATGCCGGTGGACGTGGTCCGCTTCTGGGCGGGCTTCGGCCTGGTCGTCATGGACGCGTGGGGGCTGACCGAGACGACGGGCGTGGTCACCATCAACAGCCCCGCGGCCTTCAGGATCGGCTCCGTGGGCAAGCCGCTGGCGGGCATGGAGGTGCGCGTCGCCGACGACGGCGAGGTCATGGTGCGCGGCCCGTTCGTCTTCGCGGGCTATCTGCGCGGCGAGGGCCACGGCGGCGGGGTGGACGGCGGCTGCGACGCGGACGGCTGGTTCGCGACCGGCGACATCGGGCACCTCGACGACGACGGCTTCCTCTGGATCACCGACCGTAAGAAGGAGCTGATCGTGACGTCCACGGGCAAGAACGTCGCGCCCGCGCTCGTCGAGAACGCCCTCAAGGAGCACCCGCTCGTCGGCCAGGCCCTCGTCCACGGCGACGGCCGCTCGTACCTGGTGGCGCTGCTCGTCCTGGACCCCGAGATGGCACCCGCGTGGGCGGCCGCCCACGGCATCGACACCACCCCCGGCGAACTCGCCGACCACCCCGTCGTGCGCGCCGAGGTCGACCGCGCCGTCGAGGCGGCCAACGCGCGCCTGAACCGCACCGAGCAGATCAAGAAGTACCGGCTGCTCGACAAGGAGTGGAGCCCGGAGTCCGGGGAGCTGACGCCGTCCCTGAAGCTGCGCCGCCGCGTCATCAGAGACAAGTACGCCGACGTCATCGAGAGCATGTACACCGAGTGACGTAGGCCTGTACAGACGCCGCCCACCATGTGAGAAGTGCCGCTATGTGATGTGCGCCACCGCATCCGGAACCATCCCTGAGGGAAGGTGTCGCGTTGGTCCGCGCACGTCAGGGGTGCCGCGGACCCGCAGCACATCCGGACCCCGGAACCTCTTCCGGGCACCACAGAGTGGACCTTCCACGTGAGCAACGACGCCGTAGACACGGCCGCGGACGCCCGCAACGCGTCCCAGGCCGCCCCCGCGGACGCGGGCGACGCCGGTTACAGCAAGGACCTCAAGGGCCGCCACGTCAACATGATCGCGATCGGTGGCGCGATCGGCACCGGCCTGTTCCTCGGGGCGGGTGGCCGCCTCCACTCGGCGGGCCCCGCGCTCGCCGTCGCGTACCTCGTGTGCGGCATCATCGCCTTCTTCGTGGTCCGCGCCCTCGGCGAGATGGTCCTCTACCGGCCCTCGTCCGGCTCCTTCGTGAGCTACGCCCGGGAGTTCCTGGGCGAGAAGGGCGCCTACGTCGCCGGCTGGATGTACTTCCTCAACTGGTCGACCACGTGCATCGCCGACATCACGGCCATCGCGCTCTACACGCACTACTGGAGCTTCTTCACGGACATCCCGCAGTGGCTGCTCGCGCTCGCCGCGCTCGCTGTGGTCCTCGCCGTGAACCTCATCTCCGTGAAGTGGTTCGGCGAGATGGAGTTCTGGTTCGCGATCATCAAGGTCGCGGCGCTCGTCGCGTTCATGTTCGTCGGCATCTTCCTGGTCTCCACCCAGCACAAGGTGGGCGGCGAGACCCCGGGCCTGAACATGATCACCGACCACGGCGGCTTCCTGCCGAACGGCCTGATGCCGGTCGTGATCGTCCTCCAGGGTGTCGTCTTCGCGTACGCCTCCCTGGAACTGGTCGGTGTCGCCGCTGGTGAGACCAAGGACCCGCAGAAGGTCGTCCCGCGCGCGGTGAACTCGATCATGTGGCGTGTGGGTGTGTTCTACGTCGGCTCGGTCGTGCTGCTCGCGCTGCTGCTCCCCGGCTCGGTCTACTCCGCCGACGAGAGCCCGTTCGTCACGGTGCTCTCCAAGATCGGTGTCTCCGGTGCCGGTGACGTGATGAACTTCGTCGTCCTCACCGCCGCCATGTCCTCGCTGAACTCCGGCCTGTACTCCACCGGACGCATCCTGCGCTCCATGGCCATGGCGGGCTCGGCGCCGAAGTTCACGGCGAAGATGAACCGCAACCAGGTGCCCTACGGCGGCATCCTGCTCACCGCGTCGGTGGGTGTCCTCGGTGTCGCCCTCAACCGCGTGGTGCCGGACAAGGCGTTCGAGATCGTCCTGAACGTGGCGTCGCTCGGCATCATCGGCACCTGGATCAGCATCATGGTCTGCCACCTCGCCTTCGTCCGCAGGGCCAAGGAAGGCCACCTGACCAGGCCGAACTTCCGGCTCCCCGGCAGCGGCGTCACGCAGTACATCACCATCGCCTTCCTCCTGGCCGTGCTCGGCCTGATGTGGAAGGACGCCGAGGTGGGCCGCAAGACGCTCTTCCTCATCCCGATCGTGGCGGCCGCGCTCACCGTCGGCTGGTACGCGATCCGCCGCAAGCAGGACCGCGAGACCGAGCGCGAGGCGGCCGAGCTCGGCAAGTAGCACCGGCGGCGCGCGATGCGAGAGCCTGCGCGCACGGCCCAGGCGGCGGGCGGTGTCCTTCGGGGCGCCGCCCGCCTTTGCGTCCGCAGAGCTCCCGGAGCCGGGCACATGGGGGGCATACCGCCGCATACTGGTGGTGTGCCCGACCCCGCGCCACCCCCGCCCGACGGGATCCTGTGGGACATCGCCGGTGAGTACCGCACGCTCCTGGCCCTGCCCGCCGCGATGGTCCTCCAGGTGGCGCACCCGGCGGTCGGCGCGGGCGTCGACGAGCACTCGGTGTTCCGCACGGACCCGTGGGGGCGCGGCGAGCGCTCGATCAGGTCCCTGCTGCTCTGGGTGTACGGGGGCGAGGCCGCCGCCGAGGAGGGGCGCAGGCTGCGCGCCCTGCACCGCGACATCCGGGGCACCGACACCCGCGGGCGGAGCTATCACGCGCTCACCCCCGCGAACTACGCCTGGGTGCACGCCACGGGATTCCCCGTCTACCTGCGCTCCCGGGCCTGCCTGGGGCAGCCGTTCACGCCCGCGCAGGAACGGCAGCTGTACGCGGAGTGCCTCCAGGTGGGCCGGGTCCTCGGGCTCCACGACCGGGACATGCCGCAGTCCCTGGAGGAGTTCTGGCCGTACTACCGGCGGATCCTCGCCGAGGAACTCGAGCAGACGGCGGTGGTACGCGACCTCGTCGCCGTCGACCGCCCGCTGCCGCCGCCCGACCGCGGGTCGCGCACCCTCCAGGTCGTCCTGCGGGTGCTGTGGCCCGTGCTGCTCCCGGGCCTCGCGCGGTTCCGGCGCTTCCTCACCGTGGGCCTGATGCCCGCCGACGCCCGTGCCGCCATCGGCCTCGCCTGGACGCCCGCCCAGGAGCGCCGCCTGCGTCGCTTCGGCCGCGCGGTCCGCTGGGCGTACCCGCGCCTGCCCGAACGCCTCCGCTACGCGCCCCCGGCCCGCCGGGCCCGCGCGGCGCGGCGCGCGCGGGGCTGACCGACGCCCCGCCCGGCACCGGAGCACCGGGCGGGAGCGCGCCTCACACACGTACAGCCGTCAGCGGTGGTCGTGACCCTTGCCGTGGCCAGCCTTGCCGTGGCCGCCGTCCTCATGGTCGTGGATCGAGTTCGTCGCCGCGATCTTCTTCCAGGACTTCGGCTTCGCCGCCGCGGCGCTGCCCTTCGCCCGGGCGACACCGGCGTCGCGCGCGGCCGGGGCGGCCGGCTTCCCGGCCTTGTAGAGCCAGGTGTCGAAGAGCGCGGAGAGCGGCTTGCCGCTGACCTTCTCGGCGTAGGTCACGAAGTCGCGCACGCTCGCGTTGCCGTACGCGTTCTCCTTCGGCCAGCCCTTCAGGATGCGGAAGAAGGTCTTGTCGCCGACCTCGTTGCGCAGGGCCTGCAGGGCGAGCGCCCCACGGTCGTACACGGCGATGTGGAACTGGTTGTCCGGGCCCGGGTCGCCCGGCTTGACCTGCCAGAAGGGGGAGTCCGCCGCGTTGTTCGCGTACACGAAGTCGGCGAGCTCCTGCGCCGTGCCCTCGCCCTCCTTCTCCGACCACAGCCACTGGCTGTAGCGGGCGAAGCCCTCGTTGACCCAGATGTCCTTCCAGTTCTCCACGGAGACGCTGTCGCCGTACCACTGGTGGGCCAGCTCATGGACGACGATGGAGACGTTGGAGCCGTTCGCGAAGGCCTTCGGGCTGTAGAAGGGCCGCGTCTGGGTCTCCAGGGCGAAGCTCGTGGGCACGTTCGGGACGTACCCGCCAAGGGCGTTGAACGGGTACTTGCCGAAGACCTCCTCCAGCCACTCCGCGACCTCGGTGGTCCGCTCGATGCTGGCGCGCGCGGCGCCCGCGTTGTCGCCGAGGTCCTTGCTGTAGGCGTTGAGGACGGGCAGGCCGTTGTCGGTCTTGTCCGTGGTGATGTCGAACTTGCCGACGGCGAGCGTGGCGAGATACGTGGCCTGCGGCTTGTTGGAGCGCCAGTTGAAGCGGGTCCAGCCGAGCTTGGAGGACTGCGACTGGAGCACGCCGTTGGAGATGGCCTGGGTGCCGTCCGGCACGGACACCGACACGTCGTACGTCGCCTTGTCGCGCGGGTGGTCGTTGCCGGGGAACCACCAGGCCGACGACTCCGGCTCCTGCGCCGCCACGCCGCCGTCGGGCGTGCGCTGCCAGGCCGTGAAGCCGTGGATCTTGACCTCGGAGGGCTTGCCCGCGTAACGGACCACGATCGAGACCGAACTGCCCTTGGGCAGGCCCGCCTTCGGCGTGATCTCCAGCTCCTGCTCGCCGGTCTTGGCGAACGCCGCCTTCTTGCCGTTGACCCGGACCTCGCTGACCTTCAGGCCGAAGTCGAGGTTGAAGCGGGACAGGTCCTGGGTGGTGGTGGCCTGGAGGGTGGCCGTGCCCTCCAGGAGGTCCGTCTTCGGCTGGTACTTCAGGCGCAGGTCGTAATGGGAGACGTCGTAGCCGCCGTTGCCCGCGTCGGGGTAGTAGTGGTCGCCGGCGCCCGGGGCCCCGGGGGAGAAGTCGGCGGCCGATGCCGGGATCGCCAGCAGGGCGAGAGCGGCCGCGAGAGCGCCCGGGGCGATGAGTCTGCGGTGCACGTGGAACTCCAAGTCATCACGGAACGAGACGGGTTGCGCCAAGGCGCGGCTCGGCGGCCCCAGGGATACGGGGCCGCCGAGCCGCGTCCGGCACGAGGTGACGCACGATGCGGTCGACCCTATTGAGCACTCCCGCTCCTGGCCATGTCCATGGCCGCTTATGTCACACGATCGCCATTCGGCCGACATGTGCGTTTGTGTCCCATGGACCTTTCCGATCTCTCGACGGCCCTCTTTCCGGCGGCTGTTGACGCGTGTACCTTCCGCGCCATGCCGATACGCGCGCGACGCACGCGCCCCCTGACCCCGACGATGTGGAGAGCGCTCCTGGTGGCGGCCCTCGCCGCCCTCCTGGCCACGCTCCTGTCCCCGGGCGGCGCCGCGCACTCCGCGCCGCGCGGCCCCGAGGCGCACGCGCAGCCCAAGGAGAGCAGACCCGTCTACTCCTACGCGGACGCGATACGCGAGTCCGTGTGGGTCGACACCCGGATCGACGGCGACGCGGACGGCAAGACCGACCGCGTCGCCGTCGACATAGTCCGGCCCCGCGAACCCGCCGCCAAGGGCCGGAAGATACCGGTCATCATGGACGCGAGCCCGTACTACTCCTGCTGCGGGCGCGGCAACGAGAGCCAGAAGAAGACGTACGACGCGAACGGCGACCCCGTCCAGTTCCCGCTGTACTACGACAACTACTTCGTGCCCCGCGGCTACGCCTTCGTCGCCGTCGACCTCGCGGGCACCAACCGCTCCTACGGCTGCGTCGACATCGGCGGCCGCTCCGACGTCCAGTCCGCCAAGGCCGTCGTCGACTGGCTGAACGGCCGCGCCCGCGGCTACACCTCGCGCACCGGCGACAAGCGGACCGACGCGCGCTGGACCAACGGCCGCACCGGCATGATCGGCAAGAGCTACGACGGCACCGTCGCCAACGGCGTCGCCGCCACCGGCGTCGAGGGCCTGGAGACGATCGTGCCGATCGGCGCCATCTCCTCCTGGTACGACTACTACTTCGCCAAGGGCGCCCCGCTGTTCAACAGCGGCCCCGACGGCCTCGCACGTGGCGTGGAGAGCCCCGAGGCCGCCGCCCGCTGCGGCCACGTCAAGCAGCGCCTGATCCAGGGCGCGCCCCGCACCGGCGACTGGACCCCGCTGTGGACCGAGCGCGACCACGTGCCGGACGCCCGCAAGGTCAAGGCCAGCGTCTTCGTCGTGCACGGCCAGCAGGACCTGAACGTGCGCACCAAGCACTTCGGGCAGTGGTGGGACGCCCTCGCCGACGCCGGTGTGCAGCGCAAGATCTGGCTGAGCCAGGCCGGGCACGTCGACCCCTTCGACTTCCGGCGCGCCGAGTGGGTCCGCACCCTGCACCGCTGGTTCGACCATGAACTCCTCGGCCACCGCAACGGCATCGACCGCGAGCCCATGGCCGACATCGAGCGCGCCCCCGACCGCTGGTCCACCGACCGCACCTGGCCGCCGCGCGGCACGCACACCACCGCGCTGCGCCCCGCCAAGGGCTCCGCGCCCGGCGTCGGCGTCCTCGGCGTCAGCCCCGGCAAGGGCACCGAGACGTTCACCGACGACCGGCGGCTCAGCGAGACCGACTGGGCCGCGACGATCGACTCGTCCACGTCCGCCAAGGCCGGTTTCACCACCCGGCCGCTCGCCCGTGACCTGCGCGTCTCCGGTTCCTCGCAGGTGAAGGTGACGGTCACGCCGACGACCCGCACGGCCCATCTGAGCGCCGTCCTCGTCGACCTCGGCCCCGACACCATCCGCGACTACGCCCACGACGACGAGGGCATCAACACGCTTCCCGACCGCTCCTGCTGGGGCGCGAGCACCCCCGGCGACAGCTCCTGCTTCAAGAACACCGAGGCCAGGACCGCCGCCGTCGACTACACCATCTTCAGCCGCGGCTGGGCCGACCTCGGCAACCACGCCTCCGACCAGCACGGCGAGCCGCTGACCCCCGGCAAGCCGTACACCATCACCCTGGACCTGGCCGCGAGCGACCACGTCGTACCGAAGGGGCACCGGCTCGCGCTCATCGTCGGCGGCACCGACCGGAACCTCATCACGGCTCCCGCCGACACCCCGACCCTGACCGTCGACCTCGCCCGCACCGTCGCCCGCGTCCCCCTCGTCGGCGGCACCAAGGCCCTCGCCACGACCCCGCACAGCACCATCCCGCGCGAGTCCCGGCTCGAGGGCGTCGCGGAGCCGCGCCCGATCACCCCCATCCCTGGAGGCCGCACCTCATGAGACCCCGCATCCGCGCCGTGGCCCTGGCCGCGGCCTGTGCCGCCCTCGCCGCACCTCTTCTGACGGCCCCCGCGCAGGCGGCCCCGCCCAAGCCGCCGCGCACCGGCTTCGAGGAGAGCAACGGCGCGCGCTGGACCAGCCAGCCCGAGGAGCAGCGGCTCCTGAAGACGATCGACAAGGCCACCGACCGGGTGTCGGTGTCCCGCATCGGCACCACCAAGCAGGACCGGCCCGTGCAGCTGGTGCGGGTCGGCGAGCGCCGCACCGCGAGCACCGTGCTGCTCGTGTGCAGCCAGCACGGCGACGAGCCGTCCGGCCGTGACGCCTGCCTCAGCACGATCCGCGACCTGGCGTACGCCAAGGACAAGGAGACCCGGCGCTTCCTGTCCCGCACCACCCTCCTGTTCGTGCCCACCGCCAACCCCGACGGGCGCGCCGCGAACACCCGCGGCAACTCCGACGGCGTCGACATCAACCGCGACCACATCGCCCTCGCCACCGCCGAGGGCCGCGCCATGGCCGCCGTCATCCGCGACCACAGGCCCGACTCCATCTACGACCTGCACGAGTACGGGGCCACGCCCAAGTACTACGACAAGGACCTGTTCGACCTGTGGCCGCGCAACCTCAACACGCACGGCGCGGTGCACCGGGAGGCCAAGGCGCTGTCCCTCGACTACGTCCGGCCCGCGGCCGAGGCCGACGGCTACACCACGGGCACGTACGGCATCTGGACCGACCCGGTCACCGGCGAGCCCATCAAGCAGGTCGCGGGCGACGGCCAGGAGCGCATCCTGCGCAACGCCTCCGGCCTCAAGCACGCCGCAGGACTCCTCATCGAGAGCCGAGTCGACCCTTCCCCAAGCTCTCAACTCCGTTCGAGCAGGGGAGGCCCCAATTCCGACGCCGAGAAGAACGACGAGGCCCTGAACAACCGGCGCCGGGTGCACTCACAACTCTCGGCGCTCGGCGGCTTGTTCTCGTACGCCGACGAGCACCGGTACCGCCTGGAGGCGGCGAGCACCGCGTCCCGCCTCGCGGGCCTGCGCGACCGGGGACCCGTCTACCTGGGCGGGGCTGACAACGACCCGGCCGAGCCCGCCGAAGTCATCGCGGATCCGCCGTGCGGCTACCGCCTGACGCCGCAACAGTTCGCCGACGTCAAGGATGAACTCGGCCTCCACGGCGTTACCGTGAAGCGGGACGGCGCGGGCGCCCTCGTGCCGCTGCGGCAGTCCGCGCGCGCACTCGTCCCGCTGCTCCTGGACGAACGCGCGCCGTACCACCTCGTCACCGGGCAGCCCGACACCGACTGTTGAGGCATCGGAGCGCACGTCACATGTGGTAGGGGGTAGCGGAGAAGAACCCAAGGTCGATCAACGACTCCGCGAAAGGTGCACTTGTGACCCAGGAAACAGAGAAAGCGGACGGCGGAGGAGGCCCGCCCCTCGCGGTGGGCCCCTCCGGCGGCCGGTCCGCCCAGACCGACCGGGTGGTGTTCGGCGTCACCGCCGTGCTCACCCTGGCGTTCGTGGTCTGGGGTGCCGTCGCCACGGACACCCTCGAGGACGTCTCGGGGGACATGCTCGAAGGCCTGATCCACAACGGTGGTTGGGCCTTCATGCTGGCGGCGTCCGGCTTCGTGGTCTTCGCGCTGTGGCTGGCGTTGAGCCGGTACGGCAAGATCACACTCGGCAAGGAGGGGGAGGAGCCCGAGTTCCGGACCGTGTCCTGGGTCGCGATGATGTTCAGCGCCGGCATGGGCATCGGTCTGATGTTCTACGGCGTGAGCGAGCCGCTCGCGCACTTCTCCACGCCACCGCCCGGCACCGACCCTGCGGACAAGGCCGCCGCCATGGAGACCTCCATGGCGACGACCCTCTTCCACTGGACGCTGCACCCGTGGGCGATCTACGCGGTCGTGGGCCTCGCCATCGCCTACAGCACGTTCCGGCGGAACCGGCGCCAGACCATCAGCTCCGTCTTCGTCCCGCTCATCGGCGAGAAGCACGCCCACGGGACGTGGGGCCGGGTCATCGACATCCTCGCCATCCTCGCCACGCTCTTCGGCTCCGCGGCCTCCCTCGGTCTCGGCGCGCTCCAGATCGGCAGCGGCATAGAGGAACTGGACTGGCGGGAGAAGGCGACGACCGGGCTGCTGATCGCCGTCATCGCCGTGCTGACCGTGGCGTTCGTGGCCTCGGCGGTGTCCGGCGTGGAGAAGGGCATCCAGTGGCTGTCGAACATCAACATGGTGCTGGCCCTGGTCCTGGTCGTGTTCGTCTTCATCGCGGGCCCGACCGTCATCATCCTCGACCTGATCCCCACCTCCATCGGCTCGTATCTGGGCGACCTGCCCCAGCTCATCGGGCGCACGGAGGCATCGAGCGGTGAGGGCGTCTCGGCGTGGCTCGGCAGCTGGACGGTCTTCTACTGGGCCTGGTGGATCTCGTGGACGCCGTTCGTCGGCATGTTCATCGCCCGCATCAGCCGCGGCCGCACCATCCGGCAGTTCGTCGGCGGCGTCATCCTCGTGCCCAGCACGGTCAGCCTGATCTGGTTCGCCGTCTTCGGCGGCAGCGCCATAAAGGTCAAGGAGGGCGGCGGCTTCAAGGGGGACGACACCCCGGAGGCGCAGCTGTTCGGTCTGCTGCACGAGTACCCCATCGCGACGGCCACCAGCCTGCTCGTGATGATCCTCGTCGGCATCTTCTTCGTGTCCGGGGCGGACGCCGCCTCGATCGTCATGGGCACGCTCTCCCAGAAGGGTTCGCTCGAACCCGGTCGCCTCGTGGTGATCTTCTGGGGCGTGGTGACGGGCGCCGTGGCGGCGATCATGCTGCTCATCGGCGACGGGAAGGACAACGCCCTCACGGGCCTGCAGAATCTGACGATCCTCGTGGCGGCGCCGTTCACCCTGGTCATGATCGGGATGTGTGTGGCGCTGATGCGCGATCTGCGCCACGACCCGCTGATCGTGCGGGGCGAGCACGGCACCGAGGCCGTCGAGAAGGCCGTCATCGCCGGTCACGAGCAGTACGGCGTCGGCGAGTTCGAGCTCCAGATCGGCCCGTCCGAGAACGGGGACGACGGGGACGGCACGGACACCGACTCCGGCGCCGAGCAGCAGCCGGATCCGGCTCGCTGAGGCCTGCTCGGAGCCGCGTACCGGCCACGGCGCACGCCGCCGTGGCCGGTACGGCTTTCGCGGCCGCCACCAGGTCCTCGTGGCGGCCGCCTTCAGACCGTCGTGGAGGTCACGCGGTGGCCTCCGCCACGAGCCGCGCCGCCACCCCGGCGCAGCCCCACGCCACGGTCACCCCGGCCCCGCCGTGCCCGTAGTTGTGCACGAGCACCCGCCCGCCCCCGCGTGCCTCGCGCTCCAGGCGTACCGACGCGCGCGCGGGCCGCAGCCCCACCCGGTGTCCGATGACCCGCGCCGCCGCGATCTCCGGCCGCACCCGCGCGCACCGCTCGACGATGTCCTTCGCCACCGCCGGATCGGGCTCCAGGGACCAGTCACCGTCGTCGGCTGTCCCGCCGAGCACCAGCCGCCCGGGCTGCGGCATGAAGTACGTCGTCGCCGGCGAAGCGTCGACGGACGTGAACCACGTACGGATCCCGGGGTTCTCCACGAGCACCAACTGCCCCCGCACGGGACGTGTCCCGTCTCCCGGTACGAGCTCCCGGGCGCCGAGCCCCGAGCAGTTGACGACGCACGGGGTCTCGTCGAGCGCGTCGTCGAGGCTCTTCGCCGTCCGCTCCTCGACCGTGCCGCCCGCCGCGAGCAGCCGCTCCCGCAGCCATGCCAGGTGCGCCGGCATGTCGATCAGCGGAAGCCGCGCCCACAGCCCGCCGTCCGCGCACTCCTCGGGCGTCGCCGCGCGCAGCCCCCGCACCCGCGCGGCCCACGGCCCCAGGCCGTCCAGGTCGAGCCCGGCGTGTACGCCCTCGACCATGCGTACGCCCGTGCGTTCCGCGTCGGCCGCCAACTCCTCGTACACCTCCAGGGAGCGCGTCGACCACGCGCCGACGAGCGCCTCGGGTTCGATGCGATAGGGCCACCACAGGCCGCCCGCAACGGCCGAGGTCGTGCGCTCGACCGGGTCCCGCGTCCAGACCCGGGTGCGGTGGCCGCGCTCCGCGAGCAGCACGGCGGTGGTGAGGCCGATGACCCCGCCGCCGATGATCGTCACATCCGCCTTGTCAGTCCCACCCATCCCGGAAACGTAGCGGAATACACCATGTCGTGCTCAGACCCCGGACCGGGTGGGGATACTCACAGCATGTCTGCCGAGTATGCGACCTTCGGCCTGGCACCGGCGATGCGCGCCGGTGGAGTTCTCGCAGGTGGTGACTATCAAGTGCACCGCGAATTCGTCGACTTCATCGTGAACGGCCGCCCGCTGCTGTTCCAGCTCGCCGACCTCGACGCGGTGTCCCCGCTGGCGTCCGACATCCCTCCGGCGATCTTCACGACCCATGTGCGCCGCCTGCTCCTGGAGGCCGAGGCCCCGCTGCGGGACGGGCGGTACGTGATCTACGGCTGTCCGGAGTGCGAGGGCTTGGAGTGCGGGGCCGTCACGGCGGTGATCGAGCGGACGCGGGGGAGCGCCGCCGGGGACGACGGTGCCGCCGGGGACGACGGTGCCGACGACGGCGACTATGTGTGGCGCGACTTCGCCTGGCAGACCTCCGAGCAGGCCGACCTGGAGCTCAACGGCTACCACGGCATAGGGCCGTTCCGCTTCCGCGGCGGCGAGTACCGGGCGGAGCTGGGGCGGTTACTGAACGGGGTCGCGCCGGGGGCCGGGCGGCGGGTGCTCCTCATCGGGGCCCGGGTGGCGCTGAACGCCAAGCTCGCGGCGGCGCTGCGCACCATCGGCATCGGCGCGGAGATCGCGGCGGACGCGGCGGGGGTACCGGCGGAGGAGCTGCGGACGTACGGGGCGGTGGCGTTCGGGCGGGAGGTGCCCGCGCCGACCCGGGACGCGGTGCGGGCCTCGTTCGACACCGCGGGCGTCGACGTCGCGTTCGTGGACGGCCTCGCGCCCATCGTTCCGCTGCTCGTCGCCCAGATCGAGTACGCCCTCGACCGCAGCCCGCTGGCGCAGCGCAGGCTGACCCGGCTCGCGGTGGCGGGCGACAGCGTGGTCACCGAGATCACCTCCACGTGCCGGGTACGGCTCACCGTCTACCGCGTCGACCGCCTCTACCGCACCCGCGTCCACGAGGTCCTCGACGAGGTCCTGGAACCGGGCGAGCACCGGGTGCCCCTGCCGGACCGGGCCCGCTACGTGGTGGCGCGGACGCCGGACAGCGTGCTGGTGGCGTCGGCTTCGTCCTAGGCGGTGGGCCTGACGCGGCGGCGCCCGCGTGACGCTTCGGGGCTTGCTGCTCCGCGGTGACAAGCCCGTCGGGGCTTGCTGCTCCGCGGTGGGAAGCCCCGGGGCCCTTGGCCCGCCGCCCGCGCCTCCCCGTCCCGCGGCGCGCGGCCCACCACCGCGACGCGCCACCCCCCGCGCTTCCGGTACCACCCCCACCGCGCCCCACCCCCGCGCATTAGGCTCAGGCCCTGATGAACGCCACTCTTGTCGCGAAAGACCTAGCCGCCGGCCACGGCGACCGCACCCTCTTCGAGGGCCTGGACCTCGTCGTCGCCCCCGGCGACGTCATCGGCCTGGTGGGCGCCAACGGCGCGGGCAAGTCCACGCTGCTTCGCCTCCTCGCCGGCCTGGACACCCCGGAGTCCGGACGCGTCGGCCTCTCCCCGCCGACCGCCTCGGTCGGCCACCTGCCCCAGGAGCCCGACCGCCGCCCGGGCGAGACCGTCCAGGCGTTCCTGGCCCGCCGCACCGGCGTCACCGCCGCGCAGACCGCCATGGACGAGGCCACCGAACTCCTCGTGGCGGGCGCGCCGGGCGCCGACGACGCGTACGCGAACAGCCTGGAGCGCTGGCTTGCCCTCGGCGGCGCCGACCTGGACGAACGCGCCGAGGAAGTGACCGATTCGCTCGGCCTCGGCGTGCGCCTCGACCAGCCGATGACGGCGCTCTCCGGCGGCCAGGCCGCGCGCGCGGGCCTCGCCTCGCTGCTCCTGTCCCGCTACGACGTGTTCCTGCTGGACGAGCCCACCAACGACCTGGACCTGGCGGGCCTCGACCGCCTGGAGTCCTTCGTCCAGGGCCTCCGCGCGGGCACCGTCGTCGTGAGCCACGACCGCGAGTTCCTGACCCGCACGGTCACCAAGGTCCTCGAACTCGACCTGGCCCAGCAGCAGATCAACCTCTACGGCGGCGGCTACGAGGCGTATCTGGAGGAGCGCGAGGTCGCCCGCAGGCACGCCCGCGACGACTACGAGGAGTACGCCGACAAGCGCGCCGCCCTCCAGGACCGCGCCCAGATGCAGCGGACCTGGATGGACAAGGGCGTCAAGAACGCCCGCCGCAAGGCCTCCGACAGCGACAAGCTCGGCCGCAAGTTCCGCAGCGAGGCCAGCGAGAAGCAGGCGGCGAAGGCACGCCAGACCCAGCGCATGATCGAGCGCCTCGACGTTGTCGAGGAACCGCGCAAGGAGTGGCAGCTGCGCATGGAGATCGCGGCGGCACCGCGCTCCGGCACGGTCGTGGCCACCCTGCGCGGCGCGGTCGTCCGTCGTGGCTCCTTCGCGCTCGGTCCGGTCGACCTCCAGCTCGACTGGGCCGACCGCGTCGCCATCACCGGCGCCAACGGCGCGGGCAAGTCGACGCTCCTGGCCGCCCTGCTCGGCCGCGTCGCCGTGGACGAGGGCCATGCCGCGCTCGGCTCGGGTGTCGTCGTGGGCGAGGTCGACCAGGCCCGGGCGCTGTTCCACGGCGCGGAGTCGCTGTTCGACGCGTTCCGGGCGGCGGTGCCCGACACCGACCCGGCGGAAGTCCGCACGCTCCTCGCCAAGTTCGGCCTGAAGGCGGATCACGTGCTGCGGCCCGCGGTGACCCTGTCCCCGGGCGAGCGCACGCGCGCGGCGCTGGCCCTGCTCCAGGGGCGGGGCGTGAACCTGCTGGTCCTCGACGAGCCCACCAACCACCTGGACCTGCCCGCCATCGAGCAATTGGAGTCGGCCCTCGACTCCTACACGGGCACGCTTCTCCTGGTCACGCACGACCGCCGCATGCTCGACGCCGTGCACGTCACGCGCCGTCTGGAAGTGGCGGAGGGCAAGGTGGCGGAACCGTCCCCCTGACCCCGCCCGTCCACTGCGACGCCGGATCGCGCCTCAAAGGGCGCGGGGAACGGCGCGCCCGGCCAGGACGAGCCCGCAGACGCGGGTCGGCTTGGCCGGGCGAACCGGCGGAGTGAGCGCTAGCGCTGCTTGGGATCGACAAGACCGGCGCGGCGCAGAGCCTCCGCCATCGCGTCGTTCGCGGGCGGCGGCGCCTGCCGCTGCTGCCGCTGGGGGCGACCGCCCTGGCCTTGCCCCCGGCCCTGGCCACGGCGGCCCTGACCCTGGCCGGGGGCCCCGCCGCGCTGCTGCGGCGGACGTCCGCCGCGCTCCTGGCGTCCGCCGCCCCCGGCGGAGTCCTGGGCCGCCTCGTCGTCGAGCCTGAGCGTCAGCGAGATCCGCTTGCGCGGCACGTCGACGTCGAGGACCTTCACCTTGACGATGTCGCCCGGCTTCACCACGTCCCGGGGATCCTTGACGAAGGTCCTGGACATCGCGGAGACGTGCACCAGGCCGTCCTGGTGGACGCCGACGTCGACGAACGCGCCGAACGCGGCGACGTTCGTGACGACGCCCTCCAGGACCATGCCGGACGTGAGGTCGGAGATCTTCTCGACGCCGTCCTTGAAGGTGGCCGTCTTGAAGGCGGGCCGCGGGTCGCGCCCGGGCTTCTCCAGCTCCTTGAGGATGTCCGTGACGGTCGGCAGGCCGAAGCTGTCGTCGACGAAGTCGGCGGGCCGCAGGGACCGCAGCGTGGCCGTGTCGCCGATCAGCGAGCCCACGGCGCCGCCCGCCGTGCCCGCCATCCGCCGCACCACGGGGTACGCCTCGGGGTGCACGCTGGAGGCGTCGAGCGGGTCGTCGCCGCCCAGGATGCGCAGGAAGCCCGCGCACTGCTCGTAGGCCTTCGGGCCGAGCCGGGGCACGTCCTTGAGGCCCTTGCGGCTCTTGAAGGGGCCGTTCGCGTCGCGGTGCGCCACGATGTTCTCGGCGAGGCCGGAGCCGATGCCGGAGACCCGGGCGAGCAGCGGGGCGGAGGCCGTGTTCACGTCCACGCCCACGCCGTTCACACAGTCCTCGACGACCGCGTCGAGGGAGCGGGACAGCTTCACCTCGGACAGGTCGTGCTGGTACTGACCGACGCCGATGGACTTCGGGTCGATCTTCACCAGCTCGGCGAGCGGGTCCTGCAGACGCCGGGCGATGGACACGGCGCCGCGCAGCGACACGTCCAGCTCCGGCAGCTCCTGCGAGGCGAACGCCGACGCCGAGTACACCGAAGCGCCCGCCTCGGACACCATCACCTTCGTGAGCTTCAACTCGGGGTGCTTGGTGATGAGTTCACCGGCGAGCTTGTCGGTCTCGCGGGACGCCGTGCCGTTGCCGATCGCGACCAGGTCGACGTCGTGCTCCTTCGCGAGCCGCGCGAGGGTGGCGAGCGACTGGTCCCACTTGTTCGCGGGGACGTGCGGGTGGATCGTGTCCGTGGCCACGACCTTGCCGGTGGCGTCCACGACGGCGACCTTCACGCCCGTACGGAAACCGGGGTCGAGGCCCAGCGTCGCGCGCGTGCCCGCGGGGGCGGCGAGCAGCAGGTCGCGCAGGTTCGCGGCGAACACCCGCACCGCCTCGTCCTCGGCGGCCGTGCGCAGCCGGAGCCGCAGGTCGATGCCGAGGTGCACCAGGACGCGGGTCCGCCAGGCCCAGCGCACCGTGTCCGTCAGCCACTTGTCGGCGGGCCTGCCTCGGTCGGCGATCCCGAAGCGCCGGGCGATCGAGCCCTCGTACGACGACGGGCCCTCGGTGGCCTCCTCCGGCTCCAGGACCAGGTCGAGCACGTCCTCCTTCTCGCCGCGCAGCATCGCGAGGACGCGGTGCGAGGGCAGCTCCGTGAACGGCTCGGCGAAGTCGAAGTAGTCGGCGAACTTCGCGCCCGCCTCCTCCTTGCCGTCGCGCACCTTCGCGGCGAGGCGGCCGCGCACCCACATGCGCTCGCGCAGCTCGCCGATGAGGTCGGCGTCCTCGGAGAACCGCTCCGTGAGAATGGCGCGTGCGCCGTCCAGGGCGGCCTGCGGGTCGGCGACGCCCTTGTCCGCGTCGACGAACGCGGCGGCCGCGGCCTGCGGCTCCACCGTCGGGTCCCCGAGCAGTCCCTCGGCCAGCGGCTCGAGACCGGCCTCGCGGGCGATCTGCGCCTTGGTCCGCCGCTTCGGCTTGAACGGCAGGTAGATGTCCTCCAGGCGGGCCTTCGTGTCGGCCTCGCGGATGCGGGCCTCCAGCTCGTCGGTGAGCTTGCCCTGCTCGCGCACCGAGTCGAGGATGGCGCTCCGCCGCTCCTCCAGCTCCCGCAGATAGCGCAGCCGCTCCTCGAGCGTGCGCAGCTGCGCGTCGTCGAGCATCTCGGTGGCTTCCTTGCGGTAGCGCGCGATGAAGGGCACCGTCGACCCGCCGTCGAGCAGGTCCACGGCGGCCTTCACCTGCCGCTCCCGCACGCCGAGTTCCTCGGCGATCCTGCCTTCGATGGACGCTGGGGTGGTCGTCACGTTCCGGTACCGCCTTCTCACTGGGGTTGCCCGCCAATTGTGGCAGGTGGCACCGACAGCGAGGCAGTCAGACCCGGGGCCCGGAGCGGCCGGACCCGGCCGGACCTGCGGTCAGACCCGGCGGGCCCGGCCGGACCGGCGCCCGGAACGCGAAGCTCCGCCGAACAGCCGGGCCAGGGCCCGGAACGGCAGGGTGACCACGGTGGCGATGGCCCCAGCGATCTGGCGCAGCACATCTGCGATCGCACGGAACACGAGGTTCTCCCTTCGTCTCCCCGGCCCCGTCTACGGAGGATCGTTCGAGGCCGCGGAACGGGCGAGTACCCCGGCGGTGGGGCCACATGCGCCGAGCGCGGCCAGGCCTTGCCGAGATGCGCTTAGGGCGGCTAGGCCTTGCCGAGCAGGTCCGCGGGGAACGCACCCGCCTGCAGGGCCGCCCCGGCGAAGACCGTGCCCAGCTCCGTGAGCCGCTCCACGTCCGCCGCGCCGAGGTGCTCGTAGGGCGCCCGGTCCAGGCGGTCGGTGCGCTCCTCGATCGCCTTGCGCAGGGCGACGCCGGACTCCGTCAGCTCGCCGTCGGCGGCCACGAGCCCGCGCCCGCGCAGCCGCTCGACGGCCGCGTCCCAGTCGTCGCGGGTCCAGCCCCGGGTGTTGAGGTTCCACGTGGGCGTCATGCTCTTGCCCGTCGCGGTGTGGCTCACCAGCGCCTCCACCGGGTCGAGTTCGGCGTCCAGGAGCGCGGCCAGGTGGCCGTCGCCGCGGTGCTCGCGCAGCAGCGTCGCCGCGTGCCAGTAGGCCAGGTGCGGCTCGTCCGGCACGGCGAGTGCGGCGTGCGCGGCGTACAGCGGGCGGCCGCTCGGCGAACAGGCCTCCGTGGCCCGCAGCGCGAGCCGGGCCGCCTCCGCCATCTCCGGGGACGCCACCGCCTCGTCCCCGAGGAGCCGCCGCAGTGTGGTGTCGACGGCGCGCAGCCGGGCGGCGAGGACGTCCTCGGGGGCGGCGGTGTGCCATATCTCCGGCACGAACCGGGCGACCGTGTCCGGCTTGTAGTTGAAGAACGTGGCCGTCACGGTGCCCGCGCCCACGGCCCCCAGCGCCGCCGCCCGGATGGCGAAGTTGACGGCCTTCGGGTGGGTGATGCCGAGCGGGGCCAGCTCGCGGCCCACGTCCGGGGAGAAGTAGTGGGTGGTGTGGAGGGCGTTGAGCACGTTGTGGCAGCGCCGTCCCGCGCGCGGGTGCAGCGTCGAGCCGACCGGGGCCGAGGTCGTCGAAGAGGTCATGGCCATACGTTACCGACTGGTCGGTATGAGGTGAAGGGCTTCCCGGCGCCGAGCAGGACCCGCCCGACGGACATGGACGGCAGAAAAGGTGGGGTGCCCGTCATTGCAGCCATCCCTCCGCACCCCAAGAATCGTGGACATGGAGCAGCGAACCGTCCTGATCGTCCTCTTCGACGGCGTCCAGAGCCTCGACGTCACGGGCCCCGCCGAGGTGTTCACGGGAGCGAGCCACGCCCACCCCGACACCCCGCCGTACGAGGTGCGCACCGCCTCCCTCGAAGGCGCCCCCGTGCGGACGTCGAGCGGGCTCACACTGGTCCCGGACTCCTCGCTCGCCGAGCACTCGGGAGGGGCCGGCGCCCCGGTGCCGCACACCGTCCTGGTGCCGGGCGGCGCGGGCACCAGGGACGAGGACGAGGCCCTGGTCGCCTGGCTGCGGGCCCACGCACCGCTCGCCGAGCGGCTGATCTCGGTCTGCACCGGGGCCGTCCTGCTCGCGCGCGCCGGCCTGCTCGACGGCCGCCGCGCGACGACCCACTGGGCGTACTGCGACACACTCGCCCGGGACCACCCGGAGATCGACGTGGACCCCGACCCCATCTACGTACGGGACGGGCACGTGTCGACCTCGGCGGGCGTCACGGCGGGCATCGACCTGGCGCTCGCCCTCGTCGAGGAGGACCTGGGCCGGGACACGGCGCTGACCATCGCGCGCTACCTCGTCGTGTTCCTGCGCCGCCCCGGCAACCAGGCGCAGTTCAGCGCCCAGCTGTCGGCGCAGACGGCCCGCCGTGAGCCGCTGCGCGAGGTCCAGCAGTGGATCACCGAGCATCCCGGGGGAGACCTGAGCGTGGAGTCCCTCGCGGAGCGCGCCCGGCTCTCGCCCCGTCACTTCGCCCGCGCCTTCCACGCGGAGACCGGCATGACACCGGGCAAGTACGTCGACCGCGTCCGCGTCGAGCACGCACGCCGACTCCTCGAGGACACCTCCGACGGCGTCGAGGAGGTCTCGCGCGCCTGCGGCTACGGCACCCCGGAGGCCATGCGCCGCGCCTTCGTCAAGGCGCTCGGCACGGCTCCGGCCGAGTACCGCCGCCGCTTCCACAGCCCCCTCACCGCCCCCGCGTGACCGCTCCACCACCTGCCACCCACCGACCACCACCCCTTCACCGCACCACCGTCATCCGACCCGCCTCCCCGAGGAGAGCCCGCATGCAGATCGCCATCGCCCTGTACGAACGCTTCACGGCCCTCGACGCCATCGGCCCGTTCCAGACGCTCGCCGGCATCCCGGACGCCGAGGTCGTCTTCGTGGCCGAGCAGGCCGGGCCCGTGCGCGACGACACCGGCCAGCTCACCCTCGTCGCCGACAAGTCGTTCGACGAGGTGCGGAGCCCGGACATCGTGGTGGTGCCCGGCGGTCCCGGCCAGAGCGACCAGATGGAGAACGAGTCGCTGCTCGGCTGGCTGCGCACCACCGACAGGACCACCACCTGGACGACGTCCGTGTGCACGGGCTCCCTGGCCCTCGCCGCCGCCGGACTCCTGAAGGGCCGCGAGGCGACGTCGCACTGGCTGGCCCTGGAGGAGCTGGACAAGGTCGGCGTGCGCTCGACGGGACAGCGGGTGGTGTTCGACGGGAAATACGTCACGGCGGCCGGTGTGTCGTCCGGCATCGACATGGGTCTCGCGCTGGTCGGCAGGATCGCGGGCGACGAGCGCGCCCAGGCCGTGCAGCTGATGATGGAGTACGACCCGCAGCCGCCCTACGACGCCGGTTCGCCCGAGAAGGCGCCCGCGCACCTCGTCGACATGTTCCGCGGCCGCAGCCGGTTCAGCGAAGAGGAGCAGCCCGCGTAGCCGGGACCTCGGGCGGAGTCCAGGTGAAGCGCGGCTGCCTGCGCTCCAGGAAGGCGGCGACACCCTCGGCGGTGTCGCCGCTCGCGCGCATCTGCTTAGCCCAGTGGGCGTCCCGCGCGGCCCCCGCGTCCGCACCGCCGGGGCCGTCCGCACCGGCGGCCGGGGACGCGAACTCCTTCGCCGCAGCCTGCGTGAGCAGCGAACGCGCGGCCAGGATCCGGGTGAACTCCGCGACGCGCGCCCGCAGTTCGCCGGTGGGCAGCACCTCGTCCACGAGTCCGGTGCGCAGCGCCCGCCCCGCGTCGATCGGCTCGCCGGAGAACAGCAGGTACTTGGCGGTCGACGGACCGACGAGGGACACCAGGCGGCGCGTCGTCGACGCCGGGTAGACGATGCCGAGCTTCGCCGGGGTGACCGCGAACACCGCGTCCTCGTCGGCGAACCGCAGGTCGCACGCCGCCGCCAGCTGACAGCCGCCGCCCACGCAGTACCCGGCGACCGCCGCGAGCGTCGGCTTGGGGAAGGCCGCGAGCGCCTCCTCGGCCCGCACCGCGAGTTCCTGGGCACGGGCGGGTTCCTCGCGCAGCGACGAGATGTCGGCGCCCGCGCAGAACGTGTCCCCGGCCCCGGTCAGGACGAGCGCCCGCACGGCCGGGTCCCCGGCGAGCCCCGTGAGCAGCGGCGGCAGCGCCCGCCACATGTCCGCCGTCATGGCGTTGCGCTTGGCCTGGTGGTCGATGACGACGGTGGCGACGCCGTCGGCGACGGCGTGCCTCAGCTGCGGCTCCATGCGCCGGATGCTATCCGCACCCACCGAACGTACGATCAAGAAGGGGTGGCTTCGCACAGCGGACGGAGGCCCTCATGATGCTCGGTGGAAGACGCGGAGAAGCAGGTCGGGACGGCGCTGCCGACACCGGTGGCACCGACGAGGGAGCCCGGCTCCGGCGCAGCTTCGGCTGGCTGGCCGTGCTCGGCGCGATCCTCGTCCTCGGCGGGCTCATCGGCATCGTGTACGTCGGGGTGGCCACGCTCACCTCGATGCTGCTGTTCGGCTGGCTGCTCCTGGTGGGCGGCATGGTGGCGCTCCTGCACGCGGTGCAGTCGCGCGGCTCGAACTTCTTCTGGCTCGGCGTGGTGGTCGCCGCGCTGAACCTCGCGGCGGGCGTCGTCGTCATCCGCAGGCCCGACGTGGCCGCGGAGGCGCTGACGATGTTCGCGGCGCTGCTCTTCCTCACCGGCGGTGTGTTCCGGCTCGTCGGCAGCCTGGTGGTGCGCGGGCCGCAGATGGCGGTGACGCTGCTCCAGGGCGCCTTCGGCGTGCTGCTCGGCGTGCTCGTGCTCGGCGACTGGCCGAGCAGCAGCCAGTACGTCATCGGCTGCTTCTTCTCCCTCGCGCTGCTCTTCGACGGCCTCGGCCTGATCGCGACGGCCGTCGGCGGCCGACGCCTGATCAGCCTGGTGTCGGAGCGCACCGGAGGGGACGGCGGCGCCCCGCAAGCCGTACAAGCTGAAGAACCCTTGAAGGCGGAACAAGAAGGGCAGGAGCAGTCGCGCAACTGACGACGGCACGCGGGGGCGATCAAATCCCGTCGATAGTCGCTGACTTCTGGTCAGTAGCGAGGTACGGACCAGCGCGTTACCAACACTCGACGTGTGGTGACAACCGAGCGCGAGGGCGGGGACCGGGCGATGGGCAACGACGGGAGAGGGCCGGGCCCGCTCCCCGGGGGAGGTGGGCGGGTGCCGTACGAGGGCGTGTGGCGGTTCACCGCCCCCGCCGTCGACGCCTCGGTGCCCCAGGCACGGCACGCGGTGCGCGACCTGCTCGCGCGTCAGGGGGTGCCGGCACCGGACGAACTGGTGCAGGGACTCCTGCTGATCGTCTCCGAGCTGGTCACCAACGCGGTGCGGCACGCGGCGCTGCTCTCGCCGATGCTCGCCGTGGAGGTCGCGGTCGGCGCGGAGTGGGTGCGGGTCTCCGTGGAGGACAACCACCCCTACCGCCCGACGGCCCTTGAGGCCGACTACGGCCAGACCGGCGGCCGCGGGCTGCTCCTCGTACGTGAGATCGCCCGCGAGGCGGGCGGCGCGTGCGACGTCGAGCACACGGCCGGCGGGGGCAAGGTCATCTGGGCCGCCTTGCCCCTGAAACCGGGCGGGATCTGAGGAACCGGGCGGGATCCGGGACCCGCCCGCCGGGCTACCAGCCCGCGGCAGGACCCGTCAGCTCCTTGATCGCGGGCCGCGCCGCGTCCAGGACGGTCATGAACCACGCGGAGAACGGCCCCTTCGCGTGCCGCTCCGCGAGCTCCGCGGCGGTCACGAACGCGGTGTCACCGACCTCGCTCGCGTCCGGGCGCAGCTCGGCCTGCACCATGCCCACGAAGAGGTGGTTGAACTCCTGCTCCACCAGGCCCGACTCCGGGTCCGGGTGGTTGTAGCGCACGGTGCCCGCCTCGGCGAGCAGCGACGGCGAGACGCCGAGCTCCTCGAAGGTGCGCCGGGCGGCGGCCGCGAACGGTGCCTCGCCGGGGTACGGGTGCCCGCAGCAGGTGTTCGACCAGACGCCGGGGGAGTGGTACTTGCCGAGCGCCCGCTGCTGAAGCAGCAGCCGCCCCTGCTCGTCGAAGAGGAAGACGGAGAACGCCCGGTGCAGCTGCCCGGGCGCCTGATGAGCGGCAAGCTTCTCCGCCGTGCCGATCGTCCTGCCGTCCTCGTCGACGAGTTCCAGCAAGATTGTCTCTCCGGTGCCGTTCGACGAGCTGTTCGCCGCGGTGGCAGGTGTGATCGGCATACCCATCCTTCGCTTCGGTCGCTGATGGCCAAGTCTGCCGTACGACAGGGGCGCTCCCGGCACTCCGGGGGCCCCGCATGTCCCGTCCCCGACCGTGGGGACGGGACATGCGGATTCGGCCACGGCACCCCCGGCGTCGGGCCGGGGGCCGCCGGGGTCAGACCCCGAAGGCCGCCGGATAGGCGATCGTGCCCGACGGAACGGGCACCCCACCGTCCGTGCCGGGCCGGTCGAGGACCAGCGCCATCATGGCCTCGTCCGGCACCTCGAAACTTGGCCGGATCCCGTACGCCGAGGCCGGGGTGAAGCCGAACCGCGGATAGTAGTCCGGGTGCCCGAGCACCAGGACCAGTTGCTCGCCACGGGCGCGCGCGGCGTGCAGCACGGCGCGCACGACGGCCGAACCGGCGCCCGTTTTCTGGTACGCCGGGAGTACGGCCACCGGCGCCAGGCACAGGGCCGGGGCGCCGTCCACGTGGCAGCGGGTGATCAGGGCGTGCGCCACGACCTGCCCGCCCGAGCCGTCGGTGCCTTCAGGGTCGCCCGAGCCGTCCCCGCGGGGCGCCTCCGCGACGAACGACAGCCCGTCGATCCAGGCCCCGGCGTCCTCGCGGAGCGCGTCCACGAGGTCGGCCTCCGCCTCGGTGGGGAAGGCGGCGGCGTTCACGGCGTGCACCGCCGCGCGGTCGGCGCCGGACGCCGCCTCGGGCCGGGTGCGCCAGTCGCCGCCCGCCGGGCTGAGGACGTAGCCGGCGTAGCCGAACTCCGCCCCGTGCTCCCGCCGCATCGCGATCTCGGCGCGGGTGGCGGCCAGGGCCTCGGCCATGCCGGGCGCTCCGGGGTCGGCCGCGTCGGCGCGGGCGCCGAGCGGACCGTAGTACTCGTCCCAGTCGGACTCCGGCTGGGACACGGTGCCGAGCACCGCGTACCCGGCGGCGAGTGCCGCGCGGGTGTTCTCCTCGGGGGTGCGCAGCGGATAGTGCTGGTCCCAGAAGGCGCGCGCCGCCCCGGACGGGTCGGCGGTCGTCCACTCGCACTCGGTGACGACGAGCTTCCCGCCGGGCGCGAGCAGCCGCCGCCAGGTGTCGAGGGCGGTGTCGAAGCCGATGGAGTAGACCGAGCTCTCGGCCCAGATCAGGTCGAACGAACCGTCCGGGTAGGGCAGTTCGCCCATGTCGGCCCGGACCGTGCGCACGGAGTCGCCGAGCCCGCGGGCGTCGGCCGCCGCACGCAGTTCGGCGAGGAACGGCTCGTGCAGATCGACGGCCGTGACCTCGGCGCCCGCCTCGGCGGCCAGGAGCAGCGCGCTGCGGCCGGGGCCGCAGCCCAGGTCGAGCACGCGCGGACGGGCGGGCAGCTCACCGGCGAGGGCGAGCAGGGCGCGGGTGGTGGCGTCGGAGCCGGGGCCCTGCCGGGGCAGGTCGTGGTGCAGGGCGAAGAAGGCGTTGGTGATCGCGTTCTGAGTCAACGGAGTAAACCCTTGAATGAGTGGGCCCGGCCGTGACACGGATGACGTACGCACGGTGCATACGTGACGTACGTGCGAGAAGCGACGTACGGAAGGTCAGGCGTGGGCCCGGGAAGTGGGGACAGACGTGTCGCCGCGCAGGGCAGCGTCAGCCACGACAGTCATCAACCCACCTCTTTCTCGTCCCGCTTCTTCCTGCAAGGTCCTGGCCAGGGTACCACTGTCCGTGATCACCTGTCCCGCCGTCGCGGGGCGGCCCCGCGACGGCGGGCACCCCGCGTCAGTGGCACAGCCCCGGCTCGTGCTCGGCGTGGCCGCCGGGTTCCAGCTGGAACGTGCAATGCTCGACGTCGAAGTGGTCGCCCAGGCAGAGCTGCAGCTCGTGCAGCATCTTCTCGTGGCCGATGGCGGTCAGGGCCTCGGAGCTGACGACGACGTGCGCGGACAGGACCGGCATCCCCGACGTGATCGTCCAGGCGTGCAGGTCGTGCACGTCCTCCACGCCGGGCAGGGCCAGCATGTGGGCGCGGACCTCGGCCATGTCGACACCCTTGGGCGCCGATTCGAGCAGCACGTTCAGCGTCTCCCGTAGCAGCTTCCACGTACGCGGGACGATCATGAGCCCGATGACGATGGAGGCGATGGGGTCGGCGGCCTGCCAGCCGGTGAGCAGGATGAGGGCGGCCGAGACGAGGACCGCGACCGACCCGAGGGCGTCCGCGAGGACCTCCAGGAAGGCGCCGCGCACATTGAGGCTGTCCTTCTGGCCGCCCATCAGCAGGGCCAGCGAGACCAGGTTCGCCAGCAGGCCGACGATGCCGAAGACCATCGTCAGCCCGCCCTCGGTCTCGGCGGGCGTGACGAACCGCTGCACCGCCTCGTACAGGACGTAGCCGCCGACGCCGAACAGGAGCAGACAGTTGGCGAGCGCCGCCAGGATCTCGGCGCGGGCGTAGCCGAAGGTGCGGTTCTCGCTCGGCGGGCGGTTCGCGAAGTGGATCGCGAGCAGCGCCATGCTCAGGCCGAGCGCGTCCGTCGCCATGTGCGTCGCATCCGCGATCAGGGCGAGGGAGTCGGCGACGATGCCGCCGACGATCTCGACCACCATGACGGTGAGCGTGATGGTCAGCGCGATGCGCAGACGACCTTTGTACGCGGCCGTGGCCGTGCCCTTGGCGGGCGGCGCGTGGCCGTGGTCGTGTCCTGCCCCCATGGTGCGTTCCTCCGTCGTCGTCCGTCGGCGCCCAGGTCCGGTCGCGGCCTTCAGTCAACTACGGGTGGGGGGTATGTGCAACACGCTCCTGAGAACCGTTGTCATATGCTCTGACCTGCACAAACAGTCCGCAGGTCAGAGCCCTGCAAGCATCTCTCGAAGGTGCCCGTGCCCGGCGTGGCTAGCCGCGCGCGGCCTCGGGATGACGCAGGCACCAGCCCGCCCACGCGGACTCCACCATCTCCCGCACCCCGCGCCCGGCCCCGAAGCCCAGCTCCTTCGCCGCGAGCCGCACGTCCGCCACGGCACGCGGCGCGTCCCCCGCCCGGCGCGGCTCGACGAGCGGCTCCCGGTGGTCGCCGGTGACCTCCGCGATCACGGTGAGGAGTTCGCGTACGGAAACGCCTTGGCCGCGGCCGATGTTCACCGTCAGATCGCCGCCCGGCTCGACGGGGCGGCGGGCGGCGGCGAGGTGGGCCTCGGCGAGGTCGCTGACGTGGATGTAGTCGCGCACGCAGGTGCCGTCGGGCGTGGGGTGGTCGGTGCCGAAGATGCGCGGGGCCTCGCCCCGGGTGAGGCGGTCGAAGACCATCGGGACCACGTTGAAGACGCCGGTGTCGGCCAGTTCGGGGCTCGCGGCGCCCGCCACGTTGAAGTAGCGCAGGCAGGTCGTGGTCAGGCCGTGCGCCCTGCCCGCCGCCCGCACCAGCCACTCGCCGGCCAGCTTCGTCTCGCCGTAGGGGCTCACCGGCGCGCAGGGCGTGTCCTCCGTGACCAGGTCGGCGTCCGGCGGATTGCCGTAGACCGCCGCCGACGACGAGAAGACGAACCGCTGCACGCCCGCGTCCACCACCGCCTCCAGGAGCGTCGTCAGGCCCCCGACGTTCTCCCGGTAGTAACGCAGCGGCTGCTCCACCGATTCGCCGACCTGCTTGCGGGCGGCGAGATGCACCACACCCGTCACCGCGTGCTCGGCGCACACCCGTCGCACCAGCTCCCCGTCGAGCGAAGTGCCCCGTACCAGCGGAATGTCCGCGGGCAGCCGCTCCGGCACCCCGGAGGAGACGTCGTCCACGACGACCACCCGCTCACCCGCCCCGGCCATGACCCGCGCCACATGCGCCCCGATATATCCCGCTCCACCTGTGATCATCCATGTCATGGGCGTCCACCTTAGGCTGGCTTGGACGGTTGTGGACCCCGCGGTTTGTGGCCGCGGGCCGCTTTCGACCATGATGATCGCGGCGGTCGAGAACCACGCAGACCGCGCTGATCGGGGCGTGAACGGGCGGTGAACGCCCGCTTCCATTCATCCGATAGCCTCTGCCGACATGCCGCCCGGCCGCCTCGCTGCCCGGGTGCCCCCGTCACGCACGTGCCCGCGCGAGCCGCGCCGGGAATCAAGGAGTGAGTTCGTCTGTCGACCGCCATCCTCACCGGCCGGCCGGTGCCCGGTTCGCCGCTCGAAGGCGATCTGCGGTCCCTGGGCTTCGACGTGCGGACCGCCCCCGAGGCGGCGTCCCCGGAAGAGCTCGAGGCCCTGCTGCGTGACCTGCCCGCCGGCGAGCGCGTCGCCCTCGTCGACAGCCGCTTCGTCGGCCACGTCCACGCCCTGCGGCTCGGCCTGACCGACCCGCGCTTCCCGGTGTCGGCCGTGCCCGGCGCCGTGACCGCGCAGGCGGGAGCGCGCCGGGAGCTGACGACCGCGCTGCGTACGGCAGTTGACGCCACCGGCGCCGACGCGGGACGTGCGTCCGTGGCGCTCGCACCCGACACCGTGCCCGACCGTGTCGCCGCCGCGATCGAGGCCACCGGCACCGACGTGCACCGGCCCGAGCTCGGCACCCTCGTCGCTGCCCTGCCCGGCGACCCCGAGTCCCGCAACACCGCGCGCCAGGCCGTCGCCGCCGTCGACGACGAGGCCGTGCGCCTGCGCGGCGCGGTGAAGGCCCGCGACGGCTTCTTCACGACGTACTGCATCAGCCCCTACTCCCGCTACCTCGCCCGCTGGTGCGCGCGCCGGGGCCTCACCCCGAACCAGGTCACCACCGCCTCCCTGCTCGTCGCGGTGATCGCGGCCGGCTGCGCGGCGACCGGCACCCGCGGCGGCTTCGTCGCCGCCGGACTGCTGCTCCTGTTCTCCTTCGTCCTGGACTGCACGGACGGACAGCTCGCCCGCTACTCGCTGCAGTACTCCACGCTCGGCGCCTGGCTCGACGCGACGTTCGACCGCGCCAAGGAGTACGCCTACTACGCGGGCCTCGCGCTCGGCGCCGCCCGCGGCGGGGATGACGTATGGGCGCTCGCGCTCGGCGCGATGATCCTGCAGACCTGCCGGCACGTCGTGGACTTCTCCTTCAACGAGGGCAACGTCGACGACGCGGGCAAGGCCGCCGTCAACACCAGCCCCACCGCGACGCTCTCCGGCAAGCTCGACGGCGTCGGCTGGACGGTCTGGGTGCGCCGGATGATCGTCCTGCCCATCGGCGAGCGCTGGGCCCTCATCGCCGTCCTCACCGCCGTCACCACGCCGCGGATCACCTTCGTCGTGCTCCTGGTCGGCTGCGGCCTCGCCGCCTGCTACACCACGGCGGGCCGCGTCCTGCGCTCGCTGCGCAAGGCCCCCCGCACCGACCGCGCCGCCCAGGCCCTCGCCGACCTCGCCGACAGCGGCACCGTCGCCGCCGCGTTCGCCGCGCTGCGCCGCAGGCCGCTGCCCCTCGCGCCGCTGCTCGCCCTCGTCGGTGCCGCCGCAGTCGTCTGCACGGCCGCCTTCAGCTCCTACGGCAGCCCCTGGCCGGTGCTCGGCGCCGCCGTCTACGCGGTCACCTCGGGCCTCGCCGTCACCCCGCGGCTCAAGGGGCGCCTCGACTGGCTGGTTCCGCCGTTCTTCCGGGCCGCCGAGTACGGCACCGTTCTGGTACTGGCCGCCAAAGCCGACGTGAACGGGAGCCTTCCCGCGGCTTTCGGCCTGGTGGCCGCGGTCGCCTACCATCACTACGACACCGTGTACCGCATTCGCGGTGTCGGCGCGCCCCCGCGCTGGCTGGTGCGGGCGATCGGCGGGCACGAAGGCAGGACGTTCGCGGTCACCGTGCTGGCCGCCCTGCTGACAAACACAGATTTCACCGTCGCGCTCACGGCGCTCGCCGTGGCCGTGGCTCTCGTGGTGCTCGTCGAGAGCATCCGCTTCTGGGTGACCGCTCACAAGCGCGGAGCACCCGCCGTACACGATGAAGGAGAACCCGCATGATCGGCCTCGTCCTGGCCGCCGGCGCCGGCCGGCGTCTGCGCCCCTACACCGAAACGCTTCCCAAGGCGCTGGTGCCCGTCGTGGGCGAGGGAACCGAGAACGAGCTGGCTGTCCTCGACCTCACCCTGAAGAACTTCGCCGAGATCGGCCTGACCGAGGTCGCGATCATCGTCGGCTACCGCAAGGAAGCCGTCTACGACCGCAAGGCCGCGCTCGAGGCGAAGTACAACCTCAAGCTCACCCTGATCGACAACGACAAGGCCGAGGAGTGGAACAACGCCTACTCCCTGTGGTGCGGCCGCGACTCGATCAAGCACTCGGTGATCCTCGCCAACGGTGACACCGTGCACCCGGTCTCCGTCGAGAAGACGCTGCTCGCCGCCCGCGGCGACGGCAAGAAGATCATCCTCGCCCTCGACACGGTGAAGAACCTCGCCGACGAGGAGATGAAGGTCATCGTGGACCCCGAGAAGGGCGTCCAGAAGATCACCAAGCTGATGGACCCGGCGACGGCCACCGGTGAGTACATCGGCGTCACCCTCATCGAGGGCGAGGCGGCCGACGAGCTCGCCGACGCGCTGAAGACCACCTTCGAGCGCGACCCCGACCTCTACTACGAGGACGGCTACCAGGAGCTCGTCAACCGCGGCTTCAAGATCGATGTGGCGCCGATCGGCGACGTCAAGTGGGTCGAGATCGACAACCACGACGACCTCGCCAAGGGACGTGAGATCGCGTGCCAGTACTGACGAGGCTCATCCCCTCGCCGGTCGTCGTGGACATCCGGCCGGGGGCGTTGAACGACCTGGCCGGTGTCCTCGCCGACCAGCGGATCTGCTCGTCGACCGGCAAGCTCGCCATCGCCATCAGCGGCGGCTCCGGCGCGGTGCTGCGGGGTCGGCTCGCGCCGTCGCTGCCGAGCGCCGAGTGGTTCGAGGTGGGCGGTGGCACGCTCGATGACGCCATCAAGCTCGCCGACGCTATGAAGAAGGGCCGCTACGACGCGGTCGTCGGCCTCGGCGGCGGCAAGATCATCGACTGCGCCAAGTTCGCCGCGGCGCGCGTCGGCCTGCCGCTGGTCGCCGTCGCGACGAACCTGTCGCACGACGGCCTGTGCTCGCCCGTCGCGACCCTCGACAACGACGCGGGCCGCGGCTCCTACGGTGTGCCGAACCCGATCGCGGTCGTCATCGACCTCGACGTCATCCGCGAGGCCCCGGTCCGCTTCGTGCGCTCCGGCATCGGCGACGCGCTCTCCAACATCTCGGCGATCCGGGACTGGGAGCTGGCCGCCCGCGAGCGCGGCGAGGACATCGACGGCCTCGCCGCCGCGATGGCCCGCCAGGCCGGCGAGGCGGTCCTGCGCCACCCCGGCGGCGTCGGCGACGACGGCTTCCTCCAGGTCCTCGCCGAGGGCCTGGTCCTCACCGGCATCGCCATGTCCGTCTCGGGCGACTCCCGCCCGGCGTCCGGCGCCTGCCACGAGATCAACCACGCCTTCGACCTGCTCTTCCCCAAGCGCGCCGCGAGCCACGGCGAGCAGTGCGGCCTCGGCGCCGCCTTCGCGATGTACCTGCGCGGTGCCCGCGAGGAGTCGGCGTACATGGCGGAGGTCCTGCGCCGCCACGGCCTGCCCGTGCTCCCGGAGGAGATCGGCTTCACCGTGGACGAGTTCGTCCAGGTCGTCGAGTACGCCCCGCAGACCCGGCCGGGCCGCTACACGATCCTCGAGCACCTCAATCTGAACACCGACCAGATCAAGGACGCATACGCCGACTATGCCAAGGCCATCGGTAGCTGAACTCCGGCCCGTCGTTCACCCCGCGGGGGTGAAGGACCGGCGCAGCGGTGAGCACTGGGCGGGACGCATGTACATGCGGGAGATCTCGCTGCGCTGCGACCGCTACCTGGTGAACACCAGGATCACGCCCAATCAGCTGACCTACCTGATGACCGTCGCGGGCGTCCTCGCGGCCCCGGCCCTGCTCGTGCCGGGGATCTGGGGCGCGGTGCTCGGGGTCGTCGCGGTCCAGCTCTATCTGCTGCTCGACTGCGTCGACGGCGAGATCGCCCGCTGGCGCAAGCAGTACTCGATGTCCGGGGTGTACCTCGACCGGGTCGGCGCCTACCTGTGCGACGCCGCGGTCCTGGTCGGCTTCGGTCTGCGCGCCGCCGACCTGTGGGGATCGGGCCGCATCGACTGGCTGTGGGCCTTCCTCGGCACCCTGGCCGCCCTCGGCGCCATCCTGATCAAGGCCGAGACCGACCTCGTGGCCGTCGCCCGGCACCAGCAGGGCATGGCGCCGGTGCAGGAGTCGGCGGCCGAGCCGCGCGCCGCCGGCATGGCCCTGGCCCGCAAGGCCGCGGCCGCGCTGAAGTTCCACCGGCTGATCCTCGGCATCGAGGCGTCCCTGCTGATCCTGGTCCTCGCGATCGTGGACTCGGTCAGGGGAGACCTGTTCTTCTCCCGCGTCGGGGTCGCCGTCCTGGCCGGCATCGCGCTGCTCCAGACCCTGCTCCACCTCGTGTCCATCCTCGTGTCGAGCAGGCTGAAGTGAGCACACCGAGCCGATCCGGCACACCGGGGACGCCGACCGCGCCGACGAAGGTCGGCGCGGTCGTCATCACCATGGGCAACCGCCCGCAGGAGCTGCGCGCGCTGCTCGACTCGGTCGCCAAGCAGGACGGCGACCGGGTCGAGGTGGTCGTCGTCGGCAACGGCGCCCCCGTGCCGGAGGTGCCCGAAGGCGTGCGCACCATAGAACTGCCCGAGAACCTGGGCATCCCGGGCGGGCGCAATGTGGGCATCGAGGCCTTCGGCCCGGGCGGCACCGACGTCGACATCCTGCTCTTCCTCGACGACGACGGACTGCTCGCGCACACCGACACCGCCGAGCTGTGCCGCGCGGCCTTCGCGGCGGACCCCGAGCTCGGCATCATCAGCTTCCGCATCGCCGACCCGGACACCGGCGTCACCCAGCGCCGCCACGTCCCGCGCCTGCGCGCCTCGGACCCGATGCGCTCCTCCCGCGTGACGACGTTCCTCGGCGGCGCCAACGCCGTGCGCACCGCGGTCCTGAAGGAGGTCGGCGGCCTGCCCGACGCCTTCTTCTACGCCCATGAGGAGACCGACCTCGCCTGGCGCGCCCTGGACGCGGGCTGGATGATCGACTACCGCGCCGACATGGTGCTGTTCCACCCCACCACGGCCCCCTCACGGCACGCGGTCTACCACCGCATGGTGGCCCGCAACCGGGTCTGGCTGGCCCGCCGCAACCTGCCCGCCGTGCTCGTGCCCGTCTACCTCGGCGTCTGGCTCCTGCTCACCCTCGCCCGGCGCCCCTCGCGGCCCGCCCTGAAGGCCTGGTTCGGCGGTTTCAAGGAGGGCTGGACCAGCCCGAGCGGCCCTCGGCGTCCCATGCGGTGGCGTACGGTGTGGCGCCTGACCCGGCTGGGCCGACCTCCTGTGATCTGACAAGCTCTGGTCTGAGAACATTCGGGCCGTATTCCGGTCCCTGGCCCCCCACGCCTACGCCCGACCGGCCGTGCATCTGAAGACGAAAGTTTCCCCTCGTGAGTGAGACAACGCAGGACGGTGGAGTCGCGGTGACCGCGCCACCGTCGCCCGACGACGGGCTGTCCCCCGCAGAGCTGGCGGCCAAGTACGGCCTGTCCGTCAGCGGCGCCCGTCCGGGTCTTTTCGAGTACGTCCGCCAGCTCTGGGGCCGGCGCCACTTCATCCTCGCCTTCTCCCAGGCGAAGCTCACCGCCCAGTACAGCCAGGCCAAGCTCGGCCAGCTGTGGCAGGTGGCGACACCGCTGCTCAACGCGCTCGTCTACTTCCTCATCTTCGGCCTGATCCTCAAGGCCGACCGGGGCATGGAGCGGGAGGTGTACATCCCGTTCCTCGTGACAGGCGTCTTCGTCTTCACCTTCACGCAGAGCTCGGTGATGGCGGGCGTGCGGGCGATCTCGGGCAACCTCGGTCTGGTGCGCGCGCTGCACTTCCCGCGCGCCTCGCTGCCGATCTCGTTCTCGCTGCAGCAGCTCCAGCAGCTGCTGTTCTCGATGATCGTGCTGTTCGTGGTGGCGGTCGGCTTCGGCAGCTACCCGCGGCTGTCCTGGCTGCTCATCCCGCCGGTGCTCGCGCTGCAGTTCCTCTTCAACACCGGCCTGGCGCTGATCATGGCGAGGCTCGGCAGCAAGACCCCCGACCTCGCGCAGCTGATGCCGTTCGTGATGCGCACCTGGATGTACGCGTCGGGCGTGATGTTCTCCATCCCGGTGATGCTCAAGGAGCACCCGGCGTGGATCGCCGACATCCTCCAGTGGAACCCGGCCGCCATCTACATGGACCTGATGCGCTTCGCGCTCATCGACGGCTACGGCTCGGAGAACCTGCCCCCGCACGTCTGGGCGGTCGCGGCCGGCTGGGCCGTGCTCGTCGCCGCGGGCGGCTTCGTGTACTTCTGGAAGGCGGAGGAGCGGTACGGCCGTGGCTGACGACAAGAGCGCCGACCGGGCGCACATCCCCACCGTCATCGCGGACGAGCTGCACATCGTCTATCGCGTCAACGGCGCCAAGACGGGCAAGGGCAGCGCCACCTCCGCGCTGAGCCGGATCATCAGGCGCGGCGAGGAGCGCGGCGTGCGCAAGGTGCACGCCGTGCGCGGCGTCAGCTTCACCGCCTACCGCGGCGAGGCGATCGGCCTCATCGGGTCGAACGGCTCCGGCAAGTCCACCCTGCTCCGGGCCATCGCCGGGCTGCTTCCCGCCGAGAAGGGCAAGGTGTACACCGACGGCCAGCCCTCGCTGCTCGGTGTGAACGCGGCCCTCATGAACGATCTGACCGGCGAGCGCAACGTGATCCTCGGCGGGCTCGCGATGGGCATGAGCCGGGAGCAGATCAAGGCGCGCTACCAGGACATCGTCGACTTCTCCGGCATCAACGAGAAGGGCGACTTCATCACCCTGCCGATGCGCACCTACTCCTCCGGCATGGCCGCCCGCCTGCGGTTCTCCATCGCGGCGGCCAAGGACCACGACGTACTGATGATCGACGAGGCCCTCGCCACCGGCGACCGCAAGTTCCAGAAGCGCTCCGAGGCCCGCATCCGCGAGCTGCGCAAGGAGGCGGGCACGGTCTTCCTGGTGAGCCACAACAACAAGTCGATCCGTGACACCTGCGACCGCGTGCTCTGGCTGGAGCGGGGCGAGCTGCGGATGGACGGACCGACGGACGAGGTCATCAAGGAGTACGAGAAGTTCACCGGCAAGTAGCCGAATGGCCGCACGGATGTGGCGGCCGAACGGGTCAGGGCCCCGCCGGGACGTCCGGGCGGGGCCCTGACCCGTGTCCGGACCCCAGGAGCCCCTCAAGTCACCGGAGTTCAGGGAAGATTGGAGCCAATCGGTGCGTTGTTGTGATGTGCCGAACACCCCGACGACTCGGTGTGCGTTGTACAACGTAAGCTGTACCGGTGCTGATTCGCGGCAAGTGGGGCGATATCGCGCGGCACCGTGGCGGGGGCACGGTCAGCCGCACGGGAGGCGGGGCGGCGTGTCCGAAATAGGATGTTTTGGGTCGGCAGTGTAGAACGGGAGATGTGACGGCAATGGCTACGGACGATCTCCGGCTCCGCGATGCGTCCGCCGTCCTCGACAAAGCCGCGGACGAGAACTTCCCCGTGGCCCCGTTCTTCCTCCCGCGCGCCTGGCGCGAGGACCTCATGGCCGTGTACGGCTACGCCCGCCTGGTCGACGACATCGGCGACGCCGACCTCGACCGCGGCGCGGCCCACGCCCGCTACCTCGGCGCGGACCCCGGAGCCGCCGGCGACCCACTCGAGCTCCTCGACGCCTTCGAAGCCGACCTGAAGAAGGTCTTCGCAGGTCAGGAGCCCGGCCACCCGCTGCTGCGGGCCCTGGTGCCCACCGTGCGCCGCCGCGGCCTGACCCCCGAGCCCTTTCTCGCCCTGATCGCGGCCAACCGCCAGGACCAGCTCGTCAAGCGGTACGAGACCTACGACGACCTCGTGGCCTACTGCGAGCTGTCCGCCAACCCCGTCGGCCGCCTGGTCCTCGCCATCACCGACACCGCCACACCCGAGCGCGTGCGCCTCTCGGACTCCGTGTGCACGGCACTGCAGATCGTGGAGCACCTCCAGGACGTGCGCGAGGACCTGGGCCGCGACCGTGTCTATCTCCCCGCCGAGGACATGGTGCGGTTTCATGTCCAGGAGCGGGATCTGGCTGTCCCTACGGCAGGCGCGTCGGTGCGCGCACTGGTTGCATATGAAGCGGAACGCGCCCGCTGCCTCCTGAATGAAGGCACCCCCCTGGTGGGTAGCGTCCACGGCAGGCTGAAGCTGCTGCTTGCAGGGTTCGTGGCAGGGGGGAGGGCGGCGGTCGCGGCGATCGCCGCCGCCGGATACGACGTACTTCCAAGGCCGCCGAAGCCCACGAAGCCGCGCCTGGTGCGCGAGGTGGGCGCGGTTCTGCGAGGAGAGGGGTGAGCCGGACCGTGGAGTCAGAACCTCGCGTGTCCGCGCCGGTACTCGCCGCATACAGCTATTGCGAGACCGTGACCGGGCAGCAGGCACGCAATTTCGCGTACGGCATCAGGTTGCTGCCGACGCCGCAGCGGCGGGCGATGTCCGCTCTCTACGCGTTCTCGCGGCGCGTGGACGACATCGGCGACGGCGCCCTGGAGCCGGACGTGAAGGGGGCGCGGCTCCACGACACCCGGGTCCTGCTCACCCGCGTCCGCGACGGCGAGGTGGCGGAGGACGACACCGACCCCGTGGCCGTGGCGCTCAGCCACGCGGCCCGGCACTTCCCGATCCCGCTCGGCGGGCTCGACGAGCTGATCGACGGCGTCCTGATGGACGTGCGCGGCGAGACCTACGAGACCTGGGACGACCTGAAGGTCTACTGCCGCTGTGTGGCCGGGGCGATCGGGCGGCTCTCCCTCGGGGTGTTCGGCACCGAGCCGGGGGCGCTGCACGCGGAGCGCGCGCCGGAGTACGCCGACACGCTCGGCCTCGCGCTCCAACTCACCAACATCCTCAGGGACGTTCGCGAGGACGCGCTCGAAGGGCGCACCTACCTCCCGGCCGACGACCTCGCCAAGTTCGGCTGCTCCGCCGGGTTCGCCGGCAGCGAGCCGCCCGCCGGGTCGGACTTCGCGGGCCTGGTGCACTTCGAAGTCCGCCGCGCCCGGGCCCTGTTCGCCGAGGGCTACCGCCTCCTTCCCATGCTGGACCGGCGCAGCGGCGCCTGTGTGGCGGCGATGGCGGGCATCTACCGCCGCTTGCTCGATCGCATCGAGCGGGAGCCGGAAGCGGTCCTTCGGGGCCGCGTTTCGCTGCCGGGACGCGAGAAGGCGTATGTCGCCGTGCGCGGTCTGTCCGGGCTCGACGCGCGCAGCGTCTCCCGGGGAGCCGTCAGGAGGCGTACATGATGCGCAGGCACGACGGCTCCGGCGCAGGTCCCGCGCGTCGCTCCAAACGGCGGGCAACCCTCCGCATGACCATGGCGTCCCAGACTGCAACTGCCGAAAGGGAGGACGCATGAGGCAGGACGACAGGCAGCCCGCAGCGGACGCCGACGGAGCCGGGAAACGGGCGTCCGCCGTCGTCGTGGGCGGCGGCCTGGCCGGTATCACCTCAGCCCTCGCCCTGGCCGACGCCGGCCTCGACGTCACCCTCCTGGAGGGCCGCCCGCGCCTGGGCGGACTCGCCTTCTCCTTCCAGCGCGGCGAGCTGACCGTCGACAACGGCCAGCACGTCTACCTGCGCTGCTGCACCGCCTACCGCTGGTTCCTCGACCGCGTCGAGGGCGCGCACCTGGCGCCGCTGCAGGACCGCCTCGACGTACCCGTGCTCGACGCCGACCGGCACCGCCTCGGACGGCTGCGCCGCACCGCGCTGCCCGTGCCCCTGCACCTGGCCGCGAGCCTCGCCACCTACCCGCATCTGTCGCTCGCCGAGCGCGCCGCCGTCGGCCGCGCGGCGCTCGCCCTCAAGGGGCTCGACCCGGCCGACCCGGCGCTCGACAGTCAGGACTTCGGCAGCTGGCTGGCCGCCCGCGGACAGTCGAAGCGCGCCATCGAGGCCCTGTGGGACCTCGTCGGGGTCGCCACCCTCAACGCCGTCGCGGGCGACGCCTCGCTCGGGCTCGCCGCGATGGTGTTCAAGACCGGTCTGCTCTCCGACCCGGGCGCCGCCGACATCGGCTGGGCGCGGGTGCCCCTCGGTGACATCCATGACGGTCTGGCCCGCAAGGCGCTCGACTCGGCGGGCGTGCGTACCGAACTGAGGGCACGTGTCACCTCCATCTCCCGTAGTGACAACGGCGGTTGGCGCGTCGAGGTTCCCGGCGAGTCGCTCCCGGCGGACACGGTGGTACTCGCCGTGCCCCAGGCCGAGACCCACGACCTGCTCCCGGACGGCGCCCTCGACGAGCCCGACCGGCTGCTCGGCATCGACACCGCGCCGATCCTGAACATCCACGTCGTGTACGACCGCAAGGTCCTGAAGAGGCCCTTCTTCGCCGCGCTCGGCACCCCCGTGCAGTGGGTCTTCGACAGGACCGACGCCTCGGGCCTGGCCGAGGGGCAGTACCTGGCCCTCTCGCAGTCCGCGGCCCAGGACGAGATCGACGCACCCGTGGCGGCGCTCAGAGAGCGCTATCTGCCGGAGCTCGAGCGCCTCCTGCCCGCCGCGCACGGCGCACGGGTCCTCGACTTCTTCGTGACCCGGGAGCGCACCGCGACCTTCGCGCCCACCCCGGGCGTCGGCCGCCTGCGACCGGGCGCGCACACCAACGCGTCCGGGCTCTACCTGGCGGGCGCGTGGACCGCGACCGGCTGGCCCGCGACGATGGAAGGCGCTGTACGCAGCGGAATCACCGCAGCCCGGGCGGCCCTGACCGCACTCGACCGCCCTCATGGACATCTCTTCGAGGAGGCGGCGTGAAGCTCGACCTGCTGGGGCCACCGCCCCACGAACCCCGCACCGGAACCAGAGGAGAGAATGTGCCGACTGTGCCCTCGGCCGAACCGGCCGCTGTGGACGTGACCGCGCTGCTGGAACGCGGCCGGACGCTGGCCACCCCGGTCCTGCGGTCCGCGGTGGACCGCCTCGCGCCGCCCATGGACACCGTCGCCGCCTACCACTTCGGCTGGATCGACGCGGCCGGCAACCCGTCCGTCGGCGACGGCGGCAAGGCCGTGCGCCCGGCGCTCGCCCTGCTCTCCGCGGAGGCCGCGGGCGCGAGCCCGGAGACCGGCGTGCCCGGCGCGGTCGCCGTCGAGCTGGTCCACAACTTCTCGCTCCTGCACGACGACCTGATGGACGGCGACGAGCAGCGCCGCCATCGCGACACAGTGTGGAAGGTGCACGGCCCCGCGCAGGCGATCCTCGTCGGCGACGCGCTGTTCGCCCTCGCCAACGAGGTCCTGCTCGAACTCGGCACCGTCGAGGCCGGCCGCGCCACGCGCCGCCTGACCACCGCGACCCGCGCCCTCATCGACGGCCAGGCACAGGACATCTCCTACGAGCACCGCGAGCGGGTCACCGTCGAGGAGTGCCTGGAGATGGAGGGCAACAAGACGGGCGCGCTGCTCGCCTGCGCGGTCTCCATCGGCGCGGTCCTCGGCGGTGCCGACGACGCCACCGCCGACATCCTGGAGAAGTACGGCTACCACCTGGGCCTCGCCTTCCAGGCCGTCGACGACCTGCTCGGCATCTGGGGCGACCCGGAGGCCACCGGCAAGCAGACCTGGAGCGACCTGCGCCAGCGCAAGAAGTCCCTGCCCGTGGTCGCCGCGCTCGCCGCGGGCGGCCCGGCCTCCGAACGGCTCGGCGAGCTGCTCGCCGCCGACGCCAAGAGCAACGACTTCGACAGCTTCTCCGAGGAGGAGTTCGCCGCGCGCGCCGCCCTGATCGAGCAGGCGGGCGGCCGCGAGTGGACCGCCGAGGAGGCGCGACGGCAGCACACCGTCGCCATCGAGGCCCTGGACGCGGTCCAGATGCCGGACCAGGTGCGGGCGCAGCTCACCGCGCTCGCCGACTTCGTCGTCGTACGAAAGAGATGATCACTATCGGCCCCAACTGAATCGCAGTCGCCGGCCTGTGTCCCTCCAGGGCCCCGGCCGACGGCGGACCCAGCAGAGATGAAGCACTGCGTAGAAGGGGAAGCCATGACAGCGACGACCGACGGAAGCACCGGAGCGGCAACGCCCCGAGCGGCCTCGGCCACCGGAACGACCGACACCACTCCCGCGGCGCCCGGCGCACTGGGTGCCGCGGCCCGCGCCATAGAACGGTCCACACAATTCCTGTTGTCCCGCCAGGACGCCCAGGGGTGGTGGAAGGGCGACCTGGAAACGAATGTGACCATGGACGCCGAGGACCTGTTGCTCCGTCAGTTCCTGGGCATCCAGGACGAGTCGACCACCAGAGCCGCCGCCCTCTTCATCCGCGGCGAGCAGCAGGGCGACGGCACCTGGGCCACCTTCTACGGCGGCCCCGGCGAACTCTCCGCCACCATCGAGGCGTATGTGGCGCTGCGCCTTGCGGGGGACGCCCCCGACGCGCCGCACATGGCCAGGGCGTCCGCCTGGATCCGGGAGCAGGGCGGCATCGCGTCGGCCCGGGTCTTCACCCGCATCTGGCTCGCCCTCTTCGGCTGGTGGAAGTGGGACGATCTGCCCGAGCTGCCGCCCGAACTCCTTTATTTTCCCAAGTGGTTCCCGCTCAATATCTATGACTTCGGCTGCTGGGCGCGGCAGACCATCGTGCCGCTCACCATTGTCTCGGCCAAGCGCCCGGTGCGTCCCGCGCCCTTCCCGCTGGATGAGCTGCACACCGACCCCAGCACCCCTAATCCCGCCAAACCCCTTGCCCCGGTGGCGAGTTGGGACGGCATCTTCCAGCGCATGGACAAGGCGCTGCACCTCTATCACAAGGTCGCGCCGCGCGGTGTGCGCAAGGCCGCGATGAACAGCGCCGCACGCTGGATCATCGAGCGGCAGGAGAACGACGGCTGCTGGGGCGGCATCCAGCCGCCCGCCGTGTACTCCGTGATCGCGCTGCATCTGATGGGCTACGACCTCGACCACCCGGTCCTCAAGGCGGGCCTCGAATCCCTGGACCGGTTCGCCGTGTGGCGTAAGGACGGCGCGCGGATGATCGAGGCCTGCCAGTCGCCGGTGTGGGACACCTGCCTCGCGGCCATCGCCCTCGCCGACGCCGGGGTGCCCGCCGACCACCCGCAGCTGGTCAAGGCCGCGGACTGGATGCTGGGCGAGCAGATCGTGCGCCCCGGCGACTGGTCGGTGCGCAGGCCGGGCCTGACCCCCGGCGGCTGGGCCTTCGAATTCCACAACGACAACTACCCCGACATCGACGACACCGCCGAGGTCGTCCTCGCACTGCGCCGGGTCGCGCACCCGGACAAGCCGCGCCTGGAGAACGCCATCGAGCGCGGTGTGCGCTGGAACCTCGGCATGCAGTCGAAGAACGGCGCCTGGGCCGCCTTCGACGTCGACAACACCAGCCCCTTCCCCAACCGCCTGCCGTTCTGCGACTTCGGCGAGGTCATCGACCCGCCCTCCGCCGACGTCACCGCGCACGTCGTGGAGATGCTCGCCTGGGAGGGCAGGTCCCACGACCCGCGCACCCGGCGGGGCGTGGAGTGGCTGCTCTCCGAACAGGAGGCGAACGGCGCCTGGTTCGGGCGCTGGGGCGTCAACTACGTCTACGGCACCGGGTCGGTGCTGCCCGCGCTCGTCGCCGCCGGGCTGCCCGCCTCGCACCCGGCGATCCGGCGCGCGGTCGCCTGGCTGGAGTCGGTCCAGAACGACGACGGCGGCTGGGGCGAGGACCTGCGCTCGTACCGCGACGAGGCGTGGATCGGACGCGGCGCGTCCACCGCGTCCCAGACCGCCTGGGCGCTGCTCGCGCTGCTCGCGGCGGGGGAGCGGGACGCCAAGTCCGTGGAGCGCGGCGTCGACTGGCTGACGCAGGCGCAGACCGAGGACGGCTCCTGGGACGAGCCGTACTTCACCGGTACCGGCTTCCCCTGGGACTTCTCGATCAACTACCACCTCTACCGGCAGGTCTTCCCGCTGACCGCGCTCGGCCGGTACGTGAACGGGGAGCCCGCCGTCGGCGGCTCCGGCAAGGGGGGCTGATGACCGCATCCCCGGCGCGGCCGGGCTCCGCACCGCTCCTCGTCGCCTGTGCGCTCGGCATCGAGCACCTCGCCCTGCGCACCGGCGACAAGGGCGGCGCGAGCGGGCCCATGACCGTCCTCAGGACGGGCATGGGCCCGCGGGCCGCCGAGCGCGCCGTGGCCAAGGCGCTCGGCACCCCGCCTCTGGACGAGGCGGCCGTCGTGGCCACCGGCTTCTGCGCCGGACTCGCCCCCGGCATGCACCCCGGCGATCTCGTCGTCGCCGACGAGACCCGCCACGACGGCGGCGCCACGCCCTGCGTGGGCACCGCGCTCCTGGTCGAGGAGCTGGTGCGGGCGCTGCCCCGCCGCACCGTGCACACCGGTCCGCTGACGGGTTCCGACCACGTCGTCCGCGGCCACGAGCGCGGCGATCTGCTCGCCACCGGCGCCATCGCGGTGGACATGGAGTCCGCCGTCACGCTGCGCACCGCGGTGACGGCGGGGCCCCGCCCCGTTGCCGCCGTCCGGGTGGTCGTGGACGCCCCACAGCACGAACTCGTACGAATCGGCACGGTGCGCGGTGGAATATCGGCCTTCCGCGTTCTCCGTGCCGTGCTTCCCGCTTTCTTCGAATGGCACCGTTCTTCGCTGCTCCCCCGGAGGTGAGCCAGATGGTCATGCCGCTGCGTCAGTCGATCAAGGTCGCTACGTACCTGATGGAACAGAAGCTGCGCAAGCGGGACAAGTTCCCGCTGATTGTCGAGTTGGAGCCGCTGTTCGCGTGCAATCTGAAGTGCGAGGGCTGCGGGAAGATCCAGCACCCGGCCGGGGTGCTCAAGCAGCGCATGCCGGTGGCCCAGGCCGTGGGCGCCGTTCTTGAGTCCGGTGCGCCGATGGTGTCCATCGCGGGCGGCGAACCGCTGATGCACCCTCAGATCGACGAGATCGTGCGGCAGTTGGTGGCCAAGAAGAAGTACGTCTTCCTTTGCACCAATGCCATGCTGCTGCGCAAGAAGATGGACAAGTTCACGCCCTCGCCGTACTTCGCGTTCGCCGTGCACATCGACGGGATGCGCGAGCGCCACGACGAGTCGGTGGCGAAGGAGGGGGTGTTCGACGAGGCGGTCGAGGCCATGAAGGAGGCCAAGCGGCGCGGCTTCCGGGTCACCACCAACTCGACCTTCTTCAACACCGACACCCCGCAGACGATCATCGAGGTGCTCAACTTCCTCAATGACGAGCTGCAGGTCGACGAGATGATGCTGTCGCCCGCCTACGCCTACGAGAAGGCGCCCGACCAGGAGCACTTCCTCGGCGTCGAGCAGACCCGCGAGCTGTTCAAGAAGGCCTTCGCGGGCGGCAACCGGCGCCGCTGGCGGCTGAACCACTCGCCGCTGTTCCTCGACTTCCTCGAGGGCAAGGTCGACTTCCAGTGCACGGCGTGGGCGATCCCCAACTACTCGCTCTTCGGCTGGCAGCGCCCCTGCTATCTGATGAGCGACGGGTACGTCCCCACGTACCGGGAGCTGATCGAGAAGACGGACTGGTCCAAGTACGGCCGCGGCAAGGACGAGCGGTGCGCGAACTGCATGGCGCACTGCGGCTACGAACCGACGGCCGTGCTCGCCACCATGGGCTCCCTCAAGGAGTCCCTGCGGGCCATGCGCGAGACCGTCAACGGAAACCGCGGGTGACGTCATGACCCCTGGAGCGCCCGTCGCGTTGGGCCTCCCGGAGCTGCCGGTCCGGCCCCTCGCCGAGCGCCGCGTCTCGCGGCGCATCGAGGTCGGACCGGTGGCCGTGGGGGGTGGCGCGCCGGTGTCGGTGCAGTCGATGACGACGACGCGGACGTCGGACATCGGGGCGACGCTGCAGCAGATCGCGGAGCTGACGGCGTCGGGGTGCCAGATCGTGCGGGTGGCGTGTCCGACCCAGGACGACGCGGACGCGCTCGCGACGATCGCGCGGAAGTCGCAGATCCCGGTGATCGCCGACATCCACTTCCAGCCGAAGTACGTGTTCGCGGCGATCGACGCCGGGTGCGCCGCGGTGCGGGTGAACCCCGGCAACATCAAGCAGTTCGACGACCGGGTGCGTGACATCGCGCGGGCGGCGAACGACGCGGGCACCCCGATCCGGATCGGCGTCAACGCCGGATCGCTGGACGCCCGCCTCCTGAGGAAGTACGGCAGGGCGACGCCGGAGGCCCTGGTCGAGTCGGCGCTGTGGGAGGCGTCGCTGTTCGAGGAGCACGGGTTCCGGGACATCAAGATCTCGGTGAAGCACAACGACCCGGTGGTGATGGTCAACGCCTACCGGCAGCTGGCCGCCGCCTGCGACTATCCGCTGCACTTGGGGGTGACGGAGGCGGGCCCCGCCTTCCAGGGCACGATCAAGTCGGCCGTCGCCTTCGGCGCGCTCCTCAGCGAGGGCATCGGCGACACGATCCGCGTCTCCCTCTCCGCCCCTCCGGCCGAGGAGGTCAAGGTCGGCATCCAGATCCTGGAGTCGCTGAACCTGCGCCAGCGCCGCCTGGAGATCGTGTCCTGCCCCTCGTGCGGGCGGGCCCAGGTCGACGTCTACAAGCTGGCGGACGAGGTGACGGCGGGGCTCGACGGCATGGAGGTGCCGCTCAGGGTCGCGGTCATGGGGTGTGTGGTGAACGGCCCTGGTGAGGCGCGTGAGGCCGACCTCGGTGTCGCCTCCGGCAACGGCAAGGGGCAGATCTTCGTCAAGGGCGAGGTCATCAAGACCGTGCCCGAGTCGAAGATCGTGGAGACCCTCATCGAGGAGGCGATGAAGATCGCCGAACAGATGGAGGCCGCAGGCGTCCCGTCCGGGGTGCCCGACGTCACAGTGAGCTGAGAACGAACCAGTAAGGGGGCCCGAGCATGACCATTCTGGAGACGATCCGGGGGCCGCGCGACCTGAAGGCGCTGACCGAGGCCGAACTCGCGGAACTGGCCGAGGAGATACGGGAGTTCCTGGTGCACGCGGTCGCCAGGACCGGTGGTCATCTCGGGCCCAACCTGGGGGTGGTGGAGCTCACCATGGCCCTGCACCGGGTCTTCGAGTCGCCCGTGGACCGCATCGTGTGGGACACCGGCCACCAGAGCTACGTACACAAGCTGCTGACTGGGCGTCAGGACTTCTCCAAGCTGCGCGGCAAGGGCGGTCTGTCCGGCTACCCCTCGCGCGAGGAGTCCGACCACGACATCGTCGAGAACAGCCACGCCTCGACCGCACTGGGCTGGGCCGACGGCCTCGCCAAGGCCCGTGACGTGCTCGGCGAACGCGGGCACGTCGTCGCCGTCATCGGAGACGGGGCGCTCACCGGCGGCATGGCGTGGGAGGCGCTGAACAACATCGCCGCCGCCAAGGACCAGCCCCTGATCATCGTCGTCAACGACAACGAACGCTCGTACGCCCCCACCATCGGCGGCCTCGCCAACCACCTGGCCACCCTGCGCACCACCGACAGCTACGAACAGGTCCTCGCCTGGGGCAAGGACGTCCTCCAGCGCACCCCCGTCGTCGGCCGCACCCTCTACGAGTCGCTGCACGGCGCGAAGAAGGGCTTCAAGGACGCCTTCGCGCCGCAGGGCATGTTCGAGGACCTCGGCCTGAAGTACGTCGGGCCCATCGACGGGCACGACACCAAGGCCGTCGAGTCGGCGCTGCGCCGCGCGAAACGCTTCCACGGGCCCGTGCTCGTGCACTGCCTCACCGAGAAGGGGCGCGGCTACGAACCCGCGCTCGCCGACGAGGCGGACCGCTTCCACACCGTCGGCGTGATGGACCCGCTCACCTGCGAGCCCCTCGCCCCGTCCAACGGCCCGTCCTGGACCTCGGTGTTCGGCGACGAGATCGTCCGCATCGGCGCCGAGCGCGAGGACGTCGTGGCGATCACGGCGGCCATGCTGCACCCGGTGGGCCTCACCAAGTTCGCCGAGGCCTATCCCGACCGGGTGTGGGACGTCGGCATCGCCGAGCAGCACGCGGCGGTCGCGGCCGCCGGACTCGCCACCGGCGGCCTGCACCCCGTCGTCGCCGTCTACGCCACCTTCCTCAACCGCGCCTTCGACCAGCTCCTCATGGACGTCGCGCTGCACCGCTGCGGGGTGACGTTCGTCCTCGACCGCGCCGGGGTCACCGGGCCCGACGGGGCCTCCCACAACGGCATGTGGGACCTGTCCGTCCTCCAGGTCGTCCCTGGCCTCAGGATCGCCGCGCCGCGCGACGCCGACCAGCTCCGCAGCCAGCTGCGCGAGGCCGTCACCGTCGACGACGCGCCGACGCTGCTGCGGTTCCCCAAGGAGTCGGTGGGCCCCTCGATCCCGGCGGTCGACCGCGTCGGCGCCATGGACGTGCTGAGCCGGGACGCCGAGGCAGGCTCCGACGCCGACGCAGGCTCCCACGCTGACGACGGCTCCGACGCCGACGTGCTGCTCGTCTCCGTCGGCGTGATGGCACCGGTGTGCCTGGGCGCCGCCGACCTGCTGCGGGAGCGCGGGATCAGCGCCACCGTGGTCGACCCGCGCTGGGTCAAGCCGGTCGACCCGGCGCTGCCCCCGCTGGCAGCGCGGCACCGGCTCGTGGCGGTCGTCGAGGACAACAGCAAGGCGTCCGGGGTCGGCGCCGCGGTCGCGCTGGCCCTCGGCGAGGCCGAAGTGGACGTACCCGTACGGCGGTTCGGCATCCCCGACCAGTTCCTCGCGCACGCCAAGCGGGGCGAGGTGCTCGCCGACCTCGGACTCACCCCCGTCGAGATCGCCGGGAGCATCAGCGCGACCATCGCGCGCCGGGACGCCGCCGGCGCCGGCGCGCCGGAGCAGGCCGGACCCACCGGCACCGAGAGAGCCGGTGCGGCCGGCGAGGAGAACCCAGCATGACCAGCATGAGCAAGGAGTTCGACCTCGGCCGGCTGCTCGCCGAGCGCGGCGGCGAACGGTACGAACTGCACGCGCGGCACCTGAACCACCAACTGCCGCGCATGCTGCACACCATCGGCTTCGACAAGGTCTACGAACGCGCGGAGGGCGCCCACTTCTGGGACGCCGACGGCAACGACTACCTGGACATGCTCGCCGGGTTCGGCGTCATGGGCCTCGGCCGCCACCACCCGGTCGTGCGCAAGGCGCTGCACGACGTCCTCGACGCCTCCCTCGCCGACCTCACCCGCTTCGACTGCCAGCCCCTGCCCGGCCTGCTCGCCGAGCAGCTGCTCACCCACAGCCCGCACCTGGACCGGGTGTTCTTCGGCAACAGCGGCACCGAGGCGGTGGAGACGGCCCTGAAGTTCGCCCGGTACGCGACCGGGAAGCCGAGGGTGCTGTACTGCGCGCACGCCTTCCACGGGCTGACCACCGGGTCTCTGTCCGTCAACGGCGAGGACGGGTTCCGGGACGGCTTCGCGCCGCTCCTGCCCGACACGGCGGTCCCGCTCGGTGATCTGGACGCCCTGCGCCGGGAGCTGAACAAGGGCGACGTCGCCGCGCTGATCGTCGAGCCCGTCCAGGGCAAGGGCGTGCACGAGGCACCGCCGGGCTATCTGCGTGCCGCCCAGGACCTCCTGCACCGGCACAAGGCGCTCCTCATCGCCGACGAGGTGCAGACCGGCCTCGGCAGGACCGGCGCGTTCTACGCCTACGAGCACGACGAGGGCGTCGAGCCCGACCTGGTGTGCGTCGCCAAGGCGCTGTCCGGCGGCTATGTGCCGGTCGGTGCCACCCTCGGCAAGGACTGGATCTTCAAGAAGGTCTACTCGTCCATGGACCGGGTCCTGGTGCACTCGGCGAGCTTCGGGGCCAACGCGCAGGCCATGGCGGCCGGGCTCGCCGTCCTCGCCGTCATGCGGGACGAGAAGGTGGTGGAGAACGCGCGTGTGACCGGCGAGCTGCTGAAGTCGCGGCTCGGCGCGCTCGTGGACCGCTACGAACTGCTCAGCGAGGTGCGCGGGCGCGGACTCATGATCGGCATCGAGTTCGGCAGGCCCAGGTCCCTGAAGCTGCGCAGCCGCTGGACGATGCTCCAGGCCGCGCGCAAGGGCCTGTTCGCGCAGATGGTGGTCGTGCCGCTGCTCCAGAAGCACCGCATCCTCACCCAGGTCTCCGGCGACCACCTGGAGGTCATCAAGCTGATCCCGCCGCTCACGGTGGGGGAGAAGGACGTCGACCGGTTCGTGGACGCCTTCACCGCCGTCATGGACGACGCGCACAGCGGGGGCGGGCTGATGTGGGACTTCGGCAAGACGCTGGTGAAGCAGGCGGTGGCGAACCGGTAGCGGGGCCGCATTCGAGGGCTTTTGCCTCAGGGGCAAGAAAGTTGCCCCTGAGGCAAGGCTCTGGCTGAATCGAGGCATGAACCCTGCCGAGCCCGCGGGGGCCGCCCCGGAGCCCGGCGACACCGCCGACCCCCGGGCCGACACCGTCGCCGATGCCCTGCCCGTCGTCGCGCCCCAGCTGCGGGACCTGCGCCGCCGCGCCGCCCTCACCCTGGAGGCCGCCGCCCGCGCGGCCGGGCTCTCGCCCGCGCACCTGTCCCGCCTGGAGACCGGACAGCGCCAGCCGTCCCTGCCGATGCTGCTGGCGCTCGCCCGTACCTACGGTACGACGGTCTCCGAGCTCCTCGGCGAGACCCCCGCCGACCGGCACTCCGTCGTCCGCGCCCCCGACATGGAGCCCACGGCGGCCGGCGGCTGGACGTACTGGCAGGCGGGCGCGCCCGGCCGGGGCATGCAGGCGCTGCGGGTGCACGTCCCGCACGGCGCGCAGGGCGACATCGTGCGGGTCCACCCGGGCGAGGAGTGGCTGTACGTCCTCACCGGACGCCTGCGGCTCCGGCTCGGCGACACCGCGTACACCCTCGCCCCGGGCGACAGCGCGCACTTCGACTCGCTGACCCCGCACCGGATCGCCGCCGCGGACCACGGCGGCGCCGACCTCCTCTTCGTCCACACCTTGCTGCAGAGCCCGGCCACCGCGCTGTGCCTCGGCGGCCCCACCCAGGGAGACCGACATGACGGAATCTGAGCAGCCGCAGCCGCAGCCCGAGCGCCGCATGGTCCTGCAGGAGAAGTTCCCGCGCGCCCTGTGGGTCCGGCTGATCATCTATGTGGCCGTGGGCCACGTGTTCGCGTTCTTCGTCTATCTGCTGTTCGTGCTCGGCGGCAAGAACCAGTAGGGGGCGCCCCGGCAGAGGGGCCGCCCGGGTCAGTCGAGGAGCCGCTCGCGCAGCCGCTCCCGCGTCTGCGGGCTGACGCCGAGGCCCCGCTCCAGATAGGTGTCCGTGTCGCCCCACGTCAGCGCGATGGTCTCGAAGGCCGCGTCCAGATACTCGGCACGGGCGTCGAACAGGGGGCTCAGCAGCTCCATCACCTCGGGGGACATCGCGTCCGCCGCGGTGCTGCTGCGGTACACCTTGTAGCGGCGTGCCGGGGCGTTCGACTCCAGATAGTCCGCCCTGATCGCGTCGGGCTCCACGCCGACCGCGAGCAGCGTCACGGCTATGGAGAGGCCCGCCCGGTCCTTGCCCGCCGCGCAGTGCATGAGCGCGGGCACGCTGTCCTCGGCGAGCGCGTGCAGCACCCGGCTGTGCTCGGCCGTGCGCTCCTTGATGATCGTCCGGTACGAGGCCGACATCCGGCCCGCGGCCTTGCCGTCGGACAGGACCGAGCGCAGCTGGTCCAGGTCCCCGTCGCGGACCATCTTCCAGAACTCGGCGCCGTCGGCCGGGTCGGTCAGCGGCAGATTCACGTTGCGCACGCCCGGCAGCGCCACGTCCGGGCCCTCGAGGCGCTGGTCGGCGGCGTTGCGGAAGTCGAAGATCGTGTGCAGGCCCAGCGAGCCGAGGAACGCGGCGTCGGCGTCCGTGGCGTGCGCGAGGTGACCGCTGCGGAAGAGCACGCCGTGCCGCACCCGGCGGCCGTCGAGCGTCGGCAGTCCGCCCACGTCACGGAAGTTGCGCACGCCGGCCAGCTCGGGCTCGGTCGACGGGACCTGCTGCGTCACGGGGTCTCCTCATACTCGGGGGCGGCTTCGCGCGACCGCGCGGGCGCGTGGCCCGCAGGTGGTTGCGCCTTCGACGATACGACACGGGTTCCTGAGGCAATCAGTCCTGGTGCGGGGGTGCCCGGAGGTGCGCGCGGTGGCGCGCAGGGGTGGCGCACGCGGGAGGTGCGCAGGCGTTGCCCCGGGGGCGCGGGGGCTCGAAGATGTGCGTACGCGCGCGTGCCTGTTGAGATCTGTTCCCGTATCTGTGGAGCTCTGGTGGTTCGATGATCGAGATCGGCGCAGACGACCGTACGTGGCTCCTCTCGGGGCCCACCAGCAGCTACGCGCTCCGGCTCACGGACCGTGACGAGCTGCTGCACCTCCACTGGGGCCCGCGGATCGCCCTGGCCGACGCCGAGGCCCTCGCGGCGGCGCCGACGCCCCCGGAGCGCCCCTTCGAGTCGTGGCTCGACGGCCGCGAGGAGTATCCGGTCGAGGGCGGACCCCGGTTCGTGCGGCCCGCGCTCTCGGTGCGCGGCGGCGGGGTGCGCGGAACTGAGTGGCGGTTCCTGCGGTGGGCCGAGGGCGCCGACGGCGAACTCCAGCTGCACTTCACCGACGCCGTGCACGGCCTCCAGGTCACGCTGTCGTACCGGATGCGCGGTGACGTCGTCGAGCGGTACGCCGTCCTGCTCAACGCATCGACGGGTGCGACGGACCTGGAGGTCCTGCGGGCCGACTCCGCGACCTGGACCCTGCCCCCGCGCGAACGCTGGCGGTTCTCGCAGCTGCACGGGCGCTGGGCGGCGGAGTCCCGGCTCGTACGGTCTGAACTCACGTACGGGGAAAGGGTCATCGGCAGCCGGCGCGGGCACACCGGGCACCAGCACCTGCCCTGGGTGGAACTCGACGCGGACGGTGCCACCGAGGAGCACGGCGAGGTCTACAGCTGCGCGCTGGCGTGGTCCGGGTCGTGGCGGATCTCCGTGCACCGACTCCCGGACGGCGCCGTGCAGATCACCGGCGGCAGCGGGCACGACGACTCCGGGCAGGAGCTGCTCCCGCCCGGCACGGCGATCGCCACGCCGGTGTTCGCGGGCCTGTGGAGCGACAGCGGCTTCGGCGGGACCAGCAGGACCTGGCACGCGTACCAGCGGGCACACGTGATCCCGGACGCGGACGAGGTGCGGCCGGTGCTCTACAACTCCTGGGAGGCCACCGGCTTCGACATCTCCGAGGAGCAGCAGCGGGCGCTCGCGGAGCGGGCCGCGGAGCTCGGCGTCGAGCTGTTCGTCGTCGACGACGCGTGGTTCGGCGCCCGCGTGTCCGACCGGGCCGGGCTCGGCGACTGGACGCCCAACCCCGACCGCTTCCCCGGCGGCCTCGGGCCGCTCGCCGACCACGTGCACGCCCTGGGCATGCGCTTCGGGATCTGGGTCGAGCCGGAGATGGTCAACGCCGACAGCGACCTCTACCGCGCCCACCCCGACTGGGTGCAGCACCACCCCGGCCGCGCCCGCACCGAGTTCCGCAACCAGCTCGTCCTCAACCTCGCGCGCGAGGACGTGCGCAACCACCTCTGGGAACAGCTCGACGCCCTCCTGACCGGCGCACCCGTCGACTACGTGAAGTGGGACTTCAACCGCTGCTTCACCGACGCGGGCTGGCCGGGCGAGCCCTACCCGCAGCGGCTGTGGGACGCCCATGTGCACGGCTTCTACGACCTCCTCGACCGGCTGCGGGCCGCGCACCCCACCGTCGCCTTCGAGTCCTGCTCGGGCGGCGGCGGCCGCGTCGACCTCGGCGTCCTCGCCCGCACCGACCAGGTCTGGACGTCCGACAACACCGACCCCCTGGACCGGCTCGCCATCCAGCACGGATTCAGCCAGATCCATCCCGCGCGCGTCATGGCCGCCTGGGTCACCGACAGCCCCAACACCCAGCTCAACGGGCGCGTCAGCTCGCTCAGGTTCCGCTTCGTCAGCGCCATGGCGGGCGTGCTCGGCGTCGGCGGCGACCTGACCCGGTGGAGTGCGGCGGAGCGCGCCGAAGCCCGCGACTGGGTCGAGCTCTACAAGGAGATCAGGCCCGTCGTGCAGCTCGGCGACCTGTACCGGCTGCGGGATCCGGACGGCGGCCCGTGCGCGGTGCAGTACGTCCGCGGGGACGACGTCGTCGTCCTGGCCTGGCTCCCGGCGCAGGCGTACGGGCAGGAGACGCCGCCGGTGCGGCTGCGGGGGCTCGACCCGGCGGCCGCCTACGCGTGCGCGGACACCGGGGCGGTGCACCGCGGCGCCGTCCTGCTGCACCACGGGCTGCGCACCGGCCTCCGGGGAGATCTGGACGCCGCCGTGTTCCGGCTCCGGCGGCTCGCCGATGTCACGGACGCCGCGGACGCGTATTCCGGGTTGGCGCAATCTTGACCAATGGCTTATCTCACCCCGCGTCAACCCCTTATTACGATGGCGTAGGTCACTTGTCGCCAGGAAAGATGTGACGACGTGACAGCAGAGTCGACACACTTCATCAAAAACGCACCCACGGACACCTTCACCTCCTACGCAGCGGTCGGCGACAGCTTCACCGAAGGCGTGGGGGACCCCGGACCCGACGGCACCTTCGTCGGCTGGGCCGACCGGCTCGCCGTCCTCCTCGACGACCGTGTCCCCGAGCACTCCTTCCGGTACGCCAACCTCGCCGTGCGCGGCAAGCTCCTCGACCAGATCGTCGCTGACCAGGTGCCGCGCGCCAAGGAGCTGGCCCCCGACCTGGTCACGTTCGCGGCGGGCGGCAACGACATCATCCGGCCCGGCACCGACCCCGACGAGGTCGCCGAGCGGTTCGAGCGCGCCGTCGCCGACCTCGCCTCCGCCGTCGGCACCGTCGTCGTCACCACCGGGTTCGACACCCGGGGCGTGGCGCTCCTCAAGCATCTGCGCGGCAAGATCGCCACCTACAACGGCCATGTCCGCGCGGTCGCCGACCGGTACGGCTGCCCGGTCCTCGACCTGTGGTCCCTGAAGTCCGTGCAGGACCGGCGGGCCTGGGACGACGACCGGCTCCACCTGTCGGCCGAGGGGCACACCCGGGTGGCGCTGCGGGCCGCCCAGGCCCTCGGCCTGGAGGTGCCCGCCGACCCGGAACAGCCCTGGCCGCCGCTGCCGCCGCGCGGCACCCTCGAGGAGCGGCGCGACGACATCCACTGGGCGCGCGAGCACCTGGTGCCGTGGATCGGGCGACGGCTGCGTGGCGAAAGCTCCGGCGACCATGTGGCGGCGAAGCGCCCGGACTTGATGCCGCTCTGAGTACCCGCCACGGGCGGGTCGGGCTCGACCGGTGAGGTGACAGGGCGGGAGTGGCGGACCCGGGCGCGGGCGCGCGGGTGCTGGGATGACGGCCAGCCGCCCCTCGGGGCGGACGACCGGCACACCGGAAGGGCTCCCACCATGTCCGCAGCTCCGCGCCCGCCCGCCCCCGCCCGCTCCCCGCGTTCGCGCACCTCGCTGTGCGTCCTCACGACGGCCGTCGTCGCGCTCGGCCTGTCGTCGGCGCTCGCCTCGCCCGCCGCGGCCCTCGCGGTGTCGGCCCCCGCCCCGGCCGTCGCCAACCCCACCCCCACCCCGTCCACCGTGACCGTCACGGGCACGGGCTCCGCGAGCGCCGTCCCCGACCTCGCCGTGGTCGGCATGGCCGTGGAGGTCACCGCTCCCACGGCGGAGAAGGCCCTCGCCGCGCAGCACGCCGCCGCGAACGCGCTGCTCGGGGCCCTGCGGAGGCAGCAGGTCGCCGAGCGCGACGTCCGTACGGACAGCCTGGAGCTCTCGGCCGTGTACGAGGACGGGGGCGGGGGCGGGACATCCAAGCTCACCGGGTACCGGGCCGCACAGAGCTTCAGCGTGAAGGTGCGTGAGCCGCGTCGGACCGGGCGGGTGATCAAGGCGGCGGTGGCCGCCGCGGGGGATGCCGTGCGGGTCAACGGGGTGACCTTCGATCTGGCCGACGCGCGGCCGTTGCGTGCGAAGGCCCGGGAGGCGGCGCACGAGGACGCCCGGTCCAAGGCCGAGCACTACGCCGCCCTCACCGGGCGGGAGCTCGGGCGGCTCGTCTCCCTCACCGAGGCCGAGTCCGGGAATCCTCGGCCTCTGACGGTGTCTCCGTCGGCCTTCGCCAAGCAGGAGGGGGTGCTGGTGGCGCCCGGGGAGATTCAGGACAGTGTGTCGGTGGTGGCGGTGTACGAGTTGCAGTGAGGGGGCTGGCCGGGGGCTCCCCAACCCCGCCCCTTCCCGAAACCGGGGGCTGCCGCCCCCGGACCCCCGCTATCGGCGCTTCGCGCCTCGTCCTCAATCGCCGGACGGGCTAGAAACTTCCCCGGGGCGGGCTGAAGCCTTGCCGCAGCGGCGAGATGTATAGCCCCTCATGGGGGTCCCCCCTGCTCCTTAAGAGCTTGGGGGAGTTTGAGGAGCGGGGTCTGGGGCGGAGCCCCAGTTTCGGGAAGGGGTGGGACTGGGGCGCCCCCGCGAGGGCGGGCACGCGTCCGCCTCAGCTCTTCAAGGCATCCGGGGACAAGCCCAGTTCGCGGGCCAGCGCCTCGTCCGCCCAGGCACGGGCCCGGGCCCGGGACACCGACCCGGGGTAGGCCGTCACCTGGACGGCGAGACCGTCGAGGAAGGCGGTCAGGCGGAGGGCCGAGGCGCCGGGGTCGGCGCAGGCGAATTCGCCCGCCGCCACACCCTCGGCGAGAACTTCGGCGAGCGCCGCCTTCCAGCGCCGGTCCAGATCCCGGGTGACCGACCGCAGCGCGGGCTCACGCAGGGCGGAGGCCCACCCCTCGATCCACAGCCGCCACCCCTTGGCGGGCCCCGTCGGCGCGTACCAGCGCACCGCCGCCCGCAACCTGCGCACCGCCGACGTACGGCGGCCCAGAAGCTTGTGCAGATGCGCCAGATCACCCTCGGCGGCATGCGCGAACGCGGCGGCGACCAGCTCGTCCTTGGTCGAGAAGTGGTAGAGGACGAGCGCGTTGCTCACCCCGAGCGCGGCGGCGACGTCCGCGATGCGCACGGCCGCCACACCGCGTACCTCGATCTGTTCGACGGTGGCGGTCAGCAGTTCCACCCGCCGCTCCGCCACGCTCAACCGCACTCTTGTCACGCCGTGCACCCTACCTACGCGCGTCACCCAGGGCGTATGCGCGGCGGGGCACGGCGGACGGCCCGGCCGGGAGTCAGGGGGCCGCGCGCGGCGCGTACCAGCCGAAGCGGTCCGTGATCTCCGGGAGCCGATCCGCGGCCAGGGCGTGCGCCGCCGCGCGCGGTGTCGTACCGTCCCGGCGCGCCCGCGCGAGCACCTGCCCGACCAGCGCCCGCATGGCGAGCCGGGTGTGCGCGAAGGCCTCATCGGCCATGGCCGCCCCCGAGGCCCGCGACGCGGCGGCCGTGCCGATGTCGCCGAACAGCGTCCACCACCACCAGGCGTTGGTCGCGGAGTTGACCACCACGTCCGGCAGGACCGTGACGCCGCGCGCGGTGAGCAGCCGCTCCGCGTCCGGGAGCACCGGCATGTTGGCCGCCTCCGCGATCCAGCGGGCCCTGATCCGGTCCTGGTTGGCGGCGTCGACCGCGTACGACACCGCGGCCGGTACGAGGACCTCCGCGTCGGCCGACAGCCAGGCGTCGTCGGGGAGTTCGCGGTCGCCGGGGCGCAGGGCCGCGCGGTCGACGGTGCCGTGGGCGTCGCGGGCGGCCAGGAGCGCCTCCACGTCCAGGCCGTCGGGGTTGGCGATCGTGCCCTTGATGTCGGCCACCGCGACGACCGTGAGCCCCGCCCGGGCGAGGAAGCGGGCGGTGGCGCCGCCCATGGTGCCGAGTCCCTGCACGGCCACGCGCGCGCGGTCGGGCGCCGTGCCCGCCGCGTCGAGCGCGGTGAGCACGGACTCCGCGACACCGCAGCCCCCGACCAGCGCGTCGAGCCCGACCCCGTCGACCTCCACGGCGAACGCGTCCGCGAGACGCCGCCGGGCCGCCGCCTCGTCGTCGAGGAGCGGGTAGACGGCCTGCACGCAGGAGGTCAGACCGGCCTCGGCGGCGGCCCGGTCGACGGCGTCCTGGGTCAGGCCGAGGTCCTCGCCCATGGTCCAGAAGTCCGCGATGTAGGGGCGCATCGCCCGCAGGTAGCGCACCAGCACGTCGTACGCCGCCGGGTCCCGCGGATCGCAGTCGATGCCGCCCTTGGCACCGCCGAGGGGGATGTAGCGGGCCCGGGGGTCGTAGTGCAGGGCCTCCTTCATCGTCATCCCGCGCGCGAGCCCGGCGACCTCCTCCAGGGTGCAGCCCGGCCGCATCCGCAGGCCCCCGCTGCACACCCCGCGCACCAGCCGGTCGACCACCAGGAAGCCGCGCCGGCCGGTGACGTGGTCGGTCCAGGTGAGGGACAGGAACGGCGGGGAGCCGGGGGGCGGTGGGCTTGCGGATGCGGGCACGGGGCGGCTCCTGCGGGTCTGCCGACGACTACTGACTGCTCGGTCAGTAGTACACCATGGCCCCCTGGGGCGTCGGCTCACACGGTGGGGCGGGACTTCCCCGCGGGTGCGTCGCGCAGGTCGCAGGCCTCCTTGAAGCCCTGACTGGTCAGCCCCATCGCGGAGTTGAACCGCGAGCGCATGTTCTCGACGGCCACCATCATGGTCAGCTCCACGAACGCGGCCTCGCCGAGGGCGGCGAGCAGCCGGGCGGAGAGTGCGTCGTCGTCCTCCGGCGGGTTCGCGGTCATCGCCTCCGCGTACGCCATCACGTCCCGCTCCAGCGGCGTGTAGACGTCGCTCTCGCGCCACAGCGGTACGTCCCGCAGCTTGCGCGGGTCCATGCCGCGCCGGTTGCCCTCCCAGTGGCCGAAGTCCATGCACCAGGCGCAGCCGATCGCCGCCGCCGACGTCATCTCGGCCAGCATCTTCAGGTCCCCGTCGAGCTTGCGGAACTTGGCGACGGACTGCTCGAAGCGCAGGTAGGACCAGAGGACGCGGCTGTTGTGCGCCATCGCCCTGCCCGGGTCGAGGACCTTGCCGTAGGTGCGCTTCGAGTACCACTCCATGGCGCGGAAGAAGAGTGTGCGGGGCGGGGTGAGCGAAATGCGGGCCATGGGGGCCACCTCCGGGTCGTACGCGGCGTGGTTTCGCCGTCTCGAAGAGGAGACGGATCGGGGGCGGCCGGATGTGACATCGGGGTCGGAAGGGGTCCGCGGTGGCCGTCGGGTCCAGTCGGGTCCAGTCGGGGCCGGTCGGGGCCGGTCGGGCCGTGGGGGCCGGCCCCGACCGGCCCCGGCGGCCGCTGTCAGGGGTGGCGCACATAATGGGGGGAGCCTGAGCAATTCTGTTTCTGGAGGTGCCGTGTCCCGGTTCTCGAGCCCCCGGCTCCGCTCGCTGCGGCCCGCCGCCTTCGGCGCGGACCCCGCGGGGGAGCGGCTGGCGCGCATCCAGAGATCGCCGCACTTCGCGAACGGCTCGTTCCAGAACCCGCTGGGCGCCAGGACCCGTCCTTCTGGGTCCGCCCTGGAGTTCGCCAAGATCTACTTCCGCAAGGAGGAGCGGGTCCGCCGCACCCCCTCCGCCCCGATCCCGGTGCACGCCACGACGCTCGCGGACCTCGCCAGGCCCCCGGCGAGCGGCCTGCGGCTCACCTGGATGGGGCACTCCAGCGTCCTCGCCGAGATCGACGGGCGCCGGGTGCTCTTCGACCCCGTGTGGGGCGAGCGGTGCTCGCCGTTCGCCTTCGCCGGGCCGAAGCGGCTGCATCCGGTGCCGGTGCCCCTCGCGGAGCTCGGCCCGGTCGACGCGGTCGTGATCTCCCACGACCACTACGACCACCTGGACCTGCCCAGCATCAAGGCGCTCGCCGGCGCGGACACGGTGTTCGCGGTGCCGCTCGGCGTCGGCGCCCACCTGGAGCGCTGGGGCGTGGCCGCGGACCGGCTGCGCGAGCTGGACTGGCACGAGTCCACGGGCATCGGCGGCCTGACCCTGACGGCGACACCCGCGCGCCACTTCTGCGGGCGCGGCCTGCGCAACCAGCAGCACACGCTGTGGGCGTCCTGGGCCGTGCGCGGCCCCGAGCACCGCGTCTTCCACAGCGGTGACACCGGCTACTTCCCGGGCTTCCAGGAGATCGGCGCCCAGCACGGCCCGTTCGACGCCACGATGATCCAGATCGGCGCGTACTCGGACTTCTGGCCCGACATCCACATGCGCCCCGAGGAAGGCGTCCGCGCCCACCTCGACCTCCAGGGCGGCACGCCCCACGGCGTCCTGCTGCCCATCCACTGGGGCACCTTCAACCTCGCGCCGCACCCCTGGTCGGAGCCCGGCGACGGCACCCTCGCCGCCGCCCGCGCCGAGGACACCGCCGTCGCCCTGCCGATCCCCGGCGAGCCCTTCGAGCCGTCGTCCGACGACATGCCCGACGCCCCCTGGTGGCGTGCGGTCGCCCGGGCCCCGCAGAGCGCCGCGGCGGGCGCCCCGAGGACGTGTGGCCGGAAGAAGCCGGCGACGCCGACCGCCGCGGGCCCCGAGGTCGCGGAAGTCGGCTGACCCGGACCGCGCCCCCGGACCGCGCCCCCGGACCGCACCCCCGGACCGTGCCCCGGGCCTCGGCGCGCGGACATCCGTGCCGTTCCTCGCGCACCCGTACGAGCGTTTTCGCGCAGCCGTGCGACGCGTCATACCAGAGCGGGACCCCTGCCACCGGAGTTTGTCAACTGCCCACCGCACTTGATGCGGTGACGACTACCGTGTGTGGCCGTCGGGCGACGCAGGGATCACATCACGGCCTGCCGGCCGGCATCGCGATGCCATCGACGAGGTGCCGCTGCGGACCGCCGCGGTGTCTCGTCCGCACGTACCGAGGACGCAGATGTCTCACCTTCGCGCACCGGCAGCACGCGCAGACCGCCGGGAGAGCGGGCGGCACGGCAGGTCCGGGAGCCGCGCCGCGCCACCCCTGCCCGAGGCGCGCATACGGCCCCAGCTCCTGCGCATCGCCGTGCTGCCCGCCGTCGCGGTCGGCCTGTGCGGCAGCGCGGCCGTGCTCTACCTGATCCGGGACGCCGGGGCCCGGCCCCGGCCGCCCCTGCTCGCTGTGCTCGGCGCCGCCGCGCTGCTCGGCCTCGCCAGCGTCGTGATCGCCGCGGTGGCCGCCGAACGGGCCGCGCGGTCCGTGCGCGACCGCGTCGGCGCGCTCCGCCGCGCCTGTGCACGCGGCCAGGCCGACCTGCGCGAACTCGTCGAACAGCTGCGCAGGGGCGACGCGCCGACCACGCCCGGGCAGCCGCCCGCGCGGGCCGTGGGCGCGGGGGACGAGTTCGGACCGCTCGCCGAGGAGCTGTCCCGCGCGCACGACGGCGCCGTCACCGCCGTCGTGCAGGCGGCACAGCTCTCCAGCCAGGCGGGCAGCGAGCAGAAGGTCGAGGTCTTCGTGAACCTCGCCCGGCGGCTCCAGTCCCTCGTGCACCGCGAGATCTCGCTCCTCGACGACCTGGAGAACACCGTCGAGGACCCCGAACTCCTCAAGGGCCTCTTCCACATCGACCACCTGGCCACCCGCATCCGGCGGCACGCGGAGAACCTGGCCGTGCTCGGCGGCGCCATGTCCCGGCGTCAGTGGAGCAGGCCGGTGACCATGACGGAGGTGCTGCGGTCCGCCATCGCCGAGGTCGAGCAGTACTCCCGGGTGAAGCTGGTGCCGCCGATCGACGGGACCCTGCGCGGGCACGCCGTCGCCGACGTCATCCACCTGCTCGCCGAACTCGTCGAGAACGCCACCGTGTTCTCCGCCCCGCACACCCAAGTCCTGCTGCGCGCCAACCTCGTGACCGCCGGGCTCGCCGTCGAGGTCGAGGACCGCGGCCTCGGCATGCCGCTCGCCGAGCAGGTCCGGATGAACCAACTCCTCGCCGACCCCGACCAGGTCAACGTCGCCAGCCTGCTCCAGGACGGGCGCATCGGGCTCTTCGTGGTCGCCGCGCTCGCCCGCAGGCACGGCATCGCCGTCCGCCTCCAGACCAACATCTACGGCGGCGTGCAGGCCGTCCTGATCGTCCCGCAGGGCCTCCTCGGCGCCGAGCAGGACGACGGGGCGACGGCCGCCCGGGGTGGCACGGGCGGCAGCGGTGCCGTGGGTGCGGGCGGCGGCGCGAGCGGTCTGGTGCCGGGGCCCCGGCAGGCCACCTCCGCCTACCCGGGCCCCGACCCGGCCCCGGCCCGCGCCACCGCCAAGCCCCCCGCACCGGACCGGACCGCCGCCGGGGACCCGGCGCGGGCACGCCGTCGCCGACGTCATCCACCTGCTCGCCGAACTCGTCGAGAACGCCACCGTGTTCTCCGCCCCGCACACCCAAGTCC